>CBDFMU010000042.1:0-141439 GCA_965249785.1 Saprospiraceae bacterium | reverse complement strand
TTGCAGGCTGGGCAGGCGTTATAGCCTGTACCATTTTGACAATTGCAATTTATGTTTTTGATAATTCGTTTATAAGGGAGTATGCAGTATTAGAACAAGATATATTAATTGAACAATAAGTAGTGCTAATTCACCAATCGTAATATGATAACAAGTAGCAAGAATAGTAGTCATTTGGTTTTTAATGTAAATGATACCAGACTACTGGACATTTTTGGAAATGGGATGATTTTTCGGGCTTAGCATGCTAAAAACATATCGTATAAATTCTATAAATCGGAAGCATTTTGTGGTTAGGATTGCCAGTCCTTCTCTAAAAATGGACACTTCTGGCGTTTGAGTCCCGTCCTGATAACGTTGCGTTGCAATATAATTTTGGTGCTTCCAGCCTTCTTGAATGGCCAAGGTATAGGCTATTGTAACGATCGCCATCATTAACAGGTTTTTGCTAGCATTTTTGAGATTAAGGTCTTCCAGATTATATCCGTTCGTTTTTAGGTGTTTGAAAAGGCATTCGATTTTCCAACGTTTGACGTAGCATTCAGCGGCCTTGACGGCATTGGGTAGCGTAGTCAAAAAGATCATCACCGGTTCCTCTGCATTCACCTTGGGATTAGGCATCATAACGATGGTGAAGGCCTGGCCATCCAGAAAAATCTGCTTTTTAACCAATTTGTCTTTTAAGCCGCACTTAGTCACCATACGTTCATAGCCCTTACCTCTGGCCCCGTTCACCTCTTCAAAATAATCGCCTGCCCGAAGCCGTATAACAAAATGTATCTTGTTCTTTTTGAGGAAGTTAAACCAATTTTTGCCAATATATTCCCGATCAGCTAACAACGTCATCCCTTGCAGATCGAACAGCAAAAATGCCTGCTCAAACATGGCTTTGCGCTCCGCCTGACTGGACGCGCCTATCTTTTCCAACTGCACCCAATAAATCGGAACGGCCACAGAACCAACCAGAACACTCAGCACCAAATAATGCACTTTCGCTTCCCCAAGCGTCCAACTCGTGCCGTCCATGACCAGGGTTTTAAAGCCTAAACCACGCAAAAACCGAAGATTTTGGCGCATCAAATCGTGTAACAACGCCCTGCTTTCGCCCCAATCCTGGAAAAAACGAATCAGCCGTTTATAATCACTATTGGCCTTCGAACCATCCTTGCCAAGTACCCCGCCAACGTAATCCTTCATTTTGTAAAGGTTCACCGTGCGCGCTAAAGGAAGCAGGCAGACTAAAAGCCAAATATTTTTTACGGCCCCTAAGCCATAACTTTCATACAAAACACTAAATTTGCGTATGTGTGGTGGAAGCATCGATTATTATGTTGTTGCAAACACAATATCGGCTTTCGCCACCTCTTTTCAAAAATGTCCAGTAGTCTGAAATGATACACAATCTTTCCAGTTTGAGAAAAAGCGAACCAGCGATTGGGAAACTATGTTCGCCTACTGAAAGCATTTGATAGTTAGCTTTTCACAGTTGATTAAGCGCGGCTACGTCGGCCATACTCACGTTCGCCTTAATTTTATCCTCCCTATAATTCTCTCTTACCGCAAGATTCCCATAATTAGAAATATCCAAATTAAACTAAAAGTCCAGCGTCTCGCTCAATTGCGCGACCGACGACAGCCCAAATGATTCATCATCTGTTTGACAATTGGTCTACAACAAAAACTGATAAATCGCGACTTTTGCCGTAATTTGCAGCCAAAACAGTGCAAAATGGCAAAAAAACTGGTTCGGTTCGATTGGGCGATGAAGCGGCTGCTTCGGCATAAAGCCAATTTCGACATATTGGAGGGGTTCCTGACCGAATTGCTCGGCGAAGAGGTGACGATCAAGCAGATACTGGACAGCGAGAGCAATAAAGAGACGGAAGATGATAAGCACAACCGGGTGGACATCCTGGTGGAGAATTCCAAAAACGAATTGGTAATCATCGAAGTGCAAAACAGCAATGAATACGATTATTTTCACCGGATGTTATTTGGCGTTTCCAAAGCCATCACCGAGCATATCAAGGAGGGGCAGCCTTATGGCGAAGTAAAAAAAGTTATTTCGATTACCATTGCTTACTTCGACTTAGGGCAAGGAAAGGACTATGTGTATCACGGCACGACTATATTTAAAGGAATTCATAAAAATGATGTGTTGACACTTTCCGGCAAGCAAGTGGAGTTGTATAGAAAAGATCTGATCCATGAGATTTATCCAGAGTATTGGATTATTAAAGTAAGTCAGTTCCACGACCGGGTAAAAGATAAACTGGACGAGTGGATCTACTTTTTCAAGAACGCTGAAATAAAAAGTAATTTCTCCGCCAAGGGATTGAAGGAAGTAAATGAACGGCTAGACGAGATGAAACTGAATGAGCAAGATGCGAAAGAATATAAAAGGTATTTAAAGAACCTTCGTGACATTGCCAGTGAGCAATATACTAAAATGATAGATGCGCAGGATTTAATAAATAAAGCGTTGGAGAAAAAAGAAATTGAAAATGTTTTAAGGTTGCATAATAGGAATATGTCTGATATCGAAATTGCAGACCTACTAGGCATAACCGTTGAAAGGGTGCAACAAATCGTTATCAGTAAATAAAAATTGCCTGGTACTATCTATATAGGTTTACATCAATTTTTATCCTCATAATTCCCTCTTATCGCTCTAATCCCTCAAACACATCCAAATTATGCCAAAAGTCCAGCGTTTCTACTATTATAACTGATGTTACGCACTACTATCGTGTGTCATTCAGAGCCGAAGGCGTGGAATCCGAGGGCGTAGCCGAATTTTTACTTTTTGGGCCTCAGTCTTCGGCCTCGGATTCTACGCTACGCTCTGAATGACAGGCAATTAGAGGGGGAAAATATTGTTAATGTCCAGGTTATGACATGAGCAATGGGAGAATTTACAGTTTTATAAATTCTAATTCGTGCGTAACATCAGTTATAATTCTGCGTCCAACCCATGTACGAAAAAATAATTCGTACATGGGTTTTGTACATCATGACTATGAAAATAATTATACTTCTTCTTTTTTTGATGACGGCACTAAGCCTTGATACCTTCGCCCAATTTTTTCCCCCGAAATTATCATTCGGCATTCAATACTCGGATATATTATCAATATCCGAAACTTATACAGATGGAAATACTTGGAAAAGAGGCATCTGGGGAAGTATAGGCACCGATTATAAAATATTCAAGTGGGTGACTGTACAAGGAAATATTACGTATCAGGAAAGAAAACCTTTAGAGGTGTTTTCTTTTCCGTGGGGAGACTCTACCATGTCAAGAGAGGGTGCTTTCCAATGGACCTTTTCTAAATATCCGACTAGTCCACAAAGCAAGCAATTTAGCGACCCGGACGGACTTAGATTCATTCAGTTTCCAAATTTTAAATATTTAGGAATAGAGATCATTCCCCTGTTCCAATTTGGCAAAAAGGTAGAATGGAGTGTGGGGGTGGGGCTATTTAGCAGCATACTACTTAATCGCGATCTACTTGTATTTGGCAAAGAATATTTTCCGCATCAACAATTTGCCTTTGGCCCACCCTTCTATGTGTATGGTACTGTTTCTTACCACCGATATGATTATGGGTGGATGCCGAAAATCTCATGTATTTACCCAATCAATGCCAAAACCAAAATAGGGCTGTCCGTTAAGTCTTATCAGTCTAGAGTACGCTTGAATGATAACTTTGCCCATTCCAGATCCTCACTGGTCTATGACATGCGCTGGACGGCTTTTTTAGCGGGTTTGGATGTACAATATAAATTCTAATTAAATGGGGAAGGAGTACTCTATTAATCTAAAATGATTTTCAGGAATTTAACCCCTCAAAAACATCCCCATACTCAAACACATCCAGATTACGCCAAAAGTCCAGTGTCTCCGCTAGTTGTGCCACCGACGACAGCCCAAATGCTTTATCGTCGGTTTGACAACTGATCTACAACAAAAACTGATAAATTCGCGACTTTTACCCTATTTTTGCAGCCAAAACAATACAAAATGGCAAAAAAACTGGTTCGGTTCGATTGGGCGATGAAGCGGCTGCTTCGTCACAAGGCCAACTTTGACATATTGGAGGGGTTCCTGACCGAATTGCTCGGCGAAGAGGTGACGATCAAGCAGATACTGGACAGCGAGAGCAATAAAGAGACGGAAGATGATAAGCACAACCGGGTGGACATCCTGGTGGAGAATTCCAAAAACGAATTGGTAATCATCGAAGTGCAAAACAGCAATGAATACGATTATTTTCACCGGATGTTATTTGGCGTTTCCAAAGCCATCACCGAGCATATCAAGGAGGGGCAGCCTTATGGCGAAGTAAAAAAAGTTATTTCGATTACCATTGCTTACTTCGACTTAGGGCAAGGAAAGGACTATGTGTATCACGGCACGACTATATTTAAAGGAATTCATAAAAATGATGTGTTGACACTTTCCGGCAAGCAAGTGGAGTTGTATAGAAAAGATCTGATCCATGAGATTTATCCAGAGTATTGGATTATTAAAGTAAGTCAGTTCCACGACCGGGTAAAAGATAAACTGGACGAGTGGATCTACTTTTTCAAGAACGCTGAAATAAAAAGTAATTTCTCCGCCAAGGGATTGAAGGAAGTAAATGAACGGCTAGACGAGATGAAACTGAATGAGCAAGATGCGAAAGAATATAAAAGATATTTAAAGAACCTGCGTGACATTGCCAGTGAGCAATATACTAAAATGGTCGATGCGCAGGATTTGATTAAAAAAGTTAGAGAAGAAGGTATGGAAAAGGGTAGAGAAGAAGTAATGACAGAAACGATATTGAGGCTTCACCGTAAAGGTAAATCCGCCGAAGAAATAGCAGATTTACTTGACTTGTCAATGGAAGAAGTCTTACAGATCATCGAAAGGCATCTGCGTTAATACCAATTTTTATAAATTAATCTAATCTGCTCAATCCCTCAAACACATCCACATAATCAAACACATCCAGATTGCGCCAAAAATCCAAAGTCTCCGCTAGTTGTGCCACCGACGACAGTCCCAAAACAATGCCATCCACCCGAGGGTGCAGGGCGGCGTAAATCAAACCCAGATGATTCATCGTCTTGACCGGAGGCCGCACAAATGCCTGATGAAAACCGGGCAATAATTTCCGGATTTGTTCCAGTCGTGCTGCCACCTGTTCCGGCTGGCCGCCCCGCGCCAGAAAAGTGCTGTCGGCAGGGTAGGGGCCATCCAGTTTGACGCCGCCTGCATTGATGCCGTAGGCAAAAACAGCCCCCCCGTAAAGGGGGGGAGTTGCATCCGAATGAGCAAAAGATGGAGAGGAAAGAAGTGGCTGGTAACGCGCTAAATCTGATTGCAATACATTGTGTTTCAATTGAATGTCGAATGAAAGACCCAAGTCAGTATTCGCCCGTGCATACACCTCCGGGTGCGCAATGCCCGACAAACCGGGCCGCAAACCATATTGTTGTTGCAATAAAGCCAGTGCTTCCAGAGAGGCGCGGATGGCAGTTTCATCCTCCCGATTATCCCAATGTAACATGATGCTCCGCAAATTCTCGCCAAATCGGCGGCGATATTCCTCGGCCATCATCCCCAAAAAAGAGGGCGACAAATTAGCATCCGGCGAGCGCATATTGTCAAGGCTGCCCACTTTTATGGTCACTTGTAGATTGCGCAGGCCGTGGGCTTGGACGTACTCTTCCAGTATTCTTTCTGCCGCCCGAAAATCTTCTGGCTGGCGATTGATCGGGTAGTTGGTTGCCGTATCAATGCCGCGATGACCGGCGCGTAGCCAGGCATCGAGCAGGCGAAATGCTTCGTCGCGATCGGTTTTCCAACCCCATTGGGCGGTGCCGAGAAGTAGGGTAGGGAGGGTCATTTTGGTTTTCGTTGTTTCAAGACTTTCATCGCCCGGATATATTGTTTGGCCAGCGGTAATATTTCGACTTTGCTGCTCGTGCTATCGTCCGTCCATTTGATGGGTAATTCACACATTTTCAGGCCTTTCCATTCGGCGACGGCCAGTAATTCGGTACTAAAAAACCAGCCATCGGAGATCGCACCGTCGTCTCTAAGCGGCTGTACATATTCGCGTCGTAACCATTTGAAACCGCACATCCCGTCGGAAAAACGGGTGCCGAGATAGGTTTGCAGCATCTTATTGAAGACACGCGAAGTGATTTCCCGTTTCACCGTGCGGCCTTCCACTTTTGAGCGACTGTGCAAACGAGAGCCATACACCAAATCGAAGCCTTCGGTGGCCAAAGCGTGATAAGCCTGTATAAAATGCTGTAAATCAGTGGCTAAGTCCAAGTCCATATAGCCCACTATATCGGCCTGACTTTGCTCCCACGAGGTTTTTAAGGCCAAACCAACGCCCTTTTTCGGCACTTGCACCAATTGTACTTCTGGCAATTCTTGGGATAGTTGCGAGGCCAGTTGGCGCGTGTTGTCCGTGCTGCCATTATCGGCGATGACGATGTGCCACTGGTTGGTGTCGGGAAAATGCTGGCTCAAAAACCGATGCAGGGTGCGCACCTGTTGCACGAGGGTTTGCTCTTCATTTAATACAGGAATCGTGACATCGAAAGTCATAGGATAAAATGCGGGGTGCGGAATTATTTTAGAGCGGGCAAAATTAGTCGGCCAGTTAAGGAAAATGGCTTTCAAATTAAAAAATCATCTAAGTCTTCTTTTATTTATCCTCAGTCAAAATTTCCTTTTATGATATTTTAGCAAAACATCTTTCTTTCAAAGCAATTTTAGTTTACACTGCGCTAGTTCAGAATTCGGCAGTCATTATTCCGCATTTCAAATATCCCCCCATTTCCTTTACTTTGTCGCAAAATCCCGGACGGTCGCCGACGAATCAGGTGATACTTTGATAAGGGGAGCCATTTTTGTCCAATCTTTTGGAACACTTTTTTTCTGGTAACAACAACGAATAACCAATTGACCAATAACCAACCCACGCATGAGCGACATTTTTAAGAAATTCAAGTCCGTTTTTGTAGTCGAAGATCCGAATGCCCCGGAGGAATCAGCGTCTGCTCCGATGCCTAAATCTGCTCCGCAGGTTACCCAGCAGGCTCCGCCACCACCGCCCGCGCCGACGGCCAGTACAACGGGTTCAGTAACCGACAAATTCTCTGAAATCCTACTCGGCGCACTGGAAAAAAACAACCAGCCTGGGTTCGATTATTTTGAGTTTCGGCAGGCCCTGCGTAATCTGGCGAAGATGCCGATGGACGAACAAACGCGCTTCCAATCAGCCTACGCGATGGCCCAAACGATGGGCGCGACGCCAGCTGCACTGGTAGAATCGGCGAAGGGTTATCTTAATGTGTTGAGCGGCGAACAGGCCCGTTTTAATGAAGCGCATCAGCAACAGCGTGCGAAACTCATCGGCAATCGCGAGGACGAAGTGAAAAATATCGAGGCGATGATGGTGCAGAAAACCGAGCAGATCAAACAACTCACGCAGCAAATCGAAGAACACCGCCAGCGCGCCGATCAGATTCGTAAGGAACTGCAAGACAGCACGGTAAAAATAGAAAACACCAAGGCCGATTTTGAGGCAACTTTCCAGTCTGTAGTGAGCCAAATGCAGGGCGACGTGGAGAAAATGCAGCAGTATTTGAAGTAATTTTGATTTGGAAACGTCTACTTTGAGATAAATATGTCAATGAAGATGACATAATCTCAATTGTTTTCATTGCCGATTTGCAATTTGCAATTTTGCCCTTTTATTTATGTCCTCCTGGATTAGAAATCCCATCATCGCTTTTCTGGCCGCTTTGTTCGCGATTTGGTTAGCCTTCCGCCTGATGCCGATTTTCCGGGGTGCTTCGTGGGTCATATTCGCTGCCATATTTTTGCTGCTCATTGTCAAACGCCGTTTTCGCAGTATTTTGCGACACTTTTTAGTGGACCTTTTCAAAGGTTTTTAACTCAACAAATCAACCCGCCTTCGCCTGAAAAAGGCTTCGGCAGGTAAACAAATCAACTAATAACAAACAAAAATGACTGACTTACAACCGAGCCAACCTAAGACATTCTGGCAACGCCCCGAAGGTGTTGCGGGCGGCATATTTATGGTGAGTATCCTGGGAGCCGCCGCTTATTTTTTGATTCCCATTTTGGCGACCATCGTCTGGAATACTGTAAACCTGGCCATCGGTTTAGGTGTATTGGCGGCCATCGTTTTTATGGTGCTCGACCCTAAAATGCGCAACTTGGTGTGGTATATGTACAAATCCATTATGCGTTCGATCACTGGAGTATTCGTCCAAATCGACCCAATCGGCATTCTGAAAAGTTACATCGAGGACTTGAAGGATAGTCTGGGCAAGATGAATACACAAATCAGCAGCCTGAAAGGTCAGATGTACAAACTGGCCGAAATGATCAAGCAAAACCAGCGCGACATTCAGAACAACCTCGGCATGGCCAACAAAGCCAAAGAGGTGGGCCGCGATTCTATTATGGTGCTGAAAGCCCGCAAAGCCGGTCGTTTGCAGGAATCCAACCTGAAACTGGACGACCTGTACAAGCGCATGGAAATCCTCTACCGCGTGCTGACGAAGATGTACGAAAACTCGGAAATCATGCTCGAAGACCTCTCCGACCAGGTCGTGGTGAAAGAGCAGGAATACAAGGCCATCAAGGCCAGCCACAGTGCCATGCGTTCGGCGCAGGCCATTCTGACTGGTAATTCCGACAAGAAATACATGTACGACATGGCCCTCGAAGCGATGGCCAACGATGTAGGCCAGAAGGTCGGCGAGATGGAACGCTTCATGGATATGTCCAAAAACTTCATGGATTCCATTGACTTGCAGAATGGCGTTTTCGAGGAAGAAGGTATGCAATTGCTCGAAAAATGGGAGAAAGAAGGTGCTTCGATGCTGTTGGGCAATGATAAAGGCAAGATCATCGCCAAAGCAAACAACAGCAATGATGTACTCGACTTGAATGCGCCGCCGGTGGCCACACCCAGTCAAGTAGAGCGGGGCGGTAACCAGTATGACTCGTTTTTTGATCAATAGAATGACAAGTTTTTGTGGTAGGTTTGTGAAGAGAGCGTTTTTCAAATAAATTTCGATTGGATAGCAAGCCCAATTTCACGTTATATTTAGCGTGGAATTGGGCTTTTTTAAATTGGCACTATATTTTCCCCACAATCCCTTTTTCAACTAGATTCCCATTATTATGCGCTCCTCCGTTCGCCCAATTTTTTGGTTTAAAATGCTGACAATCACACTGTTGGCAGGAATTGTCGGCGTGGCGAACGGGCAGCCGCTGATCAATTGGGACAAAACGCTGGGCGGCGAGAGCTATGAAGAGCTGAATGGCCAGTTAGTGCTCTCTGATGGCATTCTTGTTAGCGGTTCTACGCGCTCCAATATAGCCTTTGGCAATCCGACCGATTTTTCCTGGAATATTTTCATCGCCAAACTCGATTTTGATGGAAATGTCATCTGGAAACATACCTACGGAGGTGCGCAAGACGAGCGGCTTTGGGCATTGATTCCCACTGCTGATGGTGGATTTCTAGCGGGCGGGTACTCTTATTCCGGCATCAGCGGCGACAAAACCCAGGCTAGTCGCGGCGATAAAGATGTCTGGTTGATCAAAATAAATCAGCAAGGCCAGTTACTCTGGGACAAATCTTATGGCGGGCTTTATCAGGATGAACTTTTCTCTATCCGCGCTATGCCCACTGGAAATGGCTACCTGCTGGGCTGCCACTCCTCCTCCAATGCTGGTAATGAAAAGTCAGAACCTTCTTTCGGGCTACATGATTTTTGGATCATACAGGTTGATAATCAAGGCAATAAACTTTGGGATAAAACCATCGGCGGCGAAGGATACGAACAAATCAACGACATGGAATGGGCGGCTGATGGTAATATCTATCTGTCTGGCGGCACCACTTCTGCTGGCGGCTCTGGTGATTTGGGCATCGAAACCACCCGTGGAGGTATGGATTTTCTGTTGATCAAATTCAATCCGGCCACCCGCCAAATCGTTTGGTCGCATCGCTACGGAGGGGCAGGGGAGGATTACCCCTATGTCCTGCTCCTGCTGCGTTCGGGCAACCTGCTGATGGGCGGGCGTTCCGGCTCAGCTCCCTCTCCGCCTACCAGTTTTAATAACGGCAAAGACGCGCCTTTTTACGGCGGCGACAGCGATTACTGGATAGTAGAACTTAACCCGGAAGGCCAGAAAATTGGTGATTGGAGCTTCGGGGGCGCGGGCCTGGACGATTTGTATGCCATTCAGGAAGACGAACAGGGCCGTTTGGTGGCAGGCGGAGTAACGGATTCTGACCCTTCGGGCAATAAAACCGCCGCCCATCGTGGCGGTTATGACTACTGGCTAGTGGGTCTGGATCAAAACCATCAAAAAACTTGGGAACTGCCCGTTGGTGGCACCAGCGACGATGCGCTGACTCTTATGTCCCGATTGCCCGATGGTGCTTTGTTGCTGGGCGGCAATTCTTACAGTAATGCGGGCTTTGAAAAAACCGAAGACTCTGCCGGATTCGATGATTTTTGGCTGGTGGCAACGCTCTGCGAAACTACGGCCCAGATCATGCCAGTCGGTCCTGTGCCTTGTGGTGGTATACCGCGCACATTGCAGGTACAGCTGACGGATTGCAATTCTTGCAGCATTCTCTGGAACACTGGGGCTACCACGCCCACGATCAGCCTGCCAACGGGCCAAACTGGCCCATTGAGTGTGTTGGTATTCAATGAGTTAGGCTGCTCCGCCCGCGACACTTTTATCATTCAGCCAGAGATGCCGCCAACTATTGATCTGGGCTCGGCCACCATTTCGATTCTCGAAGGTACTACCCTGATGCTCGGCACTGCCGATCCCGATTTGCACTATCAATGGAGTACTGGCCAAATGACTGCTACTATTCAGGTGACTGAAGCCGGATTATACGCTGTTACCGTCACCAATGCGCAAAATTGTACCGCTACCGATCAGGTAGAGGTGAACGTGAAAACAAAACCTAAAAGCGCAGTCTGGGTGCCCAATATTTTTTCTCCGAATGACGATGGCAATAACGACTACCTATCTATTTATACAGACCAAAGCGTAAGTCGGGTAGTTACTTTCCAGATTTCCGACCGCTGGGGTAGCCTGTGCTTTCGGCGCGACGACTTTTCAGCACTCCCCGAACGGGACGGCTGGAACGGTACGATCCGGCATAAAGATGCTTCTATGGGCGTATATGCCTGGTTTGCGGAGGTAGAATATATAGATGGTAGCCACGAATTATTTGAGGGAAGCATAACGTTGCTGCGCTAAATCTGCCGAAAACTCGGTCTTTCTACCCAATTTTGATTTTTTTCTTGTTAAAAAGCAGGATTGCCGTACTTTTCGCGGCGAAAACAAAACGTCATTCTTTTGGTGAGAGCTTTAATCTATTTTTAATCAATATAGGACACTATGCGTATCCAATTCAGCCTTTCCTGTCAGAAGGGCACCATTATCCCCATAAATTACCAGTCTGAAATATCCGGTTGGGTGTTCACTGTCCTTTCCAAAGCAGGGGCCGAACTTCAGCATTGGGTGCAAAAGCGCGGCTTTGATCTCAGTTCCCGTAATTATAAGTTGTTCACATTCAGCCCATTGGCCATCTATCCCTACGAGATGGATCAAGTCAAACAAGAGTTTAGATTGCAGGGCAATCAGGTGAAACTCAGCATTTCGCTTTATCTGGATGCGTCTTTTGAGCAACAAATTGTCAATCTCTTCCGTCAGCAGCCGCTTACTTTAGGAACGTTGGAAGGTCAACCAGCGCAGTTTGAGGTAAAGCATTGGCAGATCATGCCTAAGCCTGTTTTTAAGGATACGATGCAGTTCAAGGCCGTTTCGCCTATTTCTATCACTACCGTAGAGGAGATAAAAACGGCCAATCCTTACCTGCTGCCAGACAATGAGGCCTACGATGTGAGTTTTTTCAACCACTTGGTACGGCGTTTTAAGGCTGCCATGCAATATAAATCGCTGGTCAATCTCAAAATGCTTGATCCGGCTTTTGCCATGCAATATCGCCTGATCGGGCAGGCCAAATCGCGCCTTATTCATCTGAAGCCCAATCCCGAGGGCGTACTCCAGTTGCGCGGCTTTGCCTACGAGTTTGAGGTGAGCCTGCCAACGCCAATGATGGAATTCTGCTACTTCGCGGGCTTTGGCGAGTATCCTTACCTGGGCTTTGGTTTTGTCGATTTGAAGTGATGGACATAATTCCGAGTGCATGGTTGGAGTTATAGGGCAATGCTGTCCTTCTTCCATCAAAAGCAGGCGGCGGCTTGACCACTTTTGCGCCACCATACCCTCCAAAATTCACCGTTTACTATGCTATTTCGTATTTCTCCCTTGGCACTGCTCGTGGTACTGTGTGTTTCCTGCGACACGACGGCAAAAAACGAGAATTCTATCCTGGGCTATTGGCAGTTAACCAAAGGTCTGCGCAATAAAAGCGAAACACCAACTTTGCAAGGGGTATATTATCAGTTCGGGGCCGATGGCAAAATGCAAACCAATCTGCCCATTGGTGCCGAGCAGCCGACCGATTATGTGGTAAAAGAAGATAAAATCGAGCAAAAAAGTGTCCAGCCAGTCAGCTATCACATTCAATCAGTGACGGATTCCATACTGGTACTCACCACAGATTTGCGCGGTATTCCCTTCGAGTTTCATTTCCGACGGTCACTGGAACCACCGCCTACATCTACGCCGTTTTATCAGGAAAATGATAGTACTTCGCGGTAAATGGCATAGTTTTCGGCATCAAAGCACACAAAACGTACTTCTTCCAAGCGGTCATTTTCTAATAAAAAATGCTGCACTGCCTCGATAGCGACGGCAGCAGCCTCTGCCTTTGGGTAACCGTATACGCCAGTGCTGATGTTTGGGAAAGCCACCGTCTTTAACTCATTTTCAACCGCCAGCCGCAAGGAATTGGTGTAGCAATTGGCCAACAATGCCGGTATTTTTGGATCATTGGCCCGAAAAACTGGCCCGACGGTATGAATAACAAAGCGGGCTGGAAGTCTTCCACCGCTGGTGATCACCGCCTCCCCAACTGCGCAGCCGCCTTGCCGATCGCGGATAGCACGACATTCGGCCAGGATTTGTGGTCCGCCAGCCCGGTGAATGGCCCCATCCACGCCGCCGCCACCCAGCAACGAAGTATTGGCAGCATTTACAATAGCATCAAATGCTACTTTGGTAAGGTCACCCTGTGCTAAGGTAATACGGGTTTTCATGGGCAAGCGCGCATATAAGTGTTTGTATCCCAGTCAAATACGTAATGTTCCACGATATTGTCTGGTATTGATTTTCCATCATCTTCTTCTCCGGCGCGGGTACCACGGGTCACCAGATCGAAGTCCCACCACCCGGATTTTGTTTCATTATTGCTCAAAAAATGGATGGTTTTGTCAAAAGAATAAGTGCGTTCATTGCTATCGCCCCACACGCCGCTGTTGTCTTCATGCACGACGTAGTTGAATACTTTTTCCAAGTCGTCTACATTGCGAAATTCCACATATTCGCTATAAATTCCCTGGCCTGTCCAGGCCATATCTAAACTCATAGCCCATTGGTTTTCACCAAATTGCACCAGTCCGACCTTTCCATTATCGCCAAAACTCCCCAAGGTCGTCAAGTGCTTGGAAAACTGTTGCACTTGCCATTTGCCACTGATACTGGCTTCATCGAAGACGGCCACGCTCAATTGCGCACTACAGGCATGACAGTCGCTCACTTTGCCTTTCACGTATTCAAAAGTAGCGAATACTACAACGGCATGGTGAATACCATAAGTGCCAAAATACAATACCGTATCGAGGCTCGTGTGTAAGTAACCGTCATCGGATAGATTGGCCTCCACTGCATCGGCGAAATTGACGGGCTTCCAAAGTACATCGCCATTACTGTCAAAAAAACGCGAGTCAAAAAAAGTACCTAATAAATGCTGGGTATCCTGTAAATCGAAGGTTTCCAGCGCGTTACTTTGACTGAATGCTGCACCGAAGAGGCATAAAAAGCCGGTGGAAAGGAGAAGTCTTTTCATAGTAGACGGGAAAATAGGCGGTGGATTTGGTTTGAATAGACCAAATGTTAAACAATTCGTTGATTATTCAACGAAAAATTCCCTGTCCACAGTACAAAATTACGCCCTTTCCAGCACTACAGCATAACCCTGACCCACGCCCACACACATAGTACACAAGGCATAACGTCCGCCGCTGCGCCGCAATTCACGGGCCGCAGTCAGCAACAATCGAGCGCCGCTCATGCCCAGCGGATGTCCCAAAGCAATAGCCCCGCCGTTGGGATTGAGTCGCGGGTCATCGTCTTCCAAACCGAGCGAACGAGTGCAGACCAGCACCTGGGCCGCAAAGGCTTCGTTTAGTTCTATCACCTCCATTTCTTCCAGGGTCAGGCCCGCTTTGCGCAGGGCTTCGCGACTGGCACCCACTGGCCCAATGCCCATAATGCGTGGTTCTACCCCTACTACGGCTGCACTAACGATGCGGGCTAAGGGAGATAGTTGGTTCATTTTCAGCCCATTATCGGATGCTATGAGCAATGCCGCCGCTCCATCATTCAAGCCAGAAGCATTGCCAGCGGTGACACTGCCATCTTTTTTAAAAGCCGGTTTGAGTCGTCCTAAACCTTCCAAGGTCGTGGCAGGCTTGATAAATTCGTCGTGTTCCATTAGCCGAGATTCACCTTTGGGCTGCGGAATAGCTATCGAAACGATCTCTTCCGCCAGACGCCCAGCATCGCGGGCGCGGGTAGCTTTTTGTTGACTCCAGAGCGCAAACTGGTCTTGATCTTCCCGGCTAATGCCGTACATTTCCACTAGATTTTCCGCCGTCATGCCCATCGGATCAACTCCATAAGTCGCTTCCATTTGTGGATTAATAAATCGCCAGCCAAAGCTGCTGTCAAACATCTTCGCATCGGTCCCAAAGGGTTTGGCAGACTTACTCATTACATAAGGGCCACGCGTCATGCCTTCCACGCCGCCCGCCAGATATAGGTCGCCATCGCCAGCGTTTATGGCGCGTTTGGCGTGTACGGCAGCGGACATACCACTGGCGCAAAGGCGATTGACGGTTTCGCCGGGCACAGAAGCCGGCAATCCTGCCAGCAGCAAGGCCATCCGGGCCACATTGCGGTTGTCTTCGCCCGCCTGGTTAGCACAGCCAAAGTACACATCGGCGATCTGGGTGAGGTCCAATTGTGGATGTCGGGCGAGCAACTCCTGTAGCACATGGGCCGCCAGGTCGTCGGTGCGGACAGGCGATAAAGTGCCGCCGAAATTACCGATGGGCGTACGAATGCCATCTACGAGGTAGGCTGTTGGGTACATATATTTTGGGTTATCTAAAAAGATATTTACGGGAAATGGGTAACAAAAATATGCGCCTGATGTTGGTAGAACCATCCAAGATGGACAAGGCGCATAACTTCCGGCAAATTTAGGCAGCCCAATGGCCAGCAATAGGCAAATCGGGAAAAAAATGCCTTTTACGCTTGCTAATTGATGGAACTGGTCCTATGTTTGCCACCTAACTGAAAAAATGAACTCATTGATCGTTCCAACCAAAACTTGTTGTTGCTGTTGCTGTCCTACCGTATGGAAAGGGCTGGAAGCGACCTTCGAGCGCGTTGAATGATTAAACGATCTCGATAGCTGTTTTTCTAACTGGCACCCTTTCCCGACTTGGCGCGTGGAAGGGTGCTTGTTTTTTAATTGATTTTGTAGTAGTCAACCGATTGATAGTCAGTCGATTATGTTTGCTTTTTGCCTGTTATTTATGAAACCATCTTTAGAGAAATTCTTTCAGCACCTGGATGCTCAACAGTTCGACGAGGGTGTTCGCATACCCGCCCGGGCAGAAACCCATCGGCTTTGTGATGCCCTATTTCTGTTTTTGTTTCCCAAACTGAGCGACGAAATCCGACCGGCAAAAGTGCAGTATGCTACCCTGCGGAATGAGCTGCATAAACTGCTTTATCCGGTGCTGGAAGATACTAACGGCGCAGTCATGCACATCTCCGATGGCTTTTTCGACCAGTTGGGGCAGGTGTACGATACCATCCTCGAAGATGCGGAGGCTATCCTGCGGTTCGATCCGGCGGCTACTTGTCTGGAGGAAGTAATTGCAACTTATCCGGGTTTTCAAGCTATTGCTAACTATCGCATTGCCAATGTGTTGCATAAATTAGGAACTCCACTCCTTCCCCGAATGTTCTCCGAATATTTACACGGAAAGACTGGTATTGATATTCATCCAGCGGCCACGATTGGTCATTCTTTTTTTATTGATCATGGTACGGGGGTGGTAATTGGTGCGACTTCCATCATTGGTGACAATGTAAAAATATACCAGGGCGTTACACTTGGTGCATTGCAGGTAGACAAATCGTTGGCCAATGTAAAACGCCACCCAACCATCGAGGACAATTGTATTTTGTACGCTAACTGCACCATTTTGGGCGGCCAAACGGTGGTGGGCCACGATTCAGTCATCGGTGGCAACAGTTGGCTGATTGCCAGTGTACCACCTTATTCGGTCGTAATACACCAGTCGCAGCTGAAAGTCCGCACCCGACCCTTTGATGAGCCGGTCAATTTTGTGATTTAAACTATTTCAAACTTACCTGGAACAGGATTCCAGGATACAATTTTCACACATGAAAGCAAACAACATTCTCGAAACTATTGGCAATACGCCCCATGTGCGCGTCAACCGTCTCTTTGGCGATAAGCACGAAGTATGGCTGAAACTCGAACGCGCCAACCCCGGTGGCAGCATCAAAGACCGCATTGCACTATCCATGATTGAAGATGCCGAACAGCGGGGTGAATTGCGCCCCGGCAGCATCATCGTGGAGCCCACCAGCGGTAATACTGGCATCGGTCTGGCCCTGGTGGCTGCCGTAAAAGGCTACCAGATCATTCTGGTTATGCCGGAAAGCATGAGCGTAGAACGGCGTCGGCTCATGGCTGCCTATGGCGCGCAGTTCGACCTGACACCTCGCGAAAAAGGGATGAAAGGAGCCATCGAACGCGCTGGACAACTGGTATCGGAAATTCCGAATGCCTGGATGCCACAACAGTTTGAAAATGAAGCAAATATCGCCGTTCACAAGAGCACGACGGCGCAGGAAATTCTTGAAGATTTCCCGGAGGGCCTGGACTATCTCATCACTGGCGTAGGAACTGGCGGACATATTACGGGCGTAGCTGAAGTACTGAAAAGCCGTTTTCCAAAGCTGCAAGTTTTTGCGGTGGAACCAGCTCTCAGCCCCGTCATTTCTGGCGGTGCACCGGGACCACATCCCATTCAGGGTATTGGCGCGGGCTTTATTCCCCGCAACCTGCATACCGATATATTGGACGGGGTGATTCAGGTTTCCAAAGAAGATGCTTTTGAATATGCTAAACGCGCCGTTTTGGAAGAAGGCATTTTTGGGGGCATCTCGTCGGGTGCTACGCTGGCGGCTATTGCGCAGAAATTGGCCGAAATCCCTGCTGGCGCGCGGGTGCTAGGTTTCAATTATGACACTGGGGAACGCTATCTTTCCATCGAAGGTTTGTACGAATGGGAAGGCGCGCAATCTGCTGTGCCAAAAGCGGTGTAATCAGCCCGCACCTTACCGAATGCGGAATGCGGGAAATTTCTTGCATTCCGCATTCTTATAATCCGGCATCGTAAATATTCTTTTGATACGGCAATTTCAAGAATTCCAGGGTGCCAGGTTTTACATTGATCGTGAAAAAGTAGGTGCCGCGCGTCGGTTGCCAGCTAATGCTCATTTGCCAACAATGCAGGTCGCGGGTAATGCCCAGATCAGGGTAGACAATCCTTTTAGATACCAGATCGTAACTGATATTATTCAAATCAATGGCCCACTTGGCGTTCAGTTGAATGCTGCCATTCAGACTAATATTGTTACCACTGACGAGCAGTGTATCGCGGGTAGTACCGTATCCGGTGGGCCGCAAAGTACGTATGAAAGAAATGTTGTGGCTTACCCGGAAATTATCAAACCAGCCGAGCAGGTCGTCGTGGGCAGCGACAGTGGTGGTAGTGGCTGCACTACTCTTTTTTTCCAGTGCCTTACGTACCTGACTGATGGTAAAGCCGGTGTTAAAATTGAAACTCAGGGTGGTTAGCCGGACCAACTTATGTTGTTCTTGCAACGCAAATTTGTTGATGCGCCGACCTTTGGCATCGCTGATATATGGATCGAAAGTAGCCCCCCAATTAATATTGGTAATGCCTTTAAAGAGCCGAAAAGTACCCCCCGTAGTGACCAGACTCCAGCGCAAGGTATCGGCAGTAAGGCTGTAATTGCCCGAAAAAGTTAGGTTATTGAACAGCGTTACTTTTTTATCGGGCCGGGCGATGCCAGCACTGTCTTGTCGCACCCGGTGTTTGAATTCGAGCACATTGCCGAGGCTATACCCAATGGCTACCTGGCGTGGATTGTAATTTGGTTTTCCAAAAATGGCATCATCGTAAGATGCTGTACTGTAACAGTATCACCGATAGCCTGACGCGTGTAGTCAGTAGCATAACTGCCAAAATAACGCTGATAACGTGGTCTGCGTAAAATCAGGTCCAACGCCAATACTGACCGAAGGCGTAATCTTATGCCGAAAACCTCTAAACCAGCCTTTTTTGAATTGACGAGTAAAAAATAAGCGTAGTATTGGCTGAAGCTCCCGCATCAAAAGTGCGGAACGTTTTGAAACCGTAATTCCGTGCTAGTGACTACTTTCCCAAATCTTGAAGCTGTAGTATCTCAGTATACTGTATACGTTGTACCCCTCCTGCACTATAGTGTCGTATACCAAACTATCTTCATTTACCAGCGTTCTCTGCGAATGGTATATGGATACCAATTTTCTTCATAATTGATTCTTGGCGCGACATTTATGTATTTGAATAATTTGAAAGTATAGTCCGTACTAGCCTTGTGCTGAATACCAATGCGAGCATTTCGGAGCGTAGCCTTAGTAAAAAGCAACGTATCTGGTACCCGCACCGTATTTTGCAAAGCCGAACTATAGGTCAGGGAAAGTTTTTCAAACCACTTTTCTGTGCCGTCGTCTACCTTCCGTTTGAAAGGATAAATGCGCTGCATCGTAAAATTCACATTCGGAAAACTGATCGTCATTTCGCGGGTCTGCGTATTCTGCGAGTGGCTCAGGCCAGCGGTAAGGGTGTAGGGTTTACCCGGAAAGCTCTGCGAATAATTCAGGTTGGAGCTCAGCGAATTCTGATAGACGCTCAAATAATCGTTCCGATTGCGATTCTGATTCCGATTCGTTTCGATGTGCATCGTGCCGCCAAACCGCCGCGTAGGGTTGGCCTTGGGATCCTGTTGATGCGACCAATTGATACCAAAAGATTTGTTTCTTACCTTGTTCGCGTACACGTCTTCCGATACCCGCGTATTATAATCCATGTAAAAATTGCCGTCATAATAGTATCGGCGATTGTAGCGCAGGGTACCCGCCGCGCCCCAGGAGCCGTTGGTGTACACGTTGAACAGTACCTTGGAATCCATGTGTTGACTGATCGGTTGGTACCAGCCAAAATCTTTCACGCCCAACCCTTCTACCCGCGCAAACTCAAAATCGCGCGGGATAATGAGACCCGCCTGCCGACTTTTGCTGATGGGGAAAAAACCAAATGGCAGGATGAGCGGAGTCGGCACTCCCCCCAATTCCAGATGGGCTGGCCCGGTGATCACCATCACGTTGGGAATAACTTTCAGTTTTTTGGCGCGAATACCATAGTGTGGATGGGGCAAATCGCAGGTCGTGAGCAGCGAATTTTCATTGTAAATAGTGTTCTGCTGACTCTTAGTGGAGTCGCCATTAGGTATTCCGACAAATTTGGACCGTTCGCCCAGAATATAGAGGTCTTCCTGCTTGGTACGCGCCTCGTAAATAATGCCTTTTTTAGTTTTGAAATTGAATCGAATACGATTGGCTTCAAATTCCTGATCGGCACTTTTAAATTTTGGATAACCCGCCGCCGCGCCGGAACTGTCGGGAAATGATTCGGCGGAGACTTCATTTTTGGCATAATCCAACAAAATGTAACCTGCCTCAATATTCAACGTTGTATATTTTACCGTTGCCTTTCCGTACAGGTGTAGTTGTTTATTTTTTACATCAAACCACATGGAGTCTTTGGCACCATACTCTACGACATCGTCCACCCCTTCTTTCGATAATTTGACTTTGCTCAAATCTACCAACGACGAGTCGGTCGCCACCGAATCCTGCGCGATTGGCGGGAGCGTATCGGTAGTCAACTGGCGGGAACGTGCGGATAGCGGCGACAAAGTAGTGTCGGGGGTTTGTGCCTGTAGGAATCCGCTTAAGAGCAGGCCAGCAATTTGGAAGAAAAACCGATATTTGCGGGGTAGTTTTTTCACAATATGCAATTCAGGTGGATATTTGGCCGATAATCCCGGTCGCCACTGTTTACTAACCGATGATAGAGGCCCAAAACCACGCTATGACGTCAAAATTTGCCTTAGGAACGCTGGCTATCTTGGCGGCGTTGGCTATTTTACAAAATTTTAACTTTCTCACGCCGGACGGTCGGCGGGGCATTCCTGAAGTGGCCAGCGCGTCGAGTGAAATAAGCGGCGGCAAAGGTATGCAATCTATGTTCGTTGCTCAGCGCGAATCAGCTATTGCTGCGCCAATCAATCCGGTAGGGGCTGGTTATCGCATCAAAACGGTGGTGCTCGACGCAGGGCATGGCGGCAAAGATCCCGGCTGTTCGGGGGCTACGGCGCACGAGAAAGACAATGCCCTGGCCATTGTGTTACAGCTCGGTGCTTATATTCAGGCCAATTGTCCGACGGTGAAAGTTATTTATACCCGTGATAAGGATGTTTTTATCGAGCTGAATGAGCGTGCTGCGATTGCCAACCGCAATAAAGCCGATTTATTTATCAGCGTGCATTGTAATTCTATGCCATTGGCGCGGGTCAGCGGCACGGAAACCTATGTGCTCGGGGTGGATCGCGCGGAACATAACCTGGAAGTGGCCAAGCGTGAGAACTCCGTGATTTCGTTGGAAGATAATTATCGTCAAAAATACGATGGCTACGATCCCAACAGTCCGGAGGCACATATTCTGAATAGCGTGTGGCAAAGTGCCTACCTGGAACAAAGTATTTTGTTTGCCAGCCTCGTACAGCAACAGGCGCACTTGCAGGCAGATCGGGAAGATAAAGGGGTGAAGCAAGCCGGTTTTCTGGTCATTCGGGAGACAGCGATGCCTGCAGTGCTCGTCGAAACCGGCTACCTGACCAATGCCGTGGAGGAAAATTTTATGGCTTCCGATGAAGGGCGGATAAAAATGGCGTACTCGATATTCAAGGCTTTTATGGCTTACAAAGCACAACTGGAAGGTCATGGAGTCGAGCCAATAAAGCAACAGGCACCGCTACCTAAAACTGTAAAAGTGAGTACTCAAAAACCACTACCCACGGCGCAAACCACCCCCCAACACCCATCGAACATAGTGGTAATCAGTCCATTGAGAACTCCCAAGGGTGCTGCTCCCCCAGTGGCTACTCCCCCGAAAGCGAACTACCGGATTCAGTTATTGAGTTGGAAAACCAAAATGGATCGCAAAACGGGCCGCTTATCGCTGCTCAGCAACGTGCAGGAAGAGGTGGCCAATAACCAATACTATTATTTTACGGGTACTTTTGCCACCCGCGACGAAGCGGTGCGGACATTGCCGGAAATCAAAAATCTGGGATTCAAGACGGCGGTGGTGGTGCCAATGGGAGGGAGACAGTAGGCGAAGGCGTAGGAGGCCAATCTAAACCAACTATAAATATTTCCATGAAAATAGTTTAGGCTAAATTTTGTATAAAATGCTGCTTGCATTACCATCCGATGAAATCGGGCTATTATGGTGTTTCATTTGCTTGTTGCCATTTGCCATTTGGCCTATTTACTTATTACCGTTGACCAAAATCATCTAATGCGTAAAATCAACAACGAAACAAAGGTGGCCTTGTTGGCCATCGCTGCTGTGGCCCTCGGTATCTGGGGTTTCAAATTTTTAAAGGGGACCAATTTGCTGACCAGCTCAACCACCCTCTACGTGCGCTATAAAAGTGTGGACCAACTGCGGCCTTCCAGCCCGGTGTATATCAAAGGCTTTCAGGTGGGCATGGTCGAAGATATGTATATTGACACGGATAACGATACGACCATTATCGCGGTGCTCAGCATCAATCG
Source organism: Saprospiraceae bacterium (assembly GCA_965249785.1). Lineage (GTDB taxonomy): Bacteria > Bacteroidota > Bacteroidia > Chitinophagales > Saprospiraceae > M3007. The sequence continues at coordinate 119,087 of CBDFMU010000042.1, read as the reverse complement.
CGGGGTGGATGTGCCGAAAGATGCCGTTGCGCTGATCGTGGGCGAAAGCCTGATGGGTGGCAAGGCTATTAACCTGCAATTTAGCCATCCTTGCCAGGACGGTAGTTGCGCTGAAGACGGCGATTATCTATTGGGGGCATCCCAGTCCTTTATTTCCAGCGTACTGGGCGAACCGGGCGCGATAGACCCGTACATGGCGCGGCTGCGGGTAGGTTTGACCAGTATTTATGATAGTATCGCCGATCCAAATGACCCCAAAGGAGTTGGACGATCCTTAGTTGCTTTGGAAGCCACTTTGCGCAATCTGGAAATAACGACCTTGAAAATCAACCGTCTAATTGAAGCCAGCACCATCAGCTTGAGTACTACTGCCCGGAATGCTGCCGATATTACCGGCAACCTAAAAGGCAGCAACAAAGATATTGCAGCCACCATCGCCAACCTTTCCGCCATTACGGAGCAACTCAAAAATGCTGGTCTGGACAAAAGTTCAGCCAAAGCCAACGCGGCCATTGATTCTATTACCGCCAGTCTGGCCGATATGCGTCTGACCTTATTGACCGCCAATGGCACTCTTTTGCGTGTGGACACACTGGCCCAAAACCTGGTCCTTGGTAAAGGTACTGTTGGTAAAGTGCTGAATGATGAAGAAATGTATCGCAATTTGCTGGCCACTACTCGCCAGTTGCACCTGATCATGCAAGATCTGCGCTTGAATCCACAACGCTATACGACCGTGAAAGTCAAGCTGTTCGGCAAGCCCAAAGTGCAGCCCTACATGGCTCCATTGAAAGACCCCGCCTACGAAATGCTAATTGACAGCCTGGAACGCGATTATAGTCGCCACGTCCGGCAAGAGATGCGCAAAGACAGTATTTTGCTGATTAACAATTAGTCGCCATGTCTGGGAAAGCGATTCGCCCGCTCTATGAGGCGCATGGTGCCGAGGGCTACTACGCGGAGTTTGCAGAGACGTATGAGAATCCGCATTTTCCCGAAATAGCCGTTTTACTGGAAAAAAATCTGGTCTCGTTTCGATAGTTCTGGTGGCGTGCTGGACTTTGCGGCAGGTGGCGGCGAGGTGACGCGGGTGCTACAGCGTTTGGGCGTGTCGCAGATCGTGGGTTGTGACCCTTTTACGCATGCTCTTTTTGAGAAAAATACTGGGCTGCCTTGCCTGCGACTGTCTTTCAAAGACGTGGTGAAAAATGGCCTGCCAGGGTCTTATTCCTTGATTATCAGTTCATTCGCCCTGCACCTTTGCCCGCAGGAAGACCTTTTCCTGCTCACTTGGCAACTGCTGCAAGCGGCTCCGCTGCTAGTTGTGCTCACACCACACAAACGCCCGGAACTGGAAAAACTACCTGGTGTCGAACTCGTTTGGGAAGATTTCGCCACTACCGAACGCGGTAAAAAAGTGCGGCTCAAAGCTTATCGAATGGAAGATCAGCTACTTCAATCTCCGGCTGGTCAGCCGGAGACGAAGCATCGAGGTTTCTAAAAAGTTTATTCAACACTATGGAAAAATCTGGAAAAACCGATTTGGAAAGACTGTTTGAGAAGTATGCCGCAAAGTTGAAATACGTGCCGATTATATACACCTACGGAATGCTGGATTTTAATACCGGCAAATCGGCTGATTTAGGAGAGAAATATTTTATAAAGAATTTATAGTCAATAAATTAGGTGTTGCTTAGTGTTACCTTCGATTATATAAAAAGCAGTTTTATTTTTCTGGTACTCTGTAGGTACACCATAGCCGTCAGGCTAAACCTCACCCCCAACCCCTCTCCCGAAGGAGAAAGGAGTCAAATCGAGTTTCAATCTGTTGGTTATCAGTTCCTTAGGCTAGAAACTGTAGGTTATCAAGGTACTGATAATCAATAGAAAACACCCTAATCAAGTCCCCTTCCTTTTCGAGGGAAGGGTTAGGGATGGGGTTGTAAAAGGCTGAAAACCAGCGTACTAACTACTTAATATCTTTTTCTGCTTTGCTTAGCCTGACGGCTATGGTAGGTACACACATTGTCATTTAACAGCGATTCCCGCTTTGATCTATAGATGCCTCGCGTAGGTCTTACGACCCTACGGTATCAACCACTGTTTAGCGTAGAACCGCGTAGCGGTGACATTACAATGCCAACGCTACGCGGTTCCGACGTTTATATACGAGCGATGTTTTTCACCAAAATATCAGCCTTGTAGGCTTATACGGCACAGGCATAGCCTCTCAACGCAACAGCGTCACATTCCCTTTTCTCACCGCTGTTTGGCCATCCACGCATTGGACGCGCAAGTAATAACCATAGGTTTCAGCGGGCAATGGTTCCCCTTGGAAAGTGCCATCCCAGGTAGCATCGGCAGAATTGGCCTCAAATACTTGCTGCCCCCAGCGGTTATAAATCGTCCAATATGCTGTTTCAATAAAATTTCCTTCCAGTTTCAGCACATCATTTTCCCCGTCGCCATTCGGCGAAAAACCAGTGGGAAAAAAAATATAAGGCTCGGCACAGGTCGGTGCTTGCACCGTCACACGCGCTCGTCCGATCATTGGACAGTCATTACTATCGGGCGCGATAATCGTGTATAGCGTAGTCACCACGGGCGTAGCCAACGGATTCAGGATCGCCGGATCGGATAAGGTAGCGGTCGGCGACCAGGTAAAATCCGACCCGGCTGGCAGCGTAGCGAGCAACTGTGAACTTTGGCCCGACGTTATATGATCGGGCGTAGCAGTGACCGTGATGGGCAGCCCATTGCTAAAATGTACTTCTTGAAAACTCGTATCTCGGCAGGGACTATTGGGAGCGGCGATCAGGGCAATGACATAGGTGCCAGTGTCGGGGTAAGTGTACATGGGTGATTTGCTCGAAGAAGTCTGGGTGAGATCGCCCGTCCAGTCGAAATACCAGCGGAAATCCGTGGTTCCTTTGCTCAGGTTTTCCAGCTTCACTTGTAAAGAATCGCACACAATTTTCGGAGCAAAAAACGAGGCCGCTAATTGCCCGCAATCGGACACATTGAACTGAAAATCACGTCGTTCGGTGGAAATAATAGTGCCAGTGCGATATTCATCTACACAAACACCGACCACGAAATTGCCAATAGTATTCGGTATGCCCGTCATCAGGCCGGTGTGTGCATCCAGCATAAGCGGCTCGCCACCCAGCAGGTTGCCGAGATTGTACGGGGGGTCTTGCCACACCAATTCTTCATAAGGTCCCTTATTGGGCGGCTGCGGCATCGGTACTGCTTCTGTCGCTCCATCGAGTGGGGTGCACAGGCGGTAGACCAGGGAGTCACCGTCCGCATCAGTCGCGCTATGATCAAAATTGATGGGTTCATGGATACAAATCGCTACCGGCGGCCAGCTGCGAAACACCGCCGAATTATTGCATTCCAGCAAAGTGCGCTCGGTAATTCGGGCGATGTAGGAGGCACCGACACTGGTGGGCATAGGTAGGTTACGGATCAGTATATTGCGGCAACAACGTTGATACACCAGCGTGTAGCCTCCTTCCAAGAAAGGCAGGTTCACGGTATCGCGATAAAAAAAACGGTGTACACACACATCGGGTGGCACGATGAGGCAGGGATTGCTCAGTGAAATATTCAGCGTATCGTCGCCACCAGGAATAAAAGGAATAAAAAGGGTTTTTATGAGAGTGGTGTCGTAGTTAAATACACCCACCGAAGCCACACTATCGAAAGGCGGCCGACCATTATAGCAATCGCGGTACACGGACAGGGTAATCTCGTAATTGGAATTGCCGAGACAGCGGTAGGTGATCTCGCCGCCGACAATGTGCGTAGCCCACAGCGAAGCACTGCCGAGCAACAGAAATAGACTGGAGAAAAATAGGCGACGCATTGTTGAGGATGTTGAGGGTGTTGAGATAGTTGAGGGTGTTGAGGTGGTGGTGATAAGTGTTTAGGGTTTTCTCAACATTCTCAACCTTTCTTCTCAACAATCTCAACATAATTTGGACAAATGTAGAGAAATTCCGGTGGCCTATGTTACTCACTCAACAGCACCTGACTCAGCCAGTTGGCCACAGCCTGGCGATTATTTTTCAGCACCAGCCGCTGTTGATCCCAATCGTTGCGGATGTTGGCCAGCTCAATATATACTGCTCTGGGAGTCACCGTTTGGTTGAGCATAAATAAGCTGCGTGACGTGACGGTTCCCGTGTACCCACCCTGCCCACGAGTGCGTAAATACTTCTGCGTAAACATTTTATGGAATTTTAATGCCAATAATCGGCTCGCCTCACTATCCGGACGGTAGTAGAAAAAAGCATCCGTCTTGGTATCATGGCTCCGCGAGTCCACATGGATTTCAATCAAGGTCTGGTTGGTGATCCCGGCCTTGACGAGGCGTTCGGTGAGGTTATTGATCAGGTCAGTACGTTGTTGCAGGCGTTCCTTTTGCGGGCGTGGTATTTTGCGGTCGCCCCATACCGTTTCGTCTTTGTCACAGCGGAGGCATTCCTCATCGCGAATGCCGTCGTTGGCATCGCGGACGATCATATAGGCCGTGGCACCGTGACTGATGAGCAGCCGCAGCAAGCGCAGAGCTACATCGTAAGCATACTCGTCTTCGCAAAGGGTTTGGCCACCGCGCTTGCCCTGTGCACCACTATCCGGGCCGCCGTGTCCGCTTACGATATAGTAGACCTTGCCTTTCAACTTGCGATCCAGCAGGGGCGTTTTTTCGTAGGCTTTGCCAAAAATTGGGAAAACGCGGGTACCCTTGCCCGCCATATTCTCCTCCATATTTTCTTCCAGGCTGCGTTCGGCATTGGCTACAACCGCCACGGTAGACTCGCCTGCGTTGGGGCAATTCAGTTCGTGCCAGGGTACCCAGAGTTGTTTGGTGGCCCGAAAATCGGCGGCGCGCAGACCCTGGCTCACTGCGAAAGCGTTGTACGCCTCAATGCGTTTGGCGGTTTGCCAATCTTTGATATCTACCGAGGAGCGAATACTCTTGCCGTTGTATTTTATCAGTAATACCGGCAACTTATAGGCCACACCGGGGCGCAGGCGATAGTCTTCCCGCAGGCCATTGATTTTAAAAAACTGACTAATATTACATTCAAAGTCGTAGAGGCCGTATCGTTGCAGCAGCTTGGGTACGTTATCACCCTTTTGGGCAGGTACGTTCACGTAAGTAAGGGGAACAACTACTGCTCCTTTTTTAGTGGTTTGAGCCGAGGTATGAAAAGCCGGCAACAGCAAACAGAGCAAATAGAAAATCCGGGGGGACGGCATTTCGGTTCGAGTGATCTAAAGGTGGTTGAGAATGTTGAGAAGGGGGTTGAAAAGGCGGATAAAACTACTTTTATATAACGGGTGGTGAATCTGCAAAAATGGGAAAACTTTGGGACTAACCTTGTCTTTAAACGCAACCCGATCGGGGAAGGGAGCATGATTGCACTTTAATTCATTGAATTTCAGCCATTTTAGGAAACAAATTTTCCAGCACAAATTATTCAGCCAGGTAAAGGTCTTTTTTCCCCTGACTCCTGCTCAATTTTTCTCAGCCACCTTGCTATCCTCCACACCATCAATGACTTATGAGAGCAGCCATTCTCCGCAAAAATGAACAGTACGATGCCCAGGTCCGCCAACTTTTCGAGGTACTGGCTCCCTATTCGGACGAACAACTAAATCGTAAACCAGCGAATGGTGGCTGGTCGGCTATCCAAACGCTGCATCATCTGATCCTAAGCGAAGATTTGTCGCTGGCCTACGTTCGTAAGAAACTCAGTTTCAACCCAGTGGTGAATAAAGTGGGACTTGGCACCTACTGGCGTAGTTTTTTGTTGTCCGCTTATCTTGGATCGCCCCTAAAATTCAAAGCGCCCACAGTGGTCGGCGATACCTATTTGCCTGCTTTTGCGAGCCTCGCCGATACCCGCACCCGCTGGGAAAAAGTGCGCCAGACCTGGACACAATTCTTGAAGGATATGCCTGATAACTTATTAGACAAGCAGGTCTACAAACAACCTTTTGCTGGTCGGCTCGGTTGGTTACAGACGATTAACTTCTTTCAGATGCACTTTTTCCGGCACCGCAAACAGGCTTTGCGGGCGGTGAAAGCAGCAGCAAATAGATAAAAATGTAAGGCGCAAACCGCGTAGCGGTGACATTCTGGTAAAAATGAAGCCACCCCTCGTTTGGAAATGTTGGAACCGCGTAGCGGTGACATTATAATGCCACCGCTACGCGGTTCTACATCTTTACGATGCCTTTTTTTACTTCTGTAATGTCACCGCTACGCGGTTTTGTGCCAAGTTACCCTGATGAAAAAGATGTGTACATCCCACAGGTTGTTGAAACCTGCCAGGTCTAAGTACTTAACATTCACATATTTACTCAGCCAAACCCATGATTTGCATTATAAAGTAATTCAATTTAGGATGATCCTATTAACTTCTTTTGCAAACCGAGAATCGTTGAGTAATTGATAAGCACATTATGATTATCAGGAATATTCCTTCCACTGGCGAATCGCTCCCTGTCCTCGGCCTTGGCACCTGGCAGACGTTTGATGTTACAGATACGCATAAACGGCCCTTAACATCTGTACTAGAAGTTTTTCATCAACAAGGTGGTCGGCTTATTGATAGTTCGCCAATGTATGGCAGGGCAGAGGAAACGGTCGGTAAACTGACGGCGAGCCTGCCAGTACAAGCAGACTTTTTCTACGCTACTAAAGTCTGGACAACTGGTCGGCAAGCAGGTATTCGCCAAATGGAAAGTTCCTTCCAGAAAATGCAGCGTACCACTATGGATTTAATGCAAATTCACAATCTCGTAGATTGGCAAACGCACCTGGAAACGCTGCAAGAATGGAAAAAGACTGGTAAAATCCGCTACATTGGCATCACGCACTATACCGATTCCGCTCACCCGGAACTGGAACGCGTACTAGCTACGGGTGCTTTTGATTTTGTACAGTTTAATTATTCCCTTTTCAATCGCCATGCTGAAAAGCGCTTGCTGGATGCGGCATCGGCGCATGGTGTGGCAACGCTCATTAATCGGCCATTTGGCGAAGGCAGTATTTTCTCCAAAGTAGTCGGTACGTCCTTGCCGCGTTGGGCGGAAGAGTATGATATAGACAGTTGGCCGCAATTATTTTTAAAGTACATTATTAGTCATCCCGCTGTGACTTGTGTTATTCCTGCGACTGCTGATATAAAGCACATTGTGGATAATATGAAGGGTGCACAGGGCAATATACCGGATGAAAAAGGCCGCAAAATAATGGCAGATTGGGCGGCAGGGCTTTAAAGTCAATACAAAGGGTTAGAGCAGAACAAATTTATAATGGGTTGACCAATTAAACTTCCTCAACTGTCCCACTATTACTATAGCTATTATTAAGTATTTAATACGAAAATATTTTTATAAAAATACAAGTCTAGTGTAACTCCATTCCGGTGGTACACTTTTTTAGCCATTTTCCCAGCGGGAGAAGTATGATCCGTAAGTACTGGTCTGGCCAACCCCTCGTCCTTTTTATTTTTGTCATTCTTCATCTATATCGTCCAGCCAATGCGTCATTTTTCCGCCCTCTGCTGCCTACTGCTTTTGTTAGTAGGGTGCCATACCAGTAATTCACAAAAAGATAAAACCGTCGCCGCTCCTGCTACGCCACCGGAGGCACCCAAATACAGTGGCAAATTGCCTTTGGATAAAATCAAACTGCCGCCCGGTTTTCAGATCAGCACGTATGCGGAAGGGGTCGTGAATGCCCGCTCACTCTGCCTGAGCCCGAAGGGAACGCTCTTTGTGGGTACCCGGGAAGAGGGCAGCGTGTATGCTCTGCGCGACACCAATGGCGACCAACGCGCCGACCAGATTTTTACTATTGCCAAAAAACTTAATATGCCTAACGGCGTGGCAGTACGTAATGGCGCGCTGTATGTGGCCGAGGTGAACCGCATTTTGCGCTACGATGACATCGAAAAGTGCATTGACGCGCTGGCACGGGGCGAAGCGGGTTGTCCGCAGCCGGTCACCGTGTACGACAAATATCCAACCGATACGCACCACGGCTGGAAATACATTGCTTTTGGGCCAGATGGCAAACTGTATATTCCGGTGGGCGCGCCCTGCAATATCTGCGAATCGAAAGAGCCGATTTATGCGTCCATGACCAGACTAGATGTGGATAAGCCCGGTGCTAAGCCTGAAATTATTGCCAGTGGTATTCGCAATTCGGTGGGTTTCGACTGGAATCCGGTCAACGGCGAAATGTGGTTTACCGACAACGGCCGCGATATGCTGGGCGACGATGTGCCGCCCTGTGAACTCAATCGCATGACGAAGATTGGGCAGCATTATGGCTATCCTTATTGTCATGGCGGCACGATACCGGATCCGGAATTTGGTAAAAATCATTCTTGCGCAGATTTCATTGCTCCGGCACAAAACCTTGGCCCGCACGTGGCCCCACTGGGGATGGAATTCTACACTGGCAAAATGTTCCCCGCCGAGTATAAAAACCAGATTTTTATTGCTGAACACGGCTCCTGGAATCGCAGCACTAAAATCGGTTATCGTATTAGTCTGGTAAAACTGGATGCACAAGGCAAGAGCCTGGGTTATACTCAATTCGCCGAAGGTTGGCTCGAAGGTAGTGATGTCTGGGGCCGTCCCGTGGATATAGAACAATTACCTGATGGTTCCCTATTGGTTTCTGACGATCAGGCGGACGCTATTTATAGAATTTCCTACACTGGCAAATAGTAAATTTCACTAATCTAAAAACTCGTCACTCATGCAATGTTCTCGACTTTTGCTTTGCTTCGTTTTGGCAATTTTATGCAGCCAAACTTCTTTTTCTCAACCCCACATTGTATTAACCCAGGTTACCTCCGCTGCTTCTACGGTGGATATTACTGGGGCAAAAGATGGTTCCAATCGGCTGTTTCTAGTTAATAAAGGAGGCACTATTCGCATTTTTGATCTCGCTACCAACACCTTATTGCCAGGCAATTTCCTGAATATCTCCTCCTCAGTGCTTAATAATGGCGAACAAGGATTATTGGGTTTGGTTTTCCACCCCAATTTTGCCACTAATGGTTATTTTTATGTAAACTACATACATGCAGGTTCTGGTAATACTACGATCAGTCGTTTTACTGCTACGTCGCCTGCTTCTAATGCCGCTGTTGATATCAGTACGGAAGTAGTGCTTTTAAGTATTCCTCAGCCTTTCACCAATCATAATGGTGGCGATCTGAATTTTGGGCCGGATGGCTATCTTTATATTGGCATGGGCGATGGAGGTAGTGGAGGCGACCCCGGCAATCGGGCACAAAATCCCCAGGAATTACTGGGTAAAATACTGCGTATTGATGTAAACGGCACTTCTGCTGGCCTCAACTACGCTATACCGGCCAGCAATCCTTTTGCCGGAAGTACTAGTGCACGGCAGGAAATCTGGGCCCTGGGCGTGCGTAATCCCTGGCGTTTTAGTTTCGACCGCTCGACCGGTGATCTATGGATTGCTGATGTAGGTCAAGATGCCTGGGAAGAAGTAGATTTTCAAGCGGCAGGTAGTGCTGGTGGACAAAATTATGGCTGGCATTGCTCCGAGGGCACGCATCCTTATACGCCAGCCGGTTGTACGGTCAGCTACATTAGCCCGATTTTTGAGTATGATCACAACGATGCTACGGGAGGCCATTCTATTACCGGCGGATTTGTGTATCGCGGCACGGCTGCTCCTGCTTTACAAGGTTGGTATGTAGCAGCAGACTATGTTTCTAATAATTTCTGGTTGATTCATTCTAATGGAACTTATAATTTGCAAACCGACATACCCATCACGAATCCGGTTACTTTCGGGGAAGATGACAATGGAGAATTATATATAGGGAGTCAGGCTGGATTAATTTATAAAGTTACCAGTGCTGCGCTACCCATAGAATTGCTGAGTTTTAATGGCAGGTATAAAGATGGAATAAACCAACTGACCTGGGCAACGGCTACCGAGAAAAATGGGACCTATTTTCAAATCGAAAAAAAGGCAGAACATGGTGATTTTCAAGCCATTGGCCGCGTAAGTGCCATAGGAGAAAGTTTGCAGCAACAACGCTATTCTTTTAACGACCCACAGGCGCAGGCAGGCGATAATGTGTATCGGCTCCGTATCTTTGATCACGATGGACGCTTCCAGTATTCGCCGGTTGTTACTATAACCGTCAAGGAAACGGCTAACTGGCAATTATCGCCTAATCCTGCTAGTGGAGAAGTAACACTCTCGATCAATGGTCAAGAGGAACCGCAAGCAGTAAATTTCAAAGTTTTCAATGCGAATGGCACTTTAGTGCTCGATCATCAGGAAATCGCACCAGTGCTTCCATTCCATCAGAATTTTCAGCTGACTAATTTGCCTGCTGGTGTGTATTCCTGTCGCCTCGAAATAGATGGAAAGACGGAGATTCGACGTTTGGTTATTCAATAAATAGTAGAAGTTTGTCATATCGAGTGTAGCTGAGACTTTGCGTGCTTTTATTAGCATTATAATTATTAAAAAGGGGTTTAGATCGTTTAGATAATTCATCTAAATTATCTAAACCCCGACTTTTTTAGGGTAATGTCTGCTTGGTAAGTGTGGATGAAAAGATTTAATTACAGAGCGACGTTTACGAAACTCTTAAAAGTTTCGCAAACGTATTTCATGCATAATATCAGTTAATAATTGGTGTTACGCAATAAAGGTGCAGCGCACCAAAATGTCGGTAGTCTAAAGCAACCAGATATTGCATAAAGGCGCACCGTACCGTAATATACTATAATTATTCCGCGGTGTGGACGGTTTCCGACAGAATGACAAAAGTAGCGTGTTCTGTGATGGGTGCTACTACATGGTGTACGCCGCTTTTGTCATCTTGACGAGAACCGTCCAGGTCGCGTTTTTACTCCTTATATATCCTTATTATGGCATCGTTCCTACACATTCTCAACTCCTCAGCTCTTACTAAAATTAACCTTCACGCCCCCGTAATAATACGCCCCCGCCGCAGGCTCATAAAATCGATTTCCAGCTGCATTAATAAGTACATTCGCATTATATCGGGCATTCAGAATATTAGTGGCACCCGCAAAAGGTTCAATAGATAATTGTTTGAATTGTAAGCGATAGCCAGCGCGCAAGGTCGCCATTGTATAAGCATCATTTTTAGCCGTATTAGCGTCATTCGCATAGAAACTACCTACCCGACGCACTTGAACCACCGTAGTGAGTCCTTTTTTGGCCGTCCAACGCCATTCCCCAAAAGCATTATGCTGTGGAATGCCGGGCGTGCGGTTATTTTTAAAATCCTGTTCACCAGAGATATATGCTGTGTATTTAAAATCGGAATACGTATAATTAATAGAAAAAGACATAGTGGGCATTATGGCATACTGAATGCTGGCTTCTACTCCTTTGCGCGTTGATTTTCCAGCATTTCTATAAAAAGTACGTCCGGGGAAATCTGTCAATTGGTAAGGCACAAATTCATCACGCAAACCAATATAAAACAGAGCCGTTTCCAGATGGATTTTGTCAAAAACCTGTGCTTTTATGCCGCATTCTCCGCTCCATGCTTTTTGTGCTTTCAAATCTGGATTAAAACCACCCGTATTAGTGGGATTAGCAGACAATTCATTTAAAGTGGGGGTTTCATAATTGGAAGTAATATTGACATAAGTCGCGGCAGTAGTATTTAATTTGAAAGTCAGGCCAGCCAAAGGACTAAATCGTGTCAATGGAATAGCATCCGATTGGTCGCCGTTGCTTAAAAATAAATCCTTTGCGGACAATTTTACCCGGTCAAGTCGAGTGCTGGCGGTCAAAGACCAGCGGTCGGCCAATTGCAAATTATGGATCCAATAGGCTCCTATGCTACCATATTTCTCATTCTGATCAAAAGTAGCCTGCCCTTTTTCTCCCTGATTATTATCAAAACGGCGTCGGTGGTCGCGCTGTTGATCCTGGTCTATGCCCGCTTGCATTCGATAGGGTAAATGAAAAAGTTGGCTATTCAATTCATATTGAATACCGCCGCCACCAAACAAGCGATTAATTTCTACTATACCACCGCTTTGAAAAGCCAGCCGATTGTCGAAGCCACGCCCGGTAACAAAGCCGCGCAGGGTTAATCGCTGCTGATTATTGATGCGATGTTCTATGATCACGCCCGCCCGTCCTTGTTCGACGCTTTCTCCGGCATCAAACTGCACATTTTGAGGACGTGCCTGGCGGCGATCAGCAGCAACTTGTTCGGCGGTCAATCCACCTGCGTCATCTGCTTGCGGACTATTGCCGTAGTTAAGTAGTAAGCGAAGCGTTGTTTTAGACGATAAATCAATTACCCATTTATTATTTACAATTAATTGGCGCATATTCGCATGGTCGCGATAACCATCCGTTTTATTATAGCCAACACTTAGAAATGTGCCTACTTTATTCCATTTAATCCCCATTTTTGCTTGATAGCGTTGAAAACCATAACTGCCCTGCACTACTTGTATTTCGGCAAAAGGTGGTGAGGTCGGTTCTTCGGTTTTTAAATAAATAATGCCGCCCGAAGCATTGCCATATAGTGCAGAAGAGGCTCCTCGTAGTATTTCCATACTTTGCAACGCCCCGGCATCCAGATTATCTACATCTGCCTGGCCGTCTGGTGTGGATTCAGAAATACCATCGGTAATAATGCGAATACCACGAATACCAAAAGCGGCTCTGGCCCCGAAACCGCGAATAGAGATACGTAAATCCTGCGAAAAATTGTCGGGATTCTGTACAAAAACGCCGGGCACGGTGGTTAGCACATCATAGACCGACAATTGTTGCTGGACTGCTTGTAGTTGATTTTTATTTAAAACTGTAATTGCCAGTGGTGTCCGATACAAATCACTGCTTAAACGCGTAGCCGTTATAGTAACGGGTTGAATATTCTGATTGGACACCGTGTCGGTTTGGGCCGTCAGACTATTAATGCAAATAGAAATTAATAGCGTAAAAACAAGTCTCATAAATCGCTGGTAATGGTTGTTAAAAAATATCAAGTGTTTATGTGTAATGGATTTTGTCGCGGAGCACAACTCGTTTGCCATCCTGTCGGGAACCGTCCACGTCTCGAAACACCTCGCGGCGTACACCGTAGTGTGGACGGTTTCCGACAGAATGACAAAAAGTAGCGTACACGGCTCGCGGCGTGCATCGCAGGGTGGATAGTTCCCGTCAAGATGGTCAAAAGGTAGCGTACACGGCTACAAAGCGAAAGCCACAATCTGATTTCCTTTGGGCGTACCCAATTTCTCACCGCCACAAGCCACGACCAAGTACTGTTTTCCCTGCACTTGATAAGTAATAGGCGTAGCAAAAGCCGCCGCTGGCAACGTAGTCTCCCAAAGGAGCGTGCCAGACTTTTTGTCGAAGGCGCGAAACTTGCCGTCTTTGGTTGCCGCAATGAAAAGCAGACCGCTGGCAGTAATAACGGGGCCGCCGTAGTTTTCACAGCCCGTCGGCGGATTGCCTTTTTGGTGCAACGTTTCGGTGTCGCCAAGCGTAACCTGCCAACGATATTCACCAGTATTCAGATCAATCGCACTGAGTGTACCCCAGGGCGGAGAAATGGCGGGCAGACCCTTGCTATCTAGAAATTTATTATAGCCCGCGTGCTTATACGGGATGGTCTCCACCTTTTTTACGTCAGCCGCCACCGCGCCGACCTCTTGCTTGGCCTCGCCAAACAAAAACGCCACGATGGCTTTGCGCTCCGCCTCCGAAAGCGTGGGAAAGCCGGGCATCATGCCTTTGCCAGAGGCGATAAGTTGGCTGACGTAGGCTTTATCGCGGCGTTGCCCAACATTGATTAAGGACGGATAACCGCTCTGCGCGTTACCGCTGCGGTCTTTTTGATGGCAGGAGGAACAATTGGCCACATACAGTGCCTCGCCCACGGACAGCGCAGGGGCGTTGGGATCAGCGGTGGCAGGTTCCATTTTGAGAATCCAGGCCATTTCATTGGCATTGACATAGAGAATACCGCCTTCGGGATCGGCACCTGCGCCGCCCCATTCTGCGCCGCCATCGTAACCGGGCAGGAGCAATACGCCATCCAAATTGGGGGGTGCAAAGCGTCGCCGATCCGACTGTCGAAAGGTGTGGAGCAGTTCGTCGCGGTTCTCCGCATAAGGGCTGAGGTCTTGTTCGGTCAGCGTAAAGGCTTGACGAGCAAAGGGTTTGGGCAATACGGGTATGGGCTGAGTAGGCCAGGCAGATTCGCCAGTTAGCAGCGAAGGCGGTACGCTGGTTTCCTCGATTTTAAACAGCGGTTGTCCATATTTTCGATCAAAAACAAAGACATAGCCTTGCTTGGTGACTTGCGCGACCGCGTCAATAGCTTTTCCGTCCCGTTTTATTTGAATCAAATTAGGTGGCGCAGGCGGGTCGCGATCCCAGATGTCGTGGTGCACAAATTGGTAGTGCCAAATTTCTTTTCCCGTGCGCGCATCCAGGGCCAACAAGCAATCGGCGTAGAGATTTTTCCCTAAACGATGTCCGCCGTAGAAGTCGGGTGCCGCTGAGCCAATTGGCACAAACAACACTCCAGATTTTACGTCGAGGGCCATGCCCGCCCAGTTATTGGCTGCGCCGACTTCTGTATTCAAATAGGCTTCCTTGTTTTCCCAGGTATCGTAACCCGGTTCGTATGGGTAGGGAATGGTGTGAAAAGTCCAGGCTAATTTCCCGGTCACGACATCGAAAGCCCGCACGTCGCCAGGGGCCGCATCAGCACCTTCCGATACGCGGACGGGCATGATAAGAAGGTTTTCAAAGACGGTTCCGGGCGTGTTGGAAATGATGAATTTGTTCTGTGCCGCTGCGGGCAGCCCTTCATGCAGGTCTACTTTGCCCTGATTTCCGAAGGTCAAAATCGGTTGGCCGGTCTTGGCATCTAGTGCGTATAGATTGGGGCCGATGGTACACAGGAGGCGTTTGTCCTGACCATTTGACCAATAAGAAACGCCGCGACTCGTACTATGCCAGGCTTTCAGCGGGTCGCCGAATCGCCAGAGTTCCTTGCCCGTCGCTGCATCCAATGCGAAGGCTTGCACGGCGGCGGTCATGCCATATAGTACGCCCTCCACCACGATGGGACTCATTTGCATTTGTCCACTGTCTGGCGCGGCGTACGACCAGGCTACCTTTAATTGGTTGACGTTTTGCGGCGTGATTTGCGTCAGCGAGGAATAGTGGTTGCGATCCGGGCCGCCGAGGTAGTCTGACCAGGTGGAGTAGTCGCGTTGGTCGGAATGACACGCCCAAAGATTACAGAGGATAATGGTACTGATAATCAATAATACAGACCGCACGATAGATGATACCAGCAATTTTTGTCGCATCCTTTTTAGATTGTTTTGAAGGACAAAAGGTACGCAATAGTGACGCAGAAAAAAGAAGGTGCCAGACTTTCTGTAAAATGTATTTATTAATACTTACCCCAAAATCTGTCATCCTGAACGCAGTGAAGGAACTGGCTATGAAGAACGTGGGCTTTTCCCTTCGCTCTTGGGCAGATTCTTCACTGCGTTCAGAATGACAACATCCGAAGAAGGTATGTGATGTATATTTCTCTTGCTTTTCTTTTTCCTGGCTAATTTACTTTTTCAAATATACCGCACCAACCACTTCTCCGGATGCGCTGCTTTATAGCGTGCGTACCATTTACAAAGCGGATATAGTAATAGCACAACGCCCAACCATATTAAATAAATAACGGGCAATTCTACGCCAGCACCACTGGCGGGTCGTCCGAATTTGAAAGGGCCGAATTCTAAATCAGCCCAGGTAAAACCTTGTAGAAATACCATCGCAAACATGAGTGGATGGATAATATACCAGTGCGCTAAATAATAGAAAAGTGGCACTTTCCCATAAGTAGCAAAGAAGTCGGTGATGCGATTTTTTACGCCATCTGCCAGTGACAAAATAATACTCATGATACCTAACATAACGAGGTCATACAAGAGCGACGGCGGCTGTTTATTGACATTAATAAAGGAAAGGAAAGTGAATAATGGTGTTTTCTGCGTACTCCACGGGACAGGATTGCCATAAATATTAATAAAACGAAGGATGATAAACAGGGTCAGAGCAGCCAGACCAATTTGTAACCAGACTTTCTTTCTTTTTTCAATGGGTAATTCAAATACTTTCCCGGCTGCAAAGCCCGTCACCAATATGCTCCACCACGGAATTAATGGATATAATACGCCGAAGGTAAAGTTTGGCGTGATCGGGAATATTTGTAAACGAAAGAAAAAAGCCCACAGGAATTGCGCGGCATTATTTCCCTCAAAATTGACACCTTGTAATAAATTATGTCCAAAGATGATAATCAAACCGGCGATGGCCAGTGTTCGGGATGGTACTTTTAATAGAAAAGATAATAGAATAAAACCAGTACCAATGGCAAAAATTACCTGCATAACTAACATGCGAAAGTGTAAATCCGTCCACAGGGCAAAATTGATAAGGGTAAATTCCAGAAGAATGAGCCAAAGACCGCGCGTACGCAGATAATTTTTGGTTTTTGCCAGATCATTATCTCTTTTAAATACCAGATAAGCAGAAATACCAGATAAAAACACAAAAGTCGGGGCGCATAAATGCGTAATCCACCGCGTAGCAAATATTCCCGCCGTCGTAGTGTTCAGATCGGTCGGGTTCTGGGTTAAAGCCGTGGTGTGCAAAAGGTCGCGGATATGATCTAGCGCCATGATGACCATGACCAGACCGCGTGTGAAATCGATAGAATTGATGCGATTCATAATGGAAGTATAAATGGGTAGTTTGAACTCCCAAGAGTACAAGCAAAATTTGAAAGGTGGAAGTTTCAAGGCCAGATTCTGTCCATTTCCCGCTTTTTCTATCCCTTTTTTGGTCGTATATCTATTATTTGCGCAGCCTCCAAAAACTATGGGAACTTTGCAACCTAACCAATCCGTTCCTGTCTTTTCCGGCACTTGCTCGCCACCCACCACTGTTCCCGTATGAGAAATTTACTTTTACTGTTGATTACATTTCCCCTGTTTTATGGAACATTTTCCGCACAAACGGTTCAAAAAGAGATAGTTAAGAAGCAATATACGACCCAGTCGGCGGGCAATGCGGCCGTCGAATTGGACGGTATTCCCGATGAGGCAGCCTGGGATAAAGTGCCGTGGGAAGGCGATTTTATCCAGTATCAACCTGCTGAAGGAAAGGCACCGAGTCAGCAAACCCAGTTCAAGATTCTCTACGACGAAAAATTCCTGCTCGTTGCCTACCGCTGTTTCGATAGTGCGCCAGACAGCCTCGTGCAGCGCATGAGCCGCCGCGATGAGTTTCCCGGCGATTGGGTAGAAATCAATATTGATAGTTACCACGATTTGCGTTCGGCTTTTTCGTTCACTATCTCCGTGAGCGGGGTAAAAGGTGATGAGTTTATTTCTAATAATGGCAACAACTGGGACTCGAACTGGAATCCCATCTGGTATGCCAAAACCCACGTGGACAGTCTCGGCTGGACGGCAGAATTAAAAATTCCTTTCAGCCAGCTGCGCTATGGCAATCAGGAAAATCCGGTCTGGGGCTTTCAGGTACAACGGCTAGTGTTTCGCAAGCAGGAGCGTTCCACCTGGCAGTACATTCCCCAGAATTCGGGCGGCTGGGTCAGCGGCTTCGGCGAGTTGCACGGACTACACAACCTGACTAGTCGAAAGCAGATCGAACTGGCTCCTTACGTCGTCGCTCAAACCGAACACTTTGAAAAACAGGACGGTAATCCCTTTGCCGATGGCTCCCGCAGTAATGTCAGTACCGGACTGGATGCCAAACTGGCGGTGACCAGCGACCTGATTCTGGATTTAACTATCAATCCTGATTTTGGACAAGTAGAGGCCGATCCGGGTGCAGTACGGCTGGATGGGTATGAGGTTTTTTTTGAGGAACGCCGACCCTTTTTTATAGAAAGTCGCAATCTTTTTGACTACCAACTCACCGGCTCGGAAGCAGGCGGTGACTACGACGCGGATTTGCTTTTTTATTCCCGCCGCATCGGTGGCGCGCCGCACGTTTACCCGGATTTGCGCAACGGCGAGTACGCCGATGTTCCACAGAAGACGTCTATTTTAGGAGCTGCCAAATTTAGTGGTAAAACCAAAAAAGGCTGGTCCATTGGCATATTGGAAAGCGTGACGCAGCGCGAAATGGCGAAAATAGATTTCAACGGGGAACGCCGAACACAACTGGTGGAGCCATTGACCAATTATTTCGTGGGCCGTTTAGTCAAGGATTTTGATCAGGGCAACACGATTATCGGGGGCATTTTTAGCGGCGTAAACCGGGAGAATGCGGTGGACTGGTTGCATCGGGGCGCTTATTCCGCAGGCATCGATTTCCAGCATTTCTGGAAAAATCGCTGGTGGTACGTGAAAGCGAATGGCATTTTGAGCCGGGTAGAAGGCAGCGAAAAAGCCATTTTAGCTACCCAAACCAGTTTTGTTCACCTTTTTCAGCGCACCAATGCCAGTTACCTGTCTGTGGATAGTACGCGTACCTCGCTAACTGGTACAGGCGGCACCATCCGGGTGGGTAAGATCGGTGGTAAGCCCGATAGCCTCGGCGGGGTGCTCAAATTTGAAACGGGCGTGACCTGGCGTTCCCCGGAACTCGAATTGAATGACGTAGGTTTTCTGTTATCTGCCGACGAAATCAACCATTTTACCTGGGTCGGTTATCAAATTCAAAAACCATTTTCCATTTTTCGTACTTGGCGAATCAACTATAATCACTGGGCGCGCTGGGATTTTGGCGGACACTTTCTGTATTCAGCGTTCAATACCAACACCCATGCCTGGTTTAAAAATAACTGGAATGCAGGTGCGGGATTCACCATCAATCCACTGGATATTTCCAATAATACTTTGCGGGGCGGTTCTTCTTTGCGCCGCCCGCCGGGCTCCGGTATGTTTGCCTACGTCGAAACAGATGGGCGGAAGAAGGTTTCTTTTTCGGCCAATACTTCTTTTGCCTGGGGCTTCGATAAAACCGTGCAAGCGCAGGACGTTTCAGTCGGCGTAAATCTTCAACCGATCAATGCCCTAAGTATTGGCATATATCCCGGATATAGCCGTTCGTGGCGCAGACAGGACCAATTTGTGGATCAGGAAGATTTTGGAGATTTTCGTCGCACGGTGGTCAGTGAGGTAGAACAACGCAGCTTTTCGCTTACCCTACGCCTTAACTATAATATTACGCCGGATTTAACTATACAATATTACGCAGAGCCCTACATTTTCAGGGCGTTGTACAGCAATTTCGGTTACGTCACTGACCCACTCAATAAACAGTATAACAGTCGCTTTCATCGCTATGGACCCTCGGAAATTAAGGCAATTGCCAACGGATTTGCGGTAGATGAAAACGGCGACGGTACAACAGATTATCAATTCGACACGCCCGATTTTAATTACATTCAGTTTCGTTCCAATCTGGTGGCCCGTTGGGAATATGTACCCGGCTCCGAAATCTATTTGGTCTGGTCGCAGGGTAACATCCCCAATGCTTACTCCGATCTTAATCGGCCGTTGATTACCAGTTTGTACGATAATGTCCGGGCGCAACGTCCACAAAACATTTTTCTGTTGAAATTTACGTATCGTTTTTTGTTATAATATAATAGTATGGCACACCTTTGAGGTGTGCCATACTTATCTCAAAGGTGTGCCATAATTGCATCTCTTTTCCTACTTTTGCGCGCTTCAAAGCAAACATGGAAAAGATCCTCATTCTCGATTTTGGCTCGCAGTTCACGCAACTCATCGCCCGTCGGGTGCGCGAAGCCAATGTGTACTGCGAAATCGTGCCGTACAATAAAGTCCCCGTTCTGACCGACGACATTCGCGGCATCATCCTTTCCGGCAGTCCTTTTTCTGTCAAACAACCCGACGCGTTGCGCGTAGATTTACACCAACTTATCGGCCAACGGCCCGTGCTGGGGGTGTGTTATGGCGCACAATTGATCGCCGATTTTTACGGCGGTGAAGTGGCTCGCTCCGAAAAACGCGAATACGGCAAAGCCCTTTTACAGACCAACGATCAAGATAATGATCCTTTGTTAAAAAGCATTTCTTCCAAATCGCAAGTCTGGATGAGCCACGGCGACACTATTTTGCGTTTGCCGGAAGGTTTTGAATTGCTCGCTCATACCGACAGCATTCCCGTGGCGGCGTTTCGGGCGCAGTTGGGCCATTTTGAGCAGCCCGTTTATTGCCTCCAATTTCACCCGGAAGTGTACCATTCTCTGGAAGGTTTTCAACTGTTGAAAAATTTTGTCCACGGTATTTGCGGTTGTGCGGGCGACTGGACGGCGGCGCATTTTGTAGAAGAAACGGTGGCGGCGTTGCGCCAGCAAATTGGCAGCGAAAAAGTAATTATGGCCTTATCTGGCGGCGTTGATTCTACGGTGGCGGCCACATTGTTGCACCGCGCTATCGGCGACCGGCTGTTTTGCTTTTTTATTGACAATGGCCTGCTGCGCAAAAACGAGTATGCCGAAGTGCTGGCTTCCTACCAGGGCATGGGCCTGAATGTGGAAGGCGTAAATGCGCAACAACGATTTTATGACGGGCTGGCGGGCGTAACCGACCCGGAACAGAAGCGTAAGATTATCGGCAAGTTATTCATTGACCTATTCGAGGAAGAGTCCGAAGCGCATCCTGATTTTCAGTGGTTGGGACAAGGCACTATTTATCCCGATGTGATTGAATCATTGAGCGTGCACGGCCCGTCGGTAACCATCAAAAGCCACCATAATGTGGGTGGTTTGCCAGAAAAATTGAAACTCAAAATCGTGGAACCGCTGCGGATGCTTTTTAAAGACGAGGTGCGCCGCGTGGGAGCCGAACTGGAAGTGCCAAGTCATATTTTACAACGTCACCCTTTCCCCGGTCCTGGCCTGGGCATCCGCATTCTCGGCGACATCACGCCTGAAAAAGTACAAATCTTGCAGGAAGCCGACGCCATTTTCATCGGCAAACTACGCGAACACGGTTTGTACGATCAAGTCTGGCAAGCTGGCACCATATTATTACCCATCCAATCTGTGGGTGTGATGGGTGACGAGCGCACCTACGAAAAAACGATCGCCCTGCGCGCCGTGAGCAGCACCGATGGTATGACCGCCGAGTGGAGCCGTTTGCCCTATGATTTCCTCGCCGAAGTGAGCAGTGAAATTATCAACCGCGTCAAAGGGATCAATCGGGTAGTGTTCGATATTTCTACCAAACCACCCGCGACGATTGAGTGGGAATAGTAAGGAATGCGGAATTTCCGTTTACCTGGCATCAAAACCCCTCAAAACATCGTTTTCCTGAAAAAAAATTAAGATGAAAAATTTGCCGTTTTACAGTTGGGCATTTTTACTAATAATAATATTTGCCGTGGGCCAATCGGGTTGCTACACTTTCAAGGGCATTTCCATTGATCCTAATGTAAAGACCTTTGCGGTGCGCAATTTCGAGACGCTGGCCGACAATGCACCGCCGACATTGGGCATAGATTTTGCGGAATTACTACGCGACAAAATTCGCTCAGAAACACCGTTAAAAGCCAAAAATGAGGAACCAGACGTAGAATTTACGGGTAAAATCGTGGATTTCAGAGTTACTCCGGTCAATCCCAAGCCCGGTGAGGTGGTCGCCGCTAACCGTCTGGAAGTACGTATTCGGGTGGGTTACATCAATCGTATTGATGAGAAAAAAAGCTGGACGGCGGAACGTGATTTTAGCCATTACGCCGATTTTTCCAGTAGCAGCGACCTGCTGACGGTACAGGCCAACCTGCTCACTACCATTAATAAACAGCTGCTGGAAGATATTTTCAACGCGACTTTTAATGACTGGTGAAGGCCGCCCGCAACGAAAATTTTTAAATTTCCCGAAAGGATAACATCTTTGAGGTTTGATAACCAACCCCTTAGCAATAATGCGCAGGGGGGCGGCTTTCTCAAACACCATCTTGCCCATGACGCAAGAGCGATTTCTTAAACTGCTGGATAATCCTGCTTTGCTCACGACCATCTCCTACGAGGAGTTGAAGACGCTGGCCATTGCTTATCCGTATGCCCACAATTTGCGTACACTGCTCGCCATCAAAGCGCAGCAAACCAACCACCATGAGGCGAGCCGCACCCTGGCTGCCGCCGCTGCCTATGGGCTTGATCGTACTCGACTGTTCGTGTTAGTGGCTCCAAAAATCCTGGCTCCGCAGCGGCTGGCGGCGATCAGGGAGGAGGTGCTGGAATTAAAATCAATAGAAACGGTGCAGCGTGAATTGGAGGCCTTGGCACCGATAGCGCGCGAGGAACGACCTGTTCCGGCGCGCTCCTTTTTGTCCGTTCCACCGCCAATACCCAGCGAACCAATTCCAAATCCCTCGGTGGAAATTGCGCTGGATTTTAGTCAGGCACCATCATTTGTGCCGACTCCGCCCGTCGTTCCACCTGCTCCGCCACCGCCTCAGGCGTTTGGAAGCTGGGTGGGCCAATTCCAGTTGCCGGTTTTAGAACCACGCCAAAACCCACTGCCAGTAACGCCCGTAGCAGCACCCGTGCCCAAATCCGAACCAGCTCCGAAAACCGGGATTGCCCACACGTTTGCGGAGCGCAGTGTAGCGGAGAACCAGGATGTGCTCTCCGAAACACTGGCCAAATTGTATGCCCAACAGGGACATCGGGAAAAAGCAATTATCATGTATAAACGATTAGGCTTGGCGTTTCCGGAGAAAAGTGGTTACTTTGCCGCCGAAATTGACAAACTTAAAAATTAGACAATCATGTTATCCACCCTTGCGGTATTCATTGCCATTATCAGCATCGTGTTGATCGCGGCTATCCTGGTGCAGAATTCTAAAGGCGGCGGGCTGGATGCCTCCTTCGGCGGTCAGGCCCAACAGCTTTTCGGCGCAGCGCGCTCGACTGATTTTATTGAAAAAGCTACCTGGGTACTGGCGGCTACGCTGATGATCCTGTGCGTAGTGGCGGTACTGACGGTCGGTACTGGCGGCGGGACTACCCCGGATGCTATTCCGTTGCAAACCCCGGGCTAGTTTGCCGATACTGCATATTTAAGCAAAAAGCCCTTTTTCGAGCATTCGGAAAAGGGCTTTTCGATGTGTAATGAACCTCCAAGCCCGTCGCTATTCATCGTGAACGGAATATAGAAGTTACCGATCAAATCGCTCCAGTTTCATGTTCTGAATCACGGCGATCAGTTTCTCGCCATACTTTTTGTCAGTAGCATAACCAGCCTGGCTTAGGCCGTTGGCCCATGCGCGGTA
Source organism: Saprospiraceae bacterium (assembly GCA_965249785.1). Classification (GTDB taxonomy): domain Bacteria; phylum Bacteroidota; class Bacteroidia; order Chitinophagales; family Saprospiraceae; genus M3007. Next base: position 95,692 of record CBDFMU010000042.1, on the reverse strand, counting down.
ATTACTTTTGTCTAGTTTGAAAAGCGGCGCGTAGCGCTTACTCGTTTTCAGGAACTGGCTATGCGCCCGGAAACTACCCCAGGCATTGGTATATTTTATAAAGAAATCCTTGTGCGAATCGTCGGCGAAATTCAGGCAGTGACCTTTATGACACTGTTTGGAAAAGCACTTCACGCCAAAATGATTATTAGCTTTTTGCGCCAGTGGGCTTTCGCCAGCGTCGCTTTCCAGCAGGCCCTGCGCCAAAATCACGCTGGCTGGAATGCCAAACTTCTGCATCTCCGCGACGGCCAAGGGGGCAAACCGCTCGACATATTCCTGGCATTTGGTCAGTCGTTCGCGTACTTCAGTAGCGGGTACACTGTTACGCACGGCAAAAGCGGGGTCTATGGCGAGGGTGCTATTCTGTAACTGGCCTTTTGGCAAAGTCAATTTCCGGGTCGCGGGATTTTTTACCGTCGTTATGGAAGTAGAAGCCAGACTGAATAAAGAGGCACTGGTACGTTGCGCGTGGCCTTGTTCCACGGTGTCGCTACTACCAAATGGCGAAAAAGTGATGGAAATTTTATCGCTCCAGACAAAATAGGTCAGGGCAGTCAGGAGCAGTAATTTCCAGACCAAGGACTCCTGCTTGGCAGCAGTATCGGCGGAGGAAGGGGTACTAGCCTGGTGATAGTATTGACTGTGGGTGTGTTGGTAAGTGGCCATAATGGTGGGAATTATGCGGTGAAAGGCAGGGAAGGAATAAAACTAGACCACAAAGTAAAACAAGTTGTTTTTAATAAACAACAAAAAGTTTTATGAAAATTATTTCCGCGATTTATACAGACGTATTTATTAGGTTAGATAATTGGAAGCACAGCAGAAAATATTGATTAATTTATTGATAATCAAGTATTTTTCCGACCAGTAATTCTTATTTTTGAAACTCTATTTCTGTTTTTTCTCCATTGTCTAAAATTGATGACACGATCAGTACACTATAAATTAAGTTGTTTGGAGGATTTGAAGATTTGAGTATTCGATCAATTACCTGATTGTTATGTGTTTTGATCAAATACTCGTATCCCTAAGGAGTGTAAATCAGCTACCACTAATGAGTAAGTTGTTATTCAGGTTTTCTTGGCTAAGGATGCCCCTTTAATTCGAGCAACTTTCATTTTGCCAAATAGTCAGCATTTTCCACCATTTTATACCAGAAAATCTATTTTTGCACCCGACCTTTGCTTCGTGTACTTTTTACAAGTAGTCCCCGGCCAGCACCTTCTTCCTGCTCACTATCATTTCACGCCTGCCCATGATTATTATTGCCGATTGCGGCTCCACTAAATGCGATTGGTTGCTTACCCGCGGCGGACGCGATCAGCAACTGGAAAACACCGTCGGGTTCAGCCCTTTTTTCCACACCACGGCGGAAATTACCGAAATATTGAAGACTCAACTGCTGCCCAAAGTGGATGCAACGGAGGTGACACATATCTATTTTTATGGGACTGGTGTACACGACGAATACCGCGCGGAGATCGTGGCAGCAGCGTTGCGCGCAGTATTTCCCAATGCGCAGGTGGAAGTGGAACATGATCTGCTGGCAGCGGCTCGGGCTACGTGCGGTCATAGCGCGGGTATTGCCTGCATTTTGGGAACGGGTTCCAACAGTTGTTATTATGATGGGGTGAGCATTCTGGATAATGTACCTTCGCTGGGCTGGCTGTTGGGCGATGAAGGCAGCGGTACGCATTTGGGCAAGTCCCTGTTGCGCGCAAAGTTCTACCGGGAATTGCCCGCTGATCTTGATTCGGCTTTCGATGCGGCATACCCGGAAGGGCAAGATGCCATCAAGGACAAGATTTATGAAAAAGGGGCGAATGCTTATCTGGCTACGTTTACCCAGTTTTTAGGAGCCAACCTGCAACACCCGTTTACGCAATATCTGGTGGCTGGTTGTCTCAATCAGTTTCTGGATCGCCACGTGGCAAAATACAGCGGTCACCAGCACGTGCCGATCCATTTCGTCGGCTCTATTGCGCATCACTTTCAGGATGTGCTGCTCAAAAGTATGGACGAACGCCGACTGAAACTCGGTATGGTAGTACGCAAACCAATCTATCCGCTGGCCGATTATCATGTGCATCCACCGGCTGATCAGTAAATAAAAAGGCAAAAGAGCAATTAGCAAGGGGCAAACAAATTGCAATAGTATATTGTAAATCATGTTATTTGAGTATTTGAAGATTCTAGTATTTGATCAATTACCTGATTATCAAGTGTTTTAATCAAATACTCCAATACTCGCATCCTCAAGGAATTTAATTTACAATGTAATAGTCTGGTTTGCCCTGCCAATTCACCATTTGCAATTTTGCTTGTTTACTTAAGTATTTCATCACTACAAAACGACTGACTTACCGACGCCAAATCGGGCGATTCGGAAGGAATGGAAAATATTATGGCAAAAGATATTAAACGCATTGCCGTGTTCACTTCGGGAGGCGACGCGCCGGGCATGAATGCTGCCGTGCGCGCCATTGTGCGCAATGCTTTCAACAACGACCTGCACATTTACGGCATCATGCGGGGCTATGAAGGTATGATTGACGGCACTTTCAAGCGTCTGGAAACAAACGACGTAGGGAACATTATTCACCGGGGCGGCACTATTCTCAAAACGGCTCGCAGTCAACGATTTATGACCTCGGAAGGCCGTAAGCAGGCCTACGAAAACCTGATTGATAACGACATAGATGCGCTCGTTGCTATCGGCGGCAACGGTACTTTGGCCGGGGCGTCCCTGTTTACTAAAGAATATCCAGACATTCCCGTGATAGGCATTCCCGGTACGATTGACAATGATCTGTACGGGACGGATTTTACCATCGGTTTTGATACGGCGGTGAACACAGCGGTGCAGGCGGTCGATAAAATCCGGGATACCGCAGACTCCCATAACCGGCTTTTTTTCGTGGAAGTGATGGGCCGCCATTCCGGTTTTATTGCTTTACACACGGCTATTGCTGGTGGAGCTGGCGGCGTACTGATCCCCGAAGAGGAATCTTCGATTGAAGATATTGTGAAAATGTTGAAACGCGGGGCCAAGCGCGCTAAACTTTTCAGCATCATCGTCGTGGCCGAGGGCAATCACATGGGTACGGTATATGATATTGCCAAACAGGTAGAGGAAAAAGTCACCCTGTATGACGACATTAAAGTGACCGTTATTGGGCACTTGCAGCGCGGTGGTTCGCCCTCTTCTTTTGATCGGGTGCTGGCCAGTATACTCGGTTTCTCTGCGGTGGAAGGGCTACTGGCGGGTAAGACGGGCATGATGGTCGGTATTAAAAACAACAACGTTTTTTATACCCCTTTCGAGGAAGCGATCGCCAAATCCAAGCCTTTGAACAAAGATTTATTGCGGATGGCGCATATTTTGGCGCAGTGACCCCATCCCTAACCCTTCCCCGAAAGGGAAGGGGACTAAATTGAGTTCCAAGCCATTGATTTTCAATGCCTTGGAGAAATAGATTGTCGGTTTGAATGGCAATTGTATTAGCTTTGGTAAGCTGGACAAGTAACCAAGTTACTGAAAATCAGCAATAAAGCACCACGATCAAGTCCCCCTCCATTTCAGGAGAGGGGCTAGGGGTGGGGTTAAATATAATCGCCCCTACCGCAAAAAGCGATAGGGGCGATTTAATATTATCTGGTGCCTAAGCCAACCTTTTACTTCTCGTCGTAATTAAAAGGCAGCACTTTGGCGTCTTTTACAGTCGAGAGCGTCATCAGTGTCTTCAGGCGTTCGATTTCTTCGATCTGGCTGATCGTTTTAAACAGCAACTGCTCATAGGTCGGAATGTCGCGGCAGACGATTTTCATCAGGAAATCAGCTTCGCCAGTAATAATGTAGCATTCCGTGACCTCATCTATTTCCGCAATCTTCTCCAGGAAGTTGTTCAAGGCATTTTCCTTTTTCCAGGCCAAGGAGACCAGCACAAAGGTCTTCACGTTCAAGCCCATTTGTTGCGGGTTCACCTGGGCATGGTAGCTCTGGATAATTTCGCTTTGCTCCAGTTTCTTTACGCGTTCCAGCGTCGGGGCGGGCGAAAGGCCGATTTTTTTTGACAAGTCAAGATTGGTAATCTTGCTATTGTCCTGTAGGATTTTCAGGATTTTCAGGTCTATTTTATCCAGTTTCTCTGACATAATAAGGTGACTCGTTTTGAAATTTTATTTTGCTTTGGAAAAGTTGGCCAAAGGTAGGGCATTAAAAAATTATGTACAAGCAAAACGACGTTCAACCTCCGTATATTTTGTTAATAAAGCGTTTTAGTCGATAGAGGATGGGTAAATTATTCCCTCGACTGACCAAAAATAATTTTTGGCCAAAATATATTTGTTAAAACTGTATAGAAATCAACCGTGCATGAAAAAAGGCTGAACCAGCGGACGTTGGGCTAGAAAGTGCCAAACAAAACCTGCTGATTCAACCTTTTTGCCGTTCATTCCTGCTCTTTGTTCCTTTTTGCGAAGGAAAGACGGATAAACGTGCAAGATAATTACGGGAAAATGCCCATCGAAATGTAGTCACTGGCAATCTTCTTCAACGAACAAACGAAGGCAGCCGTGCGCACATCAGTCACATCCGGGTGCTGTCTGAAGGTCTCGCGAATTTGCTGGTAAGCCGTAATCATGGTATCTTCCAAACCGGAATTGACCAGATCAATTTCTGTACCACCGCGCGTCAAAAAGTCGCGTTCGCGGTCGCCAATGGTTTTGCCAGTGATTTCTGACACTTTATCCAGGATACCAGTAAAGGCGTTGTGTTGGAAGCGATTTTCCAAACGTCCGAAACGGTGGTGCGACAGGTTTTTGAGCCACTCGAAGTACGAAACCGTTACTCCACCCGCATTAATATAAAAGTCGGGAATGATCATAATGCCTTTTTTTAGCAGGATCGGATCGGCTTCGGCGGCTACCGGGCCGTTAGCGGCTTCGGCGATGATCTTCGCTTTGATCCGGTCGGCATTGGCTTTAGTGATCTGATTTTCAAGCGCCGCTGGTACCAGAATGTCACATTCCAGTTCGAGCGCAGCGAGGTTGTTCGGCAGGGTAGTGGTGTCCGGAAAACCCACGATGGAGCCGGTTTCCTGGCGAAAAGCCAGTAGCTTTTCCACGTCAATGCCCTTTTCGCTATAAATGGAGCCTTCCCGTTCGGCCACGCCGATGATGATTACGCCGCCTTCCTTTTGACTGATGAGGGCGGTGTTGCTACCTACATTGCCCAAACCCTGAATGACCATCGTTTTGCCAGCCATACCCGTCGTCAGTCCGATTTTCTTCATGTCTTCCTCGTGGGAGACGATTTCACGGAGACCATAATATACGCCGCGTCCGGTAGCTTCGGCGCGTCCGCGAATACCGTTCTGGGTGACAGGTTTGCCAGTTACACAAGCAATGGAGTCAATTTCGCCGTGGCGGAAAGCCTGGTAAGTATCCATAATCCAGGCCATCTCCCGGGGACCAGTGCCGTAATCGGGAGCTGGTACGTCAATACCGGGTCCGATAAAGTTCTTTTTCACCAGCTCGGTGGTGTAGCGGCGGGTGATACTTTGCAACTGATCCACGGTATAATTGGCCGGATTGATCTTGATGCCGCCTTTCGCACCGCCAAAGGGCACGTCTACTAGGGCGCATTTGTACGACATCAGTGCGGCCAGGGCCATCACTTCGTCCTGATCCACGCTTTCGGCGTAGCGAATGCCGCCTTTCGTGGGCAGCCGGTGGTGGCTATGCTGCACGCGATAGGCTTCAATTACTTGATAATCATTGCCTACCCGAATCGGGAACCGGATCTGGAGAACCAGGTTGCAGGCTTTGATCTGTTCCACCAGGCCCTTCGGAATGTCGGTGAAGGCGGCGGCCTTGTCCACGTAGTTTTCTACGCTTTTAAAAAAACTAATTTGTCCACTCATTTTTGTCGTCCTTGAGTTGGTGCTCTAATTTGGTTAGCATACGCTCAAGCCGCACGAGATAGACAATAATACCCAGAAAAATGAGCAGAATAACGCCGACGACGACGTTTATTTTGCCAGTTTCCCGCATAAAATCACTATCTCCCTGGGCCAAAAGCGCGGGCAAAGATATTGCCTGTAGCAAAATAATTATTAAAAATTTTTGCATTTTAAAAAATTTCATCTTCCAAAAATTATGAAAAGTTGTCTTTTTTGTTGAAAATCGAAAAGGTGTTCTTTTCTAATCCAGGCCCGTCGCCCGGTCTTTCAAGCGTTGGTAACGGATGCGCAGTTCGGCAATCCAAAAACCCAATAAACTCCAGCCGATGATGCTGGGATAAAAAACTGCCCGCATAGTATTGTCCAGATCGCCGCTGCCAAAAGCTGGATTCCCGGTGGCACCGGGGTGCAGACTGGCAAACATTCGCGGCACTATATACAATAGGGGAATGAGCGAAGCAAAAGCGAAAATGTTATACACGGCGGCCAAACGCGCACCTTTTTCTGGCTCATCGAACGAGCGGCGCAGAATAAAGTAGGCCAAATACACCAGCAAAGCCACAGCGGTCATCAGTTGCTTAATATCGTTGCTCCAAGCTGCGCCCCAGGCGTATTTCGCCCACAGCATTCCGGTAATAAGACCCATAATACCAAATAACAGCCCGGCTTCGGCGTAGGCAGCGGCTTTGCGATCAAAATCCAGTTTGGAAACTGGCTTCCCGGATTTGATATTTCCAGACCGACCGTCATATCTTAAAAATTGGACACTCTGCCAAGCCGAGGCGATGAACAGAAACATCAGCGCAAACCACATCGGTACGTGGAAATAAGTATTGCGGATGCTCTCGTAAATCACGTTGCGGTAAGGAAAAGTGAAGTCCGATTTTATATGGAGATCTTTCACCAAATGCTGTGACCAAATGGGGTCGGTTCCGGCACTTATTGTGTTGCTGTCTCGCCGCACTTCTACCGCACTGGGGAGCAACGAAATACCGTCCGAAGGGTGATCTACGAAGGCATTGAGCAAGGCGAAAGAGAGGCCGTCGGGCAAAGTAGCTGGCAATTGAAAAGTGGCTTCCAGCGTGGTATCACTGAGAATTTGCACCTTTTCGCCCGCTAAAGCACGCGTCGAATCGTACTCCAGCCACACTCGGACCTCATTGGCCAGACTGCGGGTATAAAACGAGTTGTAGCCATGCACTCGCAGCGTAATCGTTTGGCCAGCCTGAGCCGTGGCCGGGTTGACGTGGGTAATGCCGGGTTTGAGCGGCACAAGCATCCCGACACTGAGTGCATAGACAAGTAAAAGGACGGAGAGAATTTTCCACCACATGCAGCAAAGAACGATGAACTATGAACAATAAACTATGAACTCATTTGTCCGGTAAAGGTGCAGTAATGATGGCCGTAGTTGCTTCCAAAATGTCGTCTTTTATTCTAATTGTCGGAGCAGCCATTCCCGTTCGGTCAGTACGGGTGCTTGAGTTATTTCCTGGCGCAATAGTTGGGTTTTTTTCCGGTCATGGGGAACGTGTTGCAACAATTTGCGTAGAAACCGGACGATGGTCAGGTAATTATCACGGTGATAGCCCAGCACTTTTTTGCGGCGCAGGTAGATTTGAATGCTATCGAGTTGGTTTTCTAAGGTATCGGTCTCGCCGAGGGTGTAGTAGATTTTACAGAGCATCACTTTGGCGATCAGGTTTTGCAGTATATCGTCGTATTCGCGGCGCAGCAGGTGGTGCATAGCTTGCTGGAGGTCACCAATATCATAATAGTAGCGGGCCAGATTGAAACTAAATGCCCCATCGCGGTGACTGTCCGGCAAAAACGGGGCAAATTCCTGCAAAAACTGATATACCCAATCAAATTCCCGCAGCCGCAGTCCGGTCGCCGTGATATTATTATACGTCCACCTCGACAGCACTCCATCTTCTAACAACGCCCCATGCTGCAAACCGGATTGGTATAGATCAAATATTTCCCGAAAATAATGCTCCTCCGCCTGATTGATGCGGCGAATGCAAAAGTTGATGGCCATGAGATACAAATCATGTATTTCGGCCAAAGCAAACTGCGTAGCGTGGGCCTGCAGCAGGGCTTTCAATCGCTGAAAATGCTGGTCGCTATCCTGTCCTAATTGCGCAAAATAACCGTGGTAATACACTGCAACGGCTGGTATTTCCAGGTACGAATGGCCTTCCAAAAAGTGTAACACACTGTCTAACAAACCATTATCGTACTGTCTTTTAGAGACGGCCTGATGACTGAGTAACAAGCAGCCAGTGCGCAATTTTTCACCGATAAAAGCTACATCCTGCGCATCAGAGAGTTCCTGGCCATTGAAAGATTTGGCGCGACCCTGCTGTTGCGACAGGTAATATTCTTCCAAATGGAGGCGATAATCGCTGCGGTGATAATCCATGCCCCGTCGCGGATCCGCCTGCAGTTGCTTGCGAGCGTAACGCAACATACTGGCACCGGTCTCGGCCAGATGCAAATGCCGCAACCCTTCTATCGTAGCCAAATGCCGCTCATGCGGACGTTGCTCCCAACGCTCTTGGGCAAGAAACTGCTCCACGGCTTCCAGCAAATAATTGGTCAGATGGTACACGCGCCGCGCATCCGGTTCGCCCAATGCTTTGGCAATATCTTCTTTATGCAGCGGCTCCGTAGGCGAACGGTGCATCACGGATTTCAAGTGCTCCAGCAAAACGGGCACACCGGCATGGGTAACGTGATACGGGGAGCGAACGAATTTTTCCAGCGCACGATGGCTTTCTTTCGACATTGCCCGTAGAATAGTCAGCAAAGGAGAAGTTTCCATAATCTGAAATAAGCTTCTCAAAAATAGTGCTAACTATTTCTATATCAAGCATCCACCTGATCTTTAAGATAAATAATTTTCTGAAAATCATCAATTTTTGTCCTTTTGGGCTGGGACAGGGTGTTGCACTTTTGTACCGTGTTTAATCATAAAACTAATACTCATGAAAATCTCTCTATGCCTGCTCTGTGTACTGCTACTTTTTGCCACTATTGGATGGGGGCAAGGCTTCGCCAAAACCTATCTACCGGCGACCAGCCAATTCAATGACGTGGTGACCACCAGCGATGGCGGTTACTTTATGGCGGGGAGTACCGCTGCCGATAGCACCCTGTTTTTGCAACGCGTCGGCCCAACAGGAACGGTCGTCTGGGCCAAACATTTGTCTTTGAATGGTGCCCAGGCTATTGCCACCTGTTCCGCTGCAGATGGTGGTTTTGTGGTATTAGCTGAATACTACGCCACTCCACAAGGATTCAAAAATATTATCCTGAAAGTCAGCAGTAGTGGAGTCATTGAATGGCAGAAACAAGTAAATAATACGCTGTTGGCCAATGGATTACGAGATATTATACAAACTGCGGACGGTCAATTTCTGGCGGCTGGGGATACCCGCAATACACAGTTTCAGCAAAATATCTGGTTGGTCAAATTAAATACGAGTGGCAATGTGCTCTGGTCAAAATCGGTGGGCGACACCTTATATAATGAGCAGGTTTCCCGGCTGATAGAAATGGCCAACGGCCAGGTGGTTATCAGCGGCGCGGGCGTACACGGCACGGATCGCGACCTGTTTTTGACAAAAACCGATGCGGATGGCAACCTGCTTTGGGAGAAATGGTATGCGCAACCCAACGAGCAAAATGCCCATGATCTTGTGCGATTAAGCAATGGCGGACTGGCGGTATTAGCCGATACTTACGGGGAAAATCCAGTCAAAATCAATATTCTGCGCACCGATGAAAATGGCAATCTGGACTTTTTTAAAGAGGTTGCTTCCGGCTTCACCTTCGATCTTAATTTGCCCTATAACCTGGTGACGAGTTTTGCCACCGATGGGGAAGACAGTTTTTTTGTACCGATTATTGCTCCAGCTGCCCCCGGTAATACGAATTTCACGGCTGTTTTGCAAAAATTCGATTCTTCCGGCAATCAAGTGTGGAATAAATCACTGGGAGCTTGTTTTCCCCGGCAAATCATCAGCACGGTAGGCGGTTATTTTGCGGTGGTAGGCGGTGCCAATCGCGCTTTTAATGATCCGGGGGCGTTCTTATTGGTCACTGATGCAGTTGGAGAAATCTATACGGGCAAAATAAGCGGCAATATCTATTACGACCAGGATGATGACTGTGTATATGACGCTGGCGAACCGGCTTTGGCGCACTTTGTGGTTCGGGCGGAAAATCAAGCCGGACAGGTCTTTTATCAGAGTGCTAATGCCTATGGTACTTTCCAAATACCCGTCCCGGATGGGGAATACACCGTATCCGTGTTGCCAATATACAGCACGGAGCATCTTTGGTTACCCTGTGATGCGCAGATGGTTACAGTGACCAGCGGGACTTTAGCAAATATCTCGCTCGGTTTACGGGCACTGGTCGGTTGTCCCCTGCTCGATGTAGAAATTGGAGCGAATTTTATTCGCAAATGTAAGCCCAGCATATTCAATGTAAATTATTGCAATAATGGTAATCTGCCAGCCACCAACGTCTCGGTGCAAGTCACGCCCGATCCCAAACTGACTTATCAAAGTAGTACCATTCCGTTGACCAGTCAAACGGGTAATGTGCTGACTTTCAACCTGCCAAATGACGTATTGCCGGGCGACTGCAGAATTTTCAATATCACGTTTTTGGTTAGTTGCGAGGCCGAACTCGGCGAAGTACTATGTACCGAAGCCCACATTTTCCCGGATAGCACTTGTCTGCCGCCCAACGCCAACTGGGATGGCTCTCATTTGGTGGTGAGTGGTGCTTGCAACGGCGAAGTGGCTTTCACGATTCGCAATGCCGGGTCGGGTAACATGGCCACCACTTCGGACTACGTTATTATTGAAGACCAAATCATGTATGCACAAGGCCAGGTGCAACTGAATGCGGGCGCAGACACGGTCATCGCGGTGCCAAACCCGATTGGGAATGCCTATCAGTTGCGCATCAGACAAGCCGCCGGGCACCCCGGCAGTAGTCAACCATTGGCCACGGTGCAGCATTGCGGGAGTGCCGAAAATTCCAACTTAATCCTGCAACTCCCACAGGATGAAGCAGATCCGTTTATTGCTACGCACTGCGACGAGGTGGTTGGCTCCTACGATCCCAATGACAAACGCGGCTTTCCGCTCGGCTGGAAAGAAGAGCATTTTATAGAATCCGGTCAGGAACTGGAATACATGATCCGTTTTCAGAACACCGGTACGGACACCGCTTTTTCGGTAATTGTGCGCGACACCATCACGCCGCTGCTCGATATCACCAGTCTCTGGGCCGGGGCGAGCAGCCATCCATACCAGTATTCTGTGAGTGAAACGGGGATTATCACCTTCCGTTTTACCAATATTTTGCTGCCCGACAGCAACGTAAACGAGGCGGCTTCGCATGGTTACGTCATTTTCCGGCTGCGTCAGCGCCCAGGCTTGGTGCCGGGCGATGTAATTGAAAACCGGGCGGGTATTTACCTGGATTTTAATGCGCCAGTCATCACGAATACCTCTTTCCATACCATTGGTTATCCTTTAATTATTACTACGGTGGAACAGCCGACTGGTAGGGATTTGGCTTTGCAGGTCTTCCCCAATCCGCTGGCCGACCAAGTGACTTTCCAGGTGAAGGGGTTGCCGATTAGCAGTCAATTCCAGTTATCACTGTTCGATGTGCATGGCACCTTGATTCGTCAGGAGGAATTTATTGGACCTGACTTCCGGTTTCAGCGTAATGGTCTGGCATCCGGTGTTTATTTCTTTCAATTGAGCGAAAAAAATGGACGCACTGCGCGCGGGAAAATCATCGTGAGAGAGTAAGTTTTTGCTCAACAACCTCCACATCTCCATCCTCTCCATCTCCTCTACCTTCATTTTCAAAAGAATAGCTCATGAAAAATATAGTCCTAATCCTTCTGCTCCTGGTCTTGGTGGGACACATCTTTGCCCAGACTTCCTTTCAAGTAAATTGCCCCGTCAGTCCACAAATGTTCGGTGATTACACGCCTAACGATACCAGCCTGTGGAACGAAACTTACTGGTATGATGTGCGCTATAATAGCCAGGATTTGCGGGAAGGTCCGGTCGTTTTGGACCTTCCAATTACGGATACTTGTGCTATTGTCCACATTCGTTATTTGCTTTATCTTGACCTGAATCAAGATAGCATTCTGGAAACGGTGATTGACAGCGACAGTCTGCCCGGCTACAATAATGTACAATTTGGAAATATGATTGGTGCTGGTATTCCGCGCGCATTCGATGAGCGCAGCGTAGGGGCGGATGAAAAATACGGCTTCGCGCTCTACAAAACGACCGATGGGGCCAACATTACCGCGAAAGTACGCTGGAATACCCAACAAGCGCCAAGTACCTACCGCATACCGGAACTGCCTTATGGTAATCACAAAATCAAGTGGATTGTAAGCGATACGTGTGGCAACGAAACGAGTTGCGAATACACTTTTACGGTAAAAGACGCTAAACCGCCGACAGTAACTTGTGTCAATGGCAAGACGGTCAATCTGTTACCCACTCTTCCGGTAGCAGCGCAAATAAATGCAGTGGATTTCTTTCTACCAAACGGGCTACCTTTCGATAATGCCACCCCGTCCAGCCTTTTGCAATTTGGGATTCGCCGTTCAGGTATTGGCACGGGTTTCCCCATTAATTCTTTGAACGTACAGTTTACCTGCGCTGATTTGGGCACCTTTCAGCCCGTGGAAGTCTGGGCGATTGATCTGGCTGGCAATGCCGACTTCTGTGAAACGTATGTGAGCGTCATGGATAGCGCGCTCCTCTGTCCCAATCAGATACAACATATTACCACCTGCGTTAATTTCTGGAAAGATGGCTCGCCGATGTTAACCGAAAATAGTAACTCTCCTGATGTGTCGCTTGATTCGATGGGGTGTATGGTGGCAAATGCCCTAGCTTTTTCCAACTACACCTTCACTCCTGTACTGGACACGGATCCGCTAAATGGTGTGAATGTATTAGATTTGATTCGTATATCGCAGCATATTTTAGGGATTGTACCGATCAGTTCAGCTTATGGTATGCTTGCTGCAGATGCCAACAAAAGCGGTTCGATCACGGCATTTGATATTGTGGAATTGAAGAAACTGATAGCAGGTGTTTATAGCTCTTTGCCCAACAACACTTCCTGGCGATTCGTGGATGCTGACTACGTGTTTCCCAATCCAGCCAATCCTTTCTCGACCATTTTTCCAGAGAACGCTACTGTTACTGTAAACCAAATAGATACTAGCACTCATTTATCCTTTTGGGCGTGAAGATTGGCGACATAGATGGCAGTGCTTATCCGGGCTTTGGCGCGCCTGCCGAAGAGCGCACGGCGGCGGTAATTACCTTGCCCGATGCCCAACTCTTGCCTGGCGAAATAGTAGAATTACCACTGCGAATGCAAACCGAAGGCGATTGGCTTGGCCTGCAAATGGGCCTACACTTCGATCCAGCATTATTAGAAGTAGAAGTACGGAATACCGAAAATTTGCCCAATTGGGATGCCGATTCCTGGGCGACACCGCAGCCGGGCGTGGTACAATTGGCCTGGTTTGATGTGCAGCCACAGCATTGGTTGCCGGAAGAAGATATACTAACCTTGCGGATAAAAGCTCTGGCTCCGGTTCGGCTGAAAGATGCTCTTCAATTGAATGCTAAAAACGACATTTCGGGTTTGAAATCTGCTATTGTCAGTTCCGAAAACAGCATTCAGCCTTTGCAATTGGAGTTTAGATCACCAGCTACTGCCAGTAATGTTACCACGATTTTTGCACCGCAGCCCAACCCAACGCGCAGCGATGTACAGATTCCGCTACGCCTGGCGCAAGCAGAAAATGTGATGACTCAACTCACGGATTTGGCGGGTCGGATTTTATATCAAAGCAATCAGACGCTTGATTCAGGTCGCCACCTATTGACTATTCCTGCTACGGCCTTCCCTCAAAATGGTATTTATAGCTGGAAAATTCAGGCCGGTGAGGTGACAAGCACTGGAAAATTGGTGAAAAATAAGTAAAATGCTATAAAGGTTTAATATTTAATTAGTTAGACATATAATATTTTTAAACTTATGGTATGTAGACAAGTTGAAAAGAGGTGCTGATAAGCCCGTAGGGCTGGCATTTCGGTAAAAACTACTCGTATAAACGTTGGAACCGCGTAGCGGTGGCATTATAATGTCACCGCTACGCGGTTCTACGTCTTTATACATTTTATTGTTCTTTTTACTATAATATCACTGCTACGCGGTTTGCCTTTTGCCACCATTTCAACTCGAATGATCGGCCACAATGACCCATTTGTCATCTATTTTCTTCCAAAGCAACGTGAAATGGCCGCTCACATCGCCCTTCTTCCGCGCCAATGCCCATTTGCCAATCACGTAGGCACTAGTCGGAGAAAGTTGCTCCACCGAAATGATGGTGAAAGTCAATTTCCCCATCGTTTCCTGATCGGGGTAGCCTTTTCGATAATTGTCCAAAGTCGGTTGCCAGCCATAAGTTAAGCCGCGTGAACCAATGAACTTCAAGCTGTCCGAACGCCAATATCCATCCATAAAACCTTCCAGATTGCCAGTATTCCAGGCCGCTTCCTGTTTAACCATTATTTGTCGAATGGATTGAATGTCAGCAGTTTGCGCCTGGGATTTTCCTGTAAGCAGGAAGAGGGCAAAGAAGAAAATAGGTATAACTTTTTTCATAGTGAAACTAGAATTTTAAGAATCATATTATTTCTCCGCGAGCCTCCACATTTCTCTATGAGCCTCTATGTAACTTGCGTCCACAAAGATTATCTAGAAATAACGTGAATTCGGAGTTTTCCTTTATTCTTTCCCCAAAGAGGGTTGTCATTCCGCAACGAAGTGCAGGAAACTACACAAGCCAGATTCCAAAGAGATTTGTAATGGCCTGGCTTGTGTAGGTGTCTCCATTTTATTCCGACATAACAATCAATTTTTAATTGATAATGAAAGAGTTAATCTCCGAACTCACTTTAGAAATATGTAGCAAAACAAACAAAAAGCGGAGATGACGCTAACCGCGCCACCCCCGCCCAGGGTTAGATAAGTGGAAACCAATTGCTATTACTTGACCGACAGGTTGAATTCTACCCGACGATTTTGTTGTTTGCCCGCTTTGGTTTCATTGGTGGCAAGCGGCTTGGTTTCGCCATAGCCTTCATGGGTCAGGCGAGCAGCAGCTACTTTCTTTTTAATCAAATAATCATAGCAGGTTTTAGCGCGATTTTTTGACAGCGTCAAGTTGGCTGCTTCGTTACCGACATTATCGGTATGGCCATCAATGGACACGGAGTAGTAGGGATATCTGTTCAGGATAGTGGCGACTTGATCCAGTATTTTGTACGAACCGGCCGTCAATACCGCGCTGTTAGTTTTAAAAGTGATGTTTTTCACCGAAACATTCATCACTCTGGTTTCCTCCGCCTTCATTTCCGGGCAACCGCGATTCGCAGCCGTACCCGCCAGATCTGGGCAACGATCATCATTATCATACACGCCATCTTTGTCGCGGTCACTCGGACAGCCACTGTTAATCGCCAAACCTGCCAAATCCGGGCATTTATCGTCTTTATCATAGATGCCATCGTGGTCACGGTCAGCCGGGCAACCTTTGTTAGCAGCCACACCTGCCACGTCTGGGCATTGATCGTCCACATCGTACACACCATCGGCATCGCGGTCGGCGGGGCATCCTTTATTGGCAGCAATACCGGGCAATTCAGGACAACGATCATCGGCATCTATCACACCATCTTTGTCGAGGTCACTTGGGCAACCCATGTTGCTGGCCACCCCGGCAATGTCCGGGCATTTGTCGTCGCGGTCATACACACCGTCTTTATCGCGGTCAGCTGGGCAGCCCATATTGGCAGCTACGCCCATCACATCGGGGCAATTATCTGTTGCGTCGTACACACCATCTTTGTCGCGGTCGGCCGGGCAACCCATGTTCTCTTCCACACCGGGCACGTCCGGGCACTTATCTTTTTTATCACTAATGCCATCATTGTCAGCATCTTTTGGTTTACCAATTTTGAAAGCCAAGTTCAAGCCGCCGAGCACATACCAGTCTTCTTTTTCTGGATTAGCGGCATTACTAATACCGTCTACGTAATCGCTGAGGGTCGGGCGGAAACCGATTTCAGCACCCAACGAGGTTCTTTCGCCTAAGGCAAATTTGAAACCTGCGCCCAAAGGGAAAACAATGAAGTTTTTTTCCAGGTCGGCTTTATCCTGTCTGATTGCGGCAGCCCTATTTGTATTGGCAGATTCATTGAAAAATACGGTTGGATCATTGCTGACGTAGCCAATGCCCCCGAAAAAGTACGGGCGAATAGCACGTGGAGCACCAGCTTTATTCAAAGCGGACATGGTCGTAAGTTCCAGTTGCAACGAACCTTCCAGCAACGTCGTTTTGAAGTTAAAGCCCCGGCTGGCGCGCTCCGAAAAGTTCTTATCGTCGCCCGAAAGCTGGGCATAATTGCCATTCAGCCGCAAGGCAAAGTAATCGTTGAAATTGCGCCGCAGGAAAATGCCGAAAGCAGGGTTCGTTTCTTTGAGCGTAAAAAGGTCAGTTTTGACCAGGTCTCCTTGATAATTGGCGGCATTGACCGCTAAGCCAAGCTCCCACGATTGGGCACTTGCCAGCATTGGGACAGCGAATAAAAGGAATAAAAACAGGTTTTTCATGTTAAAAATTTAAAATTATGTTAAAAAATCAGTTGTTAGGCAAATTTTGTGTGGCAAATATCCACGAGTGTAATCATCAATTTTCTGCCGACCAGTTATTTGCGGCTTCTTCGTAAGTTTGCATCCGCTATGTATTCTATCCAAATTGCCCGCACCGACGAAGACCTGCTACAATGCTGGCCAGTCTTATTTTTGCTCCGTCCGCAGCTGGACGAGCATAGCTTTTTACCCCTTTTGCATGACATGATGCGAGAAGGTTATCAGTTGGCTTTCATCGAAAGTCCCACAAAAAATTTGGCGGCAGCGGCAATGGGGTTTCGCTACCAGCATAAGCTCCACGATGGCAAACAGATCTACATAGATGATCTGAGCACCTTAGAGCAGTACCGAGGACATGGTTACGCCGGAGCGTTGTTAGATTACATATTCAGCCGAGCGGAGGAGACAGGCTGCAAGTGCGTGACGCTCGATTCCGGGCCTCAACGACACGCAGCACATCGGCTGTATTTGAATAAAGGGTTCAATATTACCAGTTATCACTTTACCCGCATGAATGCTGGCGGGTAACGCTTATGGATAAAAGAGTATTAATAAATACTGTGCCAAAAAAGCATTTCTGTGAGATAACGGTCTATCTACCTGGTTTACGGTAGTAATTTTGCGAGTAAGTGGCTCCAGGAGAATCTTTGCTTCTCGGCCTGTACGCCCGCCCGGAAAAGATCAGCGCGATCAATATCAAAAAACTCGTGAATGGCTCTGGCAATCGCTTCGGGCGTAGGTGGCACCACGTAGCCGGAAATGCCATTCGTCACAATTTCCGGCAACCCGCCCACATCGGTCACCACCATCGGCTTATCGAAAGAATAGGCAATCTGCGAAATGCCGCTTTGCGTCGCGCTTTTGTAAGGCTGCACCACTAAATCGGCGGCGGAGAAAAAGACCCGCACTTGATCGGCAGGAATGAAATCGGTGTGCAAATGCAAATGAGGCGACAAATTATGCTCGTCAATAATGGCCTGATAAGTCGCCCAGTCATCATAACATTCACCAGCAATTAGCAAGTGAACCGGATATTCCTTCAATGGCGAAGTGGCCAAAGCATGTAGAAGTAAATCCAACCCTTTATAAGCCCGAATGAATCCAAAGAAAAGCACCAGCGGCACATCGGCAGGAATATTCAACTGCTGGCGAGCCTCGACTTTACTCATCAACTGGCCATAATTATCGTAGATAGGGTGGGGCGCGTATTGCACTGGTTTTGTCGGCGTAAACGACCGTATTTCCTCACCCACTGAGCGCGACATAACCACAAAATCGTCGCAGGCATTCACAAAATACTGGGCAAAAGGGCGATCTCCGAAGCGTTTTTCGTGGGGAACAATATTATCTACCAACGCCGTTACCCTCACTTTTTTCTTGGAGAACCAGCGCATTGCACGCAGTGCTGTTCCCAATGCTGGACCCATAAACGGCAACCAAAAGCGCACGATCACCTGATCGGGCTGCTCGCGGGCGATTTCTTTTCCAACGGCCATCCAGTTGAGCGGATGCACGGAATTGAGCCGGGTTTTGATCGCTAAATCTGCGGGGGCCGGGTCGTCGGTAAACTGCGTTTTTCCGGGGAAAAGAAAGCCCGGATACTGCAACGAAAACGAATAGATAACTACCTGATGGCCTTGCGCTTGCAACTCTTGCGCCAGCCGTTCGGACAGGGCAGCGATGCCTCCGCGCAGGGGATGGGCCGGGGAAAGGAGGACGATTTTCAAAACCTATATTTCCTTTTCAATAACATACACATTCCGAATCGCGGAATTTCGGTTGATCATTTCCGCTAAAAAACCCGTCAAAAATAGTTGACTTCCCACGATCAAAGCGAGGATGCCAAAGTAAAACAGCGGCCGATCAGCGATACCGTATTCTCGATAAATCGTTTTGGCAATGGACAAGTAAGTCAATATGGTAAAACCGACGATAAAGAAAAGCACCCCCAATGTGCCGAACAGGTGCATGGGCCGCTTGCCGAATTTCCCAACAAAGGAAATGCTGAGCAAATCCAGAAATCCATTCACGAAACGCTCCCAACCAAACTTGGTGACGCCGTATTTGCGGGCGCGGTGCTCCACCACTTTTTCGCCAATTTTGGTAAAGCCCGCCCACTTGGCGATGACCGGAATGTAGCGGTGCATTTCGCCGTACACTTCAATGGTTTTTATTACCTCCCGGCGATAAGATTTCAAGCCGCAATTAAAATCATGGAGATAAATGCCGCTCATCCAGCGAGCGGCGGCGTTATAGAGTTTAGTCGGAACTGTCTTTGTAATTGGGTCGTAACGCTTTTGTTTCCAACCACTTACAAGATCATAACCATCTTCGGTAATCATGCGGTACAACTCTGGAATTTCATCGGGACTATCCTGCAAGTCGGCGTCCATCGTGATAACTACGTCTCCTTGGGCCGCTTCGAAACCAGTTTGCAGCGCGGCACTTTTGCCGTAGTTGCGCCGGAATTTGATACCTCGCACGTGTGGATTCAGCGTTTGCAATTGCTCGATCACCTTCCAGGAACCATCGGTGCTACCGTCGTCAATGAACAGAATTTCATAGTCGAAGCCCTGCTGCTCCACCACCCGCCGAATCCATGCTTCGAGTTCGGGAAGGCTTTCGACTTCGTTTTTTAAAGGGATGATGATGGAAAGGTGCATTTTGGAGTAGATTAAAGATCAAAATTTGTCAGTGGCAAAGGTCGAATCTGCGTCTTGGGGGCTATTTTCGGATTACGCTCGGTATAAATTGGCATTAGCGGTTCGGATTCTTTATCTACCACAGTGGCTTGTTGTTGCGAATAGGATTTTTGCCGCAGCATCGTCGTCCAACGCGTAAACAACTGTTCCTGCTGCACCGAGGTGAGTTTTGATTTTTCGGTATAAAAACCCTGCGTCTCCCGCTGCCGCCGCGCCTCAAACAACGTAACCGCGCAAGCCACCGAGATGTTGAGACTTTCGGCAAAACCGGCCTGCGGAATAGCGAAATTACCATCGGCCAAAGCCAGTGCTTCATCGCTCAAGCCATCGTCTTCATTGCCAAAAAGTAGGGCCGTCGGTTGCGTCAAATCCAGTGCATAAAGCGAACTACTGCGCTCGCCCAAATGCGTGGCCAAAATGCGCCCGTAACGTTCGCGCACCCGCCGAAAGCATTCTTCCAAATCCTCGAAGTGATACACGTCGATCCATTTGAAAGTGCCACCAGAAGTACGTTTTCCCAAAATCAGGCCGCGTTTATCCAAATATTGTTTCGTATACACCACGAATACCTCGCGCACCCCCACCGCATCGCAGGAGCGCAGCACCGCTGAAATGTTCAATGGATCAAAAATGTTTTCCAGCACCACCGTTAAGTCGGGTTGCGACTGCTGGATGACAGTGCGGAGTTTTTGTTCGCGAGAAGTATTCACGATCTGGTTAATAGTTATTGGTGTACTAAGGAGAAATAAAAGATATTGAGGATGCGAACACTTGACCAAAGTGCTTGATAATCAGGCAATTGATCAAATACTCGCATCCTCAAATACTCAGACAATCTTAGTTTTCGACCGGCACAAAACCGTATTTATCAAACTTCAAAATGTGTACGAACGTATTTTCCAGGTAGTCATACTGGTTTGTGCGGTCATCTGGAACAGTCGTTGTATAGACTGGAGCAAGGCGTAAATCGCTGTGCAAACCGCGAAATGCCTGACCCGAAAGTCGTCCGGGAAAAGATAACCCGTACTGCATCAACATTTTACCGGTAAATAAAGTGACATCGTAACCATTGAAACCATCTTCATCGGGCAAAGTGCCGGTCGCTTCATAAAAGGATTGCTGAAAAGCCTTGACCGCCGGATCGCTGTAATCCAGATAAGAAGCGGAACTAATATGTACGTTGAGCGCAGTCAAGTATTCCGGCTCGATGGCCTCAAAATTTTGCCATTGTGGCATACCGTAGACCTCCACGCGATTGGAACCTTTCACCGCTTTAAGATTGCGCAGGAAAGCCATCACGAAATCCTGGCTGGCCCAAGTCGGCAACGCGAACACCGACGTTCTGCCGGGTCGCAGGTATTTGCGGAGATCAAATTTATCAAATGAGGTCGTAGCATCCGGTACGATCAACTCAGCGAAGCGTGCACCGCCCGCCGCCAGATTGGCTTGTTGAAAATAGGCCAGCCGGTCGGCCTCTTTTTCTTTACACACCAGCGTCACTGCATCTGGCTGATTTTGCTGGCGGATGTAGCGTGTAATCGCTGTGCAGTGCGCCTGCAACGACGGATTGATCTGGATAAAATCGGGATTTTGGGTGGTCAAACCACTGTTTGGGCTTTCCGGCGAAATCACAATTTTACGGCGTGCTTTGGCCCATTCTGCAAACGGAGTGATGTGGCTACTGCGGATCGGACCGATGAAAACCTGCGCTTTTTCCAAGCGGGAATCGGTCATTAGTCTTTGAAAATCAGCATCTTCCACCTGGGTGTCGTACACATCTACTACAAGGTTGATGTTTTGTTCTCGTGACAATTGGTCAAGGGCGATTTTGGCACCCGCATAGAACTGCACGGCCAAGCGGCTCTTTTCGGGGACGGTGCCGTCGCTGGCCTGATTGGTCAGAAAAGGCAGTAGCAATGCCATGTGATAGGTGTCGCCGGGTCGGTAGGTGGGCTGCTCGCCGGGTCGGGTCGGATTGTTTTTAATGGGCGGTTTGGGATTGCTGGTTGTCCAACGAACGGTATCCATCGGCGTCTGCGTCTTGCGGTCGTTGGGACGCGTGGGCTGGTTGGGACGAACGGGACCGGCGGTGCGTTTGGGGGGCGTGCAAGCCAAAGTCAAAATCAATAAGCAAAAGGCAAAGGGCAAAAAAGCAAAAATGCGTTTGCAAAACCTCCATGGCTCTGTAAACGTATTTACCAATATTGCTTGAAAAAAATGGGAAGAGATGGATAAATTATTGGTAATCATATTCTTATGTTGCCTTTGTTTTTTGCCTTTTGCGCGTTAGCCCCCTCCAACTCCCCCGTAAAGGGGGAGAGCAGATCGAGCAGAACACGGCTTTTGTTCTTCTGCTTTCCTGATGGAAAATCGGGATGCCAGTATGTTGCATTTGCAAATTTGCTTTTTGCCTATTGCCCTTTGGCTACTACCCGCCTGCTTTTTTCACATTTTTGTAGCCCAAACTGGTTAACAATTGCAGCACCTTATCGCGGTGATCGCCCTGAATGATGATGATGCCATCTTTGGCATTGCCGCCGGTCGCGCATTTGCTTTTCAGCATTTTGGCCAGTTCATTCAATTGATCATCTGGCCCAATATAGCCTTTGATAACAGTGGCTTCTTTACCACCTTTCACGCGTTCCAGCCAGATGCGCAGCACTTGTTTTGCTACTGCCAATTCCTCCGTCGGTTCGTCGTCCGCCTGAAATTGGAAGTCGGGATTGGTAGAAAAAACCAGTCCGCCGCCAGTCTGTTTTTTGTTTTTACTCATATATCTAGTTTAGAATGGTTTATGAGGGTTTAGAGAGGTTTAGTTATTTGATTCGCAAGGATTTTACGAAGTTAAGTTTGAAATGTAGTGCGCTAGATTGGTTATCTAAACTTTCTAAACTTTTTCTAAACCCTTCTAAACTTATTTCAGTTCCTCCGCCAGCGGCACCAAAATCTTCAACGCCTTCGGTTTAATCTCAAAAATCAAAGGATCATCCATCGTCATACCTTCGCCATCAATGTGCACGAAATTTTCTCCCTCGCTAGTAATACGAACGCGTTTGCTGGTAAAATGCGACACAAATTCGGCATCATAAATTTTATCATTCAGCATAGCGGGCACCGCCGCAAAATATTGCCATTTCGGGGCTTCTTTCAAAATCACGACCTCAAAATAACCGTCGTCCATCAGCGCGTCGGGAGCGATTTTGAAATTATAGCCATACATCGGGCCATTGGCCACAGAAATAGCAAAGCACTTTTCGGTAACGGTCACGTCGTCCATTTCGATGGTGCAGGTACGCGGCACGTAGGTCAGTCCGGCTTCCACAGATTTTAAAAAATAGGGAATAAAACCGCGTAAAGGGCTGTCTTTCATACGCACCGAAACGAGACCATCGAAGCCCAGTCCAGCGAGATTGATGAAGGGCCGACCATTTAACACGCCACAATCAATGGTCTGCACGACTGCCGAATTGAGTTTTTTTACCGCCTCATCCACGTTGCGACCATAGCCAAGGTGCATGGCCAAACCGTTGCCAGAACCTGCCGGAACAATGCCCATCACTACATCCGTACCCATCAATGCAGCCCCGATTTCATTCACCGAGCCATCGCCGCCCACAGCAATCACTATTTCATATTGCTCAACGATGGCCTGGCGCACCAACTCGGTCGCGTGTCCCGGCCGTTCGGTAAACCAGATGCCATACTCGAATTTACGGTGATTCAGGTACTTATCCACGCTCTCACTAATGCGTTTCTGCATATTCGTGCCGGCCTTCGGATTGACAATAAAAACGATCCGTTTCGGAGCCAGGAGGTCGGCCAGAAACGCATTTTTGATGACCGGGTGTGCTTCGTTCATAATTATTAATGTGCTAATATGCCAAATTGCTAATGTGCTAATTTTGCTATTGCCAATTTGCCTTTTGCAATTTTGCTTATTGTTCCTTCCGTGCACTCACATAAGCGCGCATTTTCTCAATCACCTGCTGCATATCGTTGGGCAATTCCGACTCAAATCGAACGTGTTCCCCGGTACGTGGATGCGTGAAACCCAATACCTTGGCGTGTAATGCCTGACGTGGTAACAGTTCTAAACAATTCTCAATGAACTGTTTATATTTGGAATATAAAGTGCCTTTCAAAATCTGGTTACCGCCATAACGAGGGTCGCCAAAAAGCGTATGCCCAATATATTTCATGTGTACCCGAATCTGGTGCGTGCGGCCCGTTTCCAGACGGCATTCCACCAATGTGCAGTAATAAAACCGTTCCAACACCTTCCAATGGGTCACGGCGTACTTGCCTTCTTCGCCTTCGGGAAAGACCATGAACAAGCGGCGGTCATTCGGATTGCGCCCGATATTGCCGCGTACCGTGCCTTCATTGCCTTTCACATCGCCCCAAACCAGCGCGTAATAACGCCGTTCCATCGTATGGTGAAAAAACTGGTTGGCGAGATGGGTCATAGCATAGTCGTTTTTGGCCACTACCATCAGGCCCGTCGTGTCCTTATCTATACGGTGCACGATGCCCGCGCGATAACTCTCGTTGCCATCTTTCACTGGTAGTGCAGCCAGTTGCTCCTGCAAATGCCAGGCGACGGCGTTGACCAAGGTGCCATTCGGAATGCCCACGCCCGGATGGACGGCAAGGTTATACGGTTTATTGACAATCAGCACATCCTCATCTTCGTATACAATGTCCAGCGGAATATTTTGAGGGATAATATTATAAACCTCTTCCAATGATTTCGGCAGCACAATGGTAATGACGTTGCCCGGCTTGACCCGATGGTTTGGTTTTACCGTCTGTTCATCCACTTTTACCGCCCCGGCGCGAATGGCGTTTTGTACCTTGTTGCGCGAACGATGGGCAAGCCGATCGGTGATGAACTTATCCAGCCGGATCATACCCTGGCCTGGGTCGGCAACGAGTTTATGACGCTCGAAATATTCCTCCGTCGGCGGAATATCTTCTCCTTCAACGGCTTCCAACGGATCTGGCAAGGCATCCGATGGCGGTGCTTGCGGCAAGTTATTGGGATCATTTTCTTCCTGACTCTGATATTCCTGGTTCATGGTACGGCATACTTTTAATACGCTAAATGCCGGGCGAAGGTATAGATTTCTACCCGGTACTTCTACTTTTCGGCTGTCTGGACCGTATTGCCATCTATTGGAGCTCTACTTTAATGAGAACTTCAAAAAATCAACGCTGGATATCGCAACTTTGGACTTTCAAATTGACATTCACCAATCAAATAACTGTACCATGGAAAAACGAACTTTTCTTAAAACCGGCTTCTTTCTGGGGATAGCCGCTGCTTCCACCTCGCTGCTCGATGCCTGTAAAACTGCTGCGAAAAGCACTTCCGCCATGCCGGTCATTCCGCCGCCCAAAATGAAACGCAGTGGCCCATTCACGTTGCCGCCGTTAGGTTATGACCCCGGTGCCTTGGAACCAAATATTGACAAGATGACCATGGAAATCCACCATGACAAGCACCATGACAGCTATGTCAAAAACCTGAACGATGCCGTGAAGGATACTAAGTATGCCGACTATGAACTGGAAGATATCGTAGCGCGCGTCACTACTTCCGAGGAGGACAAGAAAATTCGGAACAACGCTGGCGGCCACTGGAACCACTCCTTTTTTTGGCGGACTATCGCTCCAGGCGGCGGTACTATGCCCGATGGTGCTTTGCTGGCGGCCATTAATGGTACATTCGGTTCGTATGATAAAATGAAAGAACAATTTACTGCGTCTGCTAAAGGGGTGTTTGGTTCCGGTTGGGCCTGGCTATGTGTTGGTAAAGACAAAAAACTTTTTATCAGCAATACGCCCAATCAAGACAATCCAATGATGTTGCAGATTGCCAAACAGACCGGAATGCCTATTCTTGGCCTCGATGTGTGGGAACACGCTTATTATCTGAAATACCAGAATAAACGGCCCGATTATATCACCGCGTTCTATAACGTGATTAATTGGAAAGAGGCAGGCGCGCGCTATGAAAAAGCATTGGCGGGCTAATTGGCATATTGGTGTATTGGTTATTGGTATATTAGTTATTGGTGTATGATCAATGGGCCTATTGTAACATCAATAACCAATATACTAATAACCAATAACTATTTTCTATTAACCAATACACCAATAACTATTCGATGGATTTAAAAAAAATTCCTGCTCCCTGCTTTGTGCTGGAAGAGACCTTACTGCGTCGCAATCTGCAACTCATTGATGAAGTGCAGAAAGCTGCGGACGTTACTATTATTCTAGCTTTCAAAGGCTTTGCGATGTGGAGTGCTTTCCCCATCGTGCGAGAGTACTTGTCGGGCGCGACGGCTTCTTCGCTCAACGAAGCGCGGTTGTGTTTCGAGGAAATGAAGGTCAAAGCCCATACGTATGCGGTGGCCTACGCGCCCCGTGAATTTGGAAAAATACTGGGCTATTCGAGCCATTTAACCTTCAATTCGCTGACGCAATACAAGCGATTTCGGGGAAAATTGGAGGCACATTCCGAGCGCGTTAGCCCCGGTATTCGCGTCAATCCAGGCTGGTCGCCGGTGGATACAGCCTTGTACAATCCGGCATCGCCCGGTTCACGGTTGGGCGAGCCAGTAGAGAATTTTAGGGGAAAATTGCCGGATGGCATCGAGGGTTTGCATTTTCATACGCTCTGCGAAAGTACCAGTTATGATCTGGAAAAAACCCTGGAAGTCTTTGAAAATCAGTTCGGTGCGTTTTTGCCCAACCTGAAATGGGTCAACTTTGGTGGCGGCCATTTGATGACGCGGGCTGGCTACGACATTCCACATTTAATTAAAATATTGCAGGCTTTCAAAGCACGTTATCCTAATTTAAAAGTCATTCTGGAACCCGGAAGTGCCATCGCCTGGGAGACGGGTGTGCTGGTGGCTACGGTGCTGGATATTGTCAAAAACAAGAATGTGAAGACGGCTATTCTGGACGTGTCTTTTACGGCGCACATGCCCGATACCTTGGAAATGCCTTATCGTCCACGGGTGCGAGGGGCGCATATCGAACCAGTAGAAGGGCAACCACAGTATCGGCTCGGCGGCGTGAGTTGTTTGAGCGGCGATTTTCTGGAAGAATACTCTTTTAATCAACCAGTGAAAGTGGGCCAGAAAATCGTATTAGAGGATATGATTCACTATACAATGGTGAAAACCAGCACTTTCAATGGCGTGACGCATCCGAGCATTGCTATTTTGCGGCCCGACGGACAGTTGGATGTGGTGCGCCGATTTGGTTATCGGGATTATAGGAATCGGTTGTCTTAGTACCGTCGATCCCTGATTGGCCTAGGGTTCGTCGATCAGGGATCAATGGTACGAGTACAACCAAAGCCGTCAATTACTGTTTTATCTACTATGCAAACTGTGCAATTTCGGGATTTGGGCTTGGCCGATTATCGCCAAACGTGGGATTTCCAGACCTCGCTATTAAAAACGTTGGTAGATAATAAATTGGCTAATCGCAATGTAGCTCCCAAAACCTATCCGCAGGAACACCAACTTTTATTAGTAGAACATCCACCTGTATTTACATTGGGGAAAAGTGGTTCTATGGATAATTTACTGCTTTCGGAAACGGAATTAGTAGAGCGTGGCATCCAGTTTTTCCCGATTAATCGCGGTGGTGATATTACTTTTCACGGACCGGGCCAAATAGTGGGTTATCCCATTCTGGATTTAGAGTGTTTTTTTACCGATATTCATCGCTATGTACGTAATATAGAGGAAGTCATTATTCGTACGTTGGCTGATTACGAAGTAGTTGGTTATCGGATTAAAGAGTACACAGGTGTTTGGGTCGGCGGGGAAGAAGAAACACAAAAGCGTAAAATTTGCGCTATCGGGGTGCATTTAAGTCGCTGGGTGACGTTGCATGGCTGGGCTTTTAATGTAAATACGGCATTAGAATACTTCAATTATATTGTGCCTTGTGGGATTGTGGATGCTGATAAAACGGTCACTTCTTTGGCCGTAGAATTAGGCCATCCAGTCGATATGGAGGAAGTAAAAGGCCGTATAAAATACCATTTCGCTGAAGTTTTTGATTGCGCATTGGTTGATTCGTTATTGGTTAATGGTTATTAGTTATCGAATACAAATCGCTGACCAGACATTCTCCAAACCCTTCTAAACCACTCTAAACTTTCTAGTTACTATGAAAAAAGACATTCTCATCCAGAAAGTGGAAGATTTGGCCATCGCTATTGTGCCACGCTTGCCCGACGAGGAAGATCAGGATTACTTCTGGGATGCTTATTTAATTAATTTAAAAGACGAGCCAATTAAATCGGTCTTAGTGAATTCGCGTGGTTATGGAGAATTGCAGGGCGAACCACGTAAGACCACGACGCTTCGTTATTTCTGGGAGGAAGTGGGGCCGTTGGAACTGGTTAAAATAGAACCTGTACCAAAAGAAGTAATGGTTTTGGCCAATGAATACTGGGTTAGTTTTACGTACAATGATTATCTGTACGATAAAAAGTATGTCTTTGTGCCAGGTAGTCTGGATGAAATGCACTTTACCGAAATTCCGTTCCTGAATCGTAAGGGCGTGATGATTCGGTAGTTTGGTTATTGGTTAATAGTTATTTGTTATTGGGCATTTAGACCGATTTGAAATGAATCATAGAACAAGTATTAACCATCTAGACCTGCAAGGTTTTTTAAACCTTACAGGTCTCTCTTATAACCAATATACCAATAACTACTAACTAACAAGCCAATGTCCACACCCATCAGTCAACGCAATTTTTCGCCCATCCTACAAGCTGCCATGGTGCTTGCGGGTGGACTTTTTCTCATGCTTGTTGGTTGGGCACTGACGGTGAGTGGGGTATTCCCGCTGGAAAGATTATTTGCCTGGTCTATGGCGGCGGCTTTTTTGTTGCTTTTTGCCATTTTTAATAGTTTGATGAGTCTGCGAGCGGACAGTTTTGCTAAATACTGGGGCCGTTCCATGTATAGTTTCGTGGGATTGGCGTTATGTTTAGGTATTGCTGCGTGGTTGTTTTCGGGGGTACCCATCGACGATGCCGAATCTTACCGTTGGATTTTCATAGTGGTCACTTTTGGCTTTGTGGTCTTTTTATCCTTAGTCAATTTTATGAAAATCATTGTCCGCTTTGCAGAACGAGAAGAATGGAACCAACCGCGCAAAAGAAAGTAATACAGACATTCATTTCATTACTCACAAAACATCTATTTATGACGAGCCTTCGGCAAGTTTTTTCTTTGTTGCTTTCCCTGGTGTGGCCTGAAAAACCAGAAACCCCACAGGTGCGTATGTCTGTTTTGATTGTTCCAACACACCGTTCACGTTTTCCAAAACAATAGTTATTATGAAATATTTTTCAGTTTTTCTGGTACTTTTAGCCTGTAATGCTAAGCCAGATACCAAATCTGCCATGCCGACTGCCGCAGATAGCGGTGCGCAAGCAGTAAGTACTTCCAATACAATGCCGATGGATAGTTTAGTGCCTCCGCAATATGATCAAGCGGGTAAGTTAATAAAGGTTGAAAAAACGAAGGAACAGTGGAAAAAGCAGCTGACTCAAGAAGAGTTCTATGTGCTGCGCGAAGAAGGTACCGAACGCGCTGGCAGCGGTGACTTGCTTAAAGTCCATGACAAAGGCGTATTCATTTGTGCCGGTTGTGGATTGCCTTTGTTTAATTCCGACACTAAATTTGAATCTGGCACTGGTTGGCCGTCTTTTTATCAACCGATTGAAGGAGCCGTTAGTGTATCCAAGGACGATAGTCATGGGATGAGCCGCGATCAAGTAGCCTGCGCTCGTTGTGGCGGTCACTTGGGTCACGTTTTTGATGATGGTCCAAAGCCAACTGGATTGCGTTACTGCATGAATTCGGTGTCGATGAATTTTGTGAAGCAGTAAGTGAAGAATGTTGAGAGTGTTGAGAAGAGTTGAGGTTGTTGAGAAATAAAAGGAAAAGGGCTTGCTGTTTAGCAGGCCCTTTTTAATATTATTTAATTTCTAAACCTTTATAAGGAAGTACAATAGAGAATTGATGATAGGTGAATCACGTAAATTTTCTCAACGTACTCAACTGTTCAACATTCTCAACTCCTTACATCATTCCATCCATGCCGCCCATGCCTGGGTGGCCGCCGCCCTGACTCTTCTTTTCCGGGCGTTCGTTGATCACGCATTCCCGTAGTCAACACTAAGCCAGCAATAGAAGCAGCATTTTCCATAAGCTACACTAGGTTTGAAAGACAGTTACTCTTATAGAATTGCAGGTACAAATACTTCTTCAATTAAGTATTTATATTTTCGACTCAATAATGCCTCTTTATCGCTTTCTGAAAAGAGCATTTCGATATTTCTATCTACTTCACTTTCTAAAGGATTGCCAATCTTTGATTCGTATAGGCGGTCGAAAATCAGTTTATCCTTAGTGAAAAATACACCAATTCCGTCATCTGGATTATACTGATTTTTTCTAAGTGCAATTTTCAATGCTTCGGCATCACCATCAAAGCAGAATACTAGGTAAACTTGATGGGAAAACTTTAAGTAATTTTGAGCTTGCAAAATGCTGTCAAACTTAGGCAATGATGCTTTAATTTCGAAAGTCGTCAATATTGGCTTAAATGATAGATGATACTTTAGAGTCTCTACCCTTAGAGAGTAGCCATCAACATTCTGCATATTTTTGCCCTTTTCGTGCGTCTGACCTAAACCGAGTAACGATGGCCTCTTTAAAATATCTATCCTTAACTTCTTGGTTATTTAACCATTTTTCAAAAGCATTCTCAATCTCTTTCTCTGGCCTTCCTTTTTTGGGTCTATCAATCTGCTCGTTATGCTGCTTAAATGAACTCTCAACTTTCTTTCCAATGGTAGTAATTTGAGGTGGCTCGATTTAGCCGGACAAATAGTTAAGGATGATTTTTCACTTTTGGTTCTGGGTATTGATAATAGCAATAATGGGCTTTTGTAGTTAACGGAGTGTCCCTTGATTATTAATATAGTAAGTATTTTCTTGTAAAATACACTCACCATCAATGCAATCTTCCAGATCACGACATTGACAATCATCTTTTTTCCATCCTTGCAACTTTGTAATAAAAACGGCAAAAAGCAAAAGCCTGCCAATAGAAAGAGTAGTTTTTTCATGGGTATTAATGTTTGAGGACTTTGAAAGCATTGGGTTTTGCTGCACGAATTAAGCCCTGTTCCTGCATCCGTCGGCGAATTTGGCAGCGGCCTGCCTGATAGCCTGCTTCCTTCAATTCCGCCTCAATGCGGCGTGATCCATAGCGCCCCAGATGATCCTCAAAAACTGCCTTGACCTGTTCACTAATCTGTGCCTTTTGCGCTTTCAACACATAAGTCTCTCCTTGCAACCACGCATAATAACTACTGCGGCTCACCCCCAACACCTGGCACAAAATTAAAACCCCAAAATCAAATGAATACTCGAAGATGAACTCGTATAGTGCTTCTAAGGAGTCCGGCTGAAAATGGACAAGGCTTTTTTTAACATATCCCGCTCCGTTTCCAACTGCCGAACCTGCCGCCGTAAGCGTTCTACTTCCGCCTGATCAGTAGCCACCAGCACCGGTTCTTCTGCTGATTTCCATTTACGCAGCAAGTTAGCATTGATCCCCAGTGCCTCCGATACTTCCATAACACTGCGTCCACTGTGCAGCATTTGTACGGCGGATGCCTTGAATTCAGCATCATATTTCCGCCGTGTCTGCTTCTGTCTCGTTGTACTGTCTTTCTTTTTCATCTTGACACAAAGTTAAGAGTGTTTTGTGTCCGGATAAATTAGACCATCTCAATTTCCCCTTGAATTAATACAGAGCGGCGATATTTCTCTTCCGAAAACTTAATGCCTCCTGTGCGGCCCATTTGTTTCGTAATCTTAGGGATTGAGCATAGAGCTTCACGGATTAAGTCACGAAACTCTTCGAGGTCTCCTTGCAGGTGATTATTAAATTCACCCCTAGAAAGATAAAGCTCTTCGGAATTGAATAGCAAATTAGCGATTTCAATGGCTTTTTGCTTTAATTGGTCAACTAACATATTGTTTGGTTTGGATTTTAAATTATGAAAACTGGTCACAATTATAATGTGTTCCAATAAATTCCATGAAAATATATCACTTTATCTAAAATTGACAAGTCCTCAGAATGCAACACCTAATTCATTTCTTGAGAAAGATTGCAAAGTTGAACCTTTTTTCAAAGATATATCCTTGTGACACGCAAACAGAAAAGGGTCTGCTGTGGAGCAGACCCTTTTTATTACTCGTTCTAAACTGAACTTCTCTTACATCATTCCGTCCATGCCGCCCATGCCCGGGTGGCCACCGCCTTGACTCTTCTTTTCCGGGCGTTCGTTGATCACGCATTCCGTAGTCAACACTAAGCCAGCAATAGAAGCAGCATTTTCAAGTGCCACACGAGTTACTTTGGTCGGGTCAATAATACCAGCGGCTTTCAAGTCTTCGTAGCGGTCATGGCGGGCATTGTAGCCAAACGAACCTTCGCCGTCAGCCACTTTGTGGAACACCACCGAACCATCTACGCCAGAGTTTTCGGCGATGATACGGATAGGGGCTTCCAGTGATTTGCGCACAATGGCGATACCGTAACTTTCGTCTTCGTTGGCACCTTTCAGGTCTTTCAACGCGCTGAGCGAGCGGACCAGAGCCACGCCACCACCAGCGACAATACCTTCTTCGATGGCAGCGCGGGTAGCGTGCAGCGCATCGTCCACACGGTCTTTCTTTTCTTTCATTTCCACTTCTGTAGCGGCACCGACGTAGAGAACGGCGACACCACCGGCCAATTTGGCGAGGCGTTCTTGCAGTTTTTCTTTGTCGTAGTCGCTGGTTGTGGCTTCGATTTGTTGTTTGAGTTGGCCAACGCGGGCTTTGATGGTTTCTGCATCACCTTTACCACCAACAATCGTGGTGTTGTCTTTATCGACAGTGATTTTTTCACAAGAACCCAGTTGTTCCAAACCGGCATTTTCCAGTTTGTAGCCTTGATCTTCGCTGATCACGGTACCGCCAGTCAGAATGGCGATATCTTCCAGCATGGCTTTGCGACGGTCGCCGAAACCGGGGGCTTTCACCGCCACTACTTTCAGCCCAGCACGCAGGCGGTTGACTACCAATACACCCAGTGCCTGGCTATCCACATCTTCCGAAAGGATCAGCAGCGGGCGACCAGTTTGCAGCGATTTTTCCAACACCGGAATCAAATCCTGCATGTTGCTGATCTTGCGGTCGGTGATGAGCAAGTACGGGTTTTCGTACTCGACCAACATTTTTTCGGCGTCGGTAATAAAGTAAGGGCTGAGGTAACCGCGGTCGAATTGCATCCCGATCACTTCTTCCATATAGGTGTCGGTGCCTTTGGCTTCTTCCACGGTGATAACGCCATCTTTGCTGACGCGTTTCATAGCGTCGGCGATGAGTTTACCGATGGTTTCGTCGTTATTAGCCGAAATAGCGGCTACTTGTTGAATCTTGTCAAAGTCTTCGCCGATGCTCTCGGTTTGGGTTTTGAGGTTTTCTACGACCACGCGTACGGCTTTATCAATACCGCGTTTCAGGTCCATTGGGTTGCTACCGGCAGCCACATTTTTCAGACCGGCAGTCACCATCGCTTGTGCCAATACCGTGGCAGTCGTGGTACCGTCACCGGCAGCGTCAGCGGTTTTGCTGGCGACTTCTTTCACCATCTGCGCGCCCATGTTGGCGATGGCATCTTCCAATTCAATTTCCTTGGCTACGGTCACACCGTCCTTCGTGATTTGCGGAGCACCAAAAGATTTCTGGATGACTACGTTGCGACCTTTTGGCCCCAAAGTCACTTTCACCGCGTTGGCCAAAGCGTCAACACCCTCTTTGAGTTTTTCGCGGGCATCGCTATTAAAACTGATTTGCTTGACAGACATATTTTTAATTATGAATTATGAATGTTAAATTATGAATTGGTTTAGAGGAGTTTAGACAGGTTTGGAGTCAATAAAGAGGAACTTGGAAAAGATTGGGAAGCGAAGTAATCTAAACCTTCTCAACCTTTTTCTAAACCCCTTCCTCAACCCTTTTTTCTCAACCATTTTTAAAGCACCACCAGAATATCGTCTTCGCGCAGAATAAGGTAGTCGTGGCCTTCGTGGCTGATTTCCTGACCGGAATATTTGCCATAAAGCACCAGATCACCCACGGCGACGGTCATGAGGTTTCCGTCTTTACCGGGGCCAACGGCGATCACTTCGCCACGTTGCGGTTTTTCTTTGGCGGTATCGGGGATGATAAGCCCACCTTTGGTCTTCTCCTCGGCGGCGGCCGGCTTGATGATCACACGGTCTGCGATTGGTTTCATACTGTTTGAATTATTTTTATTTTGGTGAAACAAGTTTGGATGCCGCAAAACCAAATTTTCTGCCGTCTGACAGGTGGTGGGCGACGTTAACCTGTTATCAGACTTCGTGCCACGCGGCTTTTTCTGCCATTTTTACAGACGCGGCGGCGAGTGGTGTCAGGCCAAAAACAAATGCGCGTCAAAGTGGCGGAGGGAAATTCGCTTCCGCCAAAATATAGCCTGTCATAAAGGAGTAAAAACTTTCCTGATCATCTTTTGCCAGTCCGCTACTTAGTCGCACGAAATTGTTTTATCATTGCCCCGTTTTAGCGGGAACAAATACTTTGTTGTAGAAATTATTTCATTGAATATCAATCTGTTAGCCTAAGTACTTGTTGCCTGTATTTGCCTATTTCTATTACAACCTATGCGACGTCCTATTGACATTCTTTCTGCCGGAGAACTTTTGGTGGATTTTATTACTGCCGAATTTGCCCAGACGCTGGACGAGGCGACGCTTTTTAAGCGCATCCCCGGCGGCAGTCCGGCCAATCTGGCGATGAACATGGCGCGACTGGGCAACCACGCGCTGTTGGCGGCTTGCGTTGGCAATGACGATATGGGCGGCGTGCTAAAAAGTCACGTGGGCCGTTTGGGCGTAGATGTCAGTTATGTGGTGCAGGTGGAGGAGCCGACTACGTTGATTCTAGTGACTCGTTCGGCGGCGGTGTCCAACTTTCAGGCCTATCGTGGCGCGGATGCGATGTTGTCTATTCGCCAATTTCCCTACAACCGTTTTGAAGAAATTGGCATTTTTCACACCACTTGTTTTGGATTGAGCAAACAACCTGCGCAACACGTTATTATGCAGGCTGCCGAAAAAGCAAAAAGGGCTGGCTGTCAATTAAGTGTTGACGCCAATTATTCTGAAAAAATATGGCCCGATCGCCGCGATGCGCAACGTCTGCTCGCCGAACTATGCCGCATGAATACGCTGGTGAAAGTCAGCGATGTCGATTGGACTCGTATTTATGAAGATGAAACCCCCGCTCCCGAAGCCGTGCTCGATCATTTTCTGAAAATGGGGGCCAGCGAAGTCTGCTTTACCCTCGGTGCGGAAGGCTGCTGGGTGGCCAATGGTTCCGAACGCCACTATCTTCCGGCCCGCTCGGTGGAAGTAAAAGATACTACGGGAGCGGGTGATGCGTTTTGGTCGGGCTATCTTACGGCCCGTATTGATGGCAAAACGCTGCTCGAATGCGCCACCGCTGGTCGGCGTATGGCGGAATTGAAACTCGCGCACTTTGGTCCTTTGCCTGATAAAGTGGAACGTGAGGCGATTTATGCCGATTTGGTTACGCAGTAGTGTTAAAGCGACCCTACCATTTAAAAACGTTGCGAAATGGACACCCAAGACGTTTTACAATTCAGTTCTGTTTTAGAAGAATCCACCAACAAACTTTGGGGATGCCATTTCGCCATACCACCAATGGTGGCCGAAACCCTCATCGAGCAACGCGAAGACCGTCGTGTGGTGTGTAATTTGAATGAAAAAACGGAATATCAATGTGCGATGCTCCCACGCGGCGATGGCACTTTCCTCATTACAGTTAACAAGAAGATACAGAAGGACTTAGGCTTGAAAATTGGCTCGAAAATTCAGGTCAGCCTACATGCAGATGAGAGCGAATATGGCCTGCCCATGCCCGAAGAAATGGCCGAAGTGCTGGCTCAAGATGAAACGGGTAATCGTCTTTTTCACGCCTTGACACCCGGAAAGTTGCGTACTCTCCTTTATATCGTTGGGAAACCGAAAAATCCTGATGTGCGTGTCCAGACAGCATTCATTATCGTGGAACATTTGAAGGCGAATGGGGGTAAAATAAATTACCGGCAGTTGGGCGATGAGATGAAAGAGAATAAATAGTCGCAGAGCGAAATTCGTAAAGTCTTAAAGTGAAATGTGGAGAACATTTTGGGGTAAGAAATGATAAATTTGCTCTTTAATTAACCTATAATATACTCACCAATATTATTGTATACATTTGATAGTGAGATAATTGCGAAATAAATTTCGCTTTCCATGCCGCTGCTATTTTCCCTCCAACCCTTTCCCCATGCTACTTTTGCTGTCTGGCAGATAGAAGAGGAAGAGGCGTTTTTTCTGGAAAATCTGGTCTTGTCGTTAGAAGAAAACCAGGAATTGCAAGCCTTAAAAGGTCGCCGTCGGCAGGAATGGTTGGCAGTGCGCTGGCTGTTGCATCATATTTCTGGCCATTCTTTGCGCTTGCCGTTAGCCAAAGACGCTTTTTCCAAACCGTTCTTTCCTACTCATACCAAGTTGGCTTGTTCACTCAGCCACTCGCAAGGGCTGGTGGGAGCATTGCTGGCCGAACAGGGTGGTGGAGCAGTTGGCTGCGATTTGCAGGTGTTGGTAGAAAAAATGCCGCGCCTAGCTCCCAAATTCCTGAACTTTCGGGAAATGCAATTCGTGCAAGCTCAATCGCTCGCTGACCAGTTTGTACTGTTACATTTATTCTGGACGGCCAAAGAAAGTCTGTATAAAGCCTACGGAATCAAAGAGTTAGATTTTCGGGCGCACATGCAGGTGGAGCCTTTTATTTGGAATGGAAAAAAAGCCGTCACTACTGGTAACATCGTAAAAAACGATTATCAGCAACATTTCCAACTGTGGATGGAACAAAACGAATGTCCCGACGGTAGGCCCTATGTTTGGACGGTTTGTAAATCAATCTAATAAATCATTTTATTTTTATCTCACTTCATCACTTTATTGATTGTGCTGCCACCTCCCTTTGAACAACAAATGCAAACCCTGCTCGGAGCGGAATATCCGGCATTTGCGGCAGCCTTAACTACCCCTCCACCCGTCAGTATTCGGCTAAATCCGGCCAAGCCAACCATAGAAATCCCTGCCTTAATAGACGGCTCCGTTTCCTGGCATCCACAAGGCCGCTATCTCTCCGAGCGACCAGTTTTTACCCTCGATCCAACATTTCATGCTGGGGCATATTATGTGCAGGAAGCATCTTCCATGTTTTTATATGAAGCCTTGCGGCAAACCGTAGATTTTTCCAAACGCCTGAAAATCTTGGACTTATGCGCGGCACCAGGTGGGAAAAGTACCTTAATCGACGATTTATTGGGACCAGATAGCCTGCTAGTCGCCAACGAAGTGATCCGAAACCGCGTAAACTCACTACGCGAAAATCTGGAAAAATGGGGCAGCCCACAAGTAGCCATCACCAGTGCAGAAGCCGAAGATTTTAGTGGCTTGGAGGATTTTTTCGAGGTCATTGTGGCCGACGCGCCATGCAGCGGCGAGGGCCTTTTTCGTAAAGACCCGGCCGCTATGCGCGAGTGGTCACCTGCGGCGGTGGAATTGTGTTCGGCTCGTCAGCAGCGTATTCTGACGGCGGCTCTGCCAACATTGGCCCCCGGCGGCATACTGGTTTATAGTACTTGCACTTATAATTTGTCAGAAAACGAAAACAATGTCGCCTGGCTTTGTCAGGAGTTTGATCTGACACCGATGATACTCCACATTTCTCCCGATTGGGGCATCGTCACTACCGAAGGCGGGTACCATTTCTACCCGCATCAGGTGCGCGGTGAAGGATTTTTCCTTGCTGTTTTGCAAAAAAATGGGGAACAACACCGCAAACGAACTCAGTCAGGTAGTTTTAAAAGTTTGAAATCGCTCCATAAATCTTTGGTGCCAGAGGCAGTTCGCTGGCTAAATCCTGAAGCGGAAATGCAATTTTTTGAAACCGTCAACGGCGAAGTAATGGCTTTGTCTGCGGCCTTGGTAGAAGACTATTTAGTATTAGATAAACCATTGAAAGCCAAATGGTTCGGTACGATGATCGGTGAATTCAAAGGGAAGGATTTTGTGCCGAGTCATGCTTTGGCGTTGAGCCAATTGGCGGCTACTACGCTTCCCGGCGTAGATTTGAATCGGGAACAGGCCCAGTTGTTTTTAAAAAGAGAAGTATTTGATTTACCAACCGACACGCCACGCGGCTGGGCTTTGGCGCGTTATGCGGGTCTGAATCTCGGCTGGATGAAATGCCTGCCCAACCGCATGAACAACTATCTGCCAGCGGAGCGGCGTATTCGCATGGAACTGTCTTGAAGGGAAGTATGAACTATAAACTATGAAGTATAAATTATTTAGCACCTTTGAATAAATCTGCGTTTCTGGCAGGTTTTTAGCGGCTGTGGCCGGACTTTTGCAGGAGGAAAACTGTCCTTCCCTTTTTCTTCATAATCCCTCTGCCCGTGGCTATCGGTTTAATTTGATATGCGAAAAATCTACATTTTTCCTTTGTTGCTCGCCTTTTGCTGGACGGGTATTCTATATGCCCAACAAGACCCGATGTTCACGAAATACGTGTTCAATGGGTTGGCTTTCAATCCCGCCTATGCGGGCAGTAAGGACCATTTAACCTTCAATTTTCTGCACCGCAGCCAATGGGTTGGATTGGATGGTGCACCCACCACCCAATCGTTTTGTGTGCATTCACCGCTGACCAATCAGCATATTGCTTTGGGTTTTAGTCTGGTGAATGACAAGATTGGGGCCAGCGGCAGCACCGATTTAAATACTGATTATGCTTATCGGATCAAGATGCGCAATAATTGGCAATTGTCGCTGGGTGTGCAGGCGAGCCTGACTAACTGGCGTAGCAACTGGTCCAAATTGAACTTGGAAGATGTTGGAGATGAGGCATTTAACGAAAATATCAGCTCCTGGTTTCCCAATTTTGGGGCAGGCGTTTATCTCTCCTCCGAGCGATTTTATGTCGGTTTTGGTTCTCCACGTTTGATCGAACATAACCTGCGGAAAGCCGAACTGGATGCCGAGTCTATTTATGCCAGGGACTATCGCCACTACTATACGACCGTCGGAGTAGCGATTCCGTTGAAAAATAAAAATGTGGTCTTTCGGCCAAGTGCTTTGCTGAAAAGTACCGGTTTTTTTAGCTCGTTTCGCAAAGATGCCCTGTCGCTCCCTGTCGGCTCCCCGACGCAACTGGACGTAGATATATCCTTCTTTTTTCTCGAAACCCTGTGGGTGGGAGGTGCTTATCGTACAGCCATCGAGCGACGCCAGTCCTCCGACGATTCCGCTGACTTATATATCACTTGGTATATTCGCAACGGCTTGCGTCTGGGTGCTGCCTACGACGTGCTACTAAGCGACATACGCAAGACGGCTGGTGGTTCGTTTGAACTGATGCTCGGCTACGAATTCGATATAAAAGTCAAACGAGTCGCGACTCCAAGGTACTTCTAAAATGCGCCAGTTTTACTTAATCAGCCTCTTTTGCTGTGCCGCTCTGGCCCTGCCGGCGCAAGGTATTTTACAACGCCAGGCCGACCAGGCCATGCAGGATCTGGACTATATGACGGCCATCGTGTTATATCAGCAAGTCCTTGAAAATGATGACGATAGCTCGGCAAAAATTAATCTGGCAGAGTGTTACCGCAAAATAAACGACACCGAAAATGCCGAACATTGGTATGGCGAAGTGGTAAAATTGCCCGCCGCCAAGGCTATTCATCGCCTATATTATGGCATGATGTTGCAGGCCAACGGCAAATGCAGCGAAGCCAAAACGTGGTTTGATATTTATCGAGCGGAACGTCCCGACGATGCACGTGGCCAGCACCTCGCGGCTGGTTGCGAACAGGCAGAACAATTGACCAAAGCAGGAGAAGGCATTTATGTGGTGAGTCGTCTGCCTTTTAATTCCAATATGGACGATTATTCGCCGATGCTGCATGGCAACCAGATCATTTTTGCCAGCGACCGCAAGGATAATAGCCCGCTCCAGCGGACCAATATGTGGACAGGTACCTCTTTTACGGAACTCTATCGGGTGCCGTTTCAGTCCAATTCCGGGGTGCCCAGCACTTTTCATTATGGCCCGCCAGAAAAATTTTCTTCCCAGATCAATTCCAAATTTCACGAGGCGGCGGTCACGTTTTCTGCCGATGGCAAAACCATATTTTTTACCCGTAACAATTTTATAGAAGGCAAAACCGGGCGCGACGACGAGGGGTTGGTTAAATTGAAAATTTACACTGGTAACGCCACCCAGCCCGATCAATGGGAAAATCTGCAAGCCCTGCCTTTCTGCTCGGATGAGTATAGTGTGGCGCACCCAAGTATCACCGCAGACGGTAAACGGCTTTATTTTTCGAGTAATAAACCCGGCGGTTATGGTGGTATGGACCTGTATTTCAGCGATTTAGAAGCTGGAAGATGGGGCCTGCCGATGAATCTTGGCCCCGATGTAAATACCGAAGGCAACGAAGTATTTCCATTTATCAATTCCGACGGACGTTTGTATTTCGCTTCCAATGGCCACGCTGGATTGGGTGGTTTGGACATTTATTACACCACGCCTAAAGGAAAAGGCGATTGGAATACGCCCATCAATCCCGGTGCACCGCTCAATGGCACCCACGACGATTTTGGGATAACTTTCAACGCCG
This sequence comes from Saprospiraceae bacterium, assembly GCA_965249785.1. Classification (GTDB taxonomy): domain Bacteria; phylum Bacteroidota; class Bacteroidia; order Chitinophagales; family Saprospiraceae; genus M3007. The sequence continues at coordinate 55,272 of CBDFMU010000042.1, read as the reverse complement.
AAGGCACCTGGGGGTTTTTTAGTTCCGACCGGGAAGGCGGTTTGGGCCGCGACGATATATACAGTTTTACCAAACGTGCGGTGCCAGTAGAAATCTATGTGACCGATCCATACACCAAAGCCCCTGTCTCTGGCGCGACGGTGACGAATCAAAATACTGGTTTGACACTTACGACCAGCACAGAAGGCAAAATCGGGTTTGATATGCGCTTCGATGAGTGCGCAACATTTTCGGTGACCCGGAAAAATTACGAAATTGCCACCAAAGAAGGCTGCACTACAAATTTTGCGGCGGACCAAACCCTGCGTCTGGACGTATCGCTGGAGAAAAAAGCCAATCATACGCTGCAAGGTTTGGTATTCGATATGATGGATGGGCTGCCATCGGAAGGGATTGTGGTGACGCTGACCAACGACTGCGGTAAGCCTGTGGATGTGCAAACCACCAGCGAAGAAGGTCGCTTCCAGTTTCGTATTGACAAAAATTGTTGTTACACTGTAAAGGCCACTTCGGAAGGCTATATCGCGGATGTATCAGAGCCGCAGTGCACCGCTGGCTTGTCACCTGGACAGAGCCTTCGGGTGGATCTTAGCCTGGAACCGTACCGTGACGCGGACGGTTTTACGATAAAAAAGCCTAATCCAGCCGTTGCTCCGATGCCGCATTTTAATCCGAAAACCGGTCTCTACGAAAATGCCGATAGCAGTGTCGCCACCTACGATTTTGGTAATGGGCTGACGTTGCGCAAAGGCGTTTTATTTGATAATGGTGCTCCCAGCCAACCGTCGGAAGGGGGCTGGCAACGCAGTGCAGCGGGTTTTTTGGTGCATCTGTATTACGATTTTGATGCAACGGCCATTCCTGCGAAATCGGAGCCGGAAATGCAAAAACTGCTCACGACTTTGCTGGAAAACCCGGAATTGAAAGTGGAAATCGGGTCGCATACCGATGCGCGCGGCTCCGCCGAATATAACCTGGATTTATCACAGCGTCGTGCTGATGCCGTGGTAGATTGGTTGGTCCATCATAACATTGCGCGCGACCGATTGACGGCGCGTGGTTACGGGGAAACTCAGCCCATAAATGACTGTAGCGACACGAAGCCATGTACAGAAGAACAGCATCAACTGAACCGACGCACCGAATTTCGCGTTATTGGTAAAAGTACCGTGAACAGTTCCAAAACCGAGGAGAAACCGAAAACAGCCCCTTGTGTGGGATGCCCGTTTTAAAGCTAATACAAAAAATGTTGATTACCTTTATGACGGAAAAATTGGTGCTGTACAACCGGAAAAAATCAAAAATTATCTGAAATAACATTGATCCATGATGACTTTGACGAATGTGGATAATGCATCGAAACTGCGCCGTCGCATAGCGGATTTGAAATCCCACATCGCCGGGGAGCGCTCTGAATTGCAGGCTACTGTGCATGAGCTGCGCGACCAATTTACGCCGGGCAAGATCGTCCAGCAGGTAGTTGGCTCCTTTCTGAACGCGGATCGTCCGACCGATGCGCTGAAAAATGAATTGACTGGCCTGGCCTGGCAGTTGCCACTACGCCTGTTAACCAATGTGCTGGTGCGCGACCCACGGGCTGCTTTTCTGATAAAAAACGTAGCTCCCGTAGCCATTCATTATGCGCCACAAATTTGGCAAAAAGCCAGTGCATCGCTACCGGCTCGCGCCAAAGTGTACGCCATGTTGCGCAAGCGAATCATCAAACTGCGCGCCCGAGTGCGTGACGTAGAAGAAGACGCGTCCTGGTTTATTTAACCATTATGCTTTACCTTACCTAAACACAACAAATACTACCATGAAAAAAAGCACTTCTATCCAATTAATTCTTGCCACCGCAGCTGCAAGCGGTGCTGCTTATTTCTTGTTCTTCACCAAGCGCGGTGTTCGCTTGCGCAAAAGCCTGGTCAAAGAGGCGGCCAACGCCCTGGATGGTGTATTGGAAACGCTGGAGAATCAACTGGCCGAAGCGGAGGCGCGAGCGCGGGAAGAAGTAAAAGCAGTGAAGGAAAACGCATAAATCACAGGTCCTCTTCTTCTATTCCTGCCCCTTCGCAAATCCAGGTTTTTAACTGGAGGAGGGATGATGCCACGCATTACTATAGCATTTTTCCTACACCTCCTAGGTTTTCCAAAACCTGCGAGGTGTAAGTAAATAGGAAGCATTTCACAAATTATGCTATAAATCAACGACATAATTTCTTTACGAACTACTTTTTACTAGAAGAAGTGATACTTTTTAAAAGTGTCACTTCTTCTGTTTTAAAACGTCAATTGGAAGTCAACCCTATAATTAGCCTTGTTTTAGCAAAAATACTCCATTAAACAAACTTACTGCACGTCTCTTGCCCCACCGAACCCACTCAGCGCTTAAACATACCCATCATTGCCAGCACTTCCGGTGGAATATCGCCAAAATCTTCCTCTTCTTCCAATTCATATTCTTTCACGTATTGCTTTAAGCCTTTGGCCGTCTGGATAAATTCCAGGGTATTTTGCACCATTTGTACATTTTTTTTCTGCTGCTTAATGTGCTGTTCTATTTGTTGCTGCATAAAAAACGGTACAGGGTGATAAAGCATGGCGTAGAGATTGCCACTCATCTCCGGCGAACACATTTCCAGTTCCATTTCCAACTCTTGTACCTGTTTTTTGAGTACATCATTCAGATATTTAAGTTGACTTTCATCAAAATTGGCAAACACATTGTCGCGCTCGGCCAGCAGGGTCATTTGTAATTCCAGGAGTTTGAGGTGGTCGTCATTATCGTAGGCAACGGTGATTTGCTTCATGATTTCGGTTTTCTCCAGCCGTTTTTGCTCATCCTGCTCCTGGTCGGGGTGAAAATGCCGGATCAAATCCCGGTAAATCTGCTTGGCAGTTTTGTTGACGGCTTCTTCGGCTGCCTTGCGCTTACTTTCGGACGCCAGTTGGCGGTCGGTCTTTTTGCGCTGGCTGCGACGCTCGGCGCGCGCCTCTTCTTCGGCTTGGAATGCTGCCTGGCGGGCATCCATTTTTTCTTTCATTTTGGCAGGATCCTCTAAATCTTCGGCATCGAAATCGGTGCCAAACATATTATTGAAAAACTGGGAAGCCATATCTTTCATATCATCTTCATCCGAACTCTGGGCCTCGTCCCAGGTTTGCTCCTCTGGACTGTATTTTTCGTAGAGTGCTTTCAACTCTTCATCTTCGGCATAAAAATGCGTTTGCAGCAAATGAGAAATTTCTTCCACCATAATGCCGTGAAATTTATCTAACTGTTTGGCGGTCAACGCCGAAATATATTTGTTCCCATCCAGTGCGAAGATTAGTTCGCGGATGGCAGCCATTGATTTTTTCTCGGCAGGCATTATCCGTTCGTCGCCAACGCGCCGCAGCTGGAGGTCTTGCTCTTTCATGCGCTCTATATCGTCGCGCAATTGTTGAATGCGACGCACATAGTTATTAAAACGTTTTTGCTCTTTGCTCAGCGGCTGAGGCGCCGATGGAGAGGCCTTGATTTGCAGTTGCTTAGACATGGAGGGTGTAATTTTGAACGGCAAAAATAAGCATTTTGAAATTATGGGAAAAGCAACGTCCCGATGCGCACCATCGTGCTGCCCTCCTCGACGGCTATACGCCAATCGCCGGACATCCCCATGGAACACTCGCGAAAGTGAGCAGCATCGCGAAAAAAATCGCGCCGCAAGTCCTCGAAAATGCGGCGCAGCGTCTGAAATTCGTTTCGCACCTGCTCTTTATTGTCCGTGAACGTCGCCATACCCATTACGCCGCAAATGCGCACATTTTGTAGGCTTTGGTATTCCGGGCTGGCCATCAGGGCGCGGGCGGTGGGTTCATCGAATCCAAATTTTGTATCCTCCTGCGCAATATGAAACTGCAACAAACAATCTATTACTCGATCAACTTCGGTCGCCTGTTTATCTATTTCCCGGAGTAATTTTCCACTATCCACAGACTGAATCAGGTGAACAAACGGAGCGATCAGGCGTACTTTATTGGTTTGCAAATGGCCAATAAAATGCCATTGGATGTCGCGGGGCAGCGTCGCGTACTTATCCAGCATCTCTTGCGGGCGGTTCTCTCCGAAGGCGCGTTGTCCTTGCTGGTATAGTTCGAGGATGCGTGCTGGTGGTCGGGTCTTTGAGACTGCCACCAGGGTGACAGACAGCGTGGAAACTTCGTGATACAATTCGGCGTACATAAGACAAAAAAGCAAAGTCAATTGGCAAAATAGCAATAGGCAATGGAAATGCAGCGATCTCCCGATTATTCATCGGGCAGACAAAATAGCAGGATGCAAAATAGGGAAAGGCCTTTACTTGGCCGCTGCCTAATTGCTTATCCGCCTTTGCTTTTGCCAATTGTCCTTTGCTTCTGGCGGCTTTTGATCTACCTTTGCGCCCGCTTTTCCCTACCGCTCCCGGTACTTTTTACCTGTTAGATTTTGTAATAAACCATTTTTAATCTTTTGATAGCCAATATGTTGTCTACTATCCCTACCAAAGTGTCTAATCTTATAAAGACGGGTGTGCTCTGCTGTATGTTATGTTCGGTTGGCCAAATCACCCTAGCCTCCTCCTTGAATCCTGTTCCAACTGCCACACTAACTGATGGCTCCGATACCTTATGTAGTGGTGTTGCCGCTATGGTTACGGTGAATTTTTCCGGCGGTGGTCCTTATACGTTGGTGTATTCTATCAACAACGTCAATCAACCATCGGTGGTTACTTCGCAGCCCGTGCTGTCGCTGCCAATTATGCCATCGGTAGGCCAGAATATCATTCGGCTGGTCAGCGTGAGTAATGCCAGCGGCAATGGGATGGTTAGCGGACAGTTTATCCTGGTTGTCAGACCCACACCCACGGGCAGATTTTCGGTGGATACTACGATTTGTAATGGCGACACCACACAATTGCGGGTGAAGTTTACTGGCACCGCACCCTTTATTTATAACTACTCGGCGGGAGGCGTACTACAAGGGCCGGATACTGCTTTTGTCAATCAAGATACTATATTGATCGCGCCAGTATTTAATACCACTTACATTATTACTAGCGTAAACGCTGGTGGGTGTGCCGCAACTACAAAGGATACACTAGGAGTCACGGTAAGTCCGCCAGTGTCTGCCGAAATAAGTGGCGGTGGTCAGGTGTGTCAGAACGGGAATGGTTCGCAAATTAAATTTACGTTTCAAGGTCCCGGGCCTTACACATTTGTTTATACCACTAATAATACTGCGCAACCACCCATTACGACCAGCCTTAATCCGTACACTTTATCGGTCAATCCATCAATAGGTACTTTTTATCGCTTACAAAGTGTGACCAATAATGGTATTTGCTTTGGCGAAGTATCTGGCCAGGCGGTAGTTTTTGTGTTCAGCCCGCCCACCGCCACGCTCACTGGCGGCGGCACTTTTTGTAACCAGGCCAATGGCGGAGTAATGGTAGATTTTACTGGCACTGGCCCCTTTACCATTACTTATACGGCCAACGGCGTGGTGCAGCCGCTAGACACTACTTCCGACGACCCCTATTTTCTGCCAATTTCTGCTACTACCACTACTACTTATGTACTAACCAATACGGAATCGCCCGGTTGTATCGGTTCCTCTATGGGTTCGGCTACTATCACAGTGAATCATAGCCCTTCTTATGCCAATCTAAATATTAATTGTAATCCAGTGGGCATGAACTATCAACTGGAATTTGATCTACTAAATGGCACCGCTCCCTATACTTTAGTCGCTGGTACCGGCACTTTTACGGGCAATCATTTCGTAAGCACGCTTTTGCCGGAAGCCCAGAATTATAACTTCGTTTTTCATGATGCTATCAATTGTGGTAATGTAACAGTAAGTGGAGTACCCAATTGCATTTGTACTAGTAATGCTGGTATGCTGAGCCTTAACACGGTGGATATTTGTCAGACGGATACCGCCGTGGTGGCTGCCGCAACAGGGACTTTTTTAGACAGCGACGATGTATTACGATATGTGTTGCATACCAATCCCGCGTTGCCACTTGGTACGGTAGTCGCCTGGAATGCGCAGCCGCAGTTTGCTTTTCAAAGCGGTATGCAAACCGAAGTGCCGTATTATATTTCCTCGGTCGTCGGCAATCCCGGTGTAAATGGACAAGTAGACATCACCGATCCGTGCTTAGCTGTAGCGCAAGGTACACCAGTGATATTTCACGCTCCACCGACTGGTACACTGGCTACGTTAGATACCAGTATTTGTTTGGGCGCATCCGTTACATTGCCCATTACATTTACGGGTACGCCGCCGTTTTCGTTCGTTTATAGTCTTTCTAATGTAAATCAGCCGCCTATTAGTAATATTAGTAGCAGCAATTATGGCATCACGCTGACACCTGTGCAGAACACAAGTGTACAATTAGTGAGTGTCAATGAGCAATATTGTACAAACGGTACTACGACTGGACAAGCAGCAATTGCAGTCAATGTTACTCCGCAATTAAACAATGATACTGTAGTTTGTAATTTCAACAATTTGACCTATACTTTGTCATTTGATGTACAAAATGGCCACTCGCCCTACGACCTGACCGGCATTTCTGGTACTTTCAATGGCAACACTTTTACGAGTAGTGCTTACCCTTTTGGCGAACCGTACTTTGTTTATATCCGCGATACTTTTGATTGTGGTGCGGATACGCTGATTGGCATGCCGCCCTGTATGTGTACCTCTAATGCTGGCACCATGAGTGACACAGCACTATTAAAATTTTGCCGTAGCACTACCGCCGTAGCATCATACAATAGCAATGAAACACTGGATAATGATGACGCATTAATCTTTGTATTGCATACGAGTGCTACCGATTCGCTGGGTACGATCCTGGCTACTAATACGACGCCTTCGTTCGATTTTTTGCCCAGCCTGACGCTTGGAACGACTTATTATATTTCTGCCGTAGTGGGAGATAGCGATGGCGCGGGAGGAGTGCTGTTGACCGATCTCTGCTTATCCGTGGCAGCCGGTACACCGGTCGTTTGGTATGGCGAACCAATGGCCACTATTGATGGGAATTATGATGTTTGTCAGGGAGTACCACAGGGCATTACAGTTATTTTCTTGGGGCAGGCTCCTTTTCAATTTTCCTATACGAATAATGGGCAAAGCATGAGCGGTACATCCACGCAGACGGTCTTTAATATTATTGCCAATCTGCAACAAACTGCAACCTTCGTCCTGACTTCTGTACAAGATGCCAACTGTCCCGGCACGGTCAGTGGAGATGCCGTCCTTACGGTGCATCAAGTGCCTGAAATTACTAATCCAATAACTACCTGCTCCACAGATAATGAAAGTTATACGGTAGAATTTGATGTGCTAAATAATACTTCCGCTACCATAACTGGCACAGTACCGGGTAATTTAGACATTACAACTGGTCATTTTACTAGTAATTCTATTCCCATCCAGCAACTCTATTCTTTCCAGGCAGTAGATAATCAGTTTCATTGTGGTAGCGATACGGTCAGTGGAGCCCCGCTGTGTCCTTGTACTACTTATGCTGGCAGCTTGGCGCAAACGCCCTTACTGCTCTGTGTAGCTGATACGGCCATGATAGCCGCCGCTGTTGGCTCTACTTTGGATGGTAATGATACCCTGTTATATTATTTGACAACTATGCCCAATCCACCCAACTGGACGGTGCTGGGCATCAGTACCACGCCTTCTTTTACGTATGATTCTACTAGTATGGTACCAGGCACTACCTACTATATCGTTGCATTGGCTGGTAATGTCTTGGGAGGAAATGTAGACTTGAATGACCCCTGTTTATCATTTTCGACGGGTCCAACGGTGGTTTGGCGGATGCCCCCTACGGCATTTTTATTTGGCTCCACAGAAATTTGTGCGGGAGCATCTGCCGACTTGACCGTGAAATTTGCTGGCACTGGTCTCTTCGATTTTACTTACTCGGTGGATGGAATACTGCAAAATGCTACTTCGGCCACCAATATTTTTACTTTAACCGTCAATCCTATCCAGACGACGGTGTATAACTTAGTCAGCGTGAAGGGCATGGGCGGTTGTCCGGGCACGGTAAGTGGAATAGATACAGTGGTGGTAAATACGCCTCCCACGGCTACGCTAGCGGGCGACACTACTGTCTGTGAAGGCGGGAGTACTGCCTTTCAGATTCAGTTTGCGGGTACGGGCCCTTTTCAAGTAGTTTATGCGCTTAACGGCGATCCGCAAGCACCCATTACTACTTCTATGAATCCTTTTTTCATTTCTACCAGTAATGTGCAAACGCCACAAGTGTTCACGCTGCTCAGTTTGCAGGATGCGCATTGCGATGGGACGGTCAGCGGCATGGCGACCGTACAGACCAATTCGGCACCAAGCGGCTCTATTCAGCAGGACATTACTATTTGCACCGGCGATTCTACTTTATTGACGCTACAACTTGGCGGCGGTTCCTCTTACGATGTGACCATCAGCGGCGGATCTACTGCGCTGCAATTAGATAGTGTCGCTAATGGCGCGAGTTTCATGGTCAGTCCAACTAACACGACCACTTATAGTATTACTACTCTCAATGCTTCTGGCAATACCTGCCCGGTCATGATCGGTCAGGCGGCCACCGTAACGGTTACCAATTTGTCCGCTACCGCTACTATCACTGACTATAATGGTTTTAACGTGAGTTGCCCGAACGAACCCGACGGAAACATTCTCATCACGCCTATTGGCGGTACGCTGCCTATAATGGCCACCTGGAGCAATGGAGCCAGTGGACTGCAACTCACCAACGTGCCCGCTGGAAATTATGATTTGTTGCTCACCGACCAAACCGGCTGTACATTCCGGGACTCGTTTTTATTGACGGCACCGCCAGGGCTAACCTTTCACTACACGCTCCAGGCACCGGCTTGTGCAGGCGACCGTACCGGAGTTTTTATTTTGGACTCTATTGCAGGAGGGATAAAACCCTACACAGTGAGCATAGATGGACAACCTGGTCAGGTAGCCGATACTTTGCCGTTGGTGATTCGTCCTTTGGCCGTTGGCACTTATTTGCTTTCGGTGGAAGATGCGAACGGTTGCCCTACCCAGGAAGCGTTTAGCATTACTGCTCCAGTGCCGCTGTTGGTAGACCTTGGACCAGATATTACTATTGCGTTCGGGGATAGTGTGCTGTTGGAAGCCGAAGTAAATTCTACTATCGTTAATTTTTTCCAATGGATGCCACCCACTTATTTGCAGCAACCTACTGAACAGGCCACCTGGGCCAAACCGCCGGAAACCCAGATGTACGAAGTGCAAGTAGAGGATACCTCCGGCTGCAAAGCCAGCGACCGTATTTTGGTGGTGGTCGAGAAGAAAAAGCGCGTATATATTCCTAATATAATTGATTTACATTCAGATAGTTACAACAATGTACTGACTGTTTTTGCCGGGGCTGAAGTACAGAAGGTACATTACCTTCGGGTATACGACCGTTGGGGTGGCTGTGTGTACGAAGGCTTGGATTTGCCTGCCAATGATTCCCAATTTGGCTGGTCAGGAACCTACAAGGGTAAAAAGGTGTCACCGGGCGTGTACGTTTACACCACAGAGGTTCAATATATAGATGGCACGACCGAAGTATTTTTCGGCGATGTGACGGTCGTGAATTAAAAGGCAATGTGGCTGGTGAGTTGCTCGTTCATTAATTAAACAAACACTATAGCCATGTCTTTTCGGATTCTACTGCTATTACCAGGTATTTTGGCATTGATGAGTCACCTGCCAGCACAGGTCATTTCTATTGCCCAAGCGCGTACTATGCCTGTGGGCAGTAGTGTCACGGTGCGCGGTATTGTTACCAATGGCAAGGAACTGGGAAAAATTCGTTATTTAGAAGATAATAAGGCAGGAATTGCGGCTTTTCCCGAGCAGGGTGGTCCATTGCCAGCAGGTTTTTCAACCGCAAAACCCGGTGACAGCATTGAGGTGAGCGGTGTACTGAAAATGTATAATGATTTACTGGAAATTAGTCCAATCACGGACTATAAGTTGCTGGCTTCCAGTCGCTCGCTACCTGTTCCAGTGCTGATTACCATCCACGATATTAGTGCCGCTTACGAAGGGCGATTGGTGCGTTTTGACTCGCTACATTTTGATAATCAGGATAGTGTATTTGCTAGCGGTAATTCCACCGTGGTAGATAATCGCGGGAACAGAAGTCAGCTATATATTCATCCCGGCAGTGCATTCATTGGCAGGCTTATTCCGTCGCAGCCGATGGAATTGACCGCCATTGTTTCCCGCTACAAAGGCTTTCAATTGCTGCCCATTATGGACGCTGGAAAAGGTCAATCGGCTTTGCCAAAAGAAAAAATCTATTTGGCTTCCAACATCGTGACGACTACGCTCGTCGTAAAAGGCTGCAACAGCGGCAAGATCACGGTAAAAAATTCGGCAGGCTACGAAGTGCTGTTTAGCCTTGCGCATAGCAGCGGCACCACGCAAATAGACATGGATAAATTACCGCCTGGTGCTTATACCGCTGATATTAAAGCTGGTAAGCAATCTACCTCGCTGCCATTTCAAAAGAATTAGTTTGCGCTTTGTCCTTTATCCACGCAGCACCTTCAAAATAGCCGTCGCCGCCCGCCCGGAAGCACCGCCATCGCCCAATCGGTGGCGCAGTTCCGCATAGCCCGTTTGCAGTTCCGCAGCCCGCGCAGGATCGAGTATTTCTGTCAATTCTATGCGTAAATTGCTGATAGTCAAATCATTTTGAATCAATTCACGCACCAGCGGACGATCCATAATGAGATTGACTAGAGGAAATATACTTGACGTTGACCAAACGCCGGGCGATAGCATAGGAAAGCGAATTGCCCGCATAGCATACCACCTGCGGCACCCGAAATAGTGCCGCTTCCAGGGTAGAAGTTCCAGATTTGACCAAGGCTGCCTTGGCCTCTTGCAGCAGGGGGTAGGTCTGGCCAATACTTAAAGAGACATGGGGATATTTTTCCAGAAAAGGCTGATAAAAGTCGGGCGGCAGGGAAGTAGCGCCAGCCACTTTGAATTGGTAGTCTGGAAAATAAGCAGTCACGCCGAGCATGATCGGCAAAATACGTTTGATCTCCTGTTGGCGACTGCCAGGCAACAGTGCGATGATGTTTGCTTTGGGGGGTAATATTTGATGATTTGTCGAGGTATCAATAGCATCCAGCAGCGGATGGCCCACGAATTGGGCTTTTACGCCGTATTTTTCAAAAAAATCAGTTTCAAAAGGCAAAATCACCAGCATTTCCTCCACATCGCGGCGGATAGCGTGTACCCGCGAACTATGCCAGGCCCAGATTTGCGGAGAAATGTAATAAATGACGCGTATGCCCTGCTTTTTGGCCCATTTTGCGATGCGCAGATTAAATCCCGGATAATCAATCAGCACCAGCGCGTCAGGCTGATAGGCCAGGATGTCGCTTTTGCAAAAGGCAATATTTTTCATAATAGTGCGCAGGTTCCGGGCCACTTCCACAAAACCCATAAAAGCCAAATCGCGATAATGCTTGACGACTTCCCCTCCGGCAGCTTGCATCAGATCGCCGCCCCAGACTCGAAGCTGTAAATCGGGCTGCTGGATTTTTAAGGCTTTAATCAGATTAGCGCCATGCAAGTCGCCCGAAGCTTCTCCGGCGATGATGTAGAGTTTCATGTGGACAAAGGACGCGGTTTTTTGGGCAAAAAGAAAGGCGGCTGTCTCCAAGAGTTGGAGACAGCCGCCCGAATATAAATACTGGATTCACATCCAGCCATAAGTCTTAGTCAATCACCAATTTGCGCAGCAGAGATTTGCCTGCAATGTTCACTTTTACCATGTAAATACCGGCAGCAAGACCGGCAACTTTCACGGGCAACACCGAATGACCAGCTGGCAATTTGCCATTGTCCGAAATGCTCACCGTTTGGCCAAGTTGGTTGACCAATTCCAGGGTTACTTCAGCGCTTTCATTCAGTTCCATATCCACATACGCCGTGCCTTGGGCCGGGTTAGGATAGACTTTCAATGCGCCCAGTTCCTTGATTTCCTTAACTGCCGAAGTGACGGCTTCCGATTTGGCAGCGTTCAATACATTACCGCTCAGGCTATCAGTTACCATAGCTACTACGTACAATTGGCTCATATCGTAAGAAGCCGGGAAAATGTAAGCCGCTGTGAAATTGAACTCGTCGTCCACGTGGAAAGTGGAAGGAATGATGTCGGGTGTACCATTAAAACCGTAGATCAGCTTGCGACCCACGAAATTGTACTGCATCTGCGCAGCTGGCACTGGATTAGGCAGGGATTCGTAGCCACCCATTGGTCCGTTTGCGTTAGCAGCGTAGTAGTTCGTTTGTTTGTAACCAGCAGCGGTACCACGCACATCGTTTTCGGCTACCACCAGCACCAGATTGTACTTGGCAGTCGTACGATTAGCATAAGTAGTCACTTTCCCTTCGATATACACTTTGCGAGCAATCGAATCAATCGTGGCATGCACATCTACTGCCACTGGAGCTACTACTTCGCGTAGTGCGGTAATACTGGCTTCCAACTCGGATGGATCAATAATTTGTTTTCTGTCCACAATAACCGAAGGGAAACCTGGGAAGTTGGGGAAAGACGTGATAGCATCATCGTATTCAGCAAGGCGCATCGGATCGGTAGTAGCATTGTGTACGGCGATCGGAATGAAATCCTCCGGGAAAGTCTCGGTCATCAGTTCCATGAAGACCGCACCACGTGGGCACCAGCCACACCAGGTGCCGGTCGCTTCTTCGGCGACGACCCGCTTCGGGACGATGGTAGACACACCAACAACCGTAGTAGCAAAGCCATTATTATCGGGCAGGTTATCTACGCTACTTGTGGCAACACTGAAATTCAACGGATATTCTTCCGGGTTGTCCGCCGTAAAGGCATCAGTCAGGGTACCGTCGTACTCTTCGCCAAATTGCAGATTCAAACCCGTCACCGTTTCAGAGTGCGAACCAGTACCGTCTGACCAAGTGAGAATCAGCGTAGTTATTGGCTGAAAGCCTTGATTCTTGACTGTATAGTTCAGATAATTAGCTTCTCCGGCCAGTACGTAGCTAGCCACGTCTACTTTCAGGAAAGAGACATCCACATCTGGCAGTTCGTGCACCAGAATATTATCTACCACTAATACGTACTGGTCATTGGCATTATTGACAAAAGCAATGTGAATCGTCTTGCCAGCATAATCGCCGAGCAGTACCGAACGGTGCTTATAGGCTCCGGTTGCTTCTTCGCCCCCAGTCTCAAAAATCTCGTCCGTAAAGTCGGCGATGGTCGCTCCACCAATGGACACCATCACTTTATAACCGTCTGGATAAGACGCATCCACGGCTCTGGCATCCCATTCCAGCACAGTCTTTGCCGTAATGCCGGTGATCTCCGGAGTGATCATCCAATCGTCGGATTGGCCAGCTGGCGTATACCAGGAAATACTAAAGGCGGCATTTCCGTCCAGGTCTGCAGAAATATTCCAGGCATCCGGAAAAGCAGCCAGCGCAGAGGCAGGCGTTTGCCCGTCATTGTCAATCAGGGTCATATCCTGAAATCCATCTTCAAAATTCTGCTGATAAAGCACTTGCGCACCAGCACCAGTCAGCAACATCAGAGTGAAAAAAGCGGTAAAAAACTGTTTCATGTGAGACGAGTTAATTTTGTAAATCTTTGAATATGAATGTAATAGTGAGAAAAAGCAAGATTTCATTGCAGAAAGCATACTGGAACCTTCCCGAAAATGAGCAGGCAAGATAGAAACTAAATTTCGATGAATAAAGGCGCAAATCTATCAAACCGCTTACGGTTGCCAGAGCTTTTGAAAAAAAATGTCCGTGCGAGACGCTTTTGGCAAATAGCCAGACTGGGCTTATTTCTGTCGGTCAGGAACTTCCCGGCCTCACTTTTGTTTTTAGGACTGTATTTTGCACCCAAATTTTACGCTAGCCCATCATTATGGTTTTTGAACCGAAAGACGTTTTCCAGAAACTGGAATTTGATAAAGTGTTGGAACTGTTGGAGAAAGAGGCTCTTGCGCCGCTGGCTGCCGAGGAGTTGCGGGCCATCCAACCCAGTACGAGTTTTGCCGATATAGATCGCCAATTGCGCGAAGTGCGGGAATTTAAACTGGCCCTGGAAAAAAATGATCGTTTCCCTTTGGCGAGTTATCAGGATATTCGGCCCGATCTGAAATTGCTGGAAATAGACGGCTATACTTTACAAACCGAATCTTTTCAAGGCGTTTTGCGCGTCCTGCTCATGATGCGCGACGTGTTTAAATATTTTGCGGGCGGCGCCAAAAAAGAGATTTATCCCAAACTCTACGACATTATCCGGCCTTTGTCGTTCGATGAAAATCTGATCAAGGCCATCACCGCCGTGTTCGATGAAAAGGGTGAAATTCGTCCCGATGCTTCGCCGGAACTGATGCGCATTCGGCGAGATATTCAACAGAAAATCCGCGATCTGGATGCCCGTTTTCGCCAGATCATCCAAGAATATCGCGCTAAAGGCTGGCTCTCCGATACGCCCGAAAGTTTTAGAAATCACCGCCGGGTGCTGTCCGTTCCTTCCGAACACAAGCGCAAAATTCGCGGTATTATCCACGATGAATCGGATACCGGACGCACTACTTTTATCGAGCCGGAAGCGGTCATCGAAATCAACAACGATATTTTTGATCTGGAAGGTGACGAACGCCGCGAAATATTCCGCATTCTCCGCGACCTCAGTACGCAGATTCGGCCCTACGGTCCAATCCTGCATCACTACCTGGACGCGCTGGTGCGCTACGATGTTGTCCACGCCAAGGCGCGGGTGGCGGTCGCTATGCGCGCCGGGATGCCAATTTTGAAAGAAAAGCCCATTATTGGCATTCGCAAAGGCTTCCACCCGCTGCTGTTTTTGAAAAATAAAGCGCAGGGACGCAAAACCGTTCCTTTCGATCTGCGGCTCACGCCGGAAGACCACATTCTCATTCTTTCCGGCCCGAATGCTGGCGGAAAATCGGTGGCGATGAAGTCGGTGGGTTTGCTGCAATTAATGGTGCAGAGTGGTTTGCTTATTCCGGTGCATGAACTCAGCGAATTCGGTATTTTTCACCAAATCTTTGCCGACATCGGCGACCAGCAAAGTCTGGACGACGACCTGTCTACTTACTCTTCGCGTTTGCAGAATGCCCGCGTTTTTCTGGAAAAAGCCACGCCGCTCACCCTCGTTTTGATTGATGAAATGGGCAGTGGCACCGATCCCAAACCGGGTGGCTCCATTGCCGAATCGGTGTTGCGCGCGCTGCATCGCAAGGGCGTATATGCGGTAATTACGACGCACTATTCCAATCTGAAAGTGTTCGCTTTCCGCAATCAGGGCATTCTGAATGGCAATATGCACTTCGATAAGGACACGCTATCGCCGACCTACGAACTGAAAGTAGGTCGTCCCGGCAGTAGTTATGCTTTTGAAATTGCAGCCAAAAGTGGACTCCCAAAAGCCATCATTGATTATGCGCGCAATCGCACGGGCAGCGAAACCGCTGTGGATGATATTCTGATCGAATTGCAACGCGAAAAGCAGGAATTGGAAGAAAAACTGCGCTCCGTCACCGAACGGGAAACTTCGCTGGAACGCCTGATCAAGACCTACGACAGCCTGCAAAATGATCTCGATGTCAAGCGGAAACGCCTGAAACTGGAACAAAAGGAGTTTGAACTGCGGCAAAGTGCCAACCAAAGTCGCGAAGTGGACAAATTCATCCGCCAGTTACAGTCCGAGAAGAACCTTGAAAAAGCCCGCGAAATCTCCACTCAACTGCGCCAAGAACGTACCGAGAAAGCCCAGCAAGTCAATGACATCAATGCTGAAGTGGTGAAACTGGAAGAGCGCGGCATTCCTTCCGCTTCTGGGCGACCGCTCGCGCCGGGCGATTTTGTGCGACTGCGCACGGGCGGCTCTACGGGGCGCCTAGAAAGCATAAAAGGCACGAAAGCAGTGGTTATTCTAGGCGAATTGCGGCTCACCGTGGCCGTGCGCGACCTGCTGCCCGCCGCCGAGCCCATTCAACAAAGCAGCACCATCACCAGTACCGATGTGCAACGCGTCGCCGATTTCGATGCCAAAATCGACCTGCGTGGCATGAGCAAGGACGAGGCGATGAATGTACTGGAAAAATTCGTGGATAACGCGCTACTTACTAATGCTAACAACCTGCGTATTCTGCATGGCAAGGGCGATGGCATCCTCCGCAAAGTGGTGCGTCAAAAACTCCGGGAATATGGTGGTAGTGTTTCCAATTTGTATCATCCCGAAGATGCTGCCGGGGGAAATGGGGTGACTATTGTGGAATTGGCGTAAAGAAGGCAGCCGTTCGGGAGTTTGACTCGACTGCCGAGGTATACTCGTGCTGACTCGGATTACGATATTATGGTTTTTGCACAGATTTGTAGAAGCGTACCAGTGTTGTGTCATTTAGAGGCGCGGCCGAAGAATCTGATTAGTTAAAAATACAAGGCTTTTCAAGCCACACTCTGAATGACACAAGGCGTAAAAGCATAAGTACCTGATGGTCAATATTGCAGCAACCCATTTTTAGCATAAATGGTTTAATAATAATAATAATGAAAATTACTAAACAAATACTAACAGTACTATTCGGATTAATTATGATTGGAGGGGGTATAGGACACTTCTTAAAACCGGAAATGTATGCACCTTTCTTTCCTGATTATTTTCCAAAAGATGCTATTATTTATGCCTCTGGTTTAGTAGAAATCGCGGTTGGCGTAGGTGTGTTTATTCCTCGCTTTCGCTCAATGGCTACGCTAGGCATTTTATTATTAATGATAGCGTTTTTACCCTTGCATATTATAGATGTTTTCAAAGAAAATCCAGCCGTACGTAGCCATCAGATTGCTTTAATACGGCTACCATTACAATTTGTGCTAATAGTCTGGGCTTGGTTTATTCATAAAAAATGATTGCTGTTCTAAACATAGTTTTTATTTAACTATTTCTCTTATATAGTCAACGGAAAGTGGTTAAAGGAATAATAGAGTTGTTGCGATGTAATTAATTGGTTGCCAATGCCTTTTTTAAGCCAAACCAATTCTCCCTCTGTTGTCATGTCGACCGAAGTGGAGACCTCTGTGTATTTTAATATAAATTGCTGATTCCCAATCAGATGTCTCGGCTACGCTCGACATGACAAAACCAATAACGCCACTATAATTAATTGGTGATCATAGCAAAACATCATCACAATGGAACCGCCTTTTTTACACCTGAATTCCCTGCGCCAGAATTCGCTTCCACTCTGGATGTCTCTTGATATAAGATTTCACAAAAGGGCACCAGGGTACTAATTTAAGGTCATTATCTTCCAGGTATTTCAGCGTTTTTTCTACGATGGCACTGCCCACGCCTTGCCCTTCCAAAGATTCCGGCACTTCGGTATGCAGCAATGACATTCGATTTTTCTGTAATTCATACTCGATTTTTGCCTTTACGCCATTCACCACCAATTCAAATTGGCGGGACGTTTCGTTGTTGACCAAGGGCAAGGCTTCCAGTTCTTCTTTCATATTTTCGTTTTAAAAAATATTGGATCGCCGTGTGGCGAAGAAGGAAAACAGTAAGAATGCCAGCTGGTTTTACCAACCGGCTGTTTACGTTACAACATTCGTTTAAACAACTGATGCACTCCGCGCTCAATCTGGTCATACACGGCGTTGGCTTTATAAATGTCCATCATATCGGCCAGAATACGGTCCTTGTCACCCTGCGATTTGCAATATTGTTCTTTATAAAACATAATAATATCCAAAGCATCGGCATCGTGGGAACGGTAAAAAATGGATTTTATACGTTCATAATCTTTAGCCGAAAGCGTCGGAATGATGAGGTTTTCTTCCTCCGAAGTGACTTTTCCGTCTGCATTGGCGGCATAAAGCATCGTGAAAGCGTGAAATTCCGGGTAAGTCCAGTATAGGGTATCGGCGGGCAGTGTCATGAGCAAGGTGGAGATATTAGGTAAAAAAGGTGGTGAATGACTAAAATTCCATTTGACGGCGAAAGTTACCAAAGTTCAGACATTCCCGGCGAGTCAATTACCTTTGTGTCGGTGAAGAGACGTGTAAATAATAGTGGACGAGATTCAATGTTTTAGAAACTCAACTTCTAAACTTGTGTTGTACCCGTTCTAATTTGTTTTTCCGTAGCATCTTTGGGTAGTTTTTTACTGTATCAACATATCGTTGTTTTTGAACAGACTGAATTTATAATGGTTTGATAATCAATATTTTATCAACCATTCAACATTCTCAATTTTATCCGCCGAGGCCTTTTTCAGGCGTAGGAGGCCTCCCTTTTATTATAAAATCTCCGCAAGGTGAAATTCCTGAAATTTTTATTCGTCTTGTTTTTAATTTTCCTACTTGGCACCGCCGGGGTTGCTTACTGGATTTATCAAACGTTGAATACTCCGGTTCAGCACGCCAGAAGCGGTGAGTATGTCGAAATCCCGAAAGGCTCGACACCGAATCAGATTCTGGCTAAACTCGCCTCCGAAGGCATTTTGAAGAGCGAATGGGCAACGCAGATGTATCTGCGCACCTCTGGCCGGGCAGAAAATCTGAAAGCTGGAGAATATCAGTTCGATTCACCGATTGCGGCTTTTGATGTTTTGAAACTACTCGAAAAAGGCGCAGAACGAACGACTAAAATCACGATTCCCGAAGGTTTTACCCGTTTTGATATCGCTGCACGCATCGCCGAAAAATTTCCGCAGGATCCGCCCGTGGATGAAAAAGAGATTTTGGCGATGATGGACGACGCAAGCCTGATCAAAGACATCGCACCGGACGCGAAAAATCTCGAAGGTTATATGTACCCGACCACTTACAATCTGCCGCATAATATGCAGCCGAAAAAAGTGATCGATCTGATGGTCGGGGAGTTCAAAAAAATCTGGAAAACCGAATGGACGGCCCAAGCCAGATCGCTCGGCAGAACGCCCCAGGAAATCGTCACGATTGCATCGCTGATCGAAACCGAATCGAAAGTGGAGGAGGAACGACCGATGGTCGCGTCGGTTATCTATAATCGCCTAAAAAGAAATGTTCCGCTGGCCCTCGACCAGACCGCCGTGTACATCGCCAAAATGGAGAATCGCTGGGACGGCACGATCAATAAAAGCGACCTTGACGTGGAGTCGCCCTATAATACGCGCAAATTCACTGGTATTCCGCCCGGACCGATCTCGTCCCCGAGCGAAAGCGCAATTGTTGCCGCGCTTAATCCGGCGCAGACCAATTATATTTATTACGTGCTCAACGTCGACAAAAACGACGGCTCTCATAATTTCTACGCCTCTGCCACCGAATTTGAAAAAGGTAAAGTGGCTTATCAAAACTGGCTGGCGAAAAAAGGGCGGTAAAACGTAATTCTATTATATCTGATCCATAGGAGATTGTTCATGAATCATACAAAACATTAATTATCAGTATCTTAGCACTTAACATCTGATTCCTGACTCCTTAATACTGTCTCCTCATTTAAAACCTTCACTTTCAACCCTTACCACCTTTTTCTTGAACCTTCCCTTTTTCATCGCCCGCCGTATTGCCCTGGATTCCGGCAAGAATTTTTCCCGGCTGATCATCCGTATTGCGGTCATCGCGGTGGCTTTGAGCGTGGCGGTTATGATCGTTGCTACTGGCCTGATTGCGGGTTTTAAGAGCGAGATCAGCAGGAAGATTTTTGAGTTCTGGGGGCATATTCATATTTCCGACACGGCCTATTCTTTGTCGTTCGAGCCGCAGCCGATTGAGAAAAACCAGACCTTTTATCCCTCGCTGGACACGGTGACCGGCATTCCTGCGGCGGAACTGGCCCTGATGGATAATGGGCAGCGGCCTCCGCGCGGGGGCATTCGGCATATTCAGGCCTTTGCGCATGAGCCCGGTATTATTCGGACCAAGACGGCGATGGAGGGCATTTTATTGAAGGGCATCGGGACGGATTTTGATTGGGAGAATCTAAAACCTTATCTACTGGAAGGCAAACCAATTGCTCTGACCGATACAGCGGTTTCGCGCGACATTATTATTAGTCGCCAAACCGCTGACCGGCTGCAAGTAGGCGTGGGCGACAAACTGGTCGTTTACTTCGTAAAAGAAGGCCAGCAATTGGCTCGCCGTTTCCAGATTTGTGGAATTTATAAGACTGGTCTGGAAGAATATGACCGAAAATTCGCGCTATGCGACATCCGCGTAGTGCAGGAATTGCTGGGCTGGAACGCCAATCAGGTGGCCGGTTTTGAGGTTTGGCTGGATGATATTCGGGATATGGAGGTGTATAATGAATTCATTTATAACGAAATCACAGGTTCCGATTTACTGGTAGTGAGTATCCGCGAGAAATTTCCGGCCATCTTTGAGTGGCTGGAATTGCAGGATTACAACGAGGTCGTCATCCTCGGCCTGATGCTGGTGGTGGCCATCGTGAATATGGTGACTGCACTCATGGTGCTCGTGCTGGAACGCACTACGATGATCGGCGTACTGAAAGCTTTGGGTGAAAATAATGGCCGCATCCGCGAAATATTTCTTTATCACGCCGCTGTGATTACCGTTACCGGGATGTTTTGGGGCAACCTGATTGGGCTGGGTTTTTGCTGGCTGCAAGACAAATTTCACCTCATCCGCCTGAATGAAGCCGACTATTATTTGTCCTACGCGCCGATAAAATTGAACTGGATGGCCGTCGTCGGCATTAACGTTGGTACCTTGGCTATTACCTTGATTTTCTTGCTGTTACCCTCGCTGGTGGTCTCGAATATCGCGCCAGTGCGGGCTATCCGGTTTAAATAGTTATTGGTATATTGGTTAATTGTTATTGGTGTAGAGATGGCCAAATATGCTAGTTTGAATATACGGTGGAAACGCTTATGGGCGCATTTGTTCGGTCAACAACCGACGTTTACGCGGACTTATCCAACGCATTTTGTTTGGCGATTTATGGAGGCTGCATTGCTATTTGCGGATTGCCTTTATTTGCCGGAAATGCTGGTTTTTCTCAATCAATTTTTCAAACCTAACACCCGCAAATTAACGCCATACGAAATAGAACTGGCGCGCAGTATTTTTGGGGAAATTATTGATTACCAAAAAGTTAGCATAGATGACAAAGCGCGTATTGGTTGTAAAAAGTATCAATTTGCCTACGTCAGTTTCTGTGTTATCAATACTTGGGGACAACTATCGGAACCGCATTTTATCCACGAAATGGTGCATATTTGGCAGTACCAGCGACTGGGTTCCGTCTATATTCCACGCGCTTTATACGCCCAACGAACGCCCGAAGGGTATAATTATGGTGGCATAAACGGGCTGCGTCAAATGGCCGAGCAGGGTAGGGGACTGGCCGATTTTAACTTTGAGCAACAGGGAGATGTAGTGGCGGATTACTTCTGTTTGTTAAATGGATTTCGGCCTCATTGGTGTCCGGCAGATCAGAAATATTTGGTTGATTTTGAAAGAGTTATAAATTTTAATTGCTAACGATTATAGTCAACGCAGAGTGGTTTGAACAGAGGTCGAATGTAAAGTATTCACTATCAATACCTCAACCTCTCTCAACATTTTCAACCTCTCAACTTTTACTATAAGTCTTTCCATGACCACCCTTGACCAATCCCTTTTTCTCCGCGCCGCCCAAGGCCAGTCCGTCGAACGACCGCCCGTGTGGATTATGCGCCAGGCCGGACGTATCCTGCCGCAATACCGCGCCTTGCGAGCCAACTTTCCTGATTTCAAAGAATTTGTCAAAGCCCCAGAAGCCGCCGCCGAGGCCACTTTGCAGCCAGTAGATGAATTGGGGGTAGATGCGGCGATCATCTTTTCCGATATTTTGGTGATCCCCGAAGCAATGGGCTTGAACTACGAAATGGTGGAAGCAAAGGGACCACGTTTCCCCAAAGTCATTGAAAATGAAGCAGATATAATGGCTTTGGACGCAGGAGAGGCTGCCGCCGAGCGACTACACTACGTATACGAAGCCCTGCGCATCACCAAACGCGAACTAAATGGCCGCGTACCGCTCATCGGTTTCGCCGGTGCTCCCTGGACGATATTGGCGTACATGGTCGAAGGCAGCGGCAGCAAGACGTTCTCCAAAGCGCGTCGTCTCCTCTACACCGAACCGGCACTGGCGCACGCGCTACTCGAAAAAATTACTACGACCACCATCGCTTATCTGCGTGGTCAAGTAGCCGCTGGCGCAGATTTGATTCAACTTTTTGATTCCTGGGCGGGTGAATTACCGCCAGCGCATTATCGCATATTTGCGCTGCCTTATTTGCAACGCATTTGCGAAGCATTGCCGGAAATACCGAAGACGGTTTTTGCGAAAGGCGCCTGGTTTTCGATGGAAGATTTGGCCGAGTTACCTTGTCAAATACTTGGTTTGGACTGGTCTATGTCGCCCGAATGGGCAAAGATGACTACGGGCGGCAAGAAAGTATTGCAGGGAAATCTCGATCCTTGCGCTTTATATGGCACCACGCAAAGCATTGAAAAAGAAACCATTGCGATGCTCCGTGCTTTTGGGGGAAAGCATATTGTCAATCTGGGCCACGGCGTGTATCCCGATACGCCACTCGATGGCGTGCGCGCTTTTGTGGATACGGTTAAAGGGTTTCGGTATTAATAGATAAAAGTGCGGCATACCTAAGTCCAAGATTAGTAGTGAACTATTTATTGAAGGTATGCTACACTTAAATTTTATCGCTGAATAATTAATTTTTTATATAATGCCTTTTCTCCCGAATGAACCCGAAGCGTATAAATACCGATGGGTAATTGGCCATAGTCGAATACTTGGCGGAGTGTGCCACTACTAGAATTTACTGTTTGCGATTGTACTATCTGCCCGATGGCATTGATCAAAGTAAATACTACTTTTTCTGGTCTCAAGCCCTGCAATTCTGCGGTAAACTGTCCGCTTGTAGGATTAGGAAATAAGCGGAATTGATCTGGCCGAAGTGTCGGCGTTTCGCTGGAAGTAGTACTCTGCACCACGACCATTTCTACTGAAGAACAACCTGTAACGCGCGTAATAGTAACCGTATAATTGCCCGTCTGATTTATGCTAATTACTGGCGTAGTGGCACCATTTGACCAATTATAGGCCGTCGCACCTGGGACTGTGGCATCCAGTAAAATGGATTGACCGGCAGACAAATGCACGACAGTTGGTAGATTGGCTGGTGCGTCCAAAGCACCGGAATGTACTAGATTTTGTAGTAATTCCAGATCATTTTTTACCGTGCCAAAAATATCAGGACAAGGCAGCGGAATATCAGGATGATAAGTAAATGCCACATGTAGTTGAAAAGTATCTCCGGGCGCAAAGTCGAATGGGCCATGCGAACCGATCATGCGGCGATCACCAGCGGGAAATGTTCCTCCTGCATAGCACATCGAATTACCAGTAGGGTCTGCTGGATTATCCGGGAATGCGTAGTCAATAGGTTGACCATTATAAGTAGGTATAGTGCCATCTTTCCATTTCCCTTGTAAATAATTATTATATTCTTCTTCAGAAGAAGGGTCGCTCGTCTCAGGTAAAGGTAGTGGCATAACTGATCCATTATTGTAGTAAATAGATTTATCAAGAGTAGCATTAGTAAAAGCAACCGAGCCAACAGGTATAGTTGTGCCAAAGGCGGTATATTCATTGCAAGGGCTATCTTCATTATCCTGATTATATCCATAAAACGCATTTAAAGCAGGCAGGGTACCAACGAAATCATCATTGGGACAACCAATATCAGGATCAGACCACAGGCCAGCAAAAACATTTTTATAGCTGTTATTAGAACGATTTATAATGTCGAAATCTACAAATAATGAATTGTTCAGTTTGTCAACTTCTCCACAATTGTATAAGTATGCCGATGCATATATATCCAGTAATAACACGCGTCCATTGTTGACTTGGTGAGTAGTACTATCCGTAAATACCCACCAAGCCATTTGATCGCCTTTAATACGCGGATAGTCTCCATCGTAGATAGAATATTTCCCATCTCCATTAACATCTATGAAAGGTGCAGGAAGTAGATCTTTATTAATAGTAGTCTTCGCAAAGGCAATATTGTATTTAAAATCCAAATTGCCTTTTGCTGGCCAGGTTAATATGTCATAAGGAACAGGTTCATTGATCAGACCGTCGTCCAGCCAATCTTGTTGTAGGGCTTCTATTTCTGAGCGGCTAACAGACCAGACGCGATTGAGATCATTATTGGATGTTTGGGCTATTCCAGCTCTATAATCAGAACCTCTATACACATAAGCATAAGTAGCAACAGATAAGTGTAAACTGTCCTCTTGATCTAATCCACCTATCCATGGGGCTGCCGCATAGAATATAGATGTTTTATTTTCTTTTGGCACAAAAAAACTATTCCCAGTATTATTAGAAAACACAGTAGCAGCAGGGATGAATACTGAACTCAATATGTCGTTTTCTATTTTTCTATTTTGCAAAGACCTATACTCTATAACTGGACTAGTAGTTCCAAAATTATCAGTTTTTATCATTGCAAAGTGAAGCCCTGAAACCACACCGGCAAATAGATAACCATTGTCAGGAGTACGCAAGATTGCAACACCTGTTCCTTTCTGGTATGTCTTTCGCCAAATAGTGTTACCATCGTGATCCAAGTGATGAAGTACCATATTATACGCTGAGTCTTGTCCAGTTACAGTAATACTACCATCCGCTTCTACTAGTAAAAACTCATAAGTTCGGTCAGAAAAACTCTTGTCCCAATCTATTGTACCATTGCTAGTAAATTTGATCACTGACGCACCTGTTAATGAGGGAGATAATGCTCTATTACAAGCCAAATAACCATCTTCTGTTTTTTCTAAATGATTAAGTTGAGTCGGAGCAGGATTATTCCATAAAATATTACCCAAAGTATCCAAGGCAAAAATCTGTCCGTCGTAAGTTATTCCAACCAGACCATCGTCTATTAATACTCCACCACTTGGCGTACCGATGGTGTTATCTTGCTGCCAGTCAACTACTAAACTATGGTCGGCGTGGTAGGTAACTTGACGAAAATATTTTTTTCCTAGAATAAAAAATACACTGTCGTTGCGGGCTATAAAAAAAGGTGATCTTGCTATGCCACTTTCTTCTTCGCTCAGGTAGGTTCCATAGGTAAAACCTACGTCGGGATAGTATTCGCTTATGTTGAGCAAAAGACCACCAGAGAAAGCTGGACCGCTAGATACTAGTAGAAAATAAGGCTGTCCAGTTTGCGGATCAATTTTTTCTTTAATAAATTCCCCATAGCCTTGTATATAATAACCACTGCTTGCTCCTGTAGTAATTATGCCCTGAGAATTTAATTCCATAATTTGCTTCTGGCTATAAAAAAGAAATTTATCTCCCCGAAGTTGTATAGAAACATGTGGAATAACACCACCCCGATATTCAGTGGCCTCTATATTCCAAACTGGAATTTGGCCATTTACTTGATCAATAAAAAATAAGTAGAATGAGAAGTAAATAAAATATTTCATGGGAACTTATATTTTTAGGGCGAAACTAATGAGAAGGGAACTCCTAAAGATGACATTCTTTTCTATAAGTCAGGTTTCTGAACCGTACTAATTTCGCCTGATAGCAGTTTTTCCACCGCTTCCACCGCCATACGCGTACGTTCTTCAAAATCGCCACTGATTATTACATAGTCATATTTTCGGCTCTCCAGTTCCTCGTGCAGCCGTTGGAACATAAAATCGCGCTGCTGCTCGTATTCGCGCAGACCATCATTTACCCAGGGAATATCCGGTTTCAATAGTAAAAACAAGGTCGTAGTGCCGAGCGCGGTTGGCCCAAATAATCCACGGTTGGCAAACGCCCTGAAAGTAGATTTCGCTCCATATCTGGGTGACAATCAACTCCGTATCGCAGAACAGAATACCGTTGGCTTGTTTCGCCATTTCATCTTCGCGGTAGAGTTGGCCGCCCGCAATGTGCGCGAAATCCAGTTCAGTGAGTTGCATTCCGAATTTTTCGCAGTACGTGCGGCCATATTCTTCCACAAAAACGGTCTGGAAATGGGCGGCTAATTTTTCCGTCAGATAACTTTTGCCAGAACTTTCGGGGCCGAGCAGGGCCACCCGTTTTAAATCAGTTTTCATACACTTGGAGCAGTAATCGGTAAAGTAGGGCTGGTCAGGGGCAAAAAGATGGTGAAAGTAGCCCCTTCGCCCGGCTGGGAAGCGGCGCTAATCATGCCTCGGTGGTTCTCCACGATCTGTTTGCAAATCGCCAAGCCAAGCCCCGTACCGGCATATTCGTGGCCATGCAGCCGTTTGAACATCTGAAAAATCATCTGTGCGTATTCCGGTTCAAAGCCGATGCCGTTGTCTTGCACCACAATCTTGCAGAACTGCTCGCGGAAAGCAGGGTCGTTGATAATGCTAAAATTGGCAGGAATTTCCTGTGGCCAATCGGCGTGCGAGCGGGTTACTATTTCACCGGAAATACGAATTTCGGACACGCGGTCTGGCAAGCGGAATTTCAGCGCGTTATTGAGCAGATTTTGAAATAAAATACGGATTTGTACGGGGGCCACGGGCGCTTCCGGCAAAGCACCGATCAGGACAATCGCCTGATTATCCTGAATCAGCAGTTCCAGATCGCTACGTACCTCTTCCGCTAAGGCACTCAGGGAAGTCCATACCTTGGTTTCCGTGGTTTCTGATAAGCGGGACAACTGCATGATCTCATCCACTAACTGCTGTTGGCGGTTGGCATTCTCCTGTATTTTCTGCACATATTCTGTGCCTTTCTCCGGCAAGGTAGCGCCAAACTGACCTTGTAATCGGGAAGCAAACAGGCTGATTTTACGCAAAGGCTCTTTCAAATCGTGCGAGGCGATGAAGGCAAAACGTTGCAGTTCAATCACTTTGCTTTCCAGATCACGGGTTTTTTGCAGCAGTTCTTCTTCGGTTCTTTTGGCTTGGGTCACATCCTGAGTCGTACCAATCAGGCCAATAATATCCCCGTTTGCATCGCGCAGGGCATCACCTTGCACCATAATATGAACGATCTGGTTGGATGAACCGATTAGCCGGTAGTAGGATGGGGCAAGCAACCCTTCCTGCATCGCTTTTTGCCAGTTGGCCACCACATAATCACGGTCGTCGGGGTGGGTACGCTGCAACAGGTCTTCGTAATGCAATGCTCCATTATCGCCCGCTATCTCGTATATCCGCAAGAGTTCTGCCGAGCCGTGGACGATAGTACCTTCGTTTTTCCGCCACTCCCAATGGCCCATTCTGGCGATTTGCTGGGCCAGATTGAGCAGGTGATTATTTTTATTCAACTCCTTCTCGACGGCTTTGCGTTTTTCAATTTCCTTTTCAAAATCTACCGGCGTACGCATCGCAAAAGCCGCTGGCAATACCCGCAACACCGCAAAAACTGTGACCCAACTGATCACCCCGGTGAAAAAACGAGCCACCGCACTCAGCCGGTAAACCGGAGACCAGAAGATAATAGCGTCGAGCAGGTGGGTAATGCCACAAGCCAAAATGAAAGCGCCAAACAAATAAAAGACCCGATGAAAGGGCACTTCTTTTTTCCGAATGTAACCAAAAAGCAGGAGTGGAATGGCAAAATACGCCGACCAGATGAGCAGATCGGAGATGATGTACAGCCAACCGTGAAAATCTGTCCAGCGTCCACAATGCCAGCGGGCCGGAAAATCGCTGGTATCAAATAACTTTCGGAAGAAATCTAGTACTTGCTGCATTAAGTAATGGCTATTTATTTTGCTTCATTCAAATTCCAGTCGTAATCCAGGTAGCCAATGTCGGTGTTTTTGGATAATTTCACGGTAGAAAATTTGTTCAGAAATCCCCACACGGAGCCGCTGCCATCGCGCTCAAAGTCGCCCTTGAACCACTTGAATATTTCCGATATTTCAGCTTTGTCCGCCTTGATTTTGTTGCGATTCGGGTCGTTGATAAAACCACGCATAGCAGCATCGAGTTGCTTGTCCAATTTGGCGGCGGTATAGGCTTCATTCAACAGTTTCGGGCAGGAATAAGAGGCACAATTAATAGCGGCGTGAATGCGGGCATCCTTGAAAACGGGCCGTAGAATATTATGTTCGAGGTTATTTAGATCATACGTATAGCCTTGAATGTGAATGAATTTGATGTCCCACACTGAGTTGACGAAGGCCACGCCTTTCTTAATATCCTTGATACTCGCTATCGGATAATGTTGGATAATGAGCTGAATAGTATAGGCATTATAGGCATTGATCCAGTAAGCCATCTGTTCATTGCGGCTCCAGTTTTTGTCGCTGGGGTGGGATGTTTCCAGCAATTTCAAGTAATCGTTCAGGGCTGCGCTGTCACGAACGAAGCCTTTATAATCCACCATGCCGTCTTCCCGGACGTGTTTTTTGAGCAAGGCATTCCACTTCTCATGGGTAACGGGTTTAGAATCGGTGTTATGCTTGATGCTGCGGCAATAGGAACAGGTAAACCATAGCACGATGGCAGACAATAAGGTGAGCGAAATTAGAATGGACTTTCTCATGTAATTGAATTTTTTACAAAATGGGGCTACGTTTTGCTCCAAGTACGAGTGTCAACGTACAATAGATTTATAAATGCGCTTCAAACGCATCGGAGCCACTCGCCATTGAAACAGCTGAAAAACCAGGGTGTTGGCCAGTTGCACACGAAGCCAGCCATTCTGCTCGTATTTCCGTGCCGATACGGTGGCAAATTTTGGAATAGTAAACAGCTGATAATGCCGCATGGCCCGTCGCAAAAAATCATACTCTTCCATCACGATGTAATACTCATCGTAGCCGCCCAATTCTTCAAAAACTTCCCGACGAATAAAAAACGTTTTATCGCCACCCTGACACCACAACCACGGGAAACGGTTGAAATAAGCATTGATTTTCAATAACATACGCGACGAATCAAAGCGATATTGATAGCAGCCCATTGCGTAGCCAGTCGCCAGAGCCGCCTGAATATCATCTGCATACGACGCTGGTGGCAGGGTATCCGCATGGACAAAATACAGGAGCGTTCCCCGCGCCGCCCGTGCCCCCAGGTTCATTTGTGTAGCGCGGCTGCTCACCGGGCTGCGCAGCACCCGCGCTCCGGCTTCCAGGGCCAGGGCGATCGTTTTATCCTGGCTGCCTCCATCTACTACCAGCACTTCTTCCAAAAAATCCTGTCCGTGCAGTTTTAAAAACCTCACCAATGACCCAATCCGTTCTGCTTCATTGAGTACTGGAATAATGACCGATGCCTTGACAAATCTTTCCATTTCAAAAATATTATTTCCTCAGTCAAAAATATCTTTACAGAATTAATAAACCAGAAATTCAGAAAGCTTCTCCAAAAGTCAAATAAAAACCAGCATTATCCCGCCCATCGCCTATGCCGTAATCCAGCCGCAGGTGCAATTGTTGTTTTTTATCAAACTCAAAACGCAGGCCACCACCTCCTTCCGGTCGCCAGCGCAGCCGCTCATTTGCAGTGCCAAATACGGTGCCACTGCCAACAAAAATTGCCCCTTTGAACCGCCAGAAAATGGGAAAACGCCATTCTGCCTGACCCAGCAGTAAGTGCTTATCACGATATTTTCCATCCGGGTAGCCCCGCAAACGTTTGGTGCCGCCCAATTGAGAGAGATTGAAAAATGGAGCATGACCGGCCGTAAATTGCGCAACTGCCTGCGTAGCCAGGGTCATTTTATGTCCCAAGGCCCAATAGCGAGCCACATCCAGCGAAAAGCGCACAAACTCGAAATCACTGCCAGTCAATCGCTGCTCTCCAATCACTGCTACTTCGGCCAGCCAGCCACGGTGCGGGTAAAACTGATTGTCGCGCGAATCATACAGCCACACCGGCCCAACGCCCGATGATATTCCTCCCTCCGCGCCACGCAGCACTTTTCTATCAATTTCGCTGCCCGCCGAGCTGGATACAATTCGATAGACATCAAGATTATAGCGCAATCCAACCAACTGCCGGGCATTGAGCCGTTTTGCTACCGTCAGGCGCAGACGAGGGTATTGAGCAGTGTAAGTTTCGATAAAATCGTCGGGATAAGCGTTGCCAATACCAAAATACTGGTAGAAATAGCGATACCAGCCCGCCTCGCCATACACTCGCCACCTGCCATTTGAACTGAACCATTGATACGGGAAATACAACAGAAATTGCTTGCGCTGGGTGTATAGCAGGCCAAAAGTAACGCTGGAACGCAGCGGATTTCCCCGAAAAGTGAGAATACCAGCCGTCCCAAAGCCAAGGCGGGTATCATTGCTATAGGACAATAATGGAACGGCAAAAAAACGTACAGAGGTATCCTGAGCCACGGTCTGTGCACAAACAGACCAGGTGCACAGGAACAGCAGGCCACCTACCCAGCCTTGCTTTTTGAGTAAAAAATGCCCCATACTGACGATTTTTCTCAAAATGCCAGGCGCCAGGTAAAGCGAGGGAACAACGGTCCGAATTAAGCGAATATTGATTGTCAACCCATTAAATTTTTTTTCCATTTAAATAAACGCTGCCTCTACTATATACGTAAATTGCCGCCCACAAAGCCTATTGCCAGGAGCCGACATTCCCGACCATTTAAATATCATTTGCAAAAATTTCCCCGGCCAAGCCGCGTTTACCTTTGGCACACGTTTTTAATCATCTCCCGCAAAAAGTTCTCCTTTATGATCAAGTACCTTTCTCTGCCTGATGCCCTCCAAACCCTCACCGCCAAAGGATACCATTTAGCCGACAGTCAGATCACAGAAAAGCCCGATCAATCCATTCAGTCACACGATTGGCGTTTGGATTCCGTCCAACAGGTTCGGGAAGAAAACAATGGTGCCACTTCGCTGGTAGTCATTGCCGTTTCCAGCGTCCAGCAACATTTGAAGCTGGTGTTTGTGGAAGTGATGCAGCAGAAAAGCGACTTCTCGCCGATGAACCTGTTGCGCAAGTTGTTTCCCATTTTTCAAAAATAAGGAGAAGCAACGTTTCTTTGTCGGGTGCAGCCCGCATTTTTTCCTCTGCTCGTTTCTCTACTTCTGCTGACGGCGCCTGCCACCGGCCAGGAAGTGCCGCGCATTCGTAATTTTTCTCCGGCTGATTATGGCGGACAAAATCAGAATTGGGCCTTGGCACAAGACACAGCGGCGGGCGGCTGGCTGTACGCAGGCAATAACGGCGGCTTACTCGAGTTCGACGGCACGCGCTGGCAATCCTTTTTTTTACCGGAAAAACAAACTATTCGCGCCATTGCGACGGGGCCGCATGGCGAGGTGTTTTGCGGCGGTTTTGCGGAGTTTGGTTACTGGCGAACCGATGAAAATAGCCGTTTCGTCTACACCTCGCTGAGCAAAGATGTAGACGCTGAAAAGTTGAACAAGGAAGAAATCTGGCATATATTAGTCGGCCCTGATTTTGTGTTGTTTCAGTCTTTTTCCTCTATTTATAAGTTTGACTATCAAAAAGTTACGGTGCTTCGGCCCCCAAACAGTATTATGTTTGCGCGGTCGGTCAATGGCCACGTCATGTTGCCCGTGATCGGGCGGGGATTGTACGAATTGCTGCCCGATGGCACCTTTCGTTTTCTATCTGGCACCGAATTGCTGGCCGGCGAGATCGTGCAATTTCTGGTACCCAACGGCAAAGGCGGAGTATGGATTGGCACTTCCGGTCACGGTATGTTCGAGTGGCAGCAAGGTCACTGCCAGCCGTGGCGCAATATGCTCAATTCCGCCTTTCAGCAGTACCAGCTCAATCGCGCCATTGCGCTGCGCGACGGTGGCTGGGCCATCGGCACTATCCTGAATGGTGCTTATATCCTGGATGGTGCCGGTCGGTTGCGTTACCACCTCAATCGAGAAAACGGCTTACAAAACAACACTGTACTGGCCTTGACCGAAGACCGCGAAGGCAACTTATGGCTCGGCCTCGACCGTGGCATTGATCTGGTGGCACTGCATTCGCCGCTAACCATTTTTACCGATCAAAGTGGCAAAATCGGCACCGTCTATACCGCCGCTCAGTGGAATGGACGACTCTACATTGGCACCAATCAGGGGGTTTTTGTGCGCGACATCTGTGCGGAAAATGTTATTTGTACCGATCATTTTCAATTGATCGAAGGGACGCAAGGGCAGGTGTGGCAATTGCAAGTATTTGATAATCAACTGCTTTGTGGCCACAATAGCGGCACCTTTTTGATCGAGAATACGACGGCACGCAAGTTGTCGGAGATTACTGGCGGCTGGTGTACCATTCCAGTGCCGGGGCGAAGCGATGTGCTGGTGCAGGGTACTTATACTGGGCTGGTGGTGTTTCGGAAGAATGCACTGGGTCGCTGGCAAAACGGTCAGCGAGTTGCCGGATTCAGTGAGCCCCTGAAAAAAATTGCCTTCGATTCGCTGGGCTATTTGTGGGGCGCGCACCCCAGCAAGGGGCTTTATCGCTTGCGTCTTCACGATGATTGGACAGAGGTACAAGAGTTCCGGGTGTTCACTCGCGCCGATGGGCTGCCGACTGATTTCAAACTTGATCTGGCCGTCATTCACGGCAGCGTTATTGTCAATGCCGATTTTAGGCCGCTGCGTATGCTAATTTCTAATCAACATACGCAATTTGTACCCGCGACGACCGAACAAATTCGTCAGAAATGGCTGGCAGGCACCGATGGCGATTATTTTGCCGTGGATAGTAGCGGTTTGCGATTGTTTACAGCGAATGGTCGCCAGTATTCATTGCTGCTTTCGCTGGTACCGGGTTTTGAAAATGTCGTCGCGCTGTCGGCCGATTCCTATTTGTTTTGCCTGGAAAATGGTTTTGCTCGCCTGAACAAGCCAGTATTGGATAAAGATTATCGGTCGGCTGAGGTAGCTCCAGTCATTCGAACGGTTAAAACCGAAAATGGAGAAGTTGTTTGGGCAGGTCATCAGCCGGATTTGGTGTTGACATGGCGACAAAATAGTTTGAAATTCAATTTTGCCAGCCCATTTTTTGAGCATTCACCCCAATTTTCTTGGCAAATGGAAGGTTTTTCCAGCCAATGGTCTGCCTGGCAGAGCAACCCGGAAAAGGAATTTGTGAACCTGCCACCGGGCCGCTATGTCTTTCGCGTCCGTGCCGACACTGGCGGAGAGGCACAATTGACTTTTCACATTTCGCCGCCGTGGTATCGGTCGCACTGGGCCTGGGCGTTGTACTTTTTGCTGGGAGTCGGTCTGGCCTGGTACATCGAATTGTTCAACCGCCGCCGACTTCGCCAACAATTCCAGCATTTGGAAGCCGAAAAAGAACGCGAATTGGCCCGCCAACGCACCGAGGCGGAAAAGGAAAAATTAGTGTTGGAAGTAGAGAATAAAAACCGCGAACTCTCCAACGCCGCCTTCAATTTGATCCGCAAAAATGAGGTGTTGCAAAGTAT
Source organism: Saprospiraceae bacterium (assembly GCA_965249785.1). Classification (GTDB taxonomy): domain Bacteria; phylum Bacteroidota; class Bacteroidia; order Chitinophagales; family Saprospiraceae; genus M3007. The sequence goes on along the minus strand of CBDFMU010000042.1, from coordinate 21,676 downwards.
GAAGGATGATTTGCTGGTGGCGCGGAACGACCCGCAGGCATTGCAAAAAATCATTCGCCGCATTGATGCGCACCTGGAAGGCGATCACGACTGGGAAATTTTTGAAGCCTCGTTCAATCGAGTCCACGATGAATTTTTCAAAAGACTGATGCTGCGTTTCACCGACCTCACCCCCGGCGATATGCGGTTGGCTGCCTACCTGAAAATGAACCTGGCTTCTAAGGAAATTGCGCCGTTGCTCAACATCTCCACGCGGGGTGTCGAGAACAAACGATATCGCCTGCGCAAAAAACTTGGCTTACCGGAAGATGTCAACCTGACCGAATTTCTGATGGCTTTTTGAAAAAAATATAGGGTGGCAACAAGGATTTTACCCGCTTAAACACTGGATTTTTGTCCATTTTGGGCATGGTGTAGTTTTGGTGAGGTACTTTTAAGCTTAAAATTGCGTAGGTTGTCATAATTTCATGCTGAAAAAAAACACAGACACCGAATTTTTGCCCAAAAAACGAAAACGAGGGGAAGTGAACAACCTAGTGGGAGCCACGGTTCTAATCTATTCTAAAACTCCCTACACCCTCCACGCAGACGAGTATGACCAGAAACAACTACACCATTATACTACTACTTTTATTGACCCAATGCGCGACCGCTCAGCCACCTGCGGCCCCCACTGGGTTGACGGCTACCGGCTACGATAGTCACATTGAGTTGCGCTGGCAGCCCAGTGCCAGTACGGGCGTTACCACCTACCAGATTTATCGCTCCACCGATGGCGGCGGCCAGTTTACGCTCCTGAAATCTGTGCCTGCGAGTAAGACTACGCTGATAGATTGGACGGGCGATGAAGGCCAAAATCTGGAACGACAATACCAGGTGCGGGCAGTAATCGGCGGTACGACTGGGGCATTCTCGACCCCGGATACAGCCCAGACCTACGTCATGACCGACGAGCAACTGCTCGATATGGTGCAGCATTACACCTTCCGCTATTTCTGGGATTACGCCCATCCAGTGAGCGGCCTGGCTCGCGAACGCAGCAATGGCAACCCGGACATCGTAACGACGGGCGGTTCTGGATTTGGCTTGATGGCAATCATCGTTGGAGCAGAACGTGGCTGGATCACCCGCACCGAGGCGGTGAATCGGATGCTACAAATCGCGGGTTTTTTGCAATACGCCGATCGCTTTCACGGCGTGTTCCCGCACTGGATGAATGGCAATAACGGTAATGTGTACCCATTTAGCCAATACGACGATGGCGCAGACTTGGTAGAAACGGCTTTTTTGATGCAGGGTTTGCTGGCGGTACGCCAGTATTTTGATCAAAATAATGCTAACGAAAATGCCCTCCGCGCTGCTATTACCGGCCTTTGGGAAGATGTAGAATGGGACTGGTTTCGGAAAACGCCGAATGGTCCAGTGCTGTATTGGCACTGGTCGCCCAACTATGCCTGGCAGATAAACTTCCAATTGCGGGGTTTCTTCGAGGCGCAGATTGTGTATCTATTGGCGACAGCTTCTCCTACGCATCCAGTGCCGGGCAGCCTGTACCAAACTGGCTGGACCTCCGGTAATTACGCCAATCCGAGCATATATTTTGGTTATCCAATTTATTGCGGGCCGTTCGGGGGCGGGCCCATGTTCTTCGCCCACTACTCCTATTTAGGTTTCGATCCACGCGGCTGGCGCGACAATTATTGCAACTATTTTGTGCGCAATCGCAACCACGCTCTCATCCAGCGTGCCTACTGCGCGGCTAATCCAGAGCATCATGCCGGTTATTCCGCTACTGCCTGGGGCCTTACCGCCAGCGACGATCCCAATGGCTATGCTGCCCACGATATTTATCCGAGCAATGATAATGGCACCCTGTCGCCGACAGCGGCACTGGCTTCCATGCCCTATACCCCGGCGGAAAGCATGGACGCGCTGCGATATTTTTATCGCGTGCAGGGCGAAAAATTGTGGGGAGAATATGGATTTTATGATGCCTACAATCTCGACCAAAACTGGTTTGCCGACTCCTACCTGGCGATTGATCAAGGCCCTATTGTGGATATGATCGAGAATCAGCGAAGTGGGCTGTTGTGGCAATTATTTATGCAAAATTCGGAAATTCAACCCGCTTTACTGGCAATGGGTTTTCAGCCCGACAACTCGGCGACCAGGGAGGAGAACCTGGCAAAAATGGGCTTTGATGCTACCGTTTTTCCCAACCCGATTGCCGCTGGCAGCAGTTTTCAAGTGGAGTTTGTGACGTTGGAAAAACAACAAATTACGGCTGAATTGACGGATGCGCAAGGCCGATTGATACGCCGATATTTCTCCAAAAAATCACTAGCCAATGGCTCTTCCGTAGAAACATTTGACACTAAAAATCTGACTTTTGGAACCTACTTTTTGTCCTTTAAAAACGGGCAGGGTAGGGCAGTGAGCCGGACAGTCGTGGTAGAATAGTGTACGCCACATTTGCATCCTGTCGGGACTCGCTCTTAGTAGACAACGCGACATGGACGGTTTCCGACAAGATGATAATGAGATGCGTTTTAGGATAAAATGCTGATAATCAAAAAACTAAACCTCTCCACATTCTTCAAACAACAAACCTGTTTTCCTTTACAACTTAACCAATTCAAAAGAAGTGCTTATGAAAAAGATTTTTATCACTGCATTGTTAGCAATATGCTGCCTGTTTGGCGCGTATGCTCAGACCTTGCTCGAAGACTTTGAGGGCGGAGGAATCCCCATCACCTGGAGCGGCCTGAATGGTACTTACGACGGGGCGGTGCCCAATCCCGATCCAAGTGGTATTAACACCAGCGCCACGGTGGGCAAGTACACCAACAACCCGGTTTTTGACTTCAATTTCGCTGTGGGCGATCTGGGTGGCCCGATTGATATTTCGGAATACAACCAAGTCAAAATGAAAGTGTGGTCGCCGACAGCACCAGCGCAATTGCTGTTCAAGTTTCAAGGCGGCGGCGTAAACGCGGAGAAATTCGTAGACATTACCGTAGCCAATCAATGGGTCGAATATACCTTCGACCTGTCGCAATATGCTGGAGCTACCGCGCTAAATCAGTTGTTGATTTCTTTCAACTCCTTCGTGTTGGGCGACTCTGCCTCTTACTATTTCGACGACATCCGGCTGGAAAAAGCACAGCTCTGTTTTGCAGACTTTGAAGGCCCAGGTCTGACTTTCCAGGGCCTGGATGGGACATTCACGGCACCAGTAGCCAACCCGGCACCGAACTCGGTCAATTCCTCGCCCAATGTTGGTCAATATGTGAAAAGCGATACCCACGCTTATAGCCTGTTGTTAGCCGACAATGGTACGGCCTTCGACTTGTCCTCTTACAACCAGTTTAAGATTGACATCTACGCTACTGCGGCTACGCAGGTATTGATGAAACTGGAAGGTGACGGGGTGCCTGCCATAGAGGTAACTAAAAATATTGCGGTAGCCAGTGCCTGGCAGGAGTACACCTTCGATTTCAGTGCAGCAGCAGCGAATACTGGTCTGACCAGGCTGATTTTATTCTTTGATCCGGGAGTAGAGACCAGTGCCGACACGTATTACATTGACAATATCTGCGCTGTACCAAAAGGCGCGTGCCTGAATGTTGCTGCTGATCCGGACATTATCGACGATTTCGAGTGCAACCGCAACGCAACTTATGGCGCAGGCTGGGATAGCTTGACAGTGGTCAATAATCCTTATCCCACCGGCGACAACAACTCTCCAAAAGTGGGCGAATATAAGGATGTAGCTGGTCAGGGTACAGAGTATTCGGCATTGATTATTGATTATCAAAACCCGATTGATTTTACCCAACGCAGCGTGTTCAGCTTACAGGTATATTCAACTAAGACCGGCACATTGTTGCTGAAAACCGAAGGCGGTGCGGCCAAAGAATTCCCCTTACCAGTCACCGAACTAAACAAATGGGTCACCTATACTGTAGATTTCAGCGCCCAGGCAGGTGCCGGAAATACCAAATTCGTTATTTTCTTCAATGCTGGAGTCAATGGCGAAGCGGGCGACACCTACTATATTGACAATATCAAACTGTCCGCACCAACTGCTTCCGTGTTGGAAGATTTTCAGGGTGGACAGCATCTGGCCTGGCAGCCTTTGGATCAGAATGAAGTGATCCACGGCACATTTAGCGGCCCGGTCGCTAACTCCATGCCAAACGATGTCAATAACTCTACGGAAGTGGGTTGTTACACCAAAGGCACTTCGGCTTTCTCCACGTTGCAGGCCATTTCGCCAGTCGCAAACCTGGACTTGTCGGTTTATGGTCAGTTCAACATTGATGTACTCAGCCCGGCCACTGGCGGCAGCGTGACTATGCAGCTCAGTTCCCCAACCGAAGGGAACAAGGAAGCAACCGCTGACATTACTACACCCGGCGAATGGGAGACGTTGCATTTTGACTTTTCGGCTTATGATGCTATCACCAACTTTGCTGAAATACGTCTGATCTTCAATCCCGGCACTGCTGCTGCTGGCGAAGGCTGGTGTATTGACAATTTGACGCAGTCAAAAGTCACCATTGATATTTGTGCAGGCGTTGTGCCAGTGCCAAACATCGTGGAAGATTTTGAATGCCAACATAACTACAGCACCATTTTCTATGGCGCAGATGACCTCAAAACTGTTAATAACCCGCACTTGACCCCGGAAAACGGTTCTTTGAAAGTCGGCGAATATACGGACCCCGCTGGCGCGTATGCCGGTATTGGCTTTGAGTTTGCTACTGCACCAGACCTGTCGCTGTACAACCACCTGAAATTCCAGATCTGGTCGCCGACCGTCAACGTGCCTTTCCTGATCAAACTGCAAGGGCCAACCAACGTCGAGATTTTTGATACAGTAACGACTGCCAACACCTGGCAGAAATTCGATATTGATTTCAGCGGTGCAATAGGTACAGAGGCTAAGCAAATCGTGATTTTCTTCAATGTCGGCAACGAAACCGGTGGTGGCGTTTACTACATTGACAATGTGCAGTGGGCACGGGCTGGCTACAACGGTTGCGTAGACGATAACGAAACGCCAGCTACGACGCTGACCTGGAAATACTTCGCGAACGGTCACATCGAAGCAACGGGCGATCCGGTTAAAGTAGTAAACAACCCCAACCCAAGCGGCATTGATGTAAGCGCAAAGGTGACGGAGTTTATCAAGGCGGATAGTGCACAAGTTTTCGCTGGTATTTATACCGACCCTAATCTGGAATCAGCTATTGATTTCAAGGGAGTGAAAACCATCCGTGCCAAAGTGTACATGGACCACATCGGTAACTTTGCCGCTAAACTGGAAGGCTCTACAAACGGTGCAGCAGCATTACAAATTTCAGTACCTAACACGAAGATTAATGAATGGGAAGAAATTACGGTTGATTTCGCTGCTGCTCCCGATAATGGTGATTACAGACGCTTAACCCTGTTTTTTGACCTAGATATTCCGGCAACTGGAGTAGATGTGACCTCTTACTTCGATGACATCGTGATTGGTGCAGGCGAATGCGGAATGGTGAATACATTCACTCCTGGGCCAGTGCCGACCATGTCGGTATCGCCTAACCCAGTGGCTAACACCTTGTTAGTGAAAAACTTCCAGGACGTTGCCCGCATTGACGTGTTCAATGCTTATGGCCAGCGCGTAGCCTCTATCTCCACTGTTTCCGACACTTATACAGACTTGGACGTGTCGCAATTCCCAGTGGGTATGTACTCGCTGGCTGGGTTCAGCAAGCAGGGTGCACTGTTGGGTAATGCGAAGTTTGTGAAGCAGTAGAATTTTAATGTGGCCAATTAAAGTAAATAATGTGGCCAATGTAGTATGGGCAGCGGACGGTTTTTAGGGTTCCGCTGCCCATTTGCTTTTTTGCCCTTTGCCTTTTTAAAAATTGTTCCTCCCAAATATGACGAGACTTTTTTCCTTAATCATTTTTTTAAGTGTCATTGGGCCTTTCATGCAAGCCCAACAAGTCACCAGCGGACCAACGGCCAATAAGCCGCCATTTAGCCTGGATGAGGTGCAGCGTCGCCATTTCCTGTACTTCTGGGCGACCACCGATACTACTACCTGGCAGGTGCCAGATCGGTACCCGAACAATAATTTTTCCAGTATTGCCGCCACTGGCTTTGGGCTTTCCGCCTATTTGGTTGGTGCTGAACGTGGCTGGATCACCCGCGCACAAGCCGCCGACCGCGTGCTGAAAACCCTGAATTTTCTAAAAAATCTCCCCCAGGGCCCCCAGCCTTCCGGGGTAGCTGGTTACAAGGGCTGGTTCTACCATTTCCTGGATACCAAAACGGCGACGCGCTTCAAAAATGTCGAACTTTCCAGTATTGATACTGGCCTGTTGATGGCCGGTATTCTGTCTTGTCTTACCTATTTTGATCAATCTACTACTACCGAAAAAGCCATCCGCGAGCAAGCCGATTTTTTGTATCGCCGCGTTGAATTTGACTGGTTTTTAAACGAAAATAACCGCCTGAGCATGGGCTGGTTCCCGGATCGCGGTTTCCTGGCCTCCGACTGGCGCGGCTATAATGAAGCTATGGTGCTGGTACTGATGGCCATTGGTTCGCCGACCCATCCGGTGCCGCCCAGCATGTGGCAACAATGGTGCAAACCCTACTTCCGCGCCGAATACAAAGGCCAGGATATGGTCAATTTTGGGCCACTTTTTGGTCACCAATATAGTCAGTGCTGGGTAGATTTCCACGACATTAAAGATGCTTATATGCGTAATATGGGCATTGACTATCACGAAAACAGTCGTCGTGCCACCTACGCCAATCGTCAGTATTGCCTGGATAATCCCCAAAAATTCGTTGGCTACGGCCCGAATATCTGGGGCCTCACCGCTGGCGATGGACCTGGCTACGCTGAAATAAACTGGAATGGACACAAACAGACTTTTGATGGCTATTCCGCGCGCGGTGCCGCCATAGATTATCTCGTGGATGACGGCACCATCGCTCCGACCGCAGCGGTCAGTTCCATTGCTTTTGCGCCGGAAATTTGTTTGCCTGCCCTGGAAGCCATGTGGGATCATTTTCCAGTCGGCCCTTACGGTTTTTTTGACGGCTATAATGAAACCTTTACCTGGGCCGACCAGACCAAAAATGGTCAGCCGGGATTTCCATATTGGGTAGATCAAGACTACCTCGGCATTGATCAAGGGCCCATTGTGCTGATGCTGGAAAATTACCGCTCTGCTTTGATCTGGAAGCTGATGCAAAAAAATCCCTATATCGTGACGGGGCTGCGTAAAGCGGGTTTTACGGGCGGATGGCTCGATCAGTCCACCGTGGCCGTTGAAAAAGATAACACCAAGCGCAAAATGCCGCTGCCCAACCCGGACGTTCCGGTGGAACCAGAGGGCTTTTTCAAAAGGGAAATTTATCAGGACGCAGCGAATAATAAGCTGCCTTACCAATTAATGGAGCCGAAGAAAAATGCCATGCTGCCCGCCACCGAATCGAAATATCCGCTGGTGGTATTCCTGCACGGTTCTGGCGAGCGCGGGACAGACAATTCTTCCCAGATGCGCAACGGGGTTTTTGCTTTTTGCGAAAAAGAAATGCGGGAAAAACATCCCTGTTACCTGTTAGTGCCGCAGTGCCCGCCCGATGAGGTGTGGGGTGGGGTTACGCGCGATTGGGAGCAAATAACTTTCAATGACCAAACCTATACCCAGCCGGGTAAAATGGTGCTTGCCTTAGTGGACAAATTGATGCGTGCCAATTCAGATATTGATCCAAAACGTATCTATATCACTGGCCTTTCAATGGGTGGTTTTGGGACCTACGACCTGATGATGCGCAAGCCGGATTTGTTTGCTGCTGGACTACCGCTTTGCGGCGGTGCCGATCCCGCACAGGCGAGTTTGATCAAGGGCATTCCCATCTGGGCTTTTCATGGCCGTCTGGATGGCGCCGTGTATCCCAAATATGACTGGCAAATGGTAGAAGCGTTGAAAAAAGCGGGTAGTTCGATAAAATACACGGAATACTCTACGATGGGCCACAATGTTTGGGATATTACCTATTATAATCCGGCGGTGTTGGAGTGGTTGTTTGCGCAGCATAAATAAGGACCCTTGTGGAACACGCCGCTTTTTGTCATCCTGTCGGGAACCGTCCACGTCGCGGAAAACATTACAAAGCACACCACGGCGTGGACGGTTCCCGACAGGATGACAAGCGAGGCGTACACCAAGACGTGAACGGTTCTCGTAACTATTAAAAACTTGCATTAACTAGTCAATTGATTAATACGTCAACTAACATGAAACTAAACATAGCACCTTTCGCCCTCCTTTTTATTGCCCTCGGCTTATCCTCTTTTCTTTGTACCCGCACACCCGTGGTGCAAATGGAAAAGTCGCCGAAAATGGCCGCCACTACTTACTCGCCCATTGACAAACGTGTAGATTCCCTCCTCCGCCTGATGACGCTGGAAGAAAAAGTGGGCCAAATGACGCTCTATACCACCGATTGGGGGGCCACTGGACCAACCATTCGCGAGGGCTACACCAAAGACATTCGCTCTGGGGCCTGCGGTGCCTTGTTCAATAGCCACACCGTAAAATTTACCCGCGAGCTACAACGCATTGCTGTGGAAGAAACCCGGATGAAAATTCCGCTCATCTTTGGCTACGATGTTATTCACGGTTACAAAACCATCTTCCCCATTCCGCTCGGCGAATCCGCCAGTTGGGACTTAGCCGCCATCGAACGTTCGGCGCGGGTAGCGGCTATGGAGTCTACCGCTTCTGGCCTGAACTGGACGTTCGCCCCGATGGTAGATATTGGTCGCGATCCGCGCTGGGGTCGGGTGATGGAAGGAGCCGGAGAGGACACCTACCTCGGTTGCCGTATTGCGGAAGCACGAGTGCATGGTTTTCAGGGTAAAAGCTTCGCGCAAAACGACGCGATGATGGCCTGCGTAAAACACTATGCCGGTTACGGCGCACCCATCGCTGGTCGGGAATACAATAGCGTGGACATGAGCGAACGCTATTTCCGGGACTATTACCTGCCTACTTATGAAGCGGCGGTGAAAGCAGGCGCAGCGACGATTATGACTTCTTTCAATGACTACGATGGCGTACCTGCCACTGGTAATCACTATTTGCTGACTGACATCCTGCGCAAACAATGGAATTTCCAGGGATTTGTGGTAACAGATTATACCTCCATGAATGAAATGGTCAACCACGGCGTAGTCGCTAATGAAAAAGATGCCGGGGAAATGTCAGCCAATGCCGGGGTAGATATGGATATGCAAGGCGCTATTTATCAAAAGTTTCTGGCTCAATCGGTGAAACAAGGGAAAGTGCCATTGACTCAGGTGGATGAGGCCGTCAAACGGATTCTGCGCTTGAAATTTGAATTGGGCTTGTTTGAAAATCCCTACAAATACTGCGACGAACAACGCGAAAAAACGCAAATCCTGACCAAAGCCAACCGCGACGATGCCCGCGATATGGCTCGTAAAAGCATTGTTTTATTGAAAAATGACAAGAATGCACTGCCCCTGCGCAAAGGCGCAAAGATCGCCCTCATTGGCCCCCTGGCTGACAACCAGAGCGAACTGATCGGCAACTGGAGCGGAGCGGGCGATGCCAAAGACTGCGTGACGTTGCTGACAGGTTTGAAAACCAATGCCAACTGCCAATATGTGGCTGGTTGCGCCACCGTGGATGGTATGGATAAATCCGGTTTTGCTGCAGCCGTCGCAGCCGCGAAAAACGCCGAAATCGTGGTGGTAGCCGTCGGTGAAAAAGCCATGATGAGCGGGGAAGCAGCGGCACGCGCGGAAATTGGATTACCCGGCGTACAAGAAGAATTAGTAGAAGAACTAGTGAAAACTGGCAAACCCGTAGTAGTAATACTGATGAATGGTCGCCCATTGGCTATTCCCTGGATCGCTGAAAATGCGACTGCCGTAGTGGAAGCCTGGTGGCTCGGCACGGAGACGGGCAATGCGCTCGCCGATGTACTGTTTGGCGACTATAATCCATCGGGCAAATTGACGATGACTTTCCCGCGTTCGGTGGGGCAGGTGCCGATTTTTTACAATGAAAAGAACACGGGGCGGCCTTATGATCCAAATTCCAAATGGACGAGCAAATACCTCGATATGCCTAATTCGCCGCAGTACCCCTTTGGTTTTGGACTGAGTTACACCACTTTTGGCTATGATGAACCAATAGTTAATAAAACAACTTTCAGAAAAAATGAAAACCTGCAAGTAACGGTAAAAGTGACTAATACTGGCAAGCGCGCCGGAGAAGAGGTGGTGCAATTGTACGTTCATGATTTGGTTGGTTCGGTGACACGGCCAGTAAAAGAACTAAAAGGTTTCCAGAAAATTATGTTGCAGCCCGGTGCCTTTCAGGTCGTTACGTTCACCTTGACGGATAAAGACCTCAGCTTTTATCGCCGCGACCTGACTTTTGGTAGTGAGCCGGGCGAATTTGAGATCATGGTCGGTGGTAATTCGGTGGACTTGAAAAAGGTGAAGGTGAAAATGGAGTAAAAGAATAAAAATATGTGGTCAATGTGACGAAATGTGGTCAATAGCAAAGTAAAACCTATTTACAAAACACTTGATTATTGCGATGTGGTGAGCCAGTTAACTAATAAACCAATAACCAATAACCATTTACTATTTGCCGGTTTAGTGATGTATGGTTTGGCGGCGTGGTGCAGCGAAGGCTATCACCATCCCGACGAGCATTTTCAATTGCTGGAACTGGCTAACTACAAATTGGGCAACACACCAGCGACAGATTTGCCCTGGGAATTTGCGGAGCATATTCGGCCCGGTTTGCAGCCCTGGCTGGCTTATGAGACGATTAGTGGATTGAAAGTAATTGGGGTGGAAAGCCCTTTTAATCAAGCCTTTCTATTACGACTACTAAGCGGCTGGTTGATGTGGCTGGTGATTTTTGTCTGGTCAAAGCAATTGGGCCGCAATTTTGACGAGGAGAGATTAGTGAAGAACCTGCTTTGGTCGGCGATGCTGTTGTGGTTCATACCTTATTTGAGCGTCCGTTTTTCTTCGGAAAACTGGGCGGGCATGAGCTTCTTGGCGGGTTTGTTTTTTGTTACGCAGTTCCTTGACAATGAAAGAAATAGGGTAGGGTGGCGGCTAGTATTGGGCGGGCTTTTATTGGGCCTATCCTTCTTTTTTCGCTTCCAGATGGCGTTCGCGCTGGCGGGTGTGGCGGTTTGGCTATTGTATTATCGGCGGTTGCGCGGAGTGGAGTGGGGCTGGTTGTTGTTGGGCGGCGGCTTGGCGATTGGCATTGGTGTGTGGGCTGATTATTGGTTATATGGCACATGGGAATTCACCGCCTGGCACTATTTCCAGGCTAATATTCTGGAAAATAAAGCCATCAATTGGGGTACCGCGCCGTGGTGGTTTTATTTGCAGGAGATAGTGCTAACGGGCTTGCCGCCAGTGAGTTTATTATTATTGGGTTTAGCAATTTGGGGCGGATTTAAACATAAAAAGCACGTGTTGGTCTGGGCTTTGTTGCCATTCTTTTTGGCGCATACGTTGGTGGCACACAAGGAGTTACGCTTTTTGTTTCCGATGGTGTTTCCGTTTATTGCGTTAGCAGTAATAGCGTGGCAAACGACTTGGGAGCATTTTAAGAATTATAGTTGGGCAAAGGCAGTAATTGGATTGGCAGTAATTATTAATTTTATAGCTCTTCCAATACGCAGCCTCACGCCGGCCAATGAAGCACTACCGTGTTTCCGTTTTTTGTACCATTACGCCCAAAATCGGCCAATTACTTTGTTTGCGATGGAAAAAAATCCTTACCAATTAGTCGGTTTGACCGCCCATTTTTATCAGCCTGAAAATTTGAAGGTAATAGTATTGTCACAATTAGAACAATTAGACAGTATGAGCCTTTTATCCAATAATCTCTTGATTTATCCCGCCTTACAATTGCCGCCCACGCTTATTCATACTAATCCAAAACGTTTGTATTCCTATTTCCCCAATTGGATTACTGCTTTAAATATCAATGACTGGCAGAGCCGCTCGCGTATTTGGAGCATTTATCAAGTAGAAAGAAAGCGGTAAACGCAAATTCCACCACAAACCCATTATTGTCAACACCCTCAACAATCTCAACACCCTCAACTTTCTCTCAACCAATTAATAAAGTCATGAAGCAAATTTTTACCAAATCAAACTTTTGGCGAACGGGCCTGCTTCCGTTTTTTCTATTATTAACTACTGCGCTCGCTGCACAAATGCAGATAGAGGGCCGTGTCACTGACCAATCTAATGGCGAGAGCCTGATCGGGGTTACAGTCGCCGAGAAAGGCACTACGAACGGTACTGTTACTGATGTAGACGGCAATTTCCACCTCACCGTAAAAAGTGGTGAATCCGTGCTGGTGCTCAGTTACACGGGTTATACGCCGCAGGAAATCCCCGTGGCCGGACGTACCCGCATCGACATCGCCTTCGCCGAAGATATTACTACCCTCGATCAAGTGGTTGTGGTAGGGTATGGTACGCAGCGCAAGAGCGATCTGACTGGGGCCGTAGGTACCATAGATGGGCAAAAACTGAAAAGCATCGCTACCGTGGATGTCGCGCAGGCCCTGCAAGGCAAACTCGCAGGCGTGTATGTGTCGCCTGGCTCCGGCGAACCGGGTGCTGCGGCCGTCATTCGGATTCGTGGCACGGGTACACTGAATAATGCCGACCCGATTTTTGTGATTGACGGCATGATTACCTACGATGCTTCTTTTGTCAATCCGCAAGATGTTGCCTCCGTGGAAGTGTTGAAAGATGCCTCCGCTTGTGCTATTTATGGTGCGCGCGGTTCTAATGGCGTTATTATTATTACTACTAAAAGTGGCACCAAGCGTGGCAACGCCCAGATTTCGTTGAATACTTATTACGGGACGCAGCAGACGACTAAGAGAATTGATTTAATGAATGCCGCGCAATTCGCGCAATCGTATAATGAATTGACAAACAGTCAGTATTTTCCTGATCCAGCAGCGTTGGGAGAAGGCACGGATTGGCAGAGTGAAATATTCCGCACCGCGCCGATTAGTAATGTTCAATTGGGTATTAATGGCGGTTCGGATCGGTATACCTACAATATTAGCGGCAATTATTTTAAGCAGTCGGGTATTCTGAAAAACGATGATTTACAGCGCATTACGGTGCGTTTGAACAATGAATTTCAAGTAAATAACTGGTTAACGATTGGTAATAACCTGGCTTATTCTAATGTCAAACGCAACATCGCACCATCGAGCGTAATTGGTAGTGCTTATCGCGTTCCGCCAACCGTAACGCCCAGAGATTCAACGGGCGATTTTAGTGATCCGACTTCTCCTTATGGGCTGGCTATTGCTAATCCGGCGGCTGATCTGTTTTATAGAAGCCATGATTTCCGGGCGAATGATCGCTTTTTTGGCACTGTTTATGGAGAAATTAATTTGTTTAAATACTTTAAATTCCGTTCTAATTACGGCTTTGATGTTGATAATGAAAATGGGAAAACTTTTACCCCCATTTATGAGGTTTCTCCTTCCCAAGTCAGCAAAGACGATCTGCTAAATGTGCGCCGCAACCAGAAACGCGACTGGATCTGGGAGCAAACGCTCACGTTCGACCGCAGTTGGGGAGAGGCCCATCACTTGACATTATTAGGCGGCTACACAGCCGAACAACGCAGTTTTGAATTGCTGGAAGCCAGCCGCCGCAACTTCCCTGGCACGGTGGAGAGCCTTTTGTATCTCTCGGCAGGCAACGATACGACCCAGGCGAATAAAAATGAAGCCCACGACGAAGGGCTGATTTCTTATTTGTTCCGGGCCAATTACACACTACATGAACGTTATTTGTTTACCGTATCGGCACGTTTGGATGAATCTTCGCGTTTTGCGGCGGGCAATCGGCGGGGCATTTTTCCTTCTTTCAGTTTAGGCTGGAATGCGGCACAAGAAGAGTTTATTCAAAAACTCGGCTGGTTTGACCGACTCAAATTACGTTTCAGTTATGGTATTCTGGGTAATCAAAACAGTATTAAAGATCGCTATTATCCGAGTTTGGGAGTTATTAAATCCGGTCTATACGCCATTTTTGGAACCGGAGAAAACCTGAATCAGGGTGCTACGCTCGTTGATTATAGTAACCCGGATTTGAAATGGGAAAATGCCCGCCAGACGGATGCTGGTCTGGAAATCGGTTTGCTGGGCAATCGTTTGACGGCGGAAATAGACTGGTATAATCGTTTGACTTACGACATTATTGCCGCTGTACCAATCCCCGATTATGTGGGTTCTGGTAGTGCGCCACTAGTAAATACTGCCAAAGTGCGCAACGATGGCTGGGATATTACCCTAAACTGGCGGCAGGCAGGTCGTTTCGGCTGGAATGTGGGAGCCATTCTTTCTCCGGTGCATAATGAAATTGTCAGCCTGAACGATCAGAAATCGGAGATTTTCGGAGCTGCCATTCAGGGGGAATTCGCGACGCACTCTGTCCCCGGTGAGCCGATTGGTTCTTTTTATGGCTACAAAACCAACGGTGTTTTCCAATCCGAAGCAGAAGCACTGGCTTCCCCGCGTCTGGAAAATGAAACCGCTGGTGATCTGCGCTTTGTAGATATAAATGGCGACGGTAAAATAGATGCCACGGATCGTACTAAACTGGGCAGCCCAATTCCAACCTTGACGTATGGTTTTAATGCTGGAATTGATTTTATGGGCTTCGATCTTACGGCTGACTTGTTGGGTGTTTCTGGCAATAAAGTCTATAATGCTAAAAAGGCCTCCCGTTTTTCAGTATCTAATTGGGAAGCATCGGTCTTCGAGGATCACTGGACACCTGAAAACCCAAGTGGTACAAAACCTCGTATAACTAATGGTGGACACAACTACCGGGTGAGCGACTATTATATTGAGGACGGAAGCTTTATTCGCTTGCGCAATGTCGTTTTAGGCTATAACTTGCCACTTCGATTGATACAACGCGCTAAATTGAGCAAATTTCGCGTTTATGTAAGCGGCACCAATCTTTGGACCAAACAAGATTACAGTGGCTACTCACCAGAATTCTCTAATGCAGACAACCCTTTTGAAGTAGGCATAGACAATATCGGGTATCCAGTTACCAAATCCTGGCAAGCAGGTTTGGAGGTTACTTTTTAGAAGGTTGAGAGGAAGAGTTGAGGGAAAAGGTTGAAAAGGTTGAGAAAAATAACAGAGGAGACTTAGAGTGCTTTGTGAATACCGATAAGTTAAATTTTTTCTCAACCCTTCTCAACCCTTCTCAACCTTTTTCTCAACATCCTCAACATCCTCAACCCCTCCAAACCACATCATTTCCATTGATCTAAACATTTATTATAATGAACCAGTCAATTTTTTCCATTTCGCGCGTTTTGCTGACCTCCGTGGTCGTGTTATTCGCCGTCGCTGGCTGCCAGAAAGACTTCCTGGATCGGAAACCGCTGGGCGAACTCACCGCGGATACATTTTTTGAAAATGCTGACCAAGCTGTACTGGCGACCAATGCCATATACCGGCAATACCGGGAATTTGATTGTATCGCCTTGCCCTGGCTTGGTCTGACCGATATTATCAGCGACGATGCCGATAAAGGCTCTACACCGACCGATGCACTGTACATGGTCGAACTGGATGATTTATCTTTTAATGCGACTAACACCGCTATGACGGCTGCCTGGAAAGGGCACTACGTGGCTATCGCTCGCGCTAACCTGGCCATCCAGCGCATTCCCGATATACAGATGGATGAGACGCTGAAAAATCGGCTGATCGGCGAATGCAAGTTTATGCGTGCTTACAGTTATTTCCTGTTGGTGCAGTGGTTTGGCGATTTGCCGATCATCACCAAGCCATTGTCGGGCGATGAATATTACGCCCAGGCTCGCCAGCCCAAAACGGAAGTGTACGCCCAGATCGAGCGCGATTTACAGGATGCCATTGCTACGCTACCCGAGAAATCGCAGTACAGTGCCAACGATTTAGGTCGGGCTACGAAAGGTGCCGCGCGTGGAATACTGGCCAAATTGTACATGGTCGAACACGATTTTCCCAAAGCCGAAGAGCAGTGCCTGAACATTATTAATTCTGGCGAATACAGTCTGCTGGCCAGATACTCCGACAATTTCCTGCGCATTGGCGAGAATGGCCGCGAATCCATTTTTGAGATCAATGCCGCCGCTTTGCCAACGCCAGATGCCGCTGGCCCGGGAGCTTCTCCATACAATATGGTGCAGGGCGTTCGGGGCGTTCCAAACCTCGGCTGGGGCTTCAATCGCCCGTCAGACAATCTAGTATCTTCTTATGAAAACGGCGATCCACGGCGTGAAGCCACGGTGATCTACGTCGGCGAAGTGCTGCCCGATGGCGTTACGCAGGTGAAGGACAACCCAGAGATTATCAATGAACGTTTCAACCAGAAAGCGTGGGTACCTACGCACCCTGGTTTGCAGGATAATGGCCCCGGTAACATCCGCATTTTGCGTTACTCCGACATTCTGTTGCTGGCCGCCGAAGCACTGAACGAAAATGGTAAATCGAGCGAAGCACTCACCTATATCAATCAAGTTCGCAGACGCGCCCGCGGTACCAGTACTTTGTTGTTGCCCGATCTGACGATTACTGATCAAAGCCAGTTGCGGGAAAAAATCTACCGCGAGCGTCGTTCTGAATTAGCGATGGAACAACACCGCTGGTTCGATTTGCTACGCTGGGGTCGCGCGAAAGACGTGATGACTGCTGTAGGCAAGAACTTTGTGGCTGGCAAAAACGAATTACTGCCGATTCCGCAGACGGAAGTGGACTTGACGGCTGGGAAAATTCCGCAGAATCCGGGATATTAATAACCTAAAAATTACTTGTTTTTTTATAGCAGCAGCCATCACTGATTTAGTTCGGTGGTGGCTGCTGTGTTTTATGGGAGAATAAGAGTGGACATTTAATGGTGTTGGTGCTAACGTGGGCA
This sequence comes from Saprospiraceae bacterium, assembly GCA_965249785.1. GTDB lineage: Bacteria > Bacteroidota > Bacteroidia > Chitinophagales > Saprospiraceae > M3007. Next base: position 4,623 of record CBDFMU010000042.1, on the reverse strand, counting down.
TGGACGCTGTGCTGCTCTGCGTTGGTTTTGAGCTTGGGCAGCATAGGCGACCATGCATTGTTAAATAAAATTCATTTATCCGGCTTAAACTCCAATATTTTTCTAATAAGATTGTTGTCTTCTTTCCTTACCATGATAATATTGTAAGTCTGCAGCACACTATAGGCTAATAGGATTACAGAAAGAAACATTATTGTTATTAACTGCCGTCTTATCTCATCTCTTTTTTCTGGGTCCCTTGCGAAAAGTACATTAGTAAAGTCTAATGTTGATATATTTGGCTTTAGTTCTTCTATACGTAAAGGGATATTGAAATTAACTCTATAATAATCCACTTCTGCACCTACCAATGTGTCTGTCTTCCCCATTAATAAATATTTCTGATTTTCAGCCCCTTGAAAAACATTTTCTTTTATATCATAAAATTGATAAATTCCAATCAATATTACAGGACACATCATTAAAAAAGAAATGAAAGAGTCTGACAGTTTTTTAAACCTTATTTTTATATCATCATCAATTTCAGGAATGGTATTGAATATACTATTATCCACTACTTCGTTATATATTTTATCTCTTGCACTATTAGTACCTTCTCCCTTTAATGCAATATATAACTTTTTAACAAACCCTTTTTCTCTTCTTCTTGCATAAAAATACCATGTTAATAATATCGCAATTGCAAACCCCCCTAAAAAAGGTACATCTTGAACGTATATTTTTATCCCTATAAATGGAAGGTCAATAAAAAGCATGTCGCTATCTGGTTGAGAAGGCTTTTTTGGTTCGACTTTAAGATACTTTCTAGAAAGCGGGGTACTATCCTTTTTGTTCTGTTGATCATCATTTAAAGTCGAAACAACATATGCTAATTTTTCTTTTTTTACTTCAAAATGTAAGTCTATGGTGTCTACCCATGCTAATACCCTTTGTGCTTTATCAAGATGTCTTTGATGGTATTCATATGTAAAATCGTTTGTATCGCTATATTCTGATTCATGAATTCTCCAACTCCATTTATAATTAAAGAGGCTTATAAGCAAAAGGATTGAGCAAACATTTAATATTAAAAATATTTTACGTGTACGAGCGGTTGCTTGTTTATGCAATTCGAGGGTCTTGTCTATTGAGTATTTCATTTTTATTCTTTTTTGATTTTATTTAACGTTTGTTTGCCGCAACTCCCTCCTATAGTCCCACTTGCGTAAAAACCCGCTTTATCACTCCTTCGGCAATGCAACCAAATTCAGTTGCATTGCCGCAACCGCAGGGACGTATGTTTTTGCTCCAAAACACCGATGCGGATACCCGGCCAACTGACCAAATATCCGCATCAGCGGCAAAAACAGCAAAGAACACTTGGAACACGTGGGGCATGTTTCGTTCATTTTGATGCGGCAATGTACGGCCCAACATCAAATATACAAATCATATAATGGAATTTTTTCTATTTGACCAATTTTTCTTCGTACTGCAACGAAAAATCATCCAGTTTTTGTCTTTTACTCTCTGATTATGCATCTTTGTCGGTACCTTTTGACGCAAAACCACTCCGAACTCATCTTAACGAATAGCCGAAATCTACTCAAAATATGCGCTTACAAAACAAAACAGCCCTAATCACTGGCGGCAGCAGCGGCATTGGTCGCGAAACGGCACTGCGCTTTGCTCAGGAAGGTGGCCGCGTAGTGGTGGTTGATGTCAATGACCCGGCTGGACAAGAAACCGTGGATTTGGTGCGGCAACAGGGCGGGGAGGCAGCTTTTTTCCACGCCGATGTTTCCAAAGCGGAGGACTGTGCCCGGATGATCGAATTCGCCGAAACCACTTACGGCCACTTACATATCCTCTTCAACAATGCCGGCATCATGCACAGCGATGATGATGATGCGGTAAAAACCGAAGAATCAGTATGGGATTTGACGATGGCGATCAACGTAAAAGGCGTGTTTTTTGGCTGTAAATACGGCATTCCGGCCCTGCGTCGGGCGGGTGGTGGCTCTATTATCAATACCGCCTCGTTTGTGGCATTAGTCGGCGCGGCCACGCCACAACTGGCTTATACCGCCAGCAAAGGCGCGGTGCTGGCCATGACCCGCGAATTGGCCGTCATCCATGCCCGTGAAAATATTCGGGTCAATGCGCTGTGTCCAGGCCCGTTGCGCACCGAATTACTGATGAAATTTCTGAACACCGAGGAGAAGAAACAACGCCGTCTGGTGCACGTTCCGATGGGGCGTTTTGGCGAAGCCCGCGAAATGGCCGATGCCGCTTTGTTTCTGGCTTCCTCCGAAAGCAGCTACGTCACCGGCACGGAATTCATGGTCGACGGTGGCATTACGGCAGCCTACGTAACCCCGGAATAGCATGGCCCTTATTTTTCCAATTATTAGCCCCGTGGATGGCTCCGTCTATGCCGAGCGGTATGCTGCCGAAGATCGCGACATTGAGCAGGCATTGCAGCAGGCGACCAAAGTCCAACGTGCCTGGAGCGAAACTACTATTGCGGAACGCGCCGCTATTTGCCGCCAGGCAGTACAATTTTTGCTGGATCGCGCTGACGAAATCGGTACAGCATTGAGCTGGCAAATGGGGCGACCTATTCGCTACACGCCTTTTGAGATCAAACGAGGCTTTCAAGAGCGCGCGCACTATATGATCGGCATAGCTGAAGCTGCATTGGCAGATTTGCCAGCCGAGCAACTGCCTGGTTTTCAGCGTTATATCCGCCGGGTTCCGCTCGGACTGGTGCTGGTGTTGGCTCCGTGGAACTATCCATATCTCACTTCGGTCAATGCAATCATTCCGGCATTGATGGCTGGTAATACGGTCATTTTGAAACACGCTCAGCAGACGATGCTTTGCGCGGAGCACTATGCCGAAGCCTTCCGGCAGGCTGGCTTGCCAGAAGGCGTGTTTCAGTTCTTGCATTTGTCCCATGAACAAGTGGCTGGAGTAATTGCGGATGCGCGTGTCGCTCACGTAGCTTTTACCGGCTCAGTGGGCGGCGGGGAAGCGGTGCAACGAGCGGTTGGTGGGCGTTTTATTGGAGCTGGACTAGAATTGGGCGGCAAAGACCCTGCCTACGTTCGCGCAGACGCGTCGTTGGAATATGCTATAGAAAATACGGTGGACGGTGCTTTTTTCAATTCCGGCCAATCCTGTTGCGCCATTGAGCGCATTTACGTACATGAACGCTTGTTTGATCGTTTTGTAGAAGGTTTTGTGGATTTGACGCGGCAATATCACTTGGGCAATCCATTGCTGCCAGAGACGACGCTCGGGCCGATGGTGCGTACTGCCGCCGCCGATTTTGTCAAATCCCAGGTGAGTATGGCCGTGGCCAAAGGGGCGAGGACATTGGTGGATTCGGCCATATTTTCCGCTCATCGCGATGGTACACCGTATTTGGCTCCGCAAGTACTGATTGATGTAGATCACTCCATGTCCATTATGACCGAAGAAACATTTGGTCCGGCGGTCGGAATTATGGCGGTAAAAAACGACGAAGAGGCCATTCGCCTGATGAATGATAGCCGCTATGGGCTGACGGCTTCGGTCTGGACAAATGACGTGGAAGCCGCCGTGCGCATTGGCGACCAAATCGAAACGGGTACGTGGTTTATGAATCGCTGCGATTATCTCGATCCGGCCTTAGCCTGGACAGGCGTAAAGGACTCTGGGCGCGGATGTACATTGTCGCGCCTGGGCTATGAAGGATTGACGCGACCAAAATCTTATCATTTGAAGATATTGGGTTGAGAATGTTGAGATTGTTGAGAGGCTTCGCCGTTGAGAAAACCCACTGATCTCCACCCTTTTTTCTCAACCTGCGAAGCAATCTCCACCCCTTTTTCTCAACTTTCTCAACATCCCATCCATGACCGTCGGCCTTCTCGAATGCGATCACGTATTGGATAAGTTTCAACACATTGCTGGTGATTATCATCAGATGTTTGCGACTTTATTTCCAGCAATTGAAATGGTGCCTTTCGATGTGTGCAATGGCCATTTTCCCACTTCTGTAAATGAGTGCGACGCTTATTTATGCACCGGCTCTAAATACTCCGTCTATGATGATATAGACTGGATAAAAGAATTACAACGTTTTGTGCAGGAATTATACGCTTGCGAAAAAGTCTACGTTGGCGTTTGTTTTGGGCATCAAATGCTGGGCGAAGCACTGGGCGGGAAAGTGGAAAAAGCGTCGGTGGGGTGGTGTGTGGGAGCGCATGATTTTCAAGTGACGCAGCCAGAAAAGTGGATGATACCGTTCCAATCTGCCTATAGCTTACTAATGATGTGCCAGGATCAGATTATTACTTTGCCGCCCGATAGTACAGTGTTGGCGAGTACGTCCGGGTGTCCTGTTAGCATGGTGCGCGTTGGCCCACGGATGTTGGGCTTGCAGGCGCATCCGGAATTTCCAGTCGCTTATGAACGCGCCTTATTGGAAGACCGCATTGGGCGGATTGGTGTGGAAAAGGTAGGGATTGGTGTGGAAAGTCTGGCTTTGCCGCTGGATACCGAGCGGGTGGGGGAGTGGATAGGGAATTTTATGCGGGGGAGCTTAGTTGCATAAGATGTTGCGGTATTATTTATTCGAGCTGTTGTTATTTGTTG
>CBDFMU010000041.1:0-9620 GCA_965249785.1 Saprospiraceae bacterium | reverse complement strand
ATTATGTTAATGACACTTTGGATGGCGAATGCAAATATTTCCGGCCTACTGGCGGCCTGGAAAGTATAGAACATTACGTCCATGGCGTACTGGATGGCAAGTACGAAACTTACTACGAAAACAAACAATTGCAAATCGAGCAGACTTACGTGAACGGTGCGCTACAAGGGCTCAGCACAGCATATTATCCCAATGGTAAAGTCAAGGAAAAAGTAATGCTGCGCGACAACGATGAAAATGGACCGTTCACAGAATATTACGAAAATGGCCAGCTCAAAGCCGAAGGTCAATATACGCCCGGCGAAGATGGCCCGCTGGAACAGGGAGAATTAAAAGAATACAACGAGCAAGGCGAACTCGTCCGCGTAGCCAATTGCGTAGACGGCGTGTGTTTGACCAAAAAATAAGGATTCCAGAGGTATAAAAATCGATAGAAAACATCATAATCAAGTCCCCTCCCTTTTTTACCTGTCGAAGCCAGAGCGAGGGGTTTTGTATTTTTATTTCCCCACAGGCAGCCGTTCTCCCCCTTTCGTCGTCAACCTTTGCGAATCAAAACCAGCGGCGATGCCACGAACCATTACGACGAAATACGCCTTCCTCTTCCTTATTACTGTCCTGCAAACAGGCATCCTCTGTGCCCAAGTAACTGGCGGTCAGCAAGTATTCAAATTTATGACCTTATCGCCGTCGGCGCGTATCACGGCTTTGGGGGGTACCCAGATTTCGGTCAAAGATGATGACGTGACCTTTGCTGCGCAAAATCCGGCGGCCCTGAATGGCAGCATGAGCGGCCATTTGGCTTTCAACCACAATTTTTTCCTCAGCGATATTCAGCATGGTTATGTGGCCTACGCACAATATTTGCCAAAAATCGGCTTCACGACGCACGCTGCGGTACAGTATATGAACTACGGCGACATCAAGCAGGCCGACGAGTTGGGCAACATCACCGGCGAGGTACATGCCTCCGAAACCGCCGTAACCATTGGTGCCGCCCGGCCACTTACCAATCGCATTTCCATTGGTCTGAATGCCCGCGTCGCTTTTTCCGTCCTAGATATATATAAAGCCTCCGCGCTCGCCGCCGATGCCGGACTGATGTATGCCGACACCGCCAAACGCATTGGTTTTGGTATTGTGCTGCGCAATGTCGGCGCGGAACTCCAAGCATACGATGGGGTACGCGAAGATCTGCCTTACGACCTCCAGGTCGGTTTTAGCAAACAATTGCGTTACCTGCCTTTTCGGTTCAGCATCGTTGCCCACCATTTGCAACAATGGGATATTCGCTATGACGACCCCAATGCGAAAGATGACGAAGTTCTGCTCTTCGGCGATGAGCAGCAAAAGACCAAAGGCAATGGCAAAGTGGACAATTTTTTTCGCCACCTCAATTTCAACGGCGAATTCCTGCTGGGTCGTAACCAGTCGTTCCAACTGCGCGTTGGGTACAGCCATTTGCGCAAACGGGAACTGTCCGTAAGCAACTACCGCAGTTTGGCGGGCTTCTCCGGCGGCGTGGGCATCAAGATCAGTCGCTTTCGACTCGACGTGGGTTATGGGTCTTATCACTTGGCGGGTGGTGTTTTTCACGTTGGCTTAGGTACTAATTTGAAAGACTTCTTTTAAGAAATTCAGACATTCCACTTATGGACAATAGACATTCCAGGCCGTAGTCCAATGTTCATTTTTCCAAATGTCCAGCCATTTACTTTTCAATCTTTAACAGAAATTTTAAATGCAGTTTGGAAATTCCCGCCTACTGCGAGTATCTTTGCGTTCGCTTTTGGGAAAGGGTCCAGCTTTGGGCGATTTTTCCATTGATTTTGAACGAGTTATCATAATTTTATAGTTTCCGAACAGTATGCCTACCATTAATCAACTTGTACGTAAGAGCCGCGAGAAGGTCGAATATGCGAGCAAAAGCCGCGCTCTTGCGGGTTGTCCGCAACGTCGTGGTGTGTGCACCCGTGTTTATACCACTACGCCAAAGAAGCCTAACTCTGCACTGCGTAAAGTAGCCAAAGTGCGTATGACGAATGGCTTGGAGGTGATTTGCTACATTCCTGGGGAAGGTCACAACCTGCAAGAACACTCCATCGTGCTGGTGCGCGGCGGTCGGGTAAAAGACTTACCAGGTGTACGTTACACCATCGTGCGCGGTGCGCTCGATACTGCCGGTGTGAATAACCGCAAGAAAAGCCGCTCGAAATACGGCTCGAAACGGCCTAAGAAATAAATCTTTTTAAGTGATGAGTTATAAGTCATGAGTTATGAAAACTCGTAGCGTGAACTCATAACTTATAATTCATAACTCATAACTTTTACAAATGCGTAAGCACAAACCGAAACCTCGAGTATTGTCTTCCGACGCCAGATTTAATGACACAATGGTCACCCGTTTTGTCAATAATCTGATGTGGGATGGCAAGAAGAGCGTTGCATTTGGCATTTTCTACGACGCTATGGACCTCGTGAAAAGCCGCACCAACGAGGACGAGTTGCAAGTCTGGAAAAAAGCCTTAAACAACGTGATGCCACAAGTGGAAGTTCGCAGCCGCCGCGTCGGTGGTTCGACTTTCCAAATCCCGACGGAACTACCGGCCAGCCGGAAAATCTCTATCGGCATGAAGTGGATGATCAAATATGCCCGCGCCCGCAGCGGTAAAGGCATGGCCGAGAAACTTGCCGCCGAAATCGTCGCCGCCAGCAAAGGCGAAGGTAGCGCAGTGAAAAAACGCGAAGACACGCACAAGATGGCCGAAGCCAACCGCGCTTTCGCCCACTTCCGTACCTAAGCGTCCGCAACGCCAGAGCCTCACTCGTACCGTCGAGATTGCCCGGTGTTTCGCTTTCAGCGCAGCACCAGACAATTTTCGGCGGTATTCTTTTAAATTTGATTTGCTGGGGATTGGAGGATGCGAGGATTTGATCAAATCCTCCAATATTCAAATCCTCAAATACTGATTCATTTAACTCATTCCTTCAATTACTTAAATTCATGGCAACGGACCTCCGGTTTACCCGCAACATCGGGATTGCCGCGCACATCGACGCTGGTAAAACCACTACTACCGAGCGTATTCTTTATTACACAGGCGTGAACCACAAGATCGGGGAAGTGCACGAAGGTGCCGCCACGATGGACTGGATGGAGCAAGAGCAAGAGCGTGGTATTACCATCACTTCGGCTGCTACCAAATGCCAGTGGGCAGTAGATGGCCAACTATACGATTTTAATATTATTGACACGCCAGGCCACGTGGACTTCACCGTGGAGGTGAACCGTTCGCTACGAGTGCTTGACGGATTGGTGTTCCTTTTTTCGGCAGTAGACGGTGTAGAGCCACAATCGGAAACGAACTGGCGCTTGGCTGATAACTATAAGGTGCCGCGTATCGCTTTCATCAATAAAATGGACCGCGCCGGTGCCGACTTTTTCATGTGCGTGAAGGACATGAAAGCCAAATTGGGTGCCAACGCTATTCCGCTGCAAGTGCCGATTGGTAACGAGCATCACTTCTCTGGTGTGGTGGATTTGGTAACGAACATCGCCGTCGTCTGGAATGAAGCCGATCATGGCATGACGTTCCGTACGATCCCGATTCCTGATGATTTGAAGGAAATCGTGGCTGAAAATCGTCAGATTCTCATCGAAGAAATCGCGGCCTATGATGATGCTTTGCTGGAAAAATTCTTCGACGATCCAGATTCTATTACCGTAGAAGAAATGCGCGCTGCTGTCCGCGCTGCCGTTTGCGACATGAAAATGACGCCAGTGATGTGCGGTTCGGCGTTCAAAAACAAAGGTGTACAAGCCTGTTTGGATGCAGTGTGTTATTTCCTGCCTTCGCCGATGGACATTGAAGCCGTAAAAGGCATCAATCCAAAGACGGAAACCGAAGTATTGCGCAAGCCATCGGTGACGGAGCCATTTGCCGCTTTGGCGTTCAAAATCGCCACTGACCCATTCGTGGGCCGTTTGTGTTTTATACGCTGTTATTCCGGCAAACTGGAAGCCGGTTCTTACGTACTGAACACCCGCACGGGCGACAAGGAGCGTATTAGCCGTCTGTATCAGATGCACGCCAACAAGCAAAATCCTATTGATAGCATCGAGGCCGGCGACATTGCTGCTGCGGTCGGTTTCAAGGATATTCGCACGGGCGACACTTTGTGTGATATGGATAATCCAATTATCCTTGAATCAATGGTATTCCCGGAGCCAGTAATTGGCTTGGCTATCGAACCAAAGACGCAGAAAGACCTCGACAAATTGGGGATGGCTCTCAATAAACTCGCCGAAGAAGATCCGACTTTCCGCGTGAAATACGACGACGAAACCAACCAAACGGTCATTTCTGGCATGGGCGAATTGCACCTGGAAATTATCGTGGACCGTCTGCGCCGCGAATTCAAGGTGGAATGCAACCAAGGTGCGCCGCAGGTGAACTATAAGGAGTCATTGACCAAAATGGTGGAACACCGCGAACGCTTGAAAAAGCAATCGGGTGGTTCGGGTCTCTTCGCTGATATGGAATTTGAACTTGGCCCCGCCGATCCAGAATTCCTGGAATCCGACGAGTTCAAGAGCGGCAAAAAGAAACTGCAATTTGTGTGGTCTATCGTGGGTGGTGCGATTGATAAAAACTATCAAAAGCCGATTGCCGACGGTTTCACGCAGATGATGAGCAGCGGTGTATTGGCTGGTTATAATATTGATTCGATGAAAGTGCGCGTCACCGATGGTGGAATGCACGCCGTTGACTCGAAGCCAATCGCTTTTGAATTGTGCGCCAAAGAAGGTTTCCGCGAAGCCGCTCCGAAATGCAAACCGCAGATCATGGAGCCAATCATGAAACTGGAAGTGATCACGCCGGAAGAATACGTCGGTCCAGTCATCGGTGACTTGAACCGTCGTCGTGGCTTGCCAAAAGGACAGGAAACCCGCATGGGTGGTGCCGTGGCGATTCAAGCCGAAGTGCCATTGGCGGAAATGTTCGGTTACGTGACCCAATTGCGTACCCTGACTTCCGGTCGCGCTGCTTCCACGATGGAATTCAGCCACTATGCAGCTCCGCCAGCCTCTATTGCCGAACAGGTGATCGCGAAAGCCAAGGGCGGAAAGTAAATATAAAATGTGGCCAATGCTTTTGAGGTGGCCAGTTCGATAAATGTATTATCCCGCTTCGGTTTTTCCGGAGCGGGATTTTTTTATAGTTTAAAATCCGATCTTTCGGCGATTTTTAAGAGTGGTAGTCTCACTTTAAGGGAGACTACCATTACTGTTGGCGCATTAACCAGATTAAGAAACTTTGACCACATTTGACATTGCGATCATCGGCGGCGGGCCAGCGGGCTGCGCCTGCGCCTTGGCCCTGCACGGTAGCGGGTTGCGCGTGGCTATTTTGGAAAAAGACACTTTTCCGCGCGATAAAATCTGCGGCGATGCCATTCCCAGCCCGGCTTTCAAAGTTATGGATCGGCTGTCGCCCACTTGGGGACAAGCCATGCGACAGTGGAGCGCAAATGCGCAAATCCAAAGTGCGCGAATGTTTGTGCCAGGCCGCCGTTCGCTGGGGGTGCGCTGGGTGAATTATAGTTACAATGCTGCCCGACTGGATTTCGATCAATGTTTGATAGAATTGGTGAAGGCGGAAACCAACACTATGGTGTTGGAAAACAAGCAATTACAAAATATCACGCCCCAGGAAAACGGCGTAGAATGTCGTTTTAAAGATGGTACTGTTATTTCCGCTGCATTGATCGTTGGCTGCGATGGAGCCTACTCGACCGTTTCCCGACAACTGGGCAATGTGGATCTAGATGAACGCAACAACTGCGTAGCCATTCGTGCTTATTATCGGGGCGTGACCGGCATGGTGGAGGGCGAAAACGAACTACACTTTATACCCAAATTATTACCGGGTTACTTATGGATATTTCCGCTGGCCGATGGTATGGCTAATGTGGGTTTTGGTATGTTGAAAAAAGCGGCTTCGCAAAAGAAAATCAAACTGCGCACGGTGCTGGACCAACTGCCGGAATACGCACCGGAACTGGCTGCCCGACTGCAAAACGCGGAACGATTGGGTTCAGTACAGGGTTTTGCACTGCCGCTGCATACAGGTCATGCCGCTATTTCCGGGCCACGTTATTTGCTGTGTGGCGACGCGGCGGCATTGGTGGATCCGCTGCAAGGACACGGTATTGACCACGCTATGACCAGCGGCGTATTGGCAGCAAAATTTGCCAGGCAATGCTTTCAAGATAACGATTTTTCAGCGGCCAAACTGCAAGCCTACGATGTGGCCATCCGGCGCGGTATCGGAGTAGAGCTATCGCGCAATGCACTCATTTTACGGATTGTTACGCAGTTTCCCTTCCTGATGCGCAGCGTGGGTTGGTTGGGTTATTTTGAGAAAACAGTTAACTGGCTGATCCGCACCTTCAAACTTTAAAGGCAATAACATCGGCACCAACTACGCAAAAAGCAACTAACATTTAAACGAAATTTCTCGAACAAAACGCTTTTGTTACATTTGCTCAACCGATTCATACCTTTTAAATATATTTCAAATCCTCCCACCCGATTACGTATGACAACCATTCGATTACGCATTTTCCTCGTTTTTTTACCCCTGTTTTTCGGTTTTTCGGTCTTCGCTCAACTCAATGATGAGTGCAGCACCGCTATTTTAATTTCACAACCGGAAAATTTTTGTTCAGCGATTGGAGCAGGCACTACGGTGGGAGCGACTGCCAGCAATCTACCATCTTCGGCTTGCTTTGGTACTAACAACGAGGATGTGTGGTTCTCTTTTGTAGCCGTAGCTTCCGAAGTGACGGTCATTATTCGTGGTCTCACCTTCGATACACCGGGTGGTACACTATTACTCCCGGCAGTATCACTATACAGTGGGTCTTGCAATGCGCTTACGGAATTGGCTTGCCAATCTGACCTGTTTTTTACCAATATTGTGGAGCTTTCTTCGTCTGGCCTTACCCCTGGCGAAACCTATTATTTTCGGGTCCAAGGGGCAGCGGCGGGTACCTTTCAATACTGTATACGCAATTACTTTTTTAACGGTACGCTGTCCGGTGATTGCCCGACGGCGGTTATATTGTGCGATAAATCGCCCTTTACCGTACAAGCATTAAACGGGGCCGGCAACGACCCTACGGAGTTGGACGACGCTCCATGCCTCAACGGCTTTGGTGCTGAAACTAACTCTACCTGGTATGTTTTTACCGCCGCCACCAACGGCACCCTGGAATTTACCTTGACCCCTAATAACGCCACCGACGACCTTGATTTCGTACTGTATCGGCTACCCAACGGCCTTGGCGATTGCGCTGGCAAGAGCGTAGTGCGTTGTATGGCCTCTGGCGACGTTTTTTTTCCCAGTCCATGTATGGGGCCAACTGGCCTGAACAGCAGCTCAACGGATATCAGCGAACCAGCTGGCTGTGGCCCTGGACAGGACAATTTTCTGGCGGCCCTCCATATGGTAGCAGGTACGACGTATGCATTGGCGGTCAACAATTTTACGTCCAGCGGCAATGGCTTTCAGATCGCGTGGGGTGGCACGGGACAATTTGAGGGGCCGAAAGCGGGTTTCATCAGTAATAAGGCAGATAGCAGGTTGTGCCTCGGTGACTCCATTGTTTTCACAGATACTTCTACTGTTCTGGGCGGCACGATCGCTGCGTGGCACTGGAATTTTGGAGTGGATGCGCAGCCAGACACGGCCAACACGCCTGGCCCGCATACTGTACACTACGCAACAGCGGGCAACAAAATTGTTTCGCTGCGGGTCGAGTCTTCCACAGGTTGTGAGGTGACGGTGACCCGGACATTTGTAGTGGATACTTGTTGTGGCGTGTCGGCTGGTTTCGTCAGCAATAATGCCGATAGCACGGTATGCCTCGGTAAGGCCGTTGTTTTTACAGATACCTCCACTACCACTATGGGTACGATCACTGCCTGGCACTGGAATTTTGGCGCGGGTGCTCAACCCGATACCGCCAACACTGCCGGTCCACATACAGTGGAATATGCAACGGCGGGTAGCAAAATTATTTCGCTGCGGGTGGAGAGTTCTACCGGCTGCGACGTGACGGTGACCCGGACATTGACGGTGGATACCTGCTGCGTGGTGACGGCTGGCTTTGTCAGCAACAATGCAGACAGCACGGTCTGTATCGGCAAGGCGGTTGTCTTTACCGACACTTCCGGTACGAACAATGGCACGATCACTGGCTGGCATTGGGATTTCGGGGGCGGGCGCACAACCAGACACGGCCAATACTAAAGGCCCACACACGGTACATTATGCGACGGCGGGCAACAAAATCATTTCGCTACAGGTCGAAACTTCAATAGGCTGCGACAAGATGGTCACCCGGATGTTGGGAGTAGATACCTGCTGTGCTGTGTCGGCGGCGGTAGTATTCCCGACTGATTGTGCCGATCCATGCCCCACCGCCACGGTGGTCACTACGGGTGCCTTGTTGCCAGTAACTTACCAATGGAGCAGCGGCCAGACCGACTCTCTGGCGACCGACCTGGTTCCCGGCACTTACATCATCACGGCAACCGACGCGCTTGGCTGCACCGATACGGTTTCGTTTCGTATTGAAGAAAAGCAACAGTTTGATATTCCTAATGCCTTTACGCCCAATGGCGATAACATGAATGATGTATTTTTCCCGGTTGGCTCCGGGTTTGAGGTGCTGGAGTTGGCAGTGTACTCGCGCTGGGGCCAAAAGGTGTGGAGCGGCACTACTGGCGGTTGGGACGGTCGATTGAATGGAAAAGATTTGCCTGCCGACGTATATGTCTATCGCGGTAAAGTGCGGTTCAAAGGCGTGGTGTCGGAGCCAAAGGGAGAAGTGACTTTATTGCGATAAAACTTACCTATTACACTGTAAATTAATTCCTTGAGGATGCGAGTATTTGACCAAAGCACTTGATAATCAGGCAATTGATCAAATACTTAAATAAACTTAATTTACGGTGTATTAGAACAATTTACAACTCAACATTAACCACGTTTTGAAAGGATTGTATTTATCCACTTTTCCTAGTGGAAAGGTAATGTCACGTCCAGATATAAGCAGGACTTTATCTACTTCATGAAAATACAAGCAACGATATTGAAGGGCTACTTGTAGTCTGCTGTTTATATTGAAACCTAATCTTGGATTTATTTCAAGACCGTTTAAAGCAAATTGCATCTTTAATTATTCTATTAATCCTATTATTAGTCACCACACTTTTTTAAAGCTAATGGCTGGCAATGCAGTAAATTGAAAATAAAACCTGCTTTTTTCTTTAAAGTATAATTTGCTGGAAATAGGTATTATCAATTTATCGATTGCATATTTTTTTATATACTTTATGTCATCTGTAAAAACACCAAGGGCCTGCTGATTAAATTGTCTGGAATACTCAGTAGTGCTTTCTGCAAAGCCCAGGCCACCATTTATTTGCCAGAACTTGCCTTTAAAAAGTGTCCCTTCTGCATAGATTGCTATATCATAATCCAGACTATTATTGTCATTTAAGGGGTGTTGTAAACCAGTGCGGGTAAAGGGGCGACGGTCTTGATTGC
>CBDFMU010000040.1:0-15900 GCA_965249785.1 Saprospiraceae bacterium | reverse complement strand
ACAAATTATAGACGGATAGAAAATGAACTTCTCTCTTCAATTCCCACCCACTCAAATCCCTGCCCTTGCGGCTGCGTTCCAATATGAAAATGACGAATCCAGATTAACCGACCAAATAAAACCACTCGTTCGTGAACGCGGCTACTTGACTTTCGATGAACTCAAAACGGTGTGTCTTTGGAAATCGGCGCGGAGCAAAAGCCGCGTGGCCAGCAATACAGCCGAGGATGTGGAAGTAATCACCAAGCTGTGTTTAGAAACAACAAACGAGCGGCTGCGCATCGGTTCATTGTTGTTGCTCAACGGTATTGAGTTTCCAACGGCTTCGGTTATTTTGCACTTTTTTCACCCGGAGTCCTATCCGATTCTGGATTATCGGGCGTTGGAATCATTAGGCATTCCAAAACCGACAGCTTATACTTTTGATTTTTGGAATGAATATGTGACTCTTACCCGCCAATTGGCAGCCGAGAACAGCGTGGATATGCGAACATTGGACAAGGCACTTTGGCAATGGAGTAAGGATAAATGAATCTACCAGCCGTTCTTTTTATATGGTTGGAGTTTTATTCCTCCACAAAATACATCGCCACCAGCCCCTTATTATGCACCTCCTTTTCCCCCCGGGAAATGAGTCGAAACTGGTTGCCCAGTGCCTCGGCCGTGGTGCTGGAAATATTGACTTTGCCCGGCTCTCCGGTTTCTTCCAGGCGAGCGGCCAGGTTCACGGCATCGCCCCAGATGTCAAAGGCGAACTTGTTTTTACCGATCACGCCCGCTACCACTGGCCCGGTATGTACGCCGATCCGCATTTCCTGGAAGACCGCTTTAGGGTTTTCCAGATTGCGAACCTGTATCCATTTTTGCATTTCCAGGGCTGCCCGCACGGTATCTTGTACGTGGGTGGCATTGGGTACGGGCAGCCCACCGACGCACATGAAAGCATCGCCGATAGTCTTGATCTTTTCCAATCCGAACTTGTCGCAGATCAGGTCGAACGCGTGAAAGCACTCATTTAATTCATCAATCAGTGCCTCTGGCAGCAGGGTAGAAGACAACTGGGTAAAATTGACAAAGTCGGTAAAAAGCACGGTGGCGGATTCGTACAGGCGGGGCTTGGCGTAGCCTTTGCTTTTGAGTTCCTGGGCGATTTCCTCTGGCAAAATATTTAGCAGCAGCTGGTCGCTTTTGCTCCTTTCGGCTTCAATTTCTTTGTTTTGGGCTTGTATTTGGTGGTTTTGGGTATTCAGGCGATGGTTGGCGCGTTGTACGTACAAGAATCCTCCGCCTACCAATAGCAAAATGACCAACATGAGTCCACCTGCCCCGTATGCAAATTTCTGAAACGCACCCTGCTGGCGTATTTTCAAATCCAGTATTTCTACTTGTTGCGCGCGCTGGGTACTGTCGCCATAGCGTTGGGCACGGTCAATCGTCTCCTGCTGGCGCATGTTGACGATGAGCCGATCCTGTTTTTCTGCATCGAGTTGTTGCGCCGCCAGACGCGCCTCCTGTCGTGCTCGCAGCACCTGTAAGGCGCGGGCGCGAAGCTGTACCTGGTCTACTTCTTTTTGTTTTTCGAGCAATAATGCTTTGTCCTCGCTTTGCCGGATTTCGAGAGCCAGTTTTTCGTTCGTTAGTTGCAACCGTTCCTGCTCGTAACGGACCTGCTGTAGTTCGAGATTTTTGAAATTTTGCCGGGCAATCAAGTACTTAATTTGACCCTCTGCATTGGCGAGCAGGGTACGTTGCTGGTCGAGACGCTGCTGCCGGATTTGCTCTTCCAGCCGCGATGAATCCAGTACGTTCAGGTATTGGCGATAATATTCAAAGGCGGTTTCAAAATCGTACAAGCCATGATAAAGATCGGCTTCGGTGCGATAGGCATTGGCAAGCACGGTAACCTGTTTGGTTTCGCGGGCGTACTTGATGGATAAATCATTGTGAATTAAGGCATTGTACAAGTCATTGTCGCTAAAATACACGCTGGCGATGAGGTGTTCCAGGTTGGCCAATGCCACTCCATCCCGGCGGTCGACCAAAATAGCGCGGGCTTTCAGCAGGTCTTCAATGCCTTGTTTTGTATCGCCGGTATTGTGCAGGGCAATACCCAGGTTGGCGTACAACACCTCCGGGTAGTCGCAGGGAATGTAACTGCATATATTCTCCGCATCCCGAAAATATTTGAGGGCTTTGGTATAGTCGCCGAGCGAGGCATACTGGCGACCCATGTTATTGTAAAGCAATGATTTTTCCTGGGTGGTGCCGAATCGTTCGATCAGTACTTCAATGAACAGGTAGTAATACAGGCTTTTGCCAGTATCCCCTTTTTGATCGTAGGCACTGGCCAGTTTTTGATAAATCTGCACCAATTGCGGGTTATCGCCCACCTCTTTATATTGAACGATCAATGCTTTGTAGTAGATCTCAGCACTGTCGTACCGCAGATCATACAGGCACGCATCCGCCATTTTTTCCATAGTGGCGTAGTCCTGCGGCTGTATAGACAACACTGCCCCGTAGTAGCGGCGGGAGGTTTCGTAGAGTTTTTCCCGAAAAAAAAGGTCGCCTAATGCGGAATTAATGGTCACCAAAGTCGCTTGATTGCCAGAAGCGGGTACTTTACTTTCGGCTTCGAGGTAGTGCTGCAAAGATTCCTCGTTTTTGCCTTGCCGCATGGCGGTCTCGCCCAACAGGAGCGAGGCACGCACCACGCCACCATCATAATGAATATCGCGGGCAAGCATCAATGCCTGCTCCCCAAGTGCAGCGCGTTCTGTATCGCCATCGGCACTATACGCCTGCCGGAGCAAATTATCCACTTCTATCGTACTCAGTTCTATGTAACTATCATCCTGACCCCATAGAGCAGACCGGGAAGACAACAGGCACAATAAAGTAAGCGATATGAAATAAAAGAGGCGAATGGCGGCAGTTGTTTGATAAGCACAAAAGCAAAGGCAAAAAAGCAGAGGCAAAGAAAACAAAAAGACAGGCGGCAAATGTTGAAAAGCGACAGCAAACGGCGGCAAATTTGGCTAAAAATAAAGATGGTCGAAAATCAATTGATTTTCGACCATCGCTTGGCTCATTGCTTTTTTGCTTTTTCCTTACTTCCGTTTCGTACTGCCGGGCACTGGATATTTGAGTGCGTAAGCACGCGCTTTTGGCACCAGTGATTTCAATCGCTGACTACGCCCGGCAGGATCGGGGTGGGTACTTAAAAACTCTGGCGGACGGGAACCTCCCAGCTTATTCATGCGATCCCAGAAAGGTACTGCTTCGGCAGGATTATAGCCCGCCATAGCCATAAGGTAGAGACCGATTTCGTCGGCTTCGGATTCTTGTTTTCGGCTGAAGGGCAGCAAAACGCCCACCTGGGCACCCGCGCCGGCTGCTTGCATCAGAATGCTTCTGGTAGCCGCTGACTTCTGCGACAGAGCCAGATCCAGCGAAGAAAGACCGAGTTGGGACACTACCTGCTGACTCATCCGCTCATTGCCGTGGTTGGCCAGAGCGTGGCCAATTTCGTGTCCCATCACCACTGCCAGCGCATCTTCATTCTGGGTCACTTTCAGAATACCCGTATAAACCACTACTTTGCCGCCCGGCATACAGAAGGCGTTCACAGTGTTTGGGTCGTCCACGAGGTTGAATTCCCAGGCAAAATCCTTGAGATCGGCAGCCATCTTGTTGGCGCGGTAGTACACTTCCACCGCAGCGCGTATATTGTTGCCTACGCGACGGATAAGGTCCACATCGCTGCCAGAAGCAATGGTTTTATTGGTGGAAAGGAAAGTTTTATACTCCGAAAAACTCATTTGATTGATCTGAGAGTTCGGAAACAGATTCAGGGATTTGCGCCCGGTAAAGGCATTTTTGCTGCAGGCCCACAGGAGCGGCAACAGTAAAAAAAGAAGCAGGCTTTTCTTCCACATAGTTTTACGTTTTTGTATGGTGCGTTTAAAAATATCGTGCCAGCAGAGGACGAACTTTATACGCAAACGTAACGCAATGCCAGGCCCTTGCTGCTCGATAATCGGTATTTTTTGAAATTCCTAACCAAATCCAATTGCTTTTTGGAATAACTTTAAGATTTTTACCAATGCAGTCGCTACAAAACGGCTTTTGAAAATCCAAACCTGTCGCAAACTCTTTTCCAACCTATAAAAGCATGACTCGGCTCAGTATCAATCTCAATAAAGTGGCTTTGATTCGTAATGCGCGAGGGAGCAATCTGCCCAATCTCCTCCAGATAGCGCAGGACTGTGAGGCGTTTGGAGCACAGGGGATTACCATTCATCCACGGCCCGACCAGCGCCACATTCGGTTGGAAGATGTGGCGGCTTTGCGCGCCGTGGTCACCACAGAATTCAATATCGAAGGCAATCCCACGCCCGAATTTATGAAACTGGTGCTGGCCAATCCGCCTCATCAGTGCACTTTGGTACCCGATGCCCCTGACCAGTTGACTTCCAATGCGGGCTGGAATACAATCACCCACGCTGCTTTTTTGCAGGACGTAATTGCGACCTTGCAAAGCCACCATATTCGGGTGTCGCTGTTTGTGGATCCGGTGGAAGCGATGGTGGAAGGAGCGCACCAATTGGGGGCAGATCGCATTGAATTATACACCGGCCCCTACGCGCACGATTTCGCCCACGATCCGGCGGCGGCGGTGAAGGCCTATACGCAGGCAGCGCAGGTAGCTAACCAATTGGGCATCGGCATTAACGCTGGTCATGACCTGAATCTGGACAACCTGCACTACTTTCAAGCGCACTGTCCGGGCCTGCTGGAAGTGAGTATTGGGCATGCACTCATCAGTGATGCCCTCTATTATGGACTGGCCAATACCATCCGAATGTACCTGCGTCAGCTGGCGCGCTAGCGAAAAAACGCTGATTTTTTCAACAATACTCTTCTTGCGCATTACCCTCAAAATGTGCATTTTAGGTGATCGTTGGGAGGCAATAGAATTTGGCAATTCATATAAAAACGGCTATTCTGGTATATTTTATCCGCTTAATGCTTTACCTTTGATCGGGTAAAAATGTTTTTGCCAAAATAAAGAGGCAGGTATGAATGTCGGTTTTGACTGGATCAATACGTACTGCGCTCACTCATCCGAAGATTCGTTTCGTCGCGCTTATGCTGGAAATTATGGTACCACCTAATCCAGTTGCCGAGTACTTTTCACCAATGTTCCGCTGACCTGTTGAGTCTAGCTGCCTCGCTTCATCCTGACATTTCGTGGCTGATTAAGGAGGCGAAAATCTTGAACTGGATGTCGATGGCTATCATTTTCTGAAAACCTGATGGATGGATATTGGAAGCAAAATTTGGTAGAAAGACAGGTTGCCCATTTATAAAATTATCCACCTTTGCCAATCCCTCTATGATTCTGCTTTGACGAAAATTTTACTCATTTGTGAAGTTTTTTTAACTAGACTACTTTACCTTTGGTCGGCTAAAGGTGTTTTTGCCAAAATAAAATACTCGCATTGGAACAAACCATATCAAACTTTTTAAAGCCGCTGACGATCAGGCATTTCCTGCGGGAGACCTGACTCGCCTGCGGCTTTTTTCTTTAATCCAAGATTTTGACCGTGAAGATATCCTGTTGGACCAATTTGGAAATGCCCAGACTTTTTTCACAATAATTATTTAACCAAATCATTTTTCGTATGAAGCAATTTATTACAACGTTTTCTCTGGTACTGGCTTTAGCTAGTGCTGCTTTCGCGCAGCGCACGGTGGTCGGCACCGTGACTGGAGATGATGGCGAAGCGCTCGTGGGCGCCTCTGTAGCCGTGAAGGGTGCCGCCGCAGGTGCTCGTACCGACCTCAACGGCAAATTTTCTGTGCAGGTGCCGACAGGCTCCGATGTGCTGGTATTCACCTACACTGGCTATACTACGCAAGAATTAACCCTCGGTGCTACCAATGTGCTGGATGTCGTGCTGGCTTCCGGTTTGCAGCTGGAAGAAGCCGTGGTCACCGCTCTTGGTATCACCCGGTACAAAAATGAGTTACCTTATTCTGCCCAAAAAGTGGATGGTGACGATGTGACTCGTACCCGCGATGCGAATGTAGTGAACTCCCTTTCCGGGAAAGTGGCTGGTTTGCAAGTAAAACGTAATAACAGCCTAGGAGGCTCTACCAACGTGATCTTGCGGGGAAATAAGTCCCTTACTGGTAATAACCAGGCCCTTTTTGTGGTGGATGGTATTCCGTTGGACAACTCCAACTCCAACACGACGGACCAATTGACTGGTCGTGGGGGCTATGACTATGGTAACTCAGCCGCTGACATCAACCCGGATGATGTGGAGTCCATTACGGTGCTGAAAGGTGCTGCCGCTACGGCTCTCTATGGGTCGCGTGCATCCAATGGGGTAGTGATGATCAATACCAAAAAAGGAAATGCCAAGAGCAAGGGCATCGGTGTTACGATCAATGCCGGCGTAAATGCTGGTCGGGTAGACAAATCTACCTTTGCTAGCTATCAGGATAAATATGGTGGTGGCTATGGTGCTTACTACGAAGACCCAAGTGGGTTCTTCCTTTCTCGCGATATTAACAATGACGGTACCCTTGATCTAGTAGACCCTCTTAGCGAAGATGCTTCCTATGGTGCTGCATTTGATCCGAACTTGCAGGTGTATCAGTGGGATGCTTTTGACCCGACTTCTCCCAACTTCGGTAAATCGCGTCCGTGGGTAAATGCTGCTAATGGCCCTTCCTCCGTTTTCGAGACCGCAGTGGGTACCAATAATAGCATCCTGATTGATGGTACTAGTACCAATGGCTATTTCAAACTGGGTTACACAAAAGCAACCGATAAGGGCATTTTACCGAACAGCCGGATCAATAAAGACCTAGTGAATTTTGGTGCTGGTTATGACCTTACTAAAAAATTGCAGGTCTTTACTTCGGTCAACTATACGGCTACTGATGGTTTGGGCCGCTATGGCAGTGGATATGATTCTAAAAACCTAATGGGGAACTTCCGTCAATGGTGGCAGGTAAATAATGATTTAAGTGAACTGAAAGCGGCTTACGAGCGCACTAACAAGAATATCACTTGGAACTGGGCTGATCCTACCGATTTAGTGCCTATTTATTGGGACAACCCTTATTGGACGCGCTACGAAAATTACGAGAATGACCACCGTAATCGTTATTTTGGCTCTGCTGGCGTGACTTACAACCTGACCAGCTGGTTTGACGTGACGGGTCGCGTATCTATTGACCAGTTCGATGAAATCCAAGAAGAGCGCACAGCGGTTGGTAGCATTGATGTATCGCAGTATTCGCGTTTTAATCGTACTTTCCGGGAAGTAAACTACGACCTGTTGGGCCAATTCAAACAGTTTAATCTAGGTGAGCGTTTGCAGTTCGACGCTTTGGTCGGAGCAAACGTTCGGAAGACTGATAATTCGAGCATCCGTGCCACTACTAATGGTGGTTTGGCTATTCCGCGCGTTTATTCTTTGTCTAACACCCAAAACGCTCTAGATGCACCAGTAGAAGTCGTCAACAGCCTGCAGGTAAACGGTGTCTTCGCTCGTGCTGGCTTTATCTACGACAAATTTCTTATTCTGGACGGATCCATCCGTCGGGATCAGGCTTCTTCTCTGCCGACAGACAACAATGCTTATTTCTACCCTTCCGGCTCGTTGGGCTTCATCTTTTCTCAGTGGCTGGGGGATAACAAAGCGGTGTCTTTCGGTAAATTGCGCTTGAACTACGCCGAAGTAGGTAATACAGCACCTCCTTTGAGTGTCAGCGATGTGTACGATCTGAACACGCCATTCAGTGGTGCTGGGTCGGCTTCCGTACCACTTCGGAAAAACAATCCCGATCTGAAACCAGAACGGACAAAGAGCTTGGAAGCAGGCCTGGAAATGCGTTTCCTGAATAGCAACCTTGGCTTCGATGTCACGTACTACAAAACCAACACGGTGGATCAAATCTACCCAGCCGCCGTTTCGAGAGCAACTGGTTATTCTTCCAAATTCATCAATGCTGGCAATGTAGAAAATAAGGGCGTAGAGGTTTCTTTATTCATTCGTCCTGTCCACAGCCGTGATTTTGATTGGACAATAAATGCTAACTGGGCCCGCAATCGCAGTCTGGTGAAAGACTTGGGCGGCATCAAAAACCTACAGCTGGCCAGCTTCCAGGGCGGTGTTACTGTCAATGCCTCGGTCGGAGAACCTTATGGTACCATCAAGGGCAACAACTTCGTGTACCTAAATGGTCAGAAAGTGGTGGCCGCTACTGGTTACTACCAGCAAAGTGCTACTTCCGATGAGATCATCGGCAACGTGAATGCCGACTGGACGGGTGGGGTGACGAATACTCTACGCTACAAAAACCTTTCTTTGGGCTTCCTAGTGGACGTACAGCAAGGTGGTGATGTGTTTTCGCTCGATCTGTACTACGGTTTGGCGACTGGTCTCTACCCGGAAACTGCCGGCAACAATGATAAGGGTAATCCGTTACGTAGTGCCATTGGTGATGGTGGTGGCGTAATCGTCCCCGGTGTATTAGCGGATGGTTCCACAAATGCAAAACGGGTAAGCGCGGTCAATTTCGGTTTATATGGCTATCGCCGCAACCCAGCTGCTGCTTTTGTGTATGATGCCAGCTACGTCAAACTGCGCGAAATTAACCTTACTTTTGATTTTCCGAGCAAATGGATGGCCGACGGCAAATATGTGAAAGGTCTTTCATTAGGTTTGTATGGACGCAACCTGTGGATCATCCACAAAAACCTGCCTTATGCTGATCCAGAAGATGGTCTGAGCTCCGGCAACGTACAAGGCTATCAATCTGGTGCTTATCCAACCGTTCGCACTGTCGGTGTTAACCTCAATTTGAAATTCTAAAACAAACTGCAAGCATGAAAAAGGTATTAATGATATTATTCGTTACCACGCTGTTTGCCGCCTGTCAGGATGATTTTGGCGACACAAATGTGGATACTAAAAAACCGCCAGTTGTTCCGCCTGCGGCCCTGTTCGTCGCCAGCCAGAAGTCTTTGGTAGATGAGATCACCAGTTCCAACGTGAATCAGAACATTTTCCGCCTGATTTCGCAATACTGGACCGAAACTACCTATTTTGATGAGGCAAATTACGATCTGACTACGCGCAACATTCCGCAGAACTTCTGGAATACGCTCTATACTGGTGTGCTGAAAAACCTAAACGAGGCGCAAAAACTGATCCCTGGTCAGGATGCTGCTTTCGTCTCTGCAGCTCAGAAAAAAAACCAGAATGCCTGCATAGAAATTTTGAACGTGTACACATATTCGGTATTGGTCAACACTTTCGGTAATGTACCTTATAGTGATGCACTAAATAGCGATAATGTGTTTCCAAAATATGATGATGCGGCCGCCATCTATGACGACTTGTTTGTGCGTCTCGACAAAGCCTTGGCTGATATTGATCTCAATAGCGATGGTTTCGCATCCAGCGACCTATTTTATGGTGGTGATATGTCCGGTTGGAAAACCTTCGGTAATTCCCTGAAATTGAGACTGGGGATGATTATTGCCGATGTAAATCCTGCAAAAGCAAAGACCATCGTGGAAGCTGCGTCGCCAAATGCTATTTCTTCTAATGCAGAAAACGTAGCCTTCCATTACCTGTCTTCCCCGCCTAATACCAACCCGATCTGGGTAGATCTTGTGCAAAGTGGTCGGAAAGACTTTGTAGCTACTCATACTATTGTAGATACCATGTTGTACCTCAACGATCCAAGGACAGATGACTACTTTACCCTGGATAATGTTAGTGGTTATAGTGGTGGTATTCCTGGTGAAGGCAACGGCTATTCGGAGTATTCCAAGCCTAGTACGAGAATTACGGCTCCCGATTTTGAAGCACTGCTAATAGATTACTCCGAAGTAGAGTTTTTGCGAGCAGAAGCGGTAGAACGCGGGATGAGCGTAGGTGGTACGGCCACCGAGCATTATAACAACGCTGTTACCGCTTCTATCGAATACTGGGGTGGTTCTATGACCGAGGCAGACACTTACCTGGCTCAGCCAGATGTGGCTTACGCGACGGCTCCCGGCGATTATAAAGCCAAAATTGGGCTGCAAAAATGGCTGGCCCTCTACAACCGTGGCTTTGATGCCTGGGTGGAACTCCGTCGTCTGGACAATCCACAGCTACCAGCTCCTTCGGATCCAAACAGTGGCTTCCCGCTTCGTTTGACCTATCCAGTGCAGGAGCAAACGCTTAATGCCGACAACTACGCCCGGGGCGCTAGTTCCATCGGTGGTGACGTAGTGGAGACCAAATTGTTCTGGGATAAGTTCTAATCGTCCCGGTATTTGACCAATTAAGAGAAGGCCGTTTTCCCCGTTTACCGGGAAGACGGCCTTTTTTATTTCTGTCTGTTTTTTGTCAAAACTTGCCCGCCAATCCACCAATTCTCCCGAATTTGGCATCCTAAAATAAATACCTCCACTTATGTCTTCCGACGAACGTATTCGCAATCGCCGTCATTTTCGCAATCCAATGCTCATTATCGGCATTACCATGACCGTTTTTTACTTTTGCTTCGGCACGTATTTGCTCGTCTCCGCCGATGCCTTACCGAACGTTCCGGTAGAATTTCGCAACATTTTTGCCAGTATGCTGCTCATATATGGCAGCTATCGCGGCTGGCGCATCTATCAGGATTACTTTTAGGGCAGGCATGATTTTTTGAATAAAAACAATGCTGCATTTTCAGGCATTGTGTTGATAGGTAGCCAACTAGCGTACTTTGGCCACATTTTCACACCTTAGCCACATCCATTTAATATGAGCAATTTGCATAAATTTTTTTCCATCTTCGTCTTATGTGCGCTGGTCGCCTGCCAAAACAAGGATAAAAACGGCAAGGTGCTGGATACGCCTACGACTGGCACCCTGCGCATTTTGGTAGATGAAGGCTACAAGCCAATCATCGAAACGTCTATTGATGTATTCGATTCGATTTATCGCCAGGCCCATATTGTGCCGACCTATACCTCTGAGGGAGAGGCAGTTGCGGCCCTGCTGCGCGATTCGGTGCAGTTCATCGTTATCACCCGCAAACTGAATAGTGAAGAATTGGAACGTTTCCAAAAACGCGGTTTTGAACCAAAAACTATCCCCATCGCCCACGATGCACTGGCCTTTATCCTGCACCCCAGCAATCGCGATACGGTGCTGACGACGGAACAGTTGCGCGATCTGATCAGCGGCAAAGATCAGGACTGGAATAAAATAAATCCAGCCTCCAAACTGGGTAAAGTGGTGCTGGTATTTGACCAGTCCTTCATCGGGCACGGTGCGCTACGCCAAAGATTCTATCGCGTATGGTGGCCGATCTGCCAGCTAATGCCTCCGCGCTGAATACGAATGCCGAAGTAATCAATTATGTAGCCAACCATCCCAACGCTATTGGCATCATTGGAGCGAACTGGATATCGGATACTGATGATAAAGGCGTGCAGAAATTTCGCCACGAAATTCGACTCGTGGATGTGGCCAAAGCCGTCGGTAAAGAGGGCTTTGGACCTTATCAGGCCTACTTGGCTACGGGCGATTATCCGTTCAAACGTACGGTATACGCCATCAATGCGCAGGCGCGGCAGGGCTTGGGACTGGGTTTCTCTTCCTATCTGGCGGGTAGCGATGGACAACGTATTGTGCTGAAAGACGGGCTTTTGCCAGCGCAGATTCCGCCCCGCTTAGTCAAAACCAGTCGGCAATAAGCTATGTTTCGTGGCTAATTACTAATTGACACTGGATTTGTCATAACTCGTTGGTTATCATTTATTTTTGATGAAAACTCGGAATGCCGCTTCTCTCTTTTTGCTTTTTACAATTTTGCATTTTTGCTTATTTAGTTAATCTTCCATTAAAAAGCAGTTATTGCGCCTTTTTTTGTCCCTTGCGGTAGGTACTTTTCTATAATTCTCCGTCTAAATTATAGAATCTTGGCCCACCAAAAGAAAACTTTTCGCAAGCAGTATTCACATCAACTTTTTCCGAACAATGACAACTTTCCTGAAAAAAGCCATGCTCTTAGTGGCTGTTTTGTATGCCCAGTTCGCGGCTGCCCAAACCCAGGCCGATGGGCTGGCAGCCATGCAAACGGAGAATTGGGATAAAGCCATCACTATTTACACTGCCCTTTCCAAAGCCAACCCTGCGGACCAAACTGCTTTCCTGACCTTGGGCAGCGCATATCTCGCCAAAGGAGATAAGGACAAAGCAAAAACTGCTTTCGATGCGGCTTTTCAGGCCAAACAGGATGGCCCTTTGGCTTTTGTGGCCCTTGGTCGCAATTTGCTCCTGCTGAATAATGCGGCAGAAGCAGATATGCAATTCAAAAGAGCCGCCAAAGCGGGTAAAAAGGACGCCAATGTGCTGCGCCAAATCGGTGAATCCTATTTGTATGCTCCGCCGGGCGTAAAGCCCAATTTCGTGCGTGCCGAAGAGTTCCTTAAAACGGCCTACGAAGCGAATTCCAAAGACTTTACCAACCTGATGACTTTGGGCTATACCTACAAGGAAATGCCCAATGGTGGTCTAGCTGCGCAACAGTATGAACTCGCGGAAGCCCTGGAACCCAAGAACCCGTTGGCCAAATTTATGCTGGCCAAAGTGTACAAAGCGGCTAAACTCAACGACAAGTACCTGGATTATCTGGATCGGACGATTGCCATCTCCCCCCGCTACACGCCCGCTCTGCGTGCCAAAGCCGAGTCCTATTACTATGGCCGGAAGTACGATAAAGCCACTACCGCTTATAAAGACCTGGTTACCAATGGTGATGACGTGACGGTAGAAGATGAAATGCAACTGGCTAACTCTCTGTTCATTACGAAAGATTATCCAGCCAGTATTACTTTGGTGGAAAAGATCATCCAGAAGGATGGCTCTAAGAATTATCTGCGTCGGTTGTTGGGCTATAGCTACTACGAAACAGGTGACTATCCCAAAGGTCTGGGCATCATGACCGACTATTTTGCGAAAGTGACCCCCGATAAAATACTGCCTACTGACTACCAGTACTTAGGCCGCTTACAGGTGAAAAGTAAGGGAGATACCTTGGCAGCAATAGACAATTTCAAAAAAGCCATTGCCATAGACTCCTCTGCCTGGTCGCTTTACAAGGAAGCCGGAGAGTTGTATTATGCCAAGAAAGACAACTGCAATGCTGCTACCTCCTACCAGATGTACCTGGATTCGGTGGCCAAACCAGAACCCACCGATCTGTACAAATTGGGCCTGGCGCAGTACTACTGCAAAGACGACACCATGCGTTACCAAAAAGCAGAGGCCACTTTCCTGCGCATTACGCAATTAGTGCCAACTGCCGGTATTGGCTGGTTGTGGTCGGCTAAAGCGGCTACTAAGCTGGAACCAGACGTGCAAGCCCACCCGGAGATGGCCGCTCAATTTGGTCGTGCCAAGCCTTATTTTGAAAAATACGTGGCCATCGCTTCGGTAGATAAGGAAAAAAACAAGAAGGACTTGATCTCTGCCCAAGAGTATTTGACCTACTATTTCTTCCTGCAGGGCAACGCAGATAGTACGCGGACGAATGCTACCATGCTGCTCGAAATGGACCCCACCAACCAAACGGGGACCGAATTGATGGAAGCTGCTAAAAGTGGCACCATGACTCCGCTCACGCCCGGTACACCTGCTACGCCTACCCCTGGGACTAAACCCACGCCTCCCATTACGCCGCCCACGGGTGGTGGAAAAGGAAAATAGGCAGTAGTCGTCTGAAAAATTTGATGAATTGGCGTCCGCCCGACTTGCAAAAGCCGGGCGGACGTTTTTTGGCTGTATGGAAACTAACAACTGCTCTGTAACTTCGCCCAAAAAGTAGCTATGCGCCTACTGTACATTTTTCTCTGCGGTCTTTCGTTGTTTTTGCCCAATTTCAGCCAGGAGCAGCCCTCTCCGCCCGCTCCTTCCTTTTATGAGCAACAGGATGCCGTTATTTTTGCTGAAAAACAGAAAGTAGCAAGTTCCGTCGCTGGGAAGTCGGCGCAAGCCCTGCTCGTCGCAAAGTCCTGTTTAGGCGTACCTTATGTCACGGGTACCTTGGAGAAAACCGGCCCGGAGGAACTCATTGTGAATCTCCGCCAACTCGATTGCTGGACTTTTATCGAGAGCAGTCTGGCGGTGGCTCTGACCGGACAAGGGGACTTCCAGGAGTATCAGCGTCACTTGCAGCAACTTCGCTACTGGGGTGGCACGGTGAGCGGCTATGGCTCGCGCATTCATTACTTTTCCGGCTGGATATTGCAAGGTCAGGGGCTTGGTTATCTCCGCGATGTGACTGCCGACTTGGGTGGTATGCCTTACCGCAAGAAAATTGGGTACATCAGTGCCCGCCCGCAGAAATACCCTCATGTTCAGGACCCGGCTACCCAGCGCGCCTTGCTGGCTGCCGAAGCCCGCATCAATCGCCACGCCTGGTCATACATTCCCAAATCGAAAGTGGCCCAGATCGAAAGCCAGATACAGGAGGGCGATCTCATTCTGCTCACCTCCGTCAAACCCGATCTCGACATCGCACACCAGGGTTTTGCTATTCGCAAAAATGGCCGCATTTATTTATTACACGCTTCTTCGCTGCACAAACGCGTCGTTATTTCCGCCTGAACCGCTGCCGCAATATATGGCCAAGCAACGGGGGCAATCGGGAATTATGGTGGTACGGGTGGCGGATTGAGAACCAGCGGCTATTATTTACCGCTGCACGATCACTTTCCCACTTTTTATCGGTTGTCCAGCTTCGCAAAGCTGCCAGAAATAAAGCCCTTTTGGCAAATGCGCAACCGACGTTTCTCCGATGCCGCTGTTGTCAGGCAATGCTTGTTGCACTACGAGTTTGCCATCCAAATCGAACATTCTGAACTCACTATTACTTTCGTTTGGATGCGCTATCCACAAACGGGTATTGGCGGGATTAGGCCATACGGCCACGGACGGCGTATCATCCGTCAGCACGGGTAGCGAAGTGAGTGTATCCCGAACGCTGATGGTACGGCATAGCGTATCGCATAAGCCCGCGTCATTGCAGACTTCCAGACACACATTATACTCGCCTGGTGCCGAAAAAATGTGCAACGGCGAAGGTAATGAACTGTTCTCTCCATCGCCAAAAGTCCAGTGCCAACTGCTGGGCTGGAAGTAGGAAATATCGGTGAAGGCCATTGTCAGCAGGCCAGTAGCAGTATTACGCTTACTGCGCCACTGCGCCACGATAGGTGGCTTTACCCCTAATGTATCGCAGGGGCTGCCCGGCTCCTGGTACAGCCGATAAAAGGGCATATTGGGCAGGAAGAAGACGGAGATCGCTGGCATCTGAAAATCATGCTGCCGAAAGTCGCAGGCCAGCCCCGGCTCGTCGGGCTGATGGATAACGTGCATATAGCGGGTGCCATTGTTAGCCAACATATAAATGCGCTGATCGGGGCCGAGCGTCATGCTGTATAGGGTAGTCGGGAGATTATAGTCGGCGATGAAGCCATCATACTCGCCGATCAATTGAACCGAAGCATTAATGTCAGCAGCCCAGGTGTCGTATTGATACAACCTGAAAACCTGATTGGTTAAGTAGAGGTAACGGGAATTGGGCGAAAAGCAGGGCCAGCTGACATAGGCCTCGTCTTCGGGAATATAAATGGTTACTGGATTAGATAAGGTACCGCTACACCGATCAAAATCATACAGCCGAAAAGCAGCGGGGGTGCCGTGACCGCCACGAGCCATTTTACGACCATCGGGAGAAAAGCAATGTATGAATGGACCCTGGTCTGGCCCAATCCAACTGGCTCGCCGGATATTTGGGGCTGATTGAATACCAGCCGTATCCAGC
>CBDFMU010000039.1:0-51509 GCA_965249785.1 Saprospiraceae bacterium | reverse complement strand
GATGGAAAAAGCAATGGCTGGGTGCAGGCCCAACATCGCTTACCCGGTGCTGGTGGCGTAAGTCAGGTAGAACTGCGGTTTGCGTTTTCCGCCGATGGGTCGCTGTCGTATGAGGGCGTGGGCATTGATGATGTGCGCATTTTTGAGTCACCAACGAGCGATCTGGCTGGTTTGCAGGTGACTACGCTCGGCGATGCCGACGAATGCGGATTTGCTGCCGATAGTGTGACCGTAGAAATTACCAACCTTGGCACCGAACCAAAGAGCTTCTTCCAGGTCGCTTATTCCATCAATGGCGGTGCGCCGATCATCGAAAATGTCGGCAATCTCGTAGTGGCTCCCGACCAGCATACTACCTACACTTTTCATACGCCTTTCAACAGCCACAATGGAAAGTTCGACATTCGGGCCTGGACGATCCTGCTCGACGAACAAAACCTGTCTAATGATACTACGGTCGTCTATTCCGTAGATCATACGCCGCTGTCGCTGCCCTTTCAAGAGGGTTTGAAAATAGTTTGGTTTTGCCGGCAGGCTGGTTTAGTACTGGTTTTATTACCAACGACAACAATAATGTCAGCTACGTAATAGAAGAAAATCTTTACGGTTTCAATCCTGAGCACACTACGCTGTTGCCACGTTACGGTCTGGTCAGTGCTGGCGATACGCTTCGTTTTGATTATCGGGTCACTAACTATCCCGATGGTACGGAAGGTACTGTTTTGAGCAATGGCACTAATTTTACCGTGCAGGTGTCGGCTGATTGCGGGCCTTTCGAGACGATTTATACAATTGATGAAACCAACCATGTACCCACGGCAGCATTGACCCATGTAGCTGTTTCGCTGGATCAATATGCTGGCCAACCGTTCAGATTCAGTTTAACGGAACGTGGGGTGCAGGCGACTTTTTCTTCGATCTGGACAATATCAATATTCGCGCCTGCGCGCTTGATCTGGGCTTGACCGCGACGGCTATTCCTGCTGCGCCAGGCGCAAGTGATGGCCAGGTCACCGTAGAAGTCGGTGCAGGCGATCCGCCCTACACTTTCCTGTGGAGCACTGGCGATACCACTCAAACGATCACTGGGCTGGCCGAAGGGCAATACACCGTCACAGTGACTGAAGCAATGGGCTGTACCGCTGCACTCAGCATCAATATTGGTAATTCCGCCACTGGCTGAAATTAACGGATTGACTCACCTGGCTCTGCAACCCAACCCAACCAATGGCCAGGCTCGCCTGGAAGCGGCGTTTGGACAGCCCGTAAATTTGCAGGTGGCCGTAGTGAATTTGCTCGGTCAGCAAGTATGGGCTACCCAGGTAGCGAATACCACTGATTTCACCGAAGATTTGGATTTAAGCGGTTTTGCCGACGGTATTTATCTGGTTCGCCTGACGGCGGATGGCCAGACGTTGACTAAAAAGCTGGTGAAAAGCGGGAATTAGCATACACGTTTATAAATTGATAACCAGTGGCGGCGGGCCACTCCGAACGATTCGGGGTGGCCCGTTTGCTTTTCAATCTCGCATTTATCATTTTACCAAAAACCACCCATCTGCGAATGCTAACCAAGCGTATACCTATCTCTACCAAAAAGCGTAGACACAGTAGAGAAAGTTGTAAAATTGCACCCGGCCTTCCCGCTAAAAATCGGGAGGTTGCTACGCTCCATTTGCAATTTGCTAATTTAGAAGCATGGATTTCACGCGCCTGTTCGAGATTTTGGAATACCAAAAACCACCGCTATCCCCAGTCTATTGCACTGGCGGGGCGGGAAAACGGGGTATGGCGCAAGTGGACTACGGCGGAGGTATTGGCCGAACGCGACCGACTGAGCGCGGGGCTGTTGCATCTGGGTCTGCAAAAAGGCGACCGGGTGGGGATGCTCGCCCATGGTGGTAGTCCGCAGTGGGCCATCGCTGATGCGGCGATGTTGCAAATTGGAATAGTCCCCGTGCCAATCCACAGCACAGCACGGCCCGACGAAATGGTGCAAATTGCCCAGGATGCCAATCTACGCGCCTGTTGGGTGAGCAATGCGGCCATGCTGGAAAAACTGCGCATCGTGGACATTGCCCCGGAATATTTGCTCGGGTTGGAAGCCTTGATTGGCACCCGGTCTTGGGCCGACCTGTTGCGCGAACCCAATACGACGGAGCAAGCGCAAATTCGGGCACTTCGGGACAGCATTAGCCCAGACGATTTGGCCACGCTGCTGTACACTTCCGGCACGACCGGTGTCCCCAAAGGCGTGATGCTCAGCCACGCCAATATCGTCAGCAATGTAAAATCCGTGCTGGCCATCGTGCCGGTGGGCAGCCAGACTACTACGCTCA
This sequence comes from Saprospiraceae bacterium, assembly GCA_965249785.1. Classification (GTDB taxonomy): domain Bacteria; phylum Bacteroidota; class Bacteroidia; order Chitinophagales; family Saprospiraceae; genus M3007. Next base: position 49,170 of record CBDFMU010000039.1, on the reverse strand, counting down.
GTTTCTTGCCTCTCAGCCATATTTTTGAGCGGATGGTCACTTATGTCTACCAGGCAGCGGGGCACCGATCTGGTATGTCGAGTCGGTGGAGCAACTGGCCGACACATTACGCGAAGTGCGCCCGCATTTTTTTGCGGCAGTGCCACGCATCCTTGAACGGATGTATGAGCGGCTGCTGGCTGAGCGCGACCAACAAGGGAGTTTGCAACGCCGCATATTTGACTGGGCCCTGGATTTGGGCGAACGTTTTCCTTTTTCCGGGGAGCGAAATATGCCTTTTGGGTATCGTTTACAGCGAATGGTGGCCGATTTGCTGGTTTTTCGGCATTGGCGGAAAAAAATGGGAGGACGTTTGCAATCCGTAGCGGTGGGTGCAGCAGCCCTGCAACCGCGCCTCGGTCGCTTGTTCTCCGCCGCTGGGGTGGACGTGCGCGAGGGCTATGGACTCACCGAAACCAGTCCCGTGCTGGCTTTCAACCGCTTTGAGCCGGGCGGCGTACGCTTTGGTACGGTGGGTATTATTGCGCCGGGCGTAGAAGTGCGTATTGCTGACCCAGACGAGACGGGTGCGGGCGAGATCGAAGCGCGTGGCCCCAATGTAACGCATGGCTACTGGCAACGCCCCGACGAGACGGCGGCCCGCTTCACGTCAGATGGCTGGTTCAAAACCGGCGATGTGGGCAAATTCGAGCATAAACGTTTCCTGTGTATTACCGGGCGGCGCAGCGAAATATTCAAAACTACCTCGGGCAAATTCGTTGCTCCCAGCTTTGTGGAACAGCATTTGGTCGCTTCGCCATTCATTAGTCAAGCCCTGGTGGTGGGGCTGAATCGCCCGTATGTGGGTGCGCTGATTGTCCCCGATTTCACGCATTTAGAGGCTTGGTGTCAAACCAATAAAGTACATTGGACAGCCCCACAATTTATGTTGTTGAACCCCAAAGTAGAAAAATTATTCCGACAGGAAATCCAGCGCATCAACGACGAACAACTGGGTACTGTAGAAAAAGTGCAGCAATTTCGCCTGCTCTACGAACCCTGGACGGCTGAGAACGGCCTGCTTACGCCTACCCTGAAACTACGCCGCGAAGTACTCGCCCAGCAATTTGCAGCAGAAATAGAAACGATGTATGCGCCGGGCGTGAAGCGTTTGCAGGACGCGGAAAGGAACGATGATGTATGAACGATGAAATATGAAGTATAAACGATGAACTATAAACGATTGACAATGTGATGAATAGTTATTGCCATTGACCACATTTTTCTACATTGACCACATTAACTTAATATGCGTTTTAAACTTACCCTCGAATACGACGGCTCACGCTACGCTGGCTGGCAATTGCAAAAAAGCGACCGCTCGGTGCAAGGCGAACTGCTGGAAGCCGCCTACAAAATATTTGATAGCCGCAGCATAGAACTTTACGGCGCGGGCCGTACGGATGCCGGGGTACACGCCCGTGGCCAGGTCGCCCATTTGGATGTACCCAACACGATGCTGAAACCGGAGCAAATCCTGATGCGCATGAACGACGAACTGTCGCATGACATCAACATCTTATCGATCGAAAAAAGCGCATTCCAAATGGCACGCTCGCCATGATGCGCGTAGCCGCAGCTATACCTATCAAATCTCCAAGCGGCGCGATGCCTTCGGCAAAAAATACGTCTGGTGGATCCGTGATCCATTGAATATGCCCGCCATGCGCGCCGCTGCCGCTGTATTACAGGGTTTTCACGATTTTCGATCTTTTGGCGATACAGAAAAAGAGGACCAAAGCACGATGGTGGATTTGACCAAAATCGAGATTCGCGAGACGGACGACCGCATTATGCTGCACATTACGGGCTCACATTTTTTATGGAAAATGGTGCGCCGTATTGTTGGCGTATTGGTAGAAGTGGGCCGGGGCCGAATGACGGTGGAGACAGTGGAGACGTTTCTGGATCGGCCTTCGCGGGAGCCAGCACGGCTTACGGCACCGCCGTCGGGATTATTTTTGGAGAAGGTGGAATATTAAGTACTGTAATTTAAGCTCCTTGAGGATACGAGTATTTGAGTATTCGATTAAAACACTTGACAATCAGGAAATTGCTCAAATACTCGAACAACTTAGATTATAATATAATAAGAGCCATTTCTCCATTTTGGATACAAGTGTAAGTGATTCGGTTATTTTTTTCCTGGTGTACTCCCCGACCTTTGCAGCATTGAATTAATACACCATTAAAAAAATAAACAATGAATAGCATTAAAAAAATTAAATTGGGCAGCCAGGGACTTATTGTGCCAAATATAGGACTTGGTTGCATGGGCATGAGTCAAATTGCCGGTGCCGATATTTATGGAAAAGCGGATGAAGCCGAGTCCATCGCCACTATTCATCGTTCTTTGGAATTAGGTGGCAATTTTCTGGATACAGCAGATTTATATGGTCCGCTGGAAAATGAAAGACTGGTGGCCAAAGCCATCAAAGGAAATCGGGAAAAATATATCATTGCCACTAAATTTGGTTTTGAAATAGATGATAATGAGCAACTTACCTGGCAGATAAATGGTCAAAAGGACTATGTGAAAAAGGCGGTAGAACGCTCGCTTAAAAACCTGGGTACTGATCATATTGACCTGTATTATCTGCATCGCCTGGACCCGAATACGCCCATAGAAGAAACGGTGGAAGCAATGGCCGCACTAGTAAAAGAAGGGAAAGTTGGTTATATTGGTCTTTCAGAAGTTTCCGCAGAAACAGTAAGAAAAGCGCATAAAATCCATCCACTGACTGCTGTGCAAACCGAATATTCGCTGTTTGAAAGAGAAGTAGAGGAATCGGGTATTTTGCAGACGCTTGCAGAATTGAAGATTGGATTTGTGGCTTATTCGCCGTTGGGCCGGGGATTTATTTCCGGCGATATTAAAAATCCAGACGATTTTCCAGCAAATGATTTCAGAAGAAGTATTCCACGGTTTCAGGGAGAGCAGTTTTATAAAAATATAGAACTTCTAAATGCTATCAAAGAACTAGCCGACGAAAAAGGAGTGACCGCATCACAACTGGCTATTGCCTGGGTTGTTTCCAAAGGCTTTCTGCCAATTCCGGGCACTAAGCGCGTGAAATACGTGGAAGAAAATATTGCAGCAGCCAGCATTACATTGAGTGCAGCAGAGTTGGATAAGTTAGAATCTATTGTGCCGTTAGGTACGTCTACTGGTGCTCGCTACGATGCGTCGGGTATGGCACAAATAGATCAGTAAGATTAAAAGAATTATTTTTTCCTAAACCTCGTAGGTTTTTTGAAACCTACGAGGCTAAATAGCCTTAATAGATGAAAAAAGTAGCCAACACTCCTTATCTGATCAATTCAATTTCCGATTTACATTGTATATTAGGATTGTCCAAGCCGACGCATCCGCTGGTGAGTGTCATTAATTTTGAAGAAATAAAATGCTATACCGATGAAAGCCTAAAAAGCATTATTTATAATTTTTATTCGATCTGCATTAAGAAGGATTTTAAGGGAAAAGTAAAATATGGCCAGAATTACTATGATTTTGATGAAGGCGTGATGACTTTTTTCTCGCCGGGCCAGGTTATTTCTACGGAAATTACGGACGACATGGCCCTTTCCGGCTGGTGGTTAGTTGTACATCCTGATTTTATTCGTAATTATCCTTTATCCAAAGCTATCAAAGACTGCGGCTACTTTTCTTATGCCGTCAATGAAGCACTGCATCTTTCTGAAAAAGAAGAAGCGATGGTGGCTTCCATCATGCGAAATATTGAGCAGGAGTACCGTTCCGTAATAGATAATTATAGTCAGGATGTAATAGTTTCCCACATTGAGTTATTGCTTAATTACTCCAATCGATTTTATAATCGCCAATTCATTACCCGAAAAACGGCCAGCAACGATTTATTAGTACGTTTGGAAGAATTATTGACTAATTATTTCAGCAGTAATAATGTGCAGCAATCTGGACTCCCAACCGTGCAATATATATCCAGTCAACTGAATGTTTCTCCCAATTATTTAAGTGATATGTTGCGCAACCTTACTGGACAAAGTACGCAGCAGCATATACATAACAAATTGATTGAGAAAGCCAAGGAAGTACTAACGACTACCTCTTTATCCGTAAGCGAAATAGCCTACCAACTTGGTTTTGAATATCCACAATCTTTTAGCAAATTATTTAAGAGTAAGACGAACGTTTCGCCGTTGGAATTCAGACATTCTTTCAATTGATTTTACTGTCCACACATTGCCGTCACAAGGCTCGCCACGCAAGAGTCGTGGCGAGCCTTGCCGTACATCTTTACTGCTTCGCAAACCGAATTGATAGACGGCTCAATCTTTTACGCTGGCACTTTCCGCGCTTTTTCCCGTTCCCAAAAACGGTGCTGCGCAATCGCCTCAATAAAATCTTCCGGTGCTGGATCCATCAGTACACCAAGCGACCCGGCCTCTGTCTTTTTGTCTTTTTTGCCGGCCCCGCCTACATAACTCGCCCGCAATAAGTCGGCACCATCGCCGGTAGCAGCAATCGCCTTGCAGTGTTTATAGGCCTCATTGACAAAATGAACGGCATCGGCATCGGCACTCAAAGTTTGGGCACTTTTGGCACCAGCCGGTACATACACCGCATCAAAAAGCACAGAAGCGGCGGTTAAAAAACTCTGGTCTACTTTGAGATTTTGACCACCTGCGCCCACGATGTTGCCCAGCTTGGGAGCAATAATCTTGGTCATAGCACCAGCTTTTTCCAGCGCATTTTGCATTGCCTGCAAAGCATTCTCATCCACCCCATTAGCCGCCAGGATAGCAATCTGCCTAGTTTTAATGGAATTTTTACTAGTGTTCGCCATGCTCAGGGCAGCCGATTTAGACAGCGTCTGTTTCCGACTGACTGGTTCGTATTGGGATTGGTCGCCATCCGCTGGAACGCTGTGGTTCAGGGGATATTCGGGCTCTTCCACGGCAATACCCAGACCATCGGCTACTTTGGCAGCGAGTTGCGCATCAATTTTGGCCAGCATACCGACCATTCTGGCCCGGATATACGAGCGTTCCAATTTGCCAAGCTCAAACGTAAGAGCGTCTACAATGTGGTCTTGCTCCGGTTTCGATTGGCTATTGAAAAACAAAGCGGCCTGACTAAAATGGTCGAAGAAACTGGGACTACGTTCCCGGATTTTGTGGGCATCTATCCGTTCCTGGTGACTGGTAAATCCACCGTCCACTGCTTTGGCCTGGAATGGGCAACCGTTGCCGATGGTATTGGGTTCGTAACTCACCCGATCGCTGTTGATAGTTTGGCGCATGTGCCCATCCCGCTGGTTATTCATAACCGGGACGATAGGCCGATTGATGGGTATTTCGTGAAAATTAGGACTGCCCAAGCGCGATAACTGTGTATCCGTATAGGAAAATAGACGTCCCTGCAACAGTGGATCGTTGGTAAAATCAATGCCCGGCACCAGATGGCCAGGATGAAAGGCGACTTGTTCAGTTTCGGCGAAAAAATTATCAGGGTTGCGATTCAGGGTCAATTTGCCGACGCGTTGCACTGGCACCAGCTCTTCGGGGACCAATTTGGTCGGATCGAGCAAATCGAACTCGAATTTATGCTCATCTGCCTCCGGGATAATCTGTAAACCCAGTTCCCATTCGGGGAATGCGCCGTTTTCGATGGCTTCCCATAGATCGCGCCGATGAAAATCGCAGTCTTTACCAGAAATATTCTGGGCCTCGTCCCAAGCTACGGAATGTACACCCAACAGCGGTTTCCAGTGAAATTTCACGAAATGTGCGATGCCTTCCGCATTGATAAATCGAAAGGTATGCACTCCGAACCCTTCCATCATACGGAGACTTCGGGGGAGAGCCCGGTCGCTCATCACCCACATAATCATGTGCATACTTTCCGGCATCAGGGAAATAAAATCCCAGAACGTATCGTGCGCGGATGCAGCTTGGGGAATTTCATTGTGCGGTTCCGGTTTTACGGCATGAATTAGATCGGGAAATTTAATGGCATCCTGAATAAAGAATACTGGCATATTGTTGCCGACCAGATCATAATTGCCTTCTTCAGTATAGAACTTTACCGAGAATCCCCGCACGTCGCGCGCCAGATCGGAAGAACCCCGCGAACCGGCAACGGTGGAGAAACGCACAAATACCGGCGTGGGCTTACTCGCATCGTTTAGAAATTTAGCTTTGGTATAGGGTGCCAGCGATTCGTATAATTGAAAAAAACCGTGCGCAGCAGACCCGCGAGCGTGTACGATCCTTTCTGGAATACGCTCGTGGTCGAAATGTGTAATTTTCTCCCGCAGAATAAAATCTTCCAAGAGGCTGGGGCCGCGTGCGCCTGCTTTCAGGGAATTTTGATTGTCGTTGATACGGAGCCCCTGATTGGTGGTCAGCATTTGGCCGTCGCCGTTTTGCGTGTTGAGCTGCAGGTCATCCACCTTTTCGTTTTCGGCGAATGGTTGGTGTTTTTTAGTTGCCATAATTTTTTGTCTATAAATACAAAAAAATTATGCCGGGCAGATTAGGGCGACAGCAACTTATTACGGAAGGTATTTTAACATCGCCAAACCCCAAACCGCGCTGTCCCGTTGGTTCAACTCCCATTCACCCGCTGCCGTAATAAATGATCCGCTAATACCAGTGCCGCCATCGCCTCCACGATTGGCACCGCGCGCGGCACTACACAGGGATCATGGCGGCCTTTACCTTTTACTGTCACCGCTTCGCCCGCAGCGTTAATGGAAGGCTGATCGCGCATGATCGTCGCCACTGGCTTGAAAGCCACCCGAAAATAAATGTCCATACCATTGGAGATGCCGCCTTGAATGCCGCCGGAGTGATTAGTGAGAGTGAGTGCTTCGTGGGTAGCCCCCCCCCCGCCCCCCCGTAAAGGGGGGGAGCCCTTGACACCCCGGCTTTCAGTTCCATCACTATCTGGCGCCACGAGATTAGTGAGACCTTCAATTCCACCCCTATCCAAGTCCCCCCCCTCTAAGGGGGGGCTAGGGGGGGCTAACTCCCGGGGGGGGCTAAACAAATCATTATGCTCGCTCCCCAACATTTTTACGCCCTCAAAACCAGAGCCATATTCAAAACCTTTGGCCGCATTAATACTCAACATCGCCTTCCCCAAATCAGCGTGCAACTTGTCAAACACCGGCTCACCGAGACCCACCGGACAGCCGCGTACCACCGCGCTCACTACGCCGCCAATGGTATCGCCCGCTTTGCGTACTTTTTTGATAAGCCGAATCATCTTTTCTGCCAATACCGGATCGGGACAGCGAATGTCGTTGGTTTCGGTCAATGTCAGGTCGAGTTGGGAATAGTCTTGTGTTGTGGCTAAATGGCCAACCTGGCTTACATAGGCTTGTATATCAACACCTTGCGTTTTTAAAAATAATTTAGCGATAGCTCCGGCAGCGACGCGGGCTGCCGTCTCGCGAGCAGAACTACGTCCACCGCCGCGATGGTCGCGATACCCGTATTTGGCCTGCCAGGTATAGTCGGCGTGGCTGGGGCGAAATGCTTCGGCGAGGTGATCGTAGTCGCGCGAACGCTGGTCTTCGTTGGGAATCACCAGCGCGATGGGTGTACCCGTGGTGCGGCCCTCAAAAACGCCGCTCAACACCTGCACGGTGTCACTTTCCTTGCGCTGCGTGACAATGCTGCTTTGCCCCGGACGGCGACGGTCGAGTTCATGCTGGATATAATCGAGATCGAAAGGAAGGCCCGCCGGACAGCCGTCTACGATGCAACCGATGGCTGCGCCATGTGATTCACCGAAAGTCGTGACCCGAAAAAGCGTTCCGAAAGTGTTGCCTGCCAAGGTGGAAAGGGTGAGAGGGGTGAGAAAAAAATGGGAGGGTGAGAAAAATGTAAGCGAAAAAGAGAATGGGCCAAAGAACGGAATTGTTTCCCATTTAACGCAGGGGCGATTCTTGCGGTCACCCTTGTAGCCTGGCAAAAACAAAAAGCCCGACTTTCATAGAGATGAAAATCGGGCTTTATATTGACAATCAAGGTTTTACTGCTGGATGACGAAATTTTTCTCGTAGGTCTCCCAAGGCGTAGTGCGATGGCTATCGGTACCGAAATAATTCAGGATAGCCTGCAATTTCGTGGCATCCTGATAGCCAGGCAAAGGCTGGATGAGGTTCAGATTTTCGTCGAGAAAAACACTGGTTGGAAAACTCAGGCGGTTGTTGAGCCATTCAGCGGCCAATTCATGGTACCCACGCCCGTTGCTGCTTTTGAAATGATAGGTCTTATTTTGAAAGACAATATCATTGGTTTGCTCCGCATTAAATTTCACGGCGTAGAAGTGCTCATTCAGATATTGCGCCACGGCAGGATCGGTAAAAGTGGTCTCGTCCATCCGTTTGCACCAGCCACACCAATCCGTCATTACGTCCACAAAAATCTTGCGCTTTTCCGTCTTACTTTTCTCCAGGGCTTCTTCCAGCGTCATCCAATTGATTTTCACGGGTTCGGCGGGAGGTTTCACGGGCACCGTTTTCTTCACTGGCGTGGTCACGGTGCGAGCGGTGCCGTTGCCATTGTAGTGCGAAGTCGTAGCTTTGGACGCTGTTCGGCTCGGACGTGCCGCACGGGTAGTAGTATTGGAAGTGCTGCGCTCCATGCTGCTTTCCGAATGGGTCGCGCCGGATTTGGCGGTGGTGCCGGGCATAAGCGTAGTGGTTGCCGGGCGAGCAGAATTCAAATTGGTAGCGGACTCTGGAGTGATAGTGCCGGATTTAGGGGTGAGTCGTGGGGCGGGTGGATTGGGATTGTAGGTAGAAGTGGTGGGCGCAACACGAGGAGGCGCAGATGGCTGTTTAGTCGCCGTATTCGTGCGGCTGGAGGGAGTGGTTGGTTGTAAAGTAGTGGTTTGCCCGGTAGCGAACCAGGCTACGGAGACGATTAAAACGGTCAACAGGAACTTGTGCATAGCCAAAACTTTGAGAGGCTGAGTTTATTTGAACAAAGTAATGCTCAAAGAACCGAAAAAGCAAAGTCTGGCTTGCTTGAGGGGGGGATTTTAAAATAAGTTTAACTGCCTATATTAAAATAAAGTGCACAAATATTTGATTATCAACTCATTGTATATAGTTAGCGATTATTAGCCTGTTTATTAGTTAATTTTTGCATTGATTTCTCTCTTTTATCGCCTCTCTAATTGGTGTCAGAATAGTGCATTTTCAAGTAAGTTAGCAGAATTAATGCAGGATAGTTAGCTTCTTCCATACGCTGTTTTGATCGGATAATCTGATTTCCACCAAATAAAAACCCGGCATTAAAGTATAAACGTCTAAACTATAAAATCGCAAATAATCAGGATAAGGCAGATCAAGGAGCAACATCCTTACCGATAATCACTTGATTGGATCGTAACGCCCCCTATTCTTTACACGCCCTCTAAAAGAGGAATTTTACAGAAGTCTTTTTGCAAAATAGCTTCCTCTACTGCCACTTCGTATGTTCCCGATATTCATACCGCTCTATTTTTTCCAGCAATTCAGGAATAGTCGGTGCATCCAGACACAACTGGCGGTTCTCCGGTTTTAAAAATCCGTATTGTACCATCTGGTCGAGCATAGCGTGGAGCGGGTCGTAGTAACCGCGCACGTTGAGCAGGGCTACCGGCTTGCGATATTGTTGCAATTGGGAGAGTGTGAGGGCCTCGAAATGTTCATCCATGCTGCCGTAGCCGCCGGGCAGGGTGATGACCGCGTCCGTCTCGTGGAGCAGCAGGGTGCGTCGTTCAGACATGGTTTCCACGATGAACATATCCTTTACGCCCGGGTGCCCGAGTTCCAGGTTGTTGAGTTGGTGGGTGATGATCCCGGTGATTTGGCCGTGGTAGGCCAGCACCGCATCGGCCAGTACGCCCATGAGACCGACGCTGCCGCCACCAAAGACTACCCGGATACCCCGTTCGGCGAGGGTTTGGCCGAGCAGGGCAGCTTGTTCAGCAAACCAGGGTTGATTGCCTTTATTGGCTCCGCAAAAAACGGCGATTGCATTCATAGATGTGGTGAAGGTTGAGAAAGGGTGAGAGACCTTCTACGCCTGAAAAAGGCTTTGGAGATCAAGGGCTTCGGCGGATAAAGTTGAGAGTGTTGAGATATTGATCGTGTATATTTTGTAGGCGATCTTCCTTCCAAACCATGCTACGTTGACTATGATTAAAAAGTAATTAAAAATTTGACATCCGGTAAGGTAGGAGGCACCTTCTAAAATGATTTACTGCCCCGGCCAGCTCGTCTTCGGAAAATTCAGGCCTGCGGGCGCAAATATCCGCTATCACAGTCACGTTTGGACAAAAATTGTGGCCTGCTTTTTGGCAAAGCCTTTGCGTAGCCTTATTAATGGACTTTCCCATAATTTTGCTTCTTTATCCTCCGAAGCCCTTGACCGCCAAATTCCTTTTTCAGGCGACGGAGGTGCCTCCACCCTTCTCAACAATCTCAACATTTTAATCATGTTCCACCCAATTCGATTGGCGGGCTGTCTGGCCACTTTTTTGCTGTTTTTTTCTGCCTGTCAGAAAGAACCTGTGATAAAGACAACACCTGCCGACACGTCGTTTGAAGTAAATATTGATAACGAATTTAATGAATTGCAGGCCAAATATGCCGTTTTTCTCTCCGATGGTGAGGGCAAAGTACGGGCTTTCCGTTGGTTGCCTGGCTCCGATACGGTGCATTTACAGGCTCCAGGCATAGCGGCAACCGACCACCTGGATTGTACTATTGTAAAACTCATTACTACCGAAGCAACCGGCTCGGGCATCACAGATACTACGCTGAACGTCCGTACGTATGCCAACCTGAGGAGTGGGCAAAACATCCATTTGCGGATGCCTACGTACCAGCAAGTGACGAATTTGAGTATTACTTTCACTAACCTGACCTCGCTGGATACGATCATTGTGCCCGACGGTCTGGGGTTCGCGGTCCCACAACCAAGCAACAATTTTAGCGGCTTCTATCGGGTATTTCATACCGGCAAAATATGGGTTCGCGTGAAGGTCAATGGTGAACCGAACTGGCGTTATTTGCTCTTGGAAAATATCGCCGGCGAAGGAGTGGCAGTGACGACAGATGTGACCACACTGCCAATCATACTATCCGCGCTGAAGAACATTTCGATGCCTTTTACCGCTGCCTGGCAATACAAAATAGAGGGTGTGATAGACACTGTCAGTCCCCACCTGTTTCCCTTGGGCGACCTGCTGCGTACGCCCGGCGGCGCGGTCGCGGTATTCAGCGATTTCAACTTATTTGAGCCGAACGTACAGCCGTACAATGGCTATCGCATCTCTGTAACGGGCAGCAACAGCGCGCCGGGCGGCTATACTTATGCTTCCGACGCATTCTACGCAGCCGTTCCCGGTAGCCTGCCCGTTCCTTCCTTCGATCTGGAACCTACGGTTGCCTCCAGTGAGCGCTTTGTCGCGGTTAAGTGCGTTGGCGCATTCGATCTGTTGGTGCTGTCCCGCTCTCGCACGGGCAACCCCAATATTAATTGGGAAGTGCTGACCCAACCGACTCCCGGAATTGTGATTTATCGTCTGCCTGATGTGCCGACCGAATTGAGTCAGCGGTTTTCAGCATTGGGAAGGTATAATTTCAGTGCTGGTGTCCGCGTTCGGGCCGAGCAGTATCAGCGGCTTGATTATGAGGATGTTATCCAGCAATTATTGCGCAACGACGATCCGCTTTGGCAGGCGAAAGCGGGGTATTTGAGCCGGGAAGAGGTGCAGTAGAGACGTTGCATACAACGTCTCTATTTTTGCCGTAAAAGCCCCTTCATATCCGCCAACAATTTTTTGCCCTCCGCAGAGAATTTCTGGGTGTAGGCCGGGCTGTTTTGTTGTATCATAAGGAAGGAGAAATTGTCGGCCAGTATCTCGTCGGGGTGGATGATGTAGCCAGTATTGTCCTTGATCTGGCGGTAAAAATCAGGCAGTTCATCCAGTTTTAGTGGGCTGCTGTAGCCATCCTCTTTCACGCTGACCTTCCACGTGCCGTCACCGTTGTTAGTAATAGGAAAAATATTGAATTCCACATAACCAAAGAACTCATTCTGGCCTTCCTGCAAGCCCAGATGTTTGGAATAAATAATTGGCACAGCATCCAGCAAAGTGCTGTCCTTTTTATGCAGCGTTATTTTTTGGGCAAAATCCACCCCGTCGGGATTGTACAATACGCGCTCAGCGAGGGTGGGTGGTAGTCGTAAATTTTCGAGACCAATGCCGGTAAAGCCAATTAATTGATAAAACTGGGCACTTTTAGCAGGATTTAGCCGCGAATAAACGTGAAATAACTCGTGAAATACCGTCGTGGCGAAGGCATTGTTTTTCTTGCTGGCCAATTCGTTAGCCGGAATAATGATACAATTCTCGCGGGTGTACCACACGCCATCGCCATAGTGTCGGCCTTTGGTTTTGATGAGTTTTAGCGTATCGGGAAAAATACCTGGCGCGACGCCCTCTGCCGTACTGAAAGCTTTAATGATTATTTCGGCGACGAATTTTGATTCGGCATAATCAAAGCTGGATACATCGCTTTTCAAAAATTCCCGGTAAGCAGGCAACCATTCAGCGCGGGTTTCGCCACCTTTCAGCGGCTTTTTCATTTGGATGGACATTTCAGAAACCGTGACCAGATCAAAATAGTGATCGTAATGATCGGTCGTGATGGCCTGAGCAGCAGCAGTGCTATCAAGCAGCAGGACTATTTTTTTGTCGCTCACCCTTATTTCCTGGATAGGGGTTTGGGCCGTACAAGCGGCAGCGAACAGGACAACGCATAGCAAAGTGCGCATAATGGCAGGTAGGTGCATAAGAGTGGGTGGTAATCAGTTATTGGCTATTGATTGCTAAAACATTGGTTATTAATAATTTATGCGAATCATGGGTTTGGCGGAGTAAGTAGGTGAATGTTAAATACTTAGACCTGACAGGTTTCAAAAACCTGTCAGGTCTGGTCAATAATCACCTGAAAATCAGCACTCATTTTTAACCGATGATTCGCATAATCTATATTAACTCATCGAGCGAAGTGATTTTGAGTAAATAGTTGCCGTCCCGGCAAAATTATAGCAAATTCTGCGGCTTTGGCAAGTTTGGAAAATCCAAATGAAATACGGCGCCTCCTTCCAGCGGACTATGTACCGCGAGCGTAATGTTGTGCAAAGCCAGGATGTTTTTTACCAAAGACAATCCAATGCCTGTACCACCCAGCGTCAAATGGCGGGGACTGCGGAAAAAAGGCTCGAAAAGGAGCGGTAACTCCTCGGGCGGAATGCTCGCGCCACTGTTACGTACTTCCACTTCGTGTGCGCCATGAGGATGGAAATGGGCACTTACCTGCACCTGATGGTCGGGAGAATATTTACAACCATTGTCCATTAGATTGAGCAATGCCGTGCGCAAGAGTGGTTCGTTGGCCTGCACCCAAAGGTCTTCTTCTGCATCGGGCATGGTGCCGTAAGTCAGCACGATTTTGTAATCGGGGTGGCGTTTTTGCAGCCCTTCTTTGGTTTGCCAGAGCAGTTCGTCCAGCCGAACGGGAGCCAATGGAATACTGGTCGGGTCATTGTACAGCCGGGCGAGTTGCAGCAGGTTTTCTTCTACTTCGGCCATCGTATTCACGTCTTCCAGCACACTTTGCAAGGTATGACGATAGGCAGCGGAGTCGCGCTCGCGTTGCAGCGTAACGTCCAGTTGGGTGCGGATAGCGGTGAGCGGATTTTTGAGTTCGTGCGACACATTGGAGAGGAAAAGCCGTTGCAACCGGAATGCCTGTTCCACACGGTCGAGCAGCCCGTTGAAGGTTTCGGCCAGGCGGCTGATTTCGTCGCGTTGCTGACCCGTAGCCACCCGTCGACTGAGGTCGGTCGTTTCGAGCGATTGCACCTCCTGCATCATCCTGGACATCGGTGCCAAAGCTTGTCCAGCAAAATACCAACCCGATATTGCCATAAGTGCCATACCGATCAAAAAGCTGATAATCAGCACCTTAGCTAAATCATTCAAGCCAGTTGGGTCACAATATCCTTCCACCACTACGGCGTAGGAGCGATGATCTGGTTGCGAAGTCAACTGGCCCAGGCCGCGCAGGTTGTAGTGTCGAAAACGGATTTCATTGTCTGTATAAATGTCTTGCAGCACTTTTGCGGACACCGGGGCCATGTCTGGGTGTACGGCGAAGACCCGTTCGTAGGCATCATTGAACAAGCTAATATTGTCGCGGTACGGGAGTGTATCGTCCTCGGGGGCTAGCCAGATAGGCGGCAAAGCCCGTAAACCGGCGGGATTGCGCAAGGCCGTCTGCCTGGTCATTTCCATTTTTGAGCGCAGTCCATCGTAAAATGCCTCTTCGGTGCGCGTTTTGTAAATCCCGTACGCCGCCAGCAACACCCCGGCCAGAATGCCCGCTGCATTGAGCAAATAAAGCATGGTAAGTCGGGTGCGGATCTGCATTTCAATAAGCAAAGGGCAAGGAGCAAAAAAAGCAAATATGCAAATTAGCAAAGGGGCAAATATGTAAGGAGCAAATTAGCAACGAAACAAATTGGCAAAAGGGGAGGAAGTCAGGGCAAACGCATCAAAATGGCTATGAAAAACGCTCAATCTTCCCACTCTACGCTGTCATGCTGACGAAGGAAGCATCTGGCTACGAAAAATGTGAGCATCTACCTGCGCTCTCGGCCAGTTCCTTCCCTTCGTTCAGGATGACATCCCAATATAGCATGATCTAACCATTTTCCTTGCCTGTTTTGATACGTTTGCCCTGGGGAGGAAGTATAGTCGTTGCAATAAATATATTGCCACAAAAATTCGGAGCAGATTTTGTGTAAGACATTTATTTTCAACGATTTACAGATAAAACCGGGATAGCAATGGCCTCCATTTGCCCACTTGCTTTTTTGCCTTTGCTAATTTGCCCAATTGCCCTTTATTCAATACGCCCATTTCAGATGCAATGCCCCCCAGGTAAAGCCGCCGCCAAAGGCAGTCAGGATGATATTGTCGCCCTTGTTCAGGCGGTCTTCATATTCCCAGAGGCATAGTGGAAGAGTAGCGGCGGTGGTGTTGCCGTATTTTTCAATGTTGATCATTACGCGCTCCATTGGGAAGTTCAGGTGTTCCGCCACAGAAGTAATGATGCGCATATTAGCCTGGTGTGGCACGATCCAGGCAATATCGTCGGCGGTCATCTTGCCGCGCCGCATGATTTCTTCCACACTGCTGGTCATACCTTTTACGGCGTGCACGTACACCCGTTTACCATCCTGATAGGCATAATGTTCATGGTTGTCCACCGTCTCGTGGCTGGCCGGGCGCAGGGAGCCACCCGCTTTCATGTGCAATAAGTGCCGCCCGGCGCCATCGCCGCGCAGCACCGAATCATAGATGCCAGTGCCATCGCGACGAGGCTCCAGCAGCACCGCTCCGGCACCATCGCCGAAGATAACGCAGGTATTTCGGTCGGTATAATCAATGATGGACGACATCATGTCGGAGCCAACTACGATGACTTTCTGGTAGGTCTCGGCTTGAATGAACTGCGCTCCCGTGGAAAGCGCAAACAGAAAGCCCGAGCAGGCGGCATTAATGTCAAAACCAAAAGCGTTTTTCGCGCCCACCTTATCGCAAACTGTATTGGCAGTGTCGGGAAAAACCATGTCGGCAGTAACCGTGGCCACGATGATAAGGTCAATTTCGCCGGGTTTCACGCCGGTTTTCTGGAGCAATCCGCGTACCGCTTCGGCGCACATATCACTAGTGGCCCAGCCCGGCGTACGCAGGATGCGCCGCTCGCGGATGCCCGTGCGACTGACGATCCATTCGTCGTTGGTATCCACCATTTTTTCGAGGTCGAAATTAGTCAGGCGATCCTCGGGTACCCATCCCTGTACGCCGGTAATAGCGGCGCGTATTTTATTGGCCATGTGTTTTTTTTTGCTACTTAAATCGCCGCAAAGGTATTTATAGTGAGAGTAGGGTGGTTTAGAAAATTCAACTGATATGGGAATATCCTTACTAGGCTTGTTGTTTCCAACTATTGAACTGTTTAGGGCAGCATAGTGTTCTTTTGACTTATGAAAAACTACTTTTCGCTCGTCAAATTCCCCCACACAGTATTCGCCATGCCGTTCGCGCTCACGGGCTTTTTCCTGGCTACGACCCGCCAATCGGGTGGTTTGCCCTGGGCGACCCTGGCACTGGTCATCTTGTGTATGGTGTTTGCGCGGAGCGCGGCGATGGCTTTCAATCGTTACCTCGATCGCGATATAGATGCCGATAATCCGAGGACCCGCGTCCGCGAAATACCAGCGGGCATTATCTCACCGCGCTCTGCGCTGATTTTTGTGCTTATCAATGGGGCCGCTTTTGTCGCTACTACGTTCTTTATCAATCGGTTATGTTTTTTTCTTTCCCCCGTGGCATTGGCAGTCGTGCTGGGCTACAGTTATACCAAGCGGTTTACCTGGCTTTGCCACGTAGTGCTGGGGCTGGGTTTAGGACTGGCCCCGGTCGGAGCTTATCTGGCGGTGACGGGCCAATTCGCAATGGTGCCCGTCCTGTACGGATTAGCCGTGATGCTCTGGACGGCGGGTTTTGACGTGATATACGCCCTGCAAGATGTAGATTTTGATCAATCCAAACGCTTGTATTCCATGCCTGCTTCTTTTGGAGTCACCCGGGCTTTGCGCCTGTCGGAATGGATGCACGTCGGTACGGCTGCGCTCCTGGTGTATGCGGGCAGTCGGGTGGCCGCCCAATGGTCACAAACTGGCTGGCTGCTTTGGCTGGGAACAGGCGTGTTTCTTGCCCTGTTGATCTATCAGCATTTGCTGGTCAAAGCCAATGATCTCAGTAAAGTAAACCTGGCTTTTTTCACTACCAATGGCGTAGCGAGTTTGTTATTTGGTACAATGGCCATTATAGATTTGTTAACCTAAGGGGAAAAATTATCTGATAGAAAAGGTCGAACTGCTGCAAAAAAAACGACTAAAAAAACGTTTTTCGATAATTTTTAGAGAATAATGACTTATATCATTCCGGCAACAATTGTCAGAATAGCGGGGAAATTTGCTATTTGAATAACGAATCATTCTTTTTCTTTTTCTTTCCTTTGTGACTTATATCCCTTTCATATTTTCTTTTTGCAATTTTTTATTGGCAAAGCATCTTTTGGCACCAGTAAACACCTTCGAAAGGAGGCCTAGTTTACTCCTGTTAGCGTTATAGATGGGCCTCAGGAAATCCAGAAACTTAAGGAAACAATTTTATGAAAGAGCCTAAACCTTTTGATTTACCGCCCGACATCCTTCATCTTGCCCTGCAGTTAGGGGTCAGGAAGACCTACCAGCGTGGGGATATATTTCTGGATAATCCTGTTTCTGCCAGCCTGTTCTTTGTAGAAAAGGGTGCTGTACGCAACTTTCTCCGCATACAAGATCTCGAGTTAACCTACTGGATCAATATCGAAGGCGAATTCTCCTGCACCATGAATTTTTTTTCTGGCACCTCCGTCAACACCTTTCTGGAGGCATTGGAGCCTTTGGAGGTGATCGAAATAAGGCGCGATTTGCTGCATCTGGCTTACCAGAATAATCCACGCATGGAACATTTTGGCCGTCTGCTGGTCGAATACCAGATGAAAGTGCTGGAATGCAATTATTTGATCATCAGTGAAAAACCCGCCTGGAAGCGCTATCAAATGTTTTTGGAATGCTATCCGCAACTGAATGGACGGGTCTCGCTGAAATATGTGGCCTCCCTGTTGCAGCTTGATCAAGCCACACTCAGTCGGGCCCGGGCAAAACTTCAGTCTGTTCCTGCGCTAAATATGACTTTTTGATTTCGATCAAATCTGTTTTCTATAGATTAAATTACCTTTGCCAGAATATTATTTGATAATCCCTCATCCACGGTGCAGCGCATTGTGCAGCCTTTTTGAACAGACAAGACAACGTCTGTGGGCTTACCGATATAAGTGATAACACTTATATGCCTTCGTTTTTTTGCTAAAAGCTACCGCGCCGCACGCTAATTATTAAATTTTGCTTAGAAAAACCCGACAGGTTGGTCGAGTTCATTGTCATGTCTGCAATGAACCCAGCTAAGTCTCCATTTCTACTGCGTTATAATTTGAATCACTTTGTTTTTTAAAAATTCCTTGCAACTTCAAATGAAAACACTCTTACCGGCCCGCCCACGGCTAAGTTTTGAATCCAAATTTAACATCTTCCCTATGCAATCTTCTACTCTTTGGTCGGCTCCCGCTGGCTATCAAACCGGTACACCACGCCCATTATCTTCCAACAAATGGGGCTTGCCGCTCGGATTATTGGTGACTTTATTTTTGCTGGCCAGTGGTACCGCTTGGGGCCAAGCCATTGCTAGCTGGGATTTTAGTACCATGCCAAGTGGCGTTAATGGTTATGGACCTAGTCCGTACAACGCTTCTACACCTGCTAGTAATGTGAACCTGGCTAAACTAACTAGAGGCGTGGGGGTAACTACAACTGGCTCTGGCGTAGGCTCCGCCTGGGGTGGAAATGGTTTTGACCTTGCCGGAGGCGGCAACGTAACTAGTGCTATTGCTGCTGGAAATTTCGTAACACTCAGTGTTACTCCAGACCCCGCTTATAAACTTTCGTTCTCCAATGTTGCTGCCTACCATGTATTTAGATCAGGGGCGGGGCCAATGTTTGGTCAGTGGCAGTATCAAATAGGTGCTGGATCATTTGTCGATCTTGGCACTACCATCACTTGGATAAATGGTGATAACTCTAGCGCTTCCATTGATTTGAGTCAGCCAGCATTACAAAACGTACCTGCTGGCACCACGGTTACTTTCCGAATTGTTATCTGGGGAACCTCCAATACTTCAGGGACTTGGTATTTGAATGACTTCCAAACCGGAGATGATCTGGTCATTAATGGAACTTTGGATGCGTGCATCAATCCCCCAGTTGCTGGCGCGCCGACAACAGCAACCACCTGCCCTGGTGTAGATGTGACTGTCGACGGCAATCCTTCTGGCGGTGGCGGCGGATATACCCACGAGTGGACCGATCTAGGTACAGGTTCGGCCACTGGCGTTACCCTTACTAATGCTACTTCGCAAATCGTAACGGCTTCTGCTGCAACCGGTGGCACAATTAATCTGCAATATAAAGTAACCGATAATGTTGCCTGTACTGGAACCAAGGTGGTAACCATAACGGTAAATCCATCGCCGACTGGTACGCTTACCGAAACCGATGCGTCGGGTAATACACCCAGTGACAGCCGGATATGTGCCGGAGAGAGTGCGACTTTTACGGCCAGCAGTGGATTTAGTAATTATAATTTTAAGGTAAATAGTGTCAGTGTTCAAAATGGAGCGTCAGATTTTTATACTACATCAGGCTTAGGCAATGGAGCCGATGTAGAGGTAGAAGTCACCGATGGAAATGGCTGCAAAGCCACTTTCACTACCCCCACCATGATAGTCTATGCGCTGCCAACTGGCCTTTCTATTGCTGCCGATGATAACAGCGTCTGTGCGGGTACCACCGTGACTATCACGGCAACGCCTGGACATTCAAATTATGATTTTCGGATAAATGGCGGGTCTGTTCAAAACGGCCCTTCCAACACCTATAGTAGTAGTACCCTAAATAATGGTGATAATATCATTGTCAACGTCACCAATGCCAATGGTTGTACGGTTGCCGTCGGTACGGTAACAATGACCGTTTATGCACTACCAGTGCCTACTTTCACCTCCTCACCCGGTGCCAGCACCTGCGCCAGCACGGATGTTACCTACACCACTCAAGCCAGCCAATCCAATTATGTTTGGACAGTGCCGGGTGTATTGAACACCGATTATACCATCACTTCTGGCGGCATAAGCACGGGCAGCAATACTGTAACACTGCAATGGCTCACGCCAGGCAGCAAAACGGTGACGGTCAATTATACCGATGCCAATGGCTGCAGCGGAGCTACGGCGGCATCGAATACGACTACGGTGAGCTCCCTATTATCCGGCAGTGAGAGTCATACGGCGATTGCGTGTTTTGGCGGCACTTCGACCGTGACAGTTAGTGCAACAGGTGGCACCTCGCCTTACAGTGGCACGGGAACATTCACCGAGTCAGCTGGTACACACAACTATACGGTGACGGACGCTAATGGCTGTTCCACCGTGGTGACGGCGATAGTGACTCAACCGAGCCAGATTGTCGTCGCTCCCATTACCGGCTCCAATTACGTTTATACCAACAATACCACCCAACTGGCCGATGCAACCCCGGGTGGCGTTTGGGCCAGCAGTAATATGGCCAAAGCGACGATCAGCAATACTGGCTTAGTGACGGGTGTTGCGCAAGGTACCAGCATCATCAGTTATACCGTAACAGATATGAACGGCTGTACTAATAGCGCGACTTTGACGGTAATAGTAAATCAACCTATTCTGGATATTGGCATATTTAATTATGTCGCCGCCTCTCCGGCAGGCAACAAATTGAAAATAAAAATCCGGCCAACGGAAACAGTAATGGGTGGTGTGTACAGCGATGGTGTTTTCACCATTAGATGTCCAACTGGATTAGGGGTGACTTTTACTAACCTAGGCTCAGTTTATAATTACGTCCAAACCACGCCTACCGTGGTAAACGATGGTGGTTACGATTATTTTAGTTTCAATCTTACCGGCTCTTACACCGTGAACTGGCCTGCCACTGTGGAAATAGATGTGCTGACGCTTGGATATAGCTGCACGGTCAATCCTGCTTTTGAAATTGTACAGACCTATATGCATACAGATCCGATGAATCCTGCCAACACGCTCGACGGCAGTTATTATCAGGAATTGAATGCAGGTGGTGCAGAAAATATTATTTATGCACCGACCACCACTCCGGTAACGCTGTTGGCGATCACCGCTGCCAGCGACAGCCCGTCCTGCGTGGGCGAACCTATTAACCTGAGTTCTACCCCTTCTGGCGGCACCGGCACCTATTCCGGTTTTGCCTGGTCTGGTCCAAATGCTTACACCGCTTCGGTGGAAGACCCAGCGGCCTTTACTTCCAGCGTAGCCGCAGCAGGTTCTTATACGGTCTCCGTGACCGACGGCAATGGCTGTATGGCCAGCAGTACGACCAACGTAGTGGTTCCAGTACCCGCAGTGACCGCTACGGGTGGCTCGTTCAGCCACAACCAGACCGTGGTACTGACGGCTACTGCTCCTACTGCGGTCTCTTATGCTTGGTCTGGCCCAAACAGTTATACCGCTACTGGCAATCCGGCCACTCCGGCCCCCGCTTCCGTGAATGCCTCTTCTGGTACTTACACAGTGACCGTCACTGATGCAAATGGCTGTACCAATTCGGCCACCACCACCGTCCTGGTTTATCCTACGGAGTTGTACGTCAATGATAATTCATTGACCGGCGATACTAATGGCGGTACGGTCGGCGACGACAACAATCCTGGCAGTGCCGCTTCTCCGCTGCGCACGATTCAGAAAGCAATAAATGTGGCTGTAGATGGGGATATTATCCACGTGGATGCTGGTACGTATCGCGAAGACCTTATTGTTAATAAAGCACTGGATATCCGTGGCCCGAACTATCTGATTTCGCCAAACGGCGGCGTTCGAGTAGGGGAAGCTATCATCCAACCAGCTACCAGCGCGATCGCTACTTTGGAAATTGCGCACGTGGCCGCTAGTGATGTTAGCATCAGAGGATTCATTATTGATGGAGACAATCCTACTCTGACGAGCGGCTTTACAGGTACTAACGGTGCCGATATTGATGCCGCCGAAGGGGTAACTATTTATGAAAATAACATTAGTAATCTAAACGTCTCCAAAAACACCTTCCGTAACCTGTCGTTCTTTGCGGTTACTTTAGCAGGCGGCAACACTGCTGCCGCTACTTCCGGACACGTGGTAACGGACAACAGGATGGAGAACTTAGGCATCTACAATGGGGCCTCTCCGATTACTCGCTGGGGCGGCGGGGTACTAATGGCTACTAACCAATACGCCAGTATCACCAATAATACTATGGCAAATGTGCGCATTGGTGTACAGACGGATAATTTTTACCAAGCCAACCCAGGTGCAGCCACCTACCAGGTAATTAATAATAATACCATGAGCGTTCGTCGCCTTGGGGTATTTCACAATTTGCAATATACCGCCGCTTCCGGCCTTACCTTCTCTAACAACCACGTTACAGGCATAGCCGATGCCAATGAAACGGCATGGGACGGTATTTTGCTAGGTTCTCTTTCGGTGCCATCTACTTTAGCGGATAACGTCATTGATGGTAGTGCTATCACCCATGCATCAGAAGGCTACGAAGTTTGGAACGTCGGTAGTGCCACTCCTGCGGCTATTAGTGGGGGTAGTGTTACGGGGGTTACTACTGGTCTCTTTGTAGATAATTATGATGGCTACAACAGTGATGCTTCGTTCGGAGCACACGCTACTGTGAGCGGGTTGAGTGTTAATCCTTCCGCTTCGGGTACGGGTATTCGCGTGTATGACAATCCTGCAAGTAGCCATGCCAATGTTCAACTCAGCATTGGAGCAGGTGTCAGCGTGACTGGTGGTACCCGGGGTTTGGCGATAGAGAATACCAGTGCTTCTATTGTTGGTTCTAACCTTTCTGACTTAGCCTTTACTGGCCAAACTGGCAACTATATTGAACTGCTGAATAATACTGGCAACCTGACGGCCACCAGTGCCACTTTCGGTGGACTGACCGGTGCTGCTGCTAACCTGGCGCAGAATTTTGCCATCGAAGATAAAATCGTCCACAAGGTTGATAACAGCGCGCTGGGGTTTGTCCTGGTGAAAGCCAACCATGATTTCGTGACTACGAACAGTGGTTCCATCCAACGTGGGGTAGATGCGGCCAGTGTAAGCTTCACTGTCAACGTAAGCCCCGGTACTTTTAATGAGGATGTCAATGTCAACAAACAACTGACCCTGCTGGGTGCCGGCCTGACGATGACGACCGTGAGCGGCCCGATTGGCGGTGCCAGTTCTACTTTTCAGATCGCAGCCAGCGGAGTTATATTTGATGGCTTCAATGTTACCCGCGATGGAAATAATACCACCGACTGGAATAATCCAGGTTTGAATTCGGCAGGTCTGGCAGTACAGGGCCAAACCAACAATATCGAAGTTCGGAACTCGAAATTTGAAGGCAACCGGAGCGGGATTGACGTGAATAACAGTAATGGAAATAACATTCACAATAATATTATTACCAATAACCGAACGGGGGTTATTTTCCGTAACCAAACGGATAATACCAACTTAATGGAAAATGAAATCACCAACAACTGGACGGTGGGTATCGTTTTCCTGGATGGCAGCGGCGGCACTAACAGCCCCGTGCAAACGGCTGCCAGCAGTACGTTCAACAACAACAACCTGAGCGGCAACTGGTATGGAGAAATCGTGGATCGCCAAAGCGGCGGCTCCCTGCCTGCACCTGGCACCAACCTGAAGAACTTTGAATGCAACTGGTACGGCACTACCGGCCCGGTTGTCACCACGGCTAATAGTGCCGAACCGGGTTACGCTGCGCAAATTCCGGTAGTCTACGGTGGTTCAGCAGTACCGCCCATGTCTACACCACCCGACATTGCTGGACCAGCCTCTGCCAATTTTGATTATATTTCCTGGCTTGTCAGCGGGGTTGACGATCAGCCAGCCACCAATGGGTTCCAGCCTGTGCCAGGAAGCTGTTCTGGTACGCCAGTCGTGATTACCCTCACTTCACAGACGAACGTGTATTGCTTTGGACAAAATACTGGCGCAATAGATATTACACCAAGTAATGGTTCAGGAACTTACAGCTACCTGTGGTCGAATATGGCTACTACTCAAGATATTAGTGGGCTGGCGGCAGGAATGTATTCCGTGACGGTGACGGACACCTACGGCTCCACAGCCATGTGCAACTTACACTATTACGCAACCAACTTTACTGACAGTCACCGCCAGCAGCAATAGCCCGCAATATGCTGGAGCTACGTTGAATCTTACTTCCACACCAGCAAGGTGGAACACCAAGCTATACTTATTCCTGGGCTGGCCCGAACGGTTTCGCTTCGACGAGTCAGAACCCATCCATAGCAAGCGTCACTACCCTGGCCAATGGTACTTATTCACTGACGGTTACGGATGCTAATGGCTGCACAATGCTGACCAGCACAAACGTAGTCATTTATGGCACCTCGTTTTATGTCAACGACAACGTCACCGTAGGCGACCACTACACCACAGCGATCGGCAACAACGCTAACCCAGGTACACCAGCAGCACCCCTGGCGACGATTGCCTACGCCATTTCTATTGCACAGCCAGGTAATACTATTTGGGTGGATGCAGGTACTTATTTGGAAAACCCGACGGTCACTAAAGCATTGACTATCAATGGTTCTAACCAGGGTATTGCTGGTTCGGCTACGCGTACCTACGCAGAGTCAGTGGTGCAAACCAGCGGCAATCAACTCAACATCTTCAATGTAACCGCCAGCAACGTCATTCTCGATGGATTCGCTATCGAAGGCGATGACCCAAGTGTAGTCGGTGGGGCAACGACCAGCGGCGAAGATGCCAATGCTACCTATGCCGTTCGGCACACTGGTGCAGGCCTGAATAACCTGACAGTACGTAACAACATTATCAAACATACTGCCATCGGTTTCCGGGGTACCGATGCACTTTCCAGCGGTAATACCATCACCCGCAACTGGTTCGATGCTATCGGTGCATACGACTTCGGCTACGCCGTCACCCTGCGGACCAACTACTACGCCGACGTAACCGATAATAAAATGACACGCGTCTGGACAGGTTTGCACACCAACTTCCACCAAGGTGGCGGCGGCCCGGCTTCCTGGTTATTTTACTGGCAACGAAATACATAGCTATGCGGGTGGTCTTTGGTACAACCTGCAATACAACAACGCCACCTCTTTGACTATCAGCAACAATCAGTTCAGTGCTGAAGCTAGTGCGGTGACTAATAACTATGGCGTACAGTTTATCTCCATTCAAGATGCTATTAATCCGGTCTTTACCAACAACACCATTACCGGTACCGACTACGGCATCATTCTATGGAACGTTCCAACTAGCAATACGATCACGCTTGGTGCTACCAACTCGATCTCCAATACCAAGAAAGCTGGTATATTCTTTACTAACAATTTGACTTTCAATGCAGTTGGTACTACGCCGTTTGGTAGTGCTGGTGGTGCAAGCACCCTGAACGTCAATGGGATTGGTATTTCTTCAGCCGCAACAGGTACGGGAATCATCGCAGATGCTACCGGTGGTACATCTACTACGCTGAACTTCGGTGCCGTAACGACTTTGAACAATGGGGCAGGCGGTTTGTCTGTTATCGGCTCGACGGCGGCTATTACGGGCAACACCCTCAGCAACCTCACTTTCGTCGGTCAAACCGGCAGTTACATCACTCTGTCTAACAACGCGTTTACTGGCCAACAGCTGAATGCTACGGCCACCTTGTTCGACACCAAAACTGGCGCAACGGCTACTCTGGCCGAGAATTTTGCCATCGAAGACAAAATTGTCCACCAGATTGATAACAGCGCGCTGGGTTTTGTTTTAGTGAAAGCCAACCAAGATTTCGTGACGGCCAACAGTTTCATTGCACCTGCCACTACAACTCCTTCTATTCAGCGCGGCGTAAATGCGGCTTCCACCAACTTTACGGTCAACGTAAATTCAGGGACCTACAATGAACAGGTGCTGGTGAACAAATCGTTGACAGTGCTGGGTGCTACTCCGAAACCGGTAGTGAACTTTACCGGCACGGTGAGTGGCAAACCAAGCTTATTCGATGTGTCGCAGCCTAATGTCACCATAGACAACCTGGAAATGCAGGTGGACCTGGTAAAACTGAGCAGTGCCATCATCGCCAGTGCTGTCGATCTGGACAATCTGGCGATCAAAAATAACGACATCGAAGCGACAGGTTCCAGTGCAGCAGCTAATTTTGGTGCTTATGGCAACCGCAACGCGGTGAGTATCAACTATACTGGCGGCATAAATTACCGAATCGCTGCTGGTGGGGTGGACAATGTTCTGTTTCAGGGTAATACAGTAGCAGGTGCGCTTGCCGGAAACCCCGTTTCGGGAGGTGTGGCTCGTTTCTTTCGGGCAGGCGTCTGTTCGGATGAAGTAGGTGGTACCTTTACTGGCAATACTTTACAGTCCATCAACCAGGATATTCAAGTCCGTCTTGGTAGTAATGGTGATATTAACGTCACCAATAACACTTTGAATGGCGGCGGCGTAGACTTGTCAGAACACAATAGCGGAGCGGGCGCGATCAATGTCACCGGCAACATATTTAATGGTGCATTCGCTAATGCCACGGTGACACCGAGGACTGCTGTTTTACGTCTGCGAAACAACCAACAGAATAAAGTAACGACTGTCAGTGGCAACATCTTCAATGATAACAAATGGGCTCTTAGCTTAGAAAACTATCGGAATGTGAATGTTAATACGAACACATTCAATCCGTTAGCTGGTTCTACTGACTTCCTGCATATCGGGGTAAACACCAAATCTATCAGCTCGAACTCAAATACCATCGTTCAAACAACAGTAGATGGTTCGTTTACCAAAAACATCTTTAATGGTTCGGGGGTAGTCGGTGGTACTGGGATTGGTTTCTTCAACCATGACAGTGATAATGCTTCCTTCGGAACCTTTACCATAGGATCTGCTGGAAACGAGAATGAATTCAAGGCTCAAATTGCAGAATTTATCCGGTTGGACAACCAGACCGGCAGCACCGATCCGGCGACCAATCCAACCGACTACGACAATGGTGGCGGGTACATGACCACGATGGCTTGCTGGAGCCAGAACAATGATATTCAGAACAATAAATTCGATGTTGGTGCTGGTTTGCAGTTCCCGTCTTCTATGAACTTTGCGCAGCGCACCGCTCTGGAAGCTGCTCTATTTCACAAACCGGATGCTGCTTGTACTGGCACATTATTTTACTTCAATCCAGTCCATAACCTAACGCAGAATACTTTTTATCCAACGATCCAGAGCGCAGTAGACGCCGCCGTTGCGAACGACGTGATCGAGTGTGCGGAATGGACCTTCAATGAGAAGGTTACTATTGATAAAACGCTGACTTTACAGGGATTGAGCGAAACAGCTTGTATCATTGACGGTACAAGTTTGGGTAATGGTTCGGGTATTACGGTCAATACAGGTGTGACCAACGTCTGGATCAAATATTTCACCATTCAAAACCATGCTGGCACCAGCCCAAATAGTTTTGCCGGTATCTATGCGCCCGGTGGCAATAGTGGCCTGAAAGTGGAGCATTGCACCATCAAAAACAACATTGGTGGTAGCGGTTTGTACGCCAGTGGTCCGATCAATGGCCTGATCCTCGATGATTTGGATGTATCTGGTCATACTGCTGCTTTTGGTGCAGCACGAGGTATTGTGGTCTGGAACGGTTTTAAAGAAAACATTAGTATCACCAATTGCGATGTCTATAACAACAACTGTTGCGGTATAGAACTCCAGGATGGTACGGCTTCGGGCGTGACCATGACGGGCAATAATGTGCACGACAATTCCGACAACGGTATGGGCCTGGTAGGATTGAAAGGCGGCACAGGTGCCAACCTGATTTCGGGCAACACCGTCACGAATAACGGACGGTTTGGTATTGAAATCAAAAACCCGGCTGGCAATGGCCTGACCAGCGGTACGGGTAGCATTGTAGTAGAAAACAACGCGGTAAGCCTTACTCCTTCTGCGGGCATGAATGCTCGCGACCACGCAGGCATCTCGGTATATCGTCGAGGTTTCTTAGTAGCCAACAGTGCTGGCTACCCTAACCTTCCAACGGGTGTAGTAATACAAAACAATAACATTAGTGGTTATCAGCAATTGAACCCTGGCAGCACCGATAAAGGCTATGGTATTGTGATCGAAGGCACCAAACACACCGTTACTGGTAACACACTTACCAACAATGATGTAGCTATTCAGGAGCAAGGTGGTGCACACCCAAACTCCGGTTATGTAGTCGATAATGCTGGCGATGGCGATCAAGCGGCTGGTCAATCGCCCAACTATTTCGGTCGGGGTAATGCTCCGGCGGCTTGCGGTAACACCATCAGCGGCAATAACTTCAGTGGCAACACGACCAATACGAATACAGTGACGAGCGGTTCTTACGGTTTAGTCACCAACACGACCACCGGCGAAACATTCTGTTCTATTCAATCGGCCATTGATGATTCGCAGACTATAAATGGGCATAGCATTTCTGTCAGTGCCGCTACCTTTATTGAAAATGTAACGATCAATAAGGAGCTCAATATTACGGGTGCAGGTCAGACTTCCACTTTTGTGAAACCAGCCATTTCCAATCCAAACTGTGGAGGTGCTGGCGGTGGATCACTTTGTGCCGGTGGTAGCAATGTCATGTTGGTACAAGCCAACAACGTGACCATTCAGGCACTGCAAATTGACGGGGACAATCCTGCACTTACCAGCGGTGTGGTGACAGCGGGAGCCGATCTGGATGCCCGCAACGGTATTATTACCAATCACGCTGCCGGAGTCTATAATAACTTAACGGTCAATAATGTCACGGTAAAAAATATTTACCTGCGCGGTATGTATGCTTCCAGTGGTGGCAGCTTTACGTTCAGCAACAACACAGTGGATAATGTGCAGGCCGATCCTGGTTCTATTGCTATGTTCAACTTCGGTGGTGCTGGCTCTTTTACCAACAACGTGGTCAGCAATTCCAGCGATGCTATTGCTTCCAACCATTCTACTGGTACGACT
This sequence comes from Saprospiraceae bacterium, assembly GCA_965249785.1. GTDB lineage: Bacteria > Bacteroidota > Bacteroidia > Chitinophagales > Saprospiraceae > M3007. The sequence goes on along the minus strand of CBDFMU010000039.1, from coordinate 20,221 downwards.
TATAGTGGCAACACAGTGACTGCTTCGGGCAGTGGTATTCATACCGACAACAATGGCGATAGCGGCGGTACAGGAGATATTATCCAAAACAATACTGTTTCGGATAGCAAAGCAGGAGGTTATGGCATCTTTGTTTTTGCTCCTTATTTGGCGGCGCAGGTCAAGGAAAACACCATAACCAACGTAGATGTAGGTCTTGCAAATGCCGGTCAAAACGCAGCCGTGACGACCATATTTACCCAAAATACCGTTGATGGGATGAATAAAGCTGGTAGCACTGGTATTTATCAAACCAGCAGCCTGTTCGGGTTTGGCGATTCCAATGTGTCAGGTTTATACACCAATAACTTTGTTAAGAATAACACCGACGGATTTTATCTCGAATACCACACCTCTCGAACCAATGCTATTACAGTCAATGGCAACTCCATTACCGGCAATACAAATGGTGTAACCTTGAGCAATCTCGGTGGTACTTTGACGAATGACTTCGAGTGCAACTGGTGGGGTGCTACCTCGGCAGCAGGGGTCGCGGCAGCCGTTGGTGGCGCAGTGGATTACACGCCCTGGCGCACCGATGGCACCGATAGTGCTCCAGGTACAGCCGGTTTCCAACCTATGGGTCCTTGTGTGGCTACCCCAGTCGTCATTGATGCAGTCGTAGCCGACAACATCGTTTGCGGAGAAAGCAGCGGCTCACTGGCAGTAACTTTCAGCGGCGGCACTGGCCCTTACAACATTGCCTGGACGGGTGGCTCAGCGACTAATGTCACCAGTGTTTACACAATCACTGGTTTGCTGGCTGGCACCTACGGTATTACGGTGACCGATGCCAACGCTTCTACGGCGACCACTACGGCGCAAGTGCTGTTTTTCCCGGTAACAAATACAACCAATAGCCCGAATACTTACTACCTAACGATTCAGGATGCTATTGATGCTTCCGACCACTATTAATGGAGATGTCATTGTCGTCTGCCCAGGCACTTATGCGGGCAATCTGTTGGTTAACAAACAGGTAGAGATTCAAGGCGCACAAGCCAATGCCGATGTCAGCACTCGCTTTGCCGCTTTCATCGCTGGCAAAGCCGACCCGACGATAGAGACGATCATCACCCCTTCGGTAAATAATCCTGCGGTTGGCTCCACCAACGACCTGGTACGCATAGCCGCCAGCGGGGTCATCCTGAATGGCTTAGTGATTGATGGTAATAATCCCACTTTCGGGAGCGGTATCCACGCCCGCATGGGGGTCACCAACCTGTCTTCTGCTGCTTTTGATGGATCGGAATCGGGACAGTATGCGGCCGGTGGCCTGAATGTCCATCACACGATCATCCAGAATCTTTTCCGGGGCATGGAATTGAGTGCTCCTGCCGGGGCACCCAGCCGCTCGACTATTGCTAATAACCTGTTGCGCAATTTTGCGCCCGTTGGCAGTGACAATGGCTATGCCATTACTTTGTTCTACAACTTTCTATGCAGATGTGACGAACAATACCATTGACCTGACCGGCTCTACGGGCAGCACCGTGTTTGGCGTTCGGCAACAGAATTGCTACACGGCGGTCAGCGGTGGTGCAGTGAATTTTTCCAACAACACCTTCACCCTGGGTCAGAACACGTCGGCGTTTTTCATTAATAACAATTATGGCACCGCCAATCAACTGGTTGTTGCTAATAATACAATCAACGCTGCACCGGGCGTAGTGCCGGATGTGAACCAGCGTCCACGGGCCATTACGATGTGGAGCACCCAACAAACTGCGCAGGTTTCTTTCCAGAATAATATTCTGGGCAGCAGCGGCGGCCGCTTTGGACGTGGTTACTACTTGTGGAACAATCCATCCAACCTGGTCTCCATCACCGGAGGCAGCGTGGCCAATGCTTTGATCGGCATCAGTTTGCATACCGACATTGGGTTTGGCGGAGCAGCCGCCTCGACGGTTGCGGTAAGTGGCACTTCTATTTCGGCTGATAGTATTGGCATTCGTCTATTCAGTGCAGGTGGTAATGCTGCTGGTAATCAAGTGCTGCAATTGACCAATGTTCCGGTGACGGTTGGTGCAGCAGGTACTGACATCCTGATCAACGATTCCAATGCCGATGGCTTTACGATGGGCGTTGAATTTTTGGGTGGCAACACCATTACCAACGGCCTGACTGGCCTCCACCTCGAAGGCGTGGGTGCGGTGGTCACGGGTGGCAACCTGAACAATACTGCGTTCAGTGGTCAAACGGGCAATTATATGGAGCTGGTGAGCGATCCAAACGACGTGACGGCGACCAGTGCGACCTTTGCTGGTCAAAGTGGCGCGACAGCTTCCCTACCGCAGAATTTTGCCATCGAAGACAAGATTGTCCACAAGATTGATGACGGTGCGCTGGGTTTTGTTTTAGTGAAAGCCAACCAAGATTTCGTGACGGTCAACAGTTTCATTGCGCCAGCGACTACGGCTCCTTCTATTCAGCGCGGGGTAAATGCAGCTTCCAACGGCTTTACGGTCAATGTAAATTCAGGAACCTACAATGAACAGGTGCTGGTGAACAAATCGGTGACCGTGCTGGGTACTACTCCGAAACCGGTGGTGAACTTTACCGGCACGGTCAGTGGAAGGCCAACCTTGTTTGATGTAACCAAGCCGAACGTAACGATTGAAAACTTCCAGTTTGCACCAGATTTGAGCAAAGTTGGCGGGGCCATTATTGCCAGCGACGCTGGTGGTGTCAGCAATCTGACGATCAAAAATAACGACATCAATCCTTACACGACGGGTGCATTATTAGGTTTCAGTCTGCGCAATGCCGTAAATATTAACTACGGCGCGTACCGGAACAACGGTAGTAATCCAATTATCTTGGCGCAGGGCAATATCATTACTTATAATGATAATGGCACTCCTGCTAATACGACTGATGATATTGGTTTCCGCGGGGGTTTTGTTACCGATGAAGGTGGCGGCACGTTTACCCTTAATACTATCCAGACGATTAGTCAGGATATTGAGGCACGCTTCGGCGGTGCTGGAGACATCAATATCACTAATAATAATATCAGTGGTGGTGGTGTGAACCTGGTGGAATACAACGCCGGAGCAGGCCTGATCAATGTAACGGGAAATATTTTCAACGGTACGGCGGGTAGCACTTATACCTCCTCTTTGCGTTTGAAAAATAACTACAATGCTAAGACGACCACCGTATCGGGCAACATCTTTACTGGTCATAACTGGGGTATTAGCCTGGAAAACTATCAGGCGGTGACGATTAGCAATAACACCTTTACTCCGGCGGCCGGTTCGACGACGTATCGCCACATTACGGTGAATACCAAGGAGATCAGTTCTTCCAGTGGAACTTTCCAGCCCAACGTCAGTGCAACGATTACCAGCGACACCTTCTATGGTTCGGGTGCTGCGGGCGGTGTGGGCCTGGCTTTCTACAATCATGACAACGACGCGCCTGTCTTTGGGCCGTTTGTTATCGGGTCGTTAGGCAGTGAAAACACCTTCGCGTCGGGCATCGGGACATTCATTCGTCTGGATAATTCCAGTGGCCCTTCCGCTAGCGGTGGAGTAGGGGCAGCAGGCTTCCCGGAATATGGAGGTAATACCGCAGTGACCATGATGGCTTGCTGGGATGTGGACATCAATATCGAACACAATACGTTTGATGTCGGTGCCGGACCACAACTGCCGGCTGCTATGACCGGGCCACAACGGGCTACTTTGGAAACGAAGCTGTACCACATGCCAGACAATATGTGTATGGGCGAACTGATCTACTTCAGGCCAGTGACCGTACACGCGAAGCTAATTCTACAAGGGGCGTACGATGCATCCACCCCACTGCCGCACCAAATGCGTGATGACCTACGCCAGATAACGACTGGGCCACTCTTCCCTGATACGGATCCGTATGCTCAGTATAATACCGCTCCTTACAATTTCGCTTTTAAACCTGTAAATGTATTCCGCGGAGATACGATCAAGCCTGGCGTATTGGCTGTTACTGGCCCAAATGCTATCGTGGATTGGGTTTTTCTAGAATTACGTAATAAACTGGATTATACCGATGTATTGGCTACACGCAGTGCGTTGGTGCAGCGAGATGGTGATATTGTGGACATGGATGGCACATCGTCTGTATTATTCTCCAATTCGTACGCGGACCAATACTACCTGATGGTTCGCCACCGCAACCACTTGGGAGCAATGACGGCAACACCGATTGACCTCACGAATGACGCCACCTTCACTGACTTTTCCAGCCCGCTTATGGCCACCTTTGGTACGACTAGTACTAGTGCCCGCAGGCTGCTGGAGCCAGGCGTATATGGACTATGGGCAGGTAATTTGAACCTGAAAAAGAATGGTACGAACTTTCAGGTGATATATAGCGGCCTGGGCAATGATCCAGCCGAGATTATCACCAGGGTGGGTGCTACGACCCCCTTAAATGTGGTATCGGGTTACTATATTGAAGATGCGAATTTGAACGGAAGCGTCAAAGACAGAGGTTTGAATAATGACCGCGCGATCATTCTCAACAACGTTGGGGCGACTACTCCTAATAATGTCATTACACAACAGCCACCAAATTGATTTTTCATTCAGTGCCGCCCTTATGGGCGGCACTGAATACCAATAACAAATGTCAATTAAAAAAAACAACATGAAACAGCGAATTTTTTTATTCACCTTCTTAGTAGTCTGTCTTTTCTCCCAGATATCATCCGTGCTGGCGCAACCATGTTGCCTGCTTGATATGGGTATTTTCAATAATCCAGTAGGCACGCGTAAGCTGGAAGTGCGGATTCGTACCACTACTGCGATAGCCAACGGCAATTATTCCAATGGCCTTTTCGTAATTCGCTACCCTACCTCTTATGGCGTTACTTTGAGTGTAAATTCTTCGGCGTATGGATATGTAGAGTCTCCGGCGGCTACTTCCGGTATCTATACCTACTATACTTATTCCTTTGGCTCCTCCAATGCCGGGATCAACTGGGCTAATAATCAGGAAATAGTGATCCTTATTCTCGATATCAGTGGCGGTGGCACTGGGGTAGGAACATTTGACTTGACCACAGATGCCTTTGCAACATCTAGTAATAATGGCAGTGCTTTCTATCAGGAATTATTTGCCAATGGCCAACCCGGTGCAGGAGCCGGACAGCAAGGTATTTTTTATCAGCCTTCCACCTCAGCACCACTGCCAGTAGAATTATCAGAATTCAAGGCCACGGCTACACCTGAACGCACGACCAATCTAGACTGGACTTCTGCTACGGAGCAAGACCTGGCCTACTATGGGGTCGAATATTCAGCGGATGGACGCCAGTTCAGCCAGTTTGGTCAAGTAGAAGCTAAGGGTACCAGCTCTTCCACCAATGACTATTCCTATGTGCATCTGAAACCGCAGGCTGGCCTGAATTATTACCGGCTGCGTTTGGTGGATCGCGATGGCAGTTTTGATTATTCACCTATTCGCTCCGTCAAATTCGACGACAACCGCAATGATTTCAGTCTGGTCCCCACCCCTACCAAAGGGCCATTATCCTTGTTGAGCAAAAACCTGGATCAATATCCCGCCGGATTGAAATACCAACTTACGGACAATAGTGGGAAAATCCTGCTGAACGATAACATTCTCAATGAAAAAACTGATTTCAATCTGTCGGCTTACGCAGCAGGGTTTTACTACCTGACGATATTTAGCGACCGCGAACAAGTGAAACAATTCAAAGTAGTAGTGTCCAAGGATTAGACGCTACCCAACCAAGCCAAGGCGGGCTGCTCAGGTATGACCTGGGTGGCCCGCTTTTTATTTTTCCGGCTTTGTGAGTGCCGTTTTAAGTTTTCTTTTGTTGGGTTGAATGCACAAATTTCTACTTGCCATTACTTCTCATCCTTAGTGGCCACCGAAAAATGATTGATTTTGCCCAGCCGACCGTGTTTTTTAAGACCACATTTTTCTTCTTTTTAGGGATTTTTGGTCGCTATGTAATCCTGTGTTCGATCTTTCAGTACCTGTTTAAAGTCCGCTACCAGGAACTTTTTGCCTCGTCCGAAGTCAATACCAAACCTCGCCTTCGTCAGCAGCATTGGAGGGAAATCGGTTATTCACTCCTCACTTCGGTTATTTTTTCTCTGGTAGGTGCCGGTATGATGATCGCCTGGCAAAAAGGTTGGACCAAAGTGTACATTCATTGGCATGATTATCCGCTAGCCTGGCTGGGCATCAGTGTCGTTCTGGTTTTGGTACTCCACGAAACCTACTATTATTGGCTTCATCGCTGGATGCACCGGCCACGGGTCTATCGCTGGGTGCATAAGGTGCACCACGATAGTATCACCACTTCGGCCTGGACTTCTTTTTCTTTCCATCCGACCGAGAGCATTTTGCAGGCCCTGATATTGCCCGCTTTGTTGTTTATCATTCCGCTTCATTATGTGGCAATAGCCTTCATCTTGGTCATTATGACCGCATCGAGCGTTATTAATCACTTGAATACAGAGATTTATCCGCAGTCATTTTATCGGAACTGGTTTAGCAAATGGTGGATTGGTGCTACGCATCATAGTCTGCACCACGCCCAGTTTCGCTATAATTATGGTTTGTATTTTACTTTTTGGGATAAATGGATGAACACCGAAAGCCCCGATTTCAAGGGTTTATTTGATAAAAAGACTAGGAAATTTGTTGAGAAGAAAAGTTGAGAAAAAAGGTTGAGGTTGTTGAGAAAATTTTTGCGACCTAACACTCATCGTTTTCTTTAACCTTCTCAACTCTTCTCAACTCTTCTCAACTCTTCTCAACTCTTCTTCTCAACCCCCCTCAACCTTTGCCCGCCAGAGCCTATTTCAGACGAAGGAGGGTGCTTAACATCCGCAACAAATTTTCTAAACATTCATGCAACACCTCGCTATTTTCGCTTCCGGTGCGGGCAGCAATGCCCGGAAAATCATCGAATTTTTTCAAAATTCTCCAAATGTGACAGTGGCATTGGTCGTATCAAACAAGCGGCAAGCTGGGGTACTGGACATTGCCCGCGAACATAATATTCCGACGCATATAGTGGAGCGGGCATCGTTTTATGATACCGAAGATTTGTTGGCCGTACTACGCGAATACGAAGTAGACTTTATTGCGTTGGCAGGTTTTCTTTGGCTAATTCCGAGCTATTTGGTGCGCGCTTTTCCCCGTAAAATCATCAATATTCATCCGGCTTTACTGCCCAAATTCGGTGGTCAGGGGATGTATGGCCAACACGTACATACAGCAGTGCAAGCGGCGGGCGAGACCGAAACAGGCATGACCATCCATTTCGTAAACGAGCATTACGATGAGGGCGATATTATTTTTCAGGCTCGCTGTCCGGTGCTGCCAGGGGATACGCCTACCGACATTGCACACCGGGTGCTGGCGTTGGAACACGCACATTACCCTCGTATCTTACACGAAGTTATGGGGTATGAGGTATAAGTTATTTGGTACGTGTGGCGGCTTAGTCGTCCTGCTATTCTCTTCCCTGTCTGTATGTGCCCAATCATTTTCAAAGTTAATAGAGACCGCCGATCAAGCCTGGGCCAAAATGGACTATGCTGAGGCCGCTTCCCACTATGAAGAAGCCGCCCGCCTGAAACAAAACCGCCCGGAAACCATGCAGCAGGCTGCCGAAGGTTACTACCAGCTCCGCGACTACGCCAAAGCCGCTGAATGCTACCAATATGCCGAAAAAGTCTTGCCCAAAAACGACCTAATCTGGCTACGCTATGGGCGTTCGTTGAAACAGGCTGGCCACCCCTCGGAGGCGATGATGGTATTTCAAGTCTTGATCACTAATTATGTCGGTGCAGATCGCGCGCAAGTGACAGCAGTAGCCAATCTGGAAATAAAGGGCTGTCAATTAGCAATACATTTTATTGAAGATCAAGATAATATAGATAAATCACTGGTACTGCATCGCCTTTCTGACAGCCTCAATAGTTTGCAAAACGAATTTGCGCCCATTCGCTGGAACGACGACGTACTCTATTTTTTCACTAAAGCGTATGGCCAAACAGAACTCCTTCGTAGCCTCCGCAGCGACGGCGAATGGCAGCCGCCCCATCCGGCTACAGGCCTGCCTTCAGCCATTTGGTCTGATCTGGGCAGCGGCTCTCTTTCTCCCGATGGGCAGCGATTTTACTACACGCGTTGCCCGGAAGACAGGGATGCCAGTGGCACTTATCCGCCTTGCGCATTATACGTCACTCGTCGCACGACGGCGGGCGGTTGGGGGGAGCCGGAACGCCTGCGCGACTACCTCAATTTGCCTGGGTACACGCTGTTGACACCCTTCGTCACGCAGGCAGCTGGTCGCGAAGTGCTTTTTTTTGCCAGCGATCGCCCGGGCGGATTCGGCGGATTGGATTTATATCGTTGTGAACGCCTGCTCAATTCTGACGACCTTGATTTTTCATTTCCACAAAATCTGGGTCCCTGGGTGAATACGCTGGGCGACGAAATTTCCCCGTATTATAGCCCGGAAAATACTACTTTATCGTTCAGCAGCAACGGCCATGCGACGATCGGCGGCCTGGATGTATTTCAATCATATCCCGTTCCAAGTGGCTGGGCTACTTCCTATCCGCTGGGGCCGCCGTTCAGTTCTCCGGCGGACGACTTGTTTTTTGTGCCAAATCGCAAGGGGAAAGGCGGCATTTTAGTGTCCAACCGCTTGTTTGGCCAAGATAAAACCAGTACTCGCCATAACGATCTTTTTGAAGTACAGCCATTGCGGTAACTTTGCCACATGACTTTCCGTCATTTGTTTGCGCTCATTCGCCCGGAACACTGGGTCAAAAACTTCTTCCTGTTCATCCCGGCGTTTTTCGCGGCGCGGCTGGCCGACCCGACGATTCTGACCAATGCCTGTCTGGGTTTTGTGGCTTTTTCGCTCATTGCCTCGGCGGTGTACGTGCTGAACGATCTGGTGGATGCCCCGCAAGATCGCAATCACCCGGATAAACGCCACCGACCCATCGCCAGCGAGTCCATCAGTCTTCGTCAGGCAATGATGATTCTGGTCGTGCTATTGGTCAGTGGTGCAACACTGGCTGCCTACCTGAATCCACCGCTTTTGGTGATCTGTATTTTGTACTTTGTTATTAATGTGGCTTATTCTTTCTATTTGAAACACATTGCCTTAATAGATGTGTCGCTCATTGGGCTGGGCTTTCTGCTGCGCGTATTCGCAGGCGGCGTGGTAACGGGCGTGGCGGTGTCGCAATGGCTGATTGTGCTTACGTTTTTATTGGCCCTCATCCTCGGATTGGCCAAACGGCGCGGCGAATATGTGATTATGACTGGCGGACACAGTTTTCGTAAATCGCTGGAAGGCTACAATCTGCCGTTTCTAGACGTGGCGATGGTAGTCTGCTCTACGGTGGCTATTGTGGCGTATTTAATGTACTGCTTTTCCCCGGAAGTGACTTTGCGCATTGGTAGCGATAAGATTTTCTACACTACTTTTTTCGTCATTCTGGGTATTCTGCGTTATTTACAATTAACCTTAGTTTTTAATAAAACGGAGTCACCCACGCGTGCTTTGTTGCGCGATGGTTTTTTGCAAATAGTATTACTCTGCTGGATTGGTAGTTTTGTGTGGTTATTGTATGCTAAAAAGTGGTGGGGAATGTGAAACGAATAGGCAATTGACAACCACCAAAAAGGCTACTATCCACGTTGTTTTATTCCCGTCTAAAAAGCAATTAGCCAAGTTTTGCGCATACACGCGGCCCGATTATTTAACAATCCCCTAGTTTTACCAGCCCCTCTAAACTTTCTAAACCCTTCTAAACCTTTTCTCAACAATCTCAACTCCTTCTCTCAACCCTCTCAACACCTCCCGCCTTGACCAACAAACAAATCGCCTACGCCTTCGACGAACTGGCCAACCTCATGGAACTCCACGAGGAAGACGGTTTCCGCATCCGGTCCTACCAGAATGCCTACCTCGCGCTGCGCAAACTCGACCGCCCGCTGGCCGACATGAGCGACGCAGAAATCAAGGGCATCAAGGGCGTGGGCGATGCTATTTCCAAGAAAATCAGGGAGTTGATCAATACTGGCAAAATGCCGACGCTGGAAAAGTACCGCGCCCAAACGCCGCCCGGTGTAGTCGAAATGCTGGAAGTAAATGGTTTTGGCCCCAAAAAAGTGCGCACCGTTTGGCTCGACATGGGCATCGAATCCGTCGGGGAATTGTGGTACGCCTGCAACGAAAATCGCCTGATCGAATACAAAGGTTTCGGCCTGAAAACCCAGGAAGACCTCAAACAAAAACTCGAATATTACTTCAAAAGCCGCGACAAACTCCACCTCTCCACCGCCGAGCGCGAGGCCGATTTTGTGTCCATCTGGCTCACTGGTCAATTGCCCGGCGCGCGCGTCACGCCCGTGGGAGAACTGCGCCGCCGCATGTCGGTGATAGATCAACTGGAAATACTGGTCGGTTTTACGGGTGATTTAACGCCCGCTTTCGATGGTACAACGCTTACGCTGGAAAAGCAGGAGGGCGACGATTTTTATGTGCGGCTGGAAAGTCAGACACTTATAATACTGCACCGTTGCGCGCCCGAAGAATTTGGTTCCAAGCTCTTCCGCTACACGGGCAGCCCGGCTTTCATCGAAGCATTTGCCAAAGCCGCTCCGAGCGTGGATTTCAAAAATCTGGATACCGAAGAAGCGGTTTTTGCCAAAGCCAACCTGCCCTACGTCGCCCCGGAACTACGCGAAAGCGCACAAATAGTCGTGCTGGCGCAACAAGGAAATCTTCCGCAACTTATTGAAGATCATGATTTAAAAGGCATCCTGCACGTTCATACTACGGCAAGCGATGGTTTGCACAGTCTGCGTAGCATGTGTGAATATGCGAAATCGCTGGGCTACCAATATATTGGCATTACCGACCACAGTCAAGCCGCTTTTTATGCCAACGGCCTCAAACCCGACCGTGTGCTGGCGCAAATGGAAGAAATAGAACAACTCAATATCGAACTCGCGCCATTCCGCATTTTCAAGGGCATCGAAAGCGATATTCTGAACGACGGCTCGCTCGACTACGACGAGGCAGTGCTGGCTAAATTCGATTTCGTGATCACCTCCGTCCACACCAACCTGAAAATGCTGCTGGAAAAAGCCACAGAGCGCGTCTTAAAAGCCATTCAAAATCCGTACACCACTATTTTGGGACATCCGACCGGACGTTTGCTGCTCGGTCGCGAAGGTTATCCGCTCGATTGGGAGGCCATTTTCGACGCCTGCGCCAAGCACAACGTGGCCATCGAAGTAAACGCTAATCCCTATCGCCTCGATCTTGATTGGACGTTGATCGCCGAGGCCCTGCGCCGTGGCATCAAGATCAGCATCAATCCCGACGCACACAGTCAGGACGGCATTCACGATATGCGCTATGGGGTGATGACGGCGCGTAAGGGTGCGCTTACGGCGGCGGGGTGTTTGAATGCTTTGGGAGTGGGGGAGTTTGAAGCTTGGCTGAAAAGTAGAAAATAATTTTCTCAAAAGCCTGATTTTCAATTAATTATCTTTGTTTTCCAAGGAAAATATTGGGAAAATAGTAACTCTGCTTGCTTTAATGAACACTGTTCAGTAAATTTGCCCCGTTAACTTGCATTAATGGGCATCATACAACGAAAAGAACGGGAAAAAGAAGAAATGCGCCAGCTCATCCTGGATGCAGCGCACGATCTTTTTCGGGATAAAGGCTATGACGGCGTGAATATCCGGCAGATCGCAGAGGCTATTGAGTACAGTCCGGCGACGATATATCTCTATTATAAAGACAAGAACGAAATTTATTATGCGCTGCAATTCATGGCAGCAGAGGCTAAGCGCGACCATGTTGCCCCGGCCACATTAATCGAAGATCCTTGGGAACGTTTGATTGAATTCGGGCGGCTATATATTGATTTCGGGATGCAGCACCCGGACTGGTACGACCTGCTATTCCTGACCCGTGCGCCGATGGAACATATTGAGAATCAAGACTGTTGGCTACTTGGGAAGGCTACACACGCCTTTTTTGTAGACACGGTGCAGGCTTGTATAGATAAGCGATATTTCAAGAGTACGGACACCGAGGCGATTGCTTACACACTGTGGTGTCATGCCCACGGGCTGGTGTCGCTCTTCGTGCGCGACCGGATGCGGATGTACCCGGAAGAAAAACGACAAGGATTGGCGGAGCGATCATTTGAGATGCTGGTGAAAATGGCGGGCGCATTATAAATACCATTCAACCTCCGAAATCAACCGTTCATCACTTTTTGATTGCCATCTTTTATCATTCTGTATTTCTTTGCCCTAATTACTAAACGTTGTTCAGTTTAAGAAAACGGTTTTTTATAATGAAGCATTACTTCCTCCTTTTACCATTTTTTGCGATTTTTTCTTGTTTTTCTACGGTTCAGGCGCAAAACTCCGCCATTTTAGAAGAGTACGTCCGCACCGGATTGGCGAGTAATTTGGCCTTGCAACAGCAGGAAATTGACCTGCGCAAAGCCCAGGAAACTATTCGGCAAGCCAAAAGCCTTTTTTATCCCACTATTGCTTTCAACGCCAGTTATACGCGTTCGTTGGGCGGACGTAGTACGGATTTGCCCATTGGCGATTTATTAAATCCAGTGTATGCTACGCTTAACCAGATTACGCAGACTGGCCTTTTCCCACAGGTGGAAAATCAAAAAATCCAGTTTTTACCGGATAATTTTCAGGAGACCAAAATCAAGTTTGCGTACCCGCTTTTTAATTCTGATTTGCGTTACAATCGTCAGATTCAGGAGCAATTGTACGAAAGCAAGTCAGCACAAAAAGCGGCTTACGGACAGGAACTGCGCTATCAAATCACCGAAGCTTACCTGAAATATGTGCAGGCATTAGAGGCCGAAAAAGTCTGGCTAAATGCCAAAACGGTGCTGACCGAACTGCGGCGCTTCAATGAATCGCTGGTCAAAAACAACGTCGCCACCCGCGATGTAGTCGCCACTGCCGATTATGAATTGAGTAAGGCGGATAATGAGATTTATAAATTGCATAGTAGCCAAAATACGGCTCGTGCTTATTTTAACTTTTTGATTAACAAGGATTTGCAAGGCGAGGTTGTAGAGGATACGGCACTGCTGCGCGTCACTACGCCCACGTATCAGGTAGAAGATTTGATCCAAAAAGCGTTGACCAATCGGCAGGAATTTGTCGCGCTCCGCGCTGGTTTGGCGGCTACCGAAACGGATGTGAAGCGCAACGATGCCAACCGCAAATTACCCGATTTTTATCTCGGTGGCGAGTTTGGTTTTCAGGGGTATGGTTACAATTTTGGCAACGACCAGACCTACGCGCTGGCCCAAATTGGACTGACTTATGATCTCTACGATGCAGGTTTACGCAAAAGCAAAACGCAGGTAGCGCGTCTGGAAAATGAAAAAACGCGCAATCAACTCACCCAAGTTCAGCAGCAAATCGCGCTACAAGTCACTCAAAGTTGGAACGATTTCGATGCAGCCCGCAATACTTACGCAACTGCTCAAACGGGTCTGCGTGCCGCCGAGGAAACCTTTCGCATTGTAAATAATAAATATCGAGCGAGTCAAGTGCTGCTTATTGAATTTTTGGAAGCAGAGAACCGCGTCACTACGGCTCGCTTACAGTCTACATTGGCCTGGACAGACGTATTATTGAAAGAAGCGGCTCTGCGGCAGGCGGCGGGTTTGTAATTGGTTATTAGTTATCAATTAATAGTATATTGGACTATTATGAATCAATCAGACATTCAACAACTCCTCACTAATAATCACGCGATTTTTCTAAAAGCCATTCAGTCACTTTCAGATAAAGATTTTTTGTTAGCAAATAATGGAAAATGGACGGCTGGGCAGCAATTAGATCATATTCGGCGCAGTGTAGGACCAGTCGCGCTGGCTTTTGGATTGCCGAAATGGGCGTTACAATTAATCTTTGGCAAAGCCAATCGTCCATCCAGAAGTTATGAGGCATTAATAGAAAAATATCAACAGAAACTGGCAGCGGGTTACAGTGCTTCCAGTCGTTTTTTGCCGAAGCCAATAGCATTATCTGATCGGGAAAAGTTAGTGGCTGTATTAGAAAAATTAATATTGCGACTAAATCAGCAACAGCGATTCTCGGTTTGGAATTATTAAAATACAAAATTCATCTGGCTCTGCGGCGGAAGTGTCCAATTCTTAGCATTTTGGAGCATAAATCCAGCAAAATTGGGAAGTTGGCTTTTAAAGGCCATCTTGGTTTGCCAAATTTTAACTTGTTTGAGTAGTGCAATGTTGGCGAAAACAGACTAAGATTCCAAACCGAGAATCGCTGAATCAGCAATTAATGAAATTTAGTGAGAAAGAACTAGATGCACTGATTTTGCCTCATCCATTACTGGGAAAATTGACGCTGCGCGAAATGCTGTATTTCACGGCCTATCATGTAGAACACCACCGAAAATTAATGGAAAATAACTTGATAATGACGTGACTACGGCTCAAAAAATTGGTCGAAACCTTTGGCACGGAGGCCATTGATTAGTTTTTTATCGCCGGTCCAGAATTGGCCACCAAGTTCGAGCGTAAGAGCAACATAAGTAAAGTCTTTTTCGTCAATGCCTTTACATAGTTCCCAGGCGTTCGTGATGTGAATACGATCTATTCTTTCCAATGCAACAAAGGTAATGCGTTCAATAATAAGATGTAAAAAGTAATAGAATTCTTCATTGCTCAACTTAGTACTTTTTAATAACTTTTCTTTTTTCTCAAATAACTCAATGACAATGAAATTAGGAGCGAACATTTCTTCCTCACCTCTAATCAATACCTCACGAATCGTCGACGAAATTGGCGTGAGTGCCGAAAATATTTTATTGAAATCAACAATTATCTTCATTTCAATCCAAACTGTTGAGTAATGCGCTGCCTGTTTTTGTTCCACCAATCCTGATGTGCTTCTTCGGCTAAAAATAAAATGGAGTCATCCATTTTGGCTTTTCGCGCCAGCATTTCTGCTTCGAGCCATTTCATTAGCCGATTGATAAAATCGTCGTTGAAATCCTTAGGATTAAATTGAACTACAAGTTCAAGATCATCTCCTTTGTTTTGAATTCTGATTTCACCCATAACCAATAATTTTTTTACAAAAATACGCCTTCTTCCCTAATTTGCCAAATGTACATTATCACCTGATTATCAATAGGATATGAAAATCATCACACTTAAAATCTTTATCTTTTTGGCCTTTGGCCTGGTTGGTAGTAGTATCTTTTTTGCCTGTGGCACCAAAGAATCAGCCGTCGCTGCCAAGCCCGCTACCATCGAGGAAGACGCCATTCCAGTCCGCACAGTGGCCGTACAACAGCGCAATATCGCCCTGCCCGTCCACGCCAGCGGCATTTTGACTTCTACTGCTGAACAGCGTTTAGCATTCAAAATCGGCGGCGTTATTCGCAAAATTTATGTAGATGAAGGCGATGTCGTGCGTCCCGGCCAATTACTGGCCACGCTGGATAAAACTGAAATAGACGCACAAGTAAGCCAAGCGCAACAAGGGCTAACCAAAGCCGAACGCGATCTGGGTCGGGTAAAAGGCTTGTATCAGGACAGTAGTGCTACGCTGGAACTATTGGAAAACGCCACTACTGGCCGCGATGTAGCTAAGGAATCGGCGCGTATTGCCACTTTTAATCAACAATATGCCGAAATCCGGGCCACCAAAGGCGGCAAAATCATCAAGAAATTAATGAACGAAGGGGAAATTACTGGCCCCGGAATGCCTGCATTTGTGCTATTCGAGACGGGCAAAGACGATTGGGTGATAAAGATCAATGTGAGCGACCGCGATTGGGCGCGACTGAGCCTCGGTATGCCTGCGAAGGTTACGATGGATGCCTACGAAGGCACGGCGTTCAACGGTAAACTGACCGACTTGGCTCCTGCCGCTGACCCGCAGAGTGGTCTTTATCCAGTGGAAATTCGTATCCAGCCGCAGGGCAAGCGTTTCGCGCCGGGATTGTTTGCGCAAGTGGATATTACGCCTTCACAATCAAGGGCTTATACGATGGTGCCAGTAGAGGCGATTGTGGAAGGTGACGGTAAATCGGCCTTTGTTTTTGCCCTGCAAAGCGATGGAAAAAGTGTGCGCAAGATGCCCGTGCAGGTCGCATTTTTGGAAGGAAATCAAGTAGTGATTGCCAGCGGTCTGGAAGGAGTAGGGGAGGTGGTGACGACTGGTGCACCGTATTTGACGGAGAAGAAGAAGGTGAAGAAAATGTAGGAACTCAGGCCGCGACGGGTATGTGGATGTCTAATTCGGTGCGAAGAATTTCAAATAATTCTTTTGCATAACGACTTTTCAATTCCATTGCATTTTGAATAGAATTTTGGCTCGGCTCTTCTTGTGCTTTTTGCCATTCAATTGCCTCGTTCATTTCAACTATTAATCTCATACTATGAAGAATGCGTAGTTGTATTTCAGTAAGGTTTTCCATATTAAAATTATGTAAAATTAAGCAGCAATTGCAATGCGAATATCTAATTCGGTAGCGAGAAGTTCTAGCAGTTCTTTTTCAAAACGGGGTTTTAAATAGCGATATTGTTCCACCTCCGCTTCAAACGTAAACGAACTGGATTTAAGATGGGCCAACATCTTATTGGTATTCTCAATTAATTCGAATAGCCGCAGCACCTGTGCTTTTTTATCATTTTCCATAATTTAAGCCGCAGCCAATCGAAAATCTAATTGCAGTTCCGTAAGTAGTTGAAACAACTCTTTGGAAAATTGATTTTTGAGGTTTACGAATTGCTCAATTGCCAAATCGTCGGGTTCATCATCGGATTTATGACGCTCAATTGCCCGATTAGTTTGGTCAATCAGTTCATAGAGCCGAGCAATTTGCAATTTTCTTTCTTCTAGTTTGCTCATTTTGTATGTTTTATTTCCAAAATTCCTTTGCTGAATCCCTTACGATCAAAGCAAAATAAGTTTAACCAATATTCTTTGTCATCCACAGTGTTTTGGTGTTTGGGGTGCCTTTCTGGAAAATCTTTCTCAAAGAAAATATCCATCGTTTTTTCATATTTTTCTTGGATAAAAAGCAATTTGGATTTGTTGGTTTTATGTTCTTGATATGGAATAAATGCCACTAAATCAATGTCTTTGGGGTATTTTTTAAGAGTTGTAAAACTGCCATTTATCCAAATTGTGTATTCAGTAATACCAAGATTATTTAATTCCAGTAAAAATGAATGGAAAGAATGGTAAAGACTTCTACGCCGATCATTAAATAAAAAATGGTTTTCAATGCTGGACAATGAAGCAGGTATTAACTCGTATGGAAACAAGTATCCATTTTCGTCGAAAGTGAGCATATTGGGGTTCTTACGTTTCCTGCAAAAATACAGATTTTTATCATAAAAGTAAGGCTGTAAAGCCAAATATGATTTCATCTATGCCTCACGCACCAACCAATAGACAGAACACAACACCATCGTCAAAAATATGAAGATCGCCGAATTTTCCGTCAAAAATAGCCAGTTTACCTTCATCATTTTCTGCTTCGTCATGGCACTGGGCATCGGTTCGCTGCTGCACATGCCGCGCGCCGAAGACCCGAAGTTTTCGCCGCCGGGGTACAACGTCGTCATCGTATATCCGGGGGCCGGACCAGCAGAAATGGAGAATAAAATCACCGATAAGTTGGAGGCGAAGTTGGGTGCCTTGGAAAATATTGACAGGATACGTTCTGTGTCGTCCAGTGGCTTCATGATCCTGACCATCGAGTTCAAACACGGCGAAGACACCGAGAAAAAATATGAGGAAGTGGTGCGCGAGGTGAACGCTTTGCGCCCCGAATTGCCGCAGGATATTTACCGCATCACCATCCAGAAATTCGCTTCCTCCGATGTGGCGATTTTGCAGGCTGGTATTGTCAGTGAAAATGCTTCTTACGCTGATCTGCGCCGCGAAGCCGAACGTTTGGAAGAAAATCTCGAACGCTTGCCCGGCATTAAAGGCGCGGATACGTGGGGCTTCCCTAAACGCGAAGTACGCATCAGCCTGAATTTGCCGAAAATGGCTGCCGAAGGACTACCCGTGAGCCGCGTGTTGGGGGCTTTGCAGAGCGAAAACGTGAGTATTCCCGGCGGCTCGGTCAATGTCGGCGACCGACAGTTTTTTGTAGAAACCAGCGGCGACTTTGAAAATATTGATGAAGTGCGTAATACGGTAATTAATGGCAACAATGGTAAAGTGCTGTACCTCAAAGATTTAGCCGACGTAGATTTTGCTTATGAAGAGCCACGTCACTTGGCCCGCATCAATGGCACGCGTTGCGTATGGGTGACTGCTAAAATGAAAGACGGCCAGAATATTTTCGATGTGGGTGCTGCGGTCAATAAAGTCGTCGCCGAATTTCGTCCCGGTTTGCCCGCTAATATGGACTACGTGAAAGTGTTCGACCAGAACGATTCGGTGCGGAAACGCCTCACCCGGTTTGCCAAAGATTTCGGCATCGCCATTTTATTGGTATTAATCACGCTGTTGCCACTCGGTTGGCGGGCCGCGCTGGTGGTCATGATTTCCATCCCGCTCAGCATGGCTATTGGTCTTTTCGCGCTTGATCAGTTGGGTTACTCTTTAAATCAATTAAGTATCGTCGGTCTTATTATTGCATTAGGAATATTAGTAGATGATAGTATTGTTGTAGTAGAAAATATAGAACGCTGGATGCGCGACGGGTATAGCCGGTTCGATGCGTCCATTCTTGCCACGCGTCAAATTGGATTGGCAGTGTTGGGTTGTACCGCTACCCTCGTGCTGGCTTTCCTTCCGCTGGTCTTCCTCCCCGAAGCCTCCGGCGACTTCATCCGCTCGTTACCGATGGCGGTGGTTTGCACCATTCTGGCCTCGCTGTTTGTGTCGCTCACCATCGTACCATTTCTCAGTAGCCGTCTGCTTTCCGGGCATGAAGATCCGCGTGGAAACATCCTTTTGCGCGGCATGAAATGGCTGATTTCGGTGACTTATGCCCGCGTACTACACCTCGGTTTGAACTGGCCCAAGATGACGATGGTTGTGGCCGCCGCTATTTTTGTTGGCGCACTAGCCTTGGCCAAAAATGCGGGCTTTGGTCTTTTCCCGGCCAGCGAACGTCCCATGCTCTATATTGATGTAGAAGGCGCGCCGGGTTCTAATTTGGAACAAACCAACCGCATCGTACAACTTGTTGATTCTGTGTTGAATGAATACGTGACGCCGGAGTTTCGCAATCAATCCATGTTGCCTGATTCAATAGAGCCAGTTTCTATTTATGCAGGTGGAAAAGCGCAGGTGACGTGGTATGCTTCCAATATTGGGCGTGGCAATCCACGCGTTTATTACAATGTGATTCGGGAAATTGAAAACCCCGACTATGGGCAAGTATTTGTGCAATTGCAGGAAAAAACGCCACCGCCTATAAAAATCGCCATGATTGATGAGTTGCGGGAGAAATTCAAAAACGTGCCGGGTGCGACGATCACCGTCAAAAATTTTGAGCAAGGCCCACCCGTGGATGCGCCCATCGCTATTCGGGTGGCGGGTGAAAATCTGGATACGCTTGCGCAAAATCGCGGCCCAGGTCGAGACACTCATCGCCAATACCGAAGGCACTATTTATGTGGATAATCCTATTTCTACCATCAAAACCAGCCTCGCGGTACGCATTAACAAGGACAAAGCCGCCACGCTGGGCATTCCCATCGCCGAAATAGACCGCATGGTACGCCTGGGCATCGCCGGGCTGAATCTTGGCACTTTCACCGCCAAAAGCGACGACGAAGACTACAATTTAACGGTCACAATTCCTAAAAGCGGCAATTTCGCAACGCTGGATGTTTTCAAAAACCTCTATGTCAACAACGTGCTGGGTACCGCCGTGCCGCTCAGCCAAGTCGCTGAAATTGAATTCAAGCCTTCCCCCAATTTCATCCAACACTATGATAAAGACCGTTTTACGGGCGTAACTGCCTACGTGAAAAGTGGCTATTTACCACAAACTATTAATTCGCAATTGAAAGAAAAACTCGCCGCCATGTCTTTCCCCAAAGGCTATGGCTACACCATCGCGGGCGAGCAGGAAAGTGCTGAACGCTCTTTCGGCGGTTTGGGT
>CBDFMU010000038.1:0-21662 GCA_965249785.1 Saprospiraceae bacterium | reverse complement strand
TCTGGGCGTAACGCCATTTACCAACGTGTACCAGGGCATTGCTGCCGATGTAAATAACAGCCACACTATCACTGCTTTGGATATTATAGAAACCCGTAAACTCATCCTCGGCATCTATGATTCATTCCCTGGTGTACCCTCGTGGCGGCTGGTTCGGCCGGTGGCAAATCCCGCCAATTTCAGCTTGTTCACTGCCATCAAAGACACCTACCAAATCGTGGTGCCCAATTTGAGTGCTGACGTAGCACTTTCCACCTTTCCATTTGTCGCGGTCAAAATGGGCGATGTCAATGCGTCCGCTCTTCCGTTTGGCGGCGAAGCCGAAAGTCGCGGCGCAGCACTGCTGCTGCAAATCGCCAATCTATACGTGGAGGCTGGCGAAGAAATAACGGTGCCAATCCGTTTGCGCGATGCAGCGACGCTGGTGGGTTGGCAAATAGCCTTGCGCACCGATCCAACGGCCCTGCAAATTACTGGCGTGGAAGGTTTATCGGAGGAAGACTACCTTCGTGCGGCAGATGGTAGTTTGCGTGCCCTCTGGTTTGATGGACACGAGCGGGATTTTGCCGCAGGCGAGGTGGTTTTTACTTTGAAAATCAAGGCTTTGCGCGCCTTTTGGCTGCAACAGGCATTGACGGTGGACCGTCGGGAAATGCTGCCTGAAGCCTACGCAGATAATACTGCACGTCGTCCTTTGGAGTTAAATTTTACCGCCCCATCCACCGTAAAAACTGCGTTCTTCCCGCCGCAACCGAACCCCTTTACCGAGGAAACGACCCTTCAATATCAGCTTGAACAGCCCGGTGAGGCGATGCTGGAAATTTTTGATGCCGCCGGACAACTGGTGCATCATCAAACTGTAAAAGCCGTAACTGGCCTGAATACGCTGTCCATTTCCGCTTCCACGCTGCCCAATCCAGGGGTATACGCGTTTCGGCTATGGGCTGATGGGCAGGTGTTTTCCGGGCGACTGGTGCGGATGTAAATTTGTATAGTTGGATAAATAATTGATGATCATTGCCTCCCGATAAAATCGGAATGTTGTAAAGTGCTTTGCTTATTGCAATTTTGCCTTTTTACTTATGTCTGCTACTCTCCCGACGGCCAAAAAACGCCGCCGTTTGCCGCGTATTTTGCTGTATATTTTTCTGCTGCTGCTCACCATTTGGTTCATTGCTGTACAATTCGGCTGGATGTCCATGCGTACACCGGACACGGAATGGACCAGCAAATTGCAGCAATCGGGACAGCCGTTGTCGCCGCATTTTTACGAAATACCTGACGCGACGGACCGGGCTATTCACGCTATTCAAGTCAGTGCCGCCGATACGCTGCCTTTGGCGGTGTTGATACATGGTTCTCCGGGGTCTGCGGATGCCTATTTGACGTATTTGGCCGATACGTCCTTGACGAAAGTGCTGCGTCTGGTAGCGATTGACCGACCTGGATTTGGCTATACGGCAGGGTTTGGTAAATCGGAGCCGTCATTGGCGGCACAGGCCAGTGCTATTTGGGCAGTGGTGCGGGAATTGTCGCCCCGGCGCAAAGTGATTCTAGTGGGCCATTCCATGGGTGGGCCAGTTATCTGTCGCTTTGCGATGGATTATCCCGAGGCTGTAGCCGGGCTGGTGATCGTCGCTGGGGCCATTGATCCCGATCAGGAGGAACATCCGTGGTGGCAGACGGCCATAGACGTGCCGCCGCTCAAATGGTTCACTCCCAAAGCTTTATGGGTCAGTAATCATGAAATAAAAGCCCTGGAAGGCGAACTGCGCACCATGCTGCCATTGTGGAGCCGTATTACCTGCCCGGTGCGGGTGATCCATGCGCAGGATGATAAGCTGGTGCCAGTGGCGAACGCTGATTTTGCCCGCCGCCAACTCGTGAATAGTCCAGATTTACAGGTGAATATTTTGCCGGAAGGCAATCATTTTATTTTGTGGAATCACGCTGCGGAAGTTCGCGAAGCAATACTGAGTCTGGCAGGAAAGTAAACTTAACGTTGCTTGATTAAATAACTCGATTTAACCGTTTTCCCGTCTATTTTTATTTCCCCGAAATATAGTCCGGGCAATAGATTTTCTACATCCATTCTATTCATACCGGCCCGCATAGTTTCCTGCTTTACTAATCGTCCAAGTGGATCATATAACCTGAATATTGTATTATCCGGGTTTATTTTTAGTAAGACATTTATATGATCGTACACTGGATTGGGGAACACCGAAATATTGGCATTGGCGTGTGCATCATTAGTAGCGGAGATAACGAGCGTAGTATCGCAAGGATAAGTCACAAAATGTAAATCGTTGCCTGGATCAATATAGCAGCGCAGCCCATTGGGGCCGCCTTCATAAAGCCCATAATCAGGCGTGAGAAAACCCGTGCTGCCGATGCCGGCAATAATAAAGTGGGTGCTCGCATTGTCGCCAGTAATGGTACATCCCCAGTCAAAAAAAAGCTGGCAGGGCGTGTGCAGCACTTTCAGGGCGTGGCCACTTACTACTATTTGACTCACCGAATCTACCTCTACCCGCAGGCTATCTATTCCATGCGGAGTACTCAAACCACCTACTACCCAGCTATCGCCTGCTTCGGCAGTGAAATCGTAGAGCAGCTCAAAACGGGCGGAGAGCAGGCTGTAAAAGAATACCGAATCATTTTGGCTGTACATATAAAGTGGGTCTGGCACTGTCGCGGATGCTGGCCCAAGAGTATTGATAATTTTGCTGCATAGCTTGCCCTGGTAGTTTTCTTTGGCCACCACCTCCAGAATATGCGGAAAAGCCCCAAACGGAGGCGGCGCAAATGCTTCTTCGCTATAGTACCATTTTGCGCCAAGCGGTGCAAAATCAACGGGTTGGGCAAAAATGATTGTCTGGAAAAACAGGCATTGGGCGAGCAAAAGGAGGGTGCGGTTCATGATGGGTTTGTTTAGTCTGTAAAAGAAACCTACACATGGGAAGCATTTTGTTATTAAACCCGTCTTGTCATTTCGTGACAATTATTTTCTTTCAATTTTTTCAAACCGATACCCCTTTCCGACAAAATGCCATAACACTTCCGGCAGCACAAAACGTAAATTTTTCTCGGCTTTCAGACTATCGTGCAGCACGATGATAGACCCCTTTTCAGTGTACTTGAGCACGTTGTTCAGACATTGTTGCGGCGTGATGGTTTGATCAAAATCACCGCTGAGTACATCCCACATGATCATCTGGAAATGCTTTTTTAAAAAGCCGCTTTGGCTGGGCGACACTCGTCCATAAGGCGGACGAAACAGGCGGCTATCCACCACGCGAGCGCAGTGGCGCACGTTGTGCAGGTAGGGTAGGGGATCGGTTTTCCAGCCATTGAGGTGATGGAAAGTGTGATTGCCTACCGCGTGGCCTTCCGCGAGCACTTGAGCATACACGTCGGGATGGCGCAACACATTATCACCCACGCAGAAAAACGTGGCTTTGGCCCCGAAAGCCCGTAAAGTATCCAGTACCCAGGGGGTTATTTCGGGAATCGGACCGTCGTCAAAAGTCAGGTACAGTACCCGCTCCGTAGTGGGAATGGTCCAGGTGTAGGCCGGAAACAGAGCCTGCATGAACTTGGGCGTTTTGACTAAATACATTGTAAATTAAATTTGTTGAGGATGCGAGTATTTGAATATTTGATTAAAACACTTGACAATCAGGTAATTGATCGAATACTCAAATCTTCAAATACTCGAAATAACTTTTTCACAGTGTACTAAGTACATTTTATAAACGATTAATTTTCTTGCAGGTATTCAACGTACCTTTTAGATTTTCTATTACAACTTATTGTTCAACAGAGTTTTGCGCACTATCCCGCGCCTTTAAATCCATGTTTACCAAAATAGCCGCCGACAGAAAAAACAGCGACCCAATCTTATCCGTTTCCACAAAATCATTGATTAACATCAATAGATCAATTAAAATAAAGCAGAGTACTGCCGCCAGCAACATCCGACGACGGCCTAAGTCGTCGGTGCGATGATAAATACGCTGGCCTTGGATCATAGTAACTACGCAAAAAACCAGAAAAAAGAACAGTCCCGGCAAGCCCTGTTCCACGGTGGTCATCAGATAATAATTGTGAATACCAGAGTGTTCGGGATTGTCGCTGACGTAGGTTTTGAAACTTGAAACCGTGTATTTCTGATAGAAAAAGTAAAAATTGCCCGGCCCAATACCCATGAGCGGGCGTTCGCGGATCATATAAGTAGCTGCTACCCAGCGATATACCCGCTCCATCGTGGAAATATCTTCCAGTTTGGTCGTAGATTCCAGCAGGCTTTCAAAATGCTTGTGCGAAATAGTGCGCTCGAAATCCGGGGCAAAAAGCAGCCAGTTGTCGCGGTAATTGACGAAAGTAAAAAACAAGGCAAAGGCCAGCGCGACTCCGATCAAAGCAAGATGCAGTATGCGCCAACGTATGCACCAGCGAATACCAATGGCCACCAGCAGGGCCACGTAGGCCGCGCGTGTGTAAGCGAAATTGATGCCGACGAGTAGTAATA
Organism: Saprospiraceae bacterium; assembly: GCA_965249785.1. Taxonomy (GTDB): domain Bacteria; phylum Bacteroidota; class Bacteroidia; order Chitinophagales; family Saprospiraceae; genus M3007. The sequence goes on along the minus strand of CBDFMU010000038.1, from coordinate 17,128 downwards.
AAATACCCAGCACGAGCACCCACCAAAGCGTGGAGTAACGCTTATACCAATAAGTGCCATACCAGATAAACGGCAGGAATATCGCCAGCAAACAGGCGTACATCACGTGGTTGCGAAAGAACGGCCCCATAGAGTAGGCTACGTCTTCGAAGGAGAATCCGACGGAGGCGTGCCGCCGCAATACGTTGCCGACGGCGAATACCAGTGGCACAAAAAACCACCACAGTAATTGCTTGAAGTCGCGTTCTTCGTGGAGCATCCGGCCCGCCAGGAAAAAAAATACTGCGACATACCACCCTTTGGCTGCCAGAAATTTGATGGAAATGAATAAATCCTGCGAGGTAATCACACAAACGGTCATCCAGGCCAAGTGCGCCAACAAGGCCAGCGTGATCGGGTGGCGCAGAAAACGGGCATCTACTTGACGGCCATTTTGCAGAAACCACAACAACCCCACCAGGGTCAGCAGCCACATCAGTGGTTCGGAGGGCAGGTCGGTGCCAAAACCGCCGGGCAGATTCGCTTCCATCGAAATAGGAATGCACCCGAGCAGCAGAAAAAAGACTTTCCGAAAATCCACAATCGCCAGCCAAAGCAGCAGTAATCCAGCCGGTAGCAGATAAAATACTGACATACCATAGCGGATATTTGCCAGGATGGCCCCAATCGTCGTCAGTCCCACGAGCACGACCACCCATCGTTGCGGATGGTCATGGGGTAACCCTATGATGCTGGAAAATCGGCGCATTTTTTAAACAAAAGGCAAGGAAGCTAGATGCAAAAGGCAAGAAAACTAAGCAAAAGTGGACGCTCCGTTTTGTGATGGGTTCCGAGAGATGTTCGACGACAAGAGCCATTGCAAATTTGCTTTTTTGCTTTTTTGCTCCTTGATTTATTCCCCTTTCCCTTCCCGCACTTCCCGCCAATTCACCGACCGATAAGCATCAGCGAGCAATACACCAATTACGGAAAATAAGAAGGCTGCCAATACTGCGCTCAATATAATAATGCTGCGCTTGGGGCGGCTTTTGATGCGGGGCGGCTCGGCCAGTTCTACCACCTGCACGGCGGGAATGTAGGTCGAATAAGCCGATTTAATTTGCTGGTAGCGTTCGCGGTCAAAACTGAGTTGCTTGCGGGCCTGATAGTGCAAGTCGCTGATTACGTTTACTTTGGGTGAACCTTCATTGAAGTTTTTGATGGACATATCACCCCCTTTGCTGTCTAGATTGCGTAATCCCTTCAATTGACTTTCGTAAGCGTGGAGATTGGCCCGGAGGTAGGCGATGGTATCGCGGGGAATAGCGGAGTTTTTATCCAGCACTTCCAGACGAGCGCGAGTGCGAGTAACCTGACCTTCCGCGTTGGCGAGTTGGAGCGCGAGTTGTTCGCCTTGATCCCCAACACTGATGATATTATAATGGCTCATTAAATATACCAAACTGTCCGCCAGGTGTTGCAGTTCGATTTCCTTGTTGTGGATATTGTCTTCATAAGTCGCTAGGAGCCGACCCTGATTGTCTTTGATGAGGCGTTGGATGAGGTAGTTGATTCGGTCGCGGGCAGCGTTGGCCATCGTGGACGACAAGTCGCGGTCTACATCTTCCACGTTCAGTTCGATGGCATCGTTTTTGTTTTTCAGGGCCGAATACAGGCCGCGAAACATCTCCCGCACTTTGTTGGGCCCTTCTTTGGAAGTAGAATCAATGCCGTAGTGATTGTACAACTGGAAGCGTTGGATCATATAATCCACTACTTCGTTGCTGTTAGCCACCTCGGCCACGCGATCCAGATCATGGTCGGTACCAAAGTATTCGGTTACTTCACCAGACGAACCAAAAATGAGTTCCGGGTTGGCGAGTTTGGCATTGGAAGGATAAAAAATCGTGGTCGCCTGGTAGTAATTTTTCAACAACAGCGCAAAGAAAATGCTGCCAACGAGGGTCACCAAACAAATATTCCGAATCGTTTTTCTCCACCGATAAATTGCCGACAGTACGCCGAGCAGGTTGTCGCGGTTGTTCATGCTGAGTAGTTATAGTCGGTTTAGCCCCTCCTTCGCCTTTTTTAGCGCCGAAGCCGTTTCGCCTAGGCACTCTTAGGCTTCGGCGGGTAAAGGCGGCGCAAAAATAGGGTTTCGCGTACACAGTAAACGACTACTGTGGCGAAAAGGCTGCCTGTTGAATGAGAAATAGGCAAGGCGGCAAGGTGGAAAAAAGGCAAAAGGCAATTTGCAAGTGAAGCGCAGGGACATCCTGGGTTTTATCTGTTTGCCTTTATCCTTTACTTATTGCTTTAATCAATTGAGTTTCAGCGGTGCAGCCATACGGAATTCCGGGACGATGACTTCAAACAGCGACTCGTCGTCGCGACGGGACATGAGGTAGGTGCCAGACATTTTGCCAATTTCGGTACGCAACGGGCAATAGGAAGAATAGGCGTGGCTTTCTCCGGGAGCCAGGATGGGCTGTTCGCCGACCACACCATCGCCTTCCACCTCATGCACCTGGCCGTCTGAATCTTGGATGACCCAGTGGCGACGCAGCAATTGTACCGTATGGGGACTACCATTTTCGATGATGATGTAGTAGCCAAATATGAATTTCTCTGCCCGTTGGTTCGAGTGCTCCGGCAGATATTGCGTCTGTACACTGACGGTAATGCCATTAGTAGTCAGAACTTCTATCATATTAGAGAGGTAGTAGGGATGTTGAGGGAAAGGGGTTGAGAAAAAAAAGGGTTGAGGATGTTGAGGGAAAGGGGTTGAGAAAAAAAAGGGTTGAGGATGTTGAGGGAAAAGGGTTGAGAAAAAAAGGGGTTGAGAATGTTGGAAACCCTCCTTCGCCTGAAAAGGCTACGGGTAAAGGTGGAGGTTGAATATTCTCAACCATCTCAACATCCTCAACAACCTCATTGTTGCCGTTTTTTCTTTTCGTCTTCTTCCTGCTTTTGATTAAACAACCGCTGGAATATGTTCCTTTTTTTATCGTCCGGGGTTTTTTCACCGTTTTTCTCGGCAGATTTCTTGTCATCTTCTTCCGTCACCTCTCCGCCGGGTGTCTTGCCAGGCCGCGAAGCCCCGGCTTGTTGCACAGAATCGCGGAAAGTAGAGTCCCGCATACGCATATTGAACGAATCCGGGGAAATACCCACCCAGGGATAGCAGCCAAACAGGGCTAATACTTCGGGTTTCGGATCGGGAAATTTCTCGTTGAGCATTTTGCCTAACTTCTTGTCGTTCGCCACTTTATACCAGAACCAGGCCACGATAGGCAGGGCCATGGCCGAGCCTTGTCCGAGCTGCATGGAGCGGAAGCGCACCGCCGGGCTGGGGGCACCCACCCATGCTCCAGTGACCAGTTGTGGATTATAACAGATGAACCAACCGTCCGCCTGATTCTGGGTGGTACCAGTCTTGCCCGCAAAATCGCCCTGAATGCCAAATCCGCTGCGTAAGCGCGAACCAGTGCCATAATTGATGACATTCTGTAGCATCTTGGTCATCGTGGCGGCCTGATTGACCGTGAGTGCTTTCTCGTGCGGCCCGAGATTGGGATCAATTTTTAGTTGTTCCTTATAATCGTAGAGCACTTCGCCGTTGCGATCCACCACATTCAGTACCAGTACCGGCTCGGGACGGACACCCTGGTTGGCGAGCGTGCCGTATACTTTCATCATGTCATACAGATCAATGTCGGCGGCTCCCAGGCTAATGCCGTATTCACGTGGCAGCGTGGAGGTAACTCCCATTTTAGTGGCCAAATCTATGGTTTTCTGGATGCCCACTTTTTCAATCAATTGGGCCGCTACTACGTTCACTGACTTGGTGAGTGCACCCATCATAGTGTACCAGCCGCCATACTTTTCATCCGAATTGTGTGGTTCCCAATCCACTATTTTTTTGATCTGGTTGGGGAAATACTGGCAAGGTTTGATGCTATCCTGCAAAGCCGCTGCGTACACAATAGGCTTGAAAGTGGACCCTACCTGCCGTTCACTGAGAATGTGGTCAAATTTAAAATATTTAAAATTGGTGCCACCCACCCAGGCGCGTACATAGCCATTGTGGTGATCCATCGCCATGAATCCACAATTGAGCATACAGAAATAGTAGCGCACACTGTCAATCGGGGTCAGCGTAGTATCCACATCGGAACCGCCATTTTTCCAGCCGAAGATGGTCATTTTCGCCGGTTTTTCAAAGCTTTTGCGGGTCTCTTCGTCGCTCAGGCCAGCATCTTTCAGCGCATCCCAGCGAGCACTCCGCTTCACCTGCTGCTCGATCCATTTGTCGTCGCCCCAGGGTTTGTCCTTCTTATAATTTTTCCAGTGCTGATCAAATTTCTGCTGCAAATCCTGCATCTGCTTTTGTACCGCTTCTTCGGCATATTGCTGCATTCTGCTGTGCAGCGTGGTATAAATTTTCAGCCCGTCGGTGTACAAATTATATTTGGTACCGTCCTCCTTGGGATAGCGGGCCAAAATGCCCGGCATCACCTCCGTACGCAGGTATTCACGGAAATAAGTGCCCAGCCCTTCGTTGTTATCATCCACCCGATAGTTCTTCGCACCGACTGGCTTTTTGCTGTATTCATCAAATTCCTGCTGGGTCAGATCGCCATTGCGCACCATTTGCATCAGCACCACGTTGCGGCGTTTGCGGGCATTTTCGGGATTGCGCACTGGATTGTAGATGGTGGTGCCTTTCAACATCCCGACCAGCATAGCGGCCTGATCTATGGTCAGGTCTTTCGCTTTTTTGTTAAAAAACTGCCGCGACGCGACGTTGATGCCAAAAGCCTCATTGCCAAAAGGAACGGTATTGAGATATAAACTCAACAGTTCCTGCTTGTTATATATTTTTTCCAGTCGAACGGAAATAAAATTCTCGCGTATTTTGCTGACGATGATGCCTAAACCGGGAATTTTATATCGTTTACGGGGATACAGATTCTTGGCTAATTGCTGGCTCAAGGTAGAGCCGCCGCCCGACTCCCGCCCCGTGATCATGCCATAGCCAATCCGAAACCAGCTGTGAATATCAATGCCGCGATGTTCCAAAAAACGCCGGTCTTCAGTGGCAATGAGGGCGCTCACGATGTGTGGGCTTACATTTTCGAGGGCAATGTCCGTGCGGTTTTCGATAAAATATTTGCCGATCAATACACTGTCCATCGTGTAAATCTCTGTCGCTGCCGGGTTCTCGATGACCCGCAATTCTGCGTCATTCGGCAAGCGACCAAAAAAGCCAACCCATACGGACACAACAAGCATACACACCGCTCCTATGCCCACTCCGGCCAACCAGCCCAGCCAGCCCAGTACGAAACCCAGCCGGGGATAACGTTGCCGAAAACCTGCCCAACGCGTGCGTACCGGAGCCGTCAGTCGCGCCCAACCATCGGTGAGCGGCGCAAAGAAGGACCGGACGGGTGCCATTTTGTCTGCCACCCAAAGGCGAGCTTGGTGGAGGTTTTGGCGGAAAGAATTTAAAAAATCACTCATAGGAGGGAAATAATCAAACAGGCAAAATTACAACAGGCAAATAGGCAAGAATAATCACTGAAAACAGACAAAAATTACCCTCCACTAATTTTGCACAGCTACTTACAACTTGAAATTGATCACCAGCTACCAGGGTAGCGCGAACAAACTGCCAAGGCCAGCTAAAAATTGTGGAGGCAAATAGGAAGATCAATTTGGTTCGTGAGGTACAATGGTTTGATTTGGGCGGACAAAGGTAAAAAAATGGGCGATACATTGTAGAGACGTTGCATGCAACGTCTCCACGCACGCAACGTCTCCACGAGGACAATCATTTACATTTTATATTTTACCTCTGGTGGCGCAGCAACGGCTTCGCGCTCCGCGCTTTCAGAGGTTGTTTCTCGCACCAATTGAGGGCCCCGCTGTTGGGTTACTATGGGCGGCTCAAACAAATTCTGGCGTTCGTCAAACCAATTTAGCAATTGATCCACCGATAATTGTTCGCCGGGGCGAGTGTCATATTGTTCCAAATCGTTGACACCCAACACGTCCGCGCCGAGATACTGACCGAGTTGATAGTAGGATTCCCACTGAATATCGTCGAAAAACTGGTCGCTGGTCGGTTCGTGCGGAAAATCGGGGTGATAAATTTTGTACTTATAGGTGCCGTATTTCAGGTAGTCGTCAGTTTCCGACAAATAGGGTTTGCCAGTCGGAGCCATGACCGAAGATTTGACATAAATAAAGGTGCCGACCTTGAATGGGGTCTCAAAGTTGGTGATACTGACACTTTCCTGTTGCGTGACCGGGTCAATTACCTTGTCGTCCTCCCAGCATTTCCAAATATCAGCGATCGCATACCGTTGCCGCGAATACACCTGCGAAGGCCGGGGACGAATGAGGTCCTCTGGCTGCTGGTCGTCGCGGAAACGGATTTCCAGACCCAATTCATTGCGTGCCCGGATAATGAGATTATTCAGGTCGGCAAAACCGTACAACTTATCCTCGCCTGCATCCACGGCTACGATGAGGCGGCAGTTGCGCCGCAGCAGTTCGTACACGCCCAAATTTTCGATGTGGCCGCCGTCGGAAATATTGATCATTTTATTGGACAGCCCGATGCGTCCCAGCAGCTCCTTGAAAAAATAAATTGGCCACCATACGATAGCATAGGCGCGTTCCAGGATGATGGGATTGGAAATCCAAAAACCGAGCCGCGCGTTGAAAATCGTCATCAGGATGCTCAGCATCTTATTGGAATACACACCCATGCCCGGATTCATGGCCGCCGCCGAAATGGTGACCGCCGCTGGCAAAGTCATGTGGCGATAGTCGCGGTAGCGGTCGGTGGGGACGTAGCAAGTCAGTTTGGAACCACAAAACAGCGGGCTGAGCAAAAAATAATCGCTGGCCTTGGAGCCTTTGAATTTGTCGCCGCCGCCGGGGTTTTGCAGATTCAAACACGTATTGATAAGTGGATAAGGCGCGAGAAAATCCTTTTTTTCGTCGGAATTGGCATTAAAAACGTCTTTTAGTGGCACATTCCGGTGTTCGCCGACGAAGCGTAAAAACAGGTCGGCCAATTGTTTGCGATAAAATCGGTGGAAGCTTATCGAGTTGGGATTGGTGAAAAAGCCCAGCAAAAACAGCAATCCAGCATTGATCAGGTAATCCAGTCGTGTACCGTCAGTCAGGTTTTCGGTCAATGGAATACTCGATAATACGACCCAGACGTACAGAAAGATACCGACTACCGCCAGCGACATTTCCACCCGGTTGAATTGTTTGGATACGTTGAGGTTGAAATTCAGGATAATATTGACCAAAAAATGCGCAATAAGCAGCGCGCCAGCAATATAAACCGCCCAACTACCCCAAAACAGGGCGAGCGTATCGGTGCCGTGGATGGGATTGTGGGTGAAACTAACGACCAACTGAAACAGGTAATAGATAATGCCAGCCACCAAAATGGGACTGATCAGGCTCATCAGCCAACTGACCAGAAAGGCCACCATCAACAGCAGCAGGTTGGCCCGCTTCCAAAAACCCTGGCCGGGGATCAAATATTCTCCGTTCTGGCGCAGCGCGGTGATCTGATCCGCCGTGAAAAGCTGGTTGAAATCTTTTTTTTCTTTGGCGGTCTCCTGCACAAAGGCGTGGGTGTAGCCGCCGCCCGACACAGAGCTCAGATAATCAGCCCGTTGCAGGATGCCGAATTTATTGAGCGTGCGCAGGAAACCCAGATTGATGATCGCCGAGCGGATGCCACCGCCCGATAACGCGATGCCAAACCAGTTTTCCTGTTCCGGCGTACCGTGTTCCTGGCCAAGTTTCTGGCGGCGCAGGCGCAGCTGTTCCTGTTCCTGGCGGATAACATCTTTGTAGGAGAAAGTGCTCATAATCAAATGAATGTGGCCAATATGATCAATGTGGTCAACGCTGAGGAAGGTGGCGAATGTAGTGATGTTGCTTTGGAATACATCAAGTTTGTCATCCTGCCGGAACTGTCCACGTCGCGGCGTGCACTAAGAGCGGACGGTTCCCGGCAGTATGACAAACGAAGCGTACACCCAGGCATAGCGAACTCATTGGGGAGCCAAATGAAAACGCCCCTGCAAGTGTGTGGACTTACAAGGGCGTTGCTTGGGAGGTTTCCAGCGGATTCGAACCGCTGTAGCAGCTTTTGCAGAGCTGTGCCTAACCACTCGGCCAGGAAACCGGAATTCGCTTTAAGGGGCTGCTGGTGCGCGAAAATGAATTTCCACGCTACGCCTCAAAAGCGGGTGCAAAGAAAAGGGTTTTTCTGGCAAAAAAGCAAATTTACTGAAAATTGAATTTTTTTAGGTTGATCCTCACAACTTGCTGACCTTACATATATTTGGGCGGCCTTAGAAGGCTGCTTTTTTTATTTCGTCCACTCTTTCGTTCATTTACAACTCATTCTGAACGCACACTTTTCCGCCCCCATCGGGTGTAGGAAAATTTTGCGGCTAAAACAATCGCTCATGGGCAATCAATTACATTATTGGGATTTCGTTGTTTTCCTGATTTACTTTATTATTGTAACGAGCTACGGCTATTGGATCTATCAGCGCAAGCGAAATGCGGCGGCCAGTGCCAAGGATTTCTTCCTGGCCGAAGGGTCGCTTACCTGGTGGGCCATCGGTGCGTCGCTGATTGCTTCCAACATTAGTGCCGAGCAATTTGTAGGCACTTCGGCTTCGGCCTTTGCGATGGGGTTGGCTATTGCCTCGTATGAATGGATGGCCGCTGCTACGCTGATCGTGGTTGCGGTGTTTTTTCTGCCGGTTTATCTTAAAAATAAAATTTACACCATGCCGCAATTCCTGGCCCAGCGTTTTAGCCCGCTGGTGGCCACCATTATGGCCGTGTTTTGGTTGCTGGTGTACGTGTTTGTCAATCTTACCTCGATTCTCTATCTCGGTGCCGTGGCGATCAATAAAGTGGCCGGGCTGGATTTTACCATGTGTACCATTGCGCTGTCCGTTTTCGCGGTGGTCATTACGCTGGGCGGGATGAAGGTGATTGGCTATACGGACGTGATCCAGGTGCTGGTGCTGACTTTCGGCGGTCTGGTGACGACTTATATTGCGCTGGATTTGGTGGCGCAACACTTCGGTGGCAGTGGCGCTTTGGCTGGCCTGAGCTGGCTTCGGGAAAAAGCCCCCGATCACTTTCACATGATCCTGCAACCGGGACAAATTATGATGCCCGATGGGAAAGGCGGGCAGGAAGATGCCTATAATAAATTGCCGGGCCTGGCAGTACTGTTCGGCGCGATGTGGATCGCCAACCTGAACTACTGGGGTTTTAACCAGTATATTACCCAACGTGCGCTGGGAGCCAATCTGCAAACGGCGCGCTCGGGTATTCTGTTTGCCGCTTTCCTGAAACTGCTGATGCCAGTGATTGTGGTGCTGCCCGGTATTGCGGTGTTTTTGTTGCACAAAGAAGGCGTACAGATTTTCCAGCAAAATATGCTCAGTCCGCTCAATGACGGGTCTGGCAGGATGGCCTTAGTACCAGACAATGCTTATCCAGTCTTGTTGCAGCTGTTGCCGATGGGATTCAAAGGGCTGGCCTTTGCGGCCTTGACAGCAGCCATTGTCGCTTCGCTGGCGGGAAAAGCCAACAGTATTTCGACTATTTTTACCCTGGACATTTACAAGAAATTTTTCAATCGCGATGCTACGGAAGCCCAACAGGTGAGCGTAGGCCGTTATGCTATTCTCGCGGCCATGATCATCGGCGTGTTGGTAGCCCCGCAATTGCGCAATTTTGGGCAGGCGTTCCAGTTCGTACAGGATTTCACGGGTTTGATTTCACCGGGGGTCGTGGCTATTTTCCTGCTCGGTTTTTTCTGGAAACGCACTACGGCTTCTGCTGCGCTGGTTGGTGCGCTGGCTACTATTCCGGTGGGTATATTTCTGCAAGAAATACTAGTAAATCTACCTTTCCTGCATCGTATGGGCTACGTTTTCCTGGTGTTGGTGGGCTTGATGGTGATCGTTAGTCTGATAGATGTAAAAGGGCAGCAGCGGGTGCATAGCATTGAAGTAGACACTTCTATGTTTCGCACTTCGCAAAGCTTTACTATCGGTATGGTGATTGTGCTGGGTATTACGGCGGCTTTGTATTTGCTTTTCTGGTAGATTTTAAAAGCAGACTGATTTTATAAATTGTGAGCCATTCCGAAATTCGGGAAGGCTCACTTTATTTTTAACAATAGAGAACCTGTTTGCGCTGTCTGCTGTCTATATATATATGTATAAACTACTTTTTATCACGACATTCCTTGCTCTGTTCTCTTTATTAGGCTACCAAAAAGCACAAGCCGTCAGTTCGCTGGAAAATGCTGGCCGATGTCTGAAAAAACTTGAACAATTCAATTTTTTTGTCTAAAAAATTGAATTGTTCAAAATTATTTGTATCTTTGTAGTGCAGTTTAGCAGAAACGATCTTGGGCGTAGAGTTGAGGGGCTATTAAGGTCATTCGGACGCTGGTAAATGCAAAAGTCGGCTGGTTTCAGTCGGCTTTTTTTATTTGCAATATTCTCAGCGATTGACCACAAATCAATTTTCGTTTAGGTGACCTAATTTCTGCTACATATATGTACAAGTGACCTCTTATTATTTTTTTGAATATCAGTATGTGTTTATTTCTGGCGAATTCGTAGTCTAAAAAATCATACGTCGAAATAATAGCAGGAATTAGCAAAAAATCTTCTTTTTGTACAAAAACCTGTCCTTTTAAATTCTCCGTTTCCGGGTTTCCATGCCGAATCTCCACGTGGCGGAGCACATAGTTATCTAAAATATGGAAAAACCCATATATTGAGATAGCGTATTTTTCTTTAAGAAAATTAGCCAAACGTTCCGGGACAGCGGCTATTTCACAAAAAAATAAGTCATTGGTCTTGTTCTCCCAAGCTACTTCTACTAATTCCTCTATCGTTTCAAGTTGTTTTCGCATTTTATAGACGGGGTTTTCTCCGACATTAACTGTATTATACTTTACTATTCTCACACCAGTCTCCGCACCGCCGTTTCACTAATCAATTTTCCAGTTGCCGTCCCGCCGTGCAACAGCAACACACCCGGCGTTTTACCTGCTTCCAGGCTACCCAATGTATCGTCGAAGCCCAGTGCCTGTGCGCCATTTAAAGTAGCCCATTGTAGTAAGGTTTCAAAAGGTACATAACTTTGGTAGCGCGCAATAGTCTTCATTTCTTCTAGTATAGACAGTTGCCAATTGGAAGTCAAACTATCTGTACCAATAGTGACGCGGGCCGCCGTATCAAGAAATAATTGGTAATTTGGCAGGCGATTTTCAATGTACAGATTGGCGTTGGGGCAGGTGGCCCAAAATACGTTTGGACTCCAGGCTTGTGCTGCTTGTATATCTTCCCGACTAGTAAGCGTATTATGAACAAATAAAGTGCGATTATCTGGATTTAAGTGCGCTAATGAATAGTAAATAGCTGTCTTAGCGGTCGCTTCAAACTGTTCTAATGAAATACCGAACCGGCCATAAAATTCTATAAAACCACCCTTTTTTTCTAGAAATAACTGGTTTTCCGGCGGTGTCTCTTGATTATGAATACTGACCGTAGCATTAGAAGCAGGATTCGCCTCTCGAATGCGTTGAAACAATGCTCTACTCACCGTATAGGGCGCGTGCGGCACATACGAACGTTCACTGCCGGGTGCTAATACCAGTTGTTCATAGACTGCCTTACCTTTATCAAAGGTCTGTTCGGCATTGTTTTCCTGCAAAAAATCGAACATTTCCAGAAAAGTGTAATAACGCATCCGCCCTTGCGCCTTGGTAGCAAAAGTATCCGGCGCATTGGAAATATCGCCTACTGCCACGATACCGCCTGCCAACATCTCCGCCTCCGCTTCAGTAATAGCCTTTTCAATCACTTCTGCCGAAGCCCCGCGCTGCGTCACTACGCCCGTGATGAACGGAATAAGGCCTGTGCCGGTATCTACGCGGCCGCGCAGATGCGAGAGTTCGAGGTGACAATGGGTATTGACAAAACCTGGCACCAACCAGCCGGTATGTACTTCCAGACTAGTCGGATCGTGTTGGTCGCGGGATTCGATAGCCAGGATTTTGCCGCTATCATCGGTGATAACAACGCCCTGAGCGAGCGGAGGAGCAGAGACGGGATAGACCCAGTCGGCGGTGATTTTTCTCACTATTGGCGGTGTTTTACTGATGTTGAATTACGGTTATTCTATTTCTTCCAATATAGAACTCCCTATACTAAAATCCCCACTCGTCCATGCCCATTCTTCATACAATCTTAATGTGCCATGCTCTAATTTTGGGGTTGATTTGCAGATGCCGGTCATTAATTCCCCTTTTTTATTCACCTGCTGGTAACGCATATCAATTACCCCATTTTTATCTACTAATCCAATTAAATGGCCCTGTACGATTTGATTCCCAGCATAATAGCAACTTATAATATTACCTGTTTGCTGGTACATAAAAACCATGTCATGGTCCACTTCGCCATTTTCTGAATTAGAAATAGGGCGAAACTTTTTATTATGGTAATTGATCATTTCGTTCTTGTTCATCCAGTAGCTTTTTAGTTGCCAGTTCCGAAAAACTTTTTGCAGCATTCGTAAAATCTGAGGGCACCAGCACGATGGTGGTAGTATTATTATCAATGCCTATTTCAGATAACATTTGCATCCGTCGCAACTCGAGTGCAATCGGGCTTTTTTGCATTTCTATTGCGCCCTGCGTTAGCTTTATAGAGGCCTCCAACTCTGCTTCTGCTTTTACGATTCTGGCCCTCTTTTCTCTAATGGCTTCTGCTTCCCGCGCCATGGCTCTCTGCATGGCCTCTGGAATCTCTACATCTTTCATTTCCACCATTTCAATCTTTATGCCCCAGGGTTCCGTGGCACTATCCACAATTTTTTGCAGTGTTCCATTGATCTTCTCCCTTTCCCTCAACACTTCGTCCAGTGAGTGTTGTCCAATAATGTTACGCAATGCAGTGACTGAGAATTGATAAACGGCTTTATTGTAGTCCGCCACTTTAATAATTGCGTCTTCGGGATTGGTTATTTTAAACCAAAGCACCGCATTCACTTTGATCGTTACACTATCTTTAGTGATAGTTTCTTGTTGTTCCAGGTCTACCGTTTTAGTCCTGATGTCCACGCGTTGTTGTTTTTCAACAAATGGAATCAGCCAGTAGAGGCCGGGCCCTTTTATAGATTGGTAGCGTCCAAGCCGAAATACTACTGCGCGTTGGTACTCTTGCGCAATACGGAGGCCTGATAAGAGTATTAGTATAACAACTGCAAAAATGGGTAAGAGTGGCATGGCGTGTATGTATTTGAAATTAGTTCAAATTAGTTACTAACGGCAAAATTAACCTATATTAGTAAGCTGTAAATTAAATTTCTTGCAGATGCGAGTATTTAAGTATTCGACCAAAGCACTTGATAACCAGATAATTAATCAAATACTCAGATAAACTTAATTCACCATGTAATTAGTGCTGCGCAGATACTAATCCAGCGTCAAACTACGACATTGCCCCAAATAATTTTTCAATCCTGCCTGTGCCGAAGGCAACGCAACCTGTAAACGCGCTCGCACATCGGGCGGGTATTTTTCCAGATTTTCTTCCAGTTCTTGCAGGGTATCCAGCATAGCTAAGCACTCTTGTACTGCTGCCTGGCTGTTGTGCTGACGGTTACTTTGCCAGCGTCGTTCTACTTCGGCGTAGTAATCGGGCATTTTTTCTAATAGTATCGCCAATTGTTCACCATCTGGTTCGGCAAGAAAACCTTGCAGCGGTTTGGCCAAAGTATAGTCCAGTGGATTGAGCGGCCAGCCGGATTTGGAGCCGCTCAAATCGGTCAATATTTCCCGATATTGCCAGAGTTGGGAGCGTCGCTCCGGATCAAGGGCGGCGGTGTCTATTTGTGCGGCTTTAACCAATAGTTTTTGCGCCCGACTTTTTTGTTCGTCCTGTACGTCTAATGGTGGCGGAAGTGGTAAATACACTTGACTGTTGTGGGTCGGAATTTTCAGGTCGGCAGCCGGACCAAGCAAGGTCAGCATTTCGTCTTCTATTTCCGCCAATTGTTCTTGCGGAGAAGTGCAGGCCGATAGTAAGAACAGGAGAAAAAGAGAGAGAACAACAGCGCGCATCAATGAATTTTGGCGACAAAGATGGATAGTGTAAACAGAAATCGGAAATTTGTGCGCAAAAACCTCAGTTTTGATGTTTAGTAGGTTGAGAAATGGTTGAGGGTGTTGAGAAAGTTGAGTCCGCTACGCGGGTTGAGAAAAGAGGTTGTTGAGAAATACACCGTGGCATCTTCTCAACAACCTCAACCATTTTTTCTCAACTCTCTCAACATTTTTTTCTCAACATCCTCAACCCTTTTTTCTAAACCCCTTCTCAACCCTTTTCCATAAACAATGATCATTTCCCCCTCGTCTTTTCCTGGTGCGCCGTTCTGGCAATTCAATGGCCACTTGCAAACCCTCGTGCCGGGTATCCGACGGCGCGTGTTGGGCGTGCACTATGAGCGGGAGCGCATCGCTACGCCCGATGATGACTTTTTAGACCTGGATTGGGTGCGTCAAGGGAATAGGCGTTTGGTAATATTGACCCACGGGTTGGAAGGTGATTCCGGGCGACAATATATTCGTGGCATGGCAAAATTATTCACGCAGCAGGGCTGGGATGCACTGGCCTGGAACTGTCGCTCGTGTTCTGGCGAGATGAATCGCGCCTTTCGGATGTACCACCACGGCGATATAGAGGACATTCAGACGGTTATACAGCATGCGCTCAGCGATGGAAAATATGACACTATCGCCTTGATTGGATTTAGTATGGGCGGCAATATTACCATGAAGTATCTGGGCGTGACGGGCGAAAATGTGCCGCCGCAGATTCGCGCCGCCGTAGCATTTTCCTCGCCCTGCGACATCGCCGAAGGCGCGGATGTGCTGGATCGCTGGGATAATACGCTTTATCGCGTTCGCTTTTTACGTGCTTTGGCCAAGAAGATTCGGGTCAAAGAAGAGCGGTTTCCGGAAAAAATAAACACGCAGAAACTGAAAAACGTGCGTCGCTGGCGCGATTTCGATGAGTGGTTTAGTGCGCCTTTGTGTGGGTTTCGGACGGCGGCAGAATTTCATGAACAGGCTTCGGCCAAGAATTTCGTGGCGGGTATTCGGGTGCCGACGCTTTTAATTAGCGCGCTCAATGATCCAATTCTTACGCCTGCTTGTTTCCCTATAGAGATTGCCCGCGATCATCCGTTTTTTCATCTGGAAATGCCGACTGGCGGTGGCCATTGTGGATTTCAGGCACGAGGCGAGGAAGAAGTGGCCTGGTCGGAACGGCGGGCGTTGGAATTTGTAAATGCAAGTATGAAGTATAAACTATGATCTATGAACGATGTCGTAAGTTTACTCTGCGAACGCGCAAAATGTTGACTGTTAATTGTTTAAAACAAATATGATCGCTTCTATAACTAACACTTCCACCGTTTGGGCGTTGCTCGAAACCGTCTGCGACCCGGAAATACCGGCCCTCACGGTCACTGATCTGGGCATTATCCGCGATGTGCGGGTGTTGGAGGATGGCGTAGTGGAAGTGGTGATTACGCCGACTTATTCCGGTTGTCCGGCAATGGGCATTATAGAGGTGAATATTCGGGCGGCATTGCAGGCGGGTGGTATTGATCGAGTGAAAGTAACCACGGTTATCAGCCCGGCCTGGACAACTGACTGGCTCTCGGAGTCTGGACGACAAAAACTGGCCGCTTTTGGCATTGCACCACCTGCCGAGGCATCGTTGGACAAGCAGGCATTATTGGGCGAACGGCGCATGATTACGTGTCCTTTCTGCCAGTCTACGCATACGGAAATGTTGTCGCAATTTGGCTCTACTTCCTGTAAAGCACTGTTCCGGTGTCTGGATTGCCGGGAGCCTTTTGATTATTTTAAGTGTCACTGAGACCTCCCGTACTGGCTGGTTTAGCCGCCATTTTATATCGGCGGCTGAACCTGCCGGTACTATGCGGCTTGTAAGGAGAAATTAGCATTCAACTTAAACGCCCGGAAGAGCTCGTTCAACTCGTGGACAAACTTCTCGCGCATATATTCATACTGCGAAATAGTAGACGCATCTCCCTTATGCTCGCGGTGCAAATCTATCATGTGGTTAAGCTCCTCGATTTGTTCGAGAATCTCGGTAACCCGCACAATTTTTTCTTCCAGCATTTCACTTAGCATAACTCAAGGTTTAAGTTCAAGAAATCCTTTTTTATAACTGACGCCCAAGCGGTTTTTGCGCGTTTTGCGGAATAGATTGTACCAATACGCCGCATCAGATTGATAGAGAAAAAAAGAAGCATGACTTTCTGGATAAACACGTAGCGTGTAGGCATCTAAGCCATACTTTCTTGCGGCTCCTTTTCCTCGGAATTGACCGTCGATTAACTTTTCCTTTTTCTGATAAATTTCGAAATCAATCAAGGTCACAAAGTCCAGATCAGCAGGATTATTCACTTGAGAAACAAAACTGCCTCCTATCCACTGTGTAAAACCTGGGGTAATCATTTTTTCAAAATCCGACAAAAATTGCAAGTAGCGATCAAATATAAGATGTCTGGACGATTCTATTGCATAAGGTTCTACAAATTCTTTTTGCAGCACATCAAGATTAGCCTCAATTATTTGATATGGATAAAGATTTCCAAACTCATCGAAATCTAATTTTGACATGGAATAGAATGATTGGACTAAAAATTATTGCAGTAAAAAGAAGATTTGCACCCTAAAAATAAGGGCGAATTGACACAAAGTCAACTCGCCCTTTAATTTTTATAGAACTTTCTATTAGCTCTTCACTTCCTCAAACTCCACATCCTGTGCTTCCGAGCCGGGGCTGCCTGCACCGCCGCCAGTTGGGCCGCCAGTAGAGCCACCATAAGGGTTGCCTGTGGCGTCTGCGCCGGATGCTTGCTGGTTAGCGTAGATGTCCTGGCTGGCTGCGCTCCAAGCCTGGGTCAATGCTTCGGTCAGTGACTCGATGCGATCCAGATCCTGGGCTTTGTGGGC
>CBDFMU010000037.1:0-50540 GCA_965249785.1 Saprospiraceae bacterium | reverse complement strand
GGTTCGCGCGGGTCAATATGCTGACCATTTCCGCCGAGCTCCTGCGAAGTATTCCAGCCGCTGGCCGTACCTAGTGGTTGCGAGTAGTTCCCATTAGCCAATAAAATAGGCCGGAAAGTATCATGGTTATTGACAAAAGGACAAGTGCGATGTACGCGCTGGCTGGCATAATTGTAAAAACGTTTGTCTTGTTGTTCACCGGGCAGACTTTGCATATTATAGCCGCCGCTACTCAGCACCATACTATAAAGACTGCCACTAGTACTATAACCGCGCAAGGCAAAATCGAAAGTACCAGTATGTTCTTCGGTACCACTACGGACGTTGGTGACGTAAGCATCCAGTTCTGTTTTAGTACCAATCCATTCACCGACATTGAACATGGCTTCACCACCTTGTGCAAAAGCGGGCAGCGTGTATTTAGTATTATAAATCAAATCTTCCTGCACATAAATCGGGAAATGCTTCACCGCATCCCAACGCCAGCCATCCACGCCGCTCTGTTTTTTATACCACATGATCCAGTTGCGGGCATTGTCGCGCATGTGACTGGAAGATTGCGCTGGATTGATATAAGCGCGCGTTACGCCAGCGACGGTAACAGAACCAGAAGTTGGAATATTGGAACTTTGGCCGTACGCCGTACTTTCATAAGAAATATCTGGTCCGAAATAAGCGGAGCAAATATCACCGGTCGTGCAGTTGTTATTTAAATTGGGATAAAAATTCGGGTAATTCTTGGGCCAGCGACCATTGCGCGTCCAATAGTCGTTTTGTGACTCATCCAGCAGCGGCGTAGCGAAAGAAACATAGCGGAAATTCTTGAAACCGTTGGAGTTAGCCATCGAATAAGTCGGTTCCGGGTCTTGTCCGCCAGTGGGACTGTTATTAGTTCCGGCACCATCCACGTGGTTGAGCACAATATCCTGAATCACTTCAATACCGTTGGCGTGCATGACGGCGACCATGCGTAATAATTCATCTTTCGTACCGGAGCGAGTGCGCACGCTTAGTGAATCGGGGCCACCTTTCTGGTATTTGTCGCCCAGATCATACGCATCGAAAGGGCTGTAACCAACCGATCCAGTAGAACCGTTTTTTATAAGACGGCGGTACCCAGACGGCATCTATACCCAGGGATTTCAGGCGTGGCGTCAGTTCGGTGAGGTAATTGCTCCAGCGATTGGGAAAATTATCATTGCGATAATCCCACCAAAAACCTTGCAGCAGCACTTTTTTGACCTTGGTCTGGGCCTGAATATCATTGGCGACAAACAGCAGTGCCAGTACGCCTAATAACAGTGGTAAGACGGTTTTTTTTAGAAAAAAGGGCAATCGGCGAAAGGGCGGAGGGGAAGAAATGGAGGGATGCATAAAAGAATGGTTTAAATATGAAAAAATAAATAGTGTGCGTTCCGCAACAGCATATAAAAGGGCTATGCATAAAACGGGGCAAATTAAAATATTTTTTTATGTTTAAACGGGAAATTTTTTTGCGAATTAAAAAATGGTAGCCCCACTGCAAGTGAGACTACCATTGCTTCGCTTTATCCGCAATGCCATTGCAATATTGGAGAAAAAATTCAAATATGCTTCGGTTGTGGTTGCTATGACGGACTGCTTTGAGTCAATTCTTATTTTGTTTTTACAATCTGCTCATTTACTATAAAACCATTCGGTAAACGAAGCACTACCGTGTACATACCGCTAGCCAATTGGCTCATATCAATAGTATGCTGATACGGGCCTTCTACCGATATTTTCTGTTGATAGACCAGGGCACCGTTTTCACTAAAAGCTTCTACGACTACATCCATCGCATAGTCTGCATTTCCACTGATAGTTAATAGATCGGTAGTCGGATTCGGCGACATTTCATAATAGAACTTATCCGATTTTTCAATGATGCGGATGGGGCTAAAAGTAGATTTCCCATCCAGATCAAATTGCTGTAAACGATAGTACAATGTGCCTGCGGATACCTTACGATCTACAAAATCATACTGGTTGATACTCTGGTTATTCGTATTTACCCGCCCGATCTTGACAAAATTTCGGCCATCCAGGCTGCGTTGCACCTCAAAGTGACTGGTTCCAACTTCATTGGCCGTTTTCCAGTTCAGATTTACATTTTCTTTTTCTTTAGTCGCTTCAAAAGTGAGCATTTCGAGCGGCAACGGCGGTGGAGAGATAGTCCAGGTCTGGCTAAATACATAGCCAGTACCGGGAAGATAAGAACGTGACAAAGTAGTGCCATCGGTCACGAATAGAGTCAGTGTATTGTTACCTTGATTCAGTTGGGCGGGGGTAATATTCACCGTCGATACGCCAGTAGCAATCGTAGCCGCGTTGAGCTTCCATACTGTGGTCAGGGTATTGGGAATTGGCTGGGTTAAAGTTGCGGAAAAAGTAGTCGATGCATTTACCGTTACCGAAGAAGAAGCAGGCAGGTAACTGTAAATGGGCGTGACCAGCGAATAAATCTTGTTAATAAATGCTTCCTGACATACAGAGCAAAAAGGTACTCCGAGAAATCGCATTTTGCAGTTCTGGTGCGGACGTTGCCAGCCGCCCGCGACACCGATGTCATAGATACCAATGGCACCGGTACCGTTATTGTAACCCAACCAGTTTTTCCACTTTACCGTAGCCGGATTGGTGTTAGTGGTGCGATTTGGCTTTTCTCCCTGTCCATCAATTTCGTATTCGTCGGCTAGATTGGCAAAGGAGTGTCCAATCTCGTGGATAGCCACTTCATTAGATGATGGGTCGACGGTTGCTGCCGCCACTGCGCCACCCGAACCGCCGTAGTAAGTGGAATTAGTCAGTACAACTGCTTGATTGTAAGTTGGAAAGTTGGCCGCCAGCACATTGTTAATCGCTGCTCCATCTTGTGCTACCATCAGGCGGTGCGTACCCGCGTAGTCAAAAGTGGAATTGAAATAAGTATTAGCCACCAGTACAGGTTGTGCAGGACTTGATCCTTCATCGCTTGCATTACCTGGGTGGTCGGCTCCGGAATCCGTGGAAGGTACTTTAATAGCGTAAAAATTAAAGAAATTCTGGTACTGCTGATAAGGGGTTTGGGTAAATATAAAGTCTTTCACGGTGGTCACATTGGTCACGAAGGTGTTTAACTGACCAGATTGGTAGCCATCGCTGAGGAAAACGTAATTGATCCGTTTACTTGACAGACCATTGTCCAAAATGGTCACTACCGGAAAGATCTGGGCACTGGCCCCCACCGTCATAGTGATCCAAGCCATTAGTAAAAAAGTTTGTTTCATTATTCCAAAAATTAAAAGTTGAGAGAGAGAATTCTTGTAAGTTGTTGAGCGGGACCTATTTGCTCAATTTGTATTGCTGCAAAACGTGGATCATACTGCACCCGAACGAAGCAGTCTGCTGCGTCTTTTTTTACTTCTACACCGCGCAACTGACCATTATCATCAGTGGTTTCATAGTGTTCTTCCAGTGGATTCAGAATAGTTACCTGCGTAACCATCTTACCTTTTTTATCCAAAAAACTAATCAGCCATTCCCCTTGCGACATTTGTACGCCCCGAATATCCTGATTCAGACGGCCTGGAACCTGCTTTTTATCCTTTATCTCGCCGCCATAGCCAGTCTCTTTTTTCCACACTTTCAATTGTAGAAACATAATTTCTGGCTCTCCGTTGGTCGCAGACGTTTCCTCCGGCTGCACTATTACTGCCGAACGTTGTGGATGACAAGAGAAAAGCATGAAAATCGCCGTAGCCAGTAGTAAGAAATGTTTCATTTATTGTGCTTTTACAATTTGTTCTTTTATTATAAAGCCATTAGATAAACGCAATAAGACGGTATAAATCCCGCTGGCAAACTTGCTCATGTCAATGCTGTGCTGGTAAGCTCCTTGCACGGCTATGTTTTGTTGATAAACTTGTGCGCCCGTTTCACTATACATTTCTACGCCCAGATTTGTGGAATAATCCAGATTGCCACTGATCTTCAATAGATCGGTAGTTGGATTGGGTGAGATTTGATAGTAGAATTTGTCTGATTTGCCGATGTTTTCGGTGGCGCTTGCCTCACTATTAATAGTCCAGCTTTGACTAAAAACATAACCTGCATTCGGCCAATACGAACGCGATAAATTGGTCTGGTCAGTAACAAATAATGTTAGTAAATTGTCACCTGAAATCAGTTGCTCTGGCATCACAGTAATAGAATCTATACTGGAAGCAATATTAATTCCATTAAGTTTCCATTCCGTAGTCAATGTATTCGGCTGTGGCCGGGTTAAAGTGGCAGAAAAAGTAGTTGGCGCATTTACGGCCAACGTAGCAATTGCCGGTAGATAACTATAAATCGGCGTTACCAACGAATATATTTTATTGACAAATGCTTCTGCACAAACCGAGCAGAATGGTTCGCTTAAATACCGCATTTTACATGCCTCGTGTGGACGCTGCCAATTGGCATATCCAGTAGGATAAATACCAATTTCATTGTCACCCAACCAGTTTTTCCACTTGATAGTGGCCGGATCACTATTTAAAGTATGATTGGCTCGCTCTGATACATCCACAGCAGTATATTCATCCGCCAGATTAGCAAAATTATGCCCGAATTCATGCATAGCAGTGTGCGCAGAGGAGGCATTGATGGAACCAGTAGGAAAGTAGCCACCGGAACCACCATAGTAGTGGGTATTAACCAGTATATATGCCTGGTCATAATCAGGGCGATTACTAGACAGCACACTATTAATGGCAACTAGATTTCGTGCCGACAACGCACGATGTATACCGGAGATATCAAAACTGGAATTAAAATAGGTATTCACGTCGAGCACTGGCTGCGGATTAAAAATATTTTCATCAGAAGCATTGCCCGGATGATCCGCACCTGATTCTACGGAGGGTACTTCCACAGCATAAAAATTAAAGAAATTCCGATATTCTTTAAACGGCGTGTGGAGTAGAAAACTATCTTTTATGGCTTGCACTTGTGTTATAAAAGTCGGTAACTCACTTTCCTGATAACCATCACTAAGAAACACAAATTTAATGCGTTTTTCCGGCGTACCATTATCTAAAATGGTATTTACTGGAAAAACTTGTGCATTGACATTGATTAAGGTTATAAAACTGGCAAACAGCAGTAGGAATATTTTCATCATTTTTAATTTAAAAATTTGCTTTTATAGTCAACGCAGAATGTTAATCAACGTAGTCACAATCAACAACTAAACCCCTCTAAACATTCTCAACCTCTCTAAACTGCCTATATTATTTCTTAGGCGTAACTTTCAATAATTTCCCCACTTCCCGCCAGGTAATTAATTTAATATGCTGATCTTCCAGCGTTTTGCGACATAATTCACTAGTAAAAAAGTTGAAATCTGTTTGTCGCCAGGCGGCGCACCACGCTGGACACGAAGCGTTGCCAGTAGTCATGCCCTGCATTTCGGAATCTTCGGAAGCCGTATGAATTAATAGCACATTTACCCCCACCTGCATGGATTGTAAGGTATTTAAGTAGTATTGTTCCATACCTTTGGTATAGTCTTCGGGCGAAGCAGTGTACACATGATCTACTACCACATCTTTCTGCTCATCAACGACCGCACGGAAAGTAGGTGCCGCATTGATAAAATCCCGGCTTACCATAGTCGGAATACTATATTCGCGTCCCAAGTTTAAGAAAATAGTAAATAACTCTACATTTTGGAAGAATAAACAACCCATGTGGCTATCCAAATGCGTCGGATTAATCCCTATTTTCTTAGCCTTTTCTATTTGAGCATGTAATTCTTTTTCTACTTCATTTAGTTTAGCAACTTTCGCGAAGGCTTCACAATTATCATAAAAATAACCTGCTGAATCTACCAGACTTTGTACTTCCTGGCGAGAGGCGACCGGACCCCATTTATAAGGTGTCCATTCGCTGGTGAGCGTCAGGTGTAGTCCTAAATCATGCTCAGGATGGCTTTTGGCATAAGCCGCTACTTCCGGCAGCCACGGGCAAGGCACCATAATGCTCGCCGAACGCACCGAACCTTCGGCCATCGCTTTGAAACTGGCCACATTTTCCGAATGGGCTACTGCAAGATCATCCGAATGAATGATAAGTAGTTTAGTATTGGCTGGATAACCCAGACGTTCTACTAGTGAAATTGGCGTTTGGGCCTGTGTCGATGCAGTATTTAAAAAAGAGAGAAAAACAAGGAAGAACAGCAAAATGTAAGTATGTTTCATAGAAGTTGTAGTTTTCAACTAAGCGCAAATAATCAAATTGTAAATCATCCATCCCATGACCTAAGACATGATGCAGATAAATTCCGAGAAGATGACAAAAGTGATGTGTTTTAAGAGGTAGCCACAAATAATTACACTTCCCACTCCACCACAAATTCTGCCGCACGACGGCTACCACCTTGCTCTACTACTGCCTGTGCTGGCATAGGCAACATTTCCGTGCAATACAAGTCGCCTGATCCTTTGCGTAGCATTTTTTCCAGCAAAAGTAAATTGGTGGGAATATCGCGGTCAAAGTACTGGGGTTTTTCTGAATAAAACCATGCAAAAAAGTGCCGTGGAATAGCATTTTGTAACAATGTGTTCCGTAATGCTAACAAACGCTCTACGGAACTACCCGAAGTAGTCAAAGATGGTTGCCAAATACCCTGTGGAATGCGCCAGACAGCGCGTTGCAGCACCAGCGATTGGTGCGCCAGACGTGGTCTGAAAATATTACCAGATTGGTTAATCGTTTGATTATTGGAGTGATTTGCCAACAAACCTTCTATTGACATAAAAGGCATTCCCAATTGCCATAATATCTGCATAACGGGCGGGCGCGTTGTGGGCGATTCCAAACCTAAATCGGTCATCCAGATTGCCTCGCCGGTGTTTTGGTCTATGAGCTGAGAGCCATCCGCAGTTTGTTGCACCCGAATATCGCCGAGCAAAATAGCGGGACCTGTCATTCGTCCATCTGGAATGGTCAGTACTTTTTTAGCTAACAACGGCTGAAAATTAGCGTTCGACCAATCTTGCCAAGGGTAAGCGAGAGTATCGTTGGGAAACCAGTTTTGCATCTGTTCGCGCACCTCCGTCGGAAGCAAATGCAGCCAACGCGCCAGTAATTTTCCGCCACCGGGAAATAGCCCGTTTATTACGGCTTTGTAGTCTCCATTTTCATCTTGAAAAATTTGTAGTAACGCGCCTATTTTTCCCTTCCATGGTTTCGTCTCAGCAGGCGGCAAATTTTCCCATTTAGATTTTTCAGACAGGAATTTTTGGCAAAAAGGTAAAAAAGCACGGGATTCTCCGATCGCCATTTCAGCGGCTGCAAACGCAAATAAGGCTGACCGAAAAGCGGGTAATCGTTGCGGGCCGCTTTGTCGCCAGCAATCACTCAACTCTTGCGTCAATTGTCGAATGATTGCTGGCGAAATGTCGATGGTCGCACTTTGTTCCACGTCTTCAAAGAAAATCTGCTCTGGTGGAATGGGCGGTGCGGTGCTGCCAAATGTTTCAAAAAAAGTCCCTATTTGTTGTACCGTTTGCCGCTGCGTTTCCTGCGCCTCGGAAATTGACTGGAATGGCAGCGTCCGTGCCGCCGTACGCAGCCATTGTAGCAAAGTCGCCGCCTGGCTAATCATTGGTTTCATTGGCAAGTGACCGAGGTAATTATATAGCCCGCCGCACCAGCCGGTACTTAACCCTCGTTCGGGCCACTCCCAAGCCAATAAACCCAACGCAATTAGTTCAAAAACAAACGTTTCTAATTGTTTTTCGTCGCTTTCTATTACTTCCTGCAACTCGCTAATTAGTGTCGCCCAGGAAATTTGTCGCTGATGACGAAGGCTTATTTCCACGACTGTCGCCACCATCGGATGGTAAGCCATGTGCTGAAAACTCTCTTGTTCGCCATTGAAATAAAGCCAAACCAGCAATTCTTTTTGCGACTCTTCTTCCTGCCAGGAAAGCGGTAAAGCAACGACGCATGGATTGAGTGAAAGCCGTAGCGACTGGTAAAACGCTGTTTCTTGCAACAACACATCATACAGCATCGGCAGCAAAGCCACATTGGGCGTTACAACTGCTTTTGGACCTTGCAAAAAGTCAGGTTTATCTGCATCAATTGCACTCGCGTCTTGCTCCCAACGCCAGGGCGAAACGGTCGTAAAACGACTGAACGGAGAAGTTTTATGCGCCGCCCGATTCAAATATTGCAGCACCGCCAGCCCCGTTTGTCGATCTTTGGCGGTGAATTCTTCCGGCGGTTTAGCACAAAAAGACGACAAGCGATTCAACAGATCGTGACTGGCAAAAAGCAAGGCCCGTTGAAAATTCGGCTGTTCGGCGGCTTGCTGGATACTGCGCCAATTTTGCAAAAGTGCAGTTTCTATCGCAATATGAGCGGTTTGATTTTGCGCTTGGATTTTTCTCCAAACTTGCAGATTATCAAGCAGATATGCTATTTCTGGAAGAGATTGTTGGTCGGAAAGTACTTGTTCAAAATCCGCATTGGGCGTTTTTTGAGATTTAAAAAAACGCTTGCGGGCATTGTAGAGTGCCGTGCGAAGTGACGAATCGGGTAGGGTAAAGAGAGCGGTGTCGAAGGCTTGTTGTAATTGGTTGGTAGCCGCTTTTTGCTCCTCTTCATCTGGCCAGGAGCCAACCAGCGATATAGGCAGCAGACCGGCGGTACGGACTAAAATGAAGGGGAAAATAGGCGGTAAAACCACATCAGTGTATTGATAAATGTTGATTCAAATAATTAACTCACAGTGTACGGTTAAGTAAAATGTAGGACCATTCCTCCTTCGGGTGCTGTCATCCTGAACGCAGTGAAGGAACTGGTTATGAGAAAAGTAACATTCATCTGCGCTCTTGGGCAGATTCTTCACTACGTGCAGAATGACAAAATTCTGGGGTAAATTATAGATACTGCTACTTTTTAAGAAGACCTGAAGAGAGAAATCACTCGCCCCTGCCTTCTCGGATATAAGTCGCTGCCGCATCCAGTTCTTCATAAAAATCTTCCCCGTACTTGCGCACCAAAGCATTTTTAACAAATTGATAAACAGGTACTTGCAACTTATCGCCCAACGTACAAGCCGCCGAACAAATATCCCAACGATCATAATTCAGTGCCTCAAAACCCACGTCTTCATTACGTTCCACGCGAATAGGGTAGAGGTGGCAGGAAATCGGTTTTAAAAAATCTATCGCGCCAGCCTGATGCGCCTGCTCAATGCCGCATTTCGCCACGCCCAACGCATCATAACTCATGTAAGCACAAGGGCCATTATTAATCAGCGTCGTGCCCCAGCCCTCGGTATTATCAAACCAAATCGACGTTCCCTGCGCTTCGATGGCCGCAATGCCTGCCGGGCTCAAAAAGGGTTTGACCCGCTCATAAATGTCCCGCAAGATCGGCAATTCGCTCTCTTCCAGCGGCGCACCCGCATCGCCTTCCCAGCAACACGCGCCCTTGCAGGCACTGAGGTTGCAGACAAATTGCTGCTCGACGACGTCGTCACTGACGAGTTTATCCTGAACAAGTATCATTGGGAAAGTTGTTGAGAATGTTGAGTTAGTTGAGGATGTTGAGAACTCTGATTATCAATATTTTATGGAGTTATTTCCTTCAAAACTATTTTGCATGTTTAGAAAACCAAGGATGATGTTTATTTCTCAACAACCTCAACATTTCTCAACATTCTCAACATCAAATAGTTAATTTATCAACCAGTTCCTGCATCCGTTTGCGCTCTTCTCGCTTGTGCATAACACTCGGCGGCGCGGCACGTTCCAGACAATCAGTCAGGGGACAGCGTTCGCAAGTGACATTTACCACGCGCTGCACGATGGCCGGATCGTTCCAAAAACGGATGGTCTGGCGGGTATGTTCATCGAGCAGTACACCCAAAGTCACACTCACATTGCGGCCCACCGTTGGGTAGCCGCGCTTGGCCACCGCGATGCACAGGTATTCCTCGTCGGTATTCAGAAAACGTTCGCGCTGAACGCCGGTCAGCATCAGTGGTGAATCGGGCTGTTGCTGCTGCTGACTTTGTAGATCGCGCAACAAAGCCAGCGACAACCAGCGGCGACAATAATGTTCATTCAAGCCCGACGCGTGGGGTTGGTGACGACGATTGAGGTGCAGTTCTTTATCCATATCAAAACCGTCGCGGTCCAGATCGTGGATGAAACGCAGGAAAAATACCTTGTCCAAACCAAATTCCTTGGTCAGCAAATTAAAGCGTTGGAATAGCACTTCCGGGCTGGCCTGATACTTCGTCATCAGGTCGAGCAGGAATTGTCCATCCCAAGTCGTTTGACTGAAAAACGTCTGAATGTCGCGCACAAAAGCCTGTCGATTAATCAAAATCGCTACGGCAAAATAAGCGGCTTTATAATTATTCAACGTTTGCTCAAAAGAATTAACTCGCAAAAAACTGGAAGTCAGTGGGCGTTCTTTCAAATCCAACACATTGAATCCCAACTCTTTGGCCAACTGAAAAGTGCGCTGCCGTTCGTTCAGTCGGCCATTGAGCAGCAATTGCTTTTTGCGCGGCTGATACAGGGAGCGCAGGTTTTGCAATTCCGGGTGCGGGTCTAGCCCCTGTTCATCAATGCGATAACCAAATTGCGTTTCCAGTAATTTCGCCAGCAAATTCGGCGGCACACCACCATTGGCAGGCAAGCCAAATTGCTGCACAAAAGTGTCCGCCGCGACCTCGATTTCCTCAAAATAGTTGGTGCGCAATTCCTGATAAGCCCGCAAAGCCGCGAAGAAAAAATTCTCATCGCGCAAGGAATAGTTTCGGGCAATTTCCAGCAAAGCGGAGATAAAGGCGTTCACCCGGTCGGGCGCGCGGGCGATGATTTCCACCACTTGCTGTAATTCAATGCCGAAGAGATCGAGTGGCAATTCATTCAGAAAATTACTTTTCAGCAGATCGCCGAGCGGCGCAAACTGTTTCGTCAATTCCGGCGAAGCCAAAAAAGCCGGTGTCAGGCCCAAAGCCGCCGCTAAACGCTCCTGATTGGACGGTTGCGGATATTTTTTACCCTTCTCAATTTCGTTCAAATACGACACCGAAATCCCCGTCTGGCGGCTCAATTCCTCAAAATTCCAGCCCCGTTCCTGCCGGAATTGGCGAACTTTCAATCCAAAAATAATGCGCTGGTAAACGGTGGTGGCCATGATCGGCGCAAAAGTAGGCAGGAGTTCCGATTTGGCGGCAGCCGTTATTGACGCAAATAATCAACGCCGCTCGGCAAGTTGGTCAAAATATCTACTTTTGGCACTGTACTGGCGGGTTCAGCCGCCAACAAGTAAAAAAGAGCGGCGGCTGAACCCGCCGATACAATTAGCAAAAAAATGCGTCAGCAAATCGTCGCCGGAAACTGGAAAATGAATAAAACCCTCGAAGAAGGGTTGGAATTGGCCAAGGCTATTCTCGAAAAAATCGACAATCCGAAAGGGTTGGTGGTCGTGGCTCCGCCCGCTATCCATTTGGTGGAAGTGGGTAAACTACTGAAAGGCAAAAAAGACTTTCACTTATCGGCGCAAAACTGCCACCACGAAGCGCAAGGTGCCTTTACCGGAGAAATTTCGGCAGCGATGGTCGCTTCCACGGGCGCGGATTTTGTCATCATTGGTCACTCCGAGCGGCGGGAATATTTCAAAGAAGATAATGCTATGCTGGCGAAAAAGGTGGATTTGGCCTTAGCCAACAACCTTCGCCCGATCTTCTGTTGCGGCGAACCACTGGATATTCGCGAAGCCAATACGCATACCGATTATGTGGCTAAACAATTGGAAGCCAGCCTGTTCCATTTAAGCGAAGCCGATTTTCGGAAAGTCGTGATCGCTTACGAACCTATTTGGGCCATTGGTACAGGTCGCACGGCCAGCAGCGATCAGGCACAGGAAATGCACCTTGATATTCGGAATTTGGTGGCTAAAAAATACGGCAAAGAAGTCGCGGACAATACTTCGATTCTCTATGGCGGTTCTTGCAATGCGCAAAACGCGCCCGATTTATTTCGTCAACCTGATGTAGATGGCGGTTTGATCGGTGGTGCTTCACTGAAAGCCGATGATTTTGCGGCGATTATAGCGGCGTTGAAGTAAGTTATGGTATATATTGAGCGGCTCTTGTCTTGTAAAGCCCATAGGGCTGACATTTTAGTAAAAACCACTCGTATCGAAACATTGGAACCGCGTAGCGGTGGCATTATAATGTCACCGCTACGCGGTTTATCGTGCAATTATTACCATAAAAATACAGCCGAAGCAACTGATAATCAGATGTTTCGGCTGTTTCAAAATCGGGACTATTTGGACGACTAAATATCTTCTTCGTCATCGTCGTCTGCCACGAGTGCGGCATCGTCATCGTCGTCCCATTTTTCCTCTCCGTCCAGTTCGTCATCGGCCACGTCGAAGTCGTCTTCATCAATGCCCTCCAAATCCTCGTCGCCGAAGAGGTCATCATCTTCCTCATCGGGGGCTAAATCGTCCTCTTCTTCCTCGTCGTCGAAGGCATTTGTATACACTGGGCCGGGAGGGGCGGTTTCGGGTGCAGGAAACAAGGCCGGTGCACCCACGTAATTTGCAAGAATGTTTGTCATAACTTGAAGCAGGGTTTAAAATGAGAGATGGATGTATGTGCGGCAAAAATAGGATTCTTTACGCTTATCAAAAACCCTGGGCCACTTTGGTGATTTTCTTTTTGGGAAATTCTGTTTTTCAAAAAGCAAAAGTGCTTTCCTGGCTGGGAAATTGCCCGTTTTTGTGGCCTTATTTTATCCACTATCTTTGCGAACTAAAATTTCAGACAACTTGACCCTCCACGAACGACTCGATTTGCTGGCCGAACTCGGCCATTACCTGCGCTCCAATGGCGATGATGATTTGGAATCCGTTATAGAGCAAGCCTACATCGAAAATAAATGGTTTACCCCGGAAAATACCCGTACTGCGCTCCAATCTATCGCCGAGGCCTTTTTGTATCGGGAAAAACTGGCCACTTGGGCAGCACAATATACTATTGACAATCAACTACATCCGCAAAAAACGGTTGGCCTTATTATGGCGGGCAACATTCCGCTGGTGGGCTTTCACGATTGGCTCTGCGTATTCGTCGCCGGGCATCGGGCTAAGGTGAAATTGTCGGATAAAGATAAGCGGCTATTGCCGTTTTTGGTAAAAAAAATGGGCGAATGGGCCTACGAAAGTTGGGAATACACCGAATTTCTCACCGAAAATGACCGTTTGCAGGGTTTTGACGCGGTCATTGCCACCGGAAGCAATAATTCTGCGCGTTATTTTGAGCAGTATTTTGGTAAATATCCACACGTCATTCGCCGCAATCGAAACGGAATTGCTGTGCTGAACGGCTTGGAAACCATTGCCGAATTGTACGCTTTGGGTCGTGATATTTTTACCTACTTTGGGTTAGGCTGCCGCAATGTGAGTAAACTTTACGTGCCGCATGGTTATCATTTCGATACGTTGTTGGAAGCACTGCACGAATACCGTGAAATTGTAAATCACAACAAGTATAAAAATAATTTCGACTACAACCTGACGCTGTTGCTGCTCAATCAGACACCGTACATGAATAATGGCTGTCTGTTGCTGCGCGAAGAAACATCTTTACAAGCGCGAATTGCGTCGGTCCACTACGAATATTACGACGATCTGTACGATTTGGATAAGTTATTGGCCTCAAAAAGCGAGGAAATCCAATGCGTAGTCAGCAACGTAAAACTTAACCAGATTCCTGTGCTGCCGTTCGGCAAAACCCAGGAACCCAGCCTGCATGATTATCCAGACGGCGTGGACGTGATGGAATTTCTCACGAAGTTTTGACGTACTTGCTGGATACCCACTCGCGGTGGGCAATTTGAAACCAGCCATCTTGTTCGCTAAAAACCTTCACCTGATCGCCGGGTTGCAACTGATAAATTATGTCATACTTGGTGCCAGGCCCAAACCGGACGTTTAAGTTAGTGGTACCAGTTACCTCGCCTACTTGCACATTCAGCGGCTGCGTCACCGCCTTTTGTATCCAGCGATCAGTGGCGAGGGCGTACCAGTCGCCTTTTTCCCCGATCACGGGCGTCCAGATGCCGTTGGGCAGCGTGTCAATTATCGGGACCGTGACGGCCGGGGTAGCCCGCACATCGCCTTCCGTGCGCGAGGTGATGAGTACCCAGCGAGTAGTGAAAATTGTTTCTACATAACTTCCACTGACCCAACGATTTGGCCCAATTCGTAGCCAGCCATCTTTTTTCTCAAAAATATTTACGGTAGTATTCTGCGGAAGTTTGGCCACAGCATTATAACTCACCCCGGGGCCAGTACGCACGTTCAGGTCGCTGGGAGTGACCCGTCCTTGTTCCAGTTGTGGAGCCGGATCGTCGCTCATCGCCTTGGCCACATCACTTTTGAACTTCTCCCAAGCGGTCAATGTGAGCAGCATATTTGGGCAATTCTTGCCAGTAATATCGTGGTGGCGATAAAGATCATTGAGCGTAAGACCATGTTTGCGCAGCAAATGCGCCGACAAATCCACTGCATTACCATAGGTTTTGTTCCAGTCGCCGTCGGAATTGACGCACATTTCAAAACCAATGACAAAATAGTTCGGGGTCAGACTCGAACTGCCATCCCGTATTCGCTCTCCATCCGGCGCGTATTTGCCTTTCCCCAGCGGCGTATCGCCGACATGGTAAGCCACCTCATTGTCCGGAATGCACTGAATGATCGTATGGTCGTCCACCACGTAATGCGCCGAAGCGTAGCGGTCGGTTTGATTGTTGAAATAATTGCGGTTGGCTTGCGCGTGGGCACCGGGATTGGTGTTGGCGGTCCAATGCACGACCACGCCGCGCAACTCGCGAATAGCATAGCCGCTCCGGTCGCGTAAGGCCGGGCGATTGTGATTTTTGGTGAGCAAATCTGCTTTAATAGGTAACATATCAGGCGGAAGAAGATTGTTTATTATGGTTGATGAAAGTTGATAAAGTCAGTTTAGAATGGTTTAGAAGGTTTAGAAGGTTTAGAAAGGTTGAGTTTTTGATCGTGAAATGTTATAGTCAACGCAAAGTGGTTATGAATGAAAGATAAATGCAAGGTGCTGACAATCAAGTATCTCAACAGCCTCAACATTCTCAACCTCTCAACGCCTACTATATATTCGGTCTTTGTTCAAAACCACATTGCGCTAACTATAACCGGAAGCGCACGATGTAAATTGACAATATGGTTACTAATTTTGCGCCGAAAGTAAATCGCCTTTCGGCAACAAAAATTTTACCAACGAGAATTTTTTTCGGCAGTATTAAAACAAAGGTGAGTTCTATCAACCACTGCCTCTTAAATTTTCTCAACATCCTCCACCTTTCTCAACACGCTCAACAACCTTCCATGCGCTTCGATTTGCTCTCCGTTGTCCCAGAATTGTTGGAAAGTCCGCTGAATCACTCGATCATGCAGCGGGCCAAGGACAAGGGTTTGCTGGAAGTCCAACTGCATAATCTGCGCGACTACGCCGTAGGCAAACATCGCCAGGTGGATGACTATCAATTCGGCGGCGGCGCGGGCATGGTCATGAAACCCCAACCCATCGCTGCCTGCATCGAAAAGTTGCAGGCGGAACGGGAATACGACGAGATCATCTATACCTCACCCGACGGCGTGCTGTTGGATCAGGCTTTGTGCAATCGGTTGAGTATGAAGCAAAATCTGTTAGTACTCTGTGGCCATTACAAAGGCGTGGACGAGCGCATCCGCGAAAAATACGTCACCCTCGAAATCAGCATCGGCGACTACGTACTCTCCGGCGGCGAACTGGCTGCTGCCGTGTTGGTGGATTCGATCGGTCGCCTGCTGCCCGGCGTGCTGAACGACGAGACTTCCGCGCTGTTCGACAGTTTTCAGGATAATTTGCTGGCTCCGCCGGTTTATACGCGCCCCGCAGAATGGGATGGCCGGGTCGTGCCGGAGGTGCTGCTATCGGGCCATGAGCGCAATATTGATGACTGGCGGCATGAGCAGAGTTTGGAGCGGACGCGGGTTAGGCGGCCGGATGTGTTTGAGCGGTATGTGGGTGGGGAAGGTAATGATGATTAACGGCGACAGAGCTGTAGTTTCGTTCCAATGATGATGAATATCATCCACTTTTAGAACATCATCGTATTATCTATCCAATCCTGCACATAATAATCTTGTAGATAAAACCCCGTTTCCTCCGTTTTGAAATAGGACATATCATGGCCTATCACACTTTCCTGAAAACCTAGGTCTCGGTAAAAACTTCTGGATAATTCAAAATTTTTGGCTCCGATAAATGGCCGAATTGACTTTGCTTTATGATGCATTTTCTTGTTGTTGTTTAGTTGAATTAATGGTGCCGTCTACTATTCAGTTACTCACTTTTTAACTGTAAACGGTATAAACCTTTTCCCGTCAAAAGTATAAACGCCAAATCCATCCGTTCCAAACCAGAGCCGATCATTTTTATCCCGATAAATAGTCCAGATAGCATCAGAGCCGAGTCCATCTTTGGTGGTATAATTGGTAAAAGTACGACCATCCCACCGCCAGACACCTGCGTCTATGGTGCCTATCCAGAGGTTGCCTTGATCGTCGTCGGTAATGGTCCAGACCCGAGCCAAAGTTCCTGCTTTACTGGTAAAAGTTTTTATAAAATCGGGGTTTCCCAGATTCTTTTCTTTGGTAAAGTTGGTTACAGTCTTGCCATCATATCGAAATAAGCCGTATCCGTTATTGCCGACCCAGATATTTCCATTTTTATCTTCAAAAATAGAACGCACGGGTGCACCTAATTCTTTATCGGCCAGCCAAGTGTAAGTTATTCCATCATATTTGCAAACACCAGCGGTGCAAGTGCCGAGCCACAAATTACCCTTGCTGTCTTTATAGGTGCAATACACATCATAATGAAAACGTGCATTCTTTTCATTCTTGATTGGTGAAGTATGGGGCAGCGGAATTTTTACCAGCGATTTTCCATTATAATAATACTCGCCTAACAGATCATCATTCAGATAATTATAATTGATCGTCTGCAAAGGGTTTTCCTCTGCTTGCTTAGTGGTAAATTGCTGGCCGTCAAAGTAGCAGATACCGTCTCTGGTTTTGAGCCACAGTTTCCCGTCTTTCCTTTCCTCCATAGTCCAGACAAAATTGCTGCAAAGGCCGTGTTTATCTGTAAATTGAAGAATAGTTTGGCCATCATAGTGGAACAATCCTTCTCCATCAGTAGCAAACCAGTAATTATTCTTTGAATCCTGAAAAATGCAACGAATGCTGCCACTAATTTCTGCAACGGTGTCGCCTATAATTTTATTGATAATCTGTCCAGATTCCTTTTTACTTGATTGGTGATTTTGTCCACTGCAAGAAGTGATAAAAGCGAGCATGGAAAGTAATAGACAGACCTGCGAGAAAAAACAAAAATTTTTCATTCGTTATTTTTCTTCGCAAAGGTAGCGCGCACTACATTTTTTGGCTTTTTCAATTGTAAAACAATGTAAACGGGATGTAAATGTTTTAGAAAGTTGCTTATGGACCTCAATTTAATAACTTATAACAATTGGCTACTACAATCAAGGTCTTAATCTCCGATGAAGGGGTGGATTGATTTTGGGTTGTGGTGCATTTTTTGTTACTTAGTTGGTGCTGGCTGCTCGACAGAATGGAAAGTAAGGTGTTGTTGGTCGCTGTTCTATTTCCTTATAGCTCTCAGTCTGGTCATAACCCTATCTCCGTATGGGGTTAAACTCCAATAAGCACCTTTGTCATGAATGCTTCGTTTCTTTATACTTTCGGTAATTAAGCCAAGAGCCCGAAATTGGATTTTAATAGTATGGAAGTCGTTTTCCATAATTTTAAAATCTCGGGGGCTTCTTTCCTTTTTTCAAACTTTTTTGTCCAATCTTTTATTGAGTTTCCCCTAATTAAAGAATTTATTTTATCTATTAAGGATGACTCATTTTGATTCATCTATCAGAAGGGGGACTTATTTCAGCAAAAATTTCATTCCATGTTAATTCGATTGATGAAGCATAATATTCATTGCGAGGTGAAATATGGTAATCATCACCGTAAGCATTGAGTCGATAATTGATTTTAATAATGTCGTCACCTTGGCTTAGATTTTGCGTCCCTTCTGGTGCAACATCTTTTGTTTTTGCTAGTTCAATAGTCAATAAATCAATCTGTTTGCGAAGAGATAGTATTTCTTTTGTAGCGTCTTCATTAGCTAGATTATTTGCTTTTATCCAACCTTCTCTCGGTTTTTCTTTAATTAATTTAACTAAACTTCTACTAACCTGTGAACCTAAGTCAGCAGCCGTTATCCAATATCTACACATTTTCTCTTCTGCCAGATTTTTAAACACTTCCAATTTCTTCGTCAAACTAGGGTCTTTCTCAGACTTACCTGCTTCAATTCTCTCTGGATTTTTTGGCAAAAAGGATATAATTGGTATACTAGAAGATAGAGCATATTCGTATTCCATTTGCGTATAACTTAAGCCGTCTTTATTTAGCGACCCATATCTTCCTCCAACAATCAAAATATAATAATCACAATCATCAATAAGCCTTTTTATTAATGTCCATTGGTCATCATCTGCTGCTGGAAAGAGCTCCATGCCAACTGGAATACAATCAAGCTCTAGCAAGGCTTGAATTACTTCTTGTCTTTCTTCTGAAAGATCCCGATAAGTAGAACTAACAAATACTTGATATTTTTTTTCCATGTTAATTGTACATTATATCGGCTAACTAGCTGACTCTCACAACTAACGATTAAATAAAACCCCGCATTGCACCTAATCTTTGTACTACCGCTCGTTAACAGCGCCCAATAAATGGAACGCAAGAATGGCGAAGTTCCCATTTTTCTTAACAAAAATCACCTAAACTCTTCCCTTTTTCGACAAAGATTTCAAATCACCCCGCCCGTCGAACCTCCAAACCCCACCGCTCCAAAGTCCCCACCACTTCCTCCAAAGCCCCCACCGCACCAGAAAGCACCGTCTCCGTCCTTCCATCAGGCCGCGCCACTTCTATTTCGTGGCAGTAAAACCCTCGATCCATATCTATCAATTGCAAGGCAAAACGTTGATTGTCACTCAGTTCCACGATTAAACAAAAGGGCTCGTCTTTGGCAAAACCAAGTTTCCGATGTTGCGGATCGTACCACAGGGCTAAGTGATGATTTTTCTGTTGCAACACTGCCCGCACTGCATCCGGCGTAAAACGCACCCACTGGGAAGAACGATAATGCTGCGGTATTTGGCTGGATGGCAAGTCAAAAGTTTGCCAGACCAGGCCCGGCGTATCCAGCGAAAATGCCTGCGTGTAAGCATCCATAAAGTAGGCCGAGAAAACGCGATCATTATTGATATGGAGCGAAGCAAAACCCAATTCCTGCTTACTTAAACTCGACGTAAACCAGTAAGTAAGGCCAATGTCCAGACCGTCATTCAGCCATCCCGAGTGCAATTGATCGGCGCGTTCCCACATCTTGATCGGTTCGCCTAGTGCCGCCACGAGCCAGGCTTTGACTTGCCAGTAATTATCGGCCCCATCTCCGGCCAGCCACACCTCGAAAGGCAGGTGATCGAACGGGACATCGAGCCGTCGCTGGGGCGTACGCTGCTGATCGGGCACATTGATTTGCACGTCCCTCACTTCCAGCGAGCCGAGGCGCAGCGGCACCTCGATGCGATAGACGGGCCAGCCGAAGCGGTCGTGCGGAGCGCGTTTTACGAAGGGTAACGTATCCAGTTCCAGAAAAGTAGTGTTCCAGGCCAGCGTTTTTTCTTCATCTGCATACAAATAGCGCGGCCCGTCGCGCAGGTCGCGGAGCAACGCGGCAGGGTGGGGAACATCAGGCAGGAAACGAGCGTTACTAAATGCCATGTGGCGAATGCGAAATACAGTATGGCGAATACGGAATGCGTAAAAAAATCCTGAACAACCCGTCAAAGATAATTTATTTTGCACTTTCCATTCCGTATTCCGAACTCCGTATTCCCTTATGTCTCTGCTCATTCGCAATGCCCAACTCGTCAATCGCGGTCGCATCCAAAGTGCTGACTTACTTATTCAAAATGGCCGCATCGCCAAAATCGCGCCCCAAATCAGTGACCACGCTGACCAAGAATTAGACGCCAAAGGAAATTATGTGCTGCCCGGCATTATCGACGATCAGGTGCATTTCCGGGAACCGGGCCTGACCCATAAAGCCACTATCGGCAGTGAAAGTCGGGCGGCGGTGGCGGGCGGCGTCACGTCGTTTATGGAAATGCCCAACACGAATCCGCCGAGCGTGATGCAGGAATTGTTGGAAGAAAAATACCAGATCGCGGCGCGGACGTCTTTGGCCAATTACTCCTTTTTCATGGGCGCCACGAACGATAACCTGGTGGAAGTGCTGAAAACCGATCCAAAACGAGTCTGCGGAATCAAAGTATTTATGGGTAGCAGCACGGGCAATATGTTAGTTGACAATCGCGCTACCCTGGAACGTCTGTTTGCCGAGTCGCCGATGCTGATTGCTACGCACTGTGAAGATGAGGCCACTGTTCGCGCTAATCTGGCGCATTACACAGCAGAATACGGCGACCAACTGACGGCGGAATTTCATCCACTCATTCGCAATGTGGAAGCCTGTTATCGTTCCTCTTCGATGGCCGTGGAATTGGCTAAAAAACACGGTACACGGCTGCACATTCTGCACATCAGTACGAAGGATGAACTGGCTTTGTTTGACAACTCTATTCCGTTGAAAGACAAAAAGATAACCGCCGAAGTTTGCGTGCATCATCTGTATTTTAGTGCGGACGATTACGCTACTTTGGGCAATCAAATCAAATGTAATCCGGCCATTAAAAGCCGTGAACATCGCGAGGCACTATTACCTGCTTTGCTGGATGATCGGCTGGATATTATCGCCACCGATCACGCGCCACATACTTGGGCGGAAAAATCGCAACCGTATTTGCAGGCACCGTCGGGTTTGCCATTAGTGCAACATTCACTGAATGTGATGCTCGATTTTTACCATGCCGGAAAGATTTCCCTCGAAAAAATCGTGGAGAAAATGTGCCACGCGCCCGCCACTTTATTTCGGGTGCAGGAGCGCGGTTTTCTGGATGAAGGCTACTGGGCGGATTTGAGTATTGTGGACGTGAACCACGAATGGACCGTGCAGCCCGACAATATTTTGTACCAATGTGGTTGGTCGCCGTTGTCTGGCAAAACGTTTCGGGGTAAAGTTTTGAGCACCGTGGTGAGCGGGCATTTGGCCTGGCACGAAGGCCAATTGTTGGAAGAAAAAATGGGCGAAGCGGTTGGCTTTTGTCAGCCCGTGAAAAATAACTTGCGAATTGCGTTATAGGGAAAGTGGAGAGGTTGAGAATGTTGAAATATTGACTGTAAGTATTGTATGTCTGGTCTTCGTTCAAAACCACGCTACGTTGACTATACACCATCCACTATTGTTTAAAAATAAAAGCGATGGTCACGCTAACTATTGACAGTAAAGCAAAGGCTAACGACCATCCCGTAAAATTCAATTTATAGAGTAAAAATGCTGCTAATAGAAACATGAAAAGTTCAAAAATTAATCTAATCGGGAAGGTCAACCTCGTCTGGGAATTGGGAGCGGCAAAGACGCCCCATAATGTTACCGCAATAGCCAGACAAGCAATAGCTATCGCCCATTTCGTCAAGGTGCTTTTTCCTTGTAAAAATCCCCAATAGGAAATACTGAAAAACATACCTAATTCCAGGGAGAATGCTAAAATCTGGTTGATATTTTTAAGAAATGGCATAGTTAGGCTGTCGTATTTAATGTCGGGTCAGGCCGTTGCACTTCCGTTTTGTGAATTTCTTTAATGTACTGGTCTTTCAAGTATTCATAAAACGAGTGCCGGCTCACCAAAGTTGCCATCAGGTTGGAAAACAAAGCGGTCAGCATAATGTAAAAAATAACATTATGGCTATTGGTCATCTCTAAGACCAGGATAGAAGAAGTAAAAGGGCTTCTGGTGATGCTAGTCAAAAAACCCGCCATACCACATAGAATTAATAAATTAGTTTCTGGGATAGAGAAATCAAACCAACCTGCAAAAACCGCACCGATACTCGCTCCTGCACTGAGGGAAGGCGCAAATATCCCGCCTGCTGCACCCGTCGAAAAGGAAATAATGGAACCAATAATTCTTATAAATGGAATGTACCATTCCAGATGTTTATGGTTGGTAAACAACGTGGAAACCATAATTTCTTTTCCCGAACCAAATATTCTATTGTCTAGAAAAATAGCCAGCGAGGCTATTATCAGCCCACATAATAGCACATACACTACTTTTTGATAATTTTTCTTTAAAACATTTTTCTTTTCTAAAATGTATAAAATTATTTTCCCCATGCCACTGCCTGCCACGCCAGTTATAGCGGCTAAGGGAATAATGGCCGTGATTACCCAGGCCGTAATGCTGCTTAATTGGGGATAACCCAAGTATAAATAAGGTCCTAACAGATTCAATGCGGTTAAACCGGCAATAATTACCCCGGTCAGCAGGGCCGATTTGAAAAAACTAAAATGCGTCTTGGTTAATTCTTCAATAGCGAAAACAATTCCGCCTAAGGGTGTATTAAATGCTGCCGCCAGTCCTGCCGCCGCTCCGGTAACAATCATATTTCTTTTAGATATTTTGGGATACCAATCGGGTAAAAGGTCCCTTATTTTTTTAAAGATAGAAGCCGATATTTGTATAGTTGGACCTTCCCGACCAATGGCACCGCCACCAAAAACCATTACCAGACTGGAAATGACTTTTATAAAAACAATCCTTACACTGAGTAATGAACTTACTTTATAATTGTGTTTCGGGTTGGATAATTCAATCGCTGCACTGACTTGGGGGATGCCGCTGCCTCTGGCGAAAGGGGAATACTGCGAAACCAGCCACCAGGCTAAAACAAAGCAAACCGGAGTGATAATAAAAAATGTCCAGCTGGCTTTTTCATAAAGAAGATGGGTTCCTAATTCTGCCCAGGAGAATAATTTCGCATACAACACTGCAACGGCACCCGAAATAAAAGCCCCCAGCCAAAATGGCAAAGCATTCAGTAAATCCTTTTTTAGTTTTTCATTGTTAATTAAATCGAATTTAGTTTTTAGCGTTTGTCTAATATTTTCTAATATTGTCATCGTCATATTTGTTGGAGGTCTCCGATGGTTGCCACCACGCTCCCTCATGTGTGCATGTTTTGACCGTTTTTCGGCAATATACGTGTCGGCAACAGATTTCCCAAATCATTCAGGTGACTTTTTATCTTGTCCCCAACTTTTCGGGCTGATCGCGGGTCATGCTATTTGCGCCTTTTTCGGTACCAACGCAGGACAGCAAAAAAGCGATATGTCTATAATTTTGTACCTATGCAGAGGGCCTAAATTCAATGCCTCAAAAAACAGCCAATTTTCGTAATTTTGCGCCCCGCCCGCAGGATTATCCGCAAACTTATCTTGTCTGCCCACCAATCTTGCCCGGCAAACTGTCATGAGTAGAAAGAAAATTGAAATCCTGGCCCCGGCCAAAAACCTATATCAGGGCATGGCCGCCATCAATGCTGGTGCCGATGCCGTGTATATTGGCGCGTCTTTGTTCGGTGCCCGCACCAACGCGGCTAACTCGTTGGAAGACA
The DNA here is from genome assembly GCA_965249785.1 of Saprospiraceae bacterium. Taxonomy (GTDB): domain Bacteria; phylum Bacteroidota; class Bacteroidia; order Chitinophagales; family Saprospiraceae; genus M3007. The sequence continues at coordinate 26,768 of CBDFMU010000037.1, read as the reverse complement.
TCGCCGAACTGGCCCGTTACGCGCACCTGTTCAAGGCCAAAGTGCTGGTGGCCGTCAACACCATTCTGTACGACCACGAACTGGAAGACTGCCGGAAATTGATTTGGGATTTGTACCACATCGGCGTGGATGCGCTCATCATTCAAGACATGAGCATCTTGGAAATGGATTTGCCGCCCATCGTGCTGCACGCCAGCACGCAAGCCAACAACCGCGACGCAAAACACGTGAAATTCCTGGCCGATGCAGGCATCAAGCGCGTGGTGCTGGCCCGCGAACTGAATCTCAACCAAATCCGGGAAATCCACGAAGCAAGTGACGTGGACCTGGAATTTTTCGTCACTGGCGCGTTGTGCGTGTCTTTCAGCGGCAATTGCTACATGAGCGTGGCCAACGGCGAACGCTCGGCCAACCGTGGCTCCTGCGCCCAAAACTGCCGCCTGCCGTACCAACTCATTGACGGTACGGGCAAAACGTTGATCGAAAACAGCCACCTGCTCTCCATTAAGGATTTGGACCTGAGCAACGAACTGCTCAACCTAATTCGGGCCGGTATTTCTTCTTTTAAAATTGAAGGCCGCCTGAAAGACATTGTGTACGTCAAAAACAACACGTCTTACCTGCGCAAAAAACTGGATACTTTTCTAGATGCGCATCCCGATCAATATCAAAAGGCGTCTTCGGGCCGTACTTTCTACCAATTTGAGCCGGGACTGGATCGCAGTTTCAACCGGGGCTACACCGATTATTTTGTCAATCAGCGGCACGCGAGCATCGGTTCCTGGGAAAGCCCCAAATCCAAAGGGCAATACATCGGTAAGTTACTAGAAATCAAGGCCAACGGTTACCGGATTGAAAATTACGAACACCTCAACAACGGCGACGGCTTGTATTTTGTCAACGAAGCAGGCGTAGGCGACGGCGTGCAGGTCAACATCATCGTCAATGAACTGGTGGTACCCAACGAACTGAAACGTATGCCGGTTGGTACGGACATCTACCGCAATCTCGACGCCGAGTTCACGCGGATGCTGGAAAATGAAAACAGTGCCGTGCGGAAAATCGGCGTAAGAATGCGTTTCAGCGAAACGGAAACCGGCTTTCTCCTGCATGTGGTGGATGAAGACGGACACACTTGTACAAACATCCTCGAAACGCTCAAGGAACCTGCCAAAAACGCCGAAGGACTGCTCGAAAACATCCAAAGGAACCTCGCCAAAACCGGAAATACACCTTTTATTGCCGATGAAGTGACGGTAGAATTCTCTCAAAACTGGTTTTTACCCAATTCCAAAGTCAACGAAATACGCAGACAGACTTTGGAACAATTGGCGGAAATACGCATCCGGGAGTACCAGCGCGAAGAGCACGTGCTCGTCAAAACCGAACATCCCTATCCGGTACAATCGCTTGATTTTACGTATAATGTGTCTAATAAACTGGCCCGGTCATTTTACAAGCACCACGGTGTCACCGATATTGAAAAGGCCTTCGAATTGCAATGGGATCCCGGCAAATCGCGGGTGATGGTGACCAAATATTGCGTGAAATATGAACTGGGCAAATGTCCGCGCTACCAGCGGGAAACGATGGGCACCAAACTCGCTGACCCACTCACGTTGAAGCACGGCGACATTGAATACAAACTAAAATTCAACTGCAAGCCCTGTGAAATGGAGATATGGGAGAAGGATGCGGAGTTTGAGATTGAGGAGGAGTAGGGTGTTTCTTCCTGCTCCGGTTTCGGGAACCCCTCAACCTCGCTGCATCGTCATGACTCCTTCGGGTCCGCCACGGCCGGTGCAGCCGTCGCTTACGCGGGTCATGGTCAGGGTATCGCCTTCAATCTTAAGGGTGTACACCCCCGGTGCGGTACAGTCGCTGCCTTCCGCATCCTGAACGGTTATTTTCCCGCCTTCCACGGTGTATTTCCCCTTGAGATCGATGGTGCCATCGGCACCGAAATCGATGGCATAGGTGCCATCCTCTGCTATCTGCACGTTCACGGGCGTCATTTTTCCATTTTGATCGGGAATGGACATTTTCCACGTGCCAACGGGGCTTTGGGCTATCAAGCCAAAGGGAAGCATGGCCATACCGGCCAGAAACAAAGGAAGGAGTGCTTTCATGATTCAATTTTATTTATGGAATGAAAGTATGTGGTTGAGACTGGGTTGGGGTTTTATTATGTCATTTTACTGAACGGACGGAACTATATGTAGTTGGGGATTGCGGGTTGCTTTCCTGTCGAACCCCGATGCCGTTGTTGCGGGCTGCGAACTTTGTTGTCCGCACGGAAACCCCAATTGACATATAGTTTTTGTTATGCTTTGTTGTTTTGTGTCATCAATGGTTTTAACTTATTTGTGTCGAAAGACTTATTAAACTATCTGGAACCATCTTGTTCTTGTCGTTTTATTCAATATCCGCTAATTTTTGAAGATTGAGCCTGTCAATTACTCCTGTTTGACTTTTAATCTTTCTCAATACATCGATTGCATTTTTTTCTGAAACAAATGTATGAACATAGGGCGTTGTTGTCATTATCAGAATATCTATAATATCAGATTTGTCAATCTTTCTTTTGATATCAGAGAAGAATTTATAAAAGACAGCATGTGCAAGAATGTTTAACGATTTCATTAGTTTTAATTTTTCCTTGTCAATAGGAACCTCTTGTCCACTCATAAATCGATGTTTCAACTCATATCTCATAAATGCTCGAACGAAATCACCTTTTCTTTTTGTAATACAATCCTTGTCAATATGAGCAAACTCTGGTTTGTCTAGTATTGAAATAACTTCGTTATAAAATGTTGTTGTATAATTTTCCGCATTTTTAAAGGATGCTTTTACTTCTGGCTGTTCTAACAGCAAATCTAGCGAGTTTGGAATAAGTGATTTGCCTTCAATATTTATGGCTTGAGGAGTGAGTAGAATTGGATTTACAAACTCAATATCACCAGCAATATAATCAATCTCTCTTACTGCCAATGGGAAATATGAAAGAACAATTACACTTGGATATAGCGAATAAAAATTCTTGAATTTTGGAAAAAGAGTCTTGTTTTTTGCAATCTCAAATAATGTGTAAGTGCTATAACATAGTAAGTGCTTTTCACCTAAGGGGTATTTTGCTAGAAACCTTAAAATTAAATCACCGTCTTTACAAATGTTGCTGATGGCATTTGTATCCAGATAAACCAATCTGTGTTGTTTGTAAATATTATCTATTCCTGTCATACTAATTTGGAGTTATGAAATGAAATTATCGAACTTGGTCTCTTACAATAAAGCATAACGGTTTGCACTCACGACGTGCCGCCCTGCGTTGGGTTTTGCGGGTTAGGCTTTGGGCGGCATGGTCGTTGAGTGCTTTGTTAGCGGATTTTGAATAATGATGTAATTATATTCTTAATATTTTCCTCTGAATCTTTATTTTTAGATTCAATATTGTCGAACAGTTCTGCTTTTTTTGATTCTATTTTGGTTCTTATTCTTTTAATTGCTTCTTGTACCTGTTTCTTCAAATGCATTGGCTTTAATTGATTCAACTCCTGTTCATTAATAATTTTCATTAATTCAAGAGTACTACCTAAAATAAATGAAATAAAAGGTATGCCTCCTTTTTTATAATCAATTTTTATTTCTTCATCTCTGTATCCAATTACAGCATTTGCAACTTTATGGGTTTCGGGTCTTTTATTGCATTCAACCTCCAAGTGCTTCGGGTCGCTGTTCTTAATTGCTAATTTTTTTCCAGATATCCTTAGCGTATAGTCATCATAAGGAATTAATTTAGTTCCTAGTATTGGCATTTGCAATGTTATTGGCTCATAGAATTTTTTTTCTTCATACTTAATAACTGCGTCGTATTCAACATCAACAGTAGTTGTCATTGAAGAATATTCTTCAAGCAAATCATCTGCTTCATCTCTAAGTTCTGATAGATTTTTAGATTTATAAAAAATATCATCAAGCATTTTTTGCGAGATAAAATCATCAATATCTTTATTTGTTATTTCGACAGGTTCTAATTTTTTTTCAACCACAGGAACATAAATAGTTTTTGGAATTGCCGTTTCAATCAGGTTTTCTTTGGCAATTTCTAGCAATACGGTTTGAGCGTTATCAAAAAACTGTTTGTGTTTTTTAACCTCGTAATTTACTAAAAAATGCTTGGCTAATCCAATGATCGCAATTATCGAAGATTCAAAAATAGAGATTGATTTATTGCTTTCATAAGGATGAAATTTTGATAGTTTAGAAGCAATTTTTACGTTATTGTCGTAAAATTTTGAAGCAAGGTGCTTTTTTACTTCTTCTTTAAAATCTTGGTGAAACAATTCTTTGATTTTCCCTATTGTTTCAGAAGGCAATATCTCACACAAGTATTTTATAAAATCAAAAAAACCTTCACCAGTAAGTGCATTAACTAAAAATATCATTGGGCTTTGAGATGATTCTTCTTTGAACACCATAGAATAACATGATTCAATGTCTTTCCTAAACAAATTATAAATTTCCTCATTGGTCCCTCCTATATCATTGAATAAAAATATTATTTTATCATTTTTATGTTTATATTTTAATAATTCAATTAATTCACAAATAAATTCTTTGTCATCATTAATAATTATTTGACTATCTCCAATTTTAATGACATATATAATGATATCCGGGGATATGTTTTCTTTTTCTGCAAATGTACACCATTCAAGTAAGTCAAATTCTCGTTCTTCAACAACTTCCTTTGGTGAGCGTTTTAAGTACAAAAATTTTTCAGAATTGGGTTTCCCGAAATTAAATTTACGATGCTGTTCTATAATGGGTAAGCCTAATGCAACTCGACTTACATTTTCAAAAAAAGGCTCGCCATTTTGACCCGGTAAATCAAATATGGAAAGTCCTGTTGTAAACCCACTATGTGTTATCTGTTTAGTGGTATCAAAATAGCCAACTTTGTTTTTATCGAGAAACTTATTGCATGAAGTTGATTTACCTGCGCCTATTCTGCCTGCAAAATATAAGGCAATTGGTTTTAAAAATTGTTCCTCATTACTTAACTCTTTAATTATCGAAATAGAATTATCCACATTTGCTTCTAAATCAAGTTCACTGCCGAAAATATTTCTTAATTCATCAATTGAATCGTTTTTTAATTCAGATGGTTCAATTTCCAATACTTGACTCCCGCTATTGTCTTTGAAATAGTCCTCTAATCTTTGTAGCCATTGAATTAAACTATAAGTAATTTTAGTCCTCGTAACGTTTTCATCTTCCGATTTAAGTATGCCCAAGAGAATTTCTTTGTTTAAAGCACTATACCTCGCTCTAATCATTATATAGTCTTCTTCATAAATTTTCACTCCACTTTCTTGATTCTCACGAAAAAAAAACTTCTAAATGTTCAAAAACAGACTGAACATTTGATTCACCCACGAAGTCTTTGAGCAATGTAAAGTTTAGTTTCATATTTTATTTCTTTATTTTGATTGTTGTTTTTATTTTCCGCTAACTATCGCACTCCCGCAACCAACGACTAAATTTTTTCCCAAGGACGGGTAAATGTTAACGTCCACTAACATTTACCCGTCCTTTTACTTAGCCGTCCGTTGCGTGTATGCTGACTATGTCACCCCTTCCAATGCATGGCCGCAACTAGAAGTTTCAAAACACCAATGCGGATACCCAGCCTCACCGACCAAATATCCGCATCACCAGCAAAACCAGCATAAAGCACTTGGAACACATGGGGCATGTTTCGTTCATTTGAGGCAGCAATGTACGCCCAAGCCTCATACTTCCAAATTATCCGGGGAATTTTTTATCCAACCCCCAATATTTCATCGCACCAAAGTCACATCCCCTTTCACCAACTGCATTTACCCGGCAAAATCTCTGATTTTCGCCAGAAAAACATACATACCGGGCAACATTATTTATTGGAAAAGAAAATCGGTTTAGTCTCATCAGCAGGTTATTTTTATGGCTACAAGTTACTGCATGGTGACCTATTCATGGAGATTAGGAACAGATGCTAAGCTTTTAAAGCGGCATTTGGCTCGAATTATCTTCCATTCCTCTGTCACCAATGCGTGATTTTTCTCTCTATTGCTTGGCCATTGCGAAAAAACAGAGAAATTTGCCCGCTTTACCCGCCGAAGCCCGCAGGCGAAGGAGGGTGTCAGGTACGCTGTAAATTAAATTCTTGAGGATTTGAAGATGCGAGTATTTGATTAATTAACTGAGAATCAAGTATTTTGATCGAATACTCAAATATTCAAATCCTCATATATTGCGTATTATCGCAAATGATTGACAAGCAACATTTTATCCCAAAGAAACCGATAACGGATAACCAATAAAAATTCCATGAAAGAACTAATGCCCTACCTCGAAGCCAACAAACAACGCTTCCTGGACGAACTGCTCGATCTGCTGCGCATCCCTTCAGTGAGTGCCGACCCTAAGTATGCTGGCGACGTGCGCCATATGGCCGAAGCCACCGCCGAACACCTGCGCGCCGTCGGGGTGGAGAGCGTGGAAATTCACGATACCGCTGGTCATCCAATTGTGTACGGCGAAAAGCTGACCGACCCCAAAGCACCGACCGTGCTGGTCTACGGCCACTACGACGTACAGCCCGCTGATCCACTCAATCTTTGGGATAGTCCGCCCTTCGAGCCGGTGGTGAAAAAAACCAAAGCCCACCCGGAAGGCGCGATTTATGCGCGCGGCTCCTGCGACGATAAAGGCCAGTTTTTCATGCACGTCAAAGCTTTTGAGATGATGTTGAAAAACGATAAGCTGCCTTGCAATATAAAATTTATGATCGAAGGCGAAGAGGAAGTTGGTTCCAGAAACCTGGAAGCCTTTTGCCGTGCCAACAAGAAAAAACTGGCCTGCGATGTGGTATTGATTTCCGATACCAGCATTATTGATAATTCTACGCCGAGCCTGACCGTAGGGCTGCGTGGCCTGTCGTATGTGGAAGTGGCGGTGACTGGGCCCAACAAAGACCTGCACTCTGGCGTATACGGTGGTGCGGTCGCCAATCCAATCAATGTCTTATGCGACATGATTTCTTCGCTGCACGATGCCAAACGTCGCGTGACGGTCGAAGGCTTCTACGACGACGTGGAGAAAGTGAGCAGTAAAGAGCGCAAATTGATGAATAATGCTCCCTACGACGAAAAAGCCTATATGAAAGAACTCGGTGTGGCGGAGCTGATGGGTGAAAAAGGCTACACCACCGTAGAACGCACGGGCATCCGGCCTACTCTGGATGTAAACGGTATTTGGGGTGGATACATTGGCGAGGGCGCTAAAACCGTGTTGCCCGGTCAGGCATTCGCCAAAATTTCGATGCGCCTGGTGCCCAACCAAGACCCGAAAAAGATCGAAAAGATGTTTCAGAAACACTTTGAAGGATTGGCACCAAAATCAGTGAAAGTAAAGGTGACGGCCCATCACAGCGGCTATCCAGTGGTGACACCCACCGATTCTGTGGAATATAAGGCGGCTGAAAAAGCACTGGAAACTACTTTTGGCAAAAAAGTGCTTCCGCAACGCGGTGGGGGTAGTATTCCCATTGTGGCGATGTTCGATCAAGTATTGAGCGTCAAATCAGTGCTGATGGGATTTGGCCTTGATTCCGACGATATTCACTCGCCAAACGAACACTACGGCCTCTTCAATTATTACAAGGGCATAGAGACCATTCCGTATTTTTATCAGTATTATGCAGAGATGCGGAAGAAGAAATGATGATAAATTGTTGAGGATGTTGAGGGGTTGAGAATGTTGAGAAAACAGTGGAGGGTGGCTATCAACTCTTCTCAACACCCTCAACACCCTCAACAATCTCAACACCCTCAACCCCCTTTTCAAATTCAACAAACTATATTACATCGTGAAAAAGACCCTTTTAGTTGCCAGCCTGACTTTCCTCTCGCTTGGCCTTTTTGCCCAAAAGAATCCTTCCAAATTGAAGAAGGCTGATTTCAAACCAGCGGTGGAACTAAAAACGGCTGCTGACAGTGCCAGTTATGCTTACGGAATGGTGCTGGCTGCGACTGCCCAAAAACAACTGGCCGCAGATTTCAAATCCGACATTTTTATGGCCGCTCTGAAAACCGTTTTGAAAGGCGACAGCACCCACTTCACCGTAGACCAATCCAATCAGGTCTTTAACGATTACAGTAAAATGTCCCAGCAAAGGGCTGCCGCTGCTTATAAGATGGACAACCAGAAATTTCTGGAAGAAAATAAAAAACGCAAGGAGGTGACGACCACCGCCAGCGGCCTACAATACGAAGTGTTGAAAAAGGGCACTGGCACCGTCAGCCCGAAGGCAACCGATAAAGTGGAGGTTCATTACCACGGGACTTTTATTGACGGACGCGTATTTGACAGCAGCGTGGAGCGGGGTAAGACGGCTTCTTTCGGTCTCAATCAGGTGATTCCCGGCTGGACGGAAGGTTTGCAGTATATGCACGAAGGCGACAAATTCAAATTTTACATTCCTTACAATCTGGCTTACGGCGAGAAAGGTCGCCCCAACATTAAAGGTTTTTCGACGCTTTTATTTGAGGTCGAATTATTCAAGATTAATCCATGATCCGCACCAATCCATTGCATTTTCGGTTGCTGGCCATGCTGCTGGTTTACCTGATTTTGCGGTTTGCCGGTGGTTCATTTGGACAGCTGGTGCTGTATCCAGTCACGTTACTGGTTACTTTTTTGCACGAATTCGGCCACGCGCTCGGGGCTATTTTTACGGGTGGCAACGTGGAAGGCTTGCAAGTCAATCTGGATGGTAGTGGGTACACCTCTACACGTGGGGGCAGCGCGGGCCTTATTCTCCTGGGCGGCTACGTCGGCAGCGCCGTGCTTGGTAATCTGTTATTTCGGATCGGGGTGAAATATAAACGATTCACCCAGAGCACTTTACTGCTCCTGGCTGGTATTATGGCACTGGTAGGCATCGTATGGTTCGAATCACTGATCAGCACGGCCATTTTGTTCGGCTTTGCGCTGCTGCTTTATGCAATTGTCCGAAAAACCAATTGGGAGCAGGATGTACTCATGTTCCTCGGGCTGGCGGCGGTGCTGTATATCTTACAGGATTTTCGGGTCGGCCCTGGCAGCGATCTGGCGCAGTACGAACGCGTAGTCGGCCTGTTTTCGTCGCAGGTATGGATGTACATCTGGCTGCTAATGGTGCTATTGATCACTTTGGGCAATTTGCGCGCCCTATTTTATAAACGCCATGTTTGAAAAAATCCCTGGTCGGCGGCTGTCACAATTTGTCATTGGCTACATGGTGCTGGCTTTTGGCTGGTGGTCGTATCATTTGTGGTGCCAAAACGATCGGTTGTTGGAGGTGAAGCAAGAGGCCCTGGAATTGCGTTTTAGTCGCCAAAACCAAGGCTTCAACCTTACCAAACTAGCCGATACGCAGGAATACAAAGCTATAGTCCGTAAATGGGAACGAGAGCGTCGCATGGTGGTGGCCGAGGGTATTTTCTTCACCATTTGCCTCATTATCGGGGTATGGCTTATCAACCGGAGTGCCCGCCGCGAAGTTACTTTGGCCCATCAGCGACGCAACTTCCTGCTTAGCATCACCCACGAACTGAAGTCGCCGCTGGCCTCCATCATCCTCATTATTGAGACCATTTGCAAGCGCGAATTACTGGAACGGGGCCAGGTAGAAAGGCTCTGTCACGCGGGTCTAAAGGATGCTGATCGCTTGAAACATCTGGTCGAAGATCTGCTGCTGGCTGCCCGATTGGAAGACAAATGGCAACCCCTCGCCGAGCCAGTAGATTTGGGGGCGTTGGCGCGCGACATTTGTTCCGGGCTGAAAGTACGCTACCCCAAAGCCAACCTTGCTATACACGTTCCGCCGGATTTCCCCCCCGTACAGGCCGATAAAGCCGGGCTAACTTCGGTGGTACAAAACCTGCTCGAAAATGCCATCAAATATTCCCCGCAGGGCATGCCCATAGAACTCACCGCCGAGAAAGCAAATGGGCGAATTCGACTGCGCGTGTCCGATGAAGGACAAGGCATCCCGGATGCGGAGAAAAAGGCTGTTTTTGAGAAATTTTATCGGCTTGGCAATGAAGAAACCCGACAGGCTACTGGCACTGGTTTGGGCCTGTACATTGTTCAGCAAGTCGTCAAAGCCCACGGTGGCAGCATCCAGCTCACGGATAATCATCCCAAAGGGGCGATTTTTACCCTCGAAATGTAACGCTACGTTTTGTCATTCTGACGGAATCCGTTCACGCTGCGTGTATTTCGTGGCTTAGACGGATGCCGTTAGGATGATAAATGAGCTGTTTCCCGAAGAGCGTTCTATGTTAATAACCCACTATTTTTAAGGCTTTCCGTTTGAAAAAACGTCTTATATCCAAATGAATTTATCCTCAGCCAGAATTTTCTTATTAGAAAAACTTCGTAGTAACTACGACCAGCCAGAAGCTGCCAGTATTGCCCGAATTGTGTTAGAAGATGCTTTTCATAGTAAGAAATCTAGTCCTGAACGATTTCTGGAAAGAGGAGAGGAGACCCTTTTAATGGAAATAGCCAGCCGTCTGGAAGCCGGTGAACCAGTGCAATATGTGCTGGGCATGGCTGATTTCTTTGGTCTCCAATTTCGGGTCAATCCAGCGGTGCTTATTCCCCGGCAGGAAACCGAGGAACTGGTGGCTTGGGTACTTGCGCACTTGAAAACGCAACCCATCGTCGCGCCTACCTTGCTCGACATTGGATTGGGCAGTGGTTGCATCGGTATTACGTTGAAGAAAAAATTTCCGGCCCTGCAACTTTATGGCCTCGAAAAAAGCACGACCGCTCTGGCGGTGGCCCGCGAAAATGCCGCCCAGCTACTAGGCGAACAAGCCAGAACGCTATTGGAAGGCGACCTGCTGAATGAACAGGATTGGCATCTTTTTCCCATGATAGACGTATTGGTGAGCAATCCGCCCTACATTCCACAGCGCGAGCGGACGCTGATGCCAGCGCAAGTACTGGCCTATGAACCCGAACTCGCCCTTTTTGTACCCGATGACGATCCGCTGCGGTTTTATCGCGCTTTGGCTGCTTTTGCCAGGGCAAAGATGTTGCCCGGCAGCATGATATTTCTGGAATGCAATGAGTATAATATACAAGACGTAGTCGTTCTACTACGCCAGATGGGTCTGACACAGCTGGAAGTTCGCCAGGATATAAATGGTAAAGAGCGCATGGTCAAGGGGCAGCGATGAGGAAGTAACATTTGGCAACACTCCAATCTGCTAACGCTGGCACAGTCCCTCCTTTTTTTGATAAGTGTAGCGTTTCAGCCTACTTTTGCCCTATGTCGCGATTTACGGCGTTCTTCTTAGTCAGTATTGTTAGTAGTCAGGCCTTCTACAACGCTGGCGTACTGACTTATTGGTTTGCCAACCGCGCCTATATTACTTCCGCCCTCTGCGAAAACCGGAGCCATCCGGCGATGCACTGCGATGGCAAGTGCTACCTGAGAAAAAAACTTGCTGCTGCCACCAACCCGACACCGGGAGATGCACAGTCAGTTCCCACCTTACAGAGAGGACTGGATTTGGCTGAATGCCCTCTGCAGCCAACCTTGCCAGGCTTCATTTTTATAGCCGTAGCATTGCATGCTGGTCTGCCGCCTGGCGATGACCGTTGCACTATTGGCTTTCCCGAAGAGGTTTTTCGTCCGCCCGCTCACCAGGCGTGAGGCCACTTTTACTGGCTTGTTTCCATCACTATTAATCACTCCTTACTACACTATAATCTAAGTTCCCTGAGGATAGGAGTATTGGAAGATTTGATTAAAACACTTGATTGTCACGTATTTAATCGAATACTAAAACACTCAGAATAACTTAGATTATAATGTACTTATTACTAATAAAATTACTGTTCAGCTTATTGCTGGCAACGGTGGTAATGTGCATTTTTTAAATCTAACCAACAATGAGAAATATCATTCAAAATAAAGTGCTTTTTTGCGCTGCGCTGCTTTTTGCAGGCTTAATTACTTTCTCTTCCTGCAAAAAAGATCCTGTGGACCCTGGCACTGGCTCCGTGTTGTTTCACCTGCATGTCTATTTGGATAAAAATGAAGTAGAAGATTATAATACCGTTTACACAACTGATTCGGGCCGAAAAATTTCCCTGGATCTTGCCCAACTTTATCTGTCGCATATCCAGCTCGTCAAAGCGGATGGCTCCCTCTACGAGGTGACGGACAAAAAAATTCTCCAGGTATTGGAAACAGAATCTTATGCACTGGACAATATACCAGTCGGGGAATACAAGTCGGTGCGGTTCCACCTCGGCTTTGATGCGACCGCTAATCAGGCAGCCCCTTCCACCGACGCGGCCCTGCTCGACCAACCGGATATGTGGTTTGGCAGCGCGCCACAGCCAGATGGTTATGTATTCCTGCACGTCAAAGGGACGATTGATACCACCGCTGCTGCTTCTGGTTCCGTGGCGCAAATGCAGCCGTTTGAGTACAAATTTGGAACTGCGGCCAATTATTTAGAAGTCGTTCTACCGGAAAAACCGTTCACGGTAGTCAAAGGCCAGGCCGCACTCGTCCACCTGCTAGCCGATTACTACCAGATTTTCGATGGTATTGCGCTGAACCAGCCGGCCAATCTTTTGGTGCTTACTGCTGCTGGGAATACTACTACGCCGGGTACTGTATTTACCCGTAACCTGGCTGGATTGTTCCGTTACGAAGACGAATAAATACTGCCTATTTAGTACTTCGCTGGGCCTCCATCACACTTTATGAACCATCGCGCGTCAGTCTACTACCGTGGATTGACGCGCGTTTTTTGTAGCGTTTTATTCCCCGGCCACAAGAACGTATGCTGGAAATAATTCCAATTGGTACGATTAAGACCCGTTGGCTGAGCTGGGTACCAGTAACCGGATCATCAGTTTCAATTCCAATTGGTACGATTAAGACTAAGTATGGCAACAGGCAAATACACCCAGACCCCGGGTTTCAATTCCAATTGGTACGATTAAGACGATATATGCAGCGAAGGGCGATGAAATCACTGATTAGTTTCAATTCCAATTGGTACGATTAAGACTCCGATGACGCTCGCAAGGCTCATGTTGCACTCGTGTTTCAATTCCAATTGGTACGATTAAGACTGGATTGGATTGGCAGTATTAGTGTCCACCAACGGCGTTTCAATTCCAATTGGTACGATTAAGACACTGCTGGCTATGTCGCTTATAAATATATGGCGAAAGTTTCAATTCCAATTGGTACGATTAAGACTTTAATAGAGTGGGCTTTTTGGGTGCGCTCTATTTGTTTCAATTCCAATTGGTACGATTAAGACGACAGTGTGAAAATTGGCGACCGGCTTTATTTCAAGTTTCAATTCCAATTGGTACGATTAAGACGAATGTTGGGGACAAGCAAGCCTGTACCTAACGCCTGTTTCAATTCCAATTGGTACGATTAAGACCTTTTTAAGAAGCAAAGGAGCTATGCCGCCTTTCCAAGTTTCAATTCCAATTGGTACGATTAAGACGTGTACGAAAACAGAAGGCCACGAACCGTATTGCCTGTTTCAATTCCAATTGGTACGATTAAGACACTATTAGCCATCGCAAGGCTAATGGGGTTATTAGTGTTTCAATTCCAATTGGTACGATTAAGACTAACGCCTTGACTACGTTAATGGCGGTTTGAATGATGTTTCAATTCCAATTGGTACGATTAAGATTGCGGGTAATCCGGCGAAGGGGTATAGCAAGCCGGAGTTTCAATTCCAATTGGTACGATTAAGATCCAGATGGAACAGGCGGAGATGATGCTATAAGGCAGTTTCAATTCCAATTGGTACGATTAAGATCTCTAAAACAAAATCTGATTGGCACACGCAAATAAAGTTTCAATTCCAATTGGTACGATTAAGACACAACATAGACAGCTTGCACAACCTGCTTATTGACGGGTTTCAATTCCAATTGGTACGATTAAGACAGTGTTTACTTGTTCCTGGTCTGATTGGTTCATTGAGTTTCAATTCCAATTGGTACGATTAAGACGATAATAACTATAATGACCCTATGTTAGGGTATAAGTTTCAATTCCAATTGGTACGATTAAGACGCGAATTGTATCTACCATACGTCGCTATGGGATTGTTTCAATTCCAATTGGTACGATTAAGACAATACCAGATATTCGGTTTCCCGGTATATGTGGTAGTTTCAATTCCAATTGGTACGATTAAGACCTACATAACAGAAGGGCCGCGTTCCTATTCCAATCGTTTCAATTCCAATTGGTACGATTAAGACCGATTACAGTGGACGGCTGTTAAACCAGGAACTCGTGTTTCAATTCCAATTGGTACGATTAAGACTCACAATGGCCGAGCTGGTGCCGCGTAAAACCTACAGTTTCAATTCCAATTGGTACGATTAAGACAAAAAGAAGATAACCGGACTCTACCACATGGCCGCGTTTCAATTCCAATTGGTACGATTAAGACCCTCCGCATTGGTACCCAAATACTGGACCTCCACGAGTTTCAATTCCAATTGGTACGATTAAGACTCAGCAGGGGGTTGGGTTCAAGCCAATCGCTTTTAAGTTTCAATTCCAATTGGTACGATTAAGACGTTGGAACTTTGCACGTCGAAGGTGCAAACGCGCAAAGTTTCAATTCCAATTGGTACGATTAAGACCGTTTGCGAACGGCAGCACGATAGAGGGGCTGGAATGTTTCAATTCCAATTGGTACGATTAAGACGCCAACGGGCTGACCTGGCTGAGTATGAAAGCCGAGTTTCAATTCCAATTGGTACGATTAAGACGCTGATCGTCGAGTTCAATGGCGAAACCACTATGCCAGTTTCAATTCCAATTGGTACGATTAAGACTCTGGATTTCTGCCATGTTCACAGATTGGAGTAAATGTTTCAATTCCAATTGGTACGATTAAGACAACTCGACGTACAACGCACAAATTTTCTTCTTCCACGTTTCAATTCCAATTGGTACGATTAAGACTCGCGCTCCGCAGGACATCATCAAGTTCATGGAATGTTTCAATTCCAATTGGTACAATTAAGACAAAAATGGTCAGCGTGTACATTAGTACTTCTTAAACGTTTCAATTCCAATTGGTACGATTAAGACCACTATGTTTAAATATATAAACCGTTGAAAATCAGGCTGCTGATCGATTCAAAAACCACGATTTTTCACCCTCCAAGTCGTCGGATGCCAATAACGGGAAAACATCCAGAGAGCGACGACCAACTGATTATCAACACTTTATGCGTGCTTTGCAGCCTTTGCGGCAGCCAAAGTAACTTACCTATCTGGAGTCACCAAGCGGTTCGACGACTTTTTTCCAAAAATACTACTGGTATATTTCTGCCTTTCCCCATTTACGTCGCTGGTAAATCCTTCCTTGCAATTAGCTTAGGCTGAATTTTATTACCAGCCCGACTTTTATCGGGCTGGTGATGCGTGGCATTGGCTTTATCTATAGTCAACGCAGAGTGGTTTTGAAAGAAAGTGAAATGCAACGTGCTGACAATCAAATATCTCAACAGCCTCAACATTCTCAACCTCTCAACGCCTACTATAATCAAATACTCTGAATTACATCATACTGGGTCACGATGTGCAAGGCCCCGGAGCGATCGGTGGCGATCACTGCCGGAATTTCCTTGCTGATGTAGCGGTTGAGCTGGCTGAGTGGCAGGTCATCTTTGACCATCGGGAATGCGCTGCCCATGACCTCGCGGAGCGACTTCTCGGAGTTTTGCAGCGGATTTTCCAGCAGGAAATGCAGTACCTGCGTCTCGGTAATAGAGCCGACGATTTTGTCGCCATCTTGCACGGGCAGCTGGCTGATGTCGTGTGATTTCATTAGATTGAAAGCCGACCGTACCGAATCGGTCACCTGCGCGCCAATGAACTGGCGATCTTTTTTGCGCGAGATGAGGTCGCTGATCTTGAGTTCGTCTTCCAGAAAGCCGCGTTCGCGCATCCAGTCGTCGTTGTAGATTTTACCGACGTAGCGGCTGCCATGATCGTGGAAAATGATCACGACTATATCGTCTTTGGTCAACTGATCGCGGAGCTGCCACAGTGCGCCCATCGCGCTACCGGCGGAATAGCCGAGCAGAATGCCTTCTTCTTTGGCCAGCCGCCGCGCCCACAAGGCTGCATCCTTGTCGGTTACTTTCTCGAATTTATTGATGAGGCTGAAATCTACGTTGGCCGGTAAAATATCTTCCCCGATCCCTTCGGTGATGTAGGGATAAATTTCTTTTGGATCAAAAATGCCCGTTTCGAGGTATTTTTTGAACACAGAACCGTAGGTATCGGCCCCCCAAATCTGCACATTCGGATTTTTTTCTTTCAAATATTTCGCCACGCCGCTCACTGTACCGCCGGTGCCAACGCCTACGACTAAATGCGTGATTTTGCCGGCGGTTTGTTCCCATATTTCCGGGCCGGTGGTTTCGTAGTGGGCCTGGCGATTGGAGAGATTGTCGTATTGGTTGCACCAGAAAGAGTTGGGAATTTCCTTGCTGAGTCGCCGGGCGATGGAGTAGTAGGAGCGCGGGTCTTCTGGCCCGACGTTGGTAGGGCACACGATCACCTCGGCCCCCACGGCTTTGAGAATATCTACTTTTTCCCGGCTCTGCTTGTCGGTCGTGGTGAAAATGCAGCGATAGCCGCGCACGCAGCCCACCAGCGCGAGGCCCATGCCGGTATTGCCGGAGGTGCATTCGATGATGGTGCCGCCGGGTTTCAGGTCGCCGCGCTGCTCGGCATCGTCAATCATTTTCACCGCCATGCGGTCTTTGATGGAGTTGCCGGGATTGAAAGTTTCCACTTTGGCGAGCACCAGCGCAGGTATTTCCGTGGCGGTTCGGTTGAGTTGTACGAGCGGCGTGTGGCCGATGGTTTCGAGGATATTTTTTTTGTAATCCATTATTGAGAAGGGTTGAGGAAGTTGAGAATGTTGAGAAAGGGTTAAAGAGGGTGAAAGGCGTGGAAAAAGGGAGGGTATTAAAGAAATATTTTTGATAAATAAATTATAAAAGCTTGACAATCAATGGCATTAACCCTCATCTCAACACCCTCAACACCCTCAACATCCTCAACACCCTCAACAATTTCCTCAAAAATGCTGCGACATAATTTCTTCCACCTGTTGTTTCAACACCGGAATATCTTTCGCCGATAAGCCAGCCGTCGGAATAGGGGTGTCCCAGATTAAACGCAGGATGCCCGGCTGAAGATTATACCCCCAACAGATGCGATGTACATTAGTCAAAGTGAGTACTGCCACGGGTGCTTTGGTTTGAATAGCGATGCGAAAAGCACCGTCGTAAAAGGGGGCCAGCGGCGCACTGCTTTGGTTGCGGCTGCCTTCGGGAAAAATAAAAATACTCCATCCTTCGGCGAGTTGTTGCTTGAGAGCCACTACGCTACGGGCACGGCTCATGGCACTACTGCGATCTACGATGAGGCACATTTTTCCAACAATCCAACCAAAAACGGGTATTTTCAGCAGTTCTTCTTTAGCCAAAAACCGAAACACTCCGGGGAAAGCCATCGCGTCGGCAATGAAATCGAGCGAAGAACGGTGGTTGCCGACGATCACATACGACTGGCCTCTGGTGAGTTTTTCGCGCCCTTCCACCCGGATGAAAACTCCGATCAGGGTGAAGAAAAAGGGCGAAAACACATGATGCAGGTAATTAATATTGCGACGCAGTGCCTTCGACCCCGGCGTGGCAAGCATATTGAAGCCAATGACCGGCAGGCTCAACGTCATCAACAGCAAGAACAGGACGACGGCATACACGGCCCAAACTTTGCGAAAAATCGGCATGGTGATTGGTTAAGGACTATTGGGGAGTTTACGGCGACGCAAAGGTAAGAAAATCACGAACGGTCATTTATTCCAATAGTAGTATTTTGGCTGTAGGCTTCACCACTAATCGTTTTCCCACCTTCTCCTCCATCTGATCTCTCGTTTTTTATCGGGTACTAACGATATGTATGTTTTTTTACGTTTAGGTTGCCTCGCTTCCATCCTTCTATTCAGTTGCTCGGTTTTTAGTCAAAATATCCTGATCACTTACCAGAAAAGTGATGGACTTTTTGTGTGCGGAGCGGATACCTTTTTTGTGCAGGTAAAAAATACGGGCACTCAACTTGTTACCGGTGCTACGCTGACGATGACCTTGCCAAATGGCCTGATTTATCAGTCTGGTTCCGCTGCGGGAGTCACGGAACAAAATGTGGCCAACCTGTCTATGCCGGTATTTAATCTGCCAAATTTGTCGGTGGGCAGTACAGTCTCCGCAGTGTTTTTATTAAATGCCGATTGTGCAGCAGCTACCGCACTGGATGCCGGTCAACTATTTATTGCCAGTCTGGAAGTAAACTCACCACAAGGGAGTGCGCAGATTTCTACGCTGCCTTTTTTGATTGAAACGGGTTTGCTGCTGATTGACAGTATCAGTAACACTTTGTTGAGCGGTGAACGTTACGATACTTTGTTTCGCAAGATTTGGGTACGCAATACGCGTCTCGGCAAGATCGGGGCACTGCATTTTGAGGATGCCCACCAGCTGGGATTTGACGCAGCGGTAGCCGAAGCGACGTCTCAAACGAATCAGCCCGCTTTTTTTGAAAGCAATTTCGACGGTTCTTTTTTCGCGACTTTCGGCAATGGCGATGCCTGGCTGGATCTGGGCGAAACGGCCTGTTTCATCGAACGGATCATTATTACCGATTGCGGTTTTCCGACTTTTACCAATTCTTCTGTGCTGCGGGTGGGCTGGGGCTGTGGCGACCAGATTTGCCGCTACGACAGTTTGATTGTCGGTACCATAATTCAGCCTTCTACCAAAACGCCCGACCTGCATTTCACCAGTTTTTGGGCTCCTCCCATGGATCAATGTGGCGAATCGCCCAGCACTATTCGGGTGAAAATTAAGAATACCGGCCGGGCTGCCGCCGAAAATGTGTTGATCACCGTGAATGCGCTCAACCCCTTGTCGTATGGTATAGAACCGACTTCCGTACGCCTGGTAAGCCACGGTGTCACGACGTTATTGCCACCTAATGTGGTGACTTCCATGACGTTGGAGAGTTGTTCCAAAGAATTTGCCAGTTCGGTATCGCTGGTTATTCCTACTGTGCCCGCGCTGGATTCGCTGGAGTTGGTCTTCGATACTTACTACTGCATAGAGGCTTGCTCGCAGGAACTCGGCACTTTTACGGCCAATTATTTTTACCATAAAATTTGTCCGACCGATGGTTTTGTTTCGGATACGCTGCTGATTCAGCCGAACGATAAATATCTGGTGGATGCTTCCATCAGCCTGAATATTGGCACTTGTTTGCAGGATGGGCAGACGTATTCGATGGGTTATCTGGTAAAATCGAAGCGTTTGATCGAGGGAAATGGATTCCTCAACATCGTGCTGACACTTCCCTGGGGCTTGTCGCTCAATGAAGATTGCGCCCTGCTACTGGGTGGCGTTGGTCCCAATTCCGGGTCAGTTTCTGCTCCGGTTGGCCAACCCACTACTATCTCCCTTTCCTTTTCCCTGCCATTGCCCGGCGATTCGCTGCTGATGCCGCTGTGTTTGCGCTACGATTGTAAGGATAGTATGGATTGCGTGACCGGAAATGATGATTTTGTGTTGCCGGAAAGTGGCGGGTCATTCGTGATGGTGGTGGATCCAGTCGGCTCCTGTGGGGGCAATTCCTGCCGCCTACCAGCACGCCAGCAAACCTACTGGTCGCGTACGATGAATGTTCCGCCCGATTGCGGGATTGGAATATGTCAGGATTTTATAGTGGCGGTCGAACGCTGCTCTCCCGGCGGCGAAGGCGGCGGCATGAGTAATCCACATTGTTGCGATTCTTTAGTAGGCACACCAGGCAGTGAATTCAGTTGGAATTTCAAGACCTACCGACTCAATTTTGGCATCCAGGATGCCAATGACGACCGTTTTGCCGATAATAATGATTTCGCCAGCGGACCGGAACTGCGGCGTGACCGTTATTTACCTGGCGATACTATGCGGGTGGAATACCAGGGTTATGTGTCGCAAGGAGGAGGATACAACGATTTTGGGCGGGTTATCTGGAATGAAATATTAAAAAGCGATCTGGGTGGCACGACTGGCAACGATATTTTCGTCCCGCAAGCAGCGCAGCATATTTTTATGAATGCCGATTCCTTTCAGCACGTGCGCGATTTTATCCGCGTCCGCTATGCCGACGGAACGGAGGTGAATTGTGCGCTAGATGACCAGTTTTATCACAGCGATCAGCACCTTTTTAGCCTGCATCTCATCAATACCATTCCGCCAGCGGTGCTGGATCAGCTGGTCAGTCAGCGACATATTTTCAAAGCCAGATTGAGCGACTTGTACGCCGACGGCTGTCTGCCCAAACCCACGCTCGACGCGGGCGATTCCATTTTCTTTTATTCAGATTTTCGGATCAGGCCCAACTTTCATCCCAATTCTAATAATTATCCCAAGCCGCCATTGGTCGGTTTTAGTACGGCGATGGCGATGACGGATGCTCCTTTTGCCTGGCATAACATTGCTTCGCGAAAAAGCCAGTATTCCGGTTATCAAATTAGTCGCCAGTCCAATCTGATCGCCATCCGATCTTGCGAAACCTCGGCGACTGTGCAGCCTTATCGCTTCCGCATAGATATTGCCCGCGAGAATATGTTCCCTTTCGAGGTGCGCCCATTGGTCAATATCCTGGATTATAAACAGACTTTTCCGGCGGGCCTGCAAGTGGAGTCGGCTCGGTTGCTCTATCTGGCGTTGGAAGATAGTGTGCCACGCCTGAGCAATGTGCCGCTCAGTTATGCCGTGTTTGATTCGGTCGTAAGTGTCAACTTTGATTCCGCCTTTGTTGATCCAATAGACGAAGGATTTGTGGTGGGAGCTACCGTACAGTTCGAGCCCAACTGCCAGTTTTCACTCCCGGATTCTTCCAAACAAAGTATTACTTATCAATTTGCACCGGGCATCAGCGATCCACAGATATTTACGAATCTCTACGAAAATACGCTGGGATTTTATGCCAATCAGCCCAAACTGGTTTTCTCGTCGCCAGATACGATTGTGGGCATACCGACCAGCGAATTTGGGATGAATTTTACCCTGCAAAACATCTTTGTGACTCCCGCGCCCAATCCGTGGATCGCCGTGGTGTCGCCGTCGGGACAGGCGCTGGATTTTGAATTGCTGCAAGTGTCGCCGGCCCAGACCTTGCCCAGCACAAACGGTATTTTTCAACTAACTTCTATTAATGGGTTCAGTCAGCGCGATTTTCGGCTGCAAGGCCGCAACACCAGCTGCGACCAGGATTCTCTATTGATAATATTCGGCTGGGGCTGCACGCCTTTCACCGATTTGATTCAATCCACGTGCCACCGCGACACTTTTGTAGTAGAACTGCGTCCACAAAGCCCGGAATTAGAATTAAATATAACCCAGCAGCCGCCTTCCATTCTGCTCTGCACCGAATCAGATTATTTTGAAATAGAAATTTATAATGCCAAAGTCGGCTACGCTTTTGATCCATACGCGACGGTAAAACTTCCGGCGGGCTTAATGCTGGTAACTGGTTCCTGTGAGATTGCTTATCCGTCGGGCAGTCCCTACCAGCCTGCGCCCGATCCGCAGTTATTATCCAATAATTTTTATCAATGGGCACTGGATAGCCTGCATCCAGCTATTGCGGCCACTGGCTTGCCGGGCATAGACTTGCAGCCACAAAATTCGTTGCGGATTCGTTTTCGTACTATAGCGGAATGTGGTTTTGTGGCCAATGCCCAGCCATTTTTCGGCACCTCTGGCCAGAGTGCCTGTGGCCGGGAAATCAACGTACTGAACAAACCGGGCAATCCTTTGCAAATAACCGGTTTGAATGCTGGTTATGACGTGACGTTGAGTCTACAACCTGTTGAAAATCAAGGGGTTTACTGTGGTGGAACGCAACAGTTCCAAGTGTCTATGTCACTAGGTGGCGCACCCAGTGCAAGCGATAGTGTGTATGTATCTTTGCCGACGGGTGCTACCTTCGTGCCCGGTTCCTACCAGCCTCAGCAGAACGCACCCGCTGGCCCGCCGACCTTGGTACCCGGCGGATTTCGAGTACCCTTGCCCACCGATGTTAGTGCAGGAAGCGTGGTGAAATTCCAATTCGCGCTGCTATACGACCAGACCGCAGGCTGTACCGATCAGCACCTGCTGGCCCAGACCCGCATTCAGTCCAAAGCGTTTTGTGCATTAAATGGGGATTCGTGTACCGTGTACGTGGCTACGGGCGAGGCGATCACCAACATTTCGTTACAGCGTCCCGAACTGACGCTGAGTAGCGTCACGCTCCAACTGTCTAACACTGGACAGATCAATGCCACGATTATGATTAATAATGTGGGCACTGTACCGGCGGCGGCTGGCATCCACGCCGAAATTTGGCAGGATGCAGACAACAGCGGCAGCTTGACACCGGGAGATACGTTATTGCAAACCATCACTACGACCCAGGCTTTGCTGGCCGGAGCAACACTGCCTTTGTCCAGCGTACTGAATTTTAATTTGGCAGAAATGTGTCACCTGCTGATCGTCCTTCCAGCGGCCAGCAATTGTGCCTGCGCTGAACGCGTGCTGACCGTCCCACAGACCGTTTTGCAACATCCTGCTATCCAAAGCTGTATGATCCAACCGATCAGGTTTGGCATAATGTCGCAAATTGGTTCTACTTATCACTGGCTAACGCCGGTAGGTATCCTGTGTGACACCTGCGCCACCACCACCTATTATCCGCCCGATGATGTGTTGCCCGGCCAGCCGCAGATATTTTTTCTGGAAGAAAAACGTGGTGATTGTACTTTATTACATCGGTTTGAACTAGTCTTTGGCGCAGCGGTGCCCATAGTGCTGCCCGGCGCGGTACTCTGTGCCGGAGAGTCAGTTACCTTGGCTCCTACACCTGCCAGTGCCGGAGCCACTTACCAATGGTTTGGTCCAGAACTGACCGATGCCACCACGCCACAGCAAACCGTCCAGCCTAAAACAACTACGAATTATACGGTGGTCATGACTTTCCCAGGTGGTTGTACGTCTACTGCGAGCAACACCGTCACGGTATTGACGGCGGATTCGCTCTACTTATCCGCCATTACTACTTGTGAAGGCGTACAAGTACCCATTTTAGGGCAAGTAACGGCGACTCCGGGAATGTACACTTTGCACCTGCTCCGAGCCAATGGCTGTGATAGTGTGGTGTTCCAGGAATTACTTATTCTGCCCAAAGTCCAAACCAGTGAAATGCGCAGTTTTTGTGCTGGTCAGAGTCTGTCGGTGTTTGATACAGTACTGACGCAGAGTGGGCAGGTGTGCCGCACGTTTCTCGCTGCCAATGGCTGCGACAGTGTGCATTGCATTATAGCCACTAAATTGCCTTTGCCGATCGTGCCTGCGCCTGATACCGTGTTTGGAGAAGCGGGCCAAATTGTGGATATTAACGGGCCAAAGGGGTTTGCCCATTACGTGTGGGTGCCTAACGTGAGCGGCTGTGACAACTGTGCCACGCTGGAAGTACAGACGGACAGCAGTGGCCTGTACCAATACCTGCTTGCCGTGACCGATACGAATGGCTGCGCTACCACGGTACGTTATCGTCTGCTGGTTTTCCCGCCTTGCAATCCCTACAATATATTGATTCCCAACGCTTTCACTCCCAATGATGATAATGTAAACGATGTATTTGAAGCCATTGGAGAAAGGGCGGAGGTAGTTTCCAAACTGACCATTTTCGATCGCTGGGGCGCGAAGGTGTACGAAAATTCGGGTGACGTTTTCTGGGATGGTACTATTAATGGAAAACCTGCCCCGTCGGATGTGTATGTGTATATTATCGAGATTTCTTGTGGTACAGATCAGGCTAAAAGGGTAGGGGAGGTGACGTTGTTGCGTTAATAACAGCGGCCAACCTGGTTAGGATTGGCCGCTATCATATAGTCAGTTTAGAGTGGTTTAGAAGGTTTAGTTTTTGATCCTCACTCCTTTACATTCTGCCTCTGTTCAAAACCACTTTGCGTTGACTATAGTCTCTATAATTTTTATTACTACTCTTTAATGATGCGTTTCACAATGGATTGCGTATCCGTCAGTATTTCTACAAAATAAATTCCATTAGGAAGGCTACCGAGGTCAATTTGCCTGGAATCCGACAGTTTTTGTGTTTTAATAAATCTGCCAATATGGTCGGTCAATCGGATAGTGGGTTGCTCGGCGTTTTTACCCTGTATTTCCACAATGCCAGTCGTCGGATTGGGGAATAAACTGATTTCATCACTGTCTATGTTAATACTAATCGTTTTAGAGTATTTGTGCTTTCCATCCAAATCTACTTGTTTTAAACGGTAGTAGTGAACGCCTGCCGAGGGATTAGGATGAACGAACTTATAGGATTGCGGATCAGTGGAATTGCCGTAGCTTTTCACAGAACCAATGCTATTGAACTGGCGACCATCCAGGCTATGTTCTATTTGGAAGTAGTCGTTGTTTTGTTCTGAGGCAGTTTGCCAGGAGAGAATGGTGTTATTTTCTGCTGCTTTTCCAGTAAAACAGACTAGTTCTACGGGTAGCGTAACCAGACAGGCCATTTCTACTTCGGCTCGTGTAGCACAACCAGTTGCACCAGTTATATCGGCGGCATTGGAAG
This sequence comes from Saprospiraceae bacterium, assembly GCA_965249785.1. Lineage (GTDB taxonomy): Bacteria > Bacteroidota > Bacteroidia > Chitinophagales > Saprospiraceae > M3007. The sequence continues at coordinate 1,954 of CBDFMU010000037.1, read as the reverse complement.
GTGTAGCAAGATAATTACAGATGCTTTGGACCTCACAGATAGAGAGCTGAGGGCCTGAAAGGCGAAGATAGTTGATGCCACTGGATTGAATATTGCCCAATCCAACCAGACTGTTTAGGTTGTTGCTGCCAGTCACTTCCAGTTGTCCGCCAATAGAATTTAGGTTGCTCAAGGCGGTCAAATTCATCAAGTTTGTATTACCGCGCAGTATAAGGGCTAGTTGAATGGAACTAAGAGATTCTAGTCCGGTCAAACTGGTAAGTGCGGCATTGTATTGAATAAAAAGTTGCCCCACGTGGCTAAGCGCGCCTAGTCCGGTGAGACTGGTGAGCGCAGGATTGTAATAAATGGCTAGTTGCCCGCCTACATTACTGAGGGCATTCAAACCATTCAGACTGGTCAAATTACTGGATTGCTGAATAATAAAGGTACCGCCAATACTAGTGAGAGCATTTAACCCTGTAAAATTGGTTAAATGATTGAAGCCAAAAACAAATTGTCCCCCAATAGTAGTGAGGGCATTCAAACCATTCAGGTTCGTCAGGCCATTACCGGAAATCCTTAATTCTCCTGCAATAGAAGTGATGGCTGCTAAACCGTTTAAGTTAGTAATATTATCCTCGCTGATAGAAATTCCAGTGGGTACATGGGTGCAATTGGGGAAATTAATCGGGAAGGCATCAATTTGCGCCTGAGTAGTAAAGTTAGTAGTGTTGCTGGCACTACCTGACGGGCACTGCGACCAGACGTGTAGCCCAGTTAGTGCCAAGGAGAGCAATAAAATAATTCTGCGAATAATCATTTTTGTAAGGTTTGGAAAGGTTGATGATAGTGGTTTTATTATTCATTCTTTAATAGAGTTGTTGCGACGTAACTACTTGACAATCAATGTCCATATTTTTGCCAAAATCTCGTTATCATGGCAATTACTTATAAAGATGTTCGGAATGAACGGCAATGGAAAGCAAGTACAGGCTTGTCAGAGGAGCAGTTTTTTTCTTTATTAAAGATGTTTGAAGAATCTTATGAGCAATTGTTTGGTGTATCAATGAGTGAACGTCAAAGTAACTCCACACAAGAGAGCACCTTTAAAACTTATGGAGATTTGCTATTTTTCACACTTTACAGCATAAAGAGCGGATTGACTTACGATTTACTGGGCTTAACCTTTGGTTTGGACGGGGCAAATGCTTATCAAAACCAAGCCCTTGGGCTTCGCGTACTTCGCTCGGCGTTGCAACGTGGCAGTTATATGCCAAAACGGGCTTACCAAAGCGTAGAAGAATTCAAAGAGCATTGGTCGGAAGAAAGCGAAATGATCATTGATGGCAGTGAACAACGCAGACAAAGGCCTGCTAATCAACAAGATCAGAAAGGAAGATTACAGTGGCAAAAAAAAGCCCATACCATAAAATTCCTGCTTTTGGCCAACGAGAAAAAACACATCAAATTCCTGAGTCAGGCGTATTGTGGTGCTGCTCATGACTATGCTATTTTGAAAACGGAATTGCCCCCGAAAGACCAACTTTGGTTTGATGAACATCATGTGCATGTCGACCTCGGATTTTTAGGAATTTGCAAAGATTATCTGCCGGAACGCATTAGTATACCTTTCAAAAAATCAAAGAACCATCCCCTTACCGAAGAGCAAAAAGCACAGAACAAGCAAATGAGTTCTATTAGAGTTACAGTGGAACATTCCATCGGTGGATTAAAACGTTATCGGTTTTTATCAGATCGTTTGCGCTGTCGGGATGTTCAACTTTATAATCTGGTAACTGGTGTATGTGCCGGATTGTGGAACTACTCCCTAACTAATTGATTATCATACCACAACAACTCTAATGATGCGCTTCACGATGGATTGCGTATCCGTCAGTATTTCTACAAAATAAATTCCGTTGGGAAGACTACCGAGGTCAATTTGCCTGGAATCCGACAGGTTTTGGGTTTT
>CBDFMU010000036.1:0-32886 GCA_965249785.1 Saprospiraceae bacterium | reverse complement strand
GTCGCCCGCCGATGGTTTTCTGGCTAAATTAATCCATAGCCTGCCCGGTTTGAATTTGAAAGGACTTATCCTGGAATCGTACGGCGAAGGTAATTTCCCCTCCGGCAATCCAGATAATGCTCCCAATGGTAGCATCTATCAGGCATTACAATCAGTTAACAATCAAGGAGTTATTATCGTTGATTGTACGCAGGTTATTAGTGGGGTCATTAATGACAGTGCTTATTTGGCAGGGGCGTGGTTGCCTGCGGTAGGTGCGCTCAGTCCCGCCGATATGACCCCAATGGCGGCCTTCGCGAAACTCATGGTTTTAATGTCGGCAGCCGGTTATTCCGGCAATAACTGGGACATTACCACGGTCAAGAACCTTTTCCAAACCAATTTGCTGGGCGAAATGCTCAGCGTGAATAAACTGGATAGCCGGACTAATACGTCGCTTTTGCCGGGACAAAACCTGTATGCACTCGATGGCAGTGCTACTCTTACCAACGATCAGGTTAATGGGCCAGTATTAAAAGATAAACAGGGTAAAACTTTATGGGCTGCCTTCAACGCACCACCGGAACCATCTGCTATGCCTGGCAGACTGATCATGCAAAACGATGGTAATCTGGTTTTTTACAGTAGATTTAATGCTGCTATATGGGCCACCAATACGGGAAATGCAAACGGCGCATCTTCTATACTTTGTATAGAGGGTTCTAGTATTGACCAGACGTTGGTGTTATGCGTATATGATTATTCGGGAGGTAAGCAAATGGCGGTTTTATATGGATAAATTCAGACGTTTTTGATAGCTCCTTCGGAGGTAAAGAAAAAAAACTGCCCGGCATATAGCCGGACAGTTCTCCTGAAGTAGTAGCGTATTAGGGTAAAGACGTTTTCAATAGAAAAGTAGTCAAGAATGGTTTAGAAGGGTGGAGGAAGATCAAGCAAGCGGTATGATTATCCACAATTTAAAACTTGCTAACCCCCTCTCACCCCCTCCCAACCTTTTTAAAAATTCTTACTGTTTCACAAACCGAACCGGGGCCGAAGCACCAGTGCTGTCGCTTACTGTCACAGTGTAAATGCCCGCTTGCAAACCTTGCAGCGTCAGTGGCAATTCGTTGATGTTTTGGACGGCTTCCATCGTTTGTTCCAGCACCAGGCGGCCGGTCATGTCCATTACGCGGACGATGACGGTTTCTTCCTGCGTAGCATTGAACTGTACGGTCACGTCGCTTTTCGTTGGCGAAGGGAACACACTGGTGATACCGAACTGATCGTTTTTGCGAGTCAGCACGACGGTGTTAGATATGGCTTCCTTTCCGTCGAAATCCACCGAACGCAGGCGATAGTAAGCCTTTGTTACTGGCGTGCGGTCTTCCAGGGTGTACTTCACCGATACCGTAGAATTGGCCAGGCCGCTTTTACGACCCACTTCCAACCAGGTAGCACCATCTATCGAACGCTCCACGATGTGGGATTGCACGTTTTTCTCAGTCAAAGTTTCCCAGTTCAGCACGTTTACATTGCCCTTGACTTCTCCGGTAAAGGATTTAAGTTCGATAGGCAGTGGTGGCGAAAGAGCCGTACCCGATACCGAAACGGTAAAGGGAAAAGTGACCGTATTTTGGCCATATACCCGGAAATAATAGGTGGTGCTGGCCGCCAAAGGACCGATAGCAGGAGTCGTTTCCGTGACACCGGGGCCGGACTGGTCGTAACAAAGCGGGCCATTAGTACAAGTAGTATAGTAGTGGATCAAAGGATCGCCTACACCATTGCCGGGAGTCACTGCGATCGTCGCCGATCCACCATCTATATCGGTGGTGAAACTATACCACACATCCTGCACTACGGGAGATATGGAGGCAGAACCAGTGCAGCTGGCACCAGAAAAACTCCGGGTAGCACCACTATTGTTCTGTGTGCCTGGGCTGGTGAATACCCCAGCCGTTGGAGTTAGGTTGGTGGCATTGGCACAGTCATCGTTGGCGGGTGGTATAGGATGCTGCACACAGATATCGAAGGTCTTATTGGACCCAGTAATACTAGTATATACACGGACATAATACGTATTACCCTCGATCAGCTGGGTCAGGGAAAGCGTTGCCGCGAAGCCACAGGCAATGCTCGTGCCGCCGCAGGCAGTAAACACTTCGACTACAACAGCACTACCTGGAGCAGCGGGCAATACATTGGATATGGTGATATTCTCTTGCGCAGAGGCCGCTACAAATTTGTACCATACATCGTCGTCTCCACCACCTAAACATGATGCATCCGCTTGGCTTCGCGTAGCGGTATAAGTAGTACCTGAGGTAGTCACGCAGCCAGGGGCTAAGGTGGACGTGAGGAGAATGGCACCAGCACATTCATCATTACTCACCGGTGTAACAGCCGTACCCGTCAGGGAAATCGTAAAGGGAAAGAAAGCTGTGTTTTGACCGTACACCCGGAAATAGTAGGTGGTGTTGGCGGCATAACCACCCTGGACGAGCGTCTCCGCTGCACCAGCACCAGATGTATTGGAGCAACCCAGTCCTCCTGTGCCACACGCACCAGCGATTGCCTGAATCACTGGATCGCCCAGGCCATCAGTAGGCGTTACTACGATCGTCGCCGATCCACCATCCGCATCGGTGGTGAAACTATACCACACATCCTGAATGATAGAAGATACAGGAGCAGCACAAGCAGCAATGCTCTGGGTAGCACCACTATTGGTCTGCGCACCCGGATTCGTGAATGTCCCGGCCGTAGGCGTCAGGTTGATGGCACCCGCACAGTTATCATTGGCAGGCGGGGCAGGATGCTGCACACAGACATCGAAGGTATACGGGAATCCTGTCTTCGTACTGTACGTGCGGAAGTAGTACTGAACACCGGGGGTCAGCGTATTCAAGGAGAGCGGTGTCAAGCCACAGCCAATGCTCGTGCCGCCACAGGCAGTGTACACTTCGATGGCAAAAGCAGTACCTGCTCCGCCGACGATGTTGGACACGGTGATCGTCTCCTGCGCATTGGCAGCCACGAAGCGGTACCAGACATCGTCGTCAGGATCGGCAAAACAATTAGCTGCAAGACTTTGCGTAGCCGCTACCGTGGTGCCAGAAGTAACTGTACAGGCAGGAGCTAAGTTGGACGTGAGGCTAACGGCCCCGGCACAATTGTCATTGGCGGGCTGCGCAAAGGCAATAGTTGCCCAAGCACTTAGTACCAGGACTAAGCAAAAGGACAGGAGTAATTTTGTGAAATTTTTCATGGTAAGCTAAAAAGGTAGGTTGAGAAAAAAAGGTGGAAAAATGAGTGGTGAAAGGGGTGACCGCACCCGGCAATGCGCCGAGAGAAGCCTGTAATTAGTATTGACAAAAAAGGAAGTGGATGCGATTAAGCCGTAAAGGCAAACTGAGCAATCGGTATTTCTTGTAATTAGTTGGCAGTGCCAACTCTGAGCGCATGGAATAAGTCAGTAGATTTTTACGTCTTACCTAAGCGTAATAATTTTTTTGGTCAACATTTTTTTAACGAGTTAAATGTAGGGATGCAAAAACAGGCATCGCGTCGAAGTATTTGTACTATATACTATTGGTGAACAGCCGGTGCAAAAGTGGGATCAAGAGGCGGCGAAGGGCATGACTATTCTACCCAAATCCATGACGAAATGACCCAGGCGGTCATAATATTTACTTTTTTTGCCCGACAACTCACATTTCCCTGGTCTTTGCCTCCGGTTTGAGACCGAAGGCAATACTTTTGAGTCTCCTTATCAATTAATCCTAGATACCGTCTTCCTCATGATGAGATCACTGCTCATCGGGTTTTGTATCCTGCTCTGCACGAGTATTGGATACGCCCAAAACTACCGTGTAGAATCCCTCACCGTCGCTGACGGGCTGTCGCAAGGCTTTGTGATCTGCTTACTGCAAGACAGCCGGGGATTTATCTGGATCGGTACTTCCAACGGACTGAACCGCTACGACGGCTATCAGGTCAAACGATTCAAGGCCGACTCCACCACTCCCTGGGCTTTTACAGCTGGCGTAATATATTGCATGGCGGAGGATGCACAAGGCCTGCTCTGGCTTGGCACCGAAAGAGGACTGGTGGTGCTGGACCCGTATACCGAGCGATTTTTTCAGATAACCGATACTCACCGCAGCTTATCCAGTGGCAGCGTTGTGCAAATCAGTATCAAAAAGGATGGCCGAATCTCGTTTTGCTACCACGATTCGGCGGCAACCAGTTTATCCATGCTGCGCCCGCCCGCCGAACTAACCCGTTTGATCCGGGAAGGCCAAATCCGGAATACCGACTTCCATATACAATCCCTTTCCCTGGCTGCGGGCGGGCAAGGGCCATTTGTGTGGTTGGCTTCCAGCGGTGATACCATGATCGCTGCCAATCGCTGGCACCAGTTTTGCCAGATAAACCTGACTACCTTGCAGGTAAAAAGCGTGGATCCACGTACGCTGCCCTACCGCCGCTGGGGAAAATATGGACTGATTTATGATCAGTCAGGAACGCGTGGTTTTGCGTTTTACCTCCACGAGGCCCCCAGGACACCACAGGATAGTACTTTTCAAATGACAGATTTTCTGCAAGTGCCGGGCGGCCCACCCCTCCTCTGCTACACTGGTGAATCTGCTGTCTATCAATTAGATACGGTATCAGTAAAAACAGACCGCCCTGTATTTGAAAGTCCGGATTTTTACCGTCAGCTCCGGCCTTTTATCCGGCTGGACAAGCCGGTTTCGTATAATCACATAGTAGACCGGGTTGGCAATATCTGGATGGGTACCACGGGGTATGGTGTTCGCAAAATCAGTCCTGGAAAAATGGATTTCCGGCAATACTTGTCCACGCAAAGTTTCTACAACTTCACCTTGCTGCCCGACGGGCGTATCTGGCCAGGCTTTTACCAACCCCACCAGGTACTTAACCTGCAGACTAACCAGCTGGAACCCGCCCCCTGGAATAATGTACTTTCAAAAGACATCTGGCCACATGGCCTCCTGGTCGCCCGATCCGGCGATTGGTGGATGATGGCTGCTCAAAAAAGTCAATTTTGTATTCTAAAAAAAGATCGCCTGAGTAATCAATGGCAAAAATTACCGGTTGGCCTAAAGTTTACTAACAGTTTTCCAATTCCAGTGATAGAAGATCGCCAGGGAAATATCTGGATAGCAGGTGCACAAGGGGAAATTGCCCGGGTGCGCCCGAAGGACAATCAAGTGGACCTTTGGCAGCTGGCTCCCTTTTTTCCCGCCTTTGTGGTCGAGGATTTACGCGGCACTTGTCTGGTAGAAGACGCGCACGGAACACTTTGGATCGGGCAAAGTGGCGGGCTGGTGCGTGTAGAAAATCCCGATGGCAAGCCAGTGTTCCAGGTTTGGCATAACCCTACTGACTCAGTACCAGTGTTCAAAAACGACTGGATTATGAGCTTGTACCCGGACCCTAATGATCCCCTGATAATCTGGGCCGGTACGCACGGCGGGGGGTTGAGCCGCTTTGATAGTCAGACGGGCCGGGCCGAGACGTTCACCGAAGAGAATGGTTTGGCGGATAACGTAGTCTACGGCATTCTGCCCGATGATTTTGGCCACCTGTGGTTGAGTACCAATCGGGGACTTTCTCGTTTTAATCCGCGCAACCGTACGTTCAGCAATTTCCCCAATGCCGAGCCAGCATTAAACATTGAATTTAACACCTCCTCTTATAGACGTTTGCCGTCCGGAGAACTGGCTTTTGGAAGTGTTGGAGGCCTGTTTGTTATCCATCCGCTGCCGGAAAGACCTGTTCAACATTCCAGCGTTGTAGAGATTATTCAGTTGAAAATCAATGGTATTGTTCTTCACCCGACTGATAGCAGTACTGGCTTGAGCTTTACTGCCCAAAACGAAATTTCCCTGCGGGTGCCTTTTGACCAGGATAATATCATCCTCGAATTTGCGGCACTCCAGACAGACGACCCCGCTTCTGCCCAGTACCGCTATCGGGTGTTGGGGCTGGAAGAACACTGGATACTCACCGGACACCAGCGCACCGCCAACCTGGTAGCTATGCCACCAGGAGAATACACAATCGAGCTGCAAAGTATTGGCACCAACGGTAACTGGGCCGATGCGCCGGTCACCAGAATGTACATGGAAATACTGCCGCCCTGGTATCGCAGCTGGCCGGCCTGGTGGCTGTATGCCGGGCTGGTTTCCTGCGCATTATATGCATATATATGGTACGAACGTCGTCGGGTAAGATTGAAATACGAAGTGAATTTCAGCCGTAAAGAAATGGAACGACTCAAATCACTGGATGAGTTCAAAAACCGTTTTTTTGGCTATATATCCCATGAATTTAAAACGCCACTGACCATTATCATGGGACATGCCAAGCGTTTGCCGGAAACGAAAACGCACCAACGGGTAGTCAAAAAAGCTGGTATAATCCTGTCCCAGGGCCAAAGCATGCTGGAAATGGTGAATCAAATGGTGGATATTACCAAACTGGACAATCAGGAACTGCAATTGAATTGGCGCAATGGCAATTTCAGCGATTATGTGCGCTATCTTATTGAATCACTGCGCTCTCTGGTGGAATTTAAAGGCCTCCAGCTGCATTTCCATAGCACTGTGCCCAACTTGATGATGGATTTTGATCCATTGCGCTTGAAATATATTGTCAATAACTTATTGAGCAATGCCGTACAACATACTCCCTCCGGCGGCTCTATCAACGTTGCCATCCTGCCGGGAGCGTTGAATCAGGTACAACTCGAAGTATCGGATACGGGAGAAGGTATTGCGCCCGAAGATTTGCCAAACATTTTCGAGCGATATTATCAGGGCAGTTCCAATGAGCTCGAACCCCACCACTTTGGACTGGGACTGGCCTTCGTGAAGGATCTGGTGCAGATTTTTGCCGGAAAAATAGCGGTAAGCAGCGAATTAGATAAGGGTGCCACTTTTACCCTTTCTCTGCCAATCACCCAGGCAGCCATACCGCTGGAGACTTATTTCCCCGAAAATGCGCACTTCCAAAGTAGTTTAAGAGAAGAAGCACCGGATGATCCGGGTAGGGAAGCACTGCCGCTGTTGCTGGTTGTGGAGGATAATCCGTTCATTTCCAATTTTATACAGTCTTGCCTGGCCCCGTACTTTCAACTGGAGTTTGTACCTGATGGCTTGGCTGGTTATGAAAAAGCGTTGCAAATCGTGCCCGACCTGATCCTCACTGACGTGATGATGCCTTATATGGACGGCTACACGCTGACCCACCAACTTAAAAACCATGAACTAACCGGGCACATTCCCATCGTCATGCTGAGTGCCCGCTCGGGGCTTTCCGACCGACTGGCCGGGCAACAATTGGGGGCCGATGCCTATGTTGGAAAACCGTTCGATGAGCAGGAACTAGTGCTGATCCTGCAAAACTTACACCGCCTGCAAGGTCGCTGGCGCGAACGCTACGCCGGATTGACGCATCAAACTTTCCCGGTAAATGACCTGACAAAAGCAACCGTGGAGCAGCCCGACGAAACCATCCGCCAGACGGACGCTTTCATGCTGAAAATATACGCTCTTTTTGAAAAAAACTACCCGGACGAGGAGTATGACCTGCCGCAGCTTTGCCACGATATTGAATTGAGCAAATCGCAGCTGCAACGCAAGCTCGCCGCACTGTCCGACCAGTCAGCGATGGAATTGCTGCGGCGATACCGCCTGCAAAAGGCTTACGAAATCCTGTCGGACAGCCTGGACATCAATATCAAGGAAATCTGTTTCCAGGTTGGATTCAAAGACCCTTCCCATTTTTCCCGCCTCTTTTCCAAAACGTTCCACCTGGCCCCGTCGGAGGTACGGAAAAATCTGGCTGCCGATTCGGTGCAGGAAAATTAAAAGGCCATCGGAATCAACAAAAATTGGGTCATTCAGCACAACAAGTTGTCTGAATGACCCAATAATTAGCGTGTCCTACGGCGCGTAGTGCTGAAAATCTTCTTCCGAAAAATCAACGGCCTGAATCGGTTCCTGACGACGGTTGCGCCACCACCAGTAACCAATACTGCCTACAATCAGATAGGGCATCAGCAGCATATACATGATACCGGCATTGAGTCCCCGGCCATCGGTGCCGCCGTTTTGCAGATTCGATTCAGCGGACATTTTACACATCGGACACTGTGCGTTCACCACGCTGTTCCCGCCTGCTAACAAGAAAAGAAGCAGTAAGCAACGGAACAACTTCATCATTTTATTTTTCATAATCTTTTTTTAAAATCGGTTGGAGGAACCCCACTTTTAATCTCTTTCCAAAAAGGAATGCCAATTGATCGTGGTGTTTAATGATTGATTATTGCTGCCTGAAAGGTTATTGCAGGGCAGAAAAGAAAATTTGATGCCAATGATTCTTATGGATAAAATGGTCGCAGCATGAGGTAGCAAATCGGTCCGCTTACCGCCACATAGAGCCAGAAGGGATAGACCCAGCGGGCCATGCGCCGATGACGTTCGTATTGCCCGGTGTAGGCGCGATTGAAAGTGAGCAGAATGAACGGCAGGATCACGGCGGCCAGAAAAATATGCGTCAGCAAAAGAACCAGGTAAATGGTTCGGCTACTACTTACGCGGGCCAGTTCGTCGGCACTTACTACGCCATTATGATCGAAGTCGCCGTAGCGTATTTCGGGCGTGGTGAAGTGATACAGCACGTAGCAAAGCAGGAACAGGGCGGAACAAACCAGGGCGGCATAATTAGCCTGCCGATGATTAGTGATGCGCCCGTTTTTGATGAAATACAGCGAAAAGAGCAGCAATACGGCGGTAATAGCATTCAGCCCGGCGATCACCGGCGGCAGAAAACTGAAATCCACGCCCAGATCAATCTTTATGCGGCGCATCAGGAGTACTAGCAATAACACGGCAGCCGAGACGATATACGCTACCAGGTTGAGTCGCTTCTCCAGTTGTATATTGGGTGGTAATAGAGCAGACATGAGCGGTTTTATTCTTGCGGCAACAGGATGGCAATTTGTTCCACCATGCGCCCTACTTCCTTGTCATCCATAGCATTATAAAAACGCCGAATCACGCCGGCAGTGTCAGCCAGCGCGTAGTAGTAGGGATAGGAGCTTATATCGTTTTTTGTGTAATAGGACTCAAAACCATTATTGAGCACCGATGTCCAGTAACCTTCCCCGGGTATCCACACCCAGTTGGCATAGTCGGCACTTGGCAAGCGTTGAGCGTAGGATCGAAATTCGGCAGTCGCATTCGGAGCAATCATAGCCAGTCGGAAGTGCAGGTTTTTACCAAATTGATCGAAAAGCTTCTGGTCAATGTCCAGTATTTTTCGATTCTCCTCTGTCAAGTCCGGTTTATCGCCAAATAAATGCGCGACCACTACTTTACTCTTCAACTGGTTCTCCTGCGTCCCGTCTGGCCAGTGAATGTAAGCAGATGGAACCTGACCATAACTGCCCAATTCGCCTACCGCTTTCTTTCGCCAGTTCAGCCCATCCCGCAAATAGATCCAGGAGACGGCTGGCAGACCAACCAGTATCAGCAGCAAGGCCGAGGTGATAAATATTCTACGCCCCAGCGTGGGTTTTTTGTCTATTTCAGACATGATGTAACATTTTGATTATCAACAAAAAAGGGTGTGGCTTGGTTGCCCCACCCTTTTCCGTTTTTGTAAAACTTACGTCTGCTTTCCATACCGGAAAAGCACCGGAGGAAAAGAGTAGGGTTATCCTTTAGACTGCCCAAGCGTGTTTGGTAACAAGTAACCCTGCGGTTTGCTGGAAGGCATGGGTCGCACATCTTCCTGGCGGTCTTCGTTGTTTTTTTGCTGAATAGCGGCGCGGCTGCGGCCCCAGTAACTCCCTTCCTGGAAAAAGGCGATGACGGCCCAGATCAGTAGCGTCGTTGGCAGCAATACGGTCATTGCCAGGCCACGTATTTCGTAGGCCATGTGCATGAAAAAGTAGATGATGAAATAGGCTTTGTACAGAGAAATACCCACCATCAGAGCCATATACACATAGTGCATAAAACCGTGTTTCAGATCAAAGCCAGAAATGAGGTGACCTTTAGCCAACAGAGCGATCAACACTTCTATAATCGTAATGATACCCAGGCGAATCAAGCCATTGAATACCATTTGTTTCTGTTCCTCGTATGTTTGATGTGCAGCCATCGCGTATGCGGTTATTTGTTATTGGTTATTAGTCAATTAGTACACTGTAAATTCCTTGAGGATACGAGTATTTGAGGATTCGATCAAAACACTTGATAATCAGGTAATTGATCAAATATTCAAATAAACATAATTTACAGGGTAGTTAGTTATTGGTACTAATTATTCGTTAGGCTGGAAGTTCTTCTCAATTTACATCAAATAAAACACCAGAAACACAAACACCCATACCAAGTCCACAAAGTGCCAGTACAAGCCTATTTTTTCCACCATTTCGTACCCATTGTGGCGACTTGCATACAAACCACCAGCAGAATTGATCATAATAATGGCCAGGAAAAGCACCCCGGAAAATACGTGAAACCCGTGGAATCCGGTGATGAAAAAGAATAACGCACCAAAAGCCTTGGGGCCTTGCGCTACCTCTTCGGTACGTCCGGCGTTCGGCCCGGCCGTATAGTGGATATAATTCCGCTCCAGTTCCACCTGGCCGTTATGTTCATGTCCGTGCAGCAGGTAAGATTCTCCCTTATGCGCTTTAGACGTGTCGCCATTGACTATCAACGGCTTCGGAACGCTCACCGATTCGCCTTGTGCGCCGGTCACCGTCTGATAGACAGGGCTACCTTTTTCATCCAGTTGCACCAAATATCCTTCCTCCAAATAGCGTCCAAAGGGATTGCGCGTCACCGAGACATTTTCCTCTTCGATCAAGGTTGACCATTCAAATGCCTGCGAACCCAGGAAAGTCGCTCCGCCAAGAATGGTCAGCAGCATCCAGAACACCACCCCGCGCTGGTTCTCCCGGTGCCCTTCCTGTACGGCACGAACCATCGTCACCGAACTGAAAATCAGGATAAACGTCATAAAGGTCACGAAGATCAGTGGCCAATGCGCGTGCACGAACGGAAATGCTCGGAACACAAAGTCCGGCTCCGGCCAGGTTGGCATACTGAACCGCAACGAGCCATAAGCGATCAGAAAACCCGCAAAAGTGAAGGCATCAGACAGCAAGAAATACCACATCATCAGTTTGCCATACGGCACCCGAAACGGTGATTTCCCGCCTTCCCACATTTCTGGATTCTCGCCCAGCTCGTCTACGTCGTGGTCATGAGCAACAGATGTTTCAGCCATAATATTCAATTAAAAAAATTGCACTAATTGGATGGTTAGACATTAGATCAACGCGCCTACTTACTTGAAAGTCAATGCCATTGCTCTTTGCCTTTTACTATTTTGCTTATTTATTTATCAGGATTGCAACATAAAGAAAGCAATCAAATAGACCCACAAGATGTCCACAAAATGCCAGTATTGTACGATCAGTTCAAAACGCAACCGCCGCCGCTTGGTTGGTCGGAATGGCAGTAGATAAGCGTGTACCATCGCCACTATCAAGGCCGAAATGCCCCCCAAAACGTGGGCAGCGTGCAAGCCGGAAATCACGTACACAAAAGAACTGGAAGGATTAATGGTAAAAGTAGCCCCAATCGCATTCAACGCCTGCCAACCCTGGTATTGCAAAATCACAAAGGCCAGACCGAGCACAAAGGTCGTCAACAACAGGATTTTGTAGCCTTTTTCCTGCCCTTTTTTAAAGTAGTTATAAGAAAACTGTAGCGTAATGCTACTGAGCACGATCACTGCCGTATTAACAAAAAAAATGTCCGGCAACTTAAACTCAAACCAGTTCCCTGCGGAGCGACGCACCACATAAGCACTGGTTAGTGAAGCAAATATCATTACGATACTGGCAATCCCTATCCACAAAGCCAACTTATGCGCAGTGACTTTACTGCGCTCTATTTCAGAAGAAGCGGTACGCATGAATTAATAGTTACTGGTTTAATGGGAATTAGTTATTTAATTGATTTGGCTATTGCTGATTTGCAATTTATTTAATCAAAGCCGATCTAACAACAACACTATTAAAGACACTGGTAAATGCAGAAACGACATAAACATCTGTCGCCGGGCCGCTTCGCGCGAACATTCTTGCATCAATCGCCAGCAACACCAGGCCCAGTAAAGATTCAATACCAGCAAAACAGCAAAAGCCACCATGCCGATAAAACCTGCCCAAAAAGCCCACATGGTACCTAGCACCAATCCACTGCAAAACAGCAGCGAGTAAAAGCCAGTCCTAGCATCTTTGGCTCCTTCACCCGAAGGCAAAAGATAAAAACCGGCTTTCCGATAATCATCGTCCGCTACCCAGGCCACGCCCCAGAAATGGGGAAATTGCCATAGAAATTGGAGCATAAAGAGCATTAAACCCAATGGCGTAATAAATCCCTGATAAGCCACACAACCAATAATCAGCGGCAAAGCACCCGGTATCGCCCCTACTAACACTGCCCAGGGCGACGAACGCTTCATGGGAGTGTACACAAAAGCATAACTCATCAAAGAAAGCGTGCCCAAAAAGCCGGTCAGCGGATTAAACAGGGTTAATAAAGTGATGCCACCCAAAGCCATCAGACCCGCCCACAACACCGCCGTGGAAACACTAATCCGTCCGGTTGCCACCGGGCGATTTGCCGTGCGCGGCATCAATAGATCATAATCACGTTCCAGCACCTGGTTGAGTGCATTGGAAGCACCCGTGACCAAAAACCCGCCCAACGCCAGCAAAAACATGGCTCCCCAGTTCACCTGCCCATTTGCCACAATAGCATAGGACATCAGTGCCGAGAAAAGCACCAGCAGCGTGAGCTTGAATTTGACCAACAGACCAAAGTCCGTGATCGCCTGCGCCCACCCATTGTTCTTGTTGACTGCAATTTGTTTGACCTGATTATGCTCCATTATCGAATCGGAACTATGCCAGCTATTGAGGTTTTATAACTATTTATGCAAATTGGATAATGGTCATTTTTGCTTAAAGCAGTAATGCTCACTGCCAAGTTGCCTTTTGCTTATTCTCTTAGTCCCCGTGGTCGCGCTCATCATCGCGCAATGGCACATACTGCGGGATGAACTCCTCGCCATTCTTACCATAGTCATAAGGCCAGCGTTGCACCGTTGGAATGTTGCCTGGCCAGTTGCCGTGGCCCGTTTCAATCGGCGTAGTCCATTCCAGCGTGTTGGCACCCCACGGATTCTTGGTCATCAATTTGCGACCACTAAAAATAGAATAAAAGAAATTGACAATAAACAGTACTTGCAGGAAGAACACTACAATCGCTGCCACCGTGATAAACTTATTCAAATCACCAAAGTGACGGAAAGCATCGAAAGAAGCACCAGCATCATAATAGCGACGCGGCACCCCGGCCATGCCCATATAGTGCATCGGCCAGAAAATAGCATAAGCACCAAAAATGGTCCCCCAAAAGTGAATTTTGCCCAGCGTCTCGTTCATATAACGACTAAACATCTTCGGAAACCAATGGTAAATACCCGCAAACATCCCGAAGAAAGCCGCAATACCCATCACAATGTGAAAGTGCGCTACTACAAAATACGTATCGTGCATTTGAATATCAATAGCCGAGTTGCCGAGGAAAATACCCGTCAAACCGCCCGAAATGAACATAGACACGAAACCAATGGCAAACAAACTCGCCGAATTGAATCGGAAGTTGGAGCCGTACACCGTGGAAATCCAGTTAAATACCTTCACCGCCGATGGCACGGCAATAATCAGGGTGAAAACGACAAAGAAGTTGCTTAGGAAAGGATTCACGCCAGACATGAACATGTGGTGCGCCCACACAATGAAAGACAGGAAACCAATAGCCAAAATAGAAAACACCATTGCGCGATAACCAAAAATTGGTTTGCGGGCGTGTACCGACAATACTTCCGATACAATACCCATCGCTGGCAGGATAATAATGTACACTTCCGGGTGACCCAGGAACCAGAATAAGTGCTGGTACAAAATCGGGCTACCACCAATGCGATCCAACACCTGACCACCCACCACGATTTCGCTGAGGTAGAAAGACGTGCCCATACTCCGGTCGAACATCAACAACAGCAGGCCGGAAAACAGGACCGGGAAAGACAACACACCCAAAATAGCCGTCACGAAAATAGCCCAGATGGTCATCGGCATCCGCCACATACTCATCCCTTTGGTCCGTAGATTAAGGATGGTCGTAATGTAGTTAATACCGCCCAACAAGGAGGAAATTACAAACAGCGACATTGCCACGATCCACATCGTCATACCCGCCGCCGAGCCGTCTGAGGCCTGCGGCAAAGCACTTAAGGGCGGATATGCCGTCCAGCCCCCGGAAAATGGCCCGGTGTTCAGGAATAGCGACAGAAACATGACGATACCGGCCAGGAAAAAGAACCAGTACGAAAAAGCGTTCAACAGTGGCGATGCCATGTCGCGCGCGCCTACCTGCAATGGAATCAACAGGTTGGCAAACGTACCGCTCAAACCCGCTGTCAATACGAAGAACACCAGAATGGTGCCGTGCATAGTGACCAGCGAATAATAGAATTCCGGGTCGAGTTTACCGATGCCGGCTTCATTGACTTGGATCCATTTGCCCAATATTGGGCGAAGCCAGGCCATATCCGCTTCCGGGAAACCCAACTGGAGCCGGAAAATGATAGACATGGCTGCACCGATAAACGCCCAGAAAATACCCGTAATCAGGAATTGGCGGGCGATCATCTTGTGATCGGTGCTAAAAATATAGTGCGTCAAAAAATTTGACTGATACTTATCGCCATGATGATGCTCATGAAACTGGTCATCGTAGCCAATCTCCTGGGTGAGTTGCTCTTCAAGCGCCTCGGTGACAATTACATTATTTTCCATAGCAAGGATCTTGTACGTTGAGTAGTGGTTTGGTTGGAGGGCTTTGTAAAGAATTGATTATAAACTCTTTACCAACATTCTTTTATTGCTCTTCGTCAGGCTCAGCCGGTATGGCATTCAAAATAGTGAACTCGGTACGGCGGTTCTTGGCGCGATTTTCTGGCGTATCGTTGGCCACCAATGGTTTGGTGTCCCCATACCCTTGCGTTTTCAGGCGATTAGCCGCAATGCCACGATCCGTCAGGTATTTGGTTACGACCGCTGCCCGCTGACTAGAAAGCGTCATGTTGCTGGCTGGGTCGCCCACATTATCGGTATGACCAGCCACCAGAATGTTCAACTGGGGATAAGTAGTCATTTCTTTGACCAGATCATTCAGTTCATATTCGCTATCCGATAGCAACGTAGCGGAACCCGTTTCAAAATTGACATGGCTCAGGCGCAGCGTTTTATCCGCTACATTGGTGGATTCCACCGCCTTTTTCATGCTTTCTTCAAACTGCTTGGTATGTA
Source organism: Saprospiraceae bacterium (assembly GCA_965249785.1). Lineage (GTDB taxonomy): Bacteria > Bacteroidota > Bacteroidia > Chitinophagales > Saprospiraceae > M3007. Next base: position 17,405 of record CBDFMU010000036.1, on the reverse strand, counting down.
TGCCCGCTTCAACTGGCAGCGTACCAATGTTAATATTCGGGTCACCTTCTTTGCCACGGACTTGCGTCAGGTAAAAAGATTCCTGTTTAGCCACCCAGGCATCGTATTCTTCCTGCGAAACAATTTTGAGCACCTTGCGCATTGAGTAGTGACCTTTACCACAAAGTTCGGCGCAAGCCAGTTCGTAGTCAAATTTCTCCCAGCGTTTTGGCCCAGTTGGATCGGCTGGATCGAATGGCTCATTGTATTCCGGGTATTTGCGCAGTTCCTCGCGGTATTGAGCAGTAGTCTTTACTGGCGTAAAAATAAAGTAGGTCGGCAAACCCGGCACAGCATCCATTTTTACCCGGAAATAAGGCAGGTCAAAGTTGTGCAGCACGTCTTTGGCGATGATGCGTACCCGGACTTTCTTACCCACTGGCAAGCAAAACTCCTGCCCGGGGATGAAATCGTCGTAGTTCTTTTTATCCGTAAAATCCTGACCCAGCTGATTGGCACCAGTAGTCAATTTATAGTTACGAGTACCCAATTTGCCATCGGCACCTGGGTAGCGAATGGTCCAGTTGAACTGCTGGGCGGTCGCTTCGATCTCCATGAAATCCTCGCCTTCTTTTACGTCGCCCATTACCGTGTTCCAGGCATTGAGGCCACGCACTACCAGCACCGTCATCACGATGGCAGGGATCACCGTCCACCAGATTTCGAGGCGGTTGTCGTGGGCAATGAATTTTGCTTTACGACCTTCTTTCCAACGGTACTGGTAAGCAAACCAGAACAGGGCAATGTGGGTGAGTACAAACACAATACCCGTGAAGAAGAGCGTAATTTTGAACAAATCATCGAGCGACGAACCGTGGGCAGAAGCAGATTGGTGTGGGCCATAGCCCATCATAACGCTGCTATAATCCCAGGAGGAATAGATCACGCCCCCCAGAAAAATCACCAGAAAAAGGAGCGACATCAGGCCATTCCATTTGCTGTTGTCTTTCAGCGTTTCCCGCTCCCCTTTGATCTGGGCAGTGAGTTCGGTTACTTTCCCAATCTGGACCAACACTATAATGGCCAGCACGCAACAGATAAGTATGATAAGCGCAGTCATTCGTAATTTTTTTTCTATTAACCCAAAGGTAACTGGTTTGTTCGTAGGCCGTTAGACAGCGTTTTTAATTAGAACGCCTCTAAATTTTATAGCTGAGAAAAGCCTGCTCCATATCCTCCACCACCATCTCGACATTCTCAACGATTTAATCAATGTTGCACCTCGTGCTCATCCACCTCCGATTCGATGAGCGTACCCGTATCGTGGTGCAAACTCTCTTCCAGATAAGGATCGCGCATGGGCAACAAAGAAGCCTTTTGCAACTGTCCAAAAAAGAAAAACAGGAAGAGGGAAAGGAAACCGATCATCACGCCGATCTCTTCCAAACCAGGGATCGTGTACCCCAGTTTAAAGGTCTTCCAGTCATCTGCACCAGGCTGATCCGCTTCACTATGCTCTCCTTCGGCTTGCGCGGCGGTTGCCGTTGCCTCCTCGATCTTGGCCGACGGAATAGTGGAATTAGAGGCACCCATTTCGGTAGTACGGGCCGAACTATCGGCTTTAATGGTATTACTGTCGGAAGTCATGGTATGCTGTCCTCCGAGCAAATTATTTTCTCTGGTGCCCATGCCTTCTTTACTGGCAGGCCGACCACCGGCCACATCGGGGGTAGTAGGTTGCGATGCCGTTGCTGTGGCATTATGTTCTTCGGGCATAGCCGAGCCGGTTGGAGCGACTTCCTGGGTATGCGCTTTTTTGGTATGTGGGCCACGGCCTTCGGCCAGTTCAGTGGCTTCGTGCGATGCAATGCGTGCGCCGGGCTTGATCATATAGAAATAATCCCACCAGTGACCGAAGAAAACGATGGCCGCCACAAAAAACAGGGTACCGAATTTTCGCTTGGTATCGTTGCGCATCAGGATAAAGAACGGTGCCACGAAGTTCATCAACAGGTTGCCCCAGAAAAGCACCGGGTAGTAAGTCATGCGCTCATTGAAATATACCGTTTCCTCCCCGTTGTTGGCATACCAGATCAGCATGAACTGGTCAAACCACAGGTACGTCCAGAATATGCTGATACCGAACAGGAATTTGCCAATATCGTGCAGGTGGCTCCGATTGACATACTCCATATACCCTCTCGATTTCAGGTAAATGATCAGCATAATCGTCAAAGCTAAAGAACCCAGCCATACCGAAATCATGGAATACCAGGCGAACATGGTACTGTACCAGTGCGGATCTACCGACATGATGGACTGCCACAGAAATACCGTGCTCAGGAAGCCGCCCAGTGGCAAGAACGAAGCCGCCCACTTGCGCTGCTTTTTATAATAATCGAAGGAAGGTGTTTCCAGAGTGTCTTGTGCGACAGAATTCCGGTAAATATTACGCGCCCAGAAGTACCAGATGGATGGCACGACTAACAGGGCAAAAGTGTAAAATATTGGGTTCAAAAAGCCAGACTTCCCGGCAATGATGCTGTCATAAGCCGGATTATTGGGATCGGTGATGCCCGGCGTATTCCAGTGGTAGAGGTGGTGAAAATGTCCATATACCCCGATGACCAACACGGCCAACAGGATAATACCAACCCACAGGAATTGGCCCATCGCTTCCCATACGCGTTTTACAGCGGTGTTCCAGCCACCAAATGCCGTGATCTGGGCAGCGAGGAAGAAGATGCTCATGAAAGCAATGCCGGTAAAGTACACCGTGTTATGGAGATAATTGGTCCAAAAACGGGTGAAATACTGGTCATCGTGCCAGGCGGAGAGGGCCAGACAGAGCACCCCGAGTACCATGCCGCCGATCAGCACTGTCCTTTGTTTGCTTTCAAAAACGAATTGCGTGTTGGTCAGGTTCATATCGCGCAATCAGGCCGAGACCCGATAATTTTGATGTTAAAGTCGTAATAGGTAATTTTTTGAGGCAACTTTTACTCTTTAATTGGTACTGGTACCGGGAGCCGGTTTGGCAGGGGTTGGTGGTGCTGCGGTCGTCAGTGTATTGGCCGTTTCGCTGTACTCCAGTTTTTTGCTTTTGGCTTGCAGCGACCGGATATAGTGGATCACCTGCCAGCGTTCCTCAAATGACAGTTTGTCGGCATAAGGCCCCATGACATTTTTGCCGTACATGATAGCAAAATAGTAGCGACCATTGGTAGAAGTAATCATGTCATCACCGAGCAGGTTTTTCGGCTGCGCCGGATATTTGGAGTCCGGCATAGTCACTAACCAGCCCTGTCCATCGCCAGCAACGCCGTGGCAAATGCCGCAGAAAGTTTCATACAGCACTTTGGCACGCTCGAGGCCATTTTTGGTGATCGGAAAAGGGTTATTTACCATTTCCTGCTGACAACGCGTGCGCTCTTCTTCCGTATTTTCATAGTAAAACGGGGCCGCGCCATTCACTTGCGCCGGAATAGCATTATCAGCATTTTTGCCCCGAATCACGTCGAGGGCTGTATTGCCATTATAGTACACTGCCGTCATACCGCGCGGGATCGTGCCATCTACGCGGTGGCGCGGGCGCGACAGTTCGGCTTTGGTGAACACACTTTGATCGTCCCAGTGGTTCCAACGATAGGCACTATACAGGTTGGTCTCATACGACACCGGGTGGTACATATCAGGCATATATTCGTGACCCGTTTTGTTCCTGCCTGCCGGGGAGCAGACTGAAAACAGCCAGGCAAACAAAACAATGGTTAGAATCGCGCCAATTGCGTATTTCATCTTTTGAAATAGTTATGAGTTATGAGTTATAAGTTATGGAGTATGAGTTGTTGTCTGGCTGGGCCATAACTCATAACTTATAACTCATAACTGCTTTACATTTACCTCTGCCGCACGAGTGGTGCTGAAAAAGTTGGTCAAATTATCCATTTCGCCGTCCGATGCGCTGGTGACGTTGAAAGCCACACAGAATTTATCATCGGTAATGCGATTATCCAGCGGCATCGCTTTCACGCCCGGCCACATCCCACAAATGGTGTAGAAAGTCAGCGTCATACCCCAGGCAGCGAACAATACGGTCGCTTCAAAGGTAATCGGGATAAATGCTGGCACCGACCAGTAGGGCTTGCCACCAAACATCATCGGCCAGTCACGGGTAAAAATCCACGACATGGTCAGAAAGGCAAACGAAGAGCCAATCGCTCCGTAAACGAAGCCCAGAATGTGCAAACGGCTTTCCTTCAGTCCCAGGAGCGGATCCAGGCCATGCACTGGAAAGGGCGTAAATACGTCCATAATTTCCAGGTGCGATTTGTTCGCCGTTCTTACCGCCGTTTTCAGGTCTTCTTCGTCGTTGTAAAGCCCGTAAAGAACCTTTGTGCTTGCAGAAGCTGCCATATTTTTGAATTATGAATTATCAATTATGAATTATTACGCCCCATAAAAACCAGAATCCTCCGGGTTATTCTTGGCTTCCACCGTCGAAGAATGCGGATCAGAAACGTGCTGGTGTACCGTGGCATTTTTGCCAATGTATTGATCGCCAGCCACTTTCAAGATCGCCTTTACTTCCGCAATAGCCACCACCGGAGCTACCCGACAGAAAATCAGATAGCAAGTGAAGAACAAGCCGAGTGTACCCGTAAAAATGGATATTTCCACCCAGGTCGGGCTATAATAGGCCCAGGAAGAGGGGAGATAATCGCGGGCCAGCGTAGTAGCAATGATGACGAAACGCTCGAACCACATCCCGATATTGATCACAATACTCAGGAAAAATGTCCACCAAACGCTCCGACGAATGCTTCGTGCCCAGAACACCTGCGGACTAACTACGTTGCAGAACATCATACCAAAATACGCCCACCAGTAAATACCGAATACCCGGTTGTAGAAGGCAAATTGCTCATAAATATAACCCGAATACCAGGCCACAAACAGCTCGGTCAGATAAGCCACCCCGACAATCGTACCCGTAAGCACGATCACCTTATTCATGGATTCGATGTGGTTGATCGTAATATACTGTTCCAAATGCAGCACTTTCCGGGTGATTACCATGAGTGTTTGCACCATCGCGAAACCGGAAAACACGGCTCCCGCCACGAAATAGGGTGGGAAAATGGTGGTGTGCCAGCCGGGAATGACCGACGTAGCAAAGTCAAAGCTCACAATGGTGTGCACCGATAGTACCAGCGGGGTAGAAAGACCGGCCAACACCAGGGAGAGTGACTCCCAACGTTGCCAGTGCTTGGCACTACCCGTCCAGCCGAAGGACATGAAATCGTACGCTTTGCGGCGGAAGCCCGTCGCGCGGTCACGAATGGTAGCCAAATCGGGCACCAGACCCGTGTACCAGAACAGCAACGACACCGAGAAGTAGGTCGAAATAGCGAATACGTCCCAAAGCAGCGGCGAGTTGAAGTTTACCCACAGCGGGCCACGAGTGTTCGGGAACGGAAAAATGAAGAAAGCCAGCCAGACGCGTCCCATGTGGAAAATCGGGAATTGCCCGGCGCAGATCACCGCGAAGATGGTCATGGCTTCCGCCGCCCGGTTCACCCCCGTCCGCCAGCGTTGGCGGAACAGCAGCAAAATGGCCGAGATCAGCGTACCCGCGTGACCAATACCGATCCACCACACGAAGTTGGTGATGTCCCAGGCCCAGTTAATGGTCCGGTTAGAGCCCCATTCACCAATACCTTTCCATACCGTCCAGGTAATGGCGAAGATATACAGCCCCAGGAAAGAGGACGCCAGTGCAAAAGCGACGATCCACTCCCGTGAGGGAACTTTCTCCGTGGGCGAACACAAATCCTCCGTAATCTGGTGGTAGGTTTTGTTGCCTTCAATCAATACGTGCCGAACTGGCGCAACTGGTTGTGACATAAACAATTAGTTATTGACTATAAGGTATAAGTTATGAGTTATGAGTTATGATTTACGACTTTGAAAAGGCCCAAAAACCATTAACTACGATTTATAACTCATAACTTATAACTCATAACTATTAAGAAAATAATTCTTCGTTGGTATTGTGAATCTTCGCCGAGTAGTCCACTGCCGGACGCACGTTGATTTCTTCCAACACCTTATAAGCCAGCGCACCGGCGTGGTTTCGTCTTTTATTCACTTCACTCTCCGGGTTGTTCAGATTTCCGAAAATAATCGCGCCAGTCGGGCAGGCCGTTTGGCAAGCCGAACGCACGTCATTGTCCATCAGGGCGCGGCCTTCGCGTTTGGCAGTCAGTTTGCCTTCCTGGATGCGTTGAATGCAGAAAGTACATTTTTCAATCACCCCACGCGAGCGCACGGTCACATCTGGATTCAGCACCATCCGGGTCAGGTTATCCGCATAGAACGGCTTATTGTCGCCTTCTACATGGAACACGCGCTCTTCGTTGGCTGGCCACACGTCGGCAGTAGTATAGTCTAACCAGTTGAAACGGCGCACTTTATACGGGCAGTTGTTGGCGCAGTAGCGCGTACCAATGCAACGGTTGTAGGCCATTTGGTTGATGCCTTCCATGGAGTGGGTCGTGGCAGCTACCGGACATACGTTTTCGCAGGGTGCATTGTCGCAGTGCTGGCACATCATCGGCTGGTACACCACTTTCGGGTTTTCCAGGTCGCCGTAGAAGTAGCGGTCGATACGCAACCAGGTCATTTCGTGGGTGCGTTTCACTTCCTTCTTACCTACCACCGGCACGTTGTTCTCACTCACGCAAGCCACCTGACAAGCACCGCAACCAATACAGGAATTCAAATCAATATACATTCCCCATTTCAGGCCCGTACCGAAATAATCGGCGGTGCTGGGGTATAAAGTTTGCGCATTCAGGTGTTTGGCTTCTTCGTGGAAATCTTCCAGTTTTTCTTCCAAATCCTGCAAGTGTTGCAGATTGGTCTGGAAAATAATGGAACGCTTGGTCAATGATCCCTGGAAAGCCAGGGCCGCTTCGTCCGCATTAATTGTTTCGCCATTTTCCTGTTTGGCGGTCACCCCCATCGTATGGTGGTGCTGCACACAAGCGAAGTGCTTGTCTTCGCCTACTTTAGCGGAGACTTGTACGTCTTTGCCAGTATATTGAATCAATCCGCCTTCGAGCGACAACCAAGGATTCACATTTACGCCGTAGCCGACCCCGCAGCCGCCCATTTCGTGGCCCTGTCCGAGCGCAATAGCCACACTACCAGGCGTTTGGCCAAAAGTCTTGACGACGGTGCAGGTAAGTTTATGGCCGTTTATAGTCAGCTCTACGTTCTCGCCATCATTCAGGCCTTTCCAGCCATTAATCTCGTCTTTACCGTTCCACTCCACCGGGATGCTGAGGTAGTTGCCCCATACCGTACGGTTCACGGGATCAGGCATTTCCTGCAGCCAGGGATTATGGGCATATTGCCCACCGCCGATGTTGACGGTTTCGTAGAAAGAAATTTCTACTTCCGTGCCGGAGGGCTTGGTCACCGCATTAGTATCAATAGCAGCGGCATTATTGAAAGAGGTGGTATTTTGCGCAGCGGGTACTTCAAACACACCGTCGTGCAAACTCATATCCCAGAAAGCCGTCGGCGTGCTGTATTTTGTTTGCTTCGCAAACATATCACTCGCCCAGGTGGATTTCAAATACTGGTAATAAGGCTGGGCATCCTGACGGTTCAGGTTGGTGCTGTCGGCCCATTCGAGCAGGGAAAGTTCGGCCTGGCGGGTCTTGAACAGCGGATTGATCATCGGCTGAATCAAGCTGTAATACCCGGCTTTCGGTTCGGCATCGCCCCAGCTTTCCAGCAGGTGGTGCGTGGGAGCGGCGTGGGTGCACAGATTGGTGGTTTCGTCCATGGTGCCACAGAAAGAAACGCGGGTGCCCACTTTCTGCAAAAGCATCTTTGAAAGCGGCTGCGTTGGGCAGTTCATAGGCCGGATTGGCTCCCCAAACGATGGCAACAGCGACTTGACCGCTATTCATTTCATTGATCAGCGTCAACACATCGCGTTCGTCGCCCTGGCGTTGGTACGACGGAGCACTGAAATCCACGGTGTTCCCTACATTGCCGAGTGCATCGTTGATTTTGTTGACAATCACCTGCTCCATGATGTTATTGGAGTCGGAGATAACCAGCGAACGGCCACGGGCATTGCGCAAGTCAACGGCCATTTTTTTGATGGCTCCTGCGGCTTTATCATTCAATTTCGGGCCGCCAGTGCTGCCGGAAATTTCATTATACAAAGCGACGATAGCGGCACCTTGTTCGCTTGGCTTAATCATAATACGGTTGTCCGCATTGGAGCCGCTGAGCGACATGTGGCTCTCGATCTGGTAGTGACGCGACATTTTCAGGTTGCGTTCCCCTTTCATTCTCCGATTATCGGCGTACTGGCGCGCATATTCCACCGGGCTGATCCAGGTGCCAAGGAAATCTGCTCCGAAAGAAGCGATTACGTCGGCCCGGTCGAAGCGGTAGTTGGCAATAGCACGTGTTCCGAAGCTCTGCTGATTGGCAGCCAGCAACGCCGCAGCGGAGACGGGGTCGTAAGTGACCACGCGGGCGTTCGGATATTTGTCCGTAAATTCTTTGAGGGCCAGTTTGGCCGTCGGGCTGATAATGGTGTTGGTAATCAAGCGCACCTGCCCGCCGGAAGCCAGTTTGGATTTCACCTCGCGGTCGAGCATGGGCCATTCCATCGGTTCCACTTTGCCAGCCTTGACCTGACCAGCAGATTGCAGGCGACGAGTGTCGTAGAGGCTCAACACGACGGCTTGCGCCCGTGCACTGGTGCCGCCACGGGTGACGCTGCTCAACGTATTGCCTTCTATTTTGATGGGGCGACCTTCCCGCGTCTTGACCAACAGGGCGCAATAATCACCGCCGTGTACGAAAGAAGAGGCGAAATAGTTGGCCACGCCGGGGACGATATCGTCGGGCTTGGTGACGTAGGGAATGACCTTTTTGACCGGAATCTCGCAGGAAGCGATGGTAGCGACTCCCAGACCGAAGCCTAGCAGTTTCAGGAAATCGCGACGATTGGTCTCCCATTTTCCGTCGGTCTGGTCGATGTTCTCTATCGAAAACTCTTTCTCCGCGCTATGCAGAAAAGATTCTTCGCGCATCAAATCATCGGCGCTTACCCAAATACCGTTATCGTGGTGCATGATGTTAGTTATGAGTTATGAGTTATGAGTTATGAGCCACTTAACGTGTGCAGCATAGTTCTGTAACCCTTTTTATTCTCGTTCAATAAGTTTAATAAAGTTATGGTTGATGAGTATTGAGTTGTCTTATTCGGCATAACTCATAACTCATAATTCATAACTTCCTTAATAGTGGCATTTCTGACATTCCAGGCCACCAATATCGGCCACGGTCACTTTGTCGCGTTTGCCTTCTTTGAGCTCTTTGTGGTAGCGCTCATATTGATCGTAATATGGATTGTCCTTGAATTTCACTTCCGTTTCGCGGTGGCAGCTGATACACCAGCCCATGCCGAGCGTAGCGTATTGGTACACCACATCCATTTGTTCTACCGGGCCGTGGCATTTTTGGCATTTTATCTGGCCGACCGTCACGTGTTGTGAGTGATTGAAATAAGCGTGGTCGGGCAGGTTGTGAATACGCGTCCATTCTACCGGGCCCTGGATTTTGCCGTTAGAGTCATTTTTCAACGCTTTTACGACTCCTTCCCACTGATTTTCCACGGTTGACTTTCCGTTTTCATCCAGGGAGGTCAGTTTATTGTCGGCTATATATTCCTGACCAATCCATTTTTTGTAGAGGTCTTCGATTTGCCGATCGCTCCAGTTATCATAGTCGGGAATGTATTTGCCCGCAATCGGATCGAAACCAATGGCGGCGTAGATTTTCGTGATTTCGGAGGTGCCGGAAGAAGTGCCTTTTTTCACCGCCGAGTGGCAGTTCATACAGGTATTGGAAGCGGGAACGGAAGAACTTTTGGAACGCCGAGCCGAATCGTGGCAGTATTGGCAGTCTATTTTATTGGTGCCAGCGTGCAGTTTGTGGCTAAAAGCAATAGGCTGATCCGGTTGATAGTTCTGTTCGCGACCCATCCGAGTGGCATTGTCCACGGTTTTGTAGCCGAAGACCAGCACCAGCGCAAAAACCAGAAATGCAATGGCTCCTTTGCTGCTCAAGGTTTGGGCCAGCGTCTTTTGGATAGGAGCCTGTCCTTCCTGCGAACGAGCTATATTGTTGAGGTTGTTGACAATACGCATCAGCGCAAAAGCCAACAGTGCCAGCATGACCGTCAGGCCGATGAACATCCAGGGCAGACCTTCACCAGCCGCAGGTGTACCAGCTGTACTACCGCCACCACCAGGACCAGTAGGACCATTAGGGGGAGGAGTACTTTTCCAGGTTGCATCAATATACAGCAGCAGGCTCTCGATATCGTCGTCCTTAAACGCGGGAAAGTTGTTCATCTGCGCAGGCTTATTTTGCGCCCACAACTCGACAGCGCGCGGGTGTCCAGTGCCGATCATAGCCTGTGAACCCCTGATCCAGGAGTACAAATCCTTGCGCGGGAAAGCCGCCCAACGATCTTCTACACCGCCCAAAGCCGGGCCGGTGAGCTTATCCTTCATATTCTTGTTGTGACAGGAGGCGCAGTTGGCGATAAAAAGTTCTTTACCGGCCTCCTTAGTCGGTGCCGCAGACAGCGAGAAAGCGGCGGTAAGCACCAGCGCCAAGACCCAACAAAAGCGTTTCAACAACATATATTAGCTCAATTAATGTTAATTCAATCCAAAATACAATAAATCGTCCAATTCAGCGGTGAATTTGGCGATTTGCCACCGCAAAGTTATCAACCCCCTTTCTTTAACCAAATGAACCGCTAAGAAAGCAAGCTATTTAGATGATCTCTAAACAGATTGACATAGATGGCGGGTTAAAGAACCGTTAAAAAGGAGCGGGCAAAGGTAGAGAAGGTAGACTCGTTTCCAAGCGCATTGGAAAAAAATGCCTGACTATTTCGTGACAAAAAATCTTTGGGCTATAATTGCAGGAAGTTGTCGTACAGGATTTGCAGATAAGCCTTCGCATTTTCCTGACTGTTGGAGTCGAGTTTGCCAGTGAAATTTTGCCATGTTTTATCCTTAAATTGGTAGAACTCCGCTCCTTGTTGATTGACCCAACCGATGCCATTTTCGTTGGTATAATAGGCAAAACCGTCGTGGCCTTGCTCTGGGGAGTTCGGCGGCTGAACCTGCTGGTACTGCCAGAGATCGCGGCTCCACGGAAATTTTTCCTGCTGATAGCCGAGCATTCGCAGCACCGTTTTTGGAATATCGTGGTGATTGCCGAAAACACTGACGCGCTGGCCTTGCCATTCTTTCGCCAAAGGTTTTCCAAAAATAATCAGCGGCACCTGCCTCGCTTTGGGGTTGTCGAGGCCAAAACCGTTGGGCGGCGACACCCCGTGATCGGCAACCAATACAAATAAGGTGTTGGCGTACCAAGGTTGCTGCTCGGCGGTTTTGAAAAATTCGCCCAAGGCATGGTCGGCAAAGGCTGCACTGTTCAGGAATTTTTCGCGGTCGGTGCCCCCCCCAGCCCCCCCATGAGGGGGGGAGTTTGGCACATCATAAGGCGGATGCAAACTAAGCGTCATCGCCGTCGCAAAAAACGGTTGCTTCAATAGCCCAATCTCTTTTGCGGCCCGTTGCAGCAAAATACCATCGTCCACACCCCAACGCTGGGTTTTTTCAGCAGCAGAAAAATCGCTTTCGGAAATGATATTTTCAAACTGCTGATTCCGCAGCCACACACCGATGTTGGCAAAAGTAAGTTCGCCACCATAAAAAAAGGCCGTAGAATAACCGTGCTGATGCAGCACTTTCGGCACGGAATTGAGTTTCGCGGCTTTGTCAGTCAATAGCACCACCGACTGGTCAGGTTGCGCCGGGTAGCCGCCCAACACCGACACAATACCCTGATCCGTGCGATAGCCGCTGCCGTAACAATTATTGAACAAACTACCTTCGCGGATGAGGCGACTTAGATTAGGACAAATGCCTTTTTCGCCGCCCAATTCTTCTACCACCTGCGCCGTCATGCTCTCCATAATGAGGAAGACCACGTTCATCTGGCTGCTATCTTGTCGGTCAAACCATTTGAAAGTCGAAGTGCTATCATTAATATTATGACTAAAAAGAACTTCCACGCGCGCAGCGGCCTCTTTTTGGTCCACACTAATATAATGATTCGTAGTCGAGCGGGCTTCGATGAGACTGTGCAGGAAATACCAGCCGGTGTTGGTGGCCGCATGGTTATTAAACAGGTGCGGCGAATAATACACCGCACTTTCATTAATCGGCATCACCCCTGCCCCACCCCGAATACCTAGGGCCAAAAGTGCCAGCCAAACTGGAAAAGTCAGTAGCCACCACCTTGATATGGTTCCCCTCTCTTTCAGGGGAGGGGTTAGGGGTGGGGTTATATATAGGTATCGCCCAACTATCCTGCGATGCAACCATATAAATACCCAGACACCTAACGCGTACAATACCACGCAAACCACCTTGAAAATGAAGGACATCGAGTCCAACAAAGCGGCTGGCGTTTTGAAATATTCGAGGGCGCGGTTATTCAGCGGGGTGTGCCATTCTTCGTAAATAAACACATTGGCTCCAAAAACAAACACTAAAATGCTGAATAACAGCACATTGAACCAAAAAATGATTTTGGAAAAAACTGGCTGACTGCGTGGCCCTACTGCCAAACCTACAAACCATAACAGTATCGGAACGACGATCAAATACGCTGCCATACTCAGATCAAGCGGTAGTCCGTACCAGAAGGCTGCCCAACACGGAAGTTGGTGCTTCCGGTGACCACTCAGCGTGAAACCAGAGGACGAACCACAGGCGGAAGATGGCGAAGAAGAGTAGCCAGAAGGTTAGGAGGCGGAGGGGGAAGAGGACCCCACCCCTAACCCCTCCCCCGCGGGGGAGGGGGACTTGATTTTGGTGTTTTCTATTGATGGTCAGTACCTTGGGGAAGTGCATTCTTGCCATTTATTTATTTTTACCGCTAATTTAATGGCTTTGCTTTGGGCTTTAACTGAAATACGAAGATGCTTTCCCAAGAATGTGAAAATCAATAGAGCAACTTGCGCATCATGTGATTTTCCCGAAAGGGAGGGGGATGTAATTTTGGTGTTTTCTGTTGATAGTCAGTACCTTGGGAAAGCGCACTCTTGCCATTTATTTTTGAATGCTATTTTAATGGCTTTGCTTTGGGCTGTAATTTGAAGAATAAAACACCAACAAAATTTCTCCAAGATTATAAAAATCAATAAGGTAACCCACGATCATGTCCCCCTCCCTTTCGGGGGAGGGGTTAGGGGTGGGGTCCACTCCAACAAACTAATCTTCAAAGCCTTACCCTCAACAACTCCCCACCCGAAACCGCTCATCCATTCGATAACCGACCACCCAAACAATCGCTCCGTCCTTATTTTCCAGCACCCAAGTGCGTTCCTTTTCCAGACGCGACAGTTTGGCGTTGGTGAAAAAATCCTGCAATTTCTGGCGTTGGCCCTGCATCCCGAACGGCTGAAACCAGTCACCCGGCTGCCAGGGGCGCAAAAGTAGTGGAAACTGCAACTTTTCCGCATCCACTAAAACCGCCACTCGTCCATCGGGATAAGGCGGCGCAGCCTCGGCGGGCGTGAGGAGCAAGGCTTGTCCAGTGGAAAGTCGGACTAATAAATCGTCCTGCTGAATACGAATGGGAATCAGCGTAGAAGTTGGATCATCGGCGGTCACGATAAGTTGACGACGATCGTTCAGGATGCGCCAGCCGTCGGTGCTATGCAGTTCCAAACCCGTTTGTTCGCTGGATTCGGCGAGTTGGCGGGCTTGGTCGTCGGTGAAGCCGTAGGGCGTGAGCAAGGTTTGCAGGGCTTGACGAATGTCGGGCAATTGCGCCAGCCGATTTCTATCTAGGCTAAAACCCTGATCGGGCATGGCGGGCACTTCCAGAAATTGGCGGAGCAAAAAATCCGCGTTGGCTTGGGTACCGCGCAGGCGACGGAGATTTCGGGCTGCGGTGGCCAGAAAATTGGGATTGAGCGTCAAAAACAGTGGCACGAGATTATGGCGGACAAAATTGCGGGCATAATCGTCGGTGGCATTACTACGATCTTCGCGCCAAACGAGGTTATTTGCGGCAGCGTAGGCTTCGAGATCGGGGCGGGTAGCGAAAAGCAGGGGACGAACGAGCAGACCATTTCGGGCAGCGATGCCCGTCAGGCCAGCCAATCCGGTGCCACGCGCGAAATTGAGCAACACGGTTTCTACCGCGTCGTTCAAGTGGTGCGCCGTGGCAAGTTGACCAAAACCGTGTTCCGCTCGTATATCTTCCAGCCAACCGTAGCGCAAAGTGCGGGCGGCCATTTGAATGGACAAACCCGTTTTTTGCCCATAATCCTTTGTTTCAAAACGTTTTGTAAAAAATGGAACGTCGTATTGTGCTGCCATTTGCCGGACAAATTCCTCATCGCCCTCGGATTCTTCGTCGCGAAGTTGGAAATTGCAGTGTGCCAGAGCAAAAGGTACATTTGCCGCCCGAAACAAATGAATCATCACCTTCGAATCCAGCCCGCCACTTACGGCCAGCAGTGTCGGAGCAGCATCGGGCAGGAGGTTATTTTTAGTAATAAAATCTTTGAATGCGGGTAGTAGTTGCATACTTTGATTGGAATACTGATTGGGCAGATTTTTATTTTAAGATTGCCCGGCGTAGCATAATTGGAACGCGGATGACACAGAAGACACGGATTTTAGCGGATTTTTGTTTAAGGTTGCTCGGTGTAGCATAATTGGAACGCGGACGACGCAGAAGACACGGACTTGCGCGGATTTCTATTTTTTTAGAAATTTCTTATTTATATTGGAGAAGATGGTGCGAGTGAATTCAGGCTCTTTGCCAAAATTTAATACAAAACCGAGTTCTATGGAACTGGCTTTTAAATAGTTTTGTAATTGCAGTTCATGTTCTTCGGCAATAGCAACACAGGCTTTTAGTTCCAGGATAATCAAGTCATTAATAATAAGATCAGAGAAATATTCACCTACTTCTTGCCCCCTATAATACACGGCACAACGTCTTTGCGGAACGACCTGAAAACCTCGACTTTTTAATTCTATAAAAAGCGCATTTTGATAAACTCTTTCTAGAAAACCATACCCTAATTCCTGATAAACTTCGTAAAAAGCATTGAGAATTTGATCGGTCAATTCTTTATGGATCAGCATAATAATAGTTAGTTTTTAATATTAAAAATCCGCGTAAATCCGTGTCCTCTGTGTCGTCCGCGTTCCAATTATGCCACACCGGGCAATCTTAAAACACAAAAAATAAAAATCCGCGTTGTTTGCACCAGTTGAAGTTAAAACACGAAAATGAGATCATATTTCTTTACTATTATATTGATTTTGTCGGCAATGCTTTTGCCCGTCCTCGCCCAGGCCCAACTCTCCGGCGTAGTGTTGGACGAGCAAAACGAGCCCCTCCCCTACGCCTCCGTCTACGTGCGCAACAGCACCAACGGCACGGCGGCCAATGCCAACGGCGAATTTCAACTGAACCTCGCGAAGGGCGACTACGAGATTGTCTTTCAATACATTGGCTACAACCAAAAGATCGAAAACGTCAAAATCGGCGACAAACCCGTGCGGCTGCGCGTAAAATTGACGCCCAACGAACTGGTCATCAGCGAGGTCACTATTACTGGTGCCGACCCCGCCGACGCGATGATGCGGCAGGTCATTGCCAAGCGAAGGTATTACAAAAATCAGGTGGCCGCGTACAGCAGCGACGTGTATGTCAAGGGTTTATACAAATTCCTGGAAACGCCGAAAAAATTACTGGGCGAGGAGATCGGCAATATGGGCGGCATCCTCGACACCAACCGCACGGGCATCGTGTACCTGTCGGAATCGGTGTCGAAAGTGTATGTGCAGAGCAACCCGGACCACAAAAAAGAGGTGATGATTTCCAGTAAAGTGAGCGGCAACGACAAGGGATTCAGCCTCAACCGCGCCACGTTCACCGATTTTAATCTGTATGAAGAGAAGTTGGAAATTGAACGGGAAATCCTGTCGCCGCTGGCCGACAATGCGTTTTCCTACTATAAATTCCATTTTTTGGGTCGTTATAAAGACAAAAACGGCTACGACATCTGCAAAATCGCCGTTTTACCCAAGCGTTCCGCCGACCCGACTTTCAGTGGCTACCTATATATTGTGGATGAACAATGGAATATCGCCGGAGCCGACCTGTTTATTACGGGCAACACCATTAAACAGCCCATTCTCGATACGCTGCGCATTCAGCAGGAATTTGTGCCCGTAGAAAAACCCGATACTTGGCGATTATTGACGCAGGTAACGAGTTTCAAATTCGGGATTTTTGGTTTTAAAATCGGTGGCTTTTTCAATGGCGTTTTCTCTAATTACGACCTGCACCCGAAGTTTGAACCCGACTTTTTCACCCGCGAAACCTTCAAAATCGAGCAAAAAGCCAGCGAACGCGACTCCGTGTATTGGCTGGCCACGCGTCCCGTGCCGCTCACGATGGACGAATCGAATGACTACGTGAAAAAAGACAGCCTGCAACGCATCTGGAAATCCGAGGCGTTTATGGACAGCATGGACCGCAAGAGCAACAAGTTCAAGCCCTTCCGCGTCCTGATCTCCGGCTACGAATGGAGCAATTCTTACCGCCGCTTTTCGATCAGCACGCAGCCCGCCATTTTGTGGCTGCAATTCAATACGGTGCAGGGCCGCGCGATCAATATTCAGCCGGAACTGACGAAATACAGTGACGATAATCGCACGCGTTTTTGGCGCGTCAAGGGCATTGCGAATTACGCTTTTGCCGAAGAACGATTGCGGAGCAGTGCGGCCATTGAGCGACGATTCGAGAGTATTCACTACACCACGGGCGAATTGGCAGGCGGTTTGGCCACTTCGCAATTCAACGACCGCAACCCCATCGGCATCTTTACTAACTCGCTGTATTCGCTTTTTGACAAGCGTAACTACCTGAAATTGTACGAGAAAGCCTACGTCCGCGCCGGATTCAGCCGGATGATCTGGCCGGGTTTTCGCCTGCGCGCCAACGCCGAATGGGCCGACCGCCGGGAACTCGTGAACAACGACGACAACACTTTTTACAAAAAAAACGACCACGATTACACCTCCAATCGGCCTTTCACGGCCCGCACCGAACCGAACGAGCGGGTGGAATTTCCGCGCGCGTTCACCGTCGGGCTGGAAGTGCGGCTGCGACCGGGGCAGACGTATAGTACCTACCCCAAATTTCGGATTTACGACGAGAGCAAATGGCCCGATCTCTTCCTGCGCTATCGCAAGGCCATCCCCGGC
>CBDFMU010000035.1:0-43621 GCA_965249785.1 Saprospiraceae bacterium | reverse complement strand
GCTAAACCAGAGATGGCCATCCCGCTGTATGAGCAATTCGTAGAAACCCTGCATCGCGAATCCGGCTGCCCGGTGCAAACGGGCGAATTTGGGGCCGATATGAAAGTTAGTTTGCTCAATGATGGTCCAGTGACGATTTGGCTGGATTCCAAGGCGCGGGAGTGACTAATTGCAGTGTAAATTAATTTTATTGAGGATGCGAGTATTTGAGTATTTGATTAAATACGTGATTATCAAGTGTTTTAATCAAATCTTCCAATACTCGTATCCGCAAGGAACTTAGCTTACGCTGTACCAAGCATCCCTTTTTAGCCAAGAGTAGATAATATTAATGCCCAAAAAAATCCAGCAACGCCTGAGATACCACTTCCCCCTGCAAGCTGTGCCCTAAACCATTGGTAGTCACCAATTTTGCACCTGCCCAATTTTGAGCAACTCGCTGCGCATCAGCGTAGGGAGCAATGGGATCGCCCGTATCGTGGATAATGAGACATTCGGTGGAAATGGATTTGGCAAATTCGGCGACCGAGAAATAATCGAGGCTATGGTTGAATTTTCGTTGCACTTGATCCGCGTAGCACTGTATCGCGCGCGCCGAAAGCCCAAGCACAGCCGCAAAAACGCCAGTAATTTGTCGCAGATCGGAAGGAGATGACAAAATGGCCACCTTGCGAAAAGCATCGGGATGGTGAAGCAGGTAATAGGACAAGGCCATTCCGCCTGCTGAATGGCCGATAAAAAAATCTGGATGAAATTTTTCCGTTACCGCCGCGATGAAATCGGCGTATAAAATGGCGTTGAATTCTGTGCCGCCGGAGGCACCATGTGCGGGCGCATCCAAAGCGATTACTCGGTAATTTCGTTGTTTAAGACGTTGGATTAAAGGCTGCCAGCGCGCCGAATTGCTCTCCCAACCGTGTGCCAACAGGATCGTTGGCCCTTCATTTTCCCAGACATAGTATTGCACATCAAAGCCTCGCGCCTGTACTTTTCCCCAGTCGGCTGTTTCTAAAAACGTCCGATTAGAGACGCTCAGTCCGCCACTGCGTGGTGTGGAAAAAAGTTGTAAAATGCGCTTTCCCGCCTCCGAAGGAACGGCAATAGCCAAAGAATTTAAAGCCGAACCAATGGTATGTAGGGTGAACCTGTTCATATCGCATGGAATTTATTCCGCGACAAATTTAAGCGGGTTATCGGACGATCAGCACGGGTATTTGCACCGCATGCCGCACTGCCCCGACGGTAGTGCCAAAGATCAAATCTTTCATGGTTTTATGACCGTGTGCACCCATGACCAGCAAGTCTACGCCTTTTTCGTTCACCAATTTTGGAATGGCCTGTTTGGCGGGTCCAAAACCGATGAGTGCTTCGCAGCGGTAGCCGAGTTCCTGCAATCGTGCGGCGTAAGCTTCCAGGTTTTGCCGGTCGTTGTCTGACTCATAGTCGCTAATGTCACTACCCATCATCCAGGCTCCCGCCGTCTCCACTGCGTGGATAAGGAAATACTGGCTGGTTTTGCCGCCGACATTCAGTGCGTGTTGCAGCACTTTGTGGTCGGTTTCCGAAAAATCCAAAGCGATAGCAATTTCTTGATAATCAAACGACTGTATATCTTTAAAGCCAAGAAAAATACCGTGCGGCACCATTGCTTTGACTTCTGGTAAACGAGTAATGAGCGGGCGGATGGTAATATACCCCAACATAGCCGCTATGCCCAACAAAGGCAGCACAACGAGTAAGCGAATAGCCCAAACGTTCGATCCAGCGGTGGCCATCCAGCTGGTCACTTCCGAGTAAACGAGATTGATATTTAGGGCTACAATAATAATGGCACTGAGCCAACCACCCAGTTTGGTCCAGAATCCGATTGCGAATTCACCCATTTTCTTTTTATCACTGACATAATGGAGCAGCGGAATGACGGCAAAACCCAACTGCATACTCAGGATGACCTGGCTTAATACCAGCAAATTGCCGGTCGCAGATTCCCCCATTAAAATGATGACCAACATGGCCGGAATGACCGCAATCAACCGAGTGATAAGTCGGCGCAACCACGGGGCAATACGTATATGTAAATAGCCCTCCATGACGATCTGTCCCGCCAATGTCCCGGTAATAGTACTGCTTTGCCCCGCAGCGATCAAGGCCACCGCAAACAGGATGGGCGCATAACTTTTGCCCAACAGCGGCTCCAGCAGGCGGTGGGCATCTTGAATTTCCGACACGCCGCTGTAACCGTTTTTATGAAATACGGCAGCGGCCAGGATCAAAATGGCAGCATTGACAAACAGCGCGAGATTGAGCGCTATCGCCGAATCAATGATGTTGTATTTGATAGCACGTCGCAGACCTTGCGGAGTACGAGCAATTTTCCGGGTTTGTACGAGGGCGGAGTGCAGGTATAAATTGTGCGGCATCACCGTAGCACCGATAATTCCGATGGCAATAAACAGGGCTTGCGCGTTGGGAATAGAGGGAAGAAAACCCGTAACCAACTCGCTCATTACTGGCTTGGCTAGGAACATTTGCACTGCAAAAGCACCGCCAATGATGAAAATAAGCCCAAAAATGAAGGCTTCCAACTTACGAATGCCTAAGTGCATCAACATCAGTAGCAAAAAAGCATCGCAGACGCTGATCCCAACGCCCCAAACCAGCGGCAGTCCAAAAAGCAACTGCAAGCCGATCGCCATCCCAAGCACCTCGGCCAGATCGCAGGCAGCAATGGCAATTTCGGCCATGATGTATAGGAAAATATTGGCTGCGGGATGATACAATTCCCGCGAAGCCTGCGCCAAATCTCGACGCGCCACCACACCCAAGCGCGCACTCAAACTTTGCAGGAGTAGCGCAATCAGGTTAGACATAATGAGTACCCAGAGCAAAGCATAACCAAAGCGGCTACCGCCTGCCAAATCAGTTGCCCAATTACCCGGATCCATATACCCTACGCTCACTAGATAGGCTGGCCCGATAAAGGCCATCAGGCGGCGCCAAAAGCCTCCTTTTACGTCGGTTTCCACCGTGGCATTGACTTCGGACAGGGAAATATTGTTGGATTTATTCATAATTATATTGGACGTTGGATGATTGGACTATTGGACATTAGGCGGCGTCAGGTAGTGGAAAGGTAGTTTGCTGGAATTGCTTTATATCAATGGTTTGTAGGCCACCAATCTAAAATCATAAAGATTTTACATATAAGTGACGACTGACTTTTTCGCTTAAAACCAGTTCCTGATCGCCGACACGCAGGCGCACCGATTGGTCGTAAGCCATGCGTTCCAGCAGTTCTATTTCGGTACCAAGGCAAAGGCCCAACTGGTCGAGGTATTGCAGGAAAGGCGCAGTGTGGTCTTCCACACCCGAAATAGCACCGCGTGCGCCAGGCAATAAATTAGAGAGCAGTATTTGTGACCGAAAAGCCCAGCGACCTTCCGCATTAGGAATGGGATCGCCATGCGGATCGAACTGCGGATGCTCTAAAAAATCATCCAGTCGTGTCACCAGTAAGTCACCTTGGACGTGCTCCAGTTGTTCCGCTATGTCATGAACCTCATCCCAGGCGAAGCCGAGTTTATTGACCAAAAAGACTTCCCAAAGCCGGTGTTTGCGAATGAGTGCTACCGCCACTTGGCTGCCCTGTTCGGTAAGTTGTACGCCTCGGTATTTTTCATAAGCGATTAATTCTTTTTCGGCCAGCCGTTTGAGCATATCCGTCACCGAAGCGGGAGTCGTCTGCATAGCGGCCGCCACAGCATTGGTGCTGGCGGCTTTGTGCTCTTTTTCTTCAATCTTGAAAATAGCCTTCAGGTAATTTTCTTCAGCGGTGGTGGTCATGGTACATAGTTTTTACGCTGTTTTACCAATAGCATTTTTAATAAGCCAATGTTGAAACTACTTCAACAAATGTTAAGGCAAATATCTATAAAATTTTTAGACAAATCTAAATTTTATTTTTTCAATTAAAAAACCCGCTTGGGAGAGTCGGGTTTCAATGAATTTGTACCTACCACGGTGTAGCAATGCCCTTATCGATTTAAATGTTCTATGGGATACCTAAACGCACAGTATTTTGAGTGCTTATCTTGCAAATGAGGGCAAATAAAAACGGTTTACATGATGTTAAATCACGTAAACCGTTGAAAATGAGGGTGATCTCGATGGGATTCGAACCCATGACCACTTGATTAAAAGTCAAGTGCTCTACCGGCTGAGCTACGAGATCAGACTAATCGAAAATGCAGGCTTCTCGAAAAGCGGGGCAAAGATACATCCACCCTCACCGAAAATCCAAGCCTGCCTCAAAAAAAATCCAATGATAATTTGGTTCGCAGGGGTTCAAACCGGGCTTTGGCCAAATTAGTTTCTGCCAGCACTCTTTTGGAAGGAAACTTTTTTAGGTGGGCAGGCGTTTTATTTACTTTTACAGCACAATATCACCCATCAACGGTCACCGTTCGAATCAGGAAATATGAAGGAATCTATTCGTCAAAAACAAATCGGGGAACTCCTGCGGCGCTATTTCGGTATGCTGCTCTCCGAAGAAGGCAGCCTGATTTATGGGCGCGATAAACTAGTGACTGTTACGCAGGTAAAAATGACCCCCGATCTGCTCGTGGCGAAAATTTATATCAGCGTCTACGGCACCGAAAACAAGCAAGAGGTGATTCTTGAATTGGAAGATAATTACCCACGGCTGCGCCAGGCCTTAGGCTCCAAGGTGGGCAAAAACATGCGCCGTGTACCCGATCTCGAATTCTTTCTGGACGATACAGTAGATGAGATGTACCGGGTAGACAGCCTGCTCAGTCGCGTTACCGATGCAGACCAGAATATTGGCAAATAAAAAGGCAACTTAGCAAAGCGCAACCAGTAAATGTAACGCAGCGATATGCTGATTTTATCGGTATAACACTGACTATCAATATTTTACGGAAAATTGCATCAGCCTTTATCAACGTTTTTTATAAACCTTTATTAGCCCCTTTGTGAAAATAGGTCTGTTTTTCGGCTCGTTCAATCCTATCCACATTGGTCATCTGATTATCGCCAATTTCATGGCGACACAAACTGATCTGGACAAAGTCTGGCTGGTAGTAAGTCCACAAAATCCGCTGAAACTCAAAAAGACCCTTGCCCGCGATTATGACCGCTTGCATCTGGCAAAGTTGGGCATTGGTGACAATTCGCGGGTGGAAGCTTCCCAAGTAGAGTTCGCATTGCCCAAACCCTCTTATACTGTGGATACGCTGGCTTTTTTGCGGGAAAAATACCCGGAACGTGCGTTCGCGCTCATTATGGGCGGCGACAACCTGGCTTCGTTGCATTTGTGGAAAAACTATGAACATATCCTCGAACACTACGATATATACGTCTACCAGCGTCCTGGAGATGATGTAGGTGAACTGGCTACACACCCGCGCGTGAAACTTTGCACGGCTCCGCTGCTCGATATTTCGGCCACTTACATACGTGAATGTCTGCGTACTGGCAAGTCCGTGCGCTACCTGGTACCGGAGCCAGTCTGGGAATATTTGGAGACGAGTAGTCTTTATAAAAGTTGAATAGGCCAGTTCAAGTGCATATTGAACTAAATTTTTTTGAGTATTTGAAGAGGCGCGTATTTGGTCAAAATATTGACTATCAAGCACTTTGGTCAAACACTCCAATATTCGCATTCTCCAACATTCGGTGAGAATGTCGCACTTTTGCCGCCCGTGAAACTCTCCGTCATCATCGTCAATTATAACGTCCGGCACTTCCTGGAGCAAGCCCTACAATCTGTGCGAAAAGCAATGTATGGTATAGAAGGAGAAGTATGGGTGGTGGACAACAATTCAGTGGACGACTCTGTGCGGATGGTGCAGGAGAAATTCCCGGAAGTACAGCTGATTGCAAACAAGAAAAATACGGGTTTTGCAGTCGCCAATAACCAGGCTATTCGCGAGAGTCAAAGTGAATATGTACTGCTGCTCAATCCCGATACCCTCGTCGAAGAAGATACTTTTTCCAAATGTCTGGCTTTCCTGGACAGTCACCTCGACGCGGGCGCATTGGGGGTAAAACTCATCGACGGCAGCGGCAAGTACCTGCCCGAAAGCAAACGTGGCTTTCCTACGCCCTGGGTGGCTTTTTGCAAAACTGTTGGTTTGTCGTCGATTTTCCCCAAAAGCCAACTCTTCAACCAATACTATCTCGGCCATCTTTCTCCCGATGAAACCAATCCGGTGGATGTGCTGGTGGGTTGTTTCATGTTCATGCGCCGTTCTGCACTGGATAAAGCCGGACTGCTCGATGAAGCCTTTTTTATGTACGGGGAAGACATTGATCTGTCGTACCGAATCAAGCAGGCAGGCTTTGAGAATTATTATTTTCCGGAAACACAAATCATTCATTATAAAGGAGAAAGCACCAAAAAGGGTAGCCTGAATTACGTTCGCACGTTCTATCAGGCGATGATTATTTTCACCCAAAAACACTTCACTGGCCCACGCGCCGGACTGTTTGTGGGGATGCTGAAAGCGGCTATTTGGCTACGCGCTGGACTGACTTTGTCGCGTCAAATCTGGCAAAAAATCTGGCTGCCTGGCTTGGATGCTGCTGCGATTTATATAGGATTAATTTTCCTGAAAAATTTCTGGGCGAGCTATTATTACAAAGACCCAGAGTGGTTCAAACCCAACGTGTTATGGTTTAATTTTCCGCTCTATATCCTGATCTGGCTCGGCACGGTGTGGCTCAACGGCGGCTATGACCAGCGCTACGATCTCCGCCGACTGGTGCGCGGCCTGGCTTTTGGTACCCTGTTTCTAGCCGCCGTGTATGGGTTCTTGGATTTGGATTATCGCCCCTCGCGAGCCTTAGTCCTTATGGGAGCAACTTGGGCGACGCTGGCGACCATCGCTTTGCGGGCAGGGGCGCATTTTCTGGAATTTCGCAATTTCCGCATCGGACGGGATCGGGTAAAAAACTTGGTGGTGGTCGGTTCCGCCATGGAAAGTGAACGAGTCATGGGCCTGCTGAAACAGGCGGGTGTGCCGAATAATTTCATTGGCACGGTCGCTCCGCCCGGTCAGCACGACGACCGTACCTACCTCAGTAGTCTGGATCAACTGGACGAAGTGGTGCGCGTTTACCGGGTGAATGAGGCCATTTTTTGCTCCAAAGATATTCGTGCGCAAGATATTTTGGCTTGGATGACTCGTCTCGGCCCTTCCGTGAGCTACAAAATAGTGCCGGAAGAAAGCCTGAGTATCATCGGTAGCAGTAGCAAAAACGAACCGGGGGAATTGTATACTATCGCTATTCGCTACAACATTGCTGAACCGGGGCAGCGTCGTAACAAGCGGGTAGCGGATGTTTTATTCTGCCTCTTTCTGCTTATAACTGCCCCGTTTTGGTTATTTTTTTCTGCCAAAAAAACGTTTTTTATAGATCACTGGTGGGCTGTATTTATCGGACGAAAAACCTGGGTAGGCTACGCGCCAAGTGATCAAAACGTCACTTTGCCTGCTTTAAAACCGGGCGTTTTTTCTCCATTGGAACAAATCCACGGCTTACAAGCCACTGCACCCACGGTGGCGCGGCTCAATTTTCTGTTTGCCAAAGACTGGAATGTGTGGCGGGATTTGGAGGTGCTGTGGGGGAGAAGTAAAAAGTAAAATGCCTCTACAGTGTTTAAACAATCTCCCAATCATGCCGTTTTGTGCAACCCGTGGTGATTGAGTAAAAACTGCGCGCTCTCATTTTCAACCATCCACAACTACTTACCATCATGTCTGACATAAAAGAAGGCGACGTCGCCCCGGATTTTTCGGCCATCAATGAAAAAGGAGAAACCGTACACCTCGCCGATTATCGGGGTAAAAAACTGGTGCTGTATTTTTATCCCAAAGACGATACGCCAGGCTGTACGGCAGAGGCTTGTTCGCTGCGCGATGGCTATCCACGCTTTCAGGCACAGGGCTACGAAATCCTGGGTGTCAGCCCCGATTCGGTGAAAAAACACGTCAAATTTCAGGATAAATACAACCTGCCATTCAATTTACTGGCCGACGAAGACCACACCGTGTCTGAAGCCTACGGCGTGTGGGGCGAGAAAAAATTCATGGGCCGCGCCTACATGGGCATCCTGCGCACTACGTTCGTCATAGATGAAAACGGAAAAGTGGAGCGCGTGATCGCCAAAGTGGACAATGAGAACCATTCGGAGCAACTGTTAGGATCGTAAAATTTGTTGAGTGCTTTGCGGTTGAGAAAGTTGAGATTGTTGAGAAAAACCCGGGAATGACTAATTTTACTTATTTCTTCCCCTTCACAATGTTCATTTTTCTCAACCGCAACGATCTCAACATCCTCAACACCTCTACAATTCCATCACCTTCCGTTTCAGCACAAAATTCTTACCCAAATACACTTTACGCACCATTTCATCGGCGGCCAATTCTTCGGCGGTGCCAGCTTTAAGGATATTTCCTTCAAACATTAAGTAGGCGCGGTCGGTGATGCTCAGCGTTTCCTGCACGTTGTGGTCAGTGATGAGAATGCCAATGTTTTTGGTCTTCAATTTGGCCACGATATACTGAATATCCTCCACGGCGATCGGGTCAATGCCGGCAAAAGGTTCGTCAAGCAAAATGAATTTGGGGTCGGTGGCCAGCGCGCGGGCAATCTCGGTGCGTCGCCGTTCGCCGCCGGAAAGGGTGTCGCCCAGTCCTTTACGAACCCGGTGTAAATTAAATTCATCCAATAGTGATTCCAGCTTTTCGGCCTGTTCGGCCTTGCTGAGTTTAGTCATTTCGAGTACTGCCAGCAGGTTGTCTTCTACTGATAATTTTCGGAATACACTCGGTTCCTGTGGCAGGTAGCCAATGCCTTTTTGTGCCCGACGATACATCGCCAGCGACGTAATGTCCTCATTTTCAAGATATACGTGACCACTGGTAGGACGGATGAAGCCTACGGTCATATAAAACGAAGTTGTTTTGCCCGCGCCATTTGGCCCCAGCAATCCCACAATTTCGCCTTGTTTCACATCGAAAGAGACGCCTTTGACTACGGTGCGCTTACCGTAGGTTTTGATGATATTTTCGGCGCGAAGAATCATAACCTGCAAAGAGTTATGAATTATGAGTTATGAGTTATGAGCGGAAATACCTCATAACTCATAACTCATAACTCAACTAAGTAATCGTTTTACAATGTCTGAAATGGCGCGGCCATCGGCTTTTCCCGCCAGCTGTTTGTTAGCGGCACCCATTACTTTGCCCATTTCTTTGGCGGAAGTTGCGCCAGTATCGGTCACGATTTGGCGAATAATATTTTCCAGTTCTTCCCCTTCGAGCATTGCAGGCAGATAGCGTTTGATCACCTCGATTTCTTCGCGTTCTTTTTCGGCTAATTGTGGCCGGTCGTTTTTCAGGAAGATATCCATAGATTCCTGGCGGGTTTTCACCAGTTTTTGCAGCATTTGCACTTCCCGCGCTTCATCAATGGCTTGTCCGCTGCCGTCGGTTTTGGCCAGCAAAATGGAACTTTTAATGGCTCGAATACCGCGTAGTCCTACTTCGTCTTTCGCGCGCATAGCGGTTTTCAGGTCTTCGTTTATTTTTTCTTCTAAAGTCATTAGTAACTAGTTGAGAATGTTGAGGGGGTTGAGAGGCTTTGCCGTTTAAAAGGGTTGAGTGCTTTGCTGTTGAGAACGTTGAGAGGCTTTGCCGTTGAGAAGGATGACGGGTTGAACTTTTACCTTTTTTCTCAACACTCTCAACTGCTCAACACCCTCAACATACTTTCAAAATTCCTCCACCGGCACGGGCCGATAGCCAAACAAACGTTTTTCTTTGATCAATTGCGCCACATTGGTCGGTACACTTTTCTCCCACCCCGGCTCGCCTTGCTGAATCATACGCAGCACTCTGGTATGAAAAATACCTAGAATATACGGATTGAAATTCTGCATATCTACGATGTTGCGATTTTCCAGCAGGTGGTCGTACAGGAAGTGAATGGCGTGTGGCACCTCTATCGTCCGGGAAGTTAGCAACGTTTTGCTGCCGTCCATCAGGGCAGGATAGGCGTAGAAACGGACGTTGCGCAGGAATAGTTCACCAAACGCGCCCAAGAGGTTGTCGGGATTTTGCTCATAGGTCTCCCGCACGATATGTTGGAGCTTTCTGGCACCCAATACCAGCCCGATTTTGGGTACTCGGTAGTCCGTAAAATAAGCAATGAGTTTCTTGTGCTGCACAAAATTGGAAATTACCACCGTCTGGTTCAGGGCACAGAGCAGTTCGGCGCGATCCAGGAAATCTCGCTCGTTGAGTTCGCCGTCGGCGCGCAGATTATCAAGGGTAATTTCCGTGAGGAAAAAAGTGCGGTCGGCCTCTACATCCTGTTCATGGCGAAACTGAATGTAGGCATTGCGGATCATATCGCGCTGCACCAGCGTTGGCGGGCGATAGCTACCACGCGCCAAGAGGATGGATTTTTTGTACAAAAATTCGCTGGAATGCAAACTGCGCCCATCGGGGCCAAAGATAGCTACATCGCTGAGCTTGTTTTTCACCACCCATAAACACGCCAGGCGATTGTCCACCTGCTCGAAATCAGGCCCATCAAATTGCACCATATCAATCATTACCCGACCGTGCAGATTATCCATCAGCGATTGGAGCAGGGTCTCTGGAGCCTGGTGAAAGCGCGAACAACCGTAGATCAGATTCACGCCAAGCACGCCGACCGCCTGTTGCTGTAGCCGGTTGTCCCGGTCGAGCAGTCGCACGTGGATCGCCACATCGTTGGTAGGGCCGTCAGCGCGGAGCTGAAAGCGGAGTCCCAACCAACCATCGCCTTTATTCGTCTTGCTAAAATTGATGGCCGTTACGGTATCGGCGAAAGCGAAAAAATTCTGTCGGGGCCGGGTAGCGCGCAGGCGGTGTTCCATCAAATCGTACTCGTGCTGGAGCATTTTGTACAGCCGCGACTGGCATACGTAGCGACCTTTTGGTTCCACCCCATAGATTTCGTCGGAGACCGTTTTATCATAAGCACTCATCGTTTTGGCGATGGTACCGGCAGCGGCACCCACCTGAAAAAAGTAGCGCGCGACCTCCTGGCCTGCCCCGATCTCGGCAAAAGCCCCGTACACACGGTCGTCGAGGTTGATTTCCAGCGCTTTTTGTTCCGTTTCGAGTACTCGGCGCGACATACGAATTAGTAGATTAATAAAAATAATGGTGCAAAAATAGGACGAATCCGACGCTTTTGGGCGAGCATTATTGGCTGGAAGTGAAGTTTGCAGCAATTGCCGAATGTTGACCGGCAGCACCGTACTTTTACCCACAATTTTTGACTGCCCAGTAAGATCAACCCAATTTTTCCATTGTTAAAAAGTTTTCCAATGAGACTGAAAACCAATCTTCGCGCCAACCTAGTTTATAGCCTGTCCGGGTTGGTCCTCACGTTGCTGCTTTGCTACTGTGTCCAGCCAAAAAAAGACAGCCTGGACATTCGCCTGGAGGCGGCAGCCACTACCCTTAATCCGCTCATGCCTTCTCCTGGTTATTCGCGTTACGTATCACAACAGATTTTTCAATCCCTCGGTAACTACGACCCGGAGACCCTTGAGATGAAGCCATTATTGGCCAAGACTATTCCAGGGGTTCGCACAGTGACTGATGGCGCACACAAGGGCGAATTGGCTTACGATTTCGAGATCAATGAAGCGGCTAAATGGAACGATGGTAGCCCGTTGACTGGCGAGGATGTAGCATTTACCCTAAAGCTGATTTTTCATCAGGGCTTGCCCACCGAAGCCTGGCGCGGCTATTATGAATATCTTACTGGCATAGAGGTGGATTCGGCCAACCCTAAGAAATTCACTGCTTATTTTCGTCAATATTATATACTGGCTCTGGAGTCACTTTGCCAGGCTCCCATCTATCCGGCCTATAATTACGACCCGCAGTCGAGGCTGAAAAATATACCGCTCGCCGACTTTTTGGATGCCGCAAAGTGCAAGGTATTTTCCGAATCAGCAGCTGGCGTAGCTTTTGCCAAAGAATTTGCTGATCCGAAATATACTAATGACTCTAAATTTATCTCCGGGAGTGGTGCTTATCGGCTGCAAAGCATGAACGACGATCAAGGGGCCGTACTGGTAAAAAAAGAAAAATGGTGGGGCGACAATGCTGGATTGGCCAATCCCTTACTGGCTGCTTATCCTGAACAGATCGTCTACAAAGTAGTAAAAGACGAACCAGCCGCTATTAACCTGCTGCAAAGTGAAAATCTTGATCTGGTGGTAGACATCAGCCCGAGTAAATTTAAGGAAATGCAGCAGGATACGCACCTCACCCAATTGTATGATTTCAAAACCCGCTGGACACCTCGTTATTCGCGGTTGTTGCTCAATTTGCGCAGCCCTGATTCTATCCTTGCCGACGTGCGGGTGCGTCGGGCATTGGCATATATCGTTGATTATGATTATCTTATCAATGTAGTGCAGCAGGGATTTGCCCAACCTATTGTCGGGCCAATCAGTCCCGCCAAACCCTATTACGCGAAGGACTTGCCTCGTTATACTTTTAATCTCACCGAGGCCAAACGTTTGCTGGAAGAAGCTGGCTGGAAAGACCTCGACAAGGATGGGGTGTTGGATAAAAAATTGAATGGTCAGCTGGTGCGGTTATCTTTGAAGATGCTCAGCCCTAATGGTAGCAACCTGGCCAATATGGTAGCAGAAAATATCCGGGATAATGCGCGAAAAGCGGGCATAGAATTGGCCATTAATTTTCAGGACATCAATAATATGACTAAACTTACCCGGGCTGGCGACTTTCAGATTGCCAACTTCGCCAGTGCCACCCAACCAGGTTTGGATGAACTTTATCAGGTCTATCATTCCTCCAGTCTGGCTCCGAAAGGCGACAACCGTTCGCGTTACCAGAATCCCCGGATGGACAGTATTATTGTGGCGATCCGAACGACGCAGGATGCACCTGCACGTACCGCGCTCTATCTGGAAGCACAGCGCATTTTGCATGACGACCTGCCGGAGATATATTTGTTCGCTTCTTATCAGCGAGTCGTGGTGGCTAAAAAATATAACTACGTGCTTACTTCCGTGCGACCAGGTTACTACGAACACCTGTTCCAGCTGAAATGACCATTTTTTTACAACCTTGACACCAACCAAAACGCGTTTCGGCGCATCCATTCATCAATAAAAAATCTGACAGTTATGGCATTTGAAGTGGAAGGCAAACTTCACCGACTTTTTCCGACCGAACAAAAATCAACCAGTTTCATGGCCCGTGAGTTCGTGCTCGAAATCCCCGACGGCAATTATCCGCAGCTGGTAAAGTTTCAGGCAGTGCAAGACCGTTGTGCTTCGCTCGACAGCTTTCGCGAGGGCGAGCGCATCAAAGTGTCGTTTGATCTGCGTGGCCGCGAATGGAACGGCAAATATTTTACCAACCTGAATGCCTGGCGCGTCGATAAGGCCGGAGAAGAAGATGGCAATGCAGGTGCTGAATCTGGCAATGGCCGCAACAGTGCCAAAGCTTCCGCAGAAAATAATTTCCCCGCTGATCCATTCCCTAATTATGGCGATGCACCGCCTGCGGTGGGAAATTTGGAAGATCTACCGTTTTAAGTAGATTGTTTGAAAAGTTGATGGAGGTTTTCAGACGAATAAATTTTATTATAAATGATTGAAAAACAATGATTTATAATTTAACAAACCTTCATCAACTACGTTTATAAGACAGACCAATTATATACCTATGAGAAAGTGGAAATTTCTGGTTCTGACCTTGTTTTGCATTGGTACAACCTACGTAGCTCACAGTCAATCGCTTTCTGGCATTAGCAGCCGCTGGGGAGATTCCTTCGTGGAATGGGATTTACAGGCTTTTTCCATCGACACCGCGAATTTGGAACCAGACGAAATACCGCCCGAAGAAAACGTCGGCGAACTCAAATTGCGCTGGTTGAATGTGCGCGACGATTGGTCGGAATGGGATTTCGAGGTGTTCGGTCAGCGGGGGACGATCCGCCAAAAGTGGAAAGACGATTTTACCAATTGGGAGCTTCGTACCTACGATGGGGCCGTGGTCACGATGCGCGCCTCCTGGGCCAATGACCTCAATGAGTGGCGCATCACTAACAATGATTTTTCCCTGACTTTGAAAAGTCGCTGGACCAATCAACTGGATGAGTGGCTAGTGCAAGACCCCAGCCGAGGCCGTTTTTATATGTACACTTTACGACAGCGTGATCCGCGTGACTGGGCCATTGAGGATAGCCTGGATGCTTCCGTGCCCTTGCCTATGCGGATGGCCCTGGTTTTTATCAGTGTTTTTCATGGCTCTCCCCGGATGTAAGCGTCCAGAGAATGTAGAGTTCGCTTACTATTGCTATTATGCTAAATGCTATTTTTCTGCTCTTTCATCTCTCTATTATGGACATTTCGGCAACGACGATGCGCATTCAATTTACCAATGTCAATGCTGCGCGAGGAAGCATTTACGTAGCAGTATATGATCAGGCGGATAAATTTCTGGATGTAAAGGCAATGTGTTGTCAGAAAATAATTTCCGTGTCAGAGCGAGGAACTGTAGAGATTGCGCTGCC
Source organism: Saprospiraceae bacterium (assembly GCA_965249785.1). Lineage (GTDB taxonomy): Bacteria > Bacteroidota > Bacteroidia > Chitinophagales > Saprospiraceae > M3007. Next base: position 28,978 of record CBDFMU010000035.1, on the reverse strand, counting down.
CGAACTGCCTGCTGGCGTGTATGCCATCAGTTGTTTTCATGATATAAATGGCAATGGCAAGCTGGATAAAAATATTTTGGGTATTCCCACCGAACCGTATGGATTCTCAAATAATGCGCGGCCTACTTTTCGGGCACCGAACTGGGAAGAAGCGAAGTTTTATTGGCAGCCGGGTGCCGAAATAGTAAGTATCCGGTTGGAAAAATGGTAGGCGGCGGATAAGTTAACGGCACATAAAAAAGGCTGGCCCACAAGTTTCCTTGTAAGACAGCCTTTATATTTTGCAGAAAAATCAGCAGCCGTTATGCAGCGTAATTACCACTGAATATCGTCTTCGTCTTTTTCTTTTTTATCTCCTGTTTCTTCTTCTACGTCTTCGTCGAACTCGCTTTTTTCGTTTTCTGCCGCAGTTGTAGTGGGCGTTTCGGATTTGGCGCGTACAAACTCACCTCGTTCGCCCCGGTCTTCCTCTCCATCCATTTCGCGGTTTTGCGCTTCCCATTCGGCTTGGCGACGATCAAATTCTTCATAGTCAAATTCCGGCATCAGTTCGGTTTTCACGTGGCTCACCACTTCGTTGAGCGAAGCGACAAAACGGTTGAAATCCTCTTTGTACAGGAATATTTTGTGGCGTTTGTACCCAAAACCATCCTCCCGGCGCGTACTTTCAGTGATAGTGATGAAGTAGTCGCTGCCTTTGGTTTTTTTCACATCCAGGAAATACGTACGGCGTTTGCCAGCACGGACGCGTTTTGAAAATACGCTTTCCTCCTGGTCGCGATCCCGATCACCGCCGCCGCCGAAGCCGCCACGATCACCGCCACCACTCCGGTCGTTGCTTCCCCGGAAACCGCCCCGGTCGCCGCCGAAACCACCGCGATCACCACCGCCACTCCGGTCGTTGCTTCCCCGGAAACCACCCCGGTCGCCACCAAAGCCACCGCGATCACCACCGCTGCCACGATCATTGTTACCCCGGAAACCACCCCGGTCGCCGCCGAAGCCACCGCGATCACCGCCCCGGTCGTTGCCGCCCCGAAAACCACCCCGGTCATTAGTGCCGCGGTCGTTGGTGCCTCGATCATTAGTGCCGCGGTCATTCCCACGGTCATTATTCCGGTCGTCACCGCCCCGATCATTGTTACGATCGTTGCCGCTGCGCTCATTGCTTGGCTCCCGAGAATCATTATTGTCTCTCCGTTTGAAATGCCCGTATTCCACCTGTCTGAATGTTTTGTGAAAAATTGTGTTGAATAGTCACGAGCAAAGGTAGATTTTCCACTGATACCACGTCTTTTTTTTTCATAATCTACTAATTATATTGAATTCATTGGTTTATCCCCTGCTTTTGCTGGTTTTTTACTGTCAAAACCAGCTTGAAAAATGTAGAAAACCCGGTGAACGAAAGGACTCTCAAAAATCATTACTTACTCATCCTATTTTAGCGGCTGTATTTCAATTGACCATGCACATAAGTTCTTAAAACCCTGGCTTGCAAAATATCTTCCGGTACACACCGCAGCAAGTCCGTGGAAAGCACCACAAAATCGGCGTATTTGCCAGGTTCGATGGAGCCTTTGGTTGCCTCTTCAAAAGCCGCATAGGCATTCCAGCGGGTATAAGATAGTAATGCCTCTTCACGGCTCATACAATTCTCCGGGAAAAAAGCGTCGCCTCCATCGGCCCGGCGGCGAGTGACGGCGGCATATAGACAAGGCAAAGGATTCACATCTTCCACGGGCGTATCGGTACCGTTGGTCAGCTTTGCGCCTTGGTCGAGCAAACGCCGCCAGGCATAAGCACCGGTTTGCGCCCGCGAGAAGCCCAGCCGCTTGATGACGAATGGGGCATCGCTGGTGCAATGAATGGCCTGCATGGAAGCGATGACTCCCAATTGCGCAAAGCGCGGCTGATCCGCCGGATCGGTATGTTGAGCGTGTTCAATGCGCCACCGAAAGCCTGGCTGACCATTATCTGCTTGAAAACCAAACTTTTGTATTTCTTCGGTGGTTACTGGATACTGTTGGAAAGTTTGTTCAAAAACATTCAGCACCTCGCGATTGGCCCGGTCTCCAATAGCGTGAACGCAGAATTGTAAATGCTGGCGGCGGCACTCGGCAGCCAAGGCAGTGATGTCACTTATGGGCGTGGTATTCTGACCGTAAGAATCAGGCTTGTCCGTATAAGGGGCTAACAACCAGGCACCATAGGAACCCAATGCTCCATCCAGATAAGCCTTTACTGCCCGGCAGGTGAAAAAACCATTGCCTAACCCAATCTGCGGAAACTGCGCCAGTTTGGAAAAGTCGGCAGCCTTCGGTTGCGCGATCATTGCCCAGAGTCGCAGGCCCAATTGGCCCGATTCGGCGAGGCGGCGATACTGCGCAAGTTCCCAAAAATCGCTGCCCGCATCCTGGAAAGAAGTGATGCCTTTGGCTAGACATTCCTGCGTAGCGAGGGCAATTGTTTTTTCAAAAGCCGCTACGCGCTCGGCTTCGGGCTGTTGTTGTTTCCAGGCAGTAAAGGGCTTTTCGATGAGGGCCATCGCATTTTCTTCAAATACACCCGTGAAATTGCCCTGTGCGTCGCGTACGATGCGTCCACCCACCGGGTCGGGGGTTTCGCGGCTGATGCCAGCCAGTTCCATCGCTTTGGCATTGGCGATCAGGCCGTGTCCGCTGGCGTGATAGAGTATCACCGGATTGGCGGTTGATACCAAGGAAAGCGAGTCGTTATAAGGATAGCCATTTACCGTGCGGCCCGGCGATATGTTCCATTTCTCCTGGTGCCAACCGCGCCCTTCTATCCAGGCACCGGGCGCGACTGTCCTGACTTTTTCGCCGACCATGCCGACTATTTCCTGCCAACTTTTGGTGGTCATCAGGTTCAGGTTTTGCAGGCTTCGCCCGAGGGCAGAGAAATGTCCGTGTCCTTCAATAAAGCCCGGCATCACGAATGCGCCCTGCAAATCAATGACTTGCGGCTTGGCCGCCAAACATTCCGGTGAGGTACAACTGCCATCCACGCCCACAATTTTTCCTTCGTGAATCAACACCGCATTTGCTTGTGGATGCTGCGGATCGGCGGTGAAAAAATGACCATTGGTGAGCAATAACCAGCCTTCGGTAGTGCTGGCCGTGCGCGGCGATTGACAGTTAAAACCAAAGAAAGCGATCAGCAATGCTGACACCGTGGCGAACAAAAACGGGCGTTTAGCAACGCAAAAAATGCAGGAAATAGCGTGCATACAGAGAAGGTGTTAAGTGGCAAAGGTCGTTCGCGGCTGGTTTGTTCCAGAAAAAAATTTAGTGCTTTTTCTACCCGATCCATCCGTTCATAGCGTATTGTCGCGTCAGACATCCCTTTTCAAGCTCCTTTTGTCGTAAAAAAAATGGTAATTGGTGCGCTACGCCTCGTTGCGCCGTATTTTCACCCTTTCTTTACACAGCACCGCCGACCATGCGTCCTTCTTTTCTACGCCCCTTTTTGTATGCCTGCTTTTTTCTTTTTAGCAGTACTTTACTTGCCCAAAAAGCCATCACCCTCGAAGACATCTGGCAAAAAGGAACGTTTGCGGCCAAGGGGGTGCCGGGCTTTAATTTCCAAAATGACGGGGTGCATTTTACTCGCCTGAATGGTAAGGTCATTGAGCAATACGAATTGAGCAGCGGCAACAAAAGTGGTTCGCTCTTCGATGCCGCTACTTCGATCACGCTGTCTGATCCGACCTGGAAAGGAACGTTCGATGGCTACACATTTAGTAAGGACGAATCCAAATTTCTACTGTCGGATAGCACAGAGCAAATCTATCGGTGGAGTTCGAAGTCGAATTATTTTGTATTTGACAAGAAGACGAATGCCATTACCAGATTGTATAACGGGCCGAAGCAGCGTTATGCCACGTTTTCACCTGATGGCTCGAAGGTGGCTTTTGTGGTCGAGAACGACCTATACTATCGTGACCTAACGTCTGGCAAAACGACCCGCGTAACTACCGATGGGCAGAAAAATGCGATTATCAATGGGGCTTCAGATTGGGTATATGAAGAGGAGTTCTCCATAATTCGTGCTTTTGAGTGGAGCCCCGATGGGCGACGGCTGGCTTTCCTGCGGTTTGATGAATCGGAAGTGCCGAAATTTACGATGGAGCTGTATAAAAATGAAGCCTATCCAGTGTTGGATACGTTCAAATATCCCAAAGTGGGGGAGAAAAATTCAGTGGTGACGGCCTGGCTCTACGATCTCGCCAATGGCCAAACGCGGCGCGTGGATACACAAGTGGCCAATGAAAAACAAGATGCCTCTGATCCCGGAGACTACTATTTGCCTCGCCTGGGCTGGACACCTGCCGGACAATTTTGTCTGACTTTGATGAATCGTCACCAGAATCGCCAACAACTTTTGGTAGCCGACCCAACCACGGGCAAAAGCTCCATTTTATTGGAAGAAAAAAATAAGTACTATCTTGATTTACATGAAATTACGTTCCTGAGCGACGGGTCAGGCTTTGTCACCCAAAGTGAAAAAAGCGGCTTCAATCACCTGTATTACTACGATATGGCAGGTAAGCAAAAAGCTGATCTTACTTCCGGCGATTGGGACGTGACGAGTGTATATGGGGTGGATGAAAAGAACGGGCTGGTTTATTTTCAGGCAGCCAGGAATAATCCGATGCAACGCGAAGTGTATTCGGTGAAACTCAATGGCAAAAAACGCCAGCAAATCAGTAAGGGAGAAGGCTATTTTTCGGCACAATTCAGCAGCACTTTCGACCATTATATCGGCACTTTTTCAACCCAAAATTCGCCGCCCCAATATGCAGTCTACGACCGATCCGGCAAAATGGTGCGTCAGTTGGAACAAAATACCGACCTGCAAGCCAGGCAAAAAGAATATGGCACACTGCCGATGACGTTTTTTCAGTTTACGACTTCCGAAAAAGTGGTGCTCAATGGCTGGATGGTGAAACCTGCCGCACCACAATTTGCTGGTCAGCAGTTACCAGTGCTGATGTTTGTCTATGGTGGTCCCGGCAGTCAGCAGGTACTCGATCAATGGAAAGGCGCGAATTACTGGTGGTTCCAGATGCTGGCGCAGCAAGGTTATGTAGTAGCTTGCGTGGATAATCGTGGCACGGGTGCGCGCGGCGAGGAATTCAAGAAAATGACCTACAAACAACTTGGACATTACGAAGTGATTGACCAGATCGAAGCCGCAAAGTATCTTGGTAATCAACCGTTTGTGGATAAAGATCGCATTGGTATTTTCGGCTGGAGCTATGGCGGTTATATGTCTACCAACTGCATTTTGAAAGGCAAAGACGTGTTTAAAGCGGCCATTGCAGTTGCGCCCGTCACCAACTGGAAATGGTACGACAGCATTTATACCGAACGTTATATGCAAACCCACGAGGAAAATTCCGACGGCTATGAGCAGAATTCGCCGACCAATTATGCTGATTTGCTGAAAGGAAATTTCTTATTGGTACATGGCCTGGCCGATGATAATGTGCATTTCCAGCATACTGCCGAACTGGCCAACCGCCTGATCGCTGCCAATAAACAGTTCGATACGATGATCTATCCCAACCGCAGCCACAGCATTACGGGCGACAATGCGCGCCTGCATTTGTACACTCTGATGACCAATTTTCTGCAAGAAAAACTGGCTAATAAGACGAAACCTTGATAGGATTAGCAAATTGCCACTAATTATGGCGTTTCCCCGTGAAAATTTGGAAATTTGTCACTCCTACCATCTCCATTTCCCATGCTCAAATTTTTACGAACACTAAACACGAAGCTCTTTTCTAATATGCGTTCTATTCTATCCCTCTTTTTTTATGGTGTTTGTGTGCTAAGTCTGCCAGCACAAACAGCTCACTATCTCTGGCAATCGGTGGCCAAAGAAGCGGTTGTACTGCCGGAAAATTCCGACCGACCATTCGAGCCACACGCCTACACCGCCTGGCAACTTCAATTCCAGGATTTGCAAACCTTGCTGGCGCAAGCACCACCCGAATATTCGGCTATGCAACCACTTGCCGTGCAGTTGCCCTTGGCGGATGGCAGTTTTGAAACTTTTTTCCTGGTACGAAATGCCGTCATGTCTCCCGTGCTGGCAGCCAGCGCGCCGCAGATACTTACTCTGGCAGGCCGGTCTGCTTCCGGCAAACGCATCCATATCACCAGTTCGCCTTTCGGGGGCTTCCGGGCAATGATTCGTCGGCCAGATAAAGGTATTGAGTACGTCGAGCCAATCGCCAGCAATCAAAACTCCTACTACATGGCTTTCGACCGGAAGGATTATCCGGTGGAGTTATATAGCAAATTGCCTTCGATGATTGACCCACAGAGCCTGCAAAACTTGCCACCCACCGACGATGGCGACCGTTATTCTCTCGGCACGCCTCAGCCAGTTGGAGATCGCGGTGTGCTGTCCGGCGGACCAGTTACGCTACGGGTGTACCGCTTCGCTGCGGCTACGACGGGCGAATTCTCCGAATCGCTCAGTGCTGGTAACGACACTATGGTGGTGCTGGACAAAGTAGTAAGCATTACCAATAGATTAAATATGGTGTACGAGGCGGATCTGGACGTGCGTTTGCAACTTATTGATGAAGAGAAAAAAATTCTCTTTTTACACTCCGATACCGATCCTTATACTGGCACGACGGTAGGCGGCTGGCTGGACCAAAATCCGGCGGCCATGCAATCTACCCTTGGTTCGGCCCAGAAATATGATGTTGGACACGTTTTTGCCAAGTATCTGGGCGGTGACGCGCTGGGCGTGGGTTCCCTCAATTCTGTTTGTAAACAAACAAAAGGTCGGGGCTGCTCGGCAGGCACTCCACCTTATGGCGACGATTTCTTGACGACTATTGGCCAGGAAATCGGGCACCAATGGTCAGGTTTGCACACCTGGAATAACTGTAATGGCCTGACGGAGCCATTTAGCGGAGAAGAGCGTTGCGAACCGGGCAGTGGCAGCACAATTATGTCGTATGCCGGAGCCTGTGGAGGAGACAACGTGCAGACAGTAGCCGATCTTTATTATCATGCTTGTTCCATCCGTGGCATTCGTGAATATGTAGAAAATGGCGAAGGCAATCAATGTGGCTTCACGATGGCCACCACCAATACTGCGCCAATGGTCAGCGTTCCTTACACCAATGGCTTTTTCATTCCTATTGCTACGCCCTTCGAATTGCATGGCTCGGCTACCGACGTGGACGGCGACGTACTGACCTATAACTGGGATGAAATAGACCGCGGTCCGATGACACCACTGGGCACTCCAGTTGGTAGTTCGCCACTGTTTCGTTCTTACGAGCCAGATACGGCAGGCTATGCACGCACCTTTCCGCGCATCAACACGATCATAAGCAACCTGACGAACAAAAGCGAAGTACTGCCTACCTACTCGCGTGACCTCACTTTTGCTCTGGTTGCTCGCGACAATAAACCAGGTGGCGGCGGTATCGCCTTCGATACACTGTCTTTCCGTTCTACCGATCAGGCTGGTCCATTCAAGATTGTTAGCCCTAATGTCAACACTATTACCTGGCATCCCGGCGAATATCAGACCGTTACCTGGGAGGTAGCCAATACGGATAAAGCACCCGTCAACTGTCAACTGGTAAATATCCGGCTGAGCATCAATGGCGGCAGCAAGTGGCCAATTACTTTGGCGGAAAACCTGCCAAACAATGGTAAAGCCTGTGTACTGGTGCCTGACAATATTGGCCCGTTGGCCCGTATTAAAGTGGAAGCAGCAGACAATGTATTTTTTGATATTTCTAATCAGAATTTCAAAATATTGGCGGCCACGGCAGCTGGTTTCGGCATTTGTGCCGGTGAACTCGCGACCCAAATTTGTTTGCCAAAAAGTTACACCACTTCTATCAGTACCAATACGTGGCTGGGTTTCAATGACCCAATTACGTTGACCGCCACGGGTTTGCCGAACGGGGCCAGCGCCACATTTAGCCCTAATCCTATCGCACCGGGCAGTAGCAGTACGCTGACCATCAATTTCGCTGCCGGCACGCCAGAAACTACGACCGACGTAACCATTACGGGTACGGCGGGTGCTGTTTCTACCAGCACCGTGATTACGCAGACTTTTATATCCAATGATTTTTCGGCATTGGCCCTGCAAACACCTGCCGATGGGGCGATTGGCATAGCGCAATCTCCGACCCTGACTTGGGTGGGAGTGCCGGATGCCGATCAATACGAAATCCAGGTAGCCACCAGCCCATCTTTCGAGGCGGGCACCATTAAAGCTTCCAATTCCAGCCTGACTACGACAAGTTATACCATACCGACGGTGTTGGAAAAATCCACTGCTTACTACTGGCGCATCCGCCCTATTAATCAGTGCAACGACGCGCCCTGGACCGAAGCTTTTTCCTTTAATACTTTGGTAGAAAGCTGTACTACATTGACTGCCAATGATTTGCCAAAAAATATTTCGGCGAATTCCACCCCCACCGTGGAGTCGAAAATCACGGTAGGCATCGGTGGTACGCTCAGCGATGTGAACATAAAGAGCATCCAGGGAAACCACCAGTTCTTCAAAGACCTGGAAGCACACCTGATCAGTCCAGCAGGTACCGATGTCCTCCTGTTTAAAGATAAATGCGGCGGCTTTTCCGGCAATTTCAACTTTGGCTTCGATGATAGTGCCTTGTCGACATTTGCGTGCCCACCCCCCAATAATGGCTTAGCCGCCAAACCAACGGAGGTGCTTTCGGCCTTTAATGGCCAGGACGCGAACGGTGTCTGGACGCTACGGATTAAAGACAACACGATTGGTTCCGGCGGTAGTCTCGCTGGCTTCCAGCTCGAACTTTGCTCCAGTGCCGCAGCGAATGCGCCAGTAATTGTGACTAATAACGTGCTTCACTTGGATAGCGGCACTAACGCCGTCATTGGCACGGACCTGCTGAAAGCTGAAGATACCAACAATACAGCCGAACAACTGACTTTTACGCTAGTGACTTTACCGCACGGCGGTGTATTAAACAGCAGCACCCAAGGAGAACTCAAGTTGGGCAGCCAGTTTACCCAAGCTGATATCAATAATGGCAGTATTCGCTATTACCACTATGGGAGCATTGCCGCCGACGACTTCCGCTTTACGGTCACGGATGGCGAAGGCGGCTTCACCAGCGGCAAATTCTTCATCAATATTGGCATGGTAGCGACGAGCGCGCCACTAAACAATCTACATTTCGACCTGGCTCCCAATCCAGCCAGCGAATCGGTGCATTTGTCGTTTAGCGAAGCCTTAAAAGCCGATACGCGTGTCGTGTTATTTAACAGCACTGGCCAACAAATTCGGCACTGGACGCTGGGTGGCGGCACTACTTCCCTGATCCTGCAAGTAGGCGATTTGCCAAAAGGTGTATATGCCGTTTCGATAGAAAACGCGCAGGGTACAGGGGTCAAAAAAATAATCCTGGAATAAACAATCTCCGCAAAAAATTGAAAATCATAGTTTTATGAAAAAAATACCTTTGCTTTCGCTGTTTTGCTGCGGCTGGATTGCCTCGCTTTCTGCCCAGTCGGCCCCTTCATTCTTCCAGCCAATAGCTGAAAGTGCTGTCGTTTTGCGGAGTGTCGCGCCACGTGCGGTAATGCCCTCGGCTTATACTACCTATCAATTGCAACTTTCTGCCCTGCAATCGAAACTGCAGTCCGCTCCCTGGGAATTTACCCCGGCAGCTCGCCAGCATACCTGCACTATTGCATTGCCGATGAGCGATGGGACGATGGAAGATTTTGCTGTCTGGCAGGTAGCCATGATGGCACCAGAACTGGCGGCCAAAGCACCCTACATCCACACTTATGGCGGTGAATCCTTGCTTACGCCTGGTAAAACCGTGCGTTTCAGCACCACTGTGCGTGGATTCCGGGCCATGATTATGCGGCCTGATCTTGGTACCGAGTATGTAGAGCCATACGCCTGGGGTCAGCTGGACTATTATGTAGCTTTTGATCGCGCTACTTTGCCACTCAATCCTCATCGGGGACTGACGACTGGTGTAGTGCCGGGTAATACGCCCCCGACGGTATCTCCTGATGAATATCCATATACGCCACAAGTGGAAGATCGTGGCACCCTGTTTGATCCGGTGAAGCTCCGCATATTTCGATATGTCGCCGCCTGCACGGGCCAATTCGCGCAAGACCACGGCGGTACGCTGGAATCGGCACTTTCTGCCGTGGTGGAATACACCAATATGGTCAGTGCAACCTACGAGCGCGACATAGATATGCGCCTGCAACTGGTGGGCAACAACGATAAAGTCATTTACCTGGACCCCGATACCGATCCTTACACCGGTCTGGAAGTAGGCGACTGGATGTCACAAAATCCGGCCATTATTAATACTAAAATCGGTTCAGCCAATTACGATGTGGCGCACGTATATGCTCGCTACATTCAGGGTGGCGCCATTGGCGTGGCTGGTGCGATTGGTAATACCTGTACGCCCAGCAAAGCCGCAGGTTGTTCGGCAGGAAATGGCAATAATGATTATGGCGATGGTTTTCTGGGCGTTATTGGGCAGGAAGTAGGTCACCAGACGGGCGGCGGCCATACCTGGAATCGGTGTGATGGCGGCGGTGGCCGACAAGGTGCTACCGCTTTTGAGCCAGGTAGCGGCAGCACGATTATGTCGTATGCCGGTGCTTGCGGTTCCGACAACGTGCAGGGCAACAGCGACTTATATTATCATGCCGGTTCTATTGAAGAAATCAGGACCTACTTTCTGAATTTCCAGGGTGCCTGCGGTAGTGACATGACGACCGACAACCTTGCGCCAGTAGTCACCCTACCTTATCCGAATGATTTTTACATTCCGATCAGTACGCCTTTTGTCTTGGATGGCTCGGCCACCGATGGCGATGGCGATGCGATGACATATTCCTGGGAAGGAATAGATGCCGGACCGGAGTCGCCATTAGGGCAGCCGACTGGCAACGCCGCTATTTTTCGTACCCGCCCGGCAGTAGATGTTAGCTACCGATATTTTCCCAGATTGAATACGGTGTTGGCCAATGGCTCGGATATTACGGAGCAACTACCAACTTATACCCGCGACCTTACTTTTCGTTTGACGGTCCGCGATAATCGCACCAACGGCGGCGGTGTGGGCTGGGCGGATCTTGCCTTTCACGCCTTTGAAGGAGCGGGACCGTTTTTGGTACAATATCCCAATGTAAGTACCATTACCTGGCACGTTGGAGAATATGCCAATGTCACTTGGGATGTGGCTAATACCGACAAAAGCCCGGTAAATTGTAAAAAAGTAAACATCCGCCTAAGCACCAATAGTGGCCAAACCTATCCGGTGATGCTGGCGGCTAACGTGGATAATGATGGCAGCCAGACGGTGCTAGTGCCCGCCAATATCGGGCCATTTGCGCGGGTACGGATAGATGCAGTAGACAACGTATTTTATGACATTTCCAACCAGAATTTCAAAATTTTCCAGCCCACGGAACCTTCGTTTTCCATGGGCTTGAGTTTAGATGGTGCCAGCATTTGTCTGCCGAATAGTTTTTCTACCAACATATTGACTGCCGGTGTTGGCGGATTTAATACACCAGTCACACTGGATATTGCCGATGGCCTGCCAGTTGGGGCGACCGCTAATTTTAGTGCTACTACCGTGAATCCTGGCGATACTCCTACCCTCAATATTGATTTGAACGGCGTAAGCCAGGAAGGGGAATTTGTAATCCATATTCGGGCCATAACTGGGAGCGCTGATACCATAGTTCGGCCCATTACGCTGCACCTGACTTCCAATAATTTCTCGGCGCTCACGCTGCTATCGCCCAATGACGGGCAGACTGGCGTGGCCCAAACGCAAACTTTACGTTGGAATGCCGTACAGGATGCCGATGCTTACGAAATCCAGTTGAGCACCAGCCCTTCTTTTGCTGATAGCACCATTGTTTATGCCAAAAGCAATTGGACGGTTGATTCTATCAAAATCTCGACGTTTTTGCAAAAAGGCACGGCCTATTACTGGCGCATTCGTCCGATCAATGAGTGCGGCCCGCATCCCTGGACGGAACCTTCGTTTTTCTCCACTTTCGTAGAGAATTGCCAGACGTTTGCGGCTAATGATCTGCCAAAAAACATTTCGGCCAATAGTACACCTACCGTGGAATCCAAGATTACTATCAATTCGGGAGGCAACTTTAACTCGATGAATATCAGACAGATAAAAGGCGACCACCAGTTTTTCAAGGATTTGGAAGCCCACCTTATCAGCCCCACGGGTACGGATGTGCTGTTGTTTAAGGATAAATGTGGCAACTACAGTGGTAGTTTCAATTTTGGTTTGAATGACAGTTCACCGAGCAATTTTCCCTGTCCACCGGCCAATAATGGCAACGCTTATAAGCCCGTAAATTCGCTTGCGCCCTTTGCGGGCCAAAGTTCTACTGGCACCTGGACGCTGCGGGTCAAAGACAATGTGATCGGCTCCGGGGGAACACTATCTGCTTTCCAGTTGGAATTCTGTGCTTCTGTATCGCTGAATCCGCCGTTCATCGTAAATAATAAGATCATGCACCTTGATCCGGGTACTAACCAGGTGATTACTACTGACTTATTGCTGGTAGATGATGCCAATAACACCCATGCCCAGCTCGTCTTTACGTTGGTCACGGTGCCGCAATATGGGCAGTTAGAAAACAATTATGGCGGTGCCCTGCAGCCAGGTGCTCAATTTACCCAGGCGGATCTGGATGCCGGTGCTATTCGCTATTTCTCTTATGGAAATACGCCACCCGATGGCTTCCGCTTTACGGTCACAGATGGCGAAGGTGGCTTTTTGGCTACGCCTAAATTTGTCATCCAGACGATGATAGTAGGTACCCAGGAGCCTGGTGGCACAGGGCCAACTTTCTCCCTGTTTCCCAACCCTGCTACCGAAACGGTCTGGATCGCTCTGGATCGGCCTGCTACCTCCAATCTGCAAGTGCGTTTATTCAGTGTGAATGGCCAATTAATGCAGAATGCCGAACTTTCGTTGGGTGCCGACCGACTGGCAATTCCCGTGAAATCTCTGCCAAAAGGCGTTTATATGGTCCGTATAGAAAGTGCTTCTGGCACTAGCCTGCATAAGTTAGTGGTACAATAAAAGAAGGAAAAATAAACCAAGGGCAACTGGCGAAAAGCAAGAGAGCAAGAGGACTTCGTAATTCATTTCATGCTGAATTACACCGTCTCACTTCCTTTTGCCGTTTGCTGGTTGCCCTTTTTATTGCCATAATTGGCTCCTTTTTTTAGTATTGACCTGCATTCTGCTGCCAATGCGGTATTTTCGCACTTTATTTTTCATCCAAAAATTACATCAGTTATGCCGGACAGTAAAAATCAGAATCAAAATCAGCAACCTGCCATTAATATTGAGATTTCCGAAGAAATATCCGAAGGGATTTATTCTAATCTGGCCATCATTTCGCATTCCAACGCCGAATTTGTAGTGGATTTCATTCGCCTCATGCCCAACGTACCAAAGGCTAAGGTGAAGGCGCGCATTATTATTACTCCGCAACACGCCAAACGGCTGTTGGCAGCTCTGAAAGATAATGTACAGAAATACGAATTGCAATTCGGTAAGATAGATGATGAGCAGCCTCCGTTTCCGCCAATGAATTTTGGCCCACCAACTGCTCAGGCTTAAGGCAAATAGTCAGTAATAATTCATAAGTACATTGTAAAATAAGTTGTTTTGAAGATTTGAGTATTTGATCAATTGCCTGATTATCAATTGCTTTGGTCGAATACTCAAATACTCGAATCCTCAAGGAATTTAATTTATATTATTAATCAACAGGTTGTAATGCTGGTGTCAGCCGTCTCACACTATTACTGACTCTGCTGAAAGCATGGAAAAAATTACGGAATCGGCCTCGCACTATCGGCATCTGGAAAAGATGACTGTACAACAGGTACTCACCCACATCAATGCGGAAGACCAAACCGTTCCCCAGGTGGTCGCACAATGTATTCCGCAGATGGAAGCATTGGTGGAAGCTATCGTCCCGAAAATGCAGGAAGGAGGACGCCTGTTTTACATCGGTGCAGGCACCAGCGGGCGGCTCGGCATTCTGGATGCGTCGGAGTGTCCACCGACTTTTGGCGTGCCACCCGACTGGGTGATTGGACTTATCGCTGGTGGGGATCAGGCCATTCGTCGGGCGGTCGAAAACGCGGAAGACAGTCCTACGCAAGCCTGGGTAGATTTACAAGCCTGGCAAGTTGATGTCGGTGACACGGTCATCGGCATCGCGGCTTCGGGAACCACGCCCTACGTGATTCATGGTCTGCGCAGCTGCCGCGAACACCATATTACTACGGGCTGTATTACCTGCAATCCCGGTGCTCCCCTGATAGAGGAAGCAGATTTTCCGGTGGTGGCCGTAGTCGGACCGGAATTCCTGACTGGTAGCAGCCGCATGAAAGCTGGTACAGCCCAGAAATTGATTTTAAACATGATTTCTACTGCCGTGATGATCCGGCTGGGGCGGGTGGAAGACAACAAAATGGTGGATATGCAACTCACTAATGCCAAGTTAGTGGAGCGCGGTACCCGGATGATTATGCAACCAACTGGCCTGGAATATGAGGCGGCCAGGCAATTATTGCTACGATTTGGTAACGTGCGGGCCGCATTGCGGGCGTATGGGTCGTGAGGTTATTGGATATTTATATAAAAAATTACTATATTTAACAAATTACAAATAAGTTATTTAAATTTTTTTATTGGATTTTTAAGATCGAAAATCCAATAAAAATTGTTGCACATCCGCCTGGAAAGCAGCTTCATCTTCTCCGCAGAAATCAACTTCTACAGGCAATACAAATATCGGCAAACCCTGTTTCCAAAAATAAGCCTGGTGCAGCTCCAGTCGTGCCGCATCTTTTTCCGTCGTAAGAATAATTTTATTGGGAGAGGGCATTCTCTCAAAACGCTTTAGCAGATCGCCAGATCTGTCTCCTCAAAATAGTGGTGGTCTTCAAATTCCATCGTCTGCACCGAGCGCACCTCCTGCGCCAAATAGCCGAGCAGATAATCAGTATTGGCGATTGCACTCACCAAAAGCACATCCGTATCCAAGTCAAGGGCACGTTTCAGATCGGGACGCAACAGATCGTAAGGCTTGCCGTAAGAATATTGTGAAAAATAAACCCTTTGGCGGGGATAAGGGTCAATCCGCAACAACATTTCCTGACGCTGCTGCTCCGTCAAAGTCGCGGGGCATTTGGTCACTACAATCACATCGGCGCGGCGATAGCCATGTCGCCATTCGCGCAGGCGACCCGAAGGCAATAGCCAATCGCTGGTAAAAGGGCGGCTATATTCAGTGAGCAAAATATTCAGTCCGGGCGTGACGGCCAGGTGCTGGAAGGCATCGTCGAGCAAAATGCACTGCGTGTCGGGGCTGTTTTTTACCACTTCCGGTACGCCTAGGGCCCGACTTTCACCTACATTTATCGATACGTGGGGATATTTTCGCTTGAATTGCAGCGGTTCGTCGCCAGCGTCTTCCGCCGTATCAATCACCGTCACCGGACGAAAACCAAACGTCTTGCGTCCATACCCCCGACTCAGCACAGCTACCTGAATAAATTGGTCCAGCCAGCGAATGAGGTACTCAATATGGGGCGATTTGCCTGCGCCACCGACGGAAAGATTACCGACTGAAATGACTGGCAGATCGAAGCGGACGCTGCGCAGTACCCCAATGCGATAGAGCAGGTTGCGCAAACCTACGACCAGGCCATACAACAGCGCGACTGGCAGCAGCAGTACACGGATAACAATATCTTCAGGCAAGTTTGGTTATTGTTGGAAGAGCGAACGATCGGATGAAACGGCAACTAAAGCAGGGAAATGCTCCGGGCCGATCTCCCCTAAACAAAAAAAAGTCCCGAAGGATTGGAATCCTCCGAGACTTTGGTGGTGCCTCCCAGAATTGAACTGGGGACACATGGATTTTCAGTCCATTGCTCTACCATCTGAGCTAAGGCACCTAGCTGTTGCTAAAAGCGGGGCAAAGATAGGTTCTCTTTTTTAAAACCTGTTCTCCATCTGGTAATTTTTTCAAAAAACACGCTACTATTCTGCTTTGGCAGTGTCATACCCTACATTCGCCATGTTTACCGTCCCTGCTGGAGAGCGTTACGAATTGTCGGTTGCTTTCCCGCTAAAAATCTGGCTGTCGTTGCGTTCCATTTGCCTGGCACGATGTAAATTAAATATTTTTGAGTATTTGAAAATATGGGTCTTCGACCAATTGCCTGATAATCAAGCGTTTTAATCAAATATTCCAATACTCGTATCCTCAAAAGAGCTAGGTTACGCTGACCAATGTCCATTTGCTTATTTCTTACTCCTTTCCCATGTTTGCCAATATTCTTCTTGCGCCTTTCGCTTTGCTTACCCTGCTATCTTTCTACGTGGCCTGGCAAGTAGACAGCGATTATTCCTATTGGGTGATTCCATTTCTGTTAATAACTGCCCTGATTTATATTCTCAAACCAGAAATCAATTGGTGGTGGTATCGCCGTCGCCCGCCTCAGCTTAATCCCGATCTCAGCCGAATGCTGGAGCGTTTTTCTCGCCCCTACCAGCGACTCAATGCCGCGCAACAGCAATTATTTCGCGAACGCGTGGCCCTTTTTTGCATTGCTACCGACTGGACACCCATCGCCTGGCCCGATGAAACCGTGCCGCAGGATGTACAGACAGCATTGGCAGCCCAGGCCATAGCGGTCACGCTGGGACAAGAAAATTTTGTGTTTGAGCCGTTTGAGAAAGTGATTGTGTATCCAGGTCCTTTTCCGACACAAGTGCATCCGATGGCTCACGCCTCAGAGTTGTACGAACCGGATGGCTGTCTGCTTTTTTCTGCCGAACAAGTGATGATGGCTTTTACGCAGCCGGACCAGTGGTTTAATGTGGCACTCTATGAATATGCCCGCGCTTTTGTGCTTTTGCATCCCACAGAACCGTGGCCGAATTTTTCCGGCGACCAAAACTGGTTGCGATTAGAACAAGCCAGTGCTATGCCACGTACCCACATTGAATCGGTAATTGGCTTGCCCGATGCCGACCCTTTAGCCGTGGCCATTCATCATTATATTAATTTTCGGGAACGTTTTGTGGAGCACCTGCCGGAAGAAACGATTGTATTTAAAAAAATATTTGACCTTTCTCCTAACCTGTTGTTGCAGCAACAAATTGAAAATTAACGAATTACCTGATTTATTTAAAATTGATGTAATCCGTAGGATTGGCCGGGCGACCCTTGTACCATATTTCAAAATGCAGGTGCGGGCCGGTGGTGTTCTCCCCGGAATTGCCAATGATCGCAATCGCCTCACCAGCTTTTACCGGGCTACCAGCGTCCTTTAGCAAAATGGAATTGTGCTTATACATCGTTACCACATTGTTGGGATGCTGGATAGCAATACTATAGCCCGTTTCTACGGTATAACCGGAAGAAATAACAACCCCGGTAGCAGCAGCTTTTACCGCCGTATTTTTTACCGCAGCGACATCCACCCCAAAGTGATTGGTCTGCAAATCAAAATTGGCAGTAATCTCGCCCGAAACCGGCGGTATGAAAGAAATCTGCTCTAACGGAACGTCGCGCAGCACCCCGCCACCGATGCTGGCAGCGGCTACGGGCGGCGCAGGCTCGCTGGTAAAAGTACCTTTGGTGACAGCCACACGCAGTTGCTCGTCTTCGGGGATGCGTTCGGCATCTTTTGGCAGGGTATCGGTAGGCTCTGTAGGCAGATTTTGGGCTTCGGCGGCTTCTTTGCTGAAACTCGCCATATCGCCCACCAGAATTTTGCGGATATTTTCGTTGTAACGCCTGCTCGCTTCGATTTCGCTTTCCAGGCTCAATACTTTACCAGCCAGTTCGCTGATCTGTGCATCGCGGTCAAAGTCCCCGTAACCGGGGATGTAGCGTTTGAGCGGAGTCCAGACAATAGCCGCCACCACCAAAAAAGCCGTGGCAACAATGAGTGTGCTAAAACCGACGTATACACTGAGTGGAGTGAGTTTGATAGACGTAACTTCCTCGAAAGTATCATCGTTCATAATCACCAGCCGGTGTTTGTCGCGCAATTTCTCCATCAGGCTGCGCTCGTCGTTGTTACTTCGACGGAAAAAGGCTGCCAACTTTGTGAGAAAACCGAAATATTTTTGCATCCCTAAAAAGGAAAATAAACGTTGGAGGAGAGGAAAGCGGGGAGCAAAGGTCGCTCAAAAACTGGTAACGGTTGATAATGGTTGATTAAAGTTTGTTAAATGATTGACAAACAATAATTTACTTCATAAAAATACCTGCGGCAGAGAGCAGAGCGGGTCATTTGCCTGATAACCACCATTTCATCTGTATTGCTTTTTAAAAAGCTGCAAAAACGCAGAGCCAGTTCATTTTGCTGCCTCTATTTTTTGTTAAAAACGACTTCATAGACAACCATTCACCGTTAAAACGCAACATATCAGGTTCAACGAGCAACCTGATTCTGACAAATATTACCGCATGAAAAAGTTTTGGATAATCCTGCTAACCCTGTCGGCTGGCGCTTTCGTCACGGGCTGCGTCACCCAGAAAAAGAAAGGCCAGGAAGTAGGCTGGCTCAAACGTGGCTACCATTCTCTCACTTCAAAATACAATTATTGGTTCAATGCGGACGAACTGTTCCGCCTCACCACGGCGCGTCTGGAAGAACAGCACCAGGACAATTATAGCCAAATACTGGACATTTACCCCTATATGGCCGCCGATCCGCAGTCGGCGAAGAGCGATCTGGACAATGTAGTAAAAAAGGCTTCGACGGGCATTGCTTTGCACCGGGTAGGCGATTGGTCGGACGACAACTATACGCTGATTGGTCAGGCCCAGTATGTGAAGCACGATTTTGAAACCGCCGAATCCACGTTCCGGTGGATCAAAGACGAGTATGACCCCAATAAAAAGACTAAGAAAAATAAGGCGGCCCTTGCCAAAAACAAAAAGAAGATCGCCAAAGAGAAGAAAAAAGTAGTCGAGGAAAAAAAGAAAAAGAAAGAAGAGACGACGAAAAAGAAGAAGAAGGTGCTGGAAGAAAAAAGGAAAGCAGCGGCAAAAAAGAAAAAAGCAGCCGCGAAAAGCCGGAAAAAAAGCAAAGGCAAGAGTGCTTCCAAGACTAAAAAGCCGAGTTCTGTCCCTGCCACGACGGCTCCGGCCAAGCTGCCCGAAACGCCTGCTGTCACCACTGAAGCACCCGCTGCAGTACCTACTGAAGAAGCAGTGCTGGTGGGTAACAATCCCTACAAAAAAGGCTTGCGCCGCCAATCTGCTTACCCGTTGGCAATGGTCTGGTTCGCTCGTACACTGACCGAGCGCGATAAATACGAAGAAGCGGAATTTGTAATCCGTGATCTCTATGATGATCGCTTTTTCCCGACCAATCTGCAGGACGAGCTGGCTGCCGCCGAAGCAAATCTTTGGATCAAGCAAAAAAAATATGATAAAGCCCTCGCCCCGTTGGCCAAGGCGGTAGAGTTGACTACCAAGAAGAAAGATCGCGCCCGCTACGCATTTATCCTGGCCCAATTGTATGATCGGGCTGGCCAGTACGAACAGGCGGTGACGGCTTACGCGACCGTCTTACGCAGTGGACCCACCTACGAAATGGAATTTAATGCCCGCCTTCACCAGGTGCAGGCAGGCTGGAGCAATGGCCAAATGAGCAGCGCCGAAGCTACCCGTAGTCTGGAGAAAATGGGCAAAGACCAAAAGAACCAGGATTACCAGGACCAGATTTATTATACGCTGGCGGAAATTGCTTTGAAAGACGGATTGAAAAAAGACGCCATTGCCTACCTCCGTAAATCGCTCGATACCAGCAAGGGCAATGCTTCCCAAAGGGCAGAGAGTTATTTGAAGCTGGCTGATCTCTACTTCGAAGCCGAAGATTTTGTGAATGCCAAAAGTTACTACGATAGCACCGTTACAGTATTGGCTACGACTGATCCGCGTCACCAGCGCGCTTCCGACTATGCGGCCAATCTGACTGATATTGCCCGCCTGATTACGACCATCGCGGCCAATGACAGCATCATGCGAGTGTACAAAATGACCGATGCCGAGCGCAAGGAACTGGCGAAGGAGATCAGAAAGCAACAACAGAAAGATGCCGAAGCAGCCGCTGCCGCTGCCCTTATCGCTGCTTCTGCTGCCAAAGTCGCGCCGCCCGTTAGAGGACCTGCGCCGGTGGCTGGACAGGCTGCTTCTACCTTCTATTTTTATAATGAGGCTTATTTGAAAAAAGGCAAAAAGGATTTTTCCAAAGTATGGGGCGACCGCAAACTGGAAGATAACTGGCGGCGTAGTAATCGTCTTCAAACCAATAATACTGAAGAAGTCGCCACTACCGATAGCCTTGGTAACACTAATGTAACCGATACCGAACTCAGCAACATTTTCCAAAGCCTGCCCAAAAACGAAGCGGAATTAGCGGTTGTCAATGCCACAACCTACGAATCTCTGTACACCTTGGGCACGCTCTTCCGCGACAAATTACAGAATTATCGTCGCAGTGCTGCTTCCCTGGAGGAGTTGCAATCGCGCTATCCCGATAGAGACAAGTTTGAAAAGGAAACCTGGTATTATGCCTTTCTGGATTACACCGATCTCAGCAATCCACCGAAAGCGAAATATTACTATGACAAGCTGACCGGAAAATACCCCAGCAGCCTATATGCCCGTGCGTTGTCTGATCCGAATTTCCTGACTTCTGCCAAAAACCGGGAAAAAGAGTTGAGTACCTACTACGACTCTACCTTCACTTTTTTCAAAACCGGGCAGTACCAGCTGGCTTACCAACGCTGTACCGAAGCTCCGCGCAAGTACGGTTCGCAAAACCCATTGATGGCAAAATTTTCTTTGCTTAGTGCCCTGTGCATCGGCAATTTGCAAGGTAATGATGCTTACTGTCAAGCCCTGTCGGATGTGATTGCTCGCTATCCGGAAAGTACGGAGTCTACCCGCGCCAAAGAAATTGCCCGTTTGCTGGGCTGCAAGGGCTTTGAAGTGATCGAACCGAAGAACAAAAAAACGGACATTGACGATGCCTTCACGCGAGAAGACGATAAGCTGCATTATTTCATTGTGGCCCTGACCGGCAATGACATCCGGCTGGACGACGTAAAAGCAGCTGTATCGGATTACAACCGCGAGTACCACAAAACGGAACAGCTGCGTATTTCAAACATTTTCCTCGGCACTAACACGGAGTCACCCATTATTGTCATCCGTAAATTTGATAACAAGGAGCAGGTCATGCGCTTCTATCAAGAGGTAAAAGGCAGAAAAGGTTTTCTGGGAGAAACCGACAAGAAAATTTATAACAAGGAGTATTTTGCCATTACCCAGGAAAATTACCGTCGAGTGCTAAAAAACAAAACCTTGGAAGGGTATCGCACTTTTTTTGAAGATAACTATTTGAAATAGTAATAGTTATATATTTTATTGCTATGCGCCATGCCGATTTGTTCGGCATGGCGCATAGTGTTGTTAGGGCCTCTGGACGGATTCGTGTTATCTTTCGCGCCGATAGCATTCCACCGAACGCAACAACGATGAACCCACCTAAATTAACACTTCCTACGCTGGAACGCGGGCTTTTCTACCTGCTGCTGGCGGCCAATTTGATCCCCCTGTGGTCTGTGCATTACTTCGTCACTGGCGATGGGCCTTGCCATCTTTACAATGCCAAAGTACTGCTGGACTTTTACCACGGCGGGGAGCTGAAAGACTTTTACAATCCCTGGATGTTTGTCAATACCCACTTTGAACCAAACTGGTTTGGGCACGCTTTCATGGAATTGCTGCTCGGCTGGGGCGCACCCGCCTATTTGGCAGAAAAGTTTTTGCAAACTTTTTACGTGTTGTCTTTTGGCTTGGGCTTGCGGTTCCTGATTCGGCAGGTCAATCCTAATGCCTTGTTTATCAGCACCTTCGGCCTGCTATTGACCTATCACCACGTATTCCAGATGGGCTTTTACAATTACTCCTGTAGTTTGGCGATCATGTTCTGGGTCTCCGGATTTTGGCTGAAATACCGCCACCAGTGGACGGTGGCGCGGATGCTACTACAGGCAGTTGGTTTTCTAACTTTATATTTTTGCCATCCCATTGGTCTGGTTTTTTCTTTTCTCGTTATTGGTAGCGTGTTGCTCGTCGAATTGGTGATCGGCTTGTCAAGTCGCGACCGAGCTAATGCCGCAAGCCCTTGGCAGACTTTCCTGAATAGCGGTTTATCCGTCACGCTGGCCGCCATGCCAGTCATCATTTTATTTGCCGAATATATTTTTGTAAAAGGCTTGAACCCTTCGGCCCGCTCCGAATCGAGCCTGCAAATCTGGGAGGAATTGCGCAGCCTTACTGCGCTTTCGATCCTGATGAACTCCGAAAAAACCTGGGCAATTTGTGTAGCAGTATTTTTTGCTTTGCTGTTGGTGCTGGCCCTGGTTTTTAAATTGAAATCTCGCCGCTTGCGCTGGACCGACGTGTTTTTGCCGGTCTTCGGTATTGCACTTTTTATTTATTTCAAACAACCAGGCGGTATTGCCGGAGCGGGTATTTTGCCCATTCGCCTACAATTGCTTCCCTACCTGATGTTGCTGATTTGGTTGGGTTCCATTGATTTCCCCAAATGGGTGCAGGCCGCGACGATGGCTTTTACTACGGTAATTTTCGTCGGGCTAATGAGCATCCGTTTGCCCCATCACCGGATGGCGTCCAATGCCGCTGAAGAGTACGTCAGCTGCGGAGCAGTCATTCCCGATAAAGTGTCGGTCTTACCTATTAGCTTCAATCACAATGGATTAGACCCAATAAGTGGCCAGGAAGTGGCCGACCATATCTGGCTATACATGCACGGTGGCGATTATATCGGTGCGGAAAAAAGTATTGTCATGCTGGCGAACTACGAAGCGGCGACCCAAAATTTTCCGCTTATCTGGCGTTGGGAACGTAATCCCTTTGATCGGTTAACGAAAAATAATGCTTCTTTTGAAGACCAGCCCCCCGCTGTGGATATTGTCAATTATTATAAAAACTCCAACAATGCCGTAGTGGACTATGTGGTCACTTGGTGTATGGATCAGAAAAAATTTGGTGATCATCCACGCGTGCTGGATATTCAGGAGCAATTGAAAAACGAATATGAGCTCGTTTTTACTTCTCCGCACGGGCTGGCCAAAGTATTCAAGCGAATTGTGAAGTAATATTAAGGAATTAATACGTCCACAATTTTCCGGTCGTTCGCCAGCCTTGGTACCTTATTTTGTCCTCCGAGTTTGCCCTGGGTTTTCATGTAATTACGAAAAGCATCGCGGTGTAAAGGTGTGATTTTCAATGGTTTCAGAATATTTCCAGTAATAAGATCGTCGTAATAAATGTTTTGCTGGCGCATTCGAGTGTCCACTGCCTGGGCAAAGTCATCCAGGTTATCAGGCACATTGTCGAATTCAATAAACCACTCATGGTAAGGCAAACCGCCCTCTGGTGGATTCACCTGTGGTGCCACCGTGAATTCAACGATGCGGATGCCTGCCGCGTTAGCTACTGGCAGCAGCGATTCTTCCACCTCTTTGCCAATCACGTGTTCGCCGAAGGCAGAAATAAAATGCTTCACGCGACCGCTGACTACGATCCGGTAAGGATTTTTGTTGACAAACTGCACTGTATCGCCGAGATTATAACCCCATAATCCGGCATTGGTATGCAAAATGAGCGCATAATTGACCCCCAGTTCTACGTCTTTCAGCCATAGTCGCGTGGGATTTTCGTTGAAAATTTCCCCGGCAGGTACGAACTCGAAGAATATCCCGGCATCCACATTCAGCAACAATCCCTGGTCGGGGAAAGCATCCTGAAAAGCAATAAAACCCTCCGAAGCCGGGTAGGTTTCTACACTGTCAACCGGCCCACCGACCAGTGCTTCCAGTTTGGCCCGGTACGGCTCAAAGTTGACCCCTCCATAAATAAACACTGAAAAATTCGGGAACACCTCTTTTATCGTGCGCTTGCCAGTACGCGCCAGCAGCCGCTCGTAATACATCTGTACCCAGGGCGGAATGCCGGAAATGAGGCGCATATCGGCGTTAACAGTCTCATCTACAATGCGTTCGAGCTTTTCCTCCCAATCTTCAATGCAGTTGGTGGACCACGAAGGCAGCTGGTTGGTACGCAGCCAGGCGGGCACCAGGTGGTTGGAAATACCACTCAGCCGTCCGGTTGGAATGCCAGCCACTTCATCCAGTGTAGGGCTACCAGACAGGAAAATCATTTTGCCATCCAGCCATTGACCGTGGTTGGTGCGCGCGAAGTAATTGAACGCTGCATTGCGGGCCGTGCCGAAGTGCAAAGGAGTGCTGGCCTTGCTCATCGGGATATACTTTACGCCCGAAGTGGTGCCGGAAGTCTTGGCAAAATAGGCGGGTTGGCCCGGCCATAGCACGTCTTTTTCGCCATGTTTGATTCGTTCGATATAGCCAGTCAGGTCTTCATAATCCCGAATAGGAACAGCCTGCTTAAAAGCCTCATAATCATGTATTTCGCTAAAATGATGATCGCGTCCAAAGGCCGTATCAGCGGCTTGGCGCAGCAATTTTTTTAGCACCTGTTCCTGACGATCCAACGCGTTGGCAGACCAGCGATCAATAGAATGAGCGATGCTTTTGGCATACGGACGAAGAAGCGTGGCACGAAATCCCATTAGAAAGATATAATAGACGAGAAGAGTGGAGAAGGATTTATGAAGGGTTTTAACAGTTGATAAAAGGCTGATTTTATCTCCTAAAGCAGATGTAGCGTTGCCGCGATTACCATAGTTTGAGCTGAATAATAGGAATTGATTAAAAGCCTGAATTATAAACTGTTTTCAGATTTCTCTAACCCCTTTTCCAATCATTTCTCTGCTGCATTTATCATGAAATATTAATAGACTTCTTGCGAAAGTTATTAAATTTGCGGCATGAGCAAATATGATCAGATTAAAACCTTGAATGCCAATGAGTTTCGTCGTTTGACAGGGGTTCGCAAGGAGACCTTTGCCACGATGCTGACAGTTTATGAATCGGCCTTGGCTCAAAGTAAAAAGATAAAAGGGCGGCCTTCGGTGCTGTGTACTGCCGATCAATTGTTGATGATGCTGGAATACAACCGCGAATACCGGACCTATTTTCATATTGCTAACAGTTATGGTTTAAGTGAGTCCAATGCCTACCGATGTATTAAACGGGCCGAAGAGTTGCTGATTCGTTCAGGTGAATTTAGTCTTCCAGGGCGTAAAGCCTTGCAAGCCAGCGATATGCAGTTTGAAATGGTGATTGTAGATGCCACGGAAACAAAAATTGAGCGGCCAAAAAAAAACAGCGCTCTTTCTATTCTTCCAAAAAGAAGCACCACCACCTCAAAACACAAGTAATTATTGATCAAAAGAATGGTCAAATTATCTGCACCGCTTTTGGTAAAGGTCACTGGCACGACTTTAAATTGTTCAAAAAAAGCAAGATTCGTTTGTCTCCCTCTGTTTTGCTTTTAGGAGATTCGGGCTATCAGGGCATTCAAAAACTCTTGAAAAACAGCGTTATACCGATAAAATCGACCAAACTTAATCCACTGACTACCTCAGAAAAACAGGAAAATAAAGAATTATCTGCGGTAAGAATCAAAGTCGAAAATGCATTGGCTTTTATCAAAAGGTTCAAGATTTTTTCCACTCAATACCGAAATAGAAGACGCCGATTCGGACTACGATTCAACCTGTTTGCAGCCATTTGTAACCTGGAAATCAACCTTTTATGAGTTTCGCAAGAACTCTAATAAGTACTTGGACAATAGAAATTGGACATTAGATAATTGAATAAATCATTGATTTTAAAGGTCCATTGTCTAATGTCTAATAATTTTGTCCACCTACTTATTTAGCATAAAATAATAATGCGCTCTACGCCTGCTCCAAAATAAAAGCCGCACTAATCTCCAACTTCTCATACAGCCGCTTGGCCAAATCCATATTCACTTTTCGCTTGCCCTGCATTACTTCGGAGAGCCGGGTGGCAGAAATGCCAAGCAGTTCGGCGAGATCTTTTTGTTTTAGTTTGCGTTCATACATCTTCCATTCGAGCATTTCGGTGAGCGTCTTGGGCTGGCGTACAGGCATCACTGGCACGCCATCTTCCCAAGCCTCAGCCATCAGGGAAAGATGACGAAGTTCTTCTTTTTCAAAGGAAGTTAGTGTGTGTGAGCCACCTTGCGCCGTAGATTTTTGCAAGTAGATTTCTACACGTTCCATTACTTGTCGGTATTCTTCCTCAGAATTGATTTTATATTGCATAGCGGTTCAGATTCTGGTCACATCTACTTTGTCGTATTCAGCGTGGGTACCAACAAAGCGAATAAAAATCGTACGAATATCAAAGAAAATCATGGCAACGAGGCGATACCGATTGCCGCGTATATTGAACACAAAACGGTCGTTACCAACATAATCTACCGAGTTGGATATTTGGCGCACATCATTTAGCGCACTCCAATCGGCATCTTTTACGAGATGATACCAGTTATTTAATGCTTCGATAGCATCGGGGTGTTCTAATCCAAAATCGCGCAGTATGCCTTTGCTGATTACTACCATTTAACCGCAATTTTGGGAATTAAATTCCACTTTTCAAAATTTATTTCCTAAATAAAAAAATCGGCTGCTCATGCCTCACGCACAAACAGCCGATCCAAAATATAAAATTCGCGAAATCAGTAATCTTTTCCGCGCGATCCGCATCGCCATTACACCCCAAAATCAGCCCGAATCTTATTCAAAGCACTCCCTGC
This sequence comes from Saprospiraceae bacterium, assembly GCA_965249785.1. Lineage (GTDB taxonomy): Bacteria > Bacteroidota > Bacteroidia > Chitinophagales > Saprospiraceae > M3007. Next base: position 2,039 of record CBDFMU010000035.1, on the reverse strand, counting down.
GCGCACCCATTCAATTTGTGCCTCATTATAAGTATGCTGCACATCAAATTGATCGCTCGTACCATCCGAGTGTTTCAGTAAAATCTGCAAATGTTTGCCGGGCGCGAAAGTATCAAAACCCAGGATGCTCACCTCATCATCCTGCCGAACCTTATCGTAGTCGGCATTATCTACAAAAGTGAGCGCCAGCATCCCCTGTTTTTTCAGGTTGGTCTGGTGAATACGGGCGAACGATTTGACCACCACGGCTTTCACACCGAGGTAGCGCGGCTCCATCGCGGCGTGTTCGCGGCTGCTACCTTCGCCAAGATTTTCTTCTCCAAATATAATGGTACCAATGCCTTTTTTTTGATAAAGCCGCGCCGAAACGGGTACTTCCACATATTGGCTGCTCAACAAATTCAACACCTTGTTGCGCTGGTCATTAAAAGCGTTGGTCGCACCGATGTAGCAGTTATTGGAAATATTTTCCAGATGCCCGCGATATTGCAGCCACGGGCCGGCCATCGAGATGTGGTCAGTCGTGCATTTGCCTTTGGCCTTGATCAGCACCCGCATATTCTGGATTTGATCGTCGGTGATTGGTTTGAAAGGTTTGAGCAATTGCAGGCGAGTGGAATCTTTGGCCACCGCTACCGTAATGCGTCCTTTGGCGGGAGCGATGTAGCCCGCATCCTCCACAGCATAGCCATTTGGAGGCATTTCGATGCCCTTCGGCGGATCCAATTTCACGGTTTCGCCGTTTCGATTGACCAAAGTGCTGGTCATCGGATTGAAAGTTAGATCACCAGCGATGGCGAAAGCAGTCACGATTTCCGGGCTGGCCACGAACGCGTGGGTATTCGGATTGCCATCATTTCGGCCTGTGAAATTCCGGTTGAAGGAAGTCATGATCGAATTCGGGCGTTTCAAATCATCCATGTGGCGACTCCATTGACCGATACACGGACCGCAGGCATTGGCCAGCACTACGCCGCCAATTTGCGTAAATTCTTCGAGCAGCCCGTCGCGTTCGGCGGTGTAACGCACTAATTCCGAACCCGGCGTAATAGTAAATTCGGATCTGGTGTCCAGATTTTTTTCTTTTGCCTGACGAGCAATAGAGGCCGCGCGCGTCAAATCTTCGTAGGAAGAGTTGGTGCAAGAGCCAATCAAACCCACTTCCAAACGAACCGGATAGTTGTTATTTTTTACGGCTTCCGCAAATTTAGACAGCGGCCAAGCCAAATCCGGCGTGAACGGTCCATTGATATGCGGTTCCAATTTCGAGAGATTAATTTCAATGACCTGATCGAAATACTGCTCTGGATTGGCATAACACTCCGCATCGCCAGTGAGGTAGTCGCCTACGCGGTTGCACATGGAAGCCACTTTCGCACGGCCAGTGGCTTTGAGATAACGGGCCATACTTTTGTCGTAGCCAAAAACCGAGGTCGTTGCTCCGATTTCGGCACCCATATTACAAATGGTGCCTTTGCCGGTCGCGCTCATGCTCTGTGCGCCCGGACCGAAATATTCCACGATGGCTCCGGTGCCGCCTTTTACGGTCAGAATACCCGCCACTTTCAAAATCACGTCTTTCGGAGCCGTCCAGCCGCGCAGTTTGCCAGTGAGGTGTACGCCGATCAATTTAGGCATTTGCAGTTCCCAGGCCATACCGCTCATCGCATCCACCGCATCTGCGCCACCCACGCCAATAGCGACCATGCCGAGACCGCCTGCATTTACGGTGTGTGAGTCAGTGCCAATCATCAAACCGCCCGGAAAGGCATAGTTTTCCAGCAAAATCTGGTGAATAATGCCGGAACCGGGTTTCCAAAAGCCGATACCATATTTCTGGCTGACGGTACTCAGAAAATCGAACACCTCTTTATTTTTAGCCAAAGACGCGACCATATCTTCGCTGGCACCCGACTGCGCCACGATCAAGTGATCGCAGTGAACCGTACTCGGAACGGCCACTTTTTTGCGCCCGCAAGTCATAAATTGCAGCAACGCCATTTGCGCCGTCGCATCCTGCATCGCCACTCGGTCAACCT
>CBDFMU010000034.1:0-43672 GCA_965249785.1 Saprospiraceae bacterium | reverse complement strand
AATGGCCGACGCTGAACTGGAAAAAACGAATGTGGATATTGCCATTACTTCACCGTCTGCTCCCTCCCTTTCAGCGGAAATGACGCCAAAAGCAACACGTTTTGGTAGCCGAAGGGGAAGTCCTGAAATTCGATGGTTTTCTTAAAACTCTACATCGAAAGTACCGACGACGAGACCGACGAGGAATCGAAAGATATGTTGCCGCCGCTGGTGAAAGGCCAGAAACTTGATCTGGACGTGATGACCGCCACGGAGCGTTTTACGCGTCCATCGGCCCGCTTTACGGAGGCTGGTTTGGTGAAAAAACTGGAAGAACTCGGCATCGGTCGTCCTTCTACCTATGCACCGACGATCTCCAAAATTATGGAAGCCAATCGCGGCTACGTCGTCAAAGAGAAGCCGTGAAGGCGAAGAACGCGTCTTCCAGATACTGACGCTGAAAAGCAATACCATCAGCAAATCAACGGGTAAAGAAATCACCGGAACGACCAAAAATATGCTTTATCCGACCGATATGGGCATGATCGTCTCCGATTTCCTCGATGCCCATTTCAAGAATATCATGGACTACGGCTTCACCGCCAGCGTGGAGCAGCAGTTCGATGACATCGCCGAAGGCAAAATACAATGGCCGAAGGTGATCGATAATTTCTACAAACCCTTCCACCAAGGCGTAGAAAAAACCCTGGCCGAAGCCGACCGCGTCAGCGGCGAACGCATCCTCGGTAAAGACCCGGAAACGGGCCGCACGGTGCTGGTGCGCATGAGCAGTCTGGGCAAACCCGTCATCCAGATCGGTACTGGCGAAGAACTGGAAGGCAAGGAAAAACCCCGCTACGCCAACCTGCGCGTCGGCCAAAATCTGGAAACCCTGACCCTCACCGAAGCACTGGAAGGCTTCGCGCTGCCCCGCACGCTGGGCGACTACGAAGGTGAAACGCTGGAAGTAAACAGCGGTCGCTACGGGCCCTATATTAAGTTTGGTGCCGTGTTCGTTTCCCTGCCCAAAGGCGAAGACCCCTATGAGATCAGTTTCGAGCGGGCCATCGAACTGGTGCAAGCCAAACAGGAAGCCGACCGTCCGATGGGCCATTTCCAGAACCTGCCGATCACCAAAGGCAAGGGTCGTTTTGGGCCGTTCATCAAATGGGCGGAACTATACGTGAACATCCCGACCCGCTACAACTTCGATCAACTCACGGAGAAACAGGCCATTGAATTACTGGAAGCCAAGATCGAGAAAGAATCCAACCGCTATATCCATCACTGGCCGGAAGAAAAGATCAGTGTGGAAAATGGTCGCTGGGGTCCGTTCATCAAGTTTGGTAAGGCCATGATCAATCTGCCCCGTTTTGAAGGTGGTAAAATGACTCCTGAGCAAGCGCAGACGCTTACATTGGTGGACGTGAAGGCGATGATTGAGAAGGAAATACCCACCGCATTTGAAGTAAAGAAAAAGGCTCCGGCGAAGAAGGCCGCTCCGAAAGCGGCTGGTGGCGCGAAAAAGGCGGCACCTAAGAAGGCGGCGGTGAAGAAGTGATTTAGGGTTAATGGGGAGATGTGCTTCTGCATCTATCATCTTGCAACCCCTCGTTTCAACGAGGGGCCAAAAAGTACTTATTAGTGACATCTATCTTCTTTACAAAACATCGGCATTTATGTTTAGATGTGTATGTTTTGCAAAGAAGATAGATGCGAATTATATTATTTATTAATCCGCCGATAGACTACTACACAAAAAAATTATTATTAGTATAATTTGTTGATAATAAATTGAATATTTCATTTATTCTTTCGCCTTTCCTATTTTTCAATGAACTTTATTCCCCTATTCTTCAAACCTTTACACTAACCGTTTTTTTGTTGTGTAGTAGTGTACAGCAAACTTTAAAAATTAAAAATCATGACTAAAAGAATTACGATTTGTTTAGCGTTTACAATTGCATATACTTTTAATTGTGCAGCAAAGGTATTTATTCCAACTTCTGAAGGTTTTGTTGAAAAAAAATAAATGTAAAAAACGAATCAATAAATAATATTTGTCAATTTTTGGGATACAATACGGATCAAATTCATAATTACATGGATTTAGACAAATTAGATGGCAATATAACGGCTGTAATTTTTAAAATTTTTTCAGAATCAATAATATGCGTAATTACAAATGATTCTATAAAATCTTTAAGCAAAAACGATGTGAACAAGTATTTGTCAAAATTTTCTTTTAAAGAAGAATTTGATTCTTATGAAACCGAATCAATATTGAGTGAAGGAATAAAAAACAAGTCACTAACAGTAAAATTCATAAGTGAAATTTTCAATAAAAGCAATGTAGGTGCAAATGGAAGTTTTATTGCCACTGAAATTGGGTATGAACTTAAATTTAAAAATAATATCCTTGTAGGCTACAAGTCTTCGGATGGCTTAAATAGATGGGCAAAAGAATGGAAAAGCAACAATCTAGAAATTTTTGAGTCTTATAGAATGACAGCCAAGAAATATTGGGGAAAAAACGAACCTAAAATTCTAAATGAAATTAATACTCAAGCGGATGCTTATGCTCGAACTCCTAAAGGAGCTGGTAACGAGTATTTGGAATTTCATAGAAATGGTGAGGGAATTATTAACTTCAAAATGTTACTAGTGACTCACTACAATGAGAAAATAAATTTGTCTGAATTTAAAGAAATAAATTTTGGAAGATATCAGATAGTTAATGAATTTAACGATCCAAATGGGTATAAACGAACAACCTATCAAGTGGATAAATCTATGTATACTTTTGATGAAAAGGGCAAATTAATTAATTCGTATACAAGCAAATAAATATTGGAAATATATTCGTATTCGACAATAATCTATCCATCTCCACTGGATTAGTAAAAAAATTATATTGAGTTACAATACAACTCAAGACTCGGATATCGAAAGCCTTTCTAAAGGTTTAGTAGAAGTAGAAAGTTGGTTGATTAGTTGACTGGCACGTTAGTTTTCTTAACAGGGTCAACCTTTTCAACAAGTGTTATAACTTCTTCTCAAAACACACACTGTTCTCCACGCCCACATACTGGCCATAATTTGGAATTAATTGGTAGCCGTTCTTTTGATAAAGCGCAATGGCTTCTGGCTGCTTTTTTCCGGTTTCTAAAAGGCATTTTTCATAGCCTAGTTCTTTGGTCCAGGTTTCTAATTCGGTGAGTATTTTAGTGGCAATTCCCTGGCCGCGCAGTTCTGGGAAAACGTACATTCGTTTTACTTCCATACTGCTTTCGTCATATTGCTTGATGGCTCCGCAGCCTACTGGCTTTTCGTCCAGATAGGCTACGATGACGTGTTTTATCATAGCGATTTTATTGAACTGGCCATAGAAAGAGTGCTCTTCCCCGTCGCGGATGGCCAGGTCTTCGTCTAGGTGGCGGACTAGTTCTATGAAGTCGGGGTTTTCGGAGGTTGTTCTTAATGTAGTTAGCATAGCATTTGTTTTCGCAATGTAAATTAACACAAAGCCTTCACTTGGTTTAATTTTTAATTAATCCAATACCAATATTTACTAAAAAAAGCAATTGGCTCCAGACTACTGGACATTTTTGAAAAGAGGTGGCGAAAGCCGATATTGTGTTTGCAACAACATAATAATCGATGCTTCCACCACACATACGCAAATTTAGTGTTTTGTATGAAAGTTATGGCTTACGTAAAAAATATTTGGCTACTGGCTTTTCGTCCAGATAGGCTACGATGACGTGTTTTATCATAGCGATTTTATTGAACTGGCCATAGAAAGAGTGCTCTTCCCCGTCGCGGATGGCCAGGTCTTCGTCTAGGTGGCGGACTAGTTCTATGAAGTCGGGGTTTTCGGAGGTTGTTCTTAATGTAGTTAGCATAGCATTTGTTTTCGCAATGTAAATTAACACAAAGCCTTCACTTGGTTTAATTTTTAATTAATCCAATACCAATATTTACTAAAAAAAGCAATTGGCTCATCATAAAAATCAGAACTACATATAGTACACTCTGGTGTATTGTTTCAAAGGAATCAATGTTTTTACTTAAAATATTATTTAAAAAAAGTATATAAATCACAATTATCAAAATTGCTACAATTGTAATAATCACATGAAAAATCATTAACCAATCCACCAACTTTTTATTTCTCATTAGCCAATAGACTAAGCCAGTTAATCCTGCAAATATTGATAGCAATAATGCTACATTAATTGGCCGCATAACAATATAAGTATCATGTAACTGCAAATCTACCTCTCTATTAAATTCAAAAAATGAAAGGGTTAAAATTACTGGAATTACACTCCAAAGCAATTTATATGGCTTGTTTTTTATTAGTTTCAGCATTTAAAATTTATTTTTATTACCTGATTAAATTTGAAGCCTCCTCGACCTATTATGTATGCCAGTATCAGAGATGGACATTGAGCAACGAAGTACGCAATATTTCACCAATCACTACATAATAATTAACACAAACCTGACCCACGATCTATTTCACCAGCTCCAAAAAACCCGTACCTTTGCGCCCGTTTTCAAAAATAATTTCCATAGATGCTCTCCGTAAATAACGTATCCGTCCAATTCGGCAAGCGTGTGCTTTTCGACGACGTCAATCTTAAATTTGTAAAAGGCAACTGTTACGGCGTGATCGGCGCGAACGGCGCCGGCAAATCTACCTTCCTGAAAGTGCTGTCCGGCGAACTGGAAAGTACGCGCGGCAGCCTGGAAATCACGCCCGGCGAACGGATGGCGGTGCTGAGCCAGAACCACTTTGCGTTCGATGAATTCCCGGTGCTGGATACCGTGATCATGGGCCACAAGCACCTGTATGACATCATGCAGGAGAAAAACGCCATTTATGACAACCCGAATGCGACCGAAGCCGACTCTATGCGGGCGGCGGAACTCGAAGGGGAATTTGGCGAAATGAATGGCTGGATGGCGGAAAGCGACGCAGCGGAATTGCTCAGCAATCTGGGCGTACAGGAATCCCTGCACTACAAACTGGTCAAAGAACTGGATGGCTCGGAGCGTGTGAAGGTGCTGCTCGCGCAGGCTCTGTTTGGCACGCCTGACATTCTGCTCATGGACGAACCGACGAACGATCTGGATGCGGAAACCACCGACTGGCTCTGCAATTTTCTGGCTGATTATCAGAACATTGTGATCGTAGTATCGCACGACCGGCACTTCCTGGATATGGTGTGCACGCACATGGTGGATGTGGATTTTGGCAAGATTCGGATGTTTACCGGCAACTACACTTTCTGGTACGAAATGAGCCAGTTGATGTCGCGCCAGACGGCCGATAAAAACAAGAAAGTAGAGACCAAACGCCAGGAAATGATGGACTTTATCGCCCGTTTCTCGGCCAATGCTTCCAAATCGAGACAGGCGACGAGCCGTAAAAAAGCCCTGGAGAAGTTGAATCTGGACGAGATGCCAGTCAGCAGTCGCCGCTATCCATACATCGCTTTCAAGCCCGAACGCGAACCCGGCGACGTTATTCTAGACATAGAAAATCTGTCGAAAAAGAGTGAAAGCGGTGAGTATTTGTTTAAAAATCTCTACTTGCGCTTTAATAAAGGCGAAAAAATAGCGGTGTTCAGTCGTAATGCCTCGGCGATTACTGCACTGTTCCAGATTCTGGCGGGCGAAGACACGGACTATACCGGCAAATTCCAGTATGGCCAAACCATTTCTACCCAATATCTGCCCAACGACAACAGTGAGTTTTTCTCCGGCGATCAGGATATGAATCTGATTGACTGGTTGCGCCAATATTCCAAAGAGAAGGACGAGAACTTTATTCGTGGTTTTCTGGGGCGGATGTTGTTTGGCGGCGAGGAGGTGTTCAAACGTTCCGGTGTACTGTCTGGTGGCGAGAAAGTGCGGTGCATGATGTCCAAAATCATGTTGTCCAATCCGAACTTTCTGATTCTGGATGAACCCACCAACCACCTGGATTTAGAGTCCATCACGGCCTTAAACACGGGCATGCAGGAATTTTCGGGGAATATGATTTTCACTTCCCATGACTATCATATTCTGGATTCGGTGGCCAATCGCATTATTGAGATCACGCCCAATGGTTTGATTGATCAGAATATGGCTTACAGCGAATACGTACACAGCGAAAAAGTGATCGCTATGAAGGCGGAGATGTATGGGGACGCGGTAGGCGTTTAAAAATTAAAAAAGGCACACCTGTTAGGTGTGCCTTTTTTGTTTCTGGATGATGTTGGTGGGAACGCCAAAATCGGAAAAAACTAGATTAGAGTTTTTCTACTTCTTCTCTGGTTAATCCAGTATTTGACTATACTTCGCGTCTGAGTTGCAATATTTCTTGCGTCGTAATGATATTTTGGAAGCCTTTTTTGGTCAATCCGCCGATAAGTGGTTTATCTCCTGTCCAAAGTTTTATGTCCAGAAATAGACTAAGAGCAACAAAAGTTATATCATCCATATCCACATCTCTTACAAAATCGGCGGCTTTGTGCCAGAATTCAAAAGGAATGGTACTTTCCGAGAAGAAAGTAATCTGTTTATAAATCAAAAATTCTACTTCATTATATTCACGTTCATCATATCCGGTTATTTTAATAATCTTTTCTTTATGGTCGTTAATTTCCTCTCTTAAATACTGACAGGCATAAAAGGTAAACATATCCTGAGAATTCAGAATAATATCGCCAATACTGCTCGCCCGATTAAGCATAGCACTAAATACAATGTTACTATCTATTACGACTTTCATCCCTGTGGAAGAAAACGCTGCTTATTCTTTTCCCACCATCCTTTATTAACTTCTCTGGCGAGTTGATCAATTTCTTCCTGTGTTGCCTTACTCCTGGCCACAATCTCCTTATAGCGGAGATAATTCAGGAATCTTTGAATTTCTTCGATATTAATATTGGTTGGCAGTTTCACGATGATGGCGTCTGCCGTGCGTTCTATTGTCATTGAACCTGTTTTAATAATTCTTTCAAAAGTACAGACTTTATAGAAAAAGTCCAAATACAGCGCGGCGGCCCTTCAATTAATTCACCCAATCAGCCCCCGATAATCATCCCAACTAGCATCCTTCGTTTTCATTTCCAATAGATCAAACATCGGCTCTTCCGCATAAAAAGATTCCAGTTCAGCGGCGGTGCGGGCAGTGCGCAGTTCGATCATCCCTCGGCTAATTTGTTCCAGTCGCCATGCAAAAGTTCTTTCCATCCGATTGAAAATCAATTCGCAGATGGCGGCGTGATCATCGTCCTGTCCGGCCACGATGCTTTCCCGGAAAGCCATCTTGTTGCGGGCGATCATTTTACCTTCTTTGAGGATAAAAAACGCGGTATGCGGCCATTGGTCCGGCGGAGGTAATAGATGTGCATATAAGACGAGTTGCAAATCTTCGCCGTTCTTAATCAAGTCTTTACGCATGGTCGCCCCGCTCCATTTCAAGTCCACAATGGCCAATTCTTCGCCACGTCGCAGCACCAAATCGGCCTTGCCACGTAAAGGAATATTGCCAAAATAGCCTTCCAGCGAATGTTCCGTATGCACCACCGACCAGCCATTGGTACGTAACAACGTCACGAGACTCCACGCCGCATTTTTCACCTGATTCAGGAAAGCATTGCGCTCCGGTTCGCGCCCATACAGCAGTAAGGTGGCCCCTTCTTTTTCTAACAGTGTGTTGGCCTCTTCATCTATCCAATTACTCAGCGCGGTTTTGTCCAAACTAACAAAATCTTCTTGCAGCAATTTTTCAAAAAATCGGTGGGCGAGATTACCCAGCAACTGCGTCTCGCCCGTAATACTCAATAGATTCAGCGGATACAGTTTCAGTTTTTGCTTAAAAAACCAACTATATGGATAGTAAAACAGGTTTTCCAAATTGGTCGGTGTCTCGTATTCGCTGGTCGTCAGCAGGTCGGCGCGTTTGAAAGTCAGGTGCGGACGCGGACGACCGATGGGCTGCATCGGCAATAAATCACCGACGGGTTGGTGCATCACCGAGGCCAGCCGTTGGCGATCTTCGGCATCATCCAGGCAATAGGTGAATCGTTTACAATCGTCGAACGCCGCTTCGATGTCGCCGAGCAGCAGACTGGGTACGGCCTCTATACCATTGGCTTGGGCGGGCGTGACCAAGATCAATTGCTTGGCTGTCTGTTGGAGTAGCCGTCGTTGGCGATGCAGCGTCAGTTGACTTTCTTGACGCGGTGTTCGCAGTGCAAGGCCTTGTTGTTCAAGCCATTGGCGTTCCGCATTTTGCCATTTTTCCGGTGGTGGGACGGCATTTTCAAACAAACAGTTCCACCAAACCACCGTCTCCGCACAAGCCGCCAGCGCACCCGCCCGATGCACGAACGGAAATCCACCCGCTTCTGCGGCGACAATCTGCGTGGGCGACGGCTCATATATGGTGCGCACAATCCGTTCCAATTCCAGGAAAGTCAGGCGCGCTTCGGGCAAGGCTTCCAACAAATCACGAATTCGGCGGGCTTGTTCGGCCAGCACCAGTAGCGAAGTATTTTTGCTGTCACCATCTTCAAACGCCTTGCGCGCCCATTGGTGTAAGTAATTGTAAATGACGATAGCATCGCGTTTGGGAGCCGTAGCATCCATGCGGTAACGACGGCGATTGAACCAAAATTCATACTGCTCGCGCACCGCGTCGGCCACTTCGATTTGCTCCAAATAACCATACACAGCAGCAAACCAGGTGTCGCTGAACAGGCCCGGACGTTGCGCCAGCACCCGCGCAATCACCAAGGCCAGATCGGAATCCAGCGGCTTCACCGGCAACGTGACAAACTCCATAATTTTAAACACATCCACGGGTTCCCAGAGAAAAGCGGGAGCCAGTTTCAGCACTTGCAACGACGGCCGAGCCAACGAAGCAGACAAAATTCCCATTGCCGGAAAACCTTCCAGTACCAGGTTTTCTTCCAACGTCAGGCTCAATTCGGGAGCCAGAAAAACTGGACGAATGTTCGGATTCTGGCGCAGGATTTGGGCGAGATACACCGCTGCGTCACTGTCGCGGCGCGTGCGTAACACCATTAAAGAGGAATCGTCGGTGGCAGTGATTTTTTCCCGAATCCTGTCCATTTGATGTTGGCAATAAACGGCGTTGGAATTGGCCTAAATTAGTTTCCGAAGGGGCGGCGCAGGTGGTTTCTACTTCTTTTATAGAAACATTTTTTTGCTGACAAATGGCTACAAAACGTTGAATTTCTGGCTTTTGCAAAGCAATTGGTTCGTATAATCGCAATTCTGGCAGGGGCATTTCTCGATTTTCCAATAAAGCCAATACCTGGGAAAAACGGTCGGCATAACCCATCGCCAGCGGCCCAATTTCCGGGTCGGCCAGTTTTTTGGCAAACAAAGTTTCTACTGCCGCCAAGGTGTGCAGGCGCGAAAGATTAGCCGGAACATTGGCAAAATCCCAGCCTGACAAAAGCAGTTCGTCGCGCCATCCGAGCAGTGCGGTGGCGACGGCAAAACGGTCGGCATCGAAGGAACGAGCGTAAAAAGGCGGCGTGGAAGTCGTTTCCAAATGTTGCCCCAACGCCTGCCGATAGAGTTCGATGCGCAGATACTCGCTATTTTGCGGATAGCCCTGGCAAACCTAATTGGCCTTCCAGCCATTGTAGTAGCCGCGTGGGGCCGACAAACAGTTCGCCTGCCCGCACGACTTTCTTTTCGGTGTAGACCGGGCCGTCAAAATCAGTTCCAAAGTGGAGAATTAACATTGTATAAATATTTTCAACCACCACGACACGACGAGGCATGACGTAAATTTAAAACTATTATTCGTCGTGTCGTCGTGGTACTACTTTTAAAGCAACAACTCCCCCAAAAGTCGGTGTTTTGTGTATTTTTGTCCCGCTTTTTTGACACAAATATTTTTAAAAATGGAATCGAACGAAATCGTCAAGTCTAGTGATATTACCATCCGGGTGGGCCTGAATGCCCAAAATGTGCCGGTCAAAATAGAATGGGGAGCCAGCGACCGTAATGAAGGTCAACTGGAAGAATGTAAGGCAATGGCGGTGGCCTTGTACGACAAGGAACACCGCGAAACATTGCGTATTGACCTGTGGACGAAGGAAATGCAAGTGCTGGAAATGGATCGCTTTGTCTATCAGACGCTGCGTTCGCTTACGGATTCGTATTTGCGCGCTACCCAAAACAAGGAATTGGCCGAGCAAATGGCGCATTTTGTGCAGTTTTTTGGGGAAACGACGGAGATTGTGCCGAAGGAAAGCAAATAGGTTTGTTGAGAGAGGTTGAGAAAAAAAGTTGAGAAGGGTTTAGAAAAAACTTAGAGTCTTAGAATTGTGGTGCGCACAGGACTTTCTGTTTATTTAGGCCGTCGGTATAAGCCAATTTTGAATTGGCCATTATCAATAGCAGCCATTGGCCCGGCACCGCTCAATAGCAGCCCGGAAAACCGTCCATATATAGTGTCGCGCTGGAAACTATCAATTTCCACGGTCAGATCGTTGCTTACAGCATTGGAGACGCCCGTGTAATTCAGCGTGTCGCGGGCACTGAACGCTACCCCACCCCAGCCGAAATCTTTCAATTCCAGCACTGCCTGTTCGGGCGTGTATGGGTAATCACCGTTGGTTTCATCAAACTCGAAGCCGAGGGCCAGCCCGATTCCCGGATTCGTAGCATCGTCTTGCCGAATGATTTCCACGTAATGTCGCTGCGGATCAAACCAGTTGCTGAGTGTATCGAGGCGAGCATTGTCCAGGCGGCCACGTGGGAAAAATTTTCCGCCATTGTTTTGCATAGGCGCACGCAGGGAAAAATCGTGGTTTTTGAAACGAAAAAACACCCCCATGTCGGGCGGCGGACCAGTGCAAAATGCGGCATACGCACTGGCCAACAGGATTAGCAAATACATCGGCGGGAGATTAAAGCAAATTAGCAATAAAGACAATTGGCAATAGGCAATTATTCCGCAACAAATCCTACCCACAAATCTGTCATCCTGAACGCAGTGAAGGAACTGGTTTTGAAGGAAGTGAGTATTCTATTGCCCACCCGGGCAGATTCTTCACTGCGTTCAGAATGACACGATCCAAAGAAGGGATGATGAGTATATCTCACTTCAGCAATTTATCATTTCATCACCCCAATTTATCCAACATTTCCTGCAACATCGCCATCCGTGCCTGACCATCAGCGAGTTTTTTGCGCTCATTATCAATCACTTGTGGCGGCGCGCCTTGTACAAAACGCTCGTTGCTCAACTTCGATTCGATAGATTTCACAAAGCCTTGTTGATGGCCCAATTCTTTGGTCAATTTTTCCCGTTCGGCGGCTACATCGATGGTTTGGTTGAGCACCACGTAGTATTTTTCCGTTCCAGAAACGAAGGATTTGGCATTGCTGACTTCTTCGGTGGCAAAATCCAGTTCCGATAAATTGGCCAGTTTCATCACCATTTCTCGCAGACCCCGCTGGGCAAACAAGGCCCGCGCCGACGCACTTTCTTGCACCAATACCTGCAACGCCTCCCGTGGTTTGAGTTGGTTTTGCTGCCGCAAATCACGCACTTTGCCGATCACATCTTTGGCGGTTTCTACCCGCTGAATCAACGCAGCATCGGCTAGGCCAGACTGCGGATAAGCCTGAATAATGCAATCTTCGCCCGCTGCACGGTCACGTAGTTGGTGCCAGATTTCTTCGGTAATGAAGGGCATGAACGGATGCAGCGCGATCATCAAATCAGAGAAAATATCCAGCGTGTATTCATAAGTTACACGGTCAATCGGCTGCTCGTAGCCCGGCTTGATCATTTCCAAATACCAAGAACAGAAGTCGTCCCAGATAAAAGTGTATAAAGTGAGCAGGGCTTCGCTCAGGCGAAATGATTCAAAATGACCTGCCAATTCGCCCAACACTTGCTTCAGTTTCTCGCGTAGCCAATTGATAGCGAGCGCATTTTTCAGGACAATGTCTTCATTGTCAGGCCGTTCACCAATGGGCCAGCCTTTTACGAGGCGGAGTGCATTCCAGAGTTTGTTGCAGAAGTTTCGCCCGTTTTCGACCATTTTGTCGTCGAACATAATGTCGTTGCCCGCCGAAGCACTCGACAGCATACCATAGCGCACCGCATCGGCCCCATGTTCGGCAATAATGTCCAGCGGATCGGGCGAATTACCCAAAGATTTCGACATTTTGCGTCGCTGTTTATCGCGCACAATACCCGTGAAATACACGTGACTGAACGGCTTTTCCCCTTTAAATTCAAACCCGGCCATGATCATCCGTGCCACCCAGAAAAAGAGAATTTCCGGCGCGGTTACCAGCACGTTGGTTGGGTAGTAATATTTGATTTCGCCGTCTGGTTGATTGAAACCGTCGAACACGCTGATTGGCCAGAGCCAGGAAGAGGCCCAGGTATCCAGCACGTCTTCGTCCTGACGCAGGTCATCCAGCGTCAATTGTGCATTGAGGGTCGCTTTTTTGGCTTCTTCCAATGCTTCTTCCGCCGTCGTGGCCACGAAAATATTGGCTTCTTTATTCAGTGCTTCACTTTTCAAATACCAGGCGGGAATGCGGTGGCCCCACCAAAGTTGGCGGCTGATACACCAGTCGCGCAGACCATCCATCCAAGTGCGGTATTGATTGCGAATATTATCCGGGTAAAAACGCACTTCCTTATCTTCCACGGCTCGAACGGCGGGTTCGCGCAGATCAGTCATTTTCACAAACCACTGCAATGACAATTTGGGTTCCACCACCACGCCCGTGCGTTCCGAGCGACCGATATTGGTGCGATAATCTTCCAATTTCACCAACGCATCCACCGATTCGAGGGCGGCTTTCATGCGTTTGCGCGCTTCAAAACGGTCGAGACCGACGAGTGGCTGATAGGCACAAACGTCGCTGATTTTGCCGTCGTCGGTTAGAATATCAATGATTTCCAGACCATACCGCTGTCCAATTTCATAGTCGTTCGGGTCGTGGGCCGGCGTGATCTTGAGCGCGCCCGTACCAAATTCTATATCTACATAGTCATCGGCAATAACAGGTATTGCTTTGTTAATCAATGGGATAAGCACTTGCTTACCAACGAGATGCGTGTAACGTGCATCTTTGGGATTGACGCAAATGGCTACATCGGCGAAAATGGTTTCGGGGCGTTGGGTGGCGATAATGATAGCCCCTTCTGGTTTTCCCGTAGGGTTAGCCCCCCCCTGCCCCCCCGTAAAGGGGGGGAGTATGATCGTGGAGGGCGAATTATCGTGCGTTGTACTTGTGCCAGGCATTCTGGTATCCACACCTGCGGCGGAGTGAGCACCATCCCCCCTCTTCACGGGGGGGTTAGGGGGGGCTTCCACGGAGGAATCAGGGGGGGCTATTTCATACCGAATATAAAAAAGTTGCGCCGCCTCTTCATTGTGCAGCACCTCTTCGTTGCTCAACACCGTCATAGCCTCCGGATCCCAGTTGACCATGCGCTGACCGCGATAGAGTTTGTTGCGCTGGTATAATTCCACAAAAACCCGGATCACGTCTTCATAATAGCCGGGATCCATCGTGAAAGCCGTGCGGTCCCAGTCGCAGGAAGCACCGAGTTTGCGGAGTTGTTGGAGGATGATGCCGCCGTATTTATCTTTCCATTGGTAGGCGTATTCCATAAACGCCTCGCGGGTGAGGTCGGCCTTGCGCAGTTGTTTTTCCTCGCGCAACCAACGCACGACTTTGGCCTCGGTCGCGATGCTGGCATGGTCGGTGCCGGGCACCCAACAGGCGTTTTTGCCATCGAGACGCGCTTTACGGATCAAAATATCCTGAATCGTATTGTTCAACATGTGGCCCATGTGCAACACGCCGGTCACGTTGGGCGGCGGAATCACGATGGTGAACGGCTCCCGATCATCGGGCACAGACTTGAAATACTGACGGCCCTCCCAGTGGGCGTACCAACGCGCTTCGACGTCGGTGGGGGTATAGCGGGTGGAAATCTCCATGCGGCGGATTCGCTGTTTTTAAAGAAAGCGCAAAAGTACGCGCTTCGAGGCCGAAAAAGAAAACCGGGACGTTGTACAACGCCCCGGTTTTTTAAACGGAATTACCTGAAAACTACGGAAGGATAGCCGAATTGTAACTAAACTTAATGAAAGGGACGAATGTAAAGTATCAATTAAATAATAGGTGAAATAAGAATATTTTGCGCGTAAACCGGAATATTGCTGGTCAAGCAAGACGGAATACCGAGTTTTTTAGAGCCTGCTGTACACTTTGGAATAGCCGATCAAAGTGTGTGATTGTTTCCGAAGTGGTTTCTTGGAGTCACCCTATGAAAGGCAGGAACCCTCAATATGCTCGGACGGACCGATGGATTAAAAATTATAATTGCAAAAGATGCTATATTTAGGGGTGAATGTCACCGCCAATAATGTAATCACAATTGTTTGTTTTGCCAGTAGTAACTTTACCAGTGTTATCAGTACTTTTCCCAGTAATATTGGTAGTACTAGAATTGAATGATGCAAAGAACAGAGCGAGGATGAAAGTTAGCGTTGGCATGACACAGAAATGTTTTGGTTGACATTAAATCTGCGACAAAGGTCAATCGGCAACTACCCTCCCAAAAGGACAAAACTCTCCATTTCAATCCGGTCAGATTGAGGGAAAAAGGGTCATATATGAATTTTATTAATTATTTATGTTTTTGAAAATAAGCATCCAAGTCACAAAAGGTTGGCCCCCTTGCTGTTCCAATGCTACTGCCAAAACGATGGATTATTTTTTGAGCGGTTTCTGTGGTAGATTTGTTCCCGTTTGAAAATTAATAGGACAAAGGTGAGGCTATTGAGAAGCCTGAAAAAGGACAAAAAGCTTCATTTCGATCCGACCAGATTTGCCCTATTAACATTTTTTTTTCCAAAATAGCGTTGACATTCAACAATTTGCCTTGTATGGATTTTGAATTATTGAAGGATTTGGCTCAAACACTGACCAGGAATAAATTGAAGCAAATCGAAGTTTTGGGCAATCCAGGCCAGGAAAATAGTCGTTCCCAACTTTTTTTTGACGGACTACTGGATGATAAGTTTGGTTCGGAGGAAGATATTGCGGGACACTTCTTTGGAAAGCGTAATGCCAAAGACCCCAATTATCGTAAATTGAAAAACAAAGTGGTGCGCCAAATGCTGAACACGGTTTTCTTCGTGGACCTAAATCAGCCTTCTTTTAATGAACGTGCCAAAGCGTATTATGCCTGCTACCGTGACTTCGCTGCTGCCTTTGTACTTCTGCTGCGTGGTTCTGGTAAGGCTGGTATTTACTTGCTGGAGCAAGTGCTGGAGCAGGCTATCAAATATGAATTTATTGAACTTATCACTGAGATTGCCCGGCATTTACGTACGCAGACTGCTCGCAATCCAACTGACCAGAAACAACACCAGCAATATGTAGTACTTCATCGTCAATATGAAGAGAAACGTCGCCTGGAAATGCTGGCCTTAGATTATCATGAAGAGCTAGTAGATTATTACATGGTTCGGCGTTCGCCAAATGAAGAGGTAAAAAGGCTGGCCACCGATTATTTTGATGAACTTATTGCTCTCGCAGTCAAGGCAGATACTTCCCGGTTTTATTATTATACCTATCAAATTGGTATCATCAAATATTTTGCAGGAAATGATTGTCAGAGTGTTTTAGAACTCGTCGATCAAGCCTTACCGCTGTTAGCTAGCCGTAAGAACACTAATCGTGCTATGCTCCAATCTATAGCTATGCAAAAATTAGCTTGCCTAACGCAATTGCGCATTTTTGAAGGAGAGGCAGGAGAAAAAGCAGCAGAATATTGTTTATCGCTGGCCACAGATATAGATCTAAGCTGGTTTCGCATTTTAGAACAATATTTTTATTACCGAACCTACCAGCGCAATTATAATGAGGCCCTGAATATTTTTGAAAAAGCGACTAAAAACCCCCGTTTTTCACAATTGGAAGGCATTTTTAAGGACAATTGGCTGCTACTTGGGTGTTATCTGCACTTGCTGGCAACCTTAGGCAAACTCGATTCCAAGGAAGTAGAAAGTATCGTCGGCCCGTATCGCTACGGGCGACTGGTAAATGATGCGGAAATCGCAGGCAAAGACCGCGAAGGCATGAATATCCCCTTGGTACTCCTGCCTATGCTGTTTAGTCTGGCGCAAGGCAACTATTCAGATTTTGGACGTTCGGAAGAAGCCTTGGAGAAATATCGCCAACGTTATCTCGATAATGAGATCAATCAGCGTAGTGCAGCCTTCATGAATATGCTGACGGCCCTGGACAAAAAAGCCTTCGATCCGGCCGGTGCAGAAAGGCGGATCAAAAAGGGGCTGGAAATACTTCAGCAGGAGCAGCCGCAGGTGATCGGACAGTCTTTCGCCATCGAGATCGTCCCGTATGAGGACTTGTGGGCCATGTTGCAGAAAAATTAAGCCACTTCCTGACAAAAAATAAAACCGGGACGTTGGTCAACGTCCCGGTTTTTTAAAAACGAGATTACCTGAAAATTACGAAAGGATAGCCAAAGTTAATGATAGGGATAGTGGGATAAAAACTCTATAAAACATTAATAATGAACAACTTGCGGAAGATTGCTTTTTACGGGTACGCTGACCATTTCGTAGGCGGCCAGCGTCCGGATAGCAAGTTTTCCAGGGCAATGGAAAAAATTTTGGATAGCCAATTAGAATGTCTTTGTACTTTTCGATTTGGTTTTGAGCGGTCGGCATCTATCAAAGGCGGGAACCCTCCACATATTCGGAATGAGACCGATGGATTAAAGAGAATTATTTGATATTGAGTGATATTATGGCTTGCGATTGTTCAAATCATCTCCAATAATGAAATCAGCACCATCTTTGCTGGTCGTCGTGGTTGTCGTTTCAGTTCTGAATCCGCCGTTAATGTTAGCAGCAGGAACAGTAGTGGTGTTAAAAGTAGCAAAAAAGAGACCGAGCAGGAAGGATAGAGTGGACATGACACAGAATTTTGTTTTCGTTAAATTTCTGTGACAAAGGTCAGCGTACCCCCACCCTCAAAAAAGGACAGTTTTGCAACTTTCAGCCCCCCTAGATTTTTTTAGGCATGCGCCAGCCAGTCCGCTGGTCAGCAGAGAGAGGTGGTCAGGGCCCGTATCTTTGGGTGATTGACGGGGGATAGGTTCTAATGATTAGTATTTCCTCTTAGCGGTATCTTTATAGTCGAGTGACTTTTACTTGATTATTAAAAAATTTGTTGCACAAAGATGCAGTAGACACGGTGTTAGAAAAAAGGACAGTTTTGCGAGTTTCATCCCCCTTAGATTTGCCATCATGGATATTTGAAATTTTCACCCCGTTAATGCCACCCTATTTTCTCAACTATTTTCAACCGACTACAAAAATTGATCTATGGATTTCGAGGCACTACGGGAGATGATTCAAGTTGTAAATCGCAATAAGGTAAAAAGGATAGAAGTACTCGGTAATGAGGATAGTGATACTATGCTCAATGAATTGTATTTTGGAATTGCTAGCGGAGAGTTTGATTCTGACATTTCGGCTTTAAAACATTTTTTTGAAACTGATGACGAAAAAGACAATCGCTATCGTAAGCTGCGTGCGCGTTTAGTAAGGCAAGTACTCAACACGACTTTCTTTATTGACGTCAAACAGGCTAAGTTTAATGATCGACAAAAAGCCCTATACAATTGTTATCAAGATTCTTCTGCTGCTTATATTTTAATTGCAAGAAGTGCTACAAGAGCTGCAGTAGATGTTTTTGAACAGGTGTTGGAGCAATGCCTTAAGTTTGAATTTACCGAATTAACAGCTGACATTACTCGCTACCTAAGAATGTATTGGGGACGTACGTATGGAGATCAGCAAAAAGCCGAATATTACGCTGCCTTGCATAGAGGGTATGAAGAAAAACGGTACGTTGAAATGAAGGCTTTCGATTACTACGAGACCCTTGTTAGCTATTATATTACTAAGCGCTCTCCCAGTCAAGCTATACATGAAATAGCCTCTAAATATTATATAGAGTTGACATCTATACTGGGAGTTTCCAATACTTCGCATTTTTACTACTACTATTATCAAATAGGTATTATCAAATTTTTGTCAAATAATGATTGTCAAGGTGCAATTAAAATAATTGATGAAGCCTTACCGAAATTACAAGCAAGAGGCAATAGTAATCGAGGCGCACTCTTTACTATCGCTGTTCAGAAATTAGCTTGTCTTACTCAATTACGTATCCTTGATAATGGTGAAGGGGACGAAATTGCTCAATACTGTCTTAGTATTTCTGACTCAGGTCAATTTAACTGGTTTCGCACCCAAGAAATTTACTTCTATTATTGTTCTTACGCAAGTCGCTATGAAGATGCTTTAGATATTTATGCACAGGCCAAAGAATCACCGCATTTATCCGCTTTGGAAGGCAGTTTTCGAGATTATTGGCAATTACTGGGTGGTTATTTACACCTGTTGGCAGCCTTTAAAAAACTGGATGTGGAAAAAGTGGAACAGATAGTCGGATCATTTCGTTATACTAGATTTGCCAACGACTTCGAGGTACTCGGCAAGGATAAGGGCGGAATGAATATTCCGCTGGTGCTACTGCCCGTACTATATAGTTTGGTTCAAGGTAATTTTGAGAGTTCCGGCATTTCCATAGAAGCCTTGGACAAATACCGTAAACGCTATCTGGATAATGATGTAAATCAGCGTAGTAACAGTTTTGTCAAAATGCTCATTGCGTACACCAAACTCCCCTACGAAAAGGCGCCAGCGGAGAAAAAAATCCAGAAAGAACTGGCGGTGCTCAAGACCTTGGATCCGCAAATCGTGGGCCAGTCTTTTGCCATCGAGATCGTGCCGTATGAGGATTTGTGGGCGATGTTGCGGGAAAAGTGAACATTCCCCGCAACTCTGCATTTACATTCCTTTATTTCTTCATCACTTTATCATTTCATAATAACAAATGGCTACTTTCAAACGTACCGCTTCCGCCTCCTGGCGTGGCACTGGCGCCGAAGGCACTGGCAGTCTGACCGGCCCTTCCGGCGTGCTGAGCAACACTCCTTACTCTTTCGCCAAACGCTTTCAAAATGCCGACGGCACGGCAGGCACCAATCCAGAGGAACTGATCGCTGCGGCCCACGCTGGTTGCTACATTATGGCCTTGAGTTTTCAGCTCACGGGCGCGGGTTTTCCGCCTGCCGAACTGCGTTGCTCCGCGCAAATTGATATGGACGACAAGAGCGGCGGTTGGGCTTTCCAGAAAATCACTTTGAAACTGGAAGGAGAGGTACCCGGTATTTCGGAGGAGAAATTTCAGGAACTGGCCAAAGCAGCCAAGGCAGGTTGCCCGGTGAGCCAGGCGTTGGCTTCCGTACCGATTGAGCTGGAGGCAAAGTTGAACGGATAGTTTTTTCACTATACAATGCTGCATCAGAAGTAGTACACTAGTGATTATGCGAACAAGATTCGTACATGGCCGCTTTTCAGGTTTCGGAAAGTCACTATTTAGCCTGCGTAAAATTCCCGAAGGGAATCTATGTTTATAGCCATTAAAAAACCATGTTTCAAAATCCCGACGGGATTTCATGTGAAAACACTGCGTAGATTTTACATAGAATCCCTTCGGGATTCTGGCTAATTTGTACTTCGATCTATAAACATATATTCCCTTCGGGAATAGAAAAATCAGGCTAAATAGTTACTTTGGAAAAATGATTAGTGACTGGGGAATACTTTAATGCTGCTGGGGCGCATATACAAAAACTTTTCGCATAATTTTTACTGTAAATTATGTTTATTTGAGTATTTGAAGATTCGAGTATTTGATCAATTACCTGATTATCAAGTGTTTTGGTCGAATGCTCCAATACTCGCATCCCCAAGGAATTTAATGTACAGTGTAAAGGATATTACTACCTTCTATTTGCCGCTTGCAATTTTGCTTTTTTATTGAAATGGCCCGCTTTCCCGTTGCAGGGAAGCAGGCCATTTTCAGTTTGTTCTCCTTGGTAAGCAGGGGCATTGAAGAGAAAGCATAGGCGGCTTTCACAACTGGATCATTGGGAGTCTGGGTAGGTAGCCAATACCGTAAAATGTTCGTCCTGGTAATCGCCCCGCAACAAGCGGCTGGATGTTCGTTGCTTGCCATCGGCAGCCATGATGCTTTTGCGAATCCGGTAGGCCATCTCGGTTTTGTGGGTTTTGACCCCTGTGACTGGCAGGAAGTCAAACACTAGCACCCGGTCAGCTACGGTGTGGTTCCAAAAGGCCTGGGCAAAATCGCGTCCGGTAGTAGTGATCTGGTTTGGGAGCCAACCAATGTGTTTCCAGAGGGTTTGGCCATTACGGCCGGGATAACCAATTTCGAGGGTCAGGGTAGAGATGGAAGCCCATTGCGGGTCACCCTGACCGAGGATGCAGCGCACCTCGATAAGTAAAGGATTCATTGGATAGTTAGGTTAAAATAATAATGAAAAGGGAGCCAATATCAGGTTTTAAAAAGATTTTCTGGGGGTTGTCATTTGGTGATGTAGGGTACTATGGAATGATTTGTGACTATTCTAAGAATTTTTACTTTTGGCCCTGCTGACGCATCCGCTAAGTGCTTTCATGTGGCTTTCTCCAAACAGGGAAAAAGGGCGGATGCGACAGACAGTTATCGGCCAACTAATTGTTTTCCTGGTTTTAATATATCTTTCTATTGCTTTTTATCACGGTCTCTGACAATGCCCTCGTTGCTCTCTTCAATGATATTTTACTAAATCGAACGATTCAAACACTGTCAGGTTGGTAATTACCGGGTAGTTTCAGTTTAATGGGGCGGTCATCATTGGCTGGGTTGGAAGAATGTTGTCAAAGGTTTTATTGGGGTATCTTAGTCGTCGCACTTGGTGGGTGTACTAGTCGTTCTGTTTTCAAACTTGGTGACACAAAGATCGAGGCAACGCCCACCATCGTACAAACACAAAATCGCACATCGTTTCCGCACCTTATTCCTTCGGCATGATGGTGCAGCGTTCGGCTTCGATGATATAGCTGGCAATACTCGCTGGTGAGATCAGCAGCACCACACACTTATCTATATCCGCTTCGATGCGGTAGCCTACCGTAGTAGTACCTTGCAGGAAGCTGCCACACCAGCTCACCAGCGGCACGCCGGTCGGACAAGCTGCTCTGGAAGGTGGATGGATCGTCATATCAACACCATCGCAAATCAAACTGGTCAGGCTACGGATACGTAATATGCCGCCACTGGTGCGGTCGCGTTCCAGCACCGCCTGCGCCATGACGGTGCCGCTGCTGCGATCTTTGATCCTGATCTTGTGGAAATCGCGGCTAACGTAAGCGCTCCACCGTACAGTGCCAGGCGATTCCACGGTGAGGCTGCTGCAAACCAGTGGACAAAGGGTATCCGGTGCTGGCGATTTTACAATATCCTCGATAATAATGGATTCGGTGTTTGTGTCCTTCTCGACCGCGCTATTGCTCACCAAGTGCGTCTCCCCCGCATCCAGCACCGAATATACCTGAACGCGGTAGAGGTTGGCCGGTACAAGGTTGGTGGCGATGAACGTAGTTCCGGCGGTCACTGGAACTTTGCTGGGTGGAGCATTGGTTTGTGTCTTATTCGTCAGCCACACTTCGTAACTAGTGGCTTCGGCCACGGCATCCCAGGCAATGGTGGTTGAAGTAGCGTAAGTGGAGATGGTACGCAGATTGGTGGGTGCGCCCGGACCGTCCAAGTTTTGTTTTATATTGTTGCGTGGCATAAGGTTGAAGTTTATAATTGTTAGTGCAAAAAAACGGGCAACAATCGAATAACGGTCGTTATTTCACCCAAAATTACACACACAGAAAGCATCATCACTTCCAACAGGCCCTCTGAAATTAAATCTGTATTTATGCTGGACAGCCAGGTATTGCACACGCTCCGCCTATTAGAGTCGGAAGAAATCGAGACGCTGCACTTGTTCGTGGCCTCGCCCATCTTTCAAGATCGCTATCATGCAGAAGATACGCGCCGTCTGTTTGAAGACCTGAAGAGGTTTTACCCAGCTTTTCAGGGCGACCAGCTGCATAAAGAAAATGTCGCCAAACGGCTATTTGATGGGCGAACAGATCCGGAGTTTGATGTGACGCGGGCGATGGGCGATCTGATGCGGATTACGCGCCATTTCATCAACTTTCGCTATTCAGCGGTGCGTAGTGATCGCGCGCAGCAACATAAAAATGGTGCTACCGATCCATCATCTGCTGAGCAGTTGCTGAATGACTCCCGCCAGCAACTGGCCCTGATGCGCTTCTATAACGAACGACTGCACAACCGCCCTACTGTGTCAGAGGATACCCCAAAAAAAGAGAAAGCAACGCCTGGCAAAAGGCCGCGCCGCGCCAACAAGTTCTTTGAGAATATCTATAAGCTCTTACAGAAAGATTTAGAGGAAGCCAAAGATTTCAGCACTTTTGAAGAGCATGAATTCAATGAATATCTTTATTTCCGCTACCTCGTGCAACAGGAAAAATCCCTGTTCGACGGGCGCATTAATCCTGGCAATGGCGACCAGAATTTGATGGCTGCGATGGAAGAACTCGATGCTTTCTACCTCTTCGGTAAGCTGCACCTATTAAGTAAGTTGATTAATCTGGAAAAACATAAAGACTTCTCCGAAGAAGAGCCGGAGGTGTATGAGAAAATAATCAGAAAAAAGAATTTTATGCTACTCGTTTGCCGCTTGATCCGCAAAGCAGACGACATGAAAGTCTTCATTAATTTCTATCTCACGCTGCTGAATATTCGTGGAGAAAAAAATTCGGGAAAGGCTGATATTCTAGCCAGAGATTTTGTCGAACAACTCGATAAACACCAGAAAGCGATCCCGGAAACATTGTTTGAAGAATTTGAAATACAAATACGGAACTATTGGACCTCCCGATTCCAGCGCACCCGAGAGGAAGAGTATTTGCTGTTGCTGCACAATATGCAAGTGCGGCAAGTAGAGCGGCTGCGCCTGAATAAGAAAGGCATACCGGCCAGCCAATTGACCAATATCTTATTCACTGCTTTCAAAATCAATAAAATAGAATGGGCCGACGAAGTGCTGGGGCTATTAGGGCCACGTATTATGGATGCTGATGCCGCCCTGATTCATCAAATTTTGATTGCCCGATTGCGATTCGATCAAAAACACTATGCAGAAGCAAGGGAAATTCTGCCGCATTCCATCAATTATGGCGCCTTAAAAGATATGGTTTTTTACAAGATAGCGGCTGGAATAGATATTAAAATCTGCTACGAAATGAATTGCTTACTCGATGATCTTCCATATAATATGTTTCGCGCCACCCAGACCAAGATCAAACGCGATAAAAGTCTCACCCCGGAAAGACGGGAACAGCGCATCCGCTTTTTTCCCGTCGCCCTGACGCTCTATCGGGCCAAGGATTACCTGCGGCAAAGCCCGAAGGCAAATGTGGCAAAATCATTGAAAGAAGTGTGGGAAATACTGAACGACAAAAGCAAGCCCATCGTAGACGACGATTGGCTACTGCTGAAATGGATGGAACTCGCCGAGCAACAACAGGCGTTTCTCTCGGCATTAACGCCTACCCCACCTTTTCCAGACTTTAAAACTGAAAGTAAATAAACGGTTGCACTTCCGAAGATTTCACCTGCATCACTAAGGCTACGATCAAAGTGAGCAACACGGCTTTGCCTAATAGCGGCAGGCTCGTCACGCCACGTTGTGCAGCGGCTTCCCACGAACGCGGTAGCAAGTGCAATCCAAAACCCAAGGCTATCCAGAAAACTACCGTAGAATAGCCAGCCAGAAATTCCGGCAGTATTTCCGGTCGGAAATCATTGAAAATCTGGTGTAGCATGGAATTCACGATGTCCAGATTCTCTGCCCGGAAGAATATCCAGCAAAAACAGACGAAGTGAAAGGTGATTATGCCGCCCAACACGCGTCGTACCGCTCCGGGCGTACCGGGAAAAATCTGTTTCCAGCCGCGTTCTACCGCCAATCCCAAGCCATGCAAACCGCCCCAAATAATAAAACGCGTGGCCGCTCCGTGCCATAATCCACCCAGCAACATGGTCAGCATGAGGTTGACGTAGGTGCGCACCTTGCCTTTTCGATTGCCGCCCAAGGGAATATATAGATAATCGCGCAACCAAGTAGACAGCGAAATATGCCAGCGTCGCCAGAACTCGGTGATGCTCAACGATTGGTAGGGCGAATCGAAATTGATCGGGAAATGAAAGCCCATGACTAAAGCCAGCGCAATAGCCATATCCGAGTAGCCACTGAAATCACAATAGATTTGCATGGCATAGCCATACACGCCGACGAGGTCTTCCAGGCCCGTGTATTGTTGCGGTGAATCGAAGACCCGCTCCACGAAATTGGTGCTGATGTAGTCAGAAATCACCGCTTTTTTGAACAATCCGCTGCAAAACAAGAATATTGCCCGTCCAAAATCCTCGCGAGACACGAACGGCACTTTATGGATTTGCGGTAAAAAATCCGCTGCCCGCACAATCGGTCCGGCTAGCATCTGCGGAAAAAACGTCACGAAAAACGCGTAATCCAGCATGTTATCCGTCGCCTTCAATTGGCCCCGGTACACATCAATGGTGTAACTCAACGACTGGAAAGTGAAGAACGAAATACCCGCTGGCAGGAAAATATTTAACGGCTCGAAATGGCCGCCCGCCAAGTCCGTCCAGAGTTCATAGAAGTAATTGGTGTATTTGAAATAGACCAGCATCCCCAGATTCACGATCAGGCTTGCTACCAGCAACGCAATTCGGTTCGAGCGCAATTGCGTACGTTCCATCCAGCGCGCCAAATGGAAATCCACTACCACGATCACCACGTGCAACAGCCAGTAATTGCCCGCACACTTGTAGTAGAAATACAGGGAAAACAGCGTCACCCAGGCGATGCGCAGCCGATCACGACCCAGCAGCAACTGGTAAACGGCAAAAAAACCGAGGAACAAAAACAGAAACAACCCGCTGCTGAACAGGATCGGTGCTTCCCGGTGGTAAGCGAGTTGATCGAGGATTTTCTGAAAGTCAAACTGAAACACGGCGCGAAGGTAAAGCGACGGAGACGAGACGCGGGAAAGGTGGAAGCAAATTTTACGGCTGTTTTGGGTAGATGGGTAGTTATTAAGGCTTCTTGGGCGTATTCTTCTGTTCCACCCTAAGTTTTGCCCGCCATTCCACCAATTCCTTTGTAGTAATACATTTTACGTAACCTTTGGCAAACAATCCCTTGCGCAGTTTGACATCGCCTGTCCAGAGTTTCCCATCTATAAATTCATTCAGTGCTACGTAGGAAATATCGTCGGGATCAATATCTCGAACCAATGCTGCACCCTTATGCCAAAACTCAAATGGAATAGATTCTTCCTGCACA
This sequence comes from Saprospiraceae bacterium, assembly GCA_965249785.1. Classification (GTDB taxonomy): domain Bacteria; phylum Bacteroidota; class Bacteroidia; order Chitinophagales; family Saprospiraceae; genus M3007. The sequence goes on along the minus strand of CBDFMU010000034.1, from coordinate 18,201 downwards.
AAAGTCAAGCGTTGAAATAGTTTTTCCACGAGTTGTTCCACTTCTGCGGCTGGCAAACCTGAAACTTCAATGATTTTTGATTGGTGATTTTCAATTTCCTGCCGAAGAAATTCCGTGGCATAAAATCGGAAGAACCTGCGTGAGGTGAGTAGTAAATTACTAATCTGACTATTTACATTGAGAACACCGCTGAATAAAATATTCGCATCAACTATAATGATGTTCATCCCTCTTTCAAGAATTTATCTTTATTTGCTTCCCACCAGCCTTTCTTAACCGATTTTGCCAATTGATTGACATCTTTTCGAGTGGCTTTGCTCTTCACTGTGACCTCTTTATAAAACAAATAATCCAGCAAATCCTGCACTTCCAGATAAGTCATCATGGAAGTTGGAATGCGGATGATAGTTTCTGTATTGGTGCGTTCGATGACCATTTCTATGAAAATTTCTACAAAAATACGTTTTTTTAAAATCTCTTCCTAATGCGGAAACACCCAGTCCGCCATCGCCAGACTCTTCCCAAAAGCCTCCCGATCAATACCCATGTCCGCTTCCATTTCTTCAAAAAAGGTCAGCAGATTCTCGGTAGCCATGTTGCCGGTCAGATCGTCTTTGGCCATCGGACAGCCACCAAAACCGCGCAAAGCCCCATCGAAACGTCGGCAACCATGCTCCCACGCGGCCTCTATTTTTTCCCGCCAACTTGCGGCTGCGTATGCAGGTGCGCTCCGAATTCAATGTTCGGATAAGCAGGAATCAAAGTATCAAATAAGTAGGCGATATTCTCCGGATTGGAGCAGCCGATGGTATCCGACAACGAGAAAATATGAATGCCAAACGGCACCAGCGCATCCACCCAACGCTGCACGATTTCCACGTTCCAGGGGTCGCCGTAAGGATTGCCGAAGCCCATCGAAAGGTAGAGCACTAGTTCCTTGCCGTGGCGCACACAGAGTTCCTGAATGTCCTGCGTCCGCTCTACACTTTCCGCGATGGTGGCGTTGGTGTTGCGCAACTGAAAAGTTTCGCTGATGCTAAATGGATAGCCAAGATATTGAATAGCAGTATGTTGGCAGGCTTCTTCGGCTCCGCGCTGATTGGCAACGATGGCCAGAAGTTTGGTCGTGGTAGCGGAAAGGTCTAATTTTGCCAGCACTTCCGTCGTATCGCGCATTTGCGGAATGGCCTTTGGACTGACGAACGAGCCAAAATCCAGGGTGTCGAAGCCCACGCGCAGCAGTTGGTTGATGTAGGCTATTTTGACGTCGGTTTCGATAAATTTGTGCAAGCCCTGCATCGCATCGCGCGGGCATTCGATCAATTTAACTTTCGGCGTTGGATGTTGGATGTTGGACGGCAAAGCAGATAGTGGTGGTTGGTCAGACTGAACAAATTTGGCTGGCCAAAGTTAGGGCTTTGCGCGACGGTGGGGGTTCTTGTGAAAAATTTGATACAGAAATTTTATGAAAAAGAAAGGTTACTGGACGCTGCTGGGATTTCTATTCATCGTCTTTGGCTTCACGGCCATCGTGCTGCAATTAGTCGGCGTGAGTTGGTATTTTCTCCAATTCCTCGAATGGGGCGGCCGCTTATTTGCCTTCGTGGCCAAACTCCTGATGGTCATCGCCGGGGTGCTCATCGTGGTGCTGGGCGGCACGGATTGGGAGCGCGAACGACGCAACGAAGAATAGTACTGTCAATCCCCGATTGGCGCCAACAGTTATGGCCAATCGGGGATTGGCGGTACTAGCCTTTCCAGCGCACAAAAGCCTCCATCGCCTCGTATTCGGCCAGACCCAGCGAGCGATACATGGCAGCACTTTCGCGGTTGCGATCTTCGGCGCGTTGCCAGAATTCGCGATTGTCGCCGCCGGGAAACGGAGGACGATCTTTCTGACTTTGGTGCATAAATATCGCCTGTCGTTTTTTGCGCATTTGCTGTGGACTCATGGGCACGGCCATTTCTATTTCGTGGACTGCCCATTCGTGCCAAGCCCCGCGATAGAGCCAAAGCCAGCAGTCTTTTATCCACGCTTCCCCTTTTAATTGATGAAAGGCGGCAAAAATAGCGTCCAGACAAACCCGGTGCGTACCATGCGGATCGGCTAAATCACCAGCGGCATACACTTGGTGTGGCTTTACTTTTTCCATTAAATCCACAATAATCTGAATATCAGCTTCCGAAAGCGGCTTTTTGCGCGTGCCGCCCGTCTCGTAAAATGGCATATCCAGAAAAGTGAATATGACTGTCGTCCAGGCCCGTATAACGCGCTCCACCCCGCGCCTCGCCGCGCCGAATCAAGCCCTTTGAGCGTCCGCACTTCCGGCGTATCAAGATCGCCCGCCTTCTTTTCCTGTAAAAACTGGATAATTCCGTCATACCGCTGCGCCTCTTTTTCATCCAGTAGTCCTTGATGGTCAGCGAATTCGCGCATGAACTCGGCGTAACGCAGCGCATCGTGATCGTGAACCGCAATGTTGCCCGAAGTCTGATAAGCTACGTGCACTTCGTGGCCTTGTTCGACCAAACGCAGGAACGTGCCGCCCATTGAAATCACATCGTCGTCGGGATGCGGGCTGAACAGGATGACCCGTTTTTTGGCGGGTTTGGCGCGTTCGGGACGATTGGTGTCGTCGGCGTTGGGTTTACCGCCGGGCCAGCCGGTGATGGTGTGTTGTAAGCGATTGAAAATCTTGATGTTGGTATCATAGGAGGACGAGTGTTCGATGATTAACTCGCTCAAACTGTGTTCGTTATAATCTACGTCGGTGAGTTTGAGAATCGGTTTATTGGTTTTTTGCGACAGCCAAACCACGGCTTTACAGATCAAATCATCGTTCCAGTTACAAACGCCCACCAGCCACGGGGACTTCATTCTGGTCAATTCTTCGGCAGCCCCTTTATCCAGTACCACCTTTACATTGGGATGTTTTTGCAAAAAAGAAGCCGGCACCGCGTTGCTAATTTCCCCTTCAATGGCCTCGCGAACAATGTGCGCCTTGTGTTGCCCCCAAGCCATCAGATACATCGTGCGGGCTTTGAAAATACTGCCAATGCCCATTGTGATAGCGCGATAAGGCACATTTTCTTCACTCGAAAAATCCTTGATAGCGTCGTGGCGAGTCAGGTGGTCGAGGCGCACCATGTGGGTAGGCGACGACTCCCAGGCACCGGGTTCATTAAAACCGATATGTCCCGTGCGGCCGATGCCAAGTAATTGAATATCGATGCCTCCGGCGAGATCAATCATCTTTTCGTACTCCTCACAGAAATCGGCTATCTGCTCCATCGGCAACGTCCCATCGGGAATGTGAATGTTTTCGGGCAAAATATCCACGTGATCGAACAAATACTCGTGCATGAAATGCCAGTAACTCTGCCGCGCCTCCCGTGCCATCGGGTAGTATTCGTCGAGGTTAAAAGTGATGACATTCTGGAAACTCAAATCTTCCTCCTTGTGCATCCGCACCAACTCTTCATACACCTTAATCGGCGTGCTGCCCGTCGCCAAACCAAGCACAATCGAGTCGCCGTCCTGCTGTTTTTGCCGGATAGCCAAGGCAATAGAACGCGCCACGTGGCGGGAGGCCTCGCCAGAGTCGTTCCAGATTTTTACGGGCAGTTTTTCAAAGGTTTTGAGCTCATATTTGAGATAACTGGATACCGTTTTCTCTTTGCTTCTCATGGATTTGGCAGCAGGCTGTGTCATAAAAGGAAGATTTTTCTTAATGTGGTTCGCAGAATGTGTGCCAAAAGTAAAACGCATTTCTTATTCCGTGTGCGCACACAGCCAAGTTTTTTTTCGATGTGTGCGCACACGGCACTAAAAGCATACCTTTGGCAGACAAAGACCAGTTATCATTTATGCAACGAATTCGTATTAAAGACATTGCCGCACAGACTGGCGTTTCCATCGGCACGGTTGACCGGGTAATCCACAACCGGGGAAACGTGGCGCAGGACGTTCGCGCCCGCATTTTACAGGTGATGCAGGAGATGGGTTACGAGCCTAATATTATGGCGCGTTCTTTGGCCAACAACAAAAAGACACTGCGTATTGCGGCCTTACTGCCCGATTACCGACAAGACCCTTATTGGGTGCAGCCGAAGGAGGGTGCCGAAAAAGCGGCGGAGGCGGTGCGTCAATACGGGGTGCAAGTGGACTTCCATTTTTTCCCGCTGTTCGATCCGGGCGGCTACCTGCGAACGGCCCAAAAGGTCATTGAGGCGGCTCCGGATGCTGTGTTTCTGGCTCCCTTGTTTTTGGCCGAATCGGAACAACTTATTCGCTATATGACGCGCCTTGGCATTCCTAAGGTGATGATTAACAGCAACATATCTGGCACGGACGCGCTGTGTTATATTGGTCAGGATTCGTACCAAAGCGGTGTATTGGCTGGGCGTCTACTCGATTTTGGTCTGCAAGATGGCGATCAGGCACTGGTGGTCAGTCTGGACAAAAGTGTATCCAATGCCCGGCATTTAATTGACAAGGAACGGGGCTTCAAGGATTTTTTTAGTCAGGTAAAAAACAAGTCCATTGAGGTACACGCGGCGGTATTCGAGGCATTCGACGACCCGATTTTGCTCCGTAAATGGTTGGCCCAACAACTGGAAATGTATCCTCGACTAAACGGTTTTTTTGTCACCAATTCAAGGGCATACAAGTTAGTAGAAGCCCTGCCAGCGGCCTTGCATCAGCGGGTAAAAATCGTTGGTTTTGACTTGCTCGAACCCAATATTGCGCTGCTGAAAGAGAACAAAATCCGTTTTCTCATCAATCAAAATGCCTGGCATCAGGGTTATCTGGCGGTCATGGCGATTGTAAAAACGTTGATCTGGAAAAAAGAAATTCCGGAACTACAATATCTGCCACTGGACATTGTGGTGCCGGAAAATGCAGAATATTACTTGAATCGAAGTCAGGAAATACCGATGGTGTTGGTGTAATATGACATTTAATTGTCTTTTTCCTGGACAATTTTCCCCTTGCCAACGCCTATCTTTACCGCTATTAGTTGCCAGACACTATTGGCTAAAAATAAACTTTTCTGGCGAATACGACTTCTTTTGTGCAAAAATCAATCGACATTCGGAAATATATGCAGTCGGGCGTCATCGAGGCGTACTGTCTGGGGCAATTGAGTTTTGCGCAGATGCGAGAGGTAGAACGTATTTCGCAACGCTACCCGGAAGTACGGACCGAGATCACGCGTACGCACGCTATGCTGCGCGGAATAGGCGCGGAGACACCCGCATTGCTTGCACGGAAGGAAAACATTATGCATACGCTGCGCCAATTGCGTATAGAACAGGAAATGAGCCTCGATCATTTGCCAATGCTCACGCCTTTTAGCGACTACCGAAAGTGGCTGGCAGTGGTGGGCAACCTGCGGCCTGTTTATGAACTGGAAGAGATGGATTTTTGCATTCTGCAACAGACACCCAGCGTAATGCAAACGCTGATCTGGATGAAAGCCGCCATTGCAGAAGATGGCCATGATCCGGAAAATTTTCAGGAAAGTTTTCTGGTGCTGGAAGGCGAGTGCGAATGCGATCTGGGCGGCCAAATCATCCGGTTGGGTGCCGGGGGATATGTGGCTATTCCCCCTAATGTGCCGCACACTATTCGGAATTTACATCCTGATCGGCCTTTGTTGGGAGTTATGCAGCGGCAGTTGGCGGCGGCTTAATAGCGTGGCTTATAAAGCCGCAACCCTTCAATAATTTCAAAATCTGAACGATTTAGCGTAAATAATTCGACGTTATTGCTGATAGCAGTAGCAGCAATTATAGCATCTGGTACGCCCAATCCCCTGGCGTGATAACCCAACATATACTGGATGAAAAGTTGAGAAATATCCTTGTCAAAGTGAAAGAGATTAAATCGGCGGATAAGTTCTCTGGTAATAGCGGTTTCACGTTTGCGCATACCGAAATAAATTTCTCCAACGGAAATCACCGAAATAGCCAGCCGCTCAAAACCCAAATAGTCGAGTTCTTTCACAATGCGCTCATTCTCATGAAAGTATTCAATAAATACATCCGTGTCGCATAGCACTATTTTTTTCGCTGCCATGCCTGTTTGCGCAGTTTTTTAGCATCCACCTTTTTGCGTTTTTTCCATATACCGGCAAAATCAGACGGTTTTTCCAAAGTAGAAAAAGCACCTTCTACCAAAGCGGGATTAGGCAACATTGCGTCGTCGGAAGTGTGGGCCACTGCTTCCACGTAGTCAATTGTTTTTAGGAAATCTGTCAACAATTGCGCCGCTTGACCAGATTTGACTTTTACTAATATGGTTTCCATACGCTAAATCTCTTTCCAACAAAAGTAAGCAAAATTCCTAACTTCCTCATTTCCGGGAACTCTCTACTCCCCCACCCCGTTTCAGCGGCAAAGTATTTTACAAAAACCGCTTGAACCTGCTATTATGCAACTAACTATTTTTGGCGAACCGATCATCGATGCGAAAGCCATCGAGCAGATCAAACGCTGCGAATCTTCTCCCGACGACCGCGCTACGCTGACTGCCGATGCGCATTATGGCTACGGACATCCAATTGGTGGCGTAGTCGCTTATCGCGATAAAATCAGTCTGTCCGGCGTTGGTTTCGATATTGCCTGCGGCAATAAGGCTTGCCAAACCAATCTCCGCGCCGCCGATATCGACGTGGAAAAGGTGATGGACGAAATCTTTAAACAGATCGGTTTTGGTGTGGGTCGCCCTAATCCCAAGCCGATTGACCACCCGGTGTTTGATGCCATTGCCAAAGCCCATTTTGCGCCGCAACGCAAGATGCTTTCTACGGCTATGAGCCAACTCGGCACCGTGGGTAGCGGCAACCACTTTATTGACCTTTTTGAAGATGAAAAAGGGTGGCTGTGGATTGGCGTGCACTTTGGTTCGCGTGGTTTTGGCCATAAGACGACCACTGGTTTTATCGCCCTTTCCAAAGGCAAAACCTTCGATGAGCCCGCTCCAGAAGGTGGTATGGACGCGCCGCCGATTCTGTTCGATGCACACGGTGCTTTGGGACAAGATTATCTGGCGGCCATGCGTCTGGCGGGTGATTATGCCTATGCGGGCCGTGATGTGGTGGTGGATAAAGTATTGGAAATTTTAAAGGGCTAAATCCACTTTCGAGGTGCATAACCACCATAATTTCTTGTGGGAAGAAGAGCATCTGGGCGAGAAATACTATGTGGTGCGTAAGGGCGCGACTCCGGCGTTTCCGGGCCAATATGGTTTCGTGGGGGCTACGATGGGTGATACTTCGGTGATTATCAAGGGTGTAGATTCTCCACTGAGCCGCGAAGGTTTGTATTCTACCGTGCATGGTGCGGGGCGGGCGATGAGCCGTACCCAGGCGGCTGGCAAAAAGCGTCGTCGTGGCGGTCGGGTGGAATATATAACTAAGGGTTTGATAGACTGGCCTGCGGTAAAAAAGGAAATGAAGGCCAAAAAGATCGCGCTACGTGGCGGCGGCGCGGATGAAGCACCGGATTGTTATAAGACGCTCAAAGATGTGTTGGCGTATCACGAGGGTACTATTGAAACCGTGCATTACCTGCGGCCCATTGGCGTGGCGATGGCGGCACCGGATATGTTTGATCCTTATAAGGATTAATGCGTGATGTGGAGACGTTGCATGCAACGTCTCTACTTGTGTTATTGTACATTTGGAATAAATAGCAGACTGGCACGGCAGTTTTTTAATTCAATCTCAGTAGTGGAATTAGCAGATAAAATTTTTAGCCGTGCATCAAAAGAAACTACTACTTGTTTGGCCCATGTACGTTCCGGCAAATAGGCTTTAAAATCATTTACTTCTTCAATAGTGACCTTATTGTTGCTATTGTCTGCCAGTTGGCTTAAAAAGTCTGGCAAGATGAGATTAGGTGCTCCAAATTCTATTTCCGCTTGTCCAAAATCGGTTCCGAAGGAAAGATGATTACCCGGTTGAAAAATAGAATCTAATGCCGCTATGGTCCAGATGTTGCCAGTAGTAGCATTATCCTGACGTTTGCCGCCATACACAATAAGCCGGAACTGACCGTAGTCCGGCCGAAAACTATATATTCCACCAAGCGTCCAGCGGTCGTCGGTATCCTTGAATGTTCCGCCATCCCCTATTTGGTATCCATCCTGCTCGGCAGCGGTAACTGTCCATTGGAGCGGCGTTTCTACTGGCGGATTTGACAAGTAATTCATAGTTCCTTGCAACCAGTACACGCCAGAAAAATCCTGTAATGCTGCTGGTTCCACGATACCAGAATCTTTTTTGCAAGCAAACAAAGATAGCAGAATTAAAAAGATATAAATATTTAAAGCAGATTTCATTTTAGCAAGTTTTAATACCTATTAAAAAGCAAAGAAATAATAGCGCAATGTTATCTGTGCATCAGTAGTTACGTCAGTGTTGTTGTTTTGAAAAAAGTCGTCGTGGGAAAGGTCGAAGATGCCTTGATTGGCCCTTATGTCTATCCACAGTCTGCGCCAAATCCGCAGATCGGCCCCTACAGTAAAGGCCAAATCAAATTTGCGAATTCCATCCCGGATAGATGGATGAAAACTGGCAAAAGACTCGTATGGAGCGGTAGCGTAAGTATCGGTAAAGCGATAGATCGGCTGCACAAAAGCCGGACGAATACCTCCAAATAAATGAGCATTGTTATTAAAAAATCCCTTTTTAACCAATATAGGCATTTCGATGAAGGCGAGATATTGGCTGGAAACATTATATCCCCAGTTATAATAATGACCAACTGCATCCAGACTGCTTTGTACGAAATTGGCAATCAAATGGTTCTGCATATTTCTATACAATAGATCTGCCTGCAAAGACCAGCGTGATGTGAGCTCATATTTGGCCGATAAACCAAAAGTATAAGAGGTCGTAAAGCCTTTGTAACGATCATTATTCACATAGGCCTCTTGTCCGCCGCCCACTATACCTACCTGAATACGCCGACTGTGATGTGGACTTGTCAAGGGTGAAACAGTGGCAAGTGGCTGCCATTTTTTAGTATCCGTCAACGCAGCAGCACGTTGTGGAAGAAAGGAGATGGACGGATGTAAGGAAATATTCTGGTTGGTTGTACTGTCAATATTGGAGGTATTCGGAACGCTATTATTGACAGTAGACTTGTAAAAAGTATTTTCGGAACTATCAGTATTATTAATTACTGAATGATGCAAGCCTTTTTTTGAATTATGAACGAATTTTATATAACCCTTCGGTTTCCAGTTAGTTTTTTTAATTGCAGGATTATTAGCAGAGATTGATTTTTTATAAGTAGCCTTTGTATTTTTTTTATTAAATTGTTTAGCAACTTCTTCTTTCGATGTCTGCCCGGTCAGTGACGTTGCGTAGTTGCCAGTAGAAATACTATTGGAAGGGCCATTCTCTACTGACGATTTTTTATGCGCAATTTCTTCCTTACCAGGAAGCATTGTTGACAAAGCAGTATCAGTCCCCATAGAATGTTCAGACGGCATCATCCACCAGCCAATCAGTCCAATAACAAGTGCTCCCAATATCCACTTTCCGCCCATCAGCCAAGTCAAACCCGAAGGCGCAGCGGGCGGCATCGGAGCGGGCGGAAAATGGGTGGCCAGTAGTTCATCCATCTTCTCCCAGGCCCGTTCGTCCGCCGCGAATTCATGCTGCAACAGTTTGTCGCGCAGGAGGCTTTCGCCACTATTTTCCAGATTATTCATGTCTTTTTACAGTAAGTTTGGATGCTGCGTCAGCAAGATTTTCAAGCGGCGACGGGCATCGCTGAGATGCCATTTGGAAGTGCCTTCTTCTATGCCGAGCATTTCCGCGATTTCTGCGTGTTTATAGCCGTCTACTACGAAAAGGCTAAAAACGGAGCGGGCGGCAGGCGGCAAGGATTGAATCATCGCATATAAATCTTCGCTTTCCAGATCGCGGACAATTTCGTTGTCAATCGGGGTTTCCGTAACTTCCCCTAACACCACATGTTTCTGATAAGCGGTACGTCGGCGCACGAAATCAATGGAACAGTGAAAGACAATGCGCGCCATCCAACCGGCAAAAGAGCCAGTCGCCTGATAGGTCGACAAGGCTTCAAAAATTTTGAGAAATGCCTGATTCAACACTTCCACCGCATCGGCGCGGTCGCTAGTGTAACGCATTGGAATACTCAACAACCGACCAAAATAACGCTGATATAAGTACTTCTGCGCCAGACGGTTATTGTCCAGGCAGCCCTGACGCAGCTCATCATCGCTACTCCGTTCGGTGTAGCTGACCGCCGGGGTTGTCGGCGGAGATAGGTCGGCGGGGAAGGTATGGCTTGCGGTCACCGTTTTGTGCAGGTATTGAATAGCGGGCATATTTGGGTTGGTCTATACCTGCTTTATCGTAAATGAATGGTGGGAAGGTTGGGAAGAAAAGGCATTTTTTTGAAAATATTTTTTTGACTAATTATCAAAAACTAAATATATCGTCGAACGCAGTTTCTTCACAGGATAAATATAGCCATTTTACCATTGGTTAGTTACTCTTTTGGTAACATGAGGGATGAAATTGGCATTAATACAATTTTTAATAGGAATATTCAATTAAATTTTTAAAACTTGGCAGTTCTAAGCATTATGTAGGCTTTGCCAATAGATGTCCATTGCCAATTTTCTTTTGCCTTTTTTTTAATCTCCCCCTTCGCACCTAATAATAAAACCAGGATGGATCTTCCCCATCCGCATCATCCAAATGATCTTCTCATGATCCGATCTTTCCGCTTTGGGATTTGGCTGGCTTGTTTTGTCCTGTGCCATTCCGCTTCCGCTATTACTCTCCTACCCGATTTCTCCCAATTTCCCCCACTCACCGACAGTATTCCGCCAGTTATTAGTTGTCCGGCTAACATTACTGTGCAACAAGACCCTGGGCAATGCACAAAGATTGTAGAATATCAGGTAACTGCCACCGATGATCAGCCGGGAGTCATCCTCGCTCGCACGGCGGGACTGGCATCAGGTGCCGCTTTTCCCATCGGCATTACAGTGAATAGTTTTATCGCTGTGGATGGCGCGGGGAATAATGCGACTTGTTCATTCACTGTCAGTGTGGTAGGCACTAATCCTTCACTTTCGTGCAATGATGCAACAACCGTCTATTTGGAGGCAAATTGTTCGCATACCATTCCATCAATGGAAGTTTTAAATGGAACCAACTGCCCCAGTAATTATCTGGTGGAAATAGACAGGGTTCCACCCTTCGGTAATGGCCCTTGGGAGACAGCAACAGTAACTGGTGCCGATCTTAACAAGACCTATCAAGTGCGCGTAACCAACCCATTCTCCGGCAATCGCTGTTGGGGCACGCTCACTATAAAAGATGTAATCTCTCCGCTCGTTCCTTGTCCAACTGTCAATGTTTTATGTGTAGTCAATAACTTTACCCCTTCCTATCTGGCAGATTCTTTGGGTATTAGTGCTGGCCGACCTAATTTTACGGACAATTGTAGTACGCTGACTTCTACTTATATAGATACCCAGATTTCCTTGCCTTGTGACTCTATTATAAATAGCAGCCTTATCTCTCGCCGATGGGTAGTGACGGATGCCAGCGGTAACAGCAGCACTTGTATCCAAAAAATCAATGTCCAACGGATAGGGGTCAATGATGTACAATTTCCCGCTGATAAAGTACTCTCCTGTATAGCCCCTGATCTTTCCATAGCGACCAATGGCGTTCCTTTTATTGCTTTCGCAGGCCGACAGTGGCCAGCATATCCAGGATCACTTTGTGAACTTGCCGCAGCTTTTACGGATAGTACGGAGGCACAATGCGGTGGCTCCAGACTAGTACATCGTATTTGGCAGATAATAAACTTTTGTGCGCCGCCGAACGCTACTCTTAGGACGAGCGTACAAAAATTCGACATTCAGGATACGGGAAAGCCCGTCATTACATGTCCGCCCGCTACCAATATTCGAGTGAACGCGGCTAACTGTCAGGGCAAGCTGCTCTTGCCCGAAGTGGTCATCACGGACGGTTGCTCTGAGGTTAGAAAATTCGGTGCCGAATGGCCCGGAGGCGGTCAGGCAATTGGTTTTTTAAACGACTGGCCAGGCAATAACCCATTGGTACGTGATACGCTTGGCAGTCTGGATTCGTTGAATTTTCCAACCGGCGTGACTATTATTCAGTATAATGCGACGGATGGCTGCGGCAATACTGGTACCTGTTCTTTTACTTTATTTGTCACGGATACAGTGCCGCCCACGGCGATTTGTAAGCCATTTTTAAGTGTGCAATTAGCAAACGATGGTACGGTTAGCGTGGATGCCGACAGCCTGAACGCAGGTTCCAGCGATGCTTGCAGTGCGGTGTTTTTCAAGGTGCGTCGGGAGCTGAACAATGCTTGTCAGCCCAATGACCACTTCTATGATACCGCCTCCTTCTGTTGTACTGATATTGGTGATACAGTGACATTGCGCCTGCGGGTGTATGATGCACCTCCTCCATTAGGAGCAATTAGTTTAAATTTTGATAGTAATTATATCCAGGAATGCACTGTGCAAGTACGCGTGATTGATTCGCAGCCGCTTTACTGTTTGGCACCGCCGGATGTGACAGTGACTTGCGATAGTTTTGATGCGACGTTAACGACGTATGGTCATATACTGGCTCGCTCTTGTAAAGCTGATTCACTAGAAATTCTACTTAATTATACACAATTTGATACAGCGTGCCGCAAAGGCCAGATCGTGCGCACTTTCCGCGTCCATGATATTGCTGGAAATACTGCTGATTGTGTGCAACACATTATGGTGCAAACTTTTCAGGACTATTATGTGCGCTTCCCAAATGATATCATTTTGACAAACTGTTCTATTGCTGATAACTATGGGAAGCCGCAGATATACGACCTTGGCTGCGAAAAAATGCAGTTGACTTATGAAGATCAAATATTTACGGTTGTAGCAGATGCTTGTTATAAAATTGAAAGAACGTGGAAAGTTATTAACCAATGTCAATATGATCCTGCCTTGGCATTAACAATAGTACCTAACCCGAACCCCAGCATTGTTAATAATGCCGCTAATTTGGTTGGCCCCACCGTTTCGCCCAGTGGCACCACTGGTGCCTGGGCACCGACCATAGTTAGGGTTAATTCCACTGATCCAGCAATGACTAATTTCAGCACGTTTTGGTCTGCCACTTCCAATGGCTATCAATACACCCAAATTATCAAAGTTATTGATGGCATAGCGCCTATCGTTGACCATTGCCCGGCGGTGGCACCAGTCTTTCCAGATAGCAGTGACAATGATTCGCTGCTTTGGAATGCCAGCTATTATTACGATCCACTTACTCAAAGCCATGATCTTTCTGAAGGGCATTTGTGCCACTAGACGGTCTCAGCATTAGATTCCTGTTCTGGTACAGATGTTGATATTCGCTTCCTGTTGTATCTAGACTTGGATGGTGATGGGCATGAAAGAAACAGTAATAAATAGTAACACATTTACGCTTGCCTCCTGTCGCAACAGCCAGCTTCCCGGTACATCTACAATATGGATAATGCATAATAATCCTAATTTTGCGGGCGGCATTAATTACGCCTTCGATCATCGGCCAGTAGCTGCCAACCAGAAATACCGTTTTGCGCTACAAACGATCATCAATGGAAGCCAAAGAGTTGGCCGGGTTAGATGGAATACACAGGTCGCTCCTTCAGTATATAGTGATCCGCAATTGCCACCTGGTCAACACAAAATTGTTTGGTTTGTCAGTGATAATTGCGGCAATGAGCTTACTTGCCCTTATAATTTTACTAGTAAATCGCAATACGTCTCCCACCGCTGATACTATTAATGGACTTATCCGTACTGAATTGAATGTTGGCATCAGTGCACAGGTAGATATTACTGCTGTTCCACCAGTAGGGCCAGCTTATACTAATACCAGATTTTCGAGTGCATTGGGCTATTATTATTTTCCGCCCTTGTTTCCCGCAGGTACGGCTTATACTATAACGCCTACGAGAGACGGAAACCCGCTAAATGGAGTTACTACTTACGATTTAACCTTGATTAGCCAGCATATTCTTGGCATCCATCCGCTCGGTTCTCCTTATAAAATCATTGCCGCCGATGCTGACAAGTCCAATTCTGTCACTGCACTTGACATTCTGGAATTGCGCAAGCTTATTCTTGGCATTTACCAGAATAATTTACCAAACACTCCATCATGGCGATTTGTGGATAAATCATTTGTTTTCCCGAATAGTAATAATCCGTTCCAAACACCCTTCCCGGAAAAGCGAATAGTGGATAGTTTGATTGTTGGCCAATCCAACGACTTTGTAGCCATCAAAGTCGGCGACGTGAATAACACCGCTTCTCCTACACAGTTTACGACAGCCGATGACCGCACAACCAGTAATGTATGGTTTGAAAACAACTGATCGCGCTGTAAAATCCGGCGAAATGATTGATGTGCATTTTCGGGCTACCGAAGCCATAGCGGGCTACCAATTCACGCTGGAATATCCAGGTTTGGAAGTAGTTAAGATTGAGCCCGGAGAAGCGATGCAGACCGACAACTTTGCTGTTTTTGGAAAAAAGAATGCTTTAACTACTAGTTTTAATAATACGGAATTAGAAAGCAGTCCGGAATTTACTGTTCAATTCCGTGTCCACGAAACAGGTCGCTTGAGCGAATTAATTCATTTATCAGGAAAAATCACGCCAGCAGAAGCCTATAAAGTAGAAAATACAGGCCAGCCAATGGGGGTCAAGCTACGTTTTGGGCCAAGTAGTGCGGCACCAGACATTTTCGAGTTACTGCCTTGTACGCCCAACCCTTTTCAGGAACAAACTACTCTTGGGTTTCGCTTGCCACTGGCAACCACGGCGACTTTGCGCATTTTTGATATAGCAGGGCGGGAGGTGTACACGCACACGGCTGACTACGCCGCTGGCCTGCATAGTTTGTCCATCCCGTAAAAGCGATTTAGGTGCCGATGGCGTGTTTTTCTATCAATTGCAAACACCAACCGATAGTGCTGTGCGGAAAATGGTGCTGGTGAAATAGGCTGCCGAATCAATTAAACCTCATAGGTTTCCAAAAAACCTATGAGGTTTAGGAGCTGAAACCACTCCATAATAACCAGATAATCAACTTTTTATCAACCCTCTCAACCCTTTTTCTAAACCCTTCTCAACCCCCTTCCTAATATCGCGTAGTATACGGATGAAACGTTCGCCAGCTATGCCAAAACTCCTGATAAACCGTCAGTTTGGATAAGTTATCGGTCGTGGCAGTAAGTGCCTGACCAGTCAATTGCCAAGCGTGACCAGCACTAACCAGCGTATCTTGCTGCAAAGCAAAAGTCGCCGCAGAATTGGGTCGACGGAAAGCGAAAAAACTTTGCCCGTCGGCGGCCAGCACCACTACCACGGGTTGGTCGCCGACGGTGTCATTGATGACTCGTTCGCGTTTCAGGCGGTTCCAGTCGTAAGCTTTGGCCGAGCGAGGATCAATTTGCAGGCCCACTACCCACGATTTATCGTTCCAGGAGAGCGTATCGGTGCCAGTGCGCGGCCCACGGCCCAGCCCCACATCGTAGTTGTCCATATAGCCGTATTCCTCCGCAAAAGTGCTGTCGGGTTGCATCACCTGACTGTTGGGGTGCAAGGTCAGCCATTCGCGCAGCGTGGTTTGGGTACTCTGCAATTCCGGCAATTGTGTACCAAGCAACGGCCCGGCCACCGCTTCGCCCGATGTTTGTCGCCACCAACTTCCAGTGGTCGCATCTTCAAACATTGCGTTGAAATGATCCATCCCCACCAGTCGAAATTGCTCCGGTTGGCCATTCACCGATGGCGAAAACACGCGGCCCGTGCGGCAAACATTGCAGTAAGTCACCATCACCGGCGTGGCTCCCACTTGGTCGCACACCTGGTGGTGATAGCCCATAAACTGGAATGGGATAAGCCGTGGCCGCCCCGTTTGCATCCGCGTATCCCACCACCAGTTTTTCCAGCGGCACTACATTCGTTTTGGCATCCGCCAAACGTAGAGTAGCCGGAAGAAACATCTTGTCGGCCGTCATTTCTATATTGAACATATAGGCTATACCACCTACTGCGATCAGTGTCGTTACCGCTGCCGCTACACCCCAGCGCGAAGTACGCAGTGCTGGCAGCAACCCGGCTAATAATAACAGACCAAAACCTATGCGGAACACCCATCGCCATTGGTAGAGAAAAATAGGCTACCGGCAGACTATCCATTTTCTGGCTACCGGGCATCGGCATAATGAAATATACTTTGGCTATTTCAAACAGCACTAATCCGAGCGCACCGAAGTAAAAGAGTTTTTTCATAGTGGGGAATTGACAGGAGGTTGATTTTAAGCAGTTGGAAGTCGTTGAATAAATAAGAAACATTATTTCTTGAAATCAGACCCAGCAAAGAACGCCAAAGTCGCCGCGTCTGCACCTTAGAATACGGTTAAAAAATACTGGGCTGGTATAAGTATATAAATTAGTTCGTTCCACAAAACCCTGCAAGGGTTGAATATGAATAGCCCCGTATAAAATGCGGGGAAAATAGGTATAATCACGTAAACAACCCTGCAAGGGTTGAACCGGATGTCTCTCTCAACGATGTTCAACCCTTTCCGGGTTGTTTGGATGTTGTTCTTTTAACCCCCAGTTACACTGGGGGCTATTCGTATTCTACCCCTTCGGGGTCTATATCGTGCATAATATCAATAAAGTAAGGGTGCATTTGAAACTTGATTCTGCGACAGTTTCCCCAATTTAGCGGAATAATGAAATGGACCTTGATCGTGTTTATGATACTCGAATTCCAATCCTAATAAACGATAAAACGTCGCTAATTCGTGCAGTTTATGCGTCTTTATTACAAGGAAGTTAAATGCATTTGTATTCATTAGTTTTTAAGTAAGTGGGCAAAATTGCAAAAGGCAAATTGGCAATGAAAACCAATTACTTACGTAAAATTTACCTTAAACTAATTCTGCTTGATTACTTAAGTAAATAGACAAAATTAATTGCCCTTAAAAGGTGGTCAAAACATTAATTGTCATTATATTAATGACTGACTCCTTAATACTGTCTTCTTACTTATTGCGCATGAAACTATTTTTCAAATCCCATCAGCACCCGTTCAATAATATTACAACAATCCTCCATCTGCTCTTTATCCATCACCAGCGGCGGCGCAAAACGAATAATATTACCGTGCGTAGGTTTAGCCAGCAGACCGTTTTCGGCCAGTTCCAGGCAGATATTCCAGGCAGTTTTGCTGTCCTCGGAATCATTGATACCGATGGCATTGAGTAAGCCTTTGCCGCGCACAAAAGTGAGCAGATTGGAGCGGCCGGTAGAGAATGTCGTTCATGCGTTGCCGGAATATTTTGCCCAAAGCCTGCGCATTTTCCGCCAGTTTTTCGTCGCGCACCACTTCTAAAGCCTCCATCGCCACGGCGCAAGCCAGCGGGTTGCCACCAAAAGTGGAGCCGTGTTCGCCCGGTTTGATGGTCAGCATCACCTCGTCGCTGCTCAGTACGGCACTCACCGGCAGCACCCCGCCCGATAGCGCTTTGCCCAAAATCAATACATCGGGCTGGAAGCCAGCATGATCGCAGCAGAGCAGTTTTCCCGTGCGGGCGATGCCGGTTTGTACTTCGTCGGCGATAAAAAGTACATTATGTTTTTGGCACAACTGGTAGGCCGTTGGCAGATAATTTTCGTCTGGCACAAACACCCCCGCTTCGCCCTGAATTGGCTCTACCAAAAACCGGCCACCGTGGGGTCTTGCAGTGCTTTTTCCAATGCCTCCAGATCATTGTACGGAATAGTAATGTACCCAGGCAAATACGGCCCAAAACCGCGTCGACTATCCGGGTCGGTGCTGGCGGAGATGACGCCGAGCGTACGCCCGTGGAAATTGCCCGCCACGAAAATAATCTTGGCCTGCCCTTCGGCAACTTTTTTGACTTGGTAAGCCCATTTTCTGGTCAATTTGATGGCCGTTTCCACCGCTTCCACGCCCGTATTCATCGGTAGCATCCGGTCGTAGCCAAAAATATTGGGTCACGTACTCGGCATATTGCCCCAGCAAATTATTATAAAAAGCCCGCGAAGTCAGGGTCAGTTTTTGCGCCTGTTCGGTTAGTGCCCGG
>CBDFMU010000033.1:0-42871 GCA_965249785.1 Saprospiraceae bacterium | reverse complement strand
TGTATTGGAAGAAGACCCGTTTGTACAAGATGCAGAGGCTTATGTGGATCAGAAAAATATTTTGCACGTAAGCATCACACAGCGCGAACCAATACTGCGGATTTTAGATAATACTGGTGGTAATTATTATCTGGATCAAAACGGGATAAAGATGCCGCCATCTAAAAATTTCGCGGCTCGGGTATTAGTGGCTACTGGAAATGTTGCGCCTTATACCACTGATTTTCGCACTAAGAAACGCAATACCTTAAAAGACCTTTTTACACTATCACAAACCTTGTTGGCGGATGAATTTTTTCACTCGTTTATTCAGCAAATCCATGTGAATAATGCCGGAGAATTCATTTTAGTGCCATTAGTGGGGGATCAGAAAATTGTGCTGGGTTCCGCCCGAAAAATGGAAGATAAATTACATCGCTTGAAGATATTCTATCAACAGGGTATGCCTTATAGTGGATGGAATATGTACGAAACGATTAACCTCAAATATAACGGACAGGTGGTATGCAGAAAATAATTCTATTCCTGATGATCGGCCTCTTTTCGTCCTGTGATTGTGAGCTGCAGGGAGATGGTCTGGTCTACGATGAAACTACCCGGCAACCCATATCGGGCGCTAGCGTGACGGTCCCTTCCGATGCAGGCAATGCTACGCAGACCGATAGTATCGGGCATTTTGAAGTTCAGGAATTCAGGGGAGGATTTTTGGGTTGCCCGGATTTGAAAATTAGAATTTCAGCAGCGGGGCACCTAGATAAAGAGGTCACGAACCCTCAGGATGATACAATTTTCTTGTCTAAATGAGGGTAATGAACTTGCAAAAACTACTTGGCTGGCTTGGACTTATTTTCTTGACTGGCTGCGATTGTATGCAACTTGCCAGAGGAGTAGTCATTGATGCGTCCACTAACCAGCCAATTGATAGTGTAATTGTTAGTGTCGTATACAGAGACCAACTATATAAGCAACATTTTACCGATACCAGTGGACGCTTTCAATTTTCATATCTGTCCGGTGGGATATTTGGCTGCCCGCCGATCAGATTGCAACTGGAAAAATCGGGTTATGAAATCAAACGAGTAAAGTGTAAAAGCCATAGAAGCAAGACGTTTACCCTCCAATAAACAGAAGGAAAATAATAAAATGTTTGAAAATGCTTCTAAAAAACAAATTTTTTTTGACACAAATAATTTTAAAACAATACTTTTGTCGCGGAGAAAGGGATTTCGCACACGACAAGGGGAGAAAACTAACCGAAACCCAACCACTTAAACAGTTTAAGTTATGACAGAATTACTCCCACAACCCCACGATGTGGTCGTCGCGCTGGACATTGGCACCACGAAAGTGTGTTGTCTGGCCGGACGTAAAAACAGCCACGGCAAACTCGAAATCCTCGGCGTCGGCAAGGTCGAAAGCGTCGGTGTGCTGCGCGGCGTGGTCAGCAACATCGAGAAAACGGTCAATGCCATTCGCGAAGCCGTCGAAATTGCCGAACGCAACGCGGGCATGAAATTTCGCTCGGTGCACGTCGGTATTGCTGGACAACACATCAAAAGCCTGCAACACCGGGGCATTTTGACCCGCGAAAGCGACCCACACGGAGATTGCTCGCCGCGACATTGACCGCATCGTCAATGATATGTTCAAACTCGTGTTGCCACCCGGCGACAAAATTATCCACGTATTCCCGCAGGAATTTACGGTGGATAGCGAGCAAGGCATTACTGACCCGATCGGGATGTGCGGCGTTCGTTTGGAAGCGAATTTCCACATTATCACCGGGCAGATTACGGCGGTCAATAACATTTTCCGCTGCATCGAAAAGGCGGGCTTGAAAGTGGCTGATCTTACTTTGGAACCCATCGCCAGTGCCGATGCTACGCTGTCCGACGAGGAAAAGCAGGCGGGCGTGGCTTTGGTGGACATCGGTGGCGGTACCACTGATATTACGGTCTTCCACGAAGGCATTATTCGCCACACGGCGGTGATTCCTTTCGGCGGCAACGTTATTACTGCCGATATTAAAGAAGGCTGCACGGTGATGCAACCGCAGGCGGAAAAATTGAAAGTGAAAATTCGGGTCGGCCCTCGCCAAGGAAGTATACGACAACCGCATCATCACGATTCCGGGCCTCAAAGGCCGCGACCACAAGGAAATCAGCGAGAAAAATCTCGCTCGTATCATTCAGGCGCGCATGGAAGAAGTGCTGGACTATGTGCTCTGGGAAATCCGGCGCAGCGGCTACGAACGCAAACTCATCGGCGGCGTAGTGCTGACGGGCGGTGGTGCATTGATGGCTCACGCTGAACAACTTACGGAACTGCATACGGGTATGTCGTGTCGCATCGGGGTACCAGTAGAACACTTGGCACACGGTTATCAGGAGCGAGTCAGCAGTCCTATTTTCAGCACGTCTATCGGATTGTTGCTGCGTGGTTTGCAAGACCTCGACCCGTCGAAAGTGCCGGTGGAAGAACCGAAAACCACCGTGGCCGAAGAGCCGAAAGAACCTTCCAATGTATCGGAAGAAAAAGGCTCGTCCTGGTTTGATAATGTGTTCCGCAAGACCAAAGAATGGTTTGAAGCGGAGCCGGATATGGATTTTAAAAAGTAGTTATGAGGGATGAGTTATGAGTTATATGGAGGCTCATTATTTTCTGCCTCAAACTATAACTCATGGTCAACATGGAATGGTTCTAAAAGAGAGACTATATAAATCAATAATTATTAAGTCTCCAAACTTCTATGAATCGGCCATAACTTATAACTTCTACCCCATACCTCCAAGTTTATGACTACTCTGACAAATTCTCCCATGCGGGAAAAATCATTGGCACTGGCGATTCGTATAGTAAATCTTTGCAAATATCTGGTTGCTGAGAAAAAAGAATATGTATTGAGCAAACAAATATTAAAATCTGGCACTTCGCCTGGTGCTAATATTCGGGAAGCACAAAATGATGAAAGTACCGACGATTTTATTCATAAATTGGGTATTGCTCAAAAGGAAACGGACGAAACGCTTTACTGGCTGGAATTACTTTTTCGTACTAATTACTTGAACGAAAGCGAATTTCAATCCCTAAGTGATGATACAAGTGAATTGCTGCGAATTATTCGCAGTGCAATATTGACTAAAAAGAAAAATAAGTTGAAAAATGCAGCGAAGACAGTTTTACTAATTGCATTATCTACTTACTTTCTCTGGCATCAATTTTCATAGAGACAATTGAAGTTATAAGGTATGAGTTATAAGTTATGAGCGCAAGAAATGTGCAATTCATCACTAATAACTTATCACTCATAACTCTCTAAAACGGCCATAACTCATAACTCATCACTCATAACTCTCTAAGTTATGCTATTTGATCTACCGAAGGATGAACCTTCTATCATAAAAATAATTGGCGTCGGTGGCGGCGGTTCTAATGCCGTGTCGCACATGTACAAACAGGGTATTGTGGGCGTAGATTACGCCATTTGCAATACCGATGCCCAAGCCATGCACCTCAGCCCGGTGCCCAATAAAAATTTCTCTCGGCCAGTTGCTCACCGAAGGGCGGGGAGCGGGCAGCAAACCCAGCGTGGGCAAGCAAGCCTGTCTGGAAAGCATCGAGGAGATCAAGAATTTTCTGGAAAGTGGTACCAAAATGGCCTTTATCACCGCCGGAATGGGTGGTGGAACGGGTACGGGTGCGGCCCCTATTATCGCCAAGGCGGCTCAGGAACTGGGCATTTTGACCGTGGGCATTGTCACCCTGCCTTTCACCTTTGAGGGCCGGATGCGTGTCAGTAATGGCATGGAAGGGCTGGATGATCTGCGTAAAAACGTGGACTGCCTTGTGGTGATTAGCAATGATAAACTGCGTCAAATCCACGGCAACCTGTCCATTTCACAGGCGTTTAGTCAGGCCGATAATATTCTTTGCACCGCCGCCAAAGGTATTGCCGAGATCATCACTGTGCCAGGCTACGTCAACGTGGACTTTGAAGACGTGAACACCGTTATGCGTGGTTCCGGGGTGGCTATTATGGGTACGGCTGCCGTGGAAGGCGAAAATCGCGCTCGCCGGGCCGTGGATGAAGCACTCAACTCGCCATTATTGGAAGAAAACAACATTCGCGGCGCGAAGAACATTCTGGTCAATATTACCTCCGGAGTGAAAGAGGCCACGATGGATGAAATCTTTGAAATCACAGAATTCATTCAGGAAGAAGCGGGCAACGAAACCAACCTCATTTGGGGTAATTGTTACGACGAACGTCTCGGTGAAAAAATCGCGGTGACCATCATTGCTACGGGCTTTGAGGCTGCCGAACGCCGCAATCATATCAAGGGACAAACGGCTAATCAACAACCAGTTACGAACGAACGCCAAATCGTACACCTCGACGACGATGCTGCTGGAAAAAAGCCCCAGCCTTCTCTCTTCACCATTACGTCCGATGAGGCGTATGCCCCGGTAGATGAGAAGGCCGCCACCGCACTCGAATTCGAGTTCGATAATATCCGGGAGACAGTAGACAAAATACGCCGTCAGGCTCCAACCGACCCTGCGGTGCGTCGCGAAGTGGAAGATTTGAGTCCGGAAGAGCGTCGCAAGCGCATCGAAGCGGCCCAGCGTCACCGCGAAGAAGTCCGTAATCGTCCGATTAATGTGGTAAAATTAAACTCGCCGCAGACGATCATCGAACTGGAAAACCAACCGGCGTATCTCCGCAAAAACATCAATCTCGACGACGTAGCCGATGCCGGACAGCCTGAAATGTCTAACTGGACGATCTCCCTGGAAGAAGAAGGCGAGATTCGGATGGGCGGGAATTCTTTTTTGCATGATAATGTAGATTAAGAAGTTATGAGTGATAAGTTATGAGTTATGGCCGTGCGTGATTTCGCTCATAACTTATAACTCATACCTCATAACTAAGAAAGTTTTATTTCTGCTAAGTGGTAGCGGCTCTGACGTGTGGGACGTCGGGCCGCTTTTTTTGTGGGGCGAAACCCTGTTTCGCCTACTCATACCAGCGAAACTGGGTTTCGCTGTACATTTGCTACCTAACGAAAACAATAAGTTCTTTCACCCCTTCCATGAACATCTTCATTGCGTTTGCCAACCAAGACCGCGATGTGCGCGACAAACTGCTCCGGCAGATGAACCTCGTCAAAGACCGGCAGGGTTGGAATATTTGGTCAGACAAAGAAATCAAGGCGGGTGAAAAATGGGATGCCGAAATCCAGCAACGGCTCTTGGATTCCGAAGTAGTGATTCTGCTGCTTAGTACTGACTTTTTTAACTCAAAATACATTGTAGAGGCAGAACTTCCGGAAATAGTAGCCAAGCACAAAAGTGGCAATTGTCACATCATCCCGATCATCGCCCGGATGTGCCATTGGAAGGATACCGCTTTTGGGGAGTACGCGCAGTTGGGCGATATTCAGGCCCTACCCGTGGGCGAGTACCCGCTTGTCTCGCGGGGCCACTGGGACAATGACGATCAGCCCTATTTTGAAACGGTACAGGGAATTCGAGAGTCTATTCAAACTTTTCAGCAGAAAGAGAGAGAGAAGGCAGAGCGGGTAGAACGTGCCCAAGAGCGGCAAGCCCAAAAGCAGCGCTGAAGCCGAGCAGCGCATCCGAGACGAACAGACCCGCCGCGAGCGGAAAGCCGCTGAACATGCTGAAAACGAAC
Source organism: Saprospiraceae bacterium (assembly GCA_965249785.1). Classification (GTDB taxonomy): domain Bacteria; phylum Bacteroidota; class Bacteroidia; order Chitinophagales; family Saprospiraceae; genus M3007. Next base: position 37,176 of record CBDFMU010000033.1, on the reverse strand, counting down.
TCTTTATTCAGAGGCGTCGCGAGTTTCAGCAGAAAACTTACGATTTAGAAGGATCTGCTTGGCAGCAGACACTTAATGACAAGGATTTATTTGCTTATCAAAGTTATATAGCCCGCTACCCGCGGGGTAAGCATGTCCGCGAAGCTTCTATTCAAATTAGAAAGCTAAAAAATTAAGAAAGTTGTATCGACGGTAATTGCTATTTGCGGATCATCGCTACTGTTGTTGGCATCATGGTGGGTGCTTAGGTTATTGCAAAATGGCAGCCGACTTCCTGAAAATGGAAATACTGTTGACCACAAATCTGGATTGATAATGGTTCAAATACAAGGTGGTGCCTCTTACTATGGGTAGTCCAATTAATGAAGAAGAGCGCCTTGATAATGAATGTCAACATACTCTTATTGTTAGCTCATTCAATATAGGAAGGTATGAAGTTACCCAAGCTGACTGGATAGATATTATGGGCAGTAGTCCACCTGAATTATACTTTGAAGACTGTAAACAATGCCCAGTAGATAGAATTTCTTGGAATGATATTCAAGAATTTCTTCAAAAACTCAACTCACGAAATCCTGATAAAAAATATCGATTGCCCACCGAAACTGAATGGGAGTATGCGGCCCGTGGGGGCATAAAAAATAGGGGATATATCTATGCAGGAGGCAATACTCTTGATGAAGTAGCTTGGTACAATATGAACGCTAGTGGGAAAACCCATCCTGTAGGTGAAAAATCACCTAACGAACTCGGCTTATATGATATGAGTGGCAACGTTCGAGAGTGGTGTCAAGATATTTGGAAGCCATATCTTATTTGTTCAGGCACTAATAATGAAGAATTTCGCGTACTGCGTGGCGGTTGTTGGTACGACAATAACCCACGCTGTCGTATTGCTCGTCGCAATAGCGACAGAGCAGAAGAGCGTGATAATGGTATCGGCTTCCGTCTTGCCTCCGATTCTTTAAGGTAGCTGGTACATACCCCCTTGACCTATTTAGAGGAAATAGAGAATTTAATATTGTGTAATTTTCTGATTTTCAATATAATCTCAAAGATGGTTTTGCTCTTGAAGCACCTCCACGTGAACCTATAATCTGCTTTTGTCATTCTGATCAGAATCAACTCCCCTATTTTGGTAAAGGAGAAATGTATTTATAGTACAAATAAAAATTTTAGAGAATCACCAAATATAACATACTTTATAATTGATTGTATTTCAATTGATTACGCAAAATATAACTTTTAGCCAAATCATTGCCAAGTTTTGTACCAATTTCCTGTTACTTTTCTTCTATCCCTCTCTAACACTACATACACATACTGTTTTTCCAGATTTTCCGCCGTTCGATAAATTTTCCAAGACCGCGCTGCTTCGTTTCCGGCCATCTAGTCAGAGCACGAAGCAGTTGAGTTTTATACCTTTTTGATTTCTTTTTCTAGCGAAAAGGTACTATTGGTTTGACCTTCCAAAATGACTGCCTGCTTTGTTTTATGACAAAGAAGTATTGTCAAAGTAGCGTGAACTACAACATTTGTTACAATAAAAGGCGCGATTGGGAAGTGGTAAGTTCCCAATCGCGCTTTTTATTTGCCATTACCCAAAAAATGAGAGTGTTCAATAAACTGTGTCAGGTGAAAAGAGTTTGTATTTTTCACCAAACATACACAGTTTATCATGAAGACAAAAAAGGAAGAAGGTTTTGATTATCAGAACTTTGAGAAAGAAGCGCTGGCGGCCTTGTACGCTGGCAAGTCGCTAGAAGATGCGATGGGGTCCACTGTTGAAGCGGATCGTGGGAAGTGGGTCTGCAAGGGGAGATGCAGGCTCACCTGGAGGAACAAAAGGCTTGTGGGGTCAAAAATCGGCGTAATGGCAAGATGAGCAAGACGGTTCGCAGCCGTTTTGGGGTACTTCCGATTGAGACGCCTCGGGATCGGGAAGGGACGTATGAGCCGACGTTGTTGCCCAAACGGGATCGGCAGTTAGGGAACGGCTTGGAGCAGAAGATTTTGAGTTTGTACGGCATGGGTATGGGCTACCGCCAGATCCAGTCGCACCTGCAGGAGTTGTACTCGGTGGAGTTGTCGGAGGCGCAGTTGAGCAACATCACGGACAAGATTTTGCCGGTGGTGGAGGAATGGCGCAGTCGGCCTTTGGAGTCGATGTACGCCATTGTGTGGCTCGACGCTATCCATTACAAAGTACGGCACGAAGGCCGGATCGTGAACCGTGCGGTGTATAGTATGATCGGGGGTGAACCTGGAAGGCAAAAAGGATGTGCTGGGCATCTATACCTCTGAAAATGAGGGGGCTAAGTTCTGGTTGCAGGTGCTGACGCAGTTGCAGCAGCGGGGCGTACAAGACATTTTGATCGCCTGTATTGACAATCTGAAGGGTTTTTGCCGAGGCGATCGAGGCGATCTTCCCGGACACCGAAGTACAGTTGTGCGTGGTGCACCAGATCCGCAATTCTTTGAAGTATGTAGGCTCGAAACACCAGAAGGAATTCATGCGCGACTTAAAGCCGGTCTACCAGGCGGTGGACGAGGAGGGTGCCAAAATCAAACTGGAAGCGCTGGCCGAGAAATGGGGCAAATTGTACCCCGTGGTGATCGAATCGTGGCAAAACAATTGGGATCGGCTGACGCGCTACTTCCGCTACCCGGCGGCGATCCGGCGCATCATCTATACGACGAACACCGTCGAGGGCTTCCACAAGCAACTGCGGCAGGTGACCAAAACCAAGGGCGCATTTACCAGCGACAATGCATTGATGAAACTGTTGTTTTTGACCATCGAGCGCATCACCGAAAAGTGGACTTCGCCGCTGCAAAATTGGTCGCTGACCTTCTCGCAGTTGTCCATTTACTTCCGTGAACGGATAAAGCTGCACCTGAAAAACTGACCTTGGCAAAAGAGCCAAGGCAACTCAAAATCGGTCCTTAAAGTCCTGCTACGCCTCCGTAAACTCCGGCTCGCCGGGACATTTAATTACCAATTTTGAGTCCATCCAATATAGCCTGACACAGTTATTTGAACACACCCCAAAACATGGTAAAAAACCACCATTTTTACCGCCGAAAACCGCTGCTTATTCATGCACGGCACGAAACCTTATGTTCACTTTACAACTTCCCTCCATGTCTTTCAAAAAAACCATTACCCTTTTTCTGTGCACTACATTGATGCTTTCGCTGGCATCTTCTGCTTTTGGACAAACCAAAAAAGGCTTCAAATCTCTCGATAAAAAGAAGTGGGATGCCGCCATCCTGGCTTTTGCGGTGGATACGAATAGTACGGAATTGCGTCCGGTAGCCCTGTTCGGCCTGGCCTCCACTTTGGCGCAGCCTGACAATCCCAGGCACGATTATCTGGAAGCAATGCGTCTTCAGGAGATTGCCCGGCAAGAATGGAAAGCACTGAAACTGGCGCAAAAGACGGAATTGACCAAAAAATATGATATTACGAACGGTACGATTGATAAGTTGAAATCCACGACCACGATGGCCGCCTGGAAGGAAATAGAGAAAACCGCCACGCTGCATCAGGTGGATGATTTTCTGGAAACTTTTAAGAACAGTCGCTCCCCTTATTTGGGCAAAGCCGCCAAAAAACAGGAAACCCTGCTGGAAACGGCTATCAACGATGCCAAGACGTATAGCGACTTCGCTTACCTGTCTAGTCACCATCGCAGTGATATTCCGCTGCGCTATCCCAGTGCGATGGCGGCAATTGACCAGAGTACTTTTGATTTGTTCATGCAGGAAAAAGGCGTGGATTGGCTCGGCCAGTTTTATGAGGAAAATCCCCAGCACCCGCTGACCAGAGATGATGCCCGCAACGAATTCCCGGAAACCTGGAACAGCGGGGAGCTGACCCCCATGCTCGATTTTTTGGCGGCTCATCCGAAGAGTGCTTTTGCGCCCTACATTCGTCTTAAATCGGTGGATTTATTGAAAGAACAGCCCCTCGCCGACAGTTTGCGCACCCAATTAACCGACGATCAAAAATCTGTGGTGGGGGAAATAGAACTGGAAGCCGCTGGTCAACTGGTAAATACCGACGGCTCGTTCGATCCCACAGCCAATGCTGCCTGGCTCAATTATGTGCAAAAACTCGCTCCTTCTTCTCGCGCCTACAACGCGTTGGAAAAAATGACTAAATACTACCTCTGGAAACGCGATTGGGCGGGTGCTTCCAAGGCATTGCATACCGGACAATCCTTGTTTCCGAAGGAAAAAGACTGGTTTGACCAGCTAATTCCCCTCGTGGATGCGCCCGCCACTGGTATTAAAGCCGTGAGCGTGGGTGCAGTGATCAATGCAGGGGGATCGGAGTATATTCCGGTGCCAACGGTAGATGGCAAGACACTCTACTTCTGTGGTACCAACCGGCCCGAAAATGAAGACCAGGAAGACGTATTTGTAAGTACTTTTCAAGACAGTAGCTGGTCGAAACCGAAGTTGGTCAGCGAACTATCCGGCGATGGGAATCAGGCACCCGTATCGCTCACGGAGGGCGATTCGCGGATGATTTTATTCAACGAAATGCGCCCTTATCAAGCCGACAAAACGCCAACCGGCTGGACCAAGCCTGTGCCCATTGATGCCGATGTATCGCAGTTCTATTGGGTCGGATTGGTGCAAATAGCCGCCAATGGACAGGTGTTATTGCTGGAAGCCCGCAATAGCAGTGGCAGCGATATTGATATTTATGTTTGCCTGCGCGACGAAGCTGGAAAGTGGAAAAAGCCCGTGCGCGTGGACGCGCTGTGCACTCCTGGAAATGACCGCAGCCCCTATTTGCACCCGGATATGCACACTATTTATTTTAGTACGGATGGAAAAGCCGGGATGGGTGGCCTCGATGTGTACCGCGCTACCGCCCTCGATGATACCTGGCTGCATTGGAGTACGCCAGTGAATGTCGGTAAGGAAATTAATACACTGGGCGATGATTGGGGGTATAAAATCAGCACCGATGGCAAAATTGCCTGGTTTGCTACGCGTACCGACAGCCATTCACAGGATATTTTTTATGTGGAAGTGCCCAAAGAGATGCGCCCCGAAGAGGTGAAACAGGTAGAGTTTTATTTAATTGACGATCAAAAAAAGCCCATCACTGATGTGACAGTAGTGCTGGAGGTTCAAAAAACGGGCAAAAAAATGGGCAGTTATCGTCCAGACCCTTCTACTGGAAAAGTGGTGATGCCGGTGCCAAACGATCAGGCCTATACCATTCACGTGGAGAAAGAAGGCTATATTTCTAAATCCGAAGTACTGCCGGTGCAAAAACCTGGTCAGCCACTGATTATCAAGCCTGATCTACGTGCGTTGAACATTGAAAAAATGGCAAAAACCGGCCAGACTTTGGCCCTGAATCTGCTTTTTGATTACGACCAGGCGGTATTGCAGGATGCCTCTTTGCCTGAATTGCGTCGAGTCGCCGAGCAAGCCAAAAAGGGCAATCTTCGCTTAAATGTCTTCGGCTACACGGACAATGCAGGCGATCCAGCTTACAACCTGGACTTATCCAAACGCCGCGCCGAAGCCGCCAAGCAAGCCTTAATCAATTTAGGTATTCCCGCTGCCCAAATTACCGCCGACGGGTTCGGGGAAGAAAAATCCGTGGTTCCCAATGATACAGATGAACACCGCGCGCAGAATCGCCGCGTGGAAGTGCAATTCGTGAAATAGGGTAGGGATGAAGCGAAGACACAAGGAGTTAAAGCAAACATATCAAAATCGTTGCAAAAACAGTAGGTATGTTCCTAATGCACGGTGTCATCCTGAACGCAGTGAAGGAACTGGCCACGAAGAAAGTGAGCATTTATCTTCGCTCCTGGGCAGATTCTTCACTACGTTCAGAATGACAACCCGATATAGGATGATCAAGCATTTGTCCTGGCTATTTTGATACGCTTCTCCTAACAAGAAGTGGTTTAAAAAGAGAACCGGAGACATCACGCGATGCTCCGGTTCTCTTCACATTGACCACATTCTAAAATATTGGCCACATTATCAATTACATATTGCTAATAATCTCGTCTGCAAATTCCGAGCATTTCAACTTCGTCGCGCCCTTCATCAAACGCTCAAAGTCATAAGTGACCCGTTTTTTCTTGATACTCTTTTCGATGCCTTTGACGATGAGTTTCGCGGCTTTATCCCAACCGAAATACTCAAACATCATTACGCCTGACAGAATCACCGACGATGGATTTACCATGTCTTTCCCCGCGTATTTGGGAGCCGTGCCATGCGTTGCCTCGAAAATAGCGTGGCCAGTCAGGTAGTTGATGTTGGCACCCGGCGCAATACCGATACCACCCACTTGTGCGGCGAGCGCATCAGACAGATAGTCACCGTTCAGGTTCAGCGTAGCGATTACGTCGAAATCTTCCGGACGAGTCAACACCTGTTGCAGCGTGATGTCAGCAATAGAGTCCTTGATGATGATGCCAGCGCCCGGTTTTCCTTCGGGAATGACGCACCACGGACCACCATCGATTTCGACGGCACCGAACACCTCTTTCGCTATTTCATAACCCCAATCGCGGAAGGCACCTTCGGTAAATTTCATAATATTACCCTTGTGCACCAGGTTCACACTCTTGCGTTTGTGCTTGATGGCGTGTTCGATAGCGCAAAAGATCAGCCGCTGCGAACCCAGTTTGCTCACTGGCTTAATACCCACGCCGACCATAACAGGCTCGTTCTTTTTAGCAGTGGTAGGCGCAAACAATTTGGCAAATTCGCTAGTTTTCTCAGAAGTACCGAAACGAACTTTTGTAAAGGCTTTGGGATCATTTTCAGCCAGAAAATCCAGAAATTTCTGGGCTTCCGGGGTGCCAGCGGCGTATTCAATACCTGCGTAGATGTCCTCGGTATTTTCCCGGAAAATCACCATATCCACCAATTCGGGAGCCTTCACCGGACTGGGTACGCCCTTGAAATAACGTACCGGGCGCAGGCACACGTACAAATCCAGAATCTGACGCAGGGCTACATTCAGCGAACGAATACCGCCACCAACAGGCGTAGTCAACGGGCCTTTGATGGCCACTTTATATTGATCAATAATTTTCAGCGTTTCGTCGGGCAGCCAATTGCCGGTTTGATTATAGGCTTTTTCGCCGGCCAGCACTTCCTGCCACACGATTTTCTTTTTGCCTCCATAAGCCTTTTCCACGGCAGCGTCCAGTACGCGCACCGAGGCAGCCCAGATGTCCGGCCCCGTGCCGTCCCCTTCGATAAAAGGAATAATTGGATCGTTAGGCACTTTCAATTTGCCTTTCGAGATAGTGATAGTTGATCCTTGCATAGTGCAGTGGTGGATTTGAGTGAAGAGTTATTTAACCGTTTTTGGCGGCGCGAAGGTAAGACGGGTGCAAACAAAATTCACCAATCTTTAACCATCCCGATGGCAACTCTCCCCCTTTTTTGAACGTTTGATGGCCAAATAATTTGAAACATACTATGAAACGACTGCTTTTCCCCCTGTTGACCTTGTTTTCCATGACCGTAGCCGTGGCGCAATCGCCCGCGCCCGCCGAGAAAAACGACCCGGAAGCCAAAAAGATTCTGGATAAAATCCGCAAGAAATATGAAGGCTACAAAACCCTCGAAGCTACTTTTACCCTGACCATCGAAGTGCCGGGCCAGGCCACAGAAGTCCAAAAAGGGACGATTGGCCAGGAGGGTGACAAGTTTCGCCTCGTGATGGATGAGCAGGTGATCGTCAGCGACGGGCAGGCGACTTGGGTGTACCAAAAGAAAAACAACGAGGTGCAGATCAATAATGCCGAACCTGCTGGCTCGGAGGATGGATTTATGACGCCAAAGGATTTGCTGAATCGCTACCAAAAAGGTGATTATCTCTATTCAGTGGTCGATAAAGTAACGGAGGGCGGTAAATTAGTGACCCAAATTGAGTTTAAGCCCAAGACCAAAAAGTCGGAGTATTCCAAACTGCGTATCAGCATTGATGAGAAGGCCGGAACGATTCAAAATGTGAAGGCATTCGCCAAAGATGGTTCGCGTTATACCTTCGCTATCAGCCGTTTAGTGCCAAATAAGGCTTTTGCCGCCGACTATTTTGCGTTTGATACCAAGAAATATCCGGGCGTGAAAGTGGAGGATTTAAGAATGTAGAAATTAATGTGGGCAATTTTTAAAAATGTGGTCAATGTGATGAAAACCAATGGGATATTCTTTTTTTCACATTGACCACATTTAATTTATTGACCACATTAACTTTTATTTTCTAATCGCTTCCACCGGATCCATCCGACTAGCCTGCGCCGCCGGGATCAACCCGGAAAACACGCCCACGACGACCGAAGTAATCAGACCCACCAGCGTATTGCTCAGCGACAAGTGAATGTCAAAATCCAGCGCGGCCGTAATACCCGTCGTGACTCCCCAGATCAATACCAATCCAATCAACCCGCCTACGACGCAAAGCACGACCGCTTCAAAAAGGATTTCGAGCAAAATAAACCAGCGTTTGGCACCGAGAGCCATCTTAATACCGATGAGATTGGTGCGTTCGCGTACCGAGACGAACATAATATTGGCTACCGAAAACATACCGACCAGCAAGGCAAAAATCCCGATGATGAAGCCCGCGAAATTGAGTGTACCGAATACGCCATCGAACAAATTGCTGAGTACGGAAAGGGTATTAAGCGAAAAATTGGTGTCCTCGCGCGGTTTGAGGTGACGTTGGGCGCGTAAGACACCGGTGATTTCGTCTTTCATATCCTCAATGCTTACACCGCTTTTGGCTTGCACCATGATGCTGCTCTGGTTGCCGCGCCCGCTGGCTCGCACCCCGAATCCGCGCCGTGCCAGATTGTAACTAACCAGTACGCAGTTGTCGAAATTGAAGGGTTTGAGGATGTCGTTGCCCGATTTTTTCAGCACGCCGATTACCTGCATTTTACGACCACCTACACTGATATCTTTTCCCAAAGGATCAATGGCGGTACCAAATAATCCTTCGGCGACCACCGCTCCCAGAATACAAACTTCACTACCGTTTTTGTATTCAATAGGAGAAAAAAAGCGCCCTTCCCCGTCAAATTCCAGGTGAAAAAGTTCGTAGCAATCTTCCGTAATCCCTAGAAAAGGCGCGTTTTCGACGCTGGAAGAGGTCCATTTGATGGTTTTAGCACTCAAAAACTGCCAATAACCCACTCGGACGGCACCGCGCAGGTCGGTTTTGAGGTCTTCATATTCGGAAAATGTGAATACCGGGCGGCGCATCCATTTCCAGTAATTATCGCCGGGATCTTCGCCCCACGAGAAGCGATCAATGTAGATCACGTCGTTGCCCAGTTTGGACATGCTTCGGCGGATGTTGTCTTCCAGCGAATTGACCGCACTTTTCACCCCGATAATACAGAAAATACCGATGGTAATCCCCAGCAACGACAGGAACGACCGCAGTTTGTTGGCCATCAGTTGTTGCCAGGCCTGGGAAGCTCCTTCGAGTAAGACACGTATAATCTGGCGCATATAATTAATGTGGTCAATGTGCTAATGTGGCCAATGGGCCGAACTCACTGCTACGATACGCTCCAAAGGTATCCACGAAAAAAAGAGCGAAAGCCGGCATTCGATGAAAAGCGGGGGTTTTTCTATCAAATTCCGTTTTACTGCCTTCGCGTTTGATTTAATTTCAAAAACTTTTCCAACCCCACCCAACCAATCTTCCGATGTCCCCTGTCTTGCCTAGCAAGGAAACATTCACTAACCGATTCATAATCCGTGCAGAAACTACTTTTTATTGCTTGCGCCGTCATGTTGATGGCCGCAAGTTGCTCAAAATCAGACAAGGAGAATAATACCTGCGGCGCGAGCAGTTTTGTGTTAAATGAGCCATTTTTGCTTTGTTTTGGCAATACGGCGGCGCAAACTGGGCAGAATTTCAATGTCAAATTCGACAAACTGGTGGAAGATAGCCGCTGTCCCACGGATGTTACCTGTATATGGGCTGGCCGGGCTTCGGTCGCATTGAGCCTCACCCATGAAGGTACTACCGAAACTGATACGCTATCTATCGGCGATTTTACCGGGACGACCCATTCCGATAGTGCGCTCTTTGCAGGTTACAAGATTAAGTTGGTGGAAGTGCAGCCGGTTCCGGTTTCCACTGCCCAACCAGCCGAAGCAGATTATAAAGTCAAACTGTTGATTACCAATTAGTTTTAAGGTCCTAGGTCTACTACGCCTATGATTTTTGTCCCCGAAAAGTTTTAATCCGACAAATAAACAACACAACCCATTCTAGTATGCCCTCTGCTGTCCTGCACAGTTGGAGGGCTTTTTTAGGCAATGACCAACGGCCAAGCGTCGAGTCTGCTTTGGTTTTACCCTTTTAAGGTGAATTCGGCAAACCTGAGAGGTTTAAACATGAATAGCCCCGTATGAAATACGGGAAAAGAGAACGAGATATTGAAACAACCCTGCAAAGGGTTGAACTTTATCGCGTGGTTGAACCCCTCGCAGGATTCTTTCAATTTTGACTTTTTATCACCAGTTTCACTGGTGGCTATTCATATTCAACCCTGTCAGGGTTTTTGAGACCAAAAGAATGCAATAATTAATTGATAGCCAATAGTTTTGGCTCCAAGTTTACGTTTTTTAAATAGTGGTTTAACGTTAAAAAATAAAAATTTTGCCTACATCCTTGTAGTATTCAAACTTTCCCTTTACGTTTGCACTGTAATAGTACAATGATACACTGATGCAGCAACGCGCTTATTATTTTGGTTTTTCTTTTTACTTTTTTTCTTTTTGGAGAGAGAAAAGGAACAACCTGTGCGTGTCGGTCTAAATCAAAATCACTGACAATCAACGCCGAAGAGGGGGTTCCTGCCAACAGGAACCCCCTCTTCGTTTTTTTACCCAACTCGAATACTCAAATATTCAAATACTTATTTTGCTCATGTCCAGCCTTTCCGCCCCCACCCCCCCCGTCGTTGCGCCTTTATCGCAGAAAACCCTCCGCGTCGCCATTCAGGGCGTGCGCGGCGCTTTTCACGAAATTGCCGCGCGGGAATTTTTCGGCCCGACGATAGAGCCTGTACCTGCCAACTCGTTTCCCGCCCTCTTCGCCGAATCCGCCGACCCTGCCCGAACCGATGCTGCGATATTAGCCATTGAGAACAGCATTGCTGGGACGATTCTGGGAAATTATATGTTGTTGCAAAACAGCGATTTAGTAATTGTTGGCGAGGTATTTCTGCGCATCCAACAAAACTTGCTGACCCTGCCCGGCGTGTCATTGAGCGACCTGCAAGAAGTCCATTCCCATCCGATGGCCTTGGCGCAGTGTGCCAAATTTTTCAAGCATCATCCACATATTCGGCTAGTCGAATCGGAAGACACCGCCGCCAGTGCCGAATACATTACGCGCCATCAATTGCACCAGACGGGAGCCATCGCCAGCACATTAGCAGCTGAATTGTATGGACTGAATATTCTGGCACCGAGCATCGAAGACAATCCCGTCAATTTCACCCGTTTTCTGGCCGTACAACGTCGTGAAGATGCCTTGCCCGTGCCCGGAGCCGATAAAGTGTCGGTAAGTTTTGTCACTTCGCACCAGCCGGGCAGCTTGAGCCGCATCTTGGCCATGCTCGCTACACAGAGTGCTAATCTGACCAAAATTCAGTCGGTGCCGCTGTTGGGTCGGGCTTGGGAGTATCGTTTTTTCGTGGACTTTACTGTAAATAACCCCGCTACTTTGCCAGCGACACTCCGCTTGTTGGATGCTATGAGCAACGAATGTAAAGTGTTAGGCACCTACCGCGCGGCAGAGGCGGAACAGTAATCTCAACACTCTCAACCACCTCAACACTCTCAACAACATAAAATGATCCAGCCTGCTCGCCGCCTCGACGGCATTTCGGAATACTACTTTGCTGGAAAACTCCGCGAAATCGCGCAGATGCAACGCGACGGCCATCCGGTGCTGAATTTCGGCATTGGCTCGCCCGATTTGCCGCCCGCTCCGGCAGTGATAGAAGCACTCGCTACTGGCGCACAGCAACCACAAAATCATGGTTATCAATCTTATACGGGCATTCCCGCGTTACGAGCGGCTTGGGCAAAATGGTATGCCGAATACTATAATGTTCAACTAAATCCCGACCGCGACATCCTACCGCTCATCGGCTCGAAAGAAGGTATTGTTCACATCGCCATGACTTTTCTGGAACCCGGCGACGTGGCCTTGGCTCCTAACCCCGGCTACCCGGCCTACCGCGCGGCGACGATGCTGGCTGGCGCCGAAGTGCAATTTTATGACCTCACTGCTGACAATAATTGGCTGCCCGACTTGGATGCGTTGGCTAAAACCGACCTGCGGCGCGTCAAAATTATGTGGGTCAATTACCCGCACATGCCCACGGGCGCGCCCGCTTCGCCGGAGGTTTTTCAGCGTTTGGTAGATTTTGGAAAACAACATAACATATTGATTGTTAATGATAATCCATATAGTTTTATTCTGAATCCGTACCCGATTAGTATCCTCGCGGCAGAGGGCGCAGAAGGGGTGGTTTTGGAATTAAACTCGCTGTCCAAATCGCAAAATATGGCGGGCTGGCGCGTCGGTATGGTGGCTGGTCACCCGGATTATCTTTCGGCTATTTTGCGCTTCAAAAGCAACATGGATTCCGGCCAATTTCTGCCCGTACAACTGGCAGCGGTGCAGGCCTTACAACTTCCAGGTGATTGGTACACAGCCTTAAACGACACCTATCGCCAACGCCAACAAGTGGCTTTTGCTATTCTGGATACTTTGGGTTGTCCCTTTGATCGTCAACAGCAGGGCATGTTCGTTTGGGCAAAAATTCCCGATCAATACGCTGACGGTTACGCATTGAGCGATGAATTACTCTACGAAAAGCACGTATTTCTTACACCCGGCGGCATTTTCGGTTCCAATGGCGAGCATTACATGCGTATTTCTTTGTGCAGTACCGTGGAAAATCTGCAACGCGGATTAGACAGATTATTAACTATAAACTATGAACTATGAACTATAAACTATGCAGATCAACTTCCTGGAAACCATTTTGAAAAATACAATGGGCAAAAATACTGTGGCTATATTGTTTATATATATGGCTTATTGTTCATAGTTTATACTTCATACTTCATACTTCATACTTCATCGTTCCTACAAATGATTGTCACAATTATCGGTCCGGGACTTATCGGCGGCTCCATCGCGATTGGGCTACGGCAGAGTGGTTTCGCGACCCGGCTCATTGGCGTGGATAGCAATGCGGAACACGCCGCCCGTGCTTTGGAATTAGGTTTGGTAGATGTAGTGTTGCCATTAGCCGAGGCCGTTCGCGAAAGTAAGATTATTGTGGTCGCTACGCCGGTAGATACACTCGTCACTTTATTACCACAAGTGCTTGATTTAGTATATGATAATCAAATAGTTATGGACGCGGGTTCCACCAAAGGCCCGGCTTTACAGGCGGTGGCGCAACACCCAAAACGGTCGCGTTTCGTGGCGACGCATCCGATGGCAGGCACCGAATATTCCGGCCCGACAGCGGCAGTCGCGGAATTATTCGTCGGCAAATGTTGTGTCTTCACAGCCATTGAGCAGAGTGCGCCTGATGCAGTGGAGGTTGCCCGCCAAATGTACGAATCACTGGGCATGCGCATCACCTATCTGGATGGCGCGGAACACGATCTGCATGTGGCTTATGTGAGTCATATTTCGCACATCGCTTCGTTTGCGCTGGCCCTCACGGTACTGGAAAAAGAGCGGGAAGAAGACCGGATTTTCGAGTTGGCGAGCGGCGGTTTTAGTAGCACGGTGCGTTTAGCCAAAAGCAATCCCGATACCTGGATTCCGATTTTTCGTCAAAACCGCGACAATGTGCTGGACGTACTCGACGAGTTCATCAATACCATCAGTCGCTTTCGTACTTTGTTGATTAAGAAGGATTTCGAGACGTTTGAAGCGTATATGCGGCAGGCGAATGACATCCGGCGAATCATTGATAAATGAGGGAGTATTTGAAGATTTGAGGATGCGCGTATCTGACTAAGGCAGTTGATAATCAGGTAATTGATCAAAGCCTCGCATCCTCAAATCCTCAATTTTTAAAATAACTCATAATTCATAACTCATAACTTTTTGAATCATGTTTCAGAAAAAAGACAACCGCCCTTTCATCATTGCCGGTCCATGCTCTGCAGAAACCGAAGAACAAGTAATGGCGGTGGCCCACGGGCTGGCTCCGCTCGGTGTGGACCTTTTTCGCGCGGGCGTGTGGAAGCCGCGCACGCGTCCCGGTGCCTTCGAGGGCAATGGCGCGGTGGCGTTGCCGTGGCTGCGTCGCGTGAAGGAAGAAACGGGCCTGCGCACCACCATCGAAGTGGCCAATGGTAATCAGGTCTACGAAGCCCTAAAACACGGCGTCGATGTGCTTTGGATTGGTGCGCGTAGCACCGTGAATCCTTTTTCGGTTCAGGAAATCGCCGACGCTTTACGCGGCGTAGACGTGCCGGTTTTGATAAAAAATCCCGTCAATCCCGATCTTGATCTCTGGATTGGCGCGATTGAACGCATCCAACAGGCAGGCGTGACGCGCGTCGGAGCCATTCACCGGGGCTTTTCGGCCTACGCCAAATCCAAATTTCGCAACGCGCCGTACTGGGAAATCCCCATTGAATTGCGTCGCCGGATGCCGGATTTGCCGTTGATTTGTGATAATTCCCACATCTGCGGCAACCGTGAAGACTTGCTCGAAGTGGCCCAGCAAGCCCTCGACCTGAACTACGATGGCCTGATGACGGAGGTACACACTACGCCCGATGCCGCTTGGAGCGACGCTAAACAGCAGATCACGCCTTTCACCTACGGCGAATTGCTCAGCCGCCTGATCGTGCGCCGCGAAACGACGGACAACGCCGAGTTCCTGGAACATATCGAAAATGTGCGCCACAAAATTGACGAAGTGGACATGGAATTGCTCAATCTACTGAGCCGCCGGATGCGTTTCGCCGAGGATATTGGACGCTACAAACAGCGCAATAATATCAGCATTTTGCAAGCCACGCGCTGGAACGACATTCTGGAAAAAGCGTTTGTGCAAGGTCGGAAATGTGGCCTCAGCGACGATTTTGTGGAAAAATTCCTGTCGGCAGTGCACCAGGAAAGTATTGCACACCAGCAGTCGATGATGCAGATTGCGCCAGTGGGGGTTGCTGAATAAACTAGTATTTTTGATTGACGAATGCAGATTACATGATTGACGAATGTTGATGTGCGTAACGTGTACCGAAACATCAAAAATCAACCATCATGTAATCATCATTCGTCAATCAATTTTTTAAGATGGCTCAACGCTATTTCCTGATTTACAAACCCTACGGAATGCTCTCCCAATTCAGCCGCGAAACACCCACGCAGGTGACGCTGGCTGATCTGGCTTTTGATTTTCCCAAAGATGTGTATCCCATGGGGCGGTTGGATAGTGATAGCGAGGGTTTGTTGGTACTGACTAACGATAAGACGTTGAATGCCAAACTATTAAATCCGAAAAACGCACACCTACGCACCTACTGGGCGCAGGTGGAAGGTATGCCAGACGCGGCTGCTTTGGAAAAATTACGTCAAGGCGTCCAGATTCAAATTGACGGTAAACCCTTTCAAACCCGTCCGGCGGCGGCTCGACTTTTAGCAGAAATTCCAGATTTGCCAGAACGCCAACCACCCGTGCGTTTTCGTAAAACGGTGCCTGATTCGTGGTTAGAATTAGCATTGATAGAAGGAAAAAACCGGCAGGTGCGTCGTATGTGCGCGGCGGTGGGTTTTCCAGTTTTAAGGCTAGTGCGAGTACAAATCGGGCAATTAATATTAGATAGAATGCTGCCGGGTGAGGTGCGGGAATTGACGAGAGAACAAGTTTGGCAATGAACAAATAAGCAAATTGGCAAAAAAAGCAGCCTAATTATGAGCAATTTTGCTTTTTGGGCGTTTTACTCATTGCAATTTGCCTATTGCTCTTTTGCCTGTTGCCCTTTGCCAATTTCCCCTTTCGCCCTACCTTCACTACTCAAACACACTCTACTATGCGTCTGATTCTCTTGTTACTGGCTATGGGTAGCCTCAGTTTTCTGTCCTGCAAAAAAGATAAAGTCCTCACACCGGAGGAACAATTGCAGGCGGACATAAAAATCATTGAAGAATATGCCGCTCATAATGGCTTGATCACGCAGTCCACACCATCGGGTCTGCATTACATAATCACGAAGGAGGGTTTCGGCGATCATCCAACGCTGAGCGACAGCGTGAAAGTGGAATATACTGGTTCGCTGACCACGGGTTTGGTGTTTGAAGAACCCGCTCAGCCAGTTACTTTTAAACTCTCCAACCTCATCCAAGGCTGGCAGGAAGGAATTCCACTGTTGCGCAAGACTGGAAAAGGCACTTTCCTAATTCCTTCTGCGCTGGCTTATGGGCCGGATGGAGCGGGCAATATCGATGGAAATACCGTGCTGATCTTTGATATTCAACTGGATGATTTTCACCATTAAATTAACGGGCTGGCATTTTGCCGAAGAATGTTTCCAATTTTTTCCAGCGATAATCAAAAATCTCCTGGATTTGTTTCCGCACAAACAGCCAGTGCGCCAGATCACCGAGCGGACCAAGTGGCAAATTATAGTGTACTAAATCAGTCATTTCCACGCCGCCATCTACTGCTTTAAAATGATGCTGGTGGTGCCACAAGGCATACGGGCCGACGCGTTGTTCATCCACAAAAAACTTACCTGGCTCTACATGGGTAATTTCCGTCATCCAAAATAGCGGAATGCCCAGCACCGGCTTTACGGTGTAGGTAATGACTTGTCCAGCGTATATTTTTTGCAGAAAATCCGGCTCGGAAGTGACGTGGAAAGCCATGTATTCCGGCGTGATTTTGGCTAAATTATCGGGTGCCGAAAAGAAATCCCAAGCCTGTTCGAGCGAAATGGGCAGGCGTTGGGTGCGTTTTAAAGTATGGACGGACATAAGCCAGAATGTTTAGAGAGGTTTAGAGAGTTTAGACAGGGTGAGAATACACCTTTAAACCATTGATTATCAATTGTGTTTAAAGTTTTTCTAAACCCTTTTTTAAACCTTGCTAAACCCCTCTAAACTAATTCTCTACATATTTTCCAGCACAAACTTGTCCAGATTCGCCGGATACTCCTTACCGTACTCGTAACGCAGTATATCTGTCGTAGTTACAATCCCGAGCAATTCCCGGTGCTCATTGACGATAGGTACGGCGTGAAATAGGTGTTCGATCAAGGCTTCGGCCACTGCCCCGATGTGCTGGCCGGGATCGAGCGTAGCCACCCGTTTGGTCATTATTTCGCTGATTTTCATGTCGCCATAGTCTTCGGCGGACTTACCAAGCCGGAAAATATCCCAAGTGGTAATCATGCCCACCAATCGTTTTCCTTCCACGATCGGCAGGTGATGAATGCGCTTATTGAGCAGTATTGTGCGGGCCTCGCCAAGCGTATTATCGGGACCGAGAGTAATGACATCGGTAGTCATAATAGCGGGTACAAATTCATTCATCATAGGCTAAGGCTTTTTTTCGTGAAAAAATTATTGATGGTGAAATGGTTATAGTTTGCGCCGAAAGTAAGGCAAATTTGACATTAAATGGTAAATATAATTGCCAAAAGTCAAAAATTTGCAAATACTTATTTTGCCCGTTCCCTGTCCATTTTGACACGAATTGTCCCCACGTAAAACCGCCTCCTATTTTCCCAGTTCTTGCGCCCGATTAAGGGCGGCATTGGCTCCGGCCATAATGTCTTCGTGCAGAGCCGTGTCATTAAATACCCGCAAAGCCGCCTCGGTGGTACCACCTTTGGACGCTACTTTGGCGATCCAGTTTTCGCAGGTGAGATCGCTTTTGTTGTACAAATCCACGGCGCCGGTGAAGGTTTGCGCCACTAGAAGTTCGGCTTCCGAGGCAGAAAAGCCCATCTTTTTGGCAGCTTCCATCATGGCATTCATGAAGAAATACACATAAGCCGGGCCGCTACCTGAAATGGCTGTGCTGGCATCAATCATCTCCTCCCGCTCTACGTAAAGCGTTTTGCCAGTGGTACTTAGCAGGTTTTGTACCATGACCAATTCGAGGCGAGTCACCAAGTCGGTAGATGTAAAGGCCGTCACTCCGGCCCCGATTTGCGCTGGTAAATTGGGCATGGCGCGGATGATCTTATTGACACCCAATGCTTCTCCAATCGTATCTAACCGCACGCCAGCCATAATGCTCAGAAACACCTGTCCGGGCTGCACCAACTCTCGAATGTCCGCGAACAGTTTGGTAGAATCCTGTGGCTTGACGGCAAAAATCAGCAAATCCGCTTCCGGTACGCACAGGCGGGCATCGCTAAAAAAACGGCCTTCGTGCAGTTGGCTCAAATGGTTGGCCTTCTCATAACTGCGACACAGCACCATCATATTATCGGTGGTCACGATGCGGGCGCGCAGAAAACTTTGGGCGTAGGTGAGGCCCATATTACCGCCGCCGAGGATGAGGATTTTCATGAGAAATTGTTGAGAGAGTTGAGAAGGGGTTGAGGATGTTGAGATTGTTGAGTGGCTGCGCCGTTGAGAAAAATTGTTGAGAAAGATGAGAAGTTGAAAATAGTACCTTACCACTCGGTTATTCTCAACTTGCGCAGCAAACTCAACTTCCTCAACGGCGCAGCCACTCAACCCAACAGCAAATCTTGCCTTTTTTCACAGACTGCAAATCAAATTTTTCTCAACATTCTCAACGGCGAAGCCTCTCCACTCTCTCAACATTTACTTCCCATGCAAAAACTCGTTTGGCGGCTGGCTCTCGGCTGCCTTTTATTTACTGCTTGTCAATCTTCTGCGGATAAAGCCGCTTCTACCACCTCTACCGCCGCCCGTCCGACTTATGCCATCGCCATTCATGGCGGCGCGGGTGCCCTGACCCGTGCCGAAATGACGCCCGAAAAAGAGGCCCATTATCGCGCCGCTCTCGATTCAGCCCTGACCATCGGAGAAACAATTCTGAAAAATGGCGGTACCGCGCTCGATGCCGTGGAAAAAACCATCACTTTTCTGGAAGATTGCCCACTGTTTAATGCCGGAAAGGGAGCCGTTTTCACCCACGAAGGACATAACGAACTGGACGCCAGCATTATGGAAGGCACGACCCAGAAAGCGGGAGCGGTGGGCAGCGTGATGAACATCAAAAATCCGATCAAACTGGCCCGCGCCGTGATGGAAAAGTCGCCGCACGTGATGCTCACCGGACGCGGTGCCGAGCAATTTGGCATCGAAAACGGCATTGATACCGTTGGGCCCGCCTGGTTTTTTACCCAGGAACGTTGGAATACATTGCAAGAAATGCTGGCCGAAGAAAAGAAAAAAACGGGTGCCGTTTGGACATATCCCGACTACAAATTCGGTACGGTCGGCTGTGTAGTGATGGACAAAGACGGCCATTTGGCGGCGGGTACCAGCACGGGCGGCATGACCAACAAACGCTGGAATCGCTTAGGCGATACGCCGATTATCGGGGCGGGTACCTACGCTTCCGACGATGAATGCGCGGTTTCCTGCACGGGCTACGGCGAGTATTTTATTCGTTATGCGGTGGCGCACGATGTGTGGGCACTCATGGCGTACAAGGGGATTTCGCTGGCCGAGGCGAGCGACTATGTGATCAATAAAAAACTGATCGAAAAAGGTGGCGATGGCGGATTGATCGCGGTGGATAAAATGGGTAATATTTCGACACCCTTTAATTCGGAAGGCATGTATCGCGGCTATGCCAAACCGGGAGAACACAAGATTGCGATTTATAAGGAATAGGTTTAAGTAAGGAGACAGAAGTAAGGAGTTAGGAGCCAGTTGTTTAATTCATTGACATTTAAAATCAGCATAAAAGGTTGACTTTCGATATTCTACTACCTGACTCCTTAATACTGTCCTCTTATTTAATGTAGTCAATGTGTTTTTTCGGGAACTAAATTTGGGTTAGTAGCCTTTTTAAGTAATGGGACACTGACTCCTGACTCCTTAATACTGACTCCTTATCAATATTTGGAAAATGAGCGAGACCATCTACATCAATGACGACATCCTACTGACCGACTTTCAGCCCGGCGACGAACAGAATATGGTTCAATATCATGAACGACGCCGAGCTGTATCGCAATACCTTGACCATTCCTACACCGTATAATTTGCAAGATGCCGAGCAGTGGTTGGCCAAAACCGAAGCAACTACCAAGGAGCATGGCATACGCACCAATTGGGCAATTCGCCACCGCACGGACGGCGTGATTGGCAGTATCGGCGCATTTATGAAACGAGGATTGGATGGCCACTCGGATGAAATAGGCTATTGGCTGGCTGCACCTTATCGCGGAAAGGGTATTATGACGCAGGTGGTGCGGACATTTTCAGATTGGCAGTTTGCGAATCGTCCGGCCTTGTTGCGCCTGACGGGAATTGTGTTTGCCTATAATCCCGCTTCGGCGCGTATTCTGGAAAAAAGTGGTTTCCAGCGGGAAGGTTATTTGCGCAAATTTGATTGGAAAGACAACGAGGCCATCGATGCGATCATGCTGGCCAAAATCCGGGAAGAATAGTATGGCGGATTCAGCCGCCGAATCGTTGTGTAGACGACGGCTGAACCCGCCGGTACTTAGTGAACGATAATTACTTTTTCGTGGCGGCGACGACGAGGTGCACCGCCCCGACGGCGACGACGGCGACTGGATGCCGCAACGGCCACGATCAGAAGGACTAATACCAAACCAGCCAGCACCAGGACGACTGGATCCTCGGATTTCTGAGACAGCGAGGTCACTGATTTCCCAGCGGCAACGGCTGAAAGAAGCAGTGGAGCGAAAAGATGGGACATAAACGATATAGTGTTTGCGTGAAAATAGTTGGACTGGTCTTTCTGTGCTGCGTTTAACAAGACAGCCAAAAAATTTCAGGCCACGGTACTGGCGGATTTAGCCGCCGCTCTCACCCTCCAGCGGCTGAACCCACCGGTACTTAATCGTACGCAATTTCTACGGTTTCTGTAGCGGCATAACCCAGGCAAGTATTTATCAGATCACCCGATTTTCCCAGTTGGGTGACTTGCGCAAACTCTACTTCCACCTCGCCGCGCACACAACGCGCCAGGCAACTCAGACAAACCCCCACTTTGCAGGAGTAAGGTAGGGCGATACCTTGCCGCAAGGCACCGTCTAAAATCGTTTCGCCATTAAATATCTGAAATTCAATGCTTTGTGTTGGCCAATGGGCAACGACGTGGTGGGTGTTAGCGGTATTGGGTAAGCGTTTCACCGACACTCTTTCCGGCGTAAAAGCCTCCAAATGAAAATTTTCTTCCGGGAAATTCAACTGCCGAAGCGTCATGCGGGCCATGCGCATCATAGCGGGCGGGGCGCAGAAATAAAAGTGCGTTTGGGCGCGATGGCGGTCGGTCAGGCGTCCGCCAAAATAGCGGCGTAACTCCTGTTCCAGTATCTCATTGTTCAAATGCCGGAAGCGGGCGTGCGCGGCGTTTTTTTCCCGACTAAAAAAATACACACACTCAAATCGGTCGGGATAAGCGGCCATCCACTCGTCCAATTGCGCTTTGGCGATGGTACTGTGGCTGTCGCGGCTGGCATAAAAGAGCAGGATTTTTCGCTGGCCGAAAGTAGCTGCATCGGCGGAGAGCAGCGTTTTTAAATGACTGATAATCGGCGTAATGCCGCTCCCCGCAGCGAGGTAGCAGAATACTTCCGGCCAATGTTTGGGCAGCACAAAACGCCCGTTGGCCTCGGTGGTGAGCAGTATATCGCCAACCATTGCGTGACGCAGCAGGCGCGTGGAAAATTCGCCGTTGGGAATACGTTTTATGGTAATGGTCGGATGCGCATCGGTGGCCGGGCTGCTGCTAAATGAGTAAGCCCGGCGTTTTTCGTGGCCATTTACTTCAAAAATCAATGTCACATATTGCCCGGGTTGGTATATAAATGGCTGACCGTCAGCCGATTCGAGCCGAAACGTGACCGTATCGTCGGTCTCCGCGATTCTTTCGAGGATGCGCAGTTGGCGTTTTTTTTTCATACCGGAATGTCACCGCTACGCGGTTTTTGCTAAAATATGATAAAGGTTGAGATTGTTGAGGTTGTTGAGAGGCTGCGCCGTTGAGAAAATCTCTTACGCTCTTTGTTTTTCTCAACCATCTCAACCTGCGAAGCAGATTCAACCTTCTCAACAAAAACTACTCAACTTGCACAGCAAACTCAACCATCTCAACCATTTTTCTCAACAACCTCAACATTTTTCCTCGGTACCGGATCGTGCATCGGATGTTTGCTCCATGGGTGACAGCGTAGAATGCGTCTAGTGCCGAGATATATACCTTTTAGCACGCCCCATTCTTCAATCGCCCCAATCATGTAGTGCGAACAAGTAGGCTGATAAATGCACTTGCTTCCTCCCAACAGCGGCGACAACAAAATCTGGTACAGCCGGATGAGCAGGATAAAGGGTGCGCGGATGATGGTTTTGAGTGTCATTTTGGTAAAGTGTTGAGAAAAAGGGTTGAGATGGTTGAGTGGCTACGCCGTTGAGAAAAGTTGTTGAGAGGGTTGAGGATGTTGAGAGGCTATGCCGTTGAGAAAATCTTTTACGCGCTCGTCTTCTCAACATCCTCAACTTGCGCAGCAAACTCAACCTTCTAAAACTCAACTTGCGCAGCAAACTCAACATTCTAAACTCCCTCAACCTTCCTCAAAAATGCACATTTTGCCATCGCCCTGACCGCAAATAATAAGTCACCATCGCGATCATCACGCTCCAATAAAGCGATTCGGCAACCCATACCCAAAACAAACCAAGCGACGTGTAGTTCGTAATATAGAAAATGTAGGACAAATAAATAGCAATACTAACGCCTTGCAGTTTCAACCCAAACCACGTGGCCCCCGTGCCGGACAAAGCATTGACGAACACCGAGCCGAAGGTCGCCAGCGATAAAATAAGTAGCATTAAATAGAAAATGGGCTGCGTTTCCGTAACCAGACTCATATCCGATTTGCCTAGCAACGGGTATAACAATTTGCCGGGGAAAAACAAAATGGGTACGGCCAGCACCATTGTGACTGCCCAGCAGAAATAGCCGGTTTTCCAGGCTGCGGACAGCACGTCATGCTTGCGTCCTTGCCCAATCAGGTTACTTACCAGTGTATTCACGCCGGAAGAAAATCCCCACATGGGGATAGAAAGTAGCAAGTACACTGTGCGGGCGAGGTTGGAAATGGCTAGCGAGCGTTCCCCTAGATTTTCTACCATCCCGAAGAAAAATATCCAACTGCCCTGCCCGACGGCAGAGTGGGCCACTACGGGTAAGGAGATTTTGAGTTGTTGGCGGGTTAGTTTCCAATCTACTTCTGGCACCGTAAACACCCGCATCGGGCGGATTTTTTGGTCAAAAATCATGTAAGTCACAAAAATCACGAACGCAATTCCTTCAGCGATGCTGCTCGCCAGCCCGGAACCGCCGATACCCATCTCCGGCAGTCCAAATTTCCCGAAAATGAGGCCATAATTGAGGGCCAGATTCACGATAGCCAGCACTACGGTATCAATTAAAATAAAAGTCGTGCGCGCAATGCCGGTATAAAGCGAGATAATGGCCACACCCGCATAACTGAAAAATATCCCATACGCCCGAAAATGGATGTATTCGAGTGCACCCTTATACACCTCCGGCGAGTGATTGAGGAATAACTGGAAAAACCACGGCGTTGCGAAGCGCATAAAAGCCCACATCAGAGCCGCCAACGCCAGTTCAAACAACAACATCGTGTGAAACGCGTGGCCCACCGCTTCGGGCCGCCCTTCGCCCATGCGCCGCGCGATAATAATCTGGCCGCCCCGCGAAAACGAGTAGCCAATGGCCGCAATGGTGATATAAAACACGCCCACGAACCCGATGGCCGCAAACTCCACCTCGCCCCGGTGGTATAACAGCACCGCATCGCTCAACGCGATGACATTTTGCGCCGCTGAACCCAGCATAATGGGGATCGAAATATTCCAGATTTGGCGATAGGTCAGGTCGAGTTTCAAGGAGGAAAAGGTTGTTGAGAAAAATGGTTGAGAGGGTTGAGTTTGCTACGCAAGTTGAGATTTTGTTGAGAAAAGCGGGTTGAGTTTGCTGCGCAAGTTGAGATTTTGTTGAGAAGGTTGAATCTGCTTCACAAGTTGAGAATGTTGGGAGAAAAACGGATAGCGTAAATTTTTCTCAACAGCGATAGCCACTAAACAATCTCAACCTCCTCAACAACTTTTCTCAACGGCGTAGCCACTCAACATTCTCAACCTCCTCAACAAATTTTCTCAACGGCGCAGCCGCTCAACAACCTCAACATTCTCAACCATTTAAAAGAATTTCCACGGCTTCCACCAATAAGGCACAATGCGAAAATGCTGCTTTTCCCGAAAATCAGGATTGATGAAAGCGAGCGAAAGGTCGAAAAAATCTACGGTCATGGTCACCTGCGGGTGATTTTGAATTTCGGTCCAGGCCACGGTCATCTCTTCCGACCAATACACATCGTCGAATATAAAGATGGCATTTTCTCGTGCCAAGGCCAGACATTGCTCAAAATAATCCAGCGTAGCGGCGCGTCGGTGGTTGCCATCGAGATAGGCCAAATCCACGGGAGCCAGGTCTTTCAGGGCCGTAGCCATCGTGGTGCCGAACTCGCCGCTGCGCACTTCTACATTGGGCAAATTGAGTAATTCCAGGTTGGATTGGGCCACGGCTGCGCAATCCGCCGCGCCTTCCAGTGTGATGAAACGAGCATTGCGTGCGCCAGAAGCCAGATACATCGTGCCAATGCCCACCGAAGTGCCAAGTTCGAGGATAGATTTTGGTTGCGCCCAATTGGCCAGCCGAAACAGCCGTCGACCTTGCTCGCCCGAACTGGCCGACCGCCGAGCGACACGCCGCAAAGGCACCGAACCACTGGCCTGTCCCGCGCCGAAATCTGTAAAATGCAGTATTACAGCACTTTGCAGCATCTTTTTACGGATGGCTTCTATATCGCGGAAAGCATAATACCACCGCCGGTCATGGATCAGGGCCTGCGCCAGATCGAACACCACGGGCGAATGAAGTTGGTATTTCGTGACGGCTCCCCAGTAGAAGCGGAGAAACTGCCGGATTTTATGAATAAACATATTTGAATGGACAAATTGGCAAAAAGGCAAAGGGCAATAAGCAAAAAGGCAATAAGCAAGGGGCAAATTGGCAGTGGTGTGTATTGCCCTTTGAAAAGGTCGCGGCAAAAGTAGGACGGTCTGCCGGAGATTTGCGCAGGAGAGGAATTGATTTGTCGGCAAAGGATTTTCTAAAGGCTTTGGTTAAAGAAAAATTAAAACCCACAAACAGCGAAAATACCCGATCTTAGTGTCCGTTTCGTAGGCATTCAAATCAAAAACGACTTTGGCTATCCCTTTTATGACGTCTATTCGCATCGCAACCGCCTTCGCTTTTTTTCTCCTTCTCCACACCGCCGCCTTCGCCCAACGCTATAAAACAGCGGTCGGTATCCGCATTGATGGTGGCATCAACCTGACTGCCCAACAATATATCACCGATGGGTGGACCGCCGAGGGCATTCTGCATACTTCCATCAATTCCGACAAATTTGGCTTGACGTTGCTGGGTGAAAAGCACCACAAAATTATCATGCGTGGCCTCAACCTATATACTGGTGCCGGTCTGCATTACTACGGCATTGATGCCAATGGCAGCGAAGCGGGCGCTGCGACGGATAAAGTATTCGGCTTATCCGTGATTGGGGGAGTAGAGGCATCTATTGGTCGCCTGAATGTGGCGGTAGACTGGAAACCCGAGCTCCACCTTTCTGGTGCTCAAGGGCATGCGTTCGACTGGAACGGGGCTTCTATTTCGGTGCGTTATATCCTCGCCAAGCGGGAGCGCAACAAAATCAAAGATTGGGGCGTGTGGGATAAATTTGGTGGGAAAAATAAGGGGAAAAAGAGGAAGTAAGACCTCTCAATCGCTCTTGTCATTCAGAGCCGAAGGCGTGGAATCCGAGGCTTGAAAAGCCTGTTTTATTCCAAAATGATTCAGATTCTTCGGCTACGCCTCTGAATGACACCGCGTTAGAGTATATCAGCCATTCGTCAATTTCGCCACCTCTTCCTCCGTCATCCGCAGCCGTTCACGGCAAAAACGGATTAACTCCGTGGCGCGAGCGATCTTGGCAGTTAATTCGTCCAGATTGATGGTTTCCTCCTGAATTTCGCTGACGATTTGCTGCAATTCGGTTTGGGCGGCCGCGTAGGAAAGTTGTTCTGGCTGTTTTTTCATGGGCACTTATGTAATAATGAGGGCAACGAATGCCTGATACCAATTTTCCAATAACTATTAACCAGTTTATTTCTCAAACCACACCTTACTGTGGTTATCTGCGTCGCCGTTGTAATTGATCAGGATTTCCGCGCCAGCGGGGATGTCTTTTAAACAATAAAAATCAATCGTGCGGGCTTCAAAATCCATCCCGTATTCGGCATTTGGTTCGTAGGAGTGGTTGTACAAAGAACCAAATCCCAGGCAGAGCGCGTACCATTCGCCATCTTCTCCCCAATCGAAATAGTAGTCATCCAGCACTGTTTGGCGGATGTAGGATAGTTGTGCTTTCGGAAACAACAAAATCGGGCAGACCTCAATTACCTCGCCCGCTTCAATATCACGAGCGGCAAAAACGCCCTGCCCGTGCGTATCTGATGGAGCGACATAAATACCTGACTGCTGAATACTCATTCTTGGTTATTAGTTACTGGTTATCAGTTATTTGTGTCTTTAATTCCGCATTCGATCACCAGTCTCCCCCGGCACCGCCGCCGCCAAAACTACCACCACCAAAACTACCGCCATCGCCGAAACCACCACCGCCTCCGCCGCCGCCCCAGCCTCCGCTATTTCCACCACCAAAACCGCCACCGCCCATCCACCAGCCGCCACCGAAACCGCCGCCCCGCGAATTGCGTGAATTGGGTCCGCCAGAGTGTGTATACCAAGTACCTTTTTTGCGAATGCGCCAGACAATGAAGGCGATAAATAGCACAAATAGCAGGAATATAACGCCTACTACAGCTAATGCTTCGTTGTCGCTTATTTCACTCTGTGGTTCTTTTTGAAATTCGCCGGAAAGGGCCGTGATAATGGCGTCTACTCCGGCATTAATGCCATCTCCATATTGTTGTTGCCGGAAATAAGGCGACATTACATTACGAATAATTTGTCCAGCAGTAATATCCGGCAATGCACCCTCGGTACCGTAGCCCGTAGCGATGAAAATACCGCGTTCCGGCGGTTCCGTCTTGACGAGCATCAGCACGCCGTTATTCTTGTCTTTTCGCCCAATACCCCAGCGATTGCCCAACTCAAAGGCATACGAGGCTTTGTCGTAATCGCCAATGTCGGGCCGGATCATGACCACGATTTGCGTAGAAGTCGAGTCCCAGTAGCGACGGAGTTTTTGTTCCAACGCTAATTTTTGGCCAGAAGATAACCAGCCTGCATAGTCGTGTACATACACGGCGGGTTCCGGTTTGGGTGGGAAAAGATCTTTATCAGATTGCCCAAAAACGGAAACACAACTGACCAGCAAAGTGATGGTCACCAGCAAAAGAGATCGGCGGCCGCTGGAAAACATCCGGCGGCAAGGCTCAACCATAAATAATCTCATCGGGTAGTTCATTATTATTGTGAGTACCGTCGAAAGGGAAGTTGGTGCGCAGTTGTTCACCGATTAAATGGATAATCTGGCACACGCCTTCGGTCGCTTCGTCGCGCAGTAGGTGTTCGCGCAACAGTTTCTTCTCCGCTTCCCAAAATTGAAAACCAACCCGCTCGTGGATGCCCGTATCGCCCCACAGCGCGAAGTGTCGCGATTTTTCCGCCAGATAAATCAACACCGCATTGCGGGCCTGCGTGTGGTACATCCCATGCAACTGGAATATTTCCTCAGCGCGTTCCACTGGATGATCGCGCATACAAAAATCCTCCACGAACAGCCGGATTTCGCCGGTGGTGTTCTGCTCCGCTACGCGGATGGCCTCCACGATGCGCAGTTCTTCTTCTTTGGAAAAAAGCATTTTGAAAGGGTTGAGAGGCTTCGCCGTTGAGGAAAAGGTTGAGCGCTTCGCTGTTGAGGAAAAAGAAGTTGAGAGGCTTCGCTGTTGAGAAAAGAGTTGAGTGCTGCGCTGTTGAGGAAAATATCCATACTTCTTTATTTTTCTCAACAATCTCAACCTGCAAAGCAGACTCAACTCTTCTTCTCAACAAATTTTAAAACTTCACTTCCGGTGCCTTATCCGACCCTGCGGCAGATTGGAAATAACCTTTGGCAGAGAAGCCGAACAGGCCGACCAACATATTCGTCGGGAAGCGGCGGATCGAGGAGTTATAGTCATTCACGGCTTCGTTGAAGTTCCGGCGTTCCACCGAAATGCGATTTTCCGTGCCTTCCAGTTGTTGTTGCAAAGCCAGAAAACTCTGGTTGGCTTTCAGATCAGGATAGGCCTCCGACACCGCCAATAAACGACCCAACGCACCAGACAAACCCTGCTGGGCCTGCTCAAAACGCTGGATATTTTCGGGGGTAAGGTTGGCCGGATCTATTTTTACCTGCGTCGCCGAAGCCCGCGCCGCGATTACGTCCGTCAGCGTTTTCTGCTCAAAATTGGCGTAGCCCTTTACCGTATTCACGAGGTTCGGAATCAGGTCAGCGCGACGTTGGTATTGATTTTCCACCTGCGACCAGGCTTTTTTTACATTTTCCTCTTTGCCCACCGCGCCGTTGTAAGCACCGCACATGGAGAAAATTAAGACGGCGCCCAGCGCGAGCAGAATCAGAGGAAGATACTTACGAATGTCCATAATAATGGTGTGCGTTTGAAAAGTTGAAGTTTTCCCACTTCCCGGCGAAAACGGCGGAGAAGGGTACGTTTTGAAAAGAATGCGGCGAAGATAGGGAATGTCACGCAAGGGGCAATAAGCAATAGGCAAAGTGCCACTGGCAAACGACGAAGGCAAGTAAGCAAAGAGCCGTACGGAGCAGTTGCCCTTTGTCTTTTTGCCTTTTGCCTATTTTTCCCAAACTGCCGCCAATATCCCCGCCGCCACCGAGGCATTCAGCGATTCCGCCCGTCCATTCGGATGTCGAGGAATCGTAAGCCGTTGTGTAAGAAGACTTTCGGTAGTTGGGCTGATGCCGCGACCTTCGTTGCCAATTACTAATAAGCCGTTATTTGGCCAGGAAATTGAAAATACATCGTCTCCGCCTAATACCGCGCCGAGAACGGGCAAACCTGATTGTTGCTTCAATAATTCCACTAACTCAATTTCGTAAGTTTGAATGCGAAAAATGGCTCCCATGCTCGCCTGCACGACTTTCGGACTAAAAGCGTCCACACAATCGGGCGAACAAAACACTGCTGGCCAGCCAAACCAGTCAGCAATGCGCAGAATAGCCCCGAGATTGCCGGGGTCTTGCAAACCATCCAGATAGAAACAGCGTTCGGTGCGCAGCAGATCAAGGTAGGGTAGGGCGTCGGGTAGATCGGCGAGGGCCAGTACTTGATTGGGGGTGGTGAGCGCGGAGATCTTCTTTAACTCTGCTTCGGTGACGAGGTTAAACTTTTCCAAAAATGGCTCCAATAACGCCGCATGCTCGTCGGCCCAGCGTTCCAGTCCAAAGATGGCGGAGACGGGCAGCCGGGATTGCGAAAGGAGTTCCGTCACCATTTTCTCGCCTTCCACTACGAACTTTTGGTACTTTTGCCGGTACTTTTTGACTTGCAGGGCGGCAATTAATTTTTGCTGGTTGTGGGAGAGCATGATGAAATGTACTACTATAATGTGGCCAATAGATAAATGTGGTCAATGTGTCCAAACAATGATTGAATGTCCACAGATTTAGCGGGCTTCCAGGATTTCCAAAAAAGTGCAATGGGTTTTTTCAAACATACTTTTATAAGACATCTTTTCCTCTTTTTTCTCGCGCTCCTCGCGCTGGGCCAAACCGCCTGCAAGGTTACGAATCATCTCGATACCGAAAAGGGCGAACGGCTGCTGGTCAGGAATAAACTGGATATTAAGGGCGAAAAAAAGATCGGTTATAACAAACGCTCCGCCCTCACCTATGTGCTGGAACCGTACTATAAATTAAAACCCAATCGCCGTCCACTCCTTACTTTTCGTACTCCCTGGCGACTGTGGTGGTACTACCATTCCCGCAATCGGACGAAGAAACTCACTCCCTGGATCATGAAAAAAGTGGCCGAACCACCGGCACTTTACCAGGAGTCCCTGGCCAAAAAAACGGCCCTCAATTTCAAAAACCAAATGCGTCAGCGGGGCTATTTCAACGCCGAATGCGACTACAAAACGGATTCTATCGGGCGCTATAAAGTGGCTATTACTTATCACCTGCGTTTGGGGCCGCTCTACACCATAGATACGGTGCGCTTTGAAAGCCGTGATAGTTTAGTGCGCCAAATCCTGCTGCTGACGGCAGACGACACGCGGCTGCGGCGCGGCGATCCGGTAGATGGGGCTACTTTTGATGCCGAAAAAATCCGCATTACGTCCGAGTTGAAAAATCGCGGCTATGCCTATTTCGTGCCCAATTTTATAGAATTTGAAGGCGACAGCAGCGGTATAAAGACCAATGTGATCGTACGCGTGCTGCCCCCGACCGACTCGACTTTGCATAAAACTTATGTGATAAATAAGGTGGCGGTGTTTCTCAGTCTACTGCCCAATGTGTCGTCCATTCGTTCGGATACTACTATCAACAGCATTTATTTTGTCTCGGCGGAACAAAAATTTCAGGTTAAACCCAAACACTTGGCCCATGCTATCTCTATTCGCCCGGATTGGCCGTATCGCCAGATAGATTTTGAAAAAACGCAACGCGACCTGAATGCACTTGGGCTCTTTCGCTTTGTCGCTATCAAACCCTATCAGGATAGCCTACAGCCGGAGAAAATTAACGTAGATATTTCTTTTACGCCTGCCAAACGCCTGACTTTAGGGGGTGATTTTGGCTTTAACTCGTCTACCAGTTCGCTATCGGGCCGCTTATTGGGCGGGTCTGTGTCGACCATTTTTCAAAATCGCAATCTGTTTCGCGGGGCGGAACACCTGGAAATCAATGCGCAGGGAAACGTAGAGTTTGACATTGCTAACCGCGACCGCCCGCTGTTTTCCGTTTTTTCGCAGGAAATAAAACTCCAGAACGGGCTGCTGATCCCGCGATTTTTCGATTATCTGGGTATTTGGAAAAACCTGCACGAGCTGAGAATTGGGGGTAGGCAGGTGGTGAGCAACTCGCTATACGATCGAATGCGTACCGATGGAAAAGCGCACATAGCCTTGAATTTCAATCATTTGCAATTAATTGATTTTTATCGCTATAATCTTTTTAATGCGGCTTTTGGCTACGAAATACGCACCAATCCCGAGCATCAGTATTCTTTTGACCACATTGGTATTGATGTTTTGCGGCCTCGGCTGGACCCGCAATTCGACACTATTTTCGGGGATAACCGATTTTTGCAACATAGTTTCGACAAACAACTTTTTACTGGTTTCCTGTTGCGGTCGTTCAGTTACACTTATACCAGCAAGACGAACGCTTTCGGCGAACGCTGGGTATTTCGGGTGAATACGGATGTTTCGGGCCTGGAAGAACTGGCTATCAACCAATTATGGGCCATTCCGTTTGGCAAGCAGGAGTGGCGCATTGGCGATCTCGAATTTTCTAAATACCTCCGCGCTGACATGGATGCCGTGTACACCCGCGATTTTAACAAAAACCTGACCGGGGCACTCCGCATCGGGAGCGGCGTAGTGCAGCCTTTCGCCGACAGCCGCAATGCGCCTTATGTCAAGCAATTTTACGTCGGTGGACCATCGAGCCTGCGTGCCTGGCGCATTCGGGAGATAGGGCCGGGGGGCTACCGCCTGCCCGATTCATTGAATGTGCGGCCATTTTATCAGGCTGGCGATTTTAGGTTTGAGTTCAATGGCGAACTACGGTTTCCACTTTTTTATATTTTCAAAGGCGCGGTGTTTGTCGATGGTGGCAACATCTGGAATTTACAGTCCGATACGCTGCGCCCAAGGGCTGAATTACGTTGGGATTCGTACAAAAATATCGCCATCGGTACGGGTATAGGTATTCGTATGGACATCACTTTTGCTGTATTGCGGGTAGACATCGGGTTGCCACTTCGTCGGCCCTATCCAGATGAATCCGGGCGTTATTGGGTGCCAAATCGTTTTGCCAGCTTCAAGAACATAGATGATTTAAACTGGAATATCGCCGTAGGCTACCCATTTTAGAAAAGATTGGTCAGTACGTTATTTCTAAAACTTAGTGTAGGCACATTGTTCTTAAAATATTGATTGTCAATATTTTAAGGCGAAATTTAGCTTGTCGCTATCTTTTATTTTTTTCGATAAAAACTGGGATGGCCCTGCGTCCCATTTTGCAATTTCCCTGTTTGCCACCACCTCAGCAATTTTTATTTACTTTTTGGTGACTTTTCCTCATTCCTTTGTCTCTATTGCCTGAATGTCAATTTTGTGGCTACGGCTGCTTGACTATTCCCCATAATTTTCATTTTTCAAAACAATCTTACGAAATGTCCAACCTGATCGAGACCATTCGAGAGTATATCACTCCCGAATTGCTCACCAAAGCCGCCCAACTGCATGGCGAAGAAGAAAATGGTATTTCCAAAACCATCGGTGGCCTGGTGCCCGCTATTCTAGCTGGTTTGCTGCAAAAATCCAGCGATTCCGGAGCCATGAGCAGCATTTTTAACCTGCTTTCCAAAGCCGATGCAACGGTGTTGAACAATCCTGCTGGCTTGCTCACTGCGGGGAATGTATCTCAGAACGAGCCCAGAGACCTGTCTGGTCAGCTGCTTGGTGTGCTGTTTGGAGCCAAAGTACCGGCTATGACCAGTGCGGTGTCGTCCTTTGCGGGCGTAAAATCGTCCACCGCCTCTTCGTTGCTGGGCCTGGTTGGTCCGGTGATTATGGCCGTTTTAAATAAGAAAATCACCAACGGCGGTCTGAATTTGTCCGGTCTGGCCAGTCTGCTGAAAGGCGAGCAGAACAACATTATGGGTTTGCTGCCAATGGGCTTGGGAGCCGTTTTGG
This sequence comes from Saprospiraceae bacterium, assembly GCA_965249785.1. GTDB lineage: Bacteria > Bacteroidota > Bacteroidia > Chitinophagales > Saprospiraceae > M3007. Next base: position 3,850 of record CBDFMU010000033.1, on the reverse strand, counting down.
GTATGGATAATTTGAGCGGCAGTACTACCACGACGGCGACACCGTTGGCTGGCTCTACTGGCAATCGCTGGTTGTGGCCTTTGCTGCTGTTGCTGGGCCTGGGTGCTGCCATTATTTATTACATGAAAAATTGCCGCAGCGAGCCGACCATTGTGCAGACTACTATGCCCGCTCCGGTAGTAGTACCAGCTCCCGTGGTGGCCAAACCAACGATGTATATGGACACTTTGCCCGGCGGTTTCAGCCTGAAAGGGGCACTTAAAGGCATTGAAAGCCAATTAGTGGCATTTATTAAAGATGACAGCCGTCCGGTAGACAAGACCACGTGGTTCAATTTTGACCACCTGAATTTCAAAACTGCCAGTGCCGAACTGGACATGGAATATTCGCAGCAACAATTGACCAACATTTACGAAGTGTTGAAGGCATTTCCGAAAGTGAAACTCAAAATTGGCGGATATACAGATAATGTAGGTAAAGAAGCCGCTAACATGAAACTGTCGCAAGCCCGCGCCGAAACGGTGAAAGCCGCCTTGGTAAAAATGGGTATTGCCAAAAATCGTCTCGAAGCCGAGGGCTACGGTTCGCAGCATCCCGTCGCCAGCAATGACACCGAAGAAGGTCGCGCGGAGAATCGCCGTACCGCTGTGCGCGTAACCGAGAAATAAAAGTAAAACAGCATGGTAATAAATGGCTCGGAGCAATCGCTTCGGGCCATTCTCTTTTTTGGCGGTCTGCGCCTTACCTTCGCCTGGAGGTCTGGAAGTCCTCTCCATTTTCTCAACCCCTCAACAATCTCCACATTCTCAACTCCCTTTCCATGTTCACCAACGTCGAGTCCGCCCTCCAAAACGAAATCACCGGCATCCGCGAGGCCGGGCTATACAAAGAAGAACGCATCATCATCACGCCGCAGGGGCCGGTCATCAGCACCACCGCGCAAAAGGAAGTCCTCAACTTCTGCGCGAATAATTACCTCGGACTCAGCAGCCACCCGGCGGTAATTGAAGCGGCCATCGAAGCCATTCGCACGCACGGTTACGGCATGTCGTCGGTGCGGTTTATTTGCGGTACGCAGGATATTCATAAGCAATTGGAGCGTCGCGTCGCCGATTTTCTCGGTATGGAAGACACCATTCTGTACGCGGCGGCTTTTGATGCCAATGGCGGGTTGTTCGAGCCACTGCTGGGCGAAGAAGATGCGATTATCAGTGATGAACTCAACCACGCGTCCATTATTGACGGGATTCGCCTCTGCAAAGCGAAGCGTTTTCGCTACAAACACAATGATATGGCGGTGCTGGAAGATATGCTGCAACAGGCCGATGCTGCCGGAGTACGTCGCAAACTCATCTTTACCGACGGTGCTTTCAGCATGGATGGCACCATCGCCCAACTGGATAAAATTTGCGATTTAGCCGATAAGTACGGCGCGATGGTGGGCGTTGATGAATGTCACGCGTCCGGGTTTTTGGGTAAAACCGGGCGTGGCACCCACGAATACCGTAATGTGATGGGCCGCGTAGACATCATCACTGGCACGCTCGGCAAGGCGTTGGGCGGCGCGTTGGGCGGCTTCACGTCGGCGCGTAAGGAAATTGTTGAATTATTGCGTCAGCGTTTCGCGGCCATATTTGTTTTCCAATACGTTGGCTCCGGCAATTGTGGGGGCTTCCATCAAAGTTTTTGATTTGTTGAGCAGCAGCACGGCTCTCCGCGACAAACTGGAAAAGAATACTAAATGGTTCCGCCAGCACATGACCGAGGCCGGTTTCGACATTCTGCCTGGTGATCACCCGATTGTGCCGATCATGTTGTACGAGGCACCGTTGGCCCAGGAATTTGCCCGTCGTTTGCTGGATGAAGATATTTACGTGATCGGGTTTTTCTATCCCGTGGTGGCACAAGGTAAGGCGCGCATTCGAGTGCAACTGAGTGCCGCCCACGAGCCGGAACACCTCGAAAAAGCAGTGGCGGCTTTTACCAAAGTGGGTCGGGAATTGGGAGTATTGAAAGAAGTATAAACGATGAAGTATGAACGATAAACGGCGGGAAGTGTGGATTGAAAGTAGACTTAAAATGGTCGTTCAGGGGTGATTTTGCGACCAATATCCCTTTTCTGGTTTCGGCCTGATTGCCCTTTGCATATTGCCCATTGAACTTTATTCCTATGACTACTCCCTTGCACTGCATTATCGTAGAAGACGAACCTTTGGCTGCCGAACTGATGGCAGAATACATTGGTCAGACGCCTTTTTTGAATTCTAACGCACACCTGCCACGACGCTATTCAGGCACTTGAAGTAGTGCGTACGCAGCCGGTCGAGGTGATTTTTTTGGATGTGCAAATGCCCAAACTGAACGGTCTGGAATTTCTGAAATCCCTCTCGCATCCGCCACGGGTCATCATTTACGTCGGCTTTCCCGGAATTTGCGGTGGATGGCTTCGATCTGCGAGTGACGGATTATTTGCTTAAACCCATCGAATTCAGCCGGTTTACCAAAGCGGTGAATAAATTACTGCTGCCGCATCGGCCGTCTGCGCCCGCGTTGAAGGCTCCGCGTCCGTATTATTTTTTTACGGTCAATAAGCGTTCCGTGAAAATTTATCTGGATGAAATTCTCTTTATCGAGAGCCTGAAAGATGCCGTTTCCATCCAGACCACGACCAAAGCCTATCACACGCATTATCAATTAGGCGAACTGGAAGACCTCATGCGCACTGACAATTTTCTGCGCATTCATCGCTCTTTTCTCGTGGCGGTGGACAAAATCGAATCATTTTCTGCAGCCGAAGTGGAGATTGCCGGGCGCGTGTTGCCCATCGGACGCAGTCATAAGTTATATGTAATGGAAAAATTGGGGAAGAATAGCGGGTAAGAACGATGAACTATAAACGATTAGCGACTTTGTGGCCTGATTCCTAATTCCTGTCTCCTAATTTCCTATTCTCATGCCACACATCGCTATTATCTCCGCCAGCGTCCGTATCGGGCGCGTTAGTCACCGGGTTGCCCAATATTTTGACCAATACATCGCCAGCCATAATCTGGGTACTGCCGAAATACTGGATTTGAAAGAATACAATTTCCCCATTTTCGAGGAACGCTTGCACTTGCAACCCGAGCCGTCTGCTAAGGCGCTGGATTTGCCGAAAAATAAAAAATGCCGACGGCGTGATTATCGTCACGCCAGAATATAATGGCGGTTATCCAGCCAGTCTGAAAAACGTGGTGGATTTGTTATATCCCGCATGGCACCGTAAACCCGTCGCGATTTCTACCGTTTCTGATGGTTCCTTTGGCGGGACACAGGTGATTACTTCGCTGCAATTTTCGCTGTGGAAAATCCGGGCCTGGACGGTACCTGCGATGTTTCCAGTGCCCAAAGCACAAGAGGCTTTCGATGAAAATGGTCAGGCCGCGCATCCCCGAAGATACGGATCGGCGAGCGGCGGGTTTTGTGGGTGAATTGCTGTGGTGTATCGCGGCAAAAAAGGGAATGGAAGCTGCAGAGCAGAAGTAGGAACGCTTCTATACGTGTAAGACCTATAAGGTTTTTAAAAACCTTATAGGTCTACATGATTGATAATGAGCATCTTGAATTAGATCGCCCATTGCCAACATTAAGTTAGAAATCCGCGAAAATCAGTTGTATTCCGTGCAATCCGCGTTACTTCTTCAACAACTTAATCTGATCTTCCAGTTCCAGTTCATCGCCGGGCGTGTAGCCGGAATGTTCAAACACGATGCTGCCTTTTTCGTCCAGTAGAAAAGTGTGCGGCACCGTGACAATATTGGCGGCATTCTTAAAATCCTGATTGGCATCCAACAAAATACGGTAGGGCCAG
>CBDFMU010000032.1:0-110382 GCA_965249785.1 Saprospiraceae bacterium | reverse complement strand
TTCCTGTGTACGTACACTGGTCATTTGGCCTCATTTTTCTTTACATCCTGTGAAAGGCCAATCAACAGTCTTTCTCTACCAACGAAACGCTCTGGATGACCGGGTTGTATATGGCCCTGTTCGGTTGCGTATTGCTGCATGAATATGGCCACGCGCTCACGGCCCGGCGCTACGGTATTCGCACCCGCGACATCGTGCTGCTACCCATCGGCGGGATGGCACGGCTGGAACGTATGCCCGAAAAGCCGGTCCAGGAACTCGTCGTTGCTATTGCCGGACCATTGGTCAACCTGGCGATTGCCATTTTATTAGCGATTGCTATTGGTTTTCTGGCCCAACCCGACCAATTGGAAGCCCTGCGCCTGTCTATACAGGCCGAAGCTGCCGGAGAAACCTCGGCAGAGACCGGCATCGAAGTCACCAAATTGCTGCAATACGGCATCATGCTGACGCTGGGCAACCTGGTATTAGTAATTTTCAACATGATTCCGGCCTTCCCGATGGATGGTGGCCGAGTGTTTCGTGCGCTGCTTTCCATGCGCATTGGTCGGCCACGCGCCACCAAAATTGCCGCCTGGGTGGGGCAGGGCATTGCGGCCTTGCTGGCTATTTGGGGGATTATGGGAGAAAATTATTCCCTCGGCCTACTGGGCATTTTTGTCATCTACGCAGCGCGCAACGAGAACACGCAGGTGCAAACCGACGATATGTTGAGCCGCTATACTGCCCGCGACGTAGTGCGTCTGCAATATACCCGCTTGCGCGGCAATGACTGGATGAAAGACGCAATTGAGTTGTTGCAGCATGGTTTGGAGCGCAATTTCCTGGTGTTCGATATGTCCGAAAAACTCCTCGGCGTACTCGAAGAAAGCGAAATCGTGAGTGCCATGCACAAGTCCGACACCAGTGCTGCCGTGCAACAATACACCCAGCGCGTGGAGGTAGTGCCCTCCGCCGAATCGCTCCGCTACGTATATCATCTGCTGCGCCAACGTGGACATAGCCTGGTGGCGATCACCGAAAACGACGCGCTGCTTGGTGTGATTGATGATGCTGGTTTACAACACTTTATGGCCAGAGAGGGGAGGGGTTATACGCAGAGTAATAAGGAAAATGAAACCACCCTGCTTTAAATGAAATTTGCAAATTGCAAAAGGGCAATGAAAATCAACGAGTTGCACAGGTTTCCTGCGTAGCATGTTGGCCTTCATTGCCCTTTGCTTATTTGCAAATTTCCTTTATTTATTAGTCCAGTACCAACACGCCCGCCGCCTCAAACGTCAGTTCGCGCTTTGGCTCGGTGATTTTGGCGATCTCTTCCGGCGACTTCCCGGCATCCTCTGCAAAGTGGCGCAACACCTCTATCGGCGTAGTTTCCACGCGGGCGAACCCATCCACCACGACTTTTTTGCCGCTCAGGTCTTTGGGCATAAAGAACGCATAGTCTTTGAAAGTGACCCGCATTTCCGGCTTGCCGGGCTGAGCGGACTGAATGGTCATCCAGCAACCTTTTTTTTGACAAACGGCTACTACTTCTCCAGTTACCTTTGCGGGCATGGAGTCCACTTTGGCCATTTTTGGGAGAAGTTGGTCGTAGGTGATGGCATCTTTGGCAGTCACCATTGCACCAAAGTGTTTGCCGTCTTTCAGAGCGGTGGCTTCCGGTTTATTTTTGCCGGCCGTACAGGCGGTGAACAGGGCGACTACCCCCAAACCGAGTATCAATTTTTTTAACATGATGGTAAGGAATTTGTAATTGGTTGAAAATCAGATTTTTACTAAAAAAAAGCCCCGCAAAAATACAAATTCCAAATGACATGGATATGAATGGCACAATATTCGGTTAGACAGATTGTTCTTGCATCGCTAATCCGCCTTCATCCTTTTGAACTCACTTGATGCAGCATCCCATCCGCTGGGTTTAATCAATTCAACATATTTACTTGCACCCTTCCTTACCCAATTTCATTTGTTCAAAAACAACCAAATCCTGTCAGACATGAAGGGTCTTAATCTTCTATTCCGCTTAATCATCGCCGCCTTCGTGGTAGCTCAGGCTTCCACCCAACTCGCCGCTCAGTGCCAAAGTGGCAACTGCCAAACTGGGACCGGCACCTACCGTTATTCCTCGGTATCTACTTATTCCGGCCAATTCGCCAATGGCCAACGCAATGGCAAAGGCAAAATGACGCTGCAAAATGGCAACGTGTACGAAGGCCAATTTGTCAAAGGCAGTATGCAGGGCCAGGGCAGTATTACGTACAGCAATGGCGACCGCTACGTCGGCCTGTGGTCCAATGATCAGCCCAACGGTGAGGGCAAATATTTTTTCAAAACCCGCGAGCGTTACGAAGGCCATTTGGTAAATGGTGAATTCGATGGTCAGGGCATCATGTATTACAACGACGGCGCTTACTATACCGGTGCCTGGAAAGCCAACCGCAAAAACGGTTCCGGTAAAATCGTCAGCCCGGATGGCAAAACCACCGCCGGCACCTGGAACATGGGTAAAGCCGTAAGCACTACCACGTCCGTCGCCAGTGTCCCCACGCCTGCTCCTGCTCGCCCTGTGTCGACCAGTACTGCTTCCACCAAGCCAACCACGACCAAACCTGGCAGCACCAAACCCGATGTGACTGGTCTGCGCAATTGCGGCAGTATCTATTGCCGTAGTGGGCAGGGGTATTATGATTACCCAGATGGCTCCCGCTGGATCGGGGAATTCAAAGACGGCTACCCCAACGGGCGCGGCGTATGCCACTACGCCAACGGCGACCGCTATGAAGGTGAATGGGCCAATAATGCTCCCTATGGCGAAGGCGTGATGTATTTCGCTTCGGGCCGCGTGTATGGAGCCGTGTGGATGAACGGCGCGCCAGTCAAAGAACTAGATTCCCCGGAAACAATACCCGCTGATCCTGTCCGCGTGGATCCTAGCAAAACCGTAAAAATCTGGGCCGTCATCGTTGGTGTGGGTCGCTATACTTCCATGCCTTCCCTGAAATATACCGACGACGACGCTTACCGTTTTTATTCTTTTCTGAAAAGTCCGGAAGGTGGTGCTTTACCCGACGAACAAATTGCGGTGCTGGTAGATGAAGACGCTACCCGTGCCAATATCCTGCGCACCATGCGTCAGTATTTTCTGAAAGCCGATGCCAATGACGTGGTGCTCTTTTATTACAGTGGTCACGGTATTGAAGGGGCTTTTCTGCCCGTGGATTACGATGGTTTCAACAACAAACTTCGCCACGAGGAGATCAAGGAGATTTTCAAAGAAAGCAAAGCCAAGCATAAGCTGTGCATCGCCGATGCTTGCCACAGTGGTACCCTCAATTATAACAACAATCTGGCAGCCAAAGGCCCCGCGCCAGTGTCTATGCAGCGTTATTATCAGGCTTTTGAAGATACTGATGGCGGTATTGCACTGCTGATGTCGTCGAAAGCCGAAGAACTTTCCCTGGAAGACCACGGTTTGCGGCAGGGTGTGTTTACTTACTATGTGCTGCAAGGACTGAAAGGTAAAGCCGATGCGAACAACGATTATCTGGTGACTATCAAGGAGTTGTACAATTATGTATATGCCAAAGTGCGTGAATACACGGCTAATGTGCAAACTCCCATTCTGACGGGCAATTACGATGATAATATGCCGGTGGCCCTGCGGCGAAATTGAGCAAAAGGGGAGTAGAAAAAGGGGGTTTAGAAAAAAGGGTTGAGAAAAAAAGGGTTTAGACAAAGGGGTTTAGAAAAAGTTGAGAAGGGAGGGGTAGATGGTTTAGAGGGCGATTTTCACTTCATTCATTTTTGATGCGGTGATTTTTTTTCTAAACCACCTACACCCTTCTAAATTTTTTCTAAACTTGCTCCGAATAACCATTTTATCCACATTTGGGCGCAGCATGAATTTTTTACCCGCCAATCGCCTTCGTTTATACCGCAATTTTAAAGCTATTGAAGCGAACGACTTCCATGGCCTGGTGCGCTATTATGAGCGGTTCGAGGATGGCATTATGGCCCTGGATTTTGAAGAATGGCTCGATTGCACGCTCGCTTATACGGATGCGCTGTTCGAGACAGGCAATAGCGGCAAGCATCTGGTGATGTGCGACCATCTGCTGGAGACGCTCATTATGCACAATATCGACAGCTGGGGCGGTGAGGATTTGTTTGCCCGCACGCTGTTCAAAAAAGCGGCCTCGCTCTACCACATACAAGAGTACGCCAAAGCCGAACACGTTCTCCGCGAACTCATTAAAATCTATCCCGACGAACGTGTGGCCATCCAATTTTTGCAACGTTGTCTGCTGCGCCAGCGTCCGCTTTGGCTGCTCCGTACCCGGGCTGTAGCAGTGGGCATCCTGCTTTTGACGGCCCTGTTTATTGCCTTCGAAATATTCCTGATCAATCCATTTTTTGAGGCCTATCACTGGTGGGCGCAGGAACTGCACAACGGTTTTTTGATTGGCGGCATTCTGCTGCTCGCTTTTGGGGAAAGTCTGCACGCCTGGCAATCCCAGCAGAGAGCCATCCGCTTTGGCGAACAGATGCGGCTACGCAAGGCGCGACGGTAATATGGAAATCGCCACCTTTGCTTGCGGCTGCTTTTGGACGAAACAATACAAGTTCAGCAAATTAGCGGGCGTACTAGCGACTCGCACGGGCTACACGGGCGGCCATACTGAACACCCCACTTACCCGCAAGTCTGCTCCAAAACCACTGGTCACGCCGAAGCCGTGGAAGTGACTTTCGACGCCGACATAATTTCTTTCGCCGAATTAGTCCGTTTCTTTTTCACCTTGCACGATCCGACTATCGATCGCAGGGGCAAGGGTGGCCAATACCGCTCAGTTATTTTTTATTATACAGAAGATCAACGAATTATCGCCGAAAATGCCCTCGCCGAATTACGCCAGCAAGGCTTGCAGCCAGTGACACAGGTCGTTCCTGCTGGCCCATTTTGGGAAGCCGAGGAGCGGCATCAGGGTTGGTGCGAGCGGACGGGCATTGGGGTGGAGTAGATGAATTTATAAAGATGGACTACAAATGAGTTTTTAGCCATATTTCTTGCATCACAATCCTTGTCATAGTCAACGTAGAGTGGTTTTGAACGGAGGACGAATGTAAATCATTCACTATCAATAACCTCCGCCTCTCTCAACATTCTCAACATCTCAACTTTTACTATCTGTATTTTTTATATCAATTTTCGTTGGAGATATATGGTCCGCCTGTTTCACCCCAACCCCACTTAGGCATTGGTTCGTTGGAGTCCATTGGATTTTCGGTCAATTGAGAATTGATCACCGCCAGTCGCGTTCCCCATTCAATATAACCAACGAAGGCAGAACGAAATTCCGGATCGCTTTTCAAGCCCACTTCGTCGGCGGTTTGCAACAACAAATGCACCCAACGCTGGCGTTTTTCTTCCGTCAACATTTTACCAATGTGTTTGCCAATCATACTAGCGTGACTGCCTCCATCTTCGGTGGTGTATAGTTTATCTCCGCCAAAAACTTCGGCCACAAAATGGGCTACGTGCGTGATATGCTCCGGCGACATATTCTTGAATACTTCGCCTAATAAATCATCTTTTAAAACCTTGTCATAAAATTTTGAAAATAAGGTCTCAAAAGTGGTCATATCACCCGCCCATTCGTATAAGGTGGGTATGTTCTTCATTGCTCTTGTGTTCTTTATTTTACATTATTATATGTCAATTGTTTAATTTCACTGATCTGTATAACTGGCTGAATATTAGTGTAATTTTTAAAGTCACTGATAACAGCATCTCTGTTTTGTGCTATCGCTTTATTATATTCCGCTACATCACTAATGTAAAAATAACCTATCGCCACAAAAGGCACTTTATCAGTTGGTGTTCTGCCAGATAGACCTTTGTCAATTTCATAAAATTTTAAATTTTTGCCTAAAAATCCAGCTACCATTGGCATGTGTTTTTTTTCATAATAGTCCATGTCAAAGGTCTTATCTTCTCCATTCGGATAAAGTATTGCTACCTTAAACATCCCGGTTTCTGCCATGGGTGCATGGTTCAGTTGACTGGATTTGCAACTTATCAAGCCTATAAAGGCGAAGAGTAGCGCGAAGAATTTAATTTTAATCATCATATCAATTAAATTTAGACGTTTCGTGTTGCTTTGATACGCTTAATTACGGCCAACATTAGGCACTTACACACACCGCCGCCTGCGTTGGCTTTGAGGGAGGCGTTGGCGGGAGTGCGTTGTTTGCAGTATTATTCAGTTCAAGTTTCTAAACGCAACTGGCGTGATGCCCGTTTTTTGTTTGAATAATTTGCTGAAATACTGCGGGTATTCAAATCCTAATGAGTAGGCGACTTCACTAACCGTTGCATTGGAATGGAGCAAAATAATCTTCGCCTCTTCTATCAACTGATAATGAATATGGTCTTGTGCGTTTTTTCCGGTTTCTTTTTTGAGCAAATCACTCAAATAATTTGCAGACAAATGAACTTGTTCGGCTAAATACTTTACCGTTGGCAAACCTTTTTGCTTCAAAGCATCCGAACGAAAATATTCCTGTAAAAGCCGTTCGATTTGTGCAACAACATCTGTGTTTACATTTTTTCTGGTGATAAACTGCCTCCCATAATAGCGGGCGCAATAATTCAACAGCAATTCGATGTTGGACACAATTAAGGTTTGGCTGTGGTTGTCAATATTCTCTTGCAGTTCCTGCTCAATTTTCTGAACGCAATCAAACAAAATCTGCTTTTCCTTTTCTGACAAGTGTAAAGCTTCGGCAGTCTCGTAAGAAAAGAAATTGTAGTCTTTCATTTTGTTGCCCAGCGAAGTTTCTCTTATCAAATCAGGGTGAAAAAAAAGCCCCCAGCCCATCATATCCGCCCTTTTCTCAATTTCACTGTCCATCGTGACCACCTGTCTGGGCGCAATACAAAGGAGGCTTCCTTCCTGAAAATCGTACAACGTCCGGCCATACTTCATTTGATTCAGGCAGTAATTTTTGAACATGATCGAATAGAAATCACAGGAAATCCGCATTCCCTCCACTGCATATTCGTCAAATTTGGTAAAATCAACAACAGCGACCATAGGGTGTTTTACCCTTTTCTGGACAAATTTATTGATTTCGGAAATGCTTTTAAGATGAATAACAGGCTGCATAATTTTACATTTGGCTCATTACGATTTTATCAAAAAGTCGGTCGCCCAGGTAGGTTCTCATCCAAACCATAGGCTTGGCAAATTTACCAACCCTGTACCGGGTTTTCGGATTTTCGCTTTTGACAATTTTGCTCACGGCATCTGCAATGACCGAAGGTTGGGAAGAACCTCCGCTTTTGGCCGTATTTTTAGTGCCTGCCACTATTTTGTCCATCATTTCTCTATAAGCACTGTCTTTCGGCAGTTTTGAAAAATTATCCAACAAAACGGCGCTGAATTCGGTGGCGATAAAACCGGGTTCCAGGACCACGACTTTGATGTTGAAAGGCTTTAATTCTAGTCGCAAACAGTCGCTCAACCCTTCCACAGCATGCTTGCTGGCGTGATACCAGGCACCCATCGGGAAGTACATTTTGCCGCCCATCGAAGACGTATTGATGATTGTGCCGGATTTTGCCTTGCGCATGTACGGCACCACTTTTTGCGTCAATGCCGCCAGACCGAAAACGTTCACTTCCATTTCCTTCCTTGCTTCCGCCAAAGGTACGTCCTCTACCGAGCCGTACAAGCCATAACCGGCATTGTTCCACAGCACATCAATTTTGCCTTCTTTTTGGACGACGGCTTCCACCACTTTCTGAATGTCGGCATCGTTCGTCACGTCCATCTGCATCGGGAACCCGCCCAACGCTTTTAAATCCTGCATTTGGTCAATTCTTCGTGCGACGGTGTACACGGTATGACCTTCTTGTATGAGTTTTTTGGCAGTTTCCTTGCCCATTCCAGAACTCGCACCTGTGATTAAGATTACTTTGCCCATTTTTTTGATTTTTAATCGTTAAATAATGGTGCAAATTTCAGGGCGAATTTGTTTTACCCTCTTATACTAATTACTGGTGGTTGTATAGTTTTTCATGTTTTCTCTTCTTTTGTTAGCGGTTCATTGTTTTTTCATTTGTCGGTTCATAGTAAAGTATCACTGCACCGCCCTTAAAGGTTTTAGTGTTTATGAGTTTAAGAATAGTTCTGTCGTTTACATTTTCAAATAATGGCAAACCGCTTCCTGCCACAACCGGGTGAACACAAAGCTGGTATTCATCAATCAAATTAAGTTTCATTAGTTGTATAATTAAACTCCGACTGCCCACTAAAATGTCTTTACCCGATTGTTGTTGGAGGGCTAAAACTTCTTCTTCAACAGGTTGAGTTGACAATTTAGCACTTTCCCATGCTACATTTTTCAGGGTGTGGGAAAAAACAATTTTTGGAACCTTGTCCATTATCACAGCAAATTCGTCCGTTGCTTTATTGCCGGTAGGATTTTGTACCACACCTCTCCAATATTCCATAAGTTGAAAGGTTATCCTCCCGTATAGAACGGTGCCTGCCTCACTTAACAGGTCTGCGTAATGTTGATGTATTTCATCATCTGGAATTATTGCGGTATGGTCGCAAAATCCGTCCAGTGTCATATTGATTGCTGCAATTAGTTTGCTCATATCGTGTTTTTAATTGTTATTCGTTGTTCGTTTGTAGCTCTGCAAACGGTGGTGTCGTGTCAGGATTGCGCCTCCAACCCATATCGTATGGCCGCTTCCAGTATCTCCATGTTTATATCTTTCAGCGTTTTGAACTTAATGCAATACCCGGTCACGCTCGCCTTGCCAAGTTTTTTTCCATACGTCTCGGCTAAGTAGGTCTTATCCTTGATACCAAGGATATAGACAGAGATGCCAGTTGTGTTTGCACTCAAACCAATTTGATAAAACGCTCTGGTGGTGCCATCCGCATATTGTATAGTGTAAAATCCATAGCCTATATTAGGGTTAGCAATAGTTTTACCTGCGCTGTTTTTACCATCGTTGAACCATAATTTACCTGCTGGGGATACTTGAAGGGTGAGCAGGTGCAACGCTTGCATGTCGCTGCGTTTTGGCTCAGGCTGGCTGGCGATATAGGTATTGATTTGTTCTTGTACGTTCATGTAAAATAAAAATTATTGGGTTGCTTGCTTTTGGTTTTTCCAATACTGCCTGGTGGTTGCCACTAATGGTGTTTTTTACTTTTTAAATATTTTTATACTTTTAATAAAACCATCCCCGCTCATCATTAATACATAATTTCCGGAAGGGAGTTCCGGGTTGATTGATAAAATTTCTTGATGCATACCTACACTTCTTTCAGATTCCGGAACCAGGTTTTGAATGTATCGCCCCACATTATCGTATAGGGAAATCTTTACCTTTTGGCTTTTCATCAAAGAATATTCCAGGGTTTCAAATGCCTGGAACGGGTTGGGGTACACAAGCAGTTCATTGATTCCGCTTCCAGCATCTAGTACGCCCAAAGATAAATCCGAGATCAATTTCGCAATCGCATGGTCATACAGCATTGAATTATTGGCATTTCCGGAAACCAGAACCCGCTCATTTGGTAGTGCAACGATGTTGGTCCAATAATTCGTGCTGTCGCTTACATCATAGAACAACACGCCATTGTCTGCAAAACTCGAATCCAGGCTTCCGTTTGCATTGAACCGGGCGATGCAGGACTGATAATCCGGATAGTTGCCGGAGAGACCCGCCAGGAGGATTTTTCCATCCTCCTGCAGCGTGAATGCAAGAGCAGAGTTATTCTGTACATTGGCGATTAACTGGGTGGCCACTCCGTTTATGCCGAAGGATTCGTCAAAGGTTCCGTTTGCATTCAACTTGACGAGCCCGAACTCCTTGGTGCCAATAGTGCATCCAATCAATATTTTCCCGTCATTTTGAAGAACCATGCCAACCGGGTAATTCCAAATGGGAGAAATTTCGATGACCAATTTTCCATCATTCCCGAATTGGAGGTCCGGCGTTCCATTGGGTAATAACTGCATTAAGCTCATGTCTGTTTTCAGGGGAATGGCGGAGCTTGATAGTCCCAATAGTAATATTCTTTGATCGGGCAGCATCGTTACATACCGGACCTCGTCGCTCCGCTGAATGTCAAATTTTGCCCATCCCGTGTGGTTGAAAGAGGTATCTATTAAGCCGGAAGGCAAATATCGCACGACCAAAAAATCTTCATCACTGTCGATAGCGATAGTGCCGCCGACCACCATCAATTTGCCGTCCTGCTGGATGACCAGACCATAGGCATAATCATAAAATGTGTTGAAATCGGCACTGATATAACCGGTACCAGCGAAGGTGGTATCCAGGCTTCCGTCACCGTGGAGACGTGCCACTTCGACGTTTGCTCCCTGCCCGATTTTCCAACCATACCCGCCGACATAGATACGATTCTGGTCGTCCAGCGTCATAAAGTTGCAAACGTCGTTGGTCGGACTAATGGAAAGGATCTTTTTACCGCCCGTTCCAAACGAAGGATCCAGACTTCCATCCATATTTTGCCGGAGAATAAATATGTCGGCGTAAGTATCATTCCCGGATGAACCCGCAGACATTATCTTGTTGTTTTGATTGACCGATAATGCGGATGTATAAACGTCTTTTGAATTGACCGGTGTGATCTTTATGCCATTGGTACCAAAGGTTGGGTCAAAACTTCCAGATTGTGCCAATAAAAGGGCGTTGACATAGACGGACATCAGAATAAGGAGCGGTGTTTTTTTCATACTTGATAGGGTAGTGATTTTGAGATTATTGTTTCTTTTAGGGCAATTATATTTAAAAATGTTTGTTCAAATTTTTCCATTTGTCTGTCAGTAAATTTATTTTATTTTGCTTGTAGCGAACTATGACTTCCCGCAGTTTGACTACAAATTTGTAGTCAAACTGCATACATCTTGCCGATGAACGATCACGACTAACAAACCAGCCAATGTCGGTTGACAAATTGATGATTTTGGGGGTACCTCCGTAGTATTTATATAGCATGATGCCATCAAACGATGGCATCAAACATATGGATTTAGATGGGAGTAACCTAATATGAGGGCAGGATTAGATCACGCAGAATCAACCATAAGCATTTACTCTTCGCTTATTTCACTAATTATCTTACTGATTTTTGGTTTCAAGTGCGGTATATCTGAAATAGCGACTCGCCAGACCAAACCCGTGGTTATGCCAAAGTACTGATGCACAATGATGTCGCGCATACCTGCAATCTCCCGCCATGGAATATCCGGATACTTTTCTCTGGTTGCGCTGGATATATTTTTGACGGCCTCTCCAATAATTTCTATCCGACGTATTACTGCATCCTGCTTTTCCGAATTGTATTCAAATTCGCGTTCGGAAATACCTTCCACGTATCCTTCTATTCTCTCGATGCATTCGAGTATATCTTCCAGAAATACCAGTTCGTCTCTTTTCTTCTTAGCCATAGATTCTGATTTCTTCGGACATTATTTGTTCTTTCAGCCTCGGCTTAATAGATTGATATTCAACCAAATCCACTTTCACCCCTAACAAATCTTCCAATTCAAACTTGATGCCCACAAACTGCAATAGGCTAATAGGATTGCCCAATTCCACCAAAATATCCACATCACTTTTATTCGTGGCGTTCCTTCTCGCCACAGAGCCAAATATTCCTGCTCGCTTGATCTGGTGCTTTTGCAGGATTGGGATGATATTTTGTTTTATTTCTTCTAGTTTTAGCATGGTTGGTGTTTTAAATTGTTAGTGGGGTCTTTGGTGCTTTTGCTTATTTTATAGATTAATACCGTCGCTCACTCATACCGTCGCCTACGTTGGCATTGAGGTAGGATTTGAATAGCGTTTAGGGCATTATTAGCAGGCTTATTTTAATGTGGATAAAAAAATGCCAAACATGTTAACCCAATTGCTATTGTTAGAATAATCAAATGAAGAAAAATCCAAAAATTATGGTGTCTATATTTTTTTAAAACGGGAAATCTTTTTGCATGTATTTCATCAGCAATATTTCTTAGTCTTATTAGAGTATTTCCAGCGAAAAGTTCATCAAGTTCTTTCTTTAATTGTCTTGCTCTTTCGGAATGCAATGAAATCCTTTCAAAATGTTTTGCTGTAAATGTTGCCCCAAAGATACCTAAGAACATTAATAGAATAAGTAAAGGAGCATCAATCCAATTAATAGCCTTATCAAATGTTATAATGCCAATAATGATAGCATCAATTGCAATTATTGCACTTGTTACTGTTGACCTCTGAACTTCGTGATGTCTACATGAGGCAATATTATCTTGGTACATTCCAAATAATATTTCCTTTAATGTTTTTTGCTCGTCTGTCATTGTGTTACTTTTTTAAGTGCCTTCCTGCGCTATCGAGTCACCACCAACAAAATAATTTACTGTTGGAACGGGGTGTTTTTCTCTATTTCTTCAATGAGCTCTAATTTCATATAACCAACTTCTGTATCAATAATATCAATAAACATTTTCGCTCTTGCATTGACAAAACCTTTGAATGATCTATCATACTCTCCTGAAATCAACTTACTAGGTTCCGGGATAAAATGAGAACGTAATGATCTATCAAGATATTTATTTTGTAATAACTCTGAAAGATAAACCGAAGGTTTTTTGTCTCCAAACTTAATATTAGGTATTTTTTCTATTATCATTTTATTTAAAATTGAATCAGAGTATTCATTTTCAAAAGATTCTTGATCGAAATTCTTATCTAGATATTTTGAAGGGAAAATATGGTGAATGTTTATTGAATTCTCAAAATCTAAAAAATTATCATTACCAAGATTCCTTAACCCATTTTCGCTATAGTTCATAATCGACATTATGCCAGTGAAGATTGCTCCATTTAGCGTTATATCTAAAAAATCACTTATCTCATATTCAAATTTAAATTGTCTTAAATATTCTTTTGAAAAATGACCACCTCTGGCAATAATTTCAAGTTTCTTACAATCATCAACTATTATATCATTTGTTGAGCCAGTCATTCCACCTCCATATCTTGTATTAAGAAGTGACCCCCAGAACCAAAATTTAAAAAGTTTCATTTGTTGTGGGGTTATTTGCGAGAAGTCCTTATGAGGAATATTTTTTAAAAAATGAATTATTGCAATCCACATTGTCTTATACGGAACCCAATCGTTCCGAAAAATCAGTTTTTGGCTTGCCAAAAAATTATAAGATTTAACATATAGGCTTGATACTTCGTGCCAATTGTTAATAAAATCATTTCCGTCCAAACTAGTAAGAATCGTTTTCCTATCTACCTGACCGGCTTTTAAAAAAGAAATGTATCGTACGAACGCTTCGACTAGCGAATTATCAAATAATACATATTGATTTCTCTCTTTGAATTCGGTTATAGCTTTGTCTAGTTTAAAATCTTTGTATATTTTTGCAGTTATTATATCAATAAAACTCAATTCAGTTCCTTTTGAATTACTTCGTTCAAAAAACATACAAAACTTCTCAATACCCATATTTAGAAAAAAGACAGAAAGTAACGTTTTGTCATGAATTAAAGTATGAAATAGTCTCTTTAAGTCAAGTAATAAATTTAAATATCTGTCAGAAAGGTCAGGGTTGGCTTTAAGGTACTCATATTTTTCTGCTATAGGCTCAAATATTTTGCTGTTAATATCTTTGTCCTTCCAGGTTGCACATTTATACACTTCGCTTAACTCAATGCTAAAAGCATTATCAATCGGTTTAACTGATAGGCTATCTATTATTTGTTCAATAAGCACTATTTCTTCGGAAGGTAAAGGGATACTGTCTGGTTTCTTAAAAATGAAATATATCTTATCGCTTCCCTTTAAAACCCTGTATAGTGATGTTATGCGCTGTTGTCCGTCAAGTACAACAAACGTTTTAGATGCTTCAAAATCGTTGGATTGATAAAATAAATGGTCAAGTTTAGCTCTACTACCTTTACCAGCACGTGGCCTAGTGTCAATGGCCCTGCAAGAAAGGTCAAATTGTGGTTTTGCCATTACAAATGTGCCTATAAAAATACCTCTGATTAAGGAGTCAAATAAATCTTTTGACTGTTCAATAGACCAGACGAATGGCCTTTGGAATTCTGGCAACATTAATTTTTTATCATGGGCTTCTTGAATAACGTTTGCTATTGAAGTATAGTCAGGTTTAACACTTTCTTGATTCATTTTGTGATTTTTTATAGTTAAGCCAATCTTATGTTATGTCTGTACTGAGCGATTATCCAAATCTTCCATTTTGCTTAATATTCACTTGATAGACTTAATCTTGCCTGCAAAGGCAAGATATATTAGCTTGTTGTAATAGCAAATGATCAATTTAGACTGTTTTCAACACGAAGTTAGATTTAATGCCATAAACATAGGTAGAATCCCGTTACAAGTACATCACCGCCCAAGAAATTTCAATAATTTTGCCTCAACAACCCACCCACCATGACTCCCTTCCAGTCCGCCATCACCACCGGAATCCCCACCCAACTACCCACCAAGAAACCCCTCGACCCCCAAGCAAGCCACGCCCCCCGCCGTGTAGTCGAAGGCGTACTTTCCGCCAAAGAAAAAGTGCTGGCCGTACAAAATGCCCTACGCTACTTCCCCACGCACTGGCACGCCGAACTGGCCGCCGAGTTCGCCGAAGAACTCGAACGCTATGGACGTATTTATATGCACCGTTTTCGGCCCGACTACGCCATGCACGCCCGTCCGGTGAGCGAGTACCCGGCCCAGTGCGCCCAGGCCGCCGCCATTATGTTGATGATTCAGAACAACCTCGACCCCAAAGTGGCCAAACATCCCCACGAACTGATCACCTACGGCGGCAACGGCGCGGTGTTTCAGAACTGGGCGCAATACCTGCTTACCATGCGCTACCTGTCGCAAATGACTGATCAACAGACCCTTGTGCTGTATTCCGGGCATCCGCTGGGGCTGTTTCCGTCGCATCAGGAGGCCCCGCGCGTGGTGGTCACCAATGGCATGATGATCCCCAATTATTCCAAAAAAGAGGATTGGAATAAATATAATGCCCTCGGCGTGACCCAATACGGTCAGATGACCGCCGGGTCGTTTATGTACATCGGGCCGCAGGGCATCGTGCACGGTACCACCATTACGCTGCTCAATGCGGGTCGGCGGCTGGGCTTCGACGACCTGCGCGGACGGGTGTTCGTCACCTCCGGGCTGGGCGGCATGTCGGGCGCGCAGGCGGGTGCGGCGGTGATTACCGGGGCGGTGGGTGTCATCGCCGAAGTAGATGGCGAGGCCGTGCAGCAGCGTTTGGCGGATGGTTACATTCAAAAAGAAAATGTTTTCACCGATCTGGATGATCTGATTATCCGCATGCAGGAGTGTCGCCGCCAGAAGGCCGCCATCGCGCTGGTCTATCACGGCAACATTGTGGATTTGTGGGAACGCTTTGTACGCGACCATATCAGCGTGGAACTCGGCTCCGATCAGACCAGTTGTCACAACCTGCACGACTGCGGTTACACACCCGTGGGTTACACTTTTGAAGAGGCTAAACGACTGTTAATCAGCGATAAGCCACGTTTTATGGAGGAAGTGCAATCTACGCTGCGTCGTCACGTGGCGGCCATCAATACGCTCCATGAGCGCGGCGGATTTTATTTCTGGGACTATGGTAATGCTTTCCTGAAAGAAGCCGCCGATGCAGGTGCGGACGTTTGGAAAAATCGGGAGGAAGCCATTTTTGCCTATCCTTCCTACGTGGAGGACATCATGGGGCCGCTCTGTTTCGATTACGGTTTTGGGCCTTTCCGCTGGGTTTGCTGCTCTGCTGAACAGACCGATCTGGATAAAACCGATGCCATTGCTGCGAAAATATTGGCTGAAATGCTCGCCGAAGCTCCCGAAGAAATCAAGGGCCAACTTCGCGATAATCTGCTGTGGATTCAAACGGCCAAGCAAAACATCCCCGTGGTCGGCTCCAAATCGCGCATTCTTTATGCTGACGCGGAGGGCCGGATGCGTATCGCCAAAGCCCTAAACGACGCGATTGCCGCCGGAGAATTGGCTGGTCCCGTCGTGTTGGGCCGCGATCACCACGACGTGAGTGGCACCGATTCACCCTACCGCGAAACGGCTAATATTTATGATGGCTCCCGTTTCACAGCGGATATGGCAGTGCAAAACGTGATCGGCGATTCATTCCGGGGGGCGACTTGGGTGAGCCTGCACAATGGCGGCGGCGTGGGCTGGGGCGAAGTCATCAATGGTGGTTTCGGCATGGTCCTCGATGGTTCGCCGGAGGCCGAACGTCGCCTGTTGTCCATGCTTTTCTGGGATGTGAATAATGGTATTTCCCGTCGCGCCTGGGCACGTAATCCCCACGCCCTCAGCACCATACAACGCACGATGGCGGCGTATCCTGATTTGCAGGTAACAGTGCCTTATTTGGCCGATGAAGAATTAGTGCGGCAGGCGATGGAACAGGTGAAAAACCAATGATAATTTTCCGAAAACAAAGAAATCAACA
Organism: Saprospiraceae bacterium; assembly: GCA_965249785.1. Classification (GTDB taxonomy): domain Bacteria; phylum Bacteroidota; class Bacteroidia; order Chitinophagales; family Saprospiraceae; genus M3007. The sequence continues at coordinate 93,809 of CBDFMU010000032.1, read as the reverse complement.
GGATTTCCAAATTTAATTTCAAATAAAAAAGAAAAATCAGGTTTGGTAGTAAAAAGCCCTATATCTTTGCAGCGGCAAATTGCCACATCATCATTTCAATGTTTTTTAATGTATAACGGAACAGTAAAGTTCTTTAATGAATCCAAAGGATTTGGCTTCATCACTGACAACTCTTCGAAAGAAGAAATTTTTGTACACGTCACCGGTTTGGTCGACAACATTCGCGAAGGCGACAACGTCACTTTCGACACGGAACGCGGCAAAAAAGGAATGAATGCGATAGATGTCAAAATCGCCTAAGCGCGACGAGACATTTGATTGATAGAGTTTCTGAACTCCCGGTGGATACGTCCATCGGGAGTTTTTTTATGCCCAAATTTCCTACTTTCGCCCCCGTTTTTTATTTCTCACATCTCTCACTTTTCTCTCACGTCTCTCACCCATTCCATGTCCCTAGATAGTTTTGAAGTCATTGGCGGCCAGCCACTTAAAGGCGAATTACAGCCGCAGGGCGCTAAAAACGAAGCCTTACAAATCATCAGTGCCGTCCTCCTCACCGATGGCCAAGTGACCATTAGCAATATTCCCAATATCCGCGATGTAAACCAACTCATTGATCTGCTACGTGGACTGGGCGTGACGGTGGAGCAATTGGCCCCCGATACGTATCAATTTTGTGCGGCTACGGTGGATATTTCCTATTTGCAGTCCGATGCTTTTATGAAGGATGCCCAGCGGCTGCGCGGTTCGGTGATGCTCATTGGGCCATTGCTGGCGCGTTTTGGAAGAGCTATTCTGCCAAAACCAGGCGGCGACAAAATCGGTCGGCGGCGACTGGATACCCACTTTTTAGGTTTCCAAAAACTGGGGGCGGAATTCAAATACGACGACGAAAACGACATTTACTACATTCAGCAACCCGATGGCGGCTTGCATGGTACCTATTTGCATTTGGATGAAATCTCGGTAACTGGCACGGCCAATGTGCTCATGGCGGCTGTACTTTCCCAAGGCACGACCACGCTTTACAATGCGGCCTGCGAACCTTACGTGCAGCAACTTTGTCGCCTGCTGCAACGCATGGGCGCGAAAATCAGCGGCGTAGGGTCTAATTTATTGCAAATTGAAGGCGTCGAAAAACTTGGGGGGACTGAACACCGCTGTCTACCTGACATGATCGAAATTGGCTCGTTTATTGGTTTGGCCGCGATGACGCAGTCGGAAATCACTATCAAAAACGCGGGTGTGGAACATCTTGGCCTAATTCCGCAGACCTTCGAGCGGCTCGGCATCCAGATCGAGCGGCGCGGCGACGATCTTTACATTCCCGCGCAGGAGCATTACGAAATCAATACTTTTATTGATGGCTCTATTCTAACCATTTATGATGCGCCCTGGCCGGGATTTACGCCAGATTTAATGTCTATTGTGCTGGTAGTAGCCACCCAGGCGCGGGGTAGTGTGTTAATTCACCAGAAAATGTTTGAGAGCCGCCTGTTTTTTGTGGACAAAGTCATCGACATGGGCGCACAGATCATCCTCTGCGATCCGCATCGCGCCACGGTCATTGGGCTGGATCGTCGTTATCCGTTGCGGGGCATTGAGATGACGTCGCCGGATATTCGGGCGGGACAGGCTTTACTCATCGCAGCATTGTCGGCCAAAGGCAAGAGTGTGATCCATAATGTGCACCAGATTGATCGCGGCTACCAGTTTATTGATCAGCGATTGAATGCGATTGGGGCGCAGATTACCCGGCGTTGATATGAGCGTTTGTCATTCAGAACGTAGTGAAGAATCTGAGGCCGAAGGCCGAGGTTTACGCTCCTTTTTCAGCCTTCGGCCTCGGATTCCACGCCTGCGGCTCTGAATGACAAAAAAACAGATGTTGACATCATTACCGATAATAGCGGCTCATGGCAGGGTTTTATTAATGAAATGGCCAAAACCTGACCCCCTATGACGTACCCGCACCCTCGCCTCCACATCGGCACTTCCGGTTGGAGTTATCCCTGGCAAGAAATTTTCTACCCGCTTGGTATGCGTTCGGCAGAGTACCTCGCCTACTATGCTACACGTTTTGACTGCACGGAAATAAATAGCAGTTTCTACCATTTTACAATGGCGAAAACCATTGAGAAATGGCTGGCCGAAACGCCGTCCACCTTCCGATTTGCCCCAAAATTAAATCAGGAAATTACGCATACTCGAAAATTCGTAGACGTGGCGGAACCGCTGGAAAAATTCATGTCGCGTTTCCTGCTCATGGGCGACCGTTTGGGACCAATCCTGATCCAAATCGCGGCCAGTTTTCATTTTAACGAGAAAATAGTGCAGAATTTCTTTCAATTGCTGCGCAAAAATTACCCGCAAACGGCCTTTGTAATGGAAGCGCGGCATAAATCCTGGTTCACGCCCGAAGCACTGGAATTGCTGCGAGCGTACAACATCGGCTGGACCATTGCCACCTCTGGCGGGCGATTTCCGGGACTGGAAACGGCCACTTCTGACACCGTTTATTTTCGTCTGCACGGCGACGAGAAGTTGTACGATTCCTCGTATTCCGATGAAAAACTGGAACGCTACGCCTTTATGATTAAAGACTGGCTGCAAGATGGCAAGGACATTTGGGTGTTTTTTAATAACACCATGCGCGGGCAGGCCATCGGCGATTCCGAACGGTTGCGGCAGATGATTCGTGACTTGTGATTAGAATTTTCTAGTTGAAAACATAACTATTCACTGCCAACCACCACTCTGTCATCCTGAGGGGACACGCTGGGTTAGGCAGCACCCATGCGAGAATGAACGCTAACCACGAAGTGGTTGAATATGAATAGCCCCGGATGAAATCCAGGGAAGCGAAAAAAATAAGGTAAACAACCCCGAATGGGGTTGAACAAAAAGAGATGCAGCGATTCAACCCCATTCGGGGTTGCTCATACTTTATCTTTATACCCCGAATTTCATTCGGGGCTATTCATGTTAGGACCCCATTCGGGGTACTAAAACCGAGCAGTTCATTAGCAACGCAGTGAAGGAACTGGCCGAGAGCGAAGGTAAATGCTCACTTTTCTCGTAACCAGATTCTTCACTATGTTCAGAAGGACAACCTCCGAAGAAAGGGGTATTTGTGATAAATTTTTCTTGGAAAGGAATGGAGCGTATTATGCCGCCTGCAAATGCCCAATCCGTGATTTATTTAATTGATTTTCCGCATAGGCCCGGCTGATCACGAATGGCTTTTTCGGCCCGCGCACATTCCCGCTTGTCGGCATATCGAACATAGCTTCGGTGAAAATGGCTTCGCAAAGCGAGCGTAATCCACGCGCACCGAGTTTGTATTCCAGGGCTTTTTCGGCAATAAAATCAATCGCGCCCGGTTCCAGAATGAGTTGCACGCCTTCGAGGTCGAAAAGTTTCTCGTACTGTTTCAGCAGGGCGTTGCGCGGCTCAGTCAGAATGCGGCCCAGGGCTTCTTTGTCGAGCGGTTCGAGGTGCACCACGACTGGCAGACGACCGACCAATTCGGGAATGAGACCGAAGTTCTTAATATCCTGATGGCTAACGTATTGCAGCAAATTTTCTTTGTCAATACGCGCTTCCTCTCTTTTCTGGTAGCCGATGATCTGCGTATTGACCCGGCGAGCAATGATTTTTTCAATACCATCAAAAGCCCCGCCACAAATGAAAAGGATATTTTGGGTATTGATTTTCACCAATTTCTGCTCCGGGTGCTTACGTCCGCCTTGGGGTGGCACTAGTACTTCGGCCCCTTCCAGCATTTTCAACATACCCTGTTGTACACCTTCGCCCGACACGTCGCGGGTGATGCTGGGATTGTCCTGTTTGCGGGCAATTTTATCAATTTCATCAATATAGACGATGCCTTGTTCGGCGGCCTGCACATCATAATCGCAGACTTGCAGCAAACGGGAAAGAATGCTTTCCACATCTTCGCCCACATAACCAGCCTCGGTAAATACCGTAGCATCCACGATGGTAAACGGTACACCCAACAAACGGGCAATGCTTTTCGCCATCAAAGTTTTTCCCGTGCCGGTTTGCCCGACGAAGAGAATATTGGACTTTTCGATTTCAATATCGCCGTCCAGTTTGGCCTTGTTTAACAGGCGTTTATAGTGGTTGTACACGGCAACGGACAACACTTTTTTAGCATCATCCTGACCGATAACGTATTGATCCAGAAAGGTTTTCAGGTCGCGGGGCGGAATCAGACGCAGGGGCGCACTGTATTTTTCGCTGCGCGGCACTTGTTCTTCTTCGCGGTTGGGTACGCCCGCCTTGCGCAACTCCTGCTCGATGATCTCTTCGGCTTTCTCGACACAGGCTTCACAGATTTGGCCGTCCATGCCGGAGACCAGAATCATTACTTCTTCTTCGCCGCGTCCGCAGAAGGAACAGCGATGTTGGGTGGGTTTGCCGCGTTTGATCATGTTGTCTTTCAAAAAACAGGAGATTAATTAGTTAAAAATGGCAAAGCAATACCCCGATTTTTCGTCGGAAAGGTTAATGGCAACAATGAATGCTTCGCAAAGAATTTAACCCATTTTTGGGTGACCAAAATTTGCTTTTCGACCCTCTTGATAATCGGGCGACAAAGGTATAACTTCGGCTGGCAGGTCTACTCGCGCGAATATTAGCGTAAATGGTGAATAAAAAACAAAACCCGGAGAAACGACGCTCGTTTCTCCGGGATGTTCGATAAAGATAATCGGCTGTATAAACTAAGTTTATTGGAGTATTTGAAGATTCGAGGATTCGATTACTCACCTGATTATCAAGTGTTTTGATCAAATACTCAAATACTCGTATCCTCCATAATTAGTCTTTGTCCTTCTTGTCCTTGTCTTCTTTATCCTTCTTGTCCTTGGCCGCTCTGGCTTTTGGATTGTTGCGGTCGAGTACTTCGTCCACGAGACCGTAGTCTTTGGCTTCGGCAGAACTCATCCAGTTGTCGCGATCGCAATCGGCTTCTACTTTTTCGTAAGGCTGTCCGGTGTGGTAAGCCAGGATTTCGTAGAGCGATTTTTGCATTTTCTTGATCAATTTGTACGAGATCTCGATGTCCGACACCTGCCCTTGCGCACCACCCATTGGCTGGTGAATCATGACGTGGCTGTGGTACAAGGCACTCCGTTTGCCTTTGGCACCCGCCGCCAGCAATACCGCGCCCATCGAAGCCGCCAGACCCGTACAGATAGTAGCCACATCGGGGGCCACATACTGCATGGTGTCATAGATGCCAAGACCGTCGATCACCGAACCGCCGGGGCTGTTGATGAACATTTGCACATCGCGTTTTGGATCGGCACTTTCGAGGAAAAGTAATTGCGCTTGCACGACGTTGGACACGTATTCTGTGACCGGAACGCCCATAAAAATAATGCGATCCATCATCAGGCGGCTAAATACGTCGAGGGCGGCGGCATTCATCTGCCGTTCTTCGATGACGTATGGCGTGAATGCCTGAATATCTGGCACCCGCGTCGTCTCCATGTACTTTTCGAGGTGCATACCACTCATGCCTAAATGCTTGGTGGCGTACTTTTGAAATTCATTTTTGTTGAACATAATTTGTCTCCTTTTTGAGAGCAAGTGTAACAACTTCCTGACCGGATAGTTATAAATCAAAAAAATGGAACCGATTTGAAGGAAGCACCCGGCATTTCTATCGACGAACGTACCTAAAAAGCCGACGAATACAAATTCACGCCCTTATCAGTGCCATAACTCATAACTTATACCTCATAACTGACCTTCTTCTTCCTCCACCGACGCACGCAGCGCAGCATCTTCCGATTGCTCGGCTTCGGCTTTTTTGGTGGTTTCGTCCAGTATTTTGTGTAGTTCTTCGGAGGTAACAGGTTTATCCTCCGTGCTTACGGCCGACCGAATGGCTACGAAGAGTTTATCCGTTTCCAAGTCGCGTTTGGTGGTTTCCACGTCCTTATCTTCTTTCATCAATCGCTCTACGCTGCTGCGCATGAGTTCTTCGGGCAATTCCATTTGGCCTTGGAAATAACTGCGTACCCGCTGGGCGTATGATTCGTACACGTCCTCGTCAGTTACTTCTATATCAAACTGTTCTTTGATTTTATCGCGCAACAGCGACCAGCGAAGATTATCGGCAAAAGCTGGATACTCGCGATCAATCTGTTCCTGCGGCAAACGACCTTCATTATTGACAAACAACCAGCGTTTCAGGAAAGTATCGGGCAATGGAATCTTGTTTTCCGTCATCAAACGCTCCTGGAACGAACGCATCAACAGTGCATTAGAACGCACTTCGTAAAATTGCTGGATGCCTTTTTTGATCTGGTCAATGGCTTCCTCTTTATTGGTCACGCCTTCGCCAAAATAACCTTTATAAAATTCTTCATTCAGATCGGCTTCGCCCACGCGGCTCACGTCCTCAATCATGCCCTCAAACGAATCGCTGACGGAACGGTCGTCGTCTTTATCGAGGCTCAAAATGTATTTGCGATAAGATGCTTCGTCGTCACGCTTCTCAATATGGCGTGGATTCAGGCGCACGGTATCGCCTTTTTTCATGCCTAACAGTTTGGCTTTCAGCACATCATCTATCACGTCTTTCACCAGAATCGTGAGGGTGGTTTCGTGGCCACCTTCTTTTGCAGCGTCGCCTTCCATCTCACGGGCAGCAACTTTTATAATATCATTTTCCTTAATATCCCCTTCCGGACTGGTGCGCGTACCCATGCGCTTGCGGGCATATTGCAGGTCGTCTTCGGCCAATTCATCCAGATTGGACACCACCAACCGCTCGTAAACAGCCGTTCCATCCAAGCCTTGCAGCTCGAAAGGCGGCACAAAACCGACCTCATAATTCACCGCGTACTCTGGATCGGGGTCATCCAGACTAAAATTAAAACTGGCTTGCTCCTCTGTCGGGATGGGTTGGCCCAATACCTGCAAACCGCTTTCCTTCAAATGGTCGTACAGTTCTTTGGAAAGAAGTTCGTTGAGCGTTTCGCCTAAAATGCCACTTCCGTAAAGTTTTTTTACAAAACTCATCGGAGCCTGGCCTTGCCGGAAACCTTTTATAATGGATTTTTGCCGAATACGCTTGAGTTCGGCATCTAATTTGGGTTTAAAGATTTCGCGGGAAACGGCGACGGTCAGTATGGCGGAAGTGTCGTCTATATCTTTGCGGACAACCATGTTTGGGAACGATGAACGATGAACGATAAAGTAAAAAGGCAAAAATTGCAAAAGGCAAGTTGGCAATGAAAACCAATGACTTACGCAAATTTACCTTACAGTAATTTTAATGAAGTACTCAAAAATGGTCAGGTTTGGGGCAAAAGACAGAGGGCGGTGCTGCTGAACAACGCCGCCCTCATTTTTCGGGAAAGGTGTGAAATTTTTTCTCACTTTTTCTCACCTCTCTCGCTCTCTCACAATGGAGTGCGGGCGGAGGGACTCGAACCCCCATGCCTCGCGGCGCCAGATCCTAAGTCTGGTACGTCTACCAATTTCGCCACGCCCGCGATAGTATTGCAATGTATTGATTAACAATGTTTAATAATTCATTTCTATCCGCCTAGGCCTTTGCAAAAGAGGGTAGAAATTGGCCTACCCGCCTACGCTTGTGGCTTCGACGGGTAAAAAGGAGGGCAAAAGTAATGTTTTTGTGGAAAACCAAAAGAAAAATTGTCAGAAGAAAAACCGTTAACAAACATTGAAAGAAGAACTACGGTAATTTTTTTGTTCTAACTTTGTTAGCCGCCAAAATAAGTACACCTAATACAGTAGGAATCATCATGTTGCAGGACGAAGACATCACGATCACCGTACAAGACGAAGAACAAGCGCAGGTTCAGGCCGCTTTCGACCACCTGATGCACGCTTTCAAAACGCCCCTCAGCCCGGCCGACGAACGCATCATGCGTGATGCGTTCGAGCTGGCGCGCAATGCACACAGCGAGCAGCGGCGCAAGTCGGGCGAACCCTATATTCTCCATCCTATTGAAGTGGCCCGCATTTGCGTGGAAGAAATTGGCCTGGGGCCGACCGCCGCCGCCTGCGCGCTCATGCACGATGTGGTGGAAGATACGGCCATTAGCCTGGAAGAAATTCGGGAGCAATTTGGCGACCGCGTGGCGCGTATCGTGGAAGGACTGACCAAGCTCGACGAGATGAAGGACAAGGAAAGTCCACAGGCGGAAAACATCAGTAAAGTGTTGAAAGCCATGCTGTTCGATGTGCGGGTGGTGCTGATCAAAATGGCAGATCGGCTGCACAATCTGCGGACAATCAATAGCATGATCCCGTCGAAACAACGGAAAATAGCCGCCGAAACCAGCACCATTTACGCACCGCTGGCCCACCGGCTGGGTCTGAATGCTGTGAAAACCGAGTTTCAGGATATTTGCCTTAAAATCAGTCACCCCGAAGAATACCACGACATCGCCGAGCAACTGGCGCAGACCAAACGCGCCCGAAAAGAGTATATTGATATTTTTACGGAGCCGTTGCAAAAGTCGCTGGCAGAAGTAGACATTGAAGCGCGTATTGCCGGACGGCCCAAGAGTATTTTTTCTATTTGGAACAAAATTCGCTCTAAAAACGTCCCGTTTGAGGATATTTATGACCTTTTTGCCATTCGGATCATTGTTAAAACGCCACCCGGCGCGGAAGAGAGGCTACTGTGCTGGCATATTTATATGATCGTCACCGATCAGTACAAGCCCATTCCAGAGCGACTGAAAGACTGGATCACCAACCCAAAAGCCAACGGCTACGAATCGCTGCACACGACGGTGATCGGCCCGGAAGGACGCTATGTGGAAGTGCAGATTCGCTCGGAGCGTATGGACGAAATTGCCGAACGGGGATTTGCGGCTCACTGGAAATATAAGGGGGCAATGACGCTGAATAGTCGCGCCAACACCTTCGACAACTGGCTGGCGCAGGTGCGAGAGACGCTGGAAACCAATGATTCGGCCAGTGCCGTGGAGTTTCTGGCCGATTTTCAAAGCGAACTTTTTGCCGAAGGTGTACACGTATTCACGCCCAAAGGCGAGATGAAAGTGCTGCCAGATGGGGCCACCGCGCTGGATTTTGCTTTCAATATCCACTCCGATGTGGGGTGCACCTGTCAGGCAGTGAAAGTCAATAATCGCCTGGTACCTATTGGTTATCTGCTGCAAAACGGCGATCAGGTACAGGTAATCACCAGCAAAAACCAAAAACCGAGCGAAGATTGGCTGAAAATCGTCAAGAGCTCCAAGGCCAAGACGCGCATCCGGGCGGCCCTGAAAGAAGAAAAACGCAATCAGGCCGAGCTGGGCAAAGAAAGCCTGGAACGCAAACTAAAAGCGTACCGGGTGCCAGTAGAGGAGAATGTGGATATGTTGTCCAAACACTTTGGCTACCCCAATCGGCTGGAGTTTTTGAGTGCCATTTCGCTGGGACAGGTGGATTTCAGTGGGCTGAAATCTTTTAAGGCTGATGGCAACAAACTGGCTTTGATCGAAGTACCACGCGTGGCAGACCTTTCTGAAAGCATTGCGGTGGACCCGGCGACGAAACTAAAAGGCAAACCCGGCGACCGCACTCCGCAGATCATCATCAATGAGGAGTCGGGAATGTACCACGCTTATACGTTCGCGACCTGTTGCAATCCCGTACAAGGCGACCCGATTTTTGCCTACATGACGACTAATCAGGGCGTGAAAATCCACCGGATGACCTGTCCCAATGCCGATAATCTGTTGACGAATTATAGTTACCGGGTCTTGAAGGCGAGTTGGGGCAATACCGTGAAATCCGAGTTCTTAGCCAATCTATTGGTCACGGGCATTGATATTGGGCCAGGAGTTATTAACCAACTCACCAATTGTATTTCAGCATTGGGTCTCAATATTCGCTCTTTCTCCATTTCAGCGGATGGCGGCTACTTTGAAGGCAAGATCGCGCTGATTGTGTCTAATACCGATCAGCTGCAGCGCACTATGCTGGTCCTAAAAGAATTTGAGTGGGTAAGTAATGTGGTGCGTGTGGAGTAAGTCAGGTGGGTTCTTAACTAGTGAAGTTCTATAAACTTCGTTGAATAAAAGGCTAATTATGTGCACTAAGCGGGCTAAGGTTTTTAAAACCTACGGAATATATACAATTTAATAAGGGGCTATCATTGTCGTGTATAAGCTCCATAGAATTGACGTTTGGTAAAAACCACTTGTATAAAAACGTCGGAACCGCGTAGCGGTGGCATTATAATGTCACCACTACGCGGTTCTACGTCTTTACGCACCTTTTTTCACTCTCCTGTAATGTCACTGCTACGCAGTTTGTCTTGAATAGCCTGTCGTCAGCATACAACCACTCTATAGAACGGTTGCAGGAAAATATTAGCGGTTCATAGATTCCAGAAACTCCTCATTACTACTGCTGTGCAACATCTGCTTGCGCATAAATTCCATCGCTTCTTCCGGTTTCATATCGGCCAGGTGATTGCGCAGAATAAACATTCGGCTGAGCGTATCTTTATCCAGCAATAGTTCCTCGCGGCGTGTGCTCGATTTGGTCAAATCCACGGCAGGATACATCCGGCGATTGGCCAGACTACGATCCAGTTGGAGTTCCATATTGCCCGTTCCTTTAAATTCCTCAAAAATCACCTGGTCCATTTTGGAACCAGTATCAATCAGAGCCGTCGCCAGAATGGTGAGCGAACCGCCACCTTCGATGGCGCGCGCGGCACCGAAGAATTTCTTGGGTTTTTGCAAAGCCGTTGCTTCCACACCACCCGACAATACTTTGCCGCTGGAAGGAGCCACCGTGTTATAGGCCCGCGCCATCCGCGTGATCGAATCCAGCAGAATGACCACATCGTGGCCGCACTCTACCATGCGTTTGGCTTTTTCCAGCACAATGTTGGCGAGCCGCACGTGATTATCCGCTGCTTCATCGAAAGTAGAAGCTACTACTTCGGCGCGCACACTGCGGCGCATATCGGTGACCTCCTCGGGTCGCTCATCAATAAGCAGCACGATGAGGTACACTTCCGGGTGATTCTTGGTGATCGCGTTGGCGATGTCTTTCAGCAGGAACGTTTTACCCGTTTTAGGCTGGGCTACGATCAAGCCACGTTGCCCTTTGCCCAGCGGCGTAAAGAGTTCGATGATGCGATTGCTGAAATCCCGACCCGTTGCACTGATGAGCAGGTTGAATTTTTTGGTCGGAAAAAGCGGCGTTAAATAATCGAACGGTACCCGGTCACGCACATCTTTGGGGTCTAAGCCATTGATCTTGCTGACTTTAAGCAGGGCAAAATATTTTTCGCCTTCTTTCGGCGGACGAATAGCACCCTTTACGGTATCACCAGTACGCAAGCCAAATAGTTTGATTTGCGAAGGCGATACATAAATATCGTCGGGACTGGTCTGGTAGTTATAATCCGGCGAACGCAGGAAACCGTAGCCGTCGGGCATCATTTCCAGCGTACCCAGACCCTCAATAATACCATCCAGTTCCACATCGAAACGCTCTTTATTGATAACAGGCATCACCTCGGCTGGCTCCTGTTCCCGTTTTTCAGGAGCGTTAGCGCCGGTGTTAGCAGGACGATTGACGACCATTTCCTCGTCATCTTCTTCGCCTCCATTATTTTGGTTGACGAATTCCTCCTCTTCCAGATTAGCTAATTTATTAGCATCGGGATCGACCAGCGCAGGATTGCCGGGGCGCTGTTGATCGCGTTGATCAGGTCGCTCCCGATTGCCATCGCGGCGACGATCTTCCCAGCGGTCACGGCGATTGCCGTCGCGGCGACGATCTTCCCAACGATCACGGCGCGGTGGTTCGTTGGTACGGTCGCGGTTAGTATTAAGATTCGGCTGTTCGCTTCCCTCGACGGACCGACGTTGGTCATTTTGGCGGTCGTCCCGGCGTGGGGCATTTTCCGGACGTTCCGGCGTATCATTTGGGCGACGCTGGTCGGCAGGCCGGTCTTCCCGACGATTTTCTGAGCGGTTTGGCAGTTCATTTGGACGACGCGGCACCTCATTAGGGCGTTGTTCCCGGCGTTGCTGCTGTTGTTCCGGGCGTTCGCGGTTTTGCAACGGACGTTCTTCGCGGGCAGGCACTTCGGGGCGTTCGCGATTTTGCAGGGGGCGTTCCTCCCGAAGCGGTACTTCCGGACGAGGCGGCTGATCGTTGTTGGATGGCCGCTGATCGGCTGTTTGTTGAGGACGGGGTTCCGCCCGAGGTGTCCTTGGCGTAGTAGCGCGAGCAGGCGGGGTAGGGGTCGGAGCAGATTTTTCAGTCCCGGCATCATCCATGGTCGTCACGGCTTTGCGTGGACGGCGTCCGGTTTGTGGGTTAGGTTCATCCACGACGGGTACGTTGCGGTCGCCGGCATTTTTTTCCGCCAGCGCTTGTTCGTCCAGTATTTTATAGATGAGGTCCTGTTTGGTCAGTTTATTATAACCCTTTACACTGAGTCGCTGAGCGATCTCTTTCAGTTCGGGTACCAGCTTGTCATTCAGCTGCAATATGTCGTACATGGCAAATATGGATAATATGTGTTGATGGTGAATTAGGCGTGGCTGAAGCCCGGAATAGGTGTTCAGAAAGCACACGCGGGGTGAGCATTATGCAATAAGAAGATAAAAAAAGCAAAGACAGTGGATAATTGAATTGGGTTAGGTCAGTCGCGGAACGAAGACCCGTCTGGGTAGGTAAGTTTTTCGGAAATTACGACAATACAACCAGGAAAAGGATGCTGGAACTTACGCGGAGGCCCACCTTGTGAAGCCGCTTTTCTTCAAAAACTTTGAAGTAGGAGCAAAGTAATGGTGGAAAAAATGCAAAGGGCAGGCGGCGAAAGCAAGTCGCTTCGGAAATCGAACATGGCAAAGATAAGCACTTTTTGAAAATCGCTCTATCTTGCGCCACTTTTTTTATACTATAAAACATAAAATGCTTCAACTGAAAATACTTCACGCGAAGATAAACAACGCATTATCAATGGTTTGCGTAAGAGAAACTGGTCGCCATCCCAGATAGAAGTCATTGACCAAATCATTCAACTGGACGACGATCGGCGCAGTGGGCAGAAGGAACTCGATGATACACTGGCCGAACAGAACCGTTTGGCCAAACAAATCGGTGCGCTGATGGGTCAGGGCAAGCAGGAAGAAGCCGAAACGGGGAAGGCTCAGGTGGCTGTTTTGAAGGAAAAAAGCAAACAATTGGACGAACGCCAACGCCAAACCGATCAGCAGCTCGAAACCCTGTTGCTTTCTGTCCCCAATATCCCCCACGAAAGCGTCCCGGAGGGTAAAACCCCGGAGGAAAACGAGGTAGCGCAGGATTGGGACAAGCCGTTTCCGGCCCTGCCCGACGACGCGCTGGCGCACTGGGACTTGGCCAAAAAATACAATCTTTTTGACCTCGAACTGGGCGTAAAACTCACCGGCGCGGGCTTTCCGGTCTATCGCGGCAAAGGTGCCCGCCTCCAGCGCGCCCTCATCCAGTTTTTTCTGGACGAGGCCGGAGAAGCAGGTTACGAAGAAATACTGCCACCGCTACTCGTAAATGAAGCCAGTGCCCGTGGTACCGGCCAACTGCCTGATAAAGAGGCACAAATGTATCACTGCGAACGCGATGGCTTCTACCTCATCCCGACCGCCGAGGTGCCCATTACCAATATTATGCGCGACGAAATCGTGCCAATAAAAAATCTGCCCATCAAAATGGCGGGTCATACGCCCTGTTTTCGCCGGGAAGCCGGCGCGTGGGGTGCGCACGTGCGCGGCCTGAATCGCGTACACCAGTTTGATAAAGTAGAAATTGTGCAGGTGGAACACCCGGACCGTTCCTACGATACCCTGCAAACGATGGTGCGCCACGTAGCCGGATTGCTGGACAAACTCGAACTGCCCTACCGGATTCTGCGGCTTTGTGGCGGCGATATGGGCTTTTAATTCCGCCCTTACTTTCGATCTGGAAGTATGGTCGGCGGCGCAGAAACGCTGGCTGGAGGTGAGTTCCGTCTCCAATTTCGAGACCTATCAAGCCAACCGCATGAAACTCCGTTTCCGCGACGAAAATGGCAAGATTGAACTGGCCCATACCCTGAATGGCTCGGCTCTCGCGCTGGCTCGTATCGTAGCGGCGTTACTGGAAAATAACCAGACAGCGACGGGCATCAATATTCCGAAGGTACTGCATCGGTACACGGGATTTGAGCGGATCGGCGAATAGCAAGAGGGGCAAGAAGGCAGGCAGCAAATCATAATTTCGGCAAGCAAGATTAAGTTGCTTATTTGACAATATACCCTTACCTTTGTATCATCAGCGAGCTTCGGCACGCTACCTATAAGCGTGTGACCTATGGTTGTACGCTTTTTTTATGACATTTTGAATTTGCCTTTCAAAATTACTTTGCGTTCCAGTTCCTGCAGATTTCCATCGTATACTACCCATACCAATTTTATTTGAGCGTATTTTCGAGCAGCTTGAAAGATGCCCTTGCAGACGCTTTCTGGGTGCGCTGGTTGGTCAATGTGCAAAATCAGGTTGGATGCTTTGCGGTACGCCGTCCTAAATTAGTAAGTGATAGCACCTTGAATATTTTTTGCTTTTGAGATTCGCTTGATTTCGAACAACTGCCCGTCAATTTGTGCGTCTGCTTTCTGGTGTATCCCTTCTTCGTTCATCAGTACTACTCCATACCCTGCATTTTTTAAAATTATACATACTGGTAATTCCTGCAGGAGTGCCAAATCAACATGCTTGTGGTGCAAAGCAATAAAACCCGAAGTATCCATATCGAGGCCCAATGCGTTGGCAAAGGCTTCAATATTCCTGAATTTTTGCGATGCTCGCTTATTATCTTTGAAATACTCCGTATCGGGCAGGGCCTCGAAAAAATCAATGTTGGTTTCTTTTGCCATATTTACACCAAGTTTGCTTATTCATTTCTCACCCAAACCGCTGCAAAGCGGCCAACAAACGCTCCGGCAATTCCTCCCGGCAGGCCGCCTGATAATCCTGATACGAACATGGCACTAGTCGGTGGCGATCATGTTTGCGTTTGTTTACTACCGGCACTTGCATCCACCAGCGGCCACTTTTAGTGCTTTTCCAAAAGGTCAAATGGTGGCTCAATTGCGGCAAATGCACAATGTATTCTGTCAGCCCGGTCGTAGAAGCGGGATAGTCGTTTTTTCGGCTGAAGTAGCCTTCCAGAAAATACCACATCATTTGGGCCACTACCTGCGCCGTCTGGTCGCCCTGATCGGCTTCGCGCTGGTAGCCATAAATGCCAAAAGAGGTCAGCTTGTCGCTCCAACCGGCATACCTACAAATCTGGCAGGCTTCCTCGGCAAAAAGGCCCGACGGAGAGGGATGGGCCACGCCGGGTGCCTCGCTTTGTTTGAGTGCGCCCAGATGGAAAGCCAGGGCATCGGCATCGCGCAGCACGGGTTCGGTTTCTTCCAAAGCCGCACGTGAACGTCCCAGCCGAACGTGATCGAAATTGTTTTTGGCCAAAAAATCCAACGTAGCGGCGGGTGTTTGGTGGATTTGATAGCCAATCAAGGCGAAATGAAACAACAGCGGATGACGCGGCTCGAGTAGGGGCGTGTAGCCTTTTTTGGGATCGGTCAGGGAAAGGGTTTCGTGCACCACGGCGAGGTTAGCCAGTGCTTTCGCTTCCTGATAAGCCAGAAACTGGGCGCGGGCCAGGTCGTCGGAGCCACCAATCAGCAGCGGCAGAACTTTGCCGGAAAGCAATTCAAAGACTACGGGCAACAGCAGCCCCGGCTCTGCTTTACGCAGATTTCCCAGATCGGCGACAGTGTTTTTTGGAAAATGCCAGGCCATGCGATAGAGCTGCTCCCGGATGGGTTGCGCACTTTTTTCATCCAGCCCTATGATGGCCACCCGCACTTTTTTCAGGTCGGGAAATTGTTCCTGGTGCAACAGCAATTGTTTGCCGATGGACGAAGCGGGCAGTGTATCCGCATATTTGGTGAAGGCAGCCGACAGGGGTTTGAGCCAGTTTTGCAGCATAAGTGTGAATGTATTGTCCCAAGACATTTTTCTAGCGTGGATAAATATGGCGGCAAGGTAGCAGGAAACGTAGTCGCAAGAGTTTTGGACTTGCCCAATTGACCGTAATATTGGATGGATGCGGATTTTTAAAGCTGTACAATTCTACCCAATTCGCTGTACGTGCGTTCTCCGCCGATGGATAGTTTGCAACTAAAAAGGCCAGGACTTTGAAAAAATCTGCAAATCAATTGCGCTATTTCCGCCAATATGAGGAATACCCGGCTACTTTTGCGCCGCTTTTTAAAACTGACTTTTATTTAGCCTTTCCTATTCGGCAGTTACATCCGCCACTATAGCCCACCACCACCATGAAGAATATGGAAGAGCTGCTGCGAAAATACAAAGACAAAAAGCCCGAAGTAGTCTTCGAGTGGCACGACGCCGAGACGGGTGCTGAGGGCTGGATTGTCATCAATTCGCTGCGTGGCGGCGCGGCGGGCGGCGGCACTCGAATGCGTAAAGGGCTGACACTGAATGAAGTGATCTCGCTGGCCAAAGTCATGGAAATCAAATTCAGCGTTT
The DNA here is from genome assembly GCA_965249785.1 of Saprospiraceae bacterium. GTDB lineage: Bacteria > Bacteroidota > Bacteroidia > Chitinophagales > Saprospiraceae > M3007. Next base: position 77,177 of record CBDFMU010000032.1, on the reverse strand, counting down.
GCGGCCCGGATATTGGTGGAGCCAAGAGCGGCATTAATTTCGATCCGGCGCATCCCCAGCGGCTGGAAGTATTGCAGCGTTGGTACCAGGTCGCACTGCCGCTTTTGAAACACTACTACGGCACTGGCGGCGACCTGAATGTGGATGAATTGAAAGATGTAGTGCCGATCACTGAGGATTTGGGATTGTGGCATCCGCAGGAAGGCATCGTGAAAGGCCATTTAAAACCTACGGAAGGTCAGCAAATCAATATTATCGGTCAACTGCGCTACGGCTGCACCAAGATCGTGGAAGACCCGGAATATGTGCCGGAAGACAGCGAGCATAAATACGCGGTAGCCGACTTGATTACAGGCTATGGCGTAGCTGAATCGGTACGTCATTTTTATCGACTTTATTATCATACTACGCCAGTCGGCAAAACTGCCATCATCCAGGGTTGGGGAAATGTGGCTTCGGCGGCAGCCTGTTATCTGGCAAAGGAAGGCGTAAAAGTGATCGGCATTATTGATCGTGCCGGGGGCGTATTAGCGCCCGACGGGCTTAACTTGACCGAAATTAAAGCCTTGTTCAGTGCTAAAAATGGCAACCAACTGGTGGCAGTTGGTACGTTGCCGTTTGAAGAAGTGAACGAGCAAATCTGGAAAATGGGGGCCGATATTTTCATTCCGGGTGCCGCCTCCAAGATCGTCACGCGCCCACAGGTGGATGCGCTGCTGGCCGGGGGCATCGAAGTGGTGGCTTGCGGAGCCAATGTGCCATTTATAGACGATGAAATTTTCTTTGGTCCCACGGCTCGTTTTGCCGACGAACATATAGCCGTAATTCCTGATTTTATTGCCAATTGTGGTATGGCACGAGTTTTTGCTTACCTGATGCAACCTGACGTATTGATGACTGACGAGGCGATATTCGGCGATATTTCCAACACAATCGGTCGGGCGTTAGAAGAAGTAGTAAAAATAAATCCTACACCAAATAAAGTTTCATCCAACGCCCTATATTTGGCCCTTAAAAAGCTGGGGATTTGAACTCAAATTGAGAATTTTCCGCCACAAGCTGCCCCTTCCACGCCACAGAACAGCCCTTCAAAGTGTGGAAAACAGTAGATTCTAAGCAATTAACACAACTGTTAACATTCATTCATTCAAAAAAAATTCAGTGACCCTATGACGGTTCGACCTTTAGTATTCTCCGTTCTTTTCGTGCTGGTTTCTTTCGCCGCTGTGGCGCAAGATGCGGCTATGTCTACTCCCTATCGTTCTTTTACACCAAAAGATCAGTGGGAACTGGGCATCCATGCCGGTGTGCCTTTCATTCTCGGTGATGTTAACGCCAAATTTCCGGGCTTTGGAGGCGGGATCCACGTTCGCAAAGCGTTCGACCACATTTTTTCCGTTCGTGTTGTGGGTCTGTATGCTCAAATGAAAAATGAAGAGAGCTCCACCAGTGGCAATCGTACTTCCGATAATACCTGGATTTCCGGTAGTGCCCAACTGGTCGCAGCCCTTAATAACTTTCGCTTTGACAAACCCAATCGCAAAATCCTGATAAATGGCTTTTTTGGTCTGGGCGTAGACAACTACAAAACCGATTATCGCAACATCGTACAAAGCAGCGGTGTGAACGGCGGCAGTCTGGCATCTACTACCAATGCTCACGTAGAAGTGGGTTTAGGTCTTGCTTTCCGGGTAACCAAGAAATTTAACATTGGTATAGAGCATACTGTTACTACTGTCTTTGGCGAAAATGGTGACCTGCTGGATAGCGACCAAAACCTGGACAGTAGAGTGACGACTTCCCGCGACGTGCTGCACTACCCTCACTTGACCCTCAATTTCAACCTGGGTGGCGCGAGCAAAGATGGTATGGCCCGCAGCGAGCCTTTGTACTGGGTGAATCCATTGGCCGAAGTAGCTACTGCCATCACGGCACTGGAAGCTCGCCCAATTTACAACCCGACTGATACAGACGGCGACGGTATTATTGACGATATTGATGTGGAAGACAATAGCCCAGCCGGTGCTCGCGTGGATTCCAAAGGTATGACGCTGGACAGCGATGGTGACAAAGTGCCTGACTATTTGGATAAAGAGCCTTTCTCGCCTCCCGGTTTCTCGGTGAATGCGCAAGGGGTAGCCAGTGTGCCAAAACCAATTGATGAAAATGATGTAAATCGCATCGTGGATGCCAAGATCGCGGCTATCAAGTTCCCAGAGCCAGGTGGCCAGTGGTTCCTGCCGATGGTGACTTTCAAGGACAATCGTTACGACATCGAATACAGCGAATACGAAAAACTGTATAATATCGGTACCGTGCTGATGCAAAATCCAAGCCTGAAAATAGTGGCCATTGGTCACACCGACAAACGCGCTTCGGAAGCATACAACAATGTGCTGTCTTACAACCGTGCCAAAGCTGCCATCGACTTTTTGGTTGCCCAATACGGTGTATCACGTGATCGCGTGATCCTGAACTGGGTGGGTGAAGACAAAGCCCTGATCCCAGTGGAAGGTTCCAACATGATGAATCGTCGCGTAGAATTCCGCGTTGCCAAAGGTGAAACGGAAATGGCTCGTCCAGAAGGTAAAGAAGCTGGCAAGAGCAAAATGATGAATATGAACATGAAAGGTAACAAAGCATCCGGTTTCTAAATCGAATGTTTTACTGAACCTTGCGCGGGCAATTTCCTTTCCTGGAAGTTGCCCGCTTTTTATTTGATGATTGTTGCCGCCTTCTTATGTCCATTTTTACATCCCCATTTTTTCTGTTTTGTCGGCGACTAATCCGGCAACGCTGGTTTGGTTTGGTATTTAAAATAACCGTAGCGGTGCTGCTGTTGGGCGGTTTGTACCTGGAGTTGCAGGGCAGAAATAACTTGCCAGCCTTGTGGGCAGCCTTCACGCAAGAGTTCGGTGGAGCCCGCTGGTGGTGGCTGCCATTGGCCGTGCTACTTATGCCCATCAACTGGGTGATAGAAACCTTAAAATGGCAACCTTATGTGCACCGCTATCAGCCGTTGACGCTTTGGCAGGGGCTGCGGGGCGTTTTTGCAGGCATTAGTTTCACGCTGTTCACGCCGCATCAACTGGGTGAATATGGCGGTCGCCTGCTGTATGTGCAGCCCGAACATCGCTGGAAAGCCATTATGATTAATGTGGTGGGCAGTTGGGCGCAGTACCTGGTGACTGTATTGGCCGGGGTGATTGGTGCATTGATTTTTCTGGGTCAACAAATGACCTTGCCGCCTACCGTGCTGCGCTATGGCTCGCTGGTGGCTGGCGTAGCATTGCCGTTGTTATTGATTGGGTATTTTCAAATTCAGCGACTGCTGCCCTTGGCCCGTCGCATTCCACTGTTGCATCACTTAAAGCCCTTTGTGCGCGACGTTTATATTTTGCAAACCTTTCGCCAGCCCGATTTATGGCGGATATTTGGTCTGGCAGCCCTGCGGTACGTCATTTTCGCTAGCCAATACTTTTTCCTGCTCCGATTTTTCGGCATTCCAGCCAATTTGCTGGCCGGCTATGCGGGCATCAGCACCATTTTTCTGGTGCAAACCATCGTGCCGCTACCGGCGATCATGGGATTGCTGCTGCGCGGAAATATTGCACTATTCGTCTGGTCGCAGTTTGGTGCCAATGAGGTCAGTGCCTTGGCTGCTACCTTCACGCTATGGATAATAAACCTGATTTTGCCCGCGTTAATTGGTACTTTTTCACTTTTCTACGTCAATATTCCCAAAACATTGGGTTATGAAAATGAGTAAATACCTGGCCCTGCATTTGGGATTATTGCTGATGGCTTTTACCACGCCCGGCGATTTTGGGTCTATTCCGGCATCTGCGCCAGGTGTGCCTTCTCCCGTCTTGCAGTATGATCCCTGCTCCAATAGCAATTCGACTTTTCAGCACGCAGAAAAGCTGACCTACAAAATATATTACAACTGGAATTTCGTCTGGATTTCCGCTGGCGAAGTAACTTTCCAGGCCTTTGAAGAAGGCAATCAGTACCATTATCAGGCTCGGGGCGAGACCTATAACTCTTATGAGTGGTTTTTTTCGGTCAAAGATGAATATGACTCCTGGGTGGATAAAAACACCTTGTTGCCCAACTATTCCGAGCGCAACGTGAACGAGGGGAAGTACCACATTTTTGAAAAAATCGCTTTTAATCAGGGTGCTCGCAAAATGACGGTCTATCGTTCCGACAAGCGCGGCACCGCCGAAACGAAAACCGAGCACAGCGTAAGTGGCTGTGTACAGGATGTATTGTCCAGTTTATACAGCCTGCGTACCATAGATTTTGGCTCGCAGCAGAACGGATTCAGTATTCCATTCAAAGTATTTATGGACAAAGAAGAGTTTCCGCTGCAAATGCGCTATCAAGGCAAGGAGCGCAAAAAAGTGTACAACATGGGCCGCTACAATACCCTCAAGTTTCAACCGGATGTCATCGCGGGCAACGTGTTCAAAGAAGGAGAGGGGATGTCGGTGTGGGTCTCCGACGACCAAAACCGTATTCCTTTACTCATTGAGTCGCCCGTGTCGGTTGGTTCCGTGAAAATGGTGCTGAAAGAGTATTGGGGACTGAAATATGATTTTACCGCGAAAATAAATTGATTATAGAGCAAGAGGGGTAAGGTGCAAAAAAGGCAAGGTTCAATATGAGTTGAACCTTGCCTTTTTGCTTTTTGCAAATTGCTTTTTTGATTTCTCTATTCTTTTTTCTTCTTATACTTCCCTTCTTTCCAGGCCTTGAAAAACTGGCCCCAGGCCAGCGGACTAAAAATATTCATCGGTGGCACCTGCCCAATATATACGTACTCACGCGACTGCTGGCGCAGGTAGAAATTGGCACTTTCCCGTCCACCATAAGGTACGATGTCGGGATTTTTGCGGGCCTCGGCCAGGTATTCATTAGCCAGATTTTCCGTAGCGCGACGCTGAAGTTCGGTGGTCACATCCATCTTCAGGAACTCCAGTTTGAAGTGTTCCCGCGAAGGCCAGGGGAAAATAACCGTCTCCGGCAGATTGATCGTATCCTGCGTCATGATCTGCGCGATGGAGTATTGATCCTGGGAGAGCGTATCCGGGATGCGAAAAGTCACCGTCTCGAAACCCAGGCAATTGAAGCGCACCACGTCGCCTTTTTCAACTACCAGCGTAAAAAAGCCGCGATAATCAGAATAGGTGCCGCGCCCTTTTTTGGGCAGAAATACCGTGGCATAAGGAACGGTCGTGCGCTCGCCATCCACCTCGGCGAAGATCATACCGGACAGCTGGATGAGCATAGGCTGGGCCGTTGGATTCGGCTGGGCGGCGGCGCGAAGGCCAAGAGCGGCGAAGAATAAAAACGCGAGAAGTCGTGTCACGCTGGGAATTTTTTTGACAAAGAAACGAACTCAAAAGGCAATAAGCAAATAAAGCGAAGGGCAATAAAGCAACCAGGCAAATAAGACAATAGGCAAAACGTACAAATCCCCAACTTAGCTTAATGCACCCTGTCCCTTTACGGGGTAACAAGGACGTTACTCGCAAACGGCAAGCAGGGTGGAAAGCCCCGCCAAAAATTCATAAACGCACGCCGCCGCTATTTTGTCCCGCTTACCGTTACTTTTTTTACCAATCCTTAACAAAAAGGGTAATTTCGACGAGCATTTGCGAAAGAATAACACCTGCCTTTCCCGCATCCATGTTACCTTTGGCGCCGTTTTTCGTTTTTCTGTTATTAAAAAACTTCACTTTCCCACACAATGTTCAGCAAAACATCTTTTTGTTTCCTTTTTGCCCTGTTGATTGGTGCATCCGCCCTATCCGCGCAAACCACGCTTAAATACGGCCACATGAATCTGGGCAATATGCTCGAAAGTCTGCCCGACACCAAGAAAGCCAACGACGATCTGAAAATCTTCACCGATAAATTGACCGCCAAGGACGATTCACTGACGAAGTCGTTCCAGGCTCAATATACCAAGTTCGAGGCTGACTACAACGATGGCAAACTCACGCCCGTACAATCGCAGGCTGGGCAGGCCACTCTGCAAAAAATGCAGGAGGACATCCAGAAATTTGAGCAGGATGCGCAACAGACCATCGCCGCCAAGCGCGAAGAACTCCTGAAACCTATCCTGGCCAAAGTAAACGACGCGGTGAAAATCGTCGCCAAACAAAACGGCTACGCGATGATCTTCGATACCAGTTCCGGGTCCATGTTGTTTGCCGCCGAGGCCGATGATGTGATGGCTTTGGTGAAGAAGCAGTTGGGGATATAGGAAATAACAACCGGATTACCTTCGGTTGTTATTTCCTGGAATTGTTCTATGCAGGCTGTTAGACAAGTACACTTGTCTAACAGCCTTTTTCGTGGATAGCAGCTTCTACTAGTGCTGTAAGCCAGTGAAAAAAAAGAATTACCTGCCTTTAACATTCTTTTGTTAACAGGTTGTCAATAAACTACTTATACTTACCACTTCAAACCGAACCATTCCAATGAAACAGCTATCCTTGTCCCTTTTGCAGCGGCTTCCCTTTTGCGCTTTTATCCTATTAGCACTGTATGTCTCTCTTTTCTGGCTATCATGCCGAAAGGATGATGCGCCGCCAGAATTTCCTAAGCTATTTAAGTTTGATCCGGCGACTACTTCTGGAGGTGGTCGTGCTTACTGGAAAAATTCCCAAGGAATTGGTGTGCCTCTTCTGCGATCCCAATCTGGTACGTTTATCAGTTTCTTAGATACAATAAATTACTATGATCAACAACAAACTTTGCCACTAGCCTTTACGGGTATTGAGTTGTTAAATGATTACCAAGTGCGTATTTTCAGTGATGGGTCATCAGGGACACTTCCCCTTGATACAGTGGTACGTTACAGTGCCACTTCTGCCGGGATTATAACCATTAGTTGGACGCCGTTGGCAGCGCCAGTGAGCCTTGAAATGTATGATATCGTAGGACAAGAATATATGAAATTCTTTTCCAATTGGCTCGTATACTCTTATCGTACCGCGACAGCACCTGATCTTCCGCAGTATACGCTCGCCCGCCATTATTATACAGAAGATGCTCTAGGTAAAGCATTAAGTATCATGGCCGTTGATGGCTTTTCGTATGATACTATGGCTATTTATAGCCGCTTCCTTGAATTCAGACGATAATTTCCCTTTTTCCTCACTTTTTTAAACCACTATTTATCTATGCGACATCCACGTTTTGCATGGCCGGAGATGGCCATGCCCAGTTCTTTCATGCTTGTGCTTTTGTTTTTGTTGGGGGTGAGTGGGGGATGTCGAGGGCAGGTGCCTACGCCCCCGGTGGGGCAGGGAGGCGATACCACCCTTTCTACTGAGAAAACCAGCGCAGCCACTCCAATTATTCAAGGTGGAGTTAACCCTTACAAGGACAAACCATGGATTGGGGTTGATAATGATAAAAATAAGATTTTCTCTTATGGAGCCGATGGTCTCCCCATGGATTTTGATTGGGAGCGGATGCTTTATAAAAGTAAGTTCGGAAAGTTTTCATTGTCGAATGCCAAGATAATTGTTGAGCGTCCATTGGATACATACTTTATATATAGAATAAAGGGAGACTACGAAAATTTGAAGACCAAGTTCGAAGATATCGGGGTACGACTGCCTATGAATTTGCTAAAAAAATCGGCCACTCTACACTATCGCTATTATCATTCTTATTATGGCGCGTACCTCTTTTCGCATCTTTCCGTGGAGTTATTTGACTACGTTGATGACAAGGACTACGAGATTGCTCCAATTTTTACGATGAACGAAGTAGAAGCATACAACTACAAGGGAGAGCATATTGCTCATATTGAAAACAAATTGCCACTTGATCCAAGTTATGTCTTCAATGTTTCCGAAGATCAGAGGTATATACTTATCGGAACCAGTTATGCTGCAGGCGAAGGGCAATCCGATTATGGTGACTTTATTTTGTACGATACGAGATCACATAAAACCAGCATTGTGCCCAAGATAGATATAAATAAATATCCTGGTAATAGGTCAGTACAGAGTATTATTTTTGATGATTCCCTTTTTCAGATAATATATTATAATGGTACCGAAGGAATGCGTTTTATGCTAGACCCCTACAAACGCCTGCTGTATTACCGCTTTTACCCAAGACCGACCCTTGTTGAAATATATCGTCAAAATGATGATATAACCCTGCCCACCCTGCCCGATGGCACCATCCAGGATGTATCGCAGTATGAAATTACCTCTTTCTAACCTGTAAAGATACCCATTTATGAAATACGTTTTCTCTATAACAGTCATGTGGTCATGGCTGTTACCCTGCATTACCGCCGCGCTTGGTGTTTTTCACCAAGTGGCCAAAAACTTTGGCTGCTGACGGCTTTTCTTACGATACTATGGCTATCTACACCCGTTTCCTTGAATTTAGACGATAATTCCCCTTTTTTCTTCACTTTTTAAAACCACTATTTATCTATGCGACACCGATGTCTTACATGGCCGGAGATGGTCATGCCTAATTATCTTATGTTTATGCTTTTCTTTTTGTTGGGGATGAGTGGGGAATGTCAAGGGCAGATATCCACGCCTCCAGTGGTGCAGAAGAACGATACCATGCAAGTGGAGAGCAGGGCTATACATAGATCAATGTTCCTCGAGCCTGATAGCGGAAGAATTACATTTGTTCAAGATACAAAAACAAGCGAATATTTTTTTGTTTTTCACGACAGTGAAGGAAAAGAACTGCAAAGAATCTCTCAACAAAAGATAACTGAGTTTGGCGAATTTAGAAACCTTCCCTTTCCTAAAATGATGGAGAATAATCAATTAAGAAGTTATGACCTTAGGGGATTAACACCCGAGCAAAAGCAGTATAAATTGAATGGTATTCATTTACAATCCATCTCTCCTGAGAAAATTGCTAGAACGCATTGGATTCTGTACGGGACTGGTGGGGGCTTACAAGATGGCCTAAATTATAGTGGTAAATATCTGACGCTGATGTCAGTGTTAACAGGAGTTGATTCTGCCTCGGAAATTCCAACTTTCAGCAAATCAGCAATTAAAGTATTGGACTCAAGCGGGAAGCAGATCGCGGAAGTCGAACAAAATTATGAAATTGGAGCAATATGTTTATCAGACGATGCGCGGTTTCTCTTTATGGGAGTGGAGGATATGCATCTTGATCCATCCGAATCATATTCGACTCGACGAGCCTCCTTGTTATATGATCTAAGAGAAAAAAAACAGTACTGGTTGCCAATAGAATTTAATGTGAATACCATTATCAGCAGTGATCACCTCCGTTTTCAGAAAGGTCGGTATTTTAGTTTCGATTTACGAGATCAGTATCGTTTGCACATCCTTGTTGATCCATACGATAAGGTAATTTACACAAAAAAATATACAGAAGAATATGCCGATTTCAGCAGCCCTGATTTGAGTACCTACAGCAGGAAAACATTCAAATAATTTCTATATTGCCATCCTTTTTTCGCAGATATCCATACATCCGCAAGTCATGCTTTTACACAAGGGCCTACCAGAGTACGTACCACCGCAGTCATGCTGTGGCGTAAAATTCTGATTATTTTATAGGCGATTGAAGCCGACGTTATTGCCGGGCTGCTTCGTTTCTACCCACCTCGCGCAAATTCCCGACACTTTCCACCACCGTTGCATAGACTTTTTTAGTTTTGCGCTGTCTTTCGCTTACCCTACATGCTGTAAGGGCAAGAAAGGCATCCTAAAATATCGTAAAACAATGAATTTCAGAACATTAAATAACCTGGCCGGGTGGCTAACCTTTTTGATAGCGGTACTCGTACTGGGGGCAGCAGCCGAACCGACGGGTAGCTTGTGGGATTGCGGCGAATTTATCTCTGGAGCGTACAAGTTGCAGGTAGTGCACCCGCCGGGCGCGCCAATCTTTTTGCTGGTGGGTCGCCTTTTCACCTGGGTGGCTTCGATGGTCTCCTCGGATCCGTCCAATCTCGCCTATTCGGTCAATCTGCTTTCGGCCATCAGCACCGCTTTTGCCGGGATGTTTATTTGCTGGTGTACCAGCATTTTGACGCGCTTATCCATCGTGGAGCGAGGCGAAGAGCCGATTGGTGGTCAGGCGTTGGCAGTAGCTGGAGCGGGTCTGGTGGCCGGTCTGGTGACGGCGTTTACGTCCTCCGTCTGGTTTTCAGCGGTCGAAGGCGAGGTGTACGCCATGTCTACGTTTTTTACAGCCCTCACCCTGTGGGCGACTCTGAAATGGTACAACCTGCCCGATAAGGATGACGCGGATAAGTGGCTGGTATTTGCCGTGTACGCCAGTGCGCTTTCTATCGGTGTGCACTTGCTGAGCCTGCTTACTTTCCCGGCGCTGGCGATGTTCTATTATTTCAAAAAAGCAAAAAATCGCACGATTGGCGGCACATTCATCGCTGCCATCGTGGGGGTTGTGTTCATTGTATTGGTGCAAAAACTCATCATTGCCGGTATTCCCAACCTCTGGGCAATGCTCGATAAGTTTTTGGTTAATAGCTTTGGCTTGCCTTTCTACTCTGGGCTTGTACCAGTGTCTTTAATATTTGGTGGAGCGATCTGGTATGGTTTGCGTCGTGCGCAGCGCACCCGCAATGGCCTGTTGCAACGCATTGTGGTGGCTTTGGGCGTGACAGTGCTCGCTTATATGTGCTACGGCACGGTCATTATCCGGGCGAACGCCAATCCGCCTATCAACATGAATGATCCTTCCGATCCGATGCGTCTGCTGCCTTACCTCAACCGGGAGCAGTATGGCGAACGTCCGCTGTTGCGCGGGCCGAACTTCGATGCGGAACCAACCAATGTGGAATCTCAAGACCGTTATGGCCGTGTAGGAGATCGCTATGCGGTGGTAGACGAAAAAGTGGATTATACCTACAATTCGGGCGACCAGGTATTGTTTCCCCGGATGGGCGATGGCTCGCAGGGGCGACCCAAATTGTATCGGCAATGGATTGAAAAGCCGACTGGCGAACCAACGGTAAGCGACAACTTCGAGTTTTTCTGGAAATATCAGCTCGGCTGGATGTACTGGCGTTATTTCATGTGGAATTTTTCGGGTCGCCAAAACGGAGATCAAGGCTATTATTCCTGGGACCCGAGTGCTGGCAACTGGATTACCGGATTCTCCTTCCTGGATGAGCCGCGCATTGGCAACCAAAGCGAATTGCCTGATTTTCAAAAGAATAACCAGGCTAATAACAAATATTACCTCATTCCGGTGCTGCTTGGCTTGCTGGGAATGTTTTTTCATGCCTTCCGTTCGCGGACCAATCTGCAAACCTCCGACCGCTTGCTGCGGGTGGGCGGTATATTCGTGCTGCTGGCATTGGTGCTGAAGGTGTTTATGAATATCGCCAATTTTGACGCTTATTTTTTGCTGGTGTTGTTATCCGGAGCGGCATTTTTGTTCTTTTTCATGGATTCTGTGAAGCGATCGCCGGAGTTTGCGGCGATCCTCGTGCTGTTCATTATTACCGGCATTGGTATTATTGTTTATTCCAATCAGCCGCCCAATGAGCCGCGCGAACGCGATTACGTGTTAGCCGGATCGTTTTTCACTTTTGCCATCTGGATTGGGATGGGAGTGATGGCTTTGTACAAACTATTCTCCGAACGGCTTAGTTTGGGCAGTATCGCTGCGCCAGTCGCCACGGTACTCGCGCTGAGTGCTCCATTGTTGATTGTAACCCAAAACTGGGACGATCACAGCCGTGCGCACCACTACGCCAGTCGCGACTATGCTCGTAATTTCCTGGAATCCTGCGAGCCGAACGCCATTATTTTCACCTATGGCGACAATGACACTTACCCGCTCTGGTACTGCCAGGAGGTCGAAAGTATTCGCACAGACGTGCGGGTGGTCAATCTTTCCCTGATTGCGGTGGACTGGTATATCGGCCAGCTGCGCCGTGCGGTGAACAATTCGCCAGCCATCGAAATGAGTATTCCGCAGGAGAAAATTACCGGTTTCAAACGGGTACAATTGCCTTACTACTCTCAGGGGCCGGAAAAGGAAATGACCATCCAGCAGGTGCTGAAATTCCTGGCGGAAGACCATAAACTGCAGTCGCAAGGGGGACGTGATTTTGATACTTACCTGCCTACGCGCCGCATTGCTATTCCGGTGAACCGCGCCGATGCACTGGCCAGCGGTGCCGCAATGGCGGGCGATAGTGCCATGCTGGACACTTTGCACATCAATCTCGGCGACAAGAAAACGTATATTATCAAGGATGAACTGGCCATGCTCGATATTCTGGCTTCCAATCTGTGGAAACGTCCGATCTATTGGGCAGTCACCTGTCGCGAAGACAAGCTGCTGGGCATGGAAAATTACTTACAACTGGAAGGACTGGGCTTGCGCGTGGTGCCGTACCGCAGTGAGGGCGATCAGCGTAACTATGGTATTATTGGCTGTGGCCGCGTGAATACCGACCTGGCTTTTGATAACATCATGAACAAGTGGCAATGGGGCAATTTTGATAAGGAACGCCTGTTTGTCGACCGTTCCTATCTGCCAAGCCTGCAAACGATGCGTGTAACGATGATCCGCATTGCGCGTCAATTGACGGCGGAAAAGAAGAACGATAAGGCGATTGCGCTGGCGGATAAATATTTTTCGGCTTTCCCGTCCTTCAACTTCGCGCACGACCAGTTTTCTGCGCTGATGGCCGATGTCTATGCGCGCGCTGGCGACAACACCAAAGCCGCCGCCAAGATGCACGAAGTGGCCGAGGCTACCGAGCAACAACTGCGTTTCATCGCTTCGCAATCAACGGAAATGCAAAAAGGCTACCAACAGGATGAACAGTCGGCGATGGCCACTGCCCAGACGCTGCTGAATACGGCGGCCAATGTCATGAAGGATCAGCCCCTACAAAACGAACTGGAAAAAATGTTTTCCGCCTACATGCCGCAACAAGGGCCGCAGGGAGAACCGAGGCAATAAGAAAATTGGCAAATGGCAACAGGCAAATTTACCAACGGCAATAAGCACTTTCGATGCTTATTGCCGTTTGCTTTTTTGATAAAATCAGGATGTCGCTGCGTGTCATGTTTGCCCCTTGCCTATTTTAAAAATACCTCCGTCGCTGCATAAACCAGTAGAGAAATCCGGTTAATAAGCCCGTCAAAAGCACGGTGAGGTAAAAGGCACTAGGGTGGTTGGGCAAGCCATTAGGAATATTCATCCCCAGAAAAGAGGAAATGAGCGTGGGGACCATCAGCACCACAGTGATGACCGTGAGGCGATGGATTACAATGTTCAGATTGTTGGAGATAATGCTCGAGTAGGCATCCATCGTGCCGTTCAAAATGTTGGTGTACACATTGGACATAGAGAGGGCCTGCGAATTATCAATGATAATATCCTCAAACAAGTCGGCCAGTTCCTCGTCGCCGTTGATGTGCAGAAAATCGGTGCGCTTCATTTTCATTTTGAGCAACTCATTGGCATTGAGAGAGTTGACAAAATAGACCAGACTTTTTTCAATCGAAAGCAACTGCTTGAGTTCGGAGTTTCGGCTGCTGTGCATTAACTCTTTCTCGATGCGGTTGCGCCGCACATTGAGCGATTTGAGGCAGGCCAGAAAGTGATATACATTTTGTTCCAGCACTTGTAGCACAAAACGCTTTTCGTCGGCAGGGTCAAAATTGCGGACGTTCATGTCCAGAAATTTCTGCAAAACCGGGGTCTCCATCGCAGAGACAGTCACCACATGTTCGATGGTCAGGATAATGCCAATCGGCACAGTGATGAAATAAGCCTCATTTTCAGAGCCGGAATTAGCGTTTTTGACCGGCGTATTGATCAGAATGAAACGTACATCCTCGTCGCGCTCATAGCGGGCACGCTCATCCAGGTCGAGCGAATCGGTCAGGAAAACCGGGTCAAACTCGAATTGCCGGGCGAGATCGCCCAGCTCGTCTGGCGCAAAGGGTGGGGTAAGATGTACCCAGCAGCCAGGCTCCGGCTCGATCAGTTCGACGAGCCGTCGTTTTTCGCGTGTGTAATACCGGGTCACTGTCCATGGCGTAAAAGAGTGAAAAAGGCAAATAAAGCAAATAAGCAAAGAGCAAATAAAGCAAGGGGCAAAGAGCGGGTAGTCAAAGATTGGGCTTCGTCCGTCCTATACAAGTGGCAGGTTGCCTTTTGCAAATTTGTCCCTTGCCCTTTAATTATCACCAGCTGCTTTTTGCCTTTACTTTTCCTAAAATGGCGCGCAAACTTACGCGGTACTTCTTTGACAAACAACCTTTTCGTACGCCCGCAACCGGTAATGCAAGTAATATGTTATTACAAGTGTTCATACTTTACTATTATTGCGGGCTTTTTTAGGACTTATTCAGTTTATTTTCTATTCCAAATAGGGTTGCCTTGCTGTTTTAAAGCGATCCAATTTACCGTAATGCTGCGTTTTTTTAATCAGACTTGCTGTTTTGTTTGCCGCAAGGTACACCTGGGTTTCCTGGTTTTTCGGCAGATATACGCGAAATCTACCCTTTTTAGTATGCGTTTCCCTGCTACTCTTCTTCTGCTCTGCTCAGGAGCAATCGCCCAACCACTTTTCTGCCAAAGTACTGTTGTACCGTTGGCGGTGGATGCTCAACAGACTCGCCACCTTATCACCCCGCAGTCTCCACATACCACACTGCGCATATTCAACCTGGTGCCGGGTAAAAATTATACGTTGATACTGCCCGACGACGAACATCTGCACGGCTGTCGGCCCAGGGCCAACGCGATAGAAATGGGCGTTCAAAAAACCCCTTTTGATGCGGAAACCCGTTCGCTGCAATTCGTTCCGTTGGTGTCCACGGTGGATTTTCAACTGTATTATCCCTGCGAATGGGCGGCGAATAATTCACCCACTCATTTTATCAGCGTTATTTGTGAAACCTGCATTCATAAAACGTTGAAAGAGATGCAGCGAGACATGGTGGGCCTCAGCGTCACCCACGGGGTGCCAGTAGAAACGCTGGTGCGGGATGTCCTGATTGGCGGCGATTGTTTCGACGTAACTAACATCACTTATACTGGTCGCAGTAGCCAGATCGGCACCTTCGCTAACGGGCAAACGAACATTGGGTTTGGCACCGGAATTATTATGGCCACTGGCGATATCAATGTAGCCACTGGCGATAATTCGGTGGACAATGCCGATGCAGGGTATGGTGACGCGACACCCGACGACAATCTGGGGACGCTCACCACCGGCGCTACCTACGACATGGCAGATTTAGAATTTGACTTCACTCCGACCCAGTCACCGTTGTCATTTGACTTTGTATTCGCTTCCGAAGAGTACTGCGAATATGTCAATAGCCCTTTCAATGACGTGTTTGGCTTTTTCCTGACTGGCCCCGGCATTACTGGCAATGGCAATATTGCGCTGGTGCCCGTTACCAACGAGCCAGTAGCGATCAATAACGTCAATCACCTGACCAATTCGGCCTATTTCATCAATAATACGCCGGTCGGGGCTACTTTATGTGGACAAATGCCGTCCATCTCGCCCGTAGTGAACGAAATACAATTTGATGGTTTTACTCGGCCCATGACGGCCAAAGCGAATGTGGTGCCTTGCCAGACTTATCATATTAAATTGAAAGTAGCCGATGTCAGCGACGGGATTTTCGATTCCGCCGTATTTTTAAAAGCCAATTCGTTCGATGCAGGCGGTAATGCTTCGGTCAATTTTATCGTCAATAATGACCCTGCCGAAAACAAAGTGTACGAAGGCTGCGGCACCGTGCAGCTACTTTTTGATCGGGTAGCGGCCAATCCCAACACCAATTTGACGGTACAATACACTATCACTGGTACCGCTACGGCGGGTCTTGACTATGTGCCTATTCCCACTAGCATCGTCATTCCGTCTGGCCAGGATAAATTCACGCTGCCCATTACGATCCTCACCGATGCACTGGCAGAAGGGCAAGAAACGCTCATCATCACCCTAACCAGTCTCTGCTCCTGCCTGAAACCCCAGCAAATACTCTATATCCGCGATTTGCCAGCTTTGCAGTCTATCGGCGATACCGTCACCATCTGTGGCCCCGGCGTTGGCACCGTGGCAGTCGTTCCTACTGGCGGCGTTGCCCCATTGAGCTACCTCTGGAATACCGGGGCTACTACTTCTACTATTTCTCCTACCGTCGCTGCTTCCACCAACTATACAGTGACAGTAACCGATGCTTGCGGCCAGAGCAAAGCAGTCAGCGCCCGCATCGAGGTACACCCCTTGCCTTTGGCCCAACTGGTGCCGCCTGCGCCCCAGCTTTGCCCCGGGCAGGAAGGTCAGATTTCCGTGGATTTCACTGGCTCCGGGCCTTTTATTTTGCAATACGCCATTGATAATGCACTTCAGCCGCCCATAGTTGGTATTACCAGTAACCCTTACACGCTGATTATCAACCAGCCGGGGCTGTATCAAGTGACCAGCGTCACCGATGGATTGGGGTGCATCGGGTCGGGACAAGGAGCATTGCTGGTACGACCATCTACCTTGCATTTGGCTGGCTCGATCACTCCCGTAAAATGTGCCGGGCAATCGACGGGGGTAATCAATACGGTAGTTACTGGTGGGCAGGGGCCTTATACGTATGCCTGGGCGGGGCCGCAGACCCTTCCCGCCATAGCAGATCCAGGCAATCTAAAAGCTGGCCAATACACGGCGACGGTCACGGACGGTTATGGCTGTACCAGCACGCAGACCTTCACCGTCACCGAGCCATTACCGATTACGCTGCAAGTCGCAAACGTCACTGGGCCAAACTGTTATAATACCAATGGCGGTAGTATTACTTTGAACGTTGCTGGCGGCACGCCGATGTATACTTATCAATGGACAAATGCGTCCATCTTGCAAAATCCGCAAAATCTGGGCGTTGGTACCTACACCGTCACGGTAACGGACGCGGCCATGTGTACTACAACTGCCGTCGCAACCCTGGTGGGGAATTTCACGCCACCGATTGCCAATGCGACGGCTCCCGTTGGGTTGAGCTGCCGCAATATTCCGCTTCCGCTCGATGGCACGGCTTCCAGCACCGGCCCCGGATATGCTTACCAATGGACTGCAAGTCCACTCGGCAACATCACCGATGGTGCTACGACTTTGATCCCAACCGTAAACCAGGGCGGTACTTATACCCTCGTAGTCACTGACCTTGCCAACGGTTGCACGGCTTCCGACGCGGTGTTTATTACCTCGACGGTGGCCTATCCCGTCGCTAATGCGGGTGCCGACCAAGTGCTCACCTGCTCTATCACTAATCTTGATTTGAATGGCTCCGGCTCTGCGCAGGGAGCGGCGATTTTGTACGAATGGACAGCCAGTCAGGGCGGCACTATTCTGAGCGGAGCGAATGGATTAAACCCGGTAATTGGCACTCCAGGAACTTATACCCTGATAGTAACTGATGATGCAAATGGGTGTAGCAGCACGGATAACATCATCGTTACCAGCAACATAGCTCCTCCCACCGCTATCATTGGTGCCCCTGCTTTGCTGACCTGTCTGAATACTTCCGTCACGCTGAACGGGGGCGCTTCACTGCCTGCTGGCGGCGTTAGCTACCATTGGATGACTACCAATGGCAACATTCAATCCGGGCAGGCTTCTGCCAACGCCGTGGTGACGGAATTGGGACAATATACCCTCGTGGCGACTAATACGACTAATGGCTGTACCAATGCCAGTACAGTTACGGTCAATCAGGACAACTCCGTGCCGGTTGCCAATACGGTAGTTACCGAGCATCTGGACTGCATTACTACCCAATTGACAATCAATGGAACAGGTTCCTCCACTGGGAGTAATTTTTCTTTGCAATGGTCTTCCAGTACGGGCAGCGGATTTATTTCCGGGCAAAATACCCTAATGCCCATCGTGAACGCGCCCGCTACGTATACCTTACTTATTACAAATCTGACCAGCCAGTGTACTGCTTCGTCTACAGTTGTTATCGGGCAGAATATACAGTCGCCAATGGCCAATGCTGGGTCTCCTGGCACACTTACTTGTGTAGTAGATACCCTGATTATCGGCGATGCCAATGCGTTGATAGCCCCCAATTTGTCTTATCAATGGACGACTACGGGCGGCAATATTCTCCACGGTGAAAACACGCCTGCTCCAACCGTCAATCAGCCGGGTATTTATCAGTTAATAGTGACCAATGCCAGCAACGGTTGCCAGCATACGGTTATGGTTAGCATTAATCAAAATACTACCACTCCCATTGCTACGGTCGCGCCCGGCGGGCAAATCAGCTGCACTACACCAACCATGCAACTCAATGGTACGGGTTCCAGCGTGGGGGCTACCTTTAGTTACCAATGGACATCCAGTACGGGCGGAGGCATCGGAGCGGGCAGCACAACGCTCATGCCCACCATGACGGCAGCGGGCACATACACGCTGGTGGTCACTAATGCGGCCAATGGCTGCACGGCATCCGCTTCGACCACCATCACTACCAGTGCTAATTTACCCATTGCCGTAGCGACCTCTTCGGGAATATTGACCTGCGCCATGCAGCAAATTGAACTATCGGCGGCTGGCTCTTCCACGGGCGCAAATTTCAGTTACAGCTGGGGCACCGTGAATGGCTTGATCCTCGGCGGACAAGGTACATCGGTCATTACCGTTGGTTTGCCCGCGATTTACACGCTGATCGTCACCAATGCTGCCAATAATTGTTCCGCCACGTTTGCCATAAATGCACCCGTTGATCTGACCCCTCCGGTTGCCGAAGCGGGTACGAGCCGAATCTTGCAGTGCACTATGCCGACGCTGCAACTGGATGGTACGGGATCCAGTACAGGCACGAATTTCAATTATCTGTGGACTGGCCCCGGCATTAGTGCTGGCCAAACGACGCTTACGCCGACCGTGAACGCACCAGGCACTTATCAAATATTAGTGACCAATGCCCAAAATGGCTGTACCACCACCGATGTAGTACAAATTGATAATGACGCGAATGCCCCGATAGTCCAAGTCGCCGCGCCGGGTATTTTGACCTGTACGAATGCCCAGCTTACGCTGAATGCTACGGGCTCCAGCGTGGGCAATAATTTTTCTTATCAATGGAATGGGCCGGGTCTCGTCACGGGCAGTACTTCGCTGATGCCCCATATAAATGCGCCCGGCAATTACGTGCTGGCTATTACCAATAGTGTAAACGGCTGTATTTCAGTGGATACCGTGGTAGTACTGCAACAAGTTGCCAGCCCGGCCGCCAACGCTGGCCCAGACAAGCAGCTTAATTGTTCGCAGCCACAACTGCAGATTGGCGATACGACCAATCCCACGGGCAGCAGTTATGCTTTTGTCTGGAGTGGGCCCGGCATTTTGTCGGGGGGTAGCACACCCAGTCCGGTGATTGATCAGGGTGGATTATATAGCCTGACCGTCACCAACACCGCCACCGGCTGTACTGCCGTAGATCAAACGAATATTACGACTGATTTTATTTACCCGCAGGCAAATGCTGGGACGGGATTTCAACTTACTTGCACAGAGACTACCTATTTATTGAACGCTACGGGCAGTCTGGGCAGCAATTTTACCTATGCCTGGACGACGACATCTGGTAGTTTTATTTCCCCGACTAATATTTTAAATCCTACTGTAAATGGTGCGGGCCAGTATTACTTGAATGTCACCAACACTTCCAACGGTTGTTCCGCTACTGCCAATGTTCAGATTACCAAAGCAACAAATGTACCCAATTCTTTTGCGGCTACGCCCGGTGTGCTGACTTGCAGCGTCACTAGCTTGACTTTGAGCGGCAGTGGCTCCAGCAGCGGCTCCGTGTACACTTATTTCTGGTCTCCGATCAATGGCGGCAATGTCGTGAGCGGCGCCACTTCCCTAAACCCGGTCATCAATCAACCCGGTACTTATAACCTGGCAGTCACCGACACCACCAATCTCTGCGTCTCCAATTCGAGCGTCGTAGTCAGTCAGGACACCGCTGCCCCAATAATAGATGCTGGCCAATCACCCACTTTGACCTGCACAAACACCAGCGTAAACCTGCAAGCGACGGTTGGCTCCAATGGCACTTTTACCTACTTATGGAATGCCCAAAACGGCGGTCATATTGTGAGCGGCAGCAACACCCTAACGCCTGTGGTGAATGCTGTCGGCAATTATTTATTAACCATTACCAGTCAACAAAATGGCTGTACCAATACCGCCTCTGTACCGGTTTTAGCAGATCAAATACCGCCCGTTTCGGTTATTCAACTACCGGATACGCTCACCTGTATTACGCATGAAATTGCCCTGAATGCAGCAGGATCGACTACTGGTAATATGCAATACACCTGGACCACCAGCAATGGCCATTTCGTGGCTCCACCCGTCGGATTGCAGGCCAGTGCCGACCAATTGGGTGCTTATTCTCTGTTAATCAAAAACTTATCTAACGGCTGCACTAGCGTGGCTTCGGTACAAGTAGTACAAAATATTGTAAAACCGCTCGCCAATGCTGGTAGTAATGGACTGCTGACCTGCGCAATCACTTCGCTTGAATTGAATGGCAATGGCTCCAGTCAAAATGGAAATTATTTCTACGATTGGACCTCGCCCGATGGACAAATTCTGGCCGGTGAACATGGGTTGAACCCAACCATCGTAGCGGGAGGAACTTATATCCTGGTCGTCGTAAACGGCCACAATGGTTGCATGGCCAGCGATGAAACGGTGATAGCCACCGATACCATGCTCCCAGCGGTGGCCATCGTCTCGCCGGGATTGATTACCTGCACCCAATTGCAGGTCGCCATCAATGGCAGCGGCTCGCAAAGCGGTGCCAACATTAATTATGCCTGGGTAACTCCCAATGGCCACATCGTGAGCGGTCAGGATACCCGACAGGTCGTGGTAGATGCCGCCGGGGAATACACCCTCGATGTATTGAACACTACGAATGGCTGCTCCAGCACCGCCCATGTGCAAGTGAATGACAATATCGTGCTGCCCATTGCCGACGCAGGGCCGCCTTTCACCCTGACTTGTTCCACCGATCAGGTGGCGTTGCAAGGCTCTGGTTCCATCGGGAATGCTTACCAGTATGCCTGGAGTGCGCAGTCGGGCGGCTCGATTGTGAGCGGAGCCAACACCCTCCATCCGGTGGTGAACCAGCCAGGCTTTTACCAGTTGATCGTTACCAACGGCAATACTGGCTGCAAGCAAACTGATCAAGTACAGGTTTATCGGGAAACAAATGTGCCCACCCAGTTCCAGATGGCCCTGCTCAAGCCGACGTGCAAAAACAACGATGGGGTCATTACTTTTGGCGACATCACGGGCGGCGTGGGGCCTTATTTATATTCTATTGATGGCGGAAATCAGTTTTTCGCGAACCTCAGTTTTGGCAGTCTTACACCCGGCACCTATGATCTTTGGATTCAGGATGCCAATGGCTGCGAGGTCAATGAACCATTAGTAATACCCGCCGCGCCGGTCGTGTCGGTGTCGTTAATACCGGAAATCAACCTTGACCTGGGACAATCGGTTCAGCTGAATGCTATGCTGCCACTCAACTATCCGTTTGCGCTGGTAGACACTATTATCTGGCAACCGCTCGATGGCCTCACCTTCAGCGGTACTGATCTACGCAGTTTGCTCCATCCCAAAGCCATGCCTTTGATTACCACCGAATATACGGTTACGGTCATTAGCATAGATGGATGTGAAGCCAGCGACCGTATTTTGCTGCGGGTGGATAAGGAGCCGCACATTTACATTCCCAATGCTTTTTCGCCTTGGGATTCGGATAAACACAATGACGTGGTGCTCATTTTTGCGGATGACGACCAGATTGTCCAGGTGAAGGATTTTCAGATTTTCGACCGCTGGGGAGAAATGGTATTTTATGACCAGAATTTTAAACCCAATGATCCCGCGCATGGCTGGAATGGCTATCACCACGGTAAATTGATGCTGCCAGCAGTATTTGTCTACTACGCAAGAATTTTACTGATTGACGGACGGGAGCTGCTGTACAAAGGCGATATTACGCTGGTGCGGTAAGCGCAACACCAGATTGGAGGATTTTGCTTCAATAGTCACTTCCTCCAATCCTCCATATTTTCCACCAGTTTTTCCAGTCGAATACCCCGCGAGCCTTTGATGAGAATAGCGGTCTGGTCAAAATTTTGTTGGTCAAACCAAACTTTGGCAGCTGCCGTATCCACAAAATGGCGGGCATGATAATGGGCAAATGACGTTTGTCCAAACTCCGGCCCAACCAGTATTAATTCCTGAAAATGTAGTCGGGCAGCCTTGCGCAGAATTGCTTCATGCTCTTTTTGGCTGTTCGCACCGAGTTCCAGCATATCCCCCAGAATAGCCACTTTACGCTCGGCGGGCAAGTCGCGCAACATATCCAGTGCTGGCTGCATACTGGACGGATTGGCGTTATAAGCATCCAGCAGGACGGTGGTGGTGGCGTATCGCAGGATTTGCGAGCGATTGTTGGAAGGCGTATAAGCCTCGAGGGCGGTCTTGATTTTTGCGGCGGGCACTTTGAAATAAATGCCTAACGCAATGGCGGTCATGACGTTATTGAAATTATGCTTGCCCAGTAATTGCGTCTGGATTTCTACTATCTGGTCTTGTTCATCCAGAAAAGCCGCCCGTAACAGCGGTGTTCCCGGCAAAGCCTGCACTTTGATCACTGCACCGGCAGCGGGCTTGCGCGCAGTACGCATATAAGCGACCCGATGCCGATTGTGCTGGGCCATATCGGACAGGTATTTTTCCGATAAATTCACAAACGCAAAGCCATGTCGCTGAATGAGATACGTGAATAATTCACCTTCCGCTTTTTTCACGCCGGCCAGATTGCCAAAACCTTCCAGATGTTCCTTGCCGATATTAGTCAATAGCCCATGCGTTGGCTCGGCGATGGCACAGAGTTCAGCAATATCGCCCGGCTGGTTGGTGCCCATTTCGACCACGGCCACCTCCGTGTCGGCGGGCATGGACAGCAGCGTGAGCGGCACACCGATGTGGTTATTCAGATTACCTTTGGTAGAATGGCAGGGATAATGGCTGCTCAACACCGCTGACATCAGTTCTTTCGTCGTCGTCTTTCCGTTAGAGCCGCCGATAGCGATAATTGGAATGTCGAACTGGCGACGATGGTGCCGGGCCAACTGCTGCAAAGCCTCCAGCACATCGGGCACTAGCAAACAGCGGTTGCTGATCTGCGCAGCTATATCATCTATCACGACGTATGCTGCTCCGCCCACCAGGGCTTTTTCCACAAAGCGATTGCCGTCGAAATTATCGCCTTTCAAAGCAAAAAACAGGCAATCGGAGGTTAGGTGCCGAGTGTCCGTACAGATATGCGGATGTTGCAGAAAGATACAGATATGCGGATGTTGCAGAAAGTGCTCGTAGAGTTGTTCTAAAGCGATCATGGTGCGAAGGTAAAACCTTGTTGGGCGACGAGGGACGATTTTGAAAAGGCAAAATTTAAAAAAGAAAAGAAGGAATCTGTCGTAAAACGCCAAGTGCCAGCCCGGAAACCCGAACTGGCACTTGTACACATTATTCCCTAAAAAGCAACTTACTTGTAGCTGCGTTTCACTTTCTTTTTCTTCGTCTTGAAGGTATTTCCTTCGACACCATTGCCCATCGGGCTACCCGTACGGGTCATGGCACAACGGAAACCAACGGTTTTGCTGGATTTCTCTTCTTCCATATACCGACGTGTACCCGGCGATAGCCAGAACGCGCGGTCGGCCCAGGAGCCACCTTTGATTACCCGCGCTTTATCACTGATCAGGGTACTGACTCCATAGCGATATTCGACCTGCGATTCTTTATCACCGTCGAGGTAATTATACTCTTCCGGGCGTTTGTAGTTGTCGCGCAGAGCGGTAGCCGTAGTATCCATCAGTTGGTACTGAAGATGGCCCAAGCTGTCCTTTACGATCGGCTGGCCCGTTTCCGGATCCAGGGTCTTAGTCATAAATTTATTACCGCGATAAGGGTTCAGCTCGTGGTTTTCGCTGTCTTCCAGGTCGGAAGAGGTCATCGGGCGATACAAATCGGCAGTCCATTCATTCACGTTACCAGCCATATTATATAGACCGAAGTCATTAGGCCAGTTGTCGCGTACTGGCGAAGGCGTGAAGGCTTTATCGTTCAGGGCACCAGCCATACCGCCATAGTCACCACCACCGCGCTTGAAGTTAGCCAGCATTTGGCCTTGCGACTTGTTGCGTTTTTGGTAGCGCACTGTATTGCCATCCCAGGGATAAATGCGGCGATCCGTGATGAGTTCGTCTTTGCTGGCAGCTTGATTGCCCAACAGCGAAAGGGCCGCGTATTCCCACTCGGCTTCCGTAGGCAGGCGATAAGCAGGCAACAAAATACCATCTTCAAAACGTACCCGGCGTTCGCCGCCCGTACGAATGTCTTTGATATTTTTGCGGGCCGCTGGTTCGTACTGACCGGCGAGGTAAGCCTCTGTATTAAAGTTATTTTCGTTTTTCTGGTCGGGCGTTGGATCAATAATCCCTTTCTCGATGAGGATCATTTCGTTCACGCGGTCGGTACGCCATTTGGCATATTCATTGGCCTGATTCCAGCTAACACCGACCACGGGGTAGTCGTCATAAGCCGGGTGGCGGAAATAGGTTTCCACCAAAGGCTCATTGAAAGCCAGCTCTTCCCGCCACACCAGCGTGTCGGGCAGGGCGCGTTTCCACACTTCCGGGTAGGTTTCAGCGAACGTATTGGCCGTCCAGTAAAGATACTCGCGGTAGTCAATGTTGGATACCTCCGTTTCGTCCATGTAGAACGACGACACCGTCACCCGGCGCGCCACATTGTTCCATTCATAGGTTACGTCCTGGTCGGTCAGTCCCATCGTAAAAGTGCCGCCTTCGATCAGCACCAGATTCGGGCCATTAACTTGGCCATCGTAATTCAACTTCTCGAAGCCACCCCATTTCTGGTCGTTGTATTTCCAGCCGGTGGATGCGGAGCGCTCTTTTTTACCTCCGCAACTGGCGAGCAGCATGACCAAGAGCACCAAGCTGAACCCGTGAATGAGTATTTTCTTCATTGTATTAAAAATACAGGTTTAAAAAATGAATGGCAAAAGTAGGAAAATAAAACATTTTTCGATTCCGAGGTTCTCAAATTTAACGAAAACCCGTCAATCGGTTCATTGAAACATCCGTATGCAGTCGTTTAGGTCGTACTTTTTGCGAGGATTGCCCGCAAATTGCATCCCGACACTCAGCTCGTAGGTGCCACCAGCATTGCCCGACAAACCCGACACTGTGACATCGTAACTCAGCCCAAATTTAAAAATTCCCTGCCGAAAACCGGCCAGCAGGATCGCGGCATCGCTATTGCGAAAAGTGTGCCGATACCACAAACCACCGTAGAAAGAACCAAAACTTCCGTAAGCACCCACATTCAATTGTTTGTAAGGACCCTGCGCGACAAACAGAAAATTCGGGGACAAAAACGAGGCCTCCCGGTGTTTATTGCCTTCTTTAACAAGTATGTCAATGCCACCATGCACGTTGTACAACAGGGGCAGACCACGGGAAAGATTATCGTTGATGAGCAAAATACCCTCGTTGGGCGTATTGAGGTGTTTGAGCGAGAGGCCACCATACCAGCGTTCGCCCAGCAACAGCATACCCGCTGATACGTCAAGCCGGGTGCGGGTCGTAATGTCGGGCGTAAGTTCACTGCTATTATAGACCGGCCCGTTAATGGGGTCGATCTGGTCTGGAAAAAGCAATTTATCCCAATTGAGACTGGTCTGGTGAATGCCGCCTTCCACTCCGAGCCGGATGTTGAATTGTTTGGTAATATTCAGCCGATAAGCATAGACACCCGAAAAACGATTGGTTTTATAAATGCCGTTCCCCGCATTATCGCCCGTCACATTGAAACCGATGCCGCTATTGAGACGGTCGAGGTTTTGTTCGTAAGAAATTGCGTAAGTGCGGTAAGCATTATCAAAACCCGTCCATTGGTTGCGGTAGATCAGGGCTATACGCGGGGCATACGAACTGCCTGCGAAACCGGGATTGAGCTGCAAAGGCACCGCGTAGAACTGGGAAAAGATCGGGTCTTGGGCTGCCAGGCGACTGATCGCCAGCAAAAAACACAGGGTCAGGAGTTTGTGCATCGAGATGAATTTTTCTGCCTTCTTCCAACGTCGGAATGGCTGGAAAGGTATGATATGGTGTTGCGAAAAATTGGCTATTCGCAGCAAAGTAAAGGGTTGAGTGGAATGTTACAACCACACTAATGTTTTGTCATTCAGAGCGAAGCGAAGAATCTGAGGATGTCGCCGGTTTCGGGCTTTGCCCTCGGATTCCACGCCTGCGGCTCTGAATGACAAACGTAGTTGACCTACAACTGCTTAATCTTGATGTTTTTAAACCACACCAGGTTGCCATGATCCTGTAAGGCAATGCGACCTTTTTTGCTTTTGCCAAAGGCGGGCATATCCTTGAACTTGCTGACAGCGATCAATTTAGGCCATTCTGGCGAATTCCAGTCGTAACTCACCAGTTTATGATCGTTTAGCCAGTGTTCTACCTTGCCGTTTTTGGAAATGAGGCGAATATGATTCCATTCGCCAGCGGGTTTCACGGTTTCGTATTTGCAGGCAATCAAGTCATATAAATCACCAGCGCGGTGCTTCGGAATGCGGGCATCGGGGTGACAACTATTGTCCAACACCTGCATTTCCGGGCCGGTATACCAGACATATTGGTATTTGGCCGGGTCTTCCACGACGTTATAAATAATGCCGCTGTTGCCGCAAGGCCCAATTTTCCAGTCCAGGGTTAGTTCAAAATCCTGATACTCTGCGGCGGTCAAAATGTCACCACCGTTGGCCGCTTGCCAGCCGCCGTTCGGGTCGGGTTTAGCATCCAGATGTAGAGCATTATCGTTCACAATCCACGACTCGCCGATGGTTTGTTTGCCGTAATTATGCCAGCCACTGGTGGTTTTTCCATCAAATAATAAGGACCAACCCTCCGCTTTTTCCTGTTCGGTCAAAGTATTATCGGCGGGCGGCGTGTAAGCCGGACGGTCTGTTTTTGCGCCATAGGCATCACTGGGAATAGCATTCATGGTGTACCAGGTTTCGGATGTCCAAAGTTCGTGGCCCATCGCACTAATCGGCAAGTGGTGCAGCCGCAAATAAACCAAATGGCCGGGCTTGATGCCGGGAATTTCCAGAAACACCTTTTTGCGATCAGCCGAAACGCTGGCCGAACGCACGGTCAATTTTTCGGGATCCACCTTGGGGCCGCCGTATTGGTTCGTGGGTTTGTACCACCATTGCTGGATTTCATAATTGGCTGGGTCCCAGCCATCTCCCTCGCGCAGAGGTTCGGTAAATTCCACTTCCACGCCATCGGTTTTAGCCCGCACCGCCAGCATTTCAAAAACGGATTGGCCATTGTATTTCATGCGTTGCAGGCCGTACCAAAGTTTTCCTTCCTGGCTCCAATTACCGGGATTTCCGATACAACCGATGTATAAAGCACCATCTGGCCCCCAGACAAGGCGGTGCGTACCACCTTCCAGGCCCTGCGTAAAGCGGAAAACCGTGCCCTGATAATCGCCGTTTACTTTTTCCATGAAAACCCGTTGCAAACCGCCATAGCACACGTCGCCGAAAATAATCTGGTTTTTGTAGGGGCCGTCATTGAGCACCACGGGCTGGGTCGGAGAGTTGCCGATTTCGTCTTGCGGCAGCCAAACCACGGGCTGCTGAATGGGCAATCCGGCCACCGCTGCGCTATCTACCGAAAAGGAGCCGTAGAAAGCACCGGGTTTTACATGCAGTATTTTGGAAGCGGGCAGCCAGTCGCCCTGATTGTCGGCCACGAATATTTCATTGTCGGGACCAATGCCCACGCCGTCGGGCGTACGCAGGCCGCGCGCAATAAATTCGAGGCTGCCGTCTTTGGCACTGATTTTCATGACTTTGCCGCGATCAGGAATTTGCGGACGCGCGCTGGCCCCGCCGGGTAGAATGGCTGTGGCCAATGTTGCGTAAAAATAACCGTCTTTATAGACCAGTCCGAAAGCAAATTCGTGGAAATTGGCCGAAGCGCGCCAGCCTTTGGCAAAGCACTGGTATTCATCAATAATACCGTCCTTGTTATTATCCACTAACTTCGTAAGTTCCTGTTTTTGAAGGACATAAATATCCCCATCTACTACTTTTACGCCCAAAGGTTCGGCCAGTCCTTCGGCAATTTTCTTCATTTTAATCTTTTTCGGATCGCCGGATTCCACGTTTTCCAGAGCGTACAATGCGCCGGTAGCATCCCACACACTGACTAGCAAACGGCCATCGGGCAGAAAATCCATACCGGATACTTTGGGCAGAAATTCGTCGGGACGGGCCTGGCTCAGATCATAGGCCGGGTGGACTTCGTTGAGCGGGGCACCATCGCCGGGCAAAGTAGAACTATTGGCACCAAGTATGCCGCCGCCCACCGGATTGTCGGCAGAGCGGTGGGTGTAGTTGGCATCCGGGATGGGTTTGAATTCCGACTGATTGAAACGAGCCCATTTGAGCGAAATACCGCGTCCGCCGCCGCCCTGAAAATATTCAACGCGCAACGCGTGGTAGCCGCCACGCAGCGCCACTTCGGCCTCCTTGGCATCCATACCGTGCGGTCCATCGTTATCAATCAGGCGATTACCATCCAGATAGAGGCGCGAACCGTCGTCGGAAGCGAGTTGTAGCACAATATTGTCGTCTTTTTCGAGAAACAGAAAACCCGTCGCCACGAAAGAGAAGTTATCGGTGAACGGCCCAAAATTGCCGCCGCCTACTTCCAGGCTGTTGACAATACCCGCAAAAGTGGGTTTCGCGTTAAAATCTATTTTATCCAGCGCACTCAACGAGGTCGTGGATTGGAATACTTTGGCCACCAGGCCGGGAAGCATCTCGCGGTCGCTCACAGTTTCGTCGGGTTTGAGCCAACTGCTCATGGGAATACTGCTGAGTTCCTTAGTGACCGCCCCTTCCTTGCCTTCGCCGTCGTCGGTCCCTTCATCCAAAGATAACACATAGGAAACCATTGCTTTAGCATCATCGGGTTGCAGATCGGGGTGGGCCGACATGGCCGCGATGCCCCATACGCCGGAACCGCCAGCCATGATTTTTTTGGCCAGTTTGTCAATATTTTCGGGAATATTCTTGTACCGCTCGGCGATAGATACAAAGGACGGCCCAACGGTTTTTACCTGCGCATTATGGCAGGTACGGCAATCGCTTTTGGCCATGACCTTTTCGCCGGGAGACAGCGCAGGGGAGTCGTCTTCATTTGCTGCGGCTCCGTTGGCATTGGCGAACAGTGGCATACTCACAAACATGGTGGCAAAGCGCGTCGGCTTGTCGTTGCGCAACGTGAGGTCGCCATCCACGGCAATGGCACTGAGGTTGCGACCGGCCGCCATGGGGTGAGTAGCGGTGGCTTTCCACTGACCATTGGTTTCGATATTGGCCGGATCGGTGATGGAGCCGACGTTGGTATGCAGCGTGACGACCGCTCCGTTGGGTGCATTTTCTACGGTATAACTGCGCTCAAAACCACGCTGCTGGTCTTGCTCGATGTATTCGGGCCGCTCATTGATGCGGATGCGCTGGCCGTCGTTCAGCACCAGATCGTACATGATTTCTGCGTGGCCATCTTTGGTGTAGCGGTGGCCTTTGTAATCGGGACGCGGCGTTTGGGTCTGACCATTCAGGGTCACTGACCAGGGCTGACGATATTTATTTTCAAACCAGCCGTTGCCGACGCTGGTAGGTTGGGGGCCGTGGCGCATATTGTACACCGCGCCATCGAAGGCGACGCTGCCCGACCAGGCCTTGTACAGCGAGCAGGAATCAATGGAATAGGCCACCCACAGATGGTCATTGAGGGCAAAAGTGATCATCCGGGGCTGCTTGTCCAGCACGGAACGAAATACCCACGGGCTATTGGGTCGTCCGGCATCGCGGGTGGCCATTACGTCGCCACCCGAATTGCCACAACTGGCGAGAAACAAACCGAAGAAAAGTAAAGGGAAAAGTACACGTGTGCGCATTATCAGAAAATAGAAGTGTGTAAGATGGAAGGAAAGACACACGGAAGATAGGCATGTGATGCTACATTCCGCTATTCGGGCGGAAATTTCGAGGAAAGGCAGCACTTATTTTGGAGAAAATTGTGTGGGGCGGGGGATTATTTGGGAGAGAGGGTTGCGGGTGGAACCCGCAGGATGGTGACACGAGGTGGAACCTCGCGCCAGCGAAGGAGCAGATTCTATAAACTGCTTATGTCAGCGTCTGAAAGTCCGGTCAATCGTTTGATCATTTCATTATTAAAGCCTTCCTTTTTCATTTCTCTGGCGATCTCTTTTCGGGCATCTAATTTTGCGGTATTGGCAACTTCTTTGACTTCATAATAACTTAGTCTGCTTTGCTCATATTCGTCTCTTTGATCGGGAGATAGATTAGCCACTTCAGCGGTTTTAAATGCCTTTTCAAAAATTGGTTCTTTCAAAATAGCCGGTATATCATCAAAGGTTTCTAATCTTTTCAAAAAGAAAATCCACTTGTCAAAATGGCTTTCCAGTTCATGCTCTTCTTTGGTGAAAAGCGGCATTTGGATAAACTTAAAGTTTAATTTATCATAAAATACTTCACAGTCTTGATCTTTGAGTTGCACATGGCGTAGAAATTTCTTTTTTTCTTCTGCCTCATCATATTCAAAATCCAAAATAGCAACCATATAAATTGGCTCTAATCTAAAATCCCACTCACCGCGCTTGGCTTGATCACGAATTGGAAAAGTAATATAAAACAGTGATCGGTCTTTGAAGAAATTAACTTTTGCCTTTTGCATTTCTACTATAAAACGTTCCCCATTCACAGCTTGGCAGAAAATATCGAAAATGGCTTTGCGCTCATTCGGCAAATCCGGCAGGTTTTCTACATTCTTAAAAGTCAACTCGGTGATTTGGTGATGTGGCGGTAATAATTGATTTAGAAAATCAATCAATAAGTCTTTGTTTGCCTCCTCACCAAATAGCTTTTTAAAGCCAAAATCAGTATATGGATTAATATATTTTGCCATAATTTGCATTTGTTTGCAAAGATACAGGCAACTACTCCTGTCTGCATCCTATTTTAATTCTTCTTCCTCTCCACCCTGCGCCTCCAAATCCATATTAACCAAAATCGCTGCCAACCGGAAAAACAGCGACCCAATTTATCCGTCTCCACAAAGTTATTGATCAATGTCAATATGTCAGTTAGGAACTAGAGGAGTAGGCTCACCGCCCCTCTATTTGGCCGAAAATTTCGCCGAAGACAGCACCCTTTTGGAAAAAATTGTTTGGCGGGAGGCAAAACTCCGAGCCAGCGGCAGGCCTGAAAAACGTCCACGAAGCTGCCCGTTAGTCGGGAACACTGCGAGACATTGCCAGGATTTTACATTTTGACCTTCCACCAGATCACCATTCTACGGCGGAAATCATTTACTTTTGCGCAAACTTAGGCGACTCCCGCTGGTTTTCATCCAACCTTTCATCCAACTTTCGCCTACGGGTTTTCTACATAATGCGCGTTCGATTTGCTCCCTCCCCGACCGGTGCCCTCCACATTGGCGGCGTACGTACGGCTTTATACAACTATTTGCTGGCCCATCGGCACGGGGGAACTTTCCTGTTGCGCATAGAAGATACCGACCAGAACCGCTATGTGCCGGGGGCGGAGCATTACATCATCGAGTCATTGCGCTGGCTGGGCCTGTTGCCCGATGAGGGGGTGGGTTTCGGCGGCGATCTTGGCCCTTACCGGCAAAGCGACCGGCAACCGATTTATCGGCAATATGCGGAGCAACTGGTGGAACTTGGCCATGCCTATTACGCTTTTGATACGCCGGAACAGTTGGACGAGCGTCGCCAAAAAATAGATAATTTTACTTATAATTACTTGACCCGCAATGATTTGTCGAATAGTCTGACCCTTTCAGCAGATGATGTGCAAAGCCGGTTGGCAGCCGGGCAAGCGCACGTGATCCGTCTGCGGGTAGAATCGGGACGGGCCATTCATATCCACGATTTGATTCGCGGAGAAGTGGTATTTCAGAGTGATGAACTGGACGATAAGGTGCTGTTGAAGGCGGATGGTATGCCAACTTATCACTTAGCCAATATCGTGGACGACCACTTGATGGGCATCACCCACGTGATTCGCGGGGAGGAGTGGCTGCCTAGCACGGCGCATCATGTGCTGCTGTACGAGGGCTTTGGCTGGACGGACACTATGCCGCGTTTTTCGCATTTGCCGCTCATCATGAAGCCGGTGGGCAATGGCAAACTGAGCAAGCGCGATGGGGCCAAATTCGGGATTCCGGTGTTTCCCCTGTCCTGGCCGTTGCCAGGTGAAACGGCTCCTGCGGAGGATCATTTTGTGGGTTTTCGGGAGGCCGGATTTTTGCCAGCAGCGGTCATCAATTTTCTAGCGTTGCTGGGCTGGCATCCCGGTGGCGATCAGGAAATATTCACGCTGCAGGAGCTAATAGAGCAGTTTTCCCTGGAACATATCAGCAAAGGCGGAGCACGTTTCGACTATGAAAAGGCGAAGTGGTTCAACCAAAAATACATTCAAATGCTGGATAATTCCGCGCTGGCAACCTATATTCGCCCCTTGGCAGCCGAAAAAGGCTATGCTGTGAGCGATGAATATCTGGCACAGGTGGCAGGATTGATGAAAGAACGGGTGACTTTTCTGCCCGATTTTGTGGAGACAGGCTATTACCTTTTTGAGCCGGTACGCGACTATGATCTGGAGACCATCCAGAAAAAGTGGCAGTCGGAATGGACACCGCTTTTTGAGAATTTGATCGCTTTTGTGGCGGGCTATGCGCCTTTTGAAAGTCAGGAACTGGAAGCGGCAGTGAAGCAATTTATCACTGATCAGGGGGCTAAACCGGGCAATTTGCTGCCATTGCTGCGCATAGCGTTGGCAGGTACGATGAAAGGCCCGGCTATTTTTGACATGGCGGTGGCGTTGGGTCGGGAGGAAACGGTGCGACGACTCCGGGCGGCACTGGTGGTATTTAATAATTGAGGTTATTGAGAAAGGCGTAGGAGGAAAGATCACATTATTCACTGCTACAGCATCTGTCAGTAAGAAAAAAGTTCGAAAACCGGGTACATTTTAAAAACCTACGAAGCTTGGATCAGTAAAATGACGCTAATATCCTAAACCCCTCCACCTTTCAAACCGACCCGACTAATGACCAAAAAGAATGATTCCGCGCCGAAAACGCCAGTGCTGAAAAAGAAAACCGGGCTGCCCGACTTTGATATTTACATCAACGAACAGGGCCGTATTGTGAAAAACTACAACGTGACCGAAGTCAATGAATTTTTGAATCAGCACGTACCAGATAGAAAGTTGGAAGAAGGGGAAACTGATCGTCAGCTATAAATAATTCCCCCGCTGGAAGTCGCCCCCGAATGTTACCTATAATCCGTTTTAATCCCAGACAAAAAATATTCTCAAAAACACTCCGGGAGGCGCCCTGCCAACCGATCGAAACACATTTCTATGACCAACCGGTTCCATAAGTTGCTCCGGTCACTGCCTATTTTAGCTGGGGGTGGCCTGCTGTTCTTCCTACCGATCGGCCTGCACGCCCAAGTGGAGAAGTTTAATTTCAACTACTCCGGCCCGACCACAGCGAGTGCAAACGCAAGTTGTAGCCGCACCTTGGCCAGCATTATTACCCCTTTGCCAACGGTTACCTCTGCCGTCGGGGCCACCATTACGATGACTATGCAAGACCCGGTCGAAACGACTGGCAATTATAGTTCCAACGTACCTATCCTCGCGCCCGCTACGGTAGTGGTGGGTTGGTTAGTGAAGGATAATATGGGGAATGTAGCACATTTTTATTTCACCATCAATATTATAGACAACACGCCGCCAGTATTCAACCTGGCGAGTTTTCCGGCCACCATCAATTTTGCTTCTATCGTCCAGGTACCAGCGGCTACCAACCCGCCAGCATCGGACAATTGCACGCCTTCTGGTCAGATTAATATTGCCCTGGTGCAAACCACGCCGCCCGACACCTGCCTCGCTGGCACTTTCACGCGCACATGGACGGCTACCGATCTGGCTGGCAATACCACTGTTTTTACCCAAACAATTAATATTAGCGCGGACAATTCGCCACCCACTTTTACGTCTCCGCCCGTGAGTGGTTCGTCGCCCTGCGCCCAATTGGCCACCGCTTATCCGGCCTGGCTGGCCATGCAGATGACCAATTTCGTGGTAGCTGACCCCTCGGGTATCAAATCTATCACGAACGGTGGTCCGGCTACTTATCCGCCGGGCTGCGCCATGCCCTTGACCGTCACTTTTCAGGCCACCGACAATTGCGGTTTCGTCCTCACCCGCACCGCCACTTACACCACCTCCGATACGGATCCGCCAGTCGTAGCGGTCGAAGCCAAAGATACCGTTGGCTATTGCTCCCCTGTTGACGGACACCTGGTGGCCCTCAATAGCTGGATCAGTCATCATGGCTATCAACAGTCGAGCGACCCCTGCAGCCTGCCTTCAGGAATGAGTTATTATATGCGTATCTCCGGTACACCGCGCGACTCCGCCCAGGTGGTAGCCGCCTTTTTAGCTTCTCTTTCCAGTGGCACCTGCACTACGCAAATGATTGGCAATCAAACCTATACCCACGTGCGCGGCAAAGTCACCGTGGACTTTCTGGTGCGGGATGTTTGTGGCAATGAAAGTTATGCCGGCGTGGCTACGTTTGCGGCGATTGATACTTTACCACCAGCGATAGTTGGGGTAGATAAAAATGTGCCCTGCGGAAATAGTAACAATCAGACGTTGCTGAATGCCTGGATCAATGCGCACGGCAATGCTACCGCTACTGATGTCTGTTCCGCTGCTACGTGGACTAATTTTTCTTTTATCACTTCCAATGGACAGACGGGCAATGGCGTGTTTAATACCGGCCCTTATCCGACGGTGCTGGCCAACAATTGTGGCTGGTATGCGGACGTGATTTTCCGGGCCACCGACCAGTGTGGCAATATCGGCTTCGATACTTTACGCTTTCGTACCAATGACGTTACGCCGCCGGTCATCAGTGGATACGCCCCAGTGACAACGGTATATTGCCCTGTCACCGCGCCCACTAATCCGACCGCGACGGTGACTGATAATTGCGATCTTTCGCCTATTCTGGTACGCAGTGCTCCAGTGACTACGTTGCTGGCGTGCAGCGGCAATTATAATGTACAGTTTGTCTGGACGGCCACGGACGACTGCGGCAACACCGCCACTGCCCTGCAAACCTTTCAGGTGCGCGACACCACCGGGCCAGTGTTTACGCTGGTACCAGCCCCAAAGACTTTTCGTTGTGACACCTTCGTATTGCCGTCCGCAGCAGTGAAAGGCGTAGATGTCGAGGCCGAAGATGAATGCAGCGTGGCGCAGCAAAATATCACTACCCAGATTGTTTCCAATCAAAACCCTGATCCAGCGGCATGTGGTCATTATAGCTACCAAATCACGCGTATTTTTACTGCTACCGATGACTGCGGCAATACGCGCACGGCCACGCAATTATTGACAATAATAGATAATGTTGGCCCCGTACCAGCGGGCACTTTAGATACGACGGTAGTTTGTGAAATAACGCCAGCGGTTTCTCTGCCTACGGCCTCGGATGTTTGTTCCGGGATGGCCATGCCCCCGGTTTTTCTCAATCAGACCATCACGCCCGGCCCTTGCGAAAACAACTACTTGCTTACGCTGCACTGGCGAGCCGATGATGTGTGCGGTAATACGACCCTTTTTGACCAGAATATCCATGTACGTGATACACTGCCGCCTACTTTGGCCGGTATTCCAGCGGATATTAGCGTGGAATGCGATGCTATTCCTGATCCGCCGCCCGTCACGAGTTTTACGACCACTGACAATTGCGACCAAACGGTCACGGTTACTTTAGCCGAAACAGAAACCCGCGACACTAGTCTGAGCAGCTGTGCCCATTGGACGAACTATACTCTCCACCGCACCTGGACGGCTACCGACAACTGCGGCAATACCGTTGCGCAAACGCAAAACATTCATATTGAGGATCATAGCGCGCCCATACTGGTCTTGCCCGACACTTTGAACTTGCCCAATGATCCGGGCAATTGCGGCGTGGCACTGATTATTCCTGCGCCGATTTCTGTGTTCGACGTGTGCAGTTCGTTGAGGACTAATATTACCCTGCTGGATACCGCCGCCCTAGTAACTACCAGCGGCGGGCCGATCAGCACCACGCCAGTGGACACGGTAGTTTTTCAATGGCTATCGCCCAATCTGCCGCCGACCAGTCCGGTGGTGGGCAACGCGACTTTGACGGTGTATCTCGATAATGCTGATTCCGAACTTGCTTCCGAGCGATTTACTATCCTCGATGAGAAAAATCAGTCGCTTGGGCTTACGACCCTTACCCCCACGCAATGCGGCTCCAGCACGACCATAATAACGATTAATGCCAATCAGCTAAACACTTGGTTGTCAGATGGTTTGCTCAAATTCCGGCTGGCTCCCAAAAGTGCGGGTGGCAATGCTGCCAACGCTATTTGTCCCGGCGGACGCGCACGCGCCATGCTCACCTACCAGTCGGCTGCGCCACAGGTGCCAGTGATCTTAACTTATAAGTTAGATAATAATCCGACGCTGAATTATCCGCCAAGTGGACCCAACTTTGTCGGCACGGGCAGCCATACCATTTTGTACACCGCCACTGATTGTGCGGGCAATAGCACGACGGCATCACTAGTCGTAAATATTCAGGATACGGAGCCGCCAGTGGTACATGCGCCTTCTCCCATTACCGCTTATGTGGGGCAAACCAACTGCCAGGCTACGGTGACACTGCCTTTCCCGACCATCACGGATAATTGTAATGTGGCTGGCCATCTGATCCGTGCTTCGGCCATCATAAATGTGACTTTCCAGACTGATCCCAATGCGGGCGTTATTCCGAAACCCACTACCATGACTATTACGGGCCTGATCCCCAACGCAGTAGGAACCGGAAAACTAACTATTCGGCATAAAGGCGACAACGCTAATAATGGGGAGTTTTTTAATATCTCTGGAGGCAATCCGCTGGTAAATTTAAATCAAACTACCTTAGGAACAGTAGCTGACGAATGCCTGCAATTCAATGAGTCCAGCTTCCCTGTTTCGGCGGCTTCTATCAATGCCTGGGCGGGATTGGCTGGCAGTACTAATTTTAAAGCACAGGCCAATGCTAACGTTTTGAATTATAGTGATTTCATTAATCCCTGTGGGCCATTGACCAACATGATGGATGGCATCAGTCAGCTACAAGCCGTGCTGGAATACAATTATGCCCGTGTGGATTATACGATCACTAAAGGAAACGTGATCGTCCAAAGCGATACGTTGCGCGGCAACTTATCCACCGTGACGCTCGGACCTGGCATATATACCGTGAAATACAAAGTTACGGAAAACAGTGGGCTGATGGGTACCACTTCTTTTGCGCTCACCGTGCGCGATACCGTGAAGCCGAAAGCCTTTTGTTTATCAAAAACCATCTTTTCTGACCCTTCCGGGTTGCAACCTTACACACTGTTGCCTTCGGAAATCAATAACAACAGCGTAGATAACTGCTCCGGCACCAATCTCACTTTTACGCTTTCGCCCAATACTTTTACCTGCAGCCAGGCACCCAACAATTTCCCGGTAACATTGACCGTGACCGATACGGCGGGCAATTCCGCCAGTTGTACCGCACTAGTAAAAGTAGAAACTATTATCCTCCATCCCTACTACACGCCGGTTTGCGAGGGTGGCGACCTGTTTTTGTTTGCCGATTCTACCCTTACTACCAATAATAACATTTATAATTTTATGTGGACGGGGCAGAACGGTTATTCTTCCACCGACCGGAATCTGCACATCCTCAATGCCTCGACCATAAATGAAGGAACTTATACCGTAAAAATAACCGGCATCACGAATTGCGTGGCTACAGGTAGCGTCACGGTGGATTTGCTTAATTTACCCACCCAGCCCATTCTAAATGTTAGTGCCGGACCATATTGCGAAGGCAGTAATATCACCCTGAGTACACCGAGTTATAGTGGTCAGAATGTAAATTATCTGTGGTATGAAGGCGATGAAAATTCTGCAACGCTACTGGCCACAACGCTGTCTTCTAACTACACCATAGTAAATCCTACCGTAAATCCTGCGTCGGGCCCACCACATAAGTATTTCGTAAAAGTAGCGGGCAATGGCTGTACTTCTTCCAATTCAGCCATTACCATGATTCTGGTTTATGCCAAACCCTCAGCATTGGTGGAGCAGCCCAATATTGTAGTATGTGAAGATCAGCAAATTAATTTGGGTACTTCTATAATGGGTAATGGTCTGCAATATATGTGGACGGGTCCGGCTGGGTTTAACAGCTCTGCGCAGTATCCACCAGCTATTCAAAGTGCTACACTGGCTAATGCTGGTATATACAGGTTAATCATTACTAATATTGGAGGCTGTGCATCTGATCCAGCCTATTCAACGGTCGCGGTAAAACGTAAACCGATGCAACCGCAAATCGGCCCCAACTCCAATGTTTGTAAAGGAGACACGGTTACTTTGGTCAGTGGTAATTATACAGCCAATATTCCTAATGGTTATATCTGGACTTCTCCGCAGGGCAGTACTACTACCACCAGTGTTAATACCTTGAGCCTGCCAAACCTCATGGTAGCCGATTCCGGCTATTGGCGACTGACGGTGGAAATGCAAGGCTGCAGGTCTGATCCTTCGCTACCCGTTCGGATTCGGGTACAGGATTATCCACAAATAGCGGCACCTGCTACTGTCAAATTCTGTACGGGCGATACGTTAATTATTAATCCCACCGCTAATAGTACTGATAGCCTGCTCTGGGCATGGACAGGACCAAACAATTATAAGAGTTTTAAAAAGCAACTAAACCGAATCCCTGGGGTTCCAGGGCAATATAAAGTAATCGGCAAAACGACTTTTGGCTGCGCCGATTCTGCTTTTGTCAACGTGATATCAGCACCTGCACCATTTATAAATGCAATCACCAATAATGCGCCGGTTTGTGCTTCCTGCAATTCCGATGCCACCTTGCAAGCCGTTATTACGAACCAATACGGGCCGCTTACTTACCAATGGACAGGGCCAAATGGTTTTATGTCTAACCTGCCAACCGCAACCATACCAAGTGTATGCGCCGATGATAATGGGACTTACTTCTTGATAATAAGAGATACGATCGGTTGCGAGTCTTTATCTAAATCCACCTTGGTAAAGGTGCAAAATAAACCTACTACGCCCAATATAACTATAAGCCCGTTTGCGGTGGTGTGTCAGGGAGATTCTGTGACGCTTCAGGTAATGAATGCGGATCAATACACTGGCAACTATATACGTTATATTTGGAAATTTCCTAATGGACAGACTCAAAACACTGAACAGCCCAGCCTGAAAATTGCGAATATCAGCGGTCAGGATGCAGGCAATTATACAGTATGCGTCAAAGTGGATAGCTGCCTGTCAATGGTTTCGGCCAATATTTCGCTAACCGTAAAGATGAAACCCCCGCCACCGATGCCCAGTGCTTTGGATTCCATCCTGTGTGAAGGTCAAACGCTCCAATTGTTCGCTAGCCCCTCTTCCGGGCAGGTATATAACTGGATAAGAATACCAGATGGCTTTTCGTCTCCTTTGCCCAACCCGATCATTCCAAGTGTAAGCCTATCCGATAGCGGTCAATACTTCGTGCGGATGACGTTGAGTGGCTGTACGTCCGACTATAGCGAACCATTAGCTATAGCTGTGAACCCTCGCCCCGCCCAACCCTTTCTATCGACTATAAATCCTATTTGCCGGGAAGATTCGACGGCAAAATTAGTACTGAGGGTACAACCTAATAGCACTGGGGCAAAATACCAGTTTTACAATGCCGATTCCAATACGGCTCTGGGTGATCCTGTGTCGGGTTTTGTTTTTCAGACTTCCGATATAAGCGATTTGCATCCGGGTATAAATAGATTCTATGTGGTCGCTATTTTGGGGGAGTGTCAATCCTTGCAATCCGAAATGAAGCAGCTGCAAATGGATACAACCCCCCATATTACAGCCTACGCCGGGGAAGATTCTAACGCCTGCGACTCCAAGCCGTTCTTGCTCAACGCCGCCGATCCCGGCGAAGGCACCTGGACACCAGTGGGTGGCCCGGCTACCACCATCTTGAATCCAAACAACGACAGTACGCTGGTAAAAGATGCAGTAGCTGGTAATGTCTATCTCTACAAATGGACACTTTCCAATGGAGCCTGTAAAAACTATAGTGCCGATACAGTGCAGATAACCTCAGTTGCCACAGAGATCGCTATCGCAGTCTCCGATACTAGTACCTGCAATGATACGCTCCATTTGCGAGCTACCCCCCCCGTGAATACCACTGGCGCTTGGTCACAATTACCTTTCCAGGAAAATCAGGGTGGGATTGTCATTGATAACCCCGGCGATCCAAATACGTTGGTGCGCAATCTGAAGCCTGGCCAGACATATAATTTCTTTTGGAAGTTGGCAGATATAGGCTGTGGCTCCAGTCAGGTGGCAACGGTGGTACACTCTTTAAGTAATAA
Organism: Saprospiraceae bacterium; assembly: GCA_965249785.1. Taxonomy (GTDB): domain Bacteria; phylum Bacteroidota; class Bacteroidia; order Chitinophagales; family Saprospiraceae; genus M3007. Next base: position 36,358 of record CBDFMU010000032.1, on the reverse strand, counting down.
GCCTAATATTGGTGCGGACTTGAAAGTGTGCGAAATCAGCGGTTGTGTTTCGGTGGATCCGATTACGGTATTGCCTGCTTTTGAAACGGGTCACTGGTCAAGCAATAACCCGGCACTGTATTTTGATACTCCGGAAAGTTCCCAATCCAACGAGAGTACGTCGGTATGTAATCTGCATACCGGAGCGAATGAAATTTACTGGACACTCAATAATGGCGTTTGCGAAGACTCCCGGGATACGGTTATCATCAACTTTGGGCAATTTCCAGTAGCCAATGACGACTCTATGACCGTAGCCCCTGGTCAGAAAGTGACGATAAATGTGCTGGTAAACGACCTAGTACCCGACAACTTTAGTATCCGCTATATAAGCCCACCACCGTTAAGCACTTTTGATAGCATTGGAATTGGCGTGTATCAATATCAGCCCAATTCCAATTTCGTCGGCACGGCCCAGGTTGTATACGAAATTTGTAATACTGATTGTACGGAAGAAGCCTGCTCCAGAGCTACTATAAAATTCTTTGTGCAGGCAGTAGGCGATTGTTTGCTACCCACCCTGATTACACCGAATGGGGACGGTAAGAACGACGCGCTGTTTTTTCCCTGTATTACCGGGGAAGGAGAAGGCACTGCCGAGCTAACCGTTTTTAATCAATGGGGCAATGAAGTCTATCATGCCAAGTCTTATGCAAACAACTGGGAAGGCACTTATAATGGAGATCCCCTGCCTCCTGCGACGTATTACTACATCTTGAATGCTACGTATCTGCCAAAACCGGTGAGTCGCTTTCTGATCATTCAGCGGTAATTGTAGTTGGTTTAGAGTGGTTTGACCGTTTAAAAAGGTTTAGTTTTTGATCCTCAGCAGGGTACACTTCATCTTTGTTCAAATCACTCTGCGTTACCTATCAGTAGGGGACTGGTTATGCGTTTATTGGTTAATGATATTCCCATCAGCAACCAAATCTTATAACCAAGAACCAATATCCATTAACCAATAACTACTAATATGAAGCAGATTTACCTGATTTCCATCCTGTGGATCGCCCTATGGCAACTGGCTTCTGCGCAGCAGGAACAATTGTACACGCAATTCATGAACAATAAGTTGGCCTGGAATCCGGCTTACGCGGGTAGTTTTGAATCACCTACGCTGGTAGCCGTCTATCGCAACCAGTTTATTGGACTGGAAGGCGCCCCCAAGACCGTCGCCTTATCGTTCAATATGGCCTATAACAGCGAAAAAAAAGTGGCCTTTGGCGCTAATATCGTTCAGTATAAAATTGGTATTACCCACATCCTTAATCTGGATATACTGCCTTTCACCTATATTATTCAGATGAAAAACGGCAACTTATCTATGGGCTTTCAGGTGAGTGTGCGTCAGTTTGCCCAGGATTGGAGCGATCCGCGCCTAGTCACCTTCACCTCGGCAATTGGCGATGGGGCTATTCCCACGGAAGACAATAACAAAATTATCGTCAATCCCGGAGTTGGATTTTTTTACAAATCTATCCGCCATAACTGGTATGCTGGCTTGGCTGTGCCACGGATTCTCCCCAATAATATTGATTTTTCCTCCGCCGGCGCTATTTCGCGAGAAGTCCTGGAGGTCAACGCGATGGGTGGCTATACTTTTAAAACCACAGACGATATTAAAATTGCGCCCCAGGTGCTACTGAAATACGCCGTCAATGCACCATTCCAGGCCGACATCAATGGCACTATTTTGTTGAAAGACAAATACTTAGCGGGCCTCACTTATCGCACCGGCGGTGGCCAAACGAGTGCTATTGGCGAAAGCGTAGATATTCAACTCGGATTACAAGCCACCGAAAAGCTATTTTTCTGTCTTTCCTATGATATTGGACTCACCCCGCTTCGGAAATACCATAAAGGCTCGGTCGAACTGACGGCCCGCTATTGGTTCAATCCACCGCCGCCGGAAGATACTCCTATTGCTGTACCGTATTAACAAGGCCAGAGCAGCATAGTAGGAAATATTGGCATATTAAACACCACATTTGCCCAAAATACGTTCTCCTTTAACTGCCATAGCCTTTTCAGGCGAAGGCGATAAAGCGCAAGACAAACCCACCAACTCCAGGCAAATTTTCCAATACTTCAACATTTATCCAATCATTTTGAAAAAAATGCTCCGCACACTAATCCTTGTTCCCCTGCTGATGCTAATAGCCGTCGCTACCTTGTCGGCCCAAAACTCTTCCAAGAGCAAGTCCAAAGACCGGTTTCGGGAAAAAGATGACCCCGAAAATAAGGTTACTATCCTCAATGTCATCACCGTCAATAGTCCGGAAAGGGATTATGCGCCAGCTTTCTACGAAAATGGGATCATTTTTGTTAGCACCCGCAAAAAACGCGCGGCCCCAAACGGAGAGTTTTTTTCCGACCTCTATTTTGCCCCTTTCGACCCGAATGGCAACCCGGCTACCGCCCAGGATTCCCCGCTCGATCTAAATACTAGTAAGAACGATGGCCCAGTGACCTTTAGCCGCGATTTCAAGACCGTTTATTACACCCAGAACAACAATAAAAACGGGGTGCTCAAGGCGGGCAAAGATGGCAAGGTGCACCTTAAAATCTATTGGGCCAAAGCGGGTCGCCGTTATTGGGAACCACAGGACGAAATGCCTTTCTGTAGCGACGACTATTCCTGCATGACCCCGAGTTTGAGTGTAGATGGCAAGCGGATGTATTTTGCCTCCGATAAGCCCGGTGGTTTTGGTGGCTATGACATCTATTACGCAGACCGCAACGAATTTGGTCGCTGGGATGCACCGGTAAACGCAGGCCCCGAAATTAATACGCCGCAAAACGATATGTCTCCCTGTGTTACCCAGGCTGGCACTTTATTTTTCGCTTCGGCTGGCCACAACAGTATGGGAGGCCGCGACTTATTTTATTCCAACCCGGTGGACAACACGCATTTTGGTGATGTAGTAAACCTCAATAGCCCTTTTAATACCGATGCCGATGAGTCCAGCATCATTGTAGATTTTGATGGCAAACGCGGATTTTTCGTCAGTGAGCGCGGAACAGGCTACGGAAAAGCGGATATTTACTCGTTTTCCATCGAAAAAGGCATTGAAGGCGTAGAGAAACCCAAAGTTATTCCCGCCGACATCCTGGTGGTCAATGCCAAGACCGGCGAGCCACTCAAAGGCGCTGCTATCCACATTTTGCAACCCTCCGAAGATGGTTTCCGCAGTGGAAAAGACAATTTTTATACGATTGACTTACTGCCAATTCAGGATAAAAAGAATGCGCTCAGTATGCAGCTCGTCCGAAAAGATGCCGAAGACATGGGCAATCCTGACCTGCTGACCAACGTGGCGGGTCGTGCATCTACCGATTTTGCCCGTTATCGCAACTACTTTGTACTGGTCAGTCTCGAAGGTTTCCAGACCGCCGAACGGCTCATCGCGGCGGACACCAAAGAGAGTGGCCAATTAAAATTCACCTTGCAGGAAGCCCCCGTTTGTCTGAAAGCCAGCGGTATTATTTCGACCGACAAATTTGGTACCCGCGTGGCCAATGCTTCGCTGAAATTCGTGCATAAAGGCACTGGTTTTGAAGAAAAAGTACGCACCACCTGGAGCGGCCAATACGATGCCTGTTTACCTTATGAAGGTCAATGGGTCGTGTACATAGAACGCGAACACTTCAAACCGGAGAACTACCAATTGACGGCGGAAAAGGGCAAAGCGGACTTCCAGGAAATTCGCCTGCGCCCGGTCGAAGGGGAAGTTGCTTCTACCGTAGAAGAAGTCATGCCGCTCTCCAATGGCGTACAGGCCGGTTCGGTGCTCGTCATGGACAAAATTTTCTACGAATACAATAAGGCCACCCTCAACTACGGAGCGGTACGCCACATGGATGCCCTGTATGATTTGATGTCGCGTTATCCGGAAATGGTCATTGATCTGGTCGTCCATACCGATACGCGGGGCGATGCCAGGCAAAATCAGGAATTGACCGATGCCCGCGCCAAAAACGCCAAGACCTATTTGGTGTATCGCGGCATTGACGAGAAGCGCATCAATGCCTACGGAAAGGGCGAAACCGAACCACGTAACAAGTGCACCGAAGGCGTAGAATGCAGCGATGAGGAACACGCCGAAAACAACCGGGTCGAGATCAAAATCCAAAAACTGGGATCGGTGTTGCTAAATCCAAAACCCTAAACTTCGATTCTTTCCTTTGAAAAATATTCAGCCGTTGTAGACATCTCGTCCGCAACGGCTGAAAAATTGTAAGTCACCGCTCTCTTTAAAATTTTGCCAATTCTTGCCTATTGCCTCAACGACTCCACATATCTTCTTCGTGATTAAATAAGGCATCCTCGATGCGTGCGGCTTGCATCACCATGTCTTTACCAGACAGATAATCCTGCAAACGCCGGTCATATATATTATTTTCCTTGACTATGGTGGAAGCAAAATCGCGCATTTCAAAAAGATCTTCCCAAGTCGTAGTGGTGCTGTAATTACCGCCCGGTGTCACCACTTTATGATGGGCCAATACGTCCCGCGCAGTAGGGTAGTACACCCAAAAAAGTGGCTTTTCATACCGGAAATCACCATTTTCATCCTTCACATCTATCAGCGGCGCAATACCGAGAATGCGCACTCGCAGCGCACCCGTGTTGGTATCAAAAAACCACGACTCTTTCAGTCGGAATCTTTTGACGTCTTCCCAGTTGACCGAATTTTCCACAATTTGCATCCGCTGTTCGCCGGTTTCTACATCTACATTAAGAATAGTATCAGTTGTGTAAAGCTCATGGCGGATGTCGTCTGCGCTTAACAGCTTGGTAAAGTGATCGTCTGCAGTGCTATATACTGGCAAGTCACCGTATAAAGCGGCTTCTGCCAATATTTGAAAAAGCGGCGATTCCGGGCTGACGAACGGCAAATTCATCTTTTCGCGGGTGTCTATGACACGCCAGAGACGTTTTTCCCAAAAAATATCGGCTTCCCGAATTGGTTGGTAAGGCAATGCTCGCTGCTCGGTTACCACGTGACGTTGGGTAATATCGTCCAAAGGTGGCATCGCCAAAACCTCCACGGGTTCGGGAGTCTGAGCAAAAAGGAAGTGTGCGGCGAGCAAAGCGCTGCCAAGGCAACCCACGCGTCGGGCTGCCCGCAATGACTGACTTGTCATGTTGGTCGTGTTTAGTAGTGTGAAAAAATGGAGTAAAAGCAGGGAATCGGTAAAAGGGAAAGGGGCAACGGACAAATAGGCAATAGGCAAAAAATGCAACCACTATGCTCGATGTACTCTTCCTCCCTTTACGGAGAGACGGAGGTGTCTTGCAACAGGCAACTTACAATCTTCAAACGGGGGAAGAAAATGCCTATTTCGTTGTTAAAAATTTTAACAAGCGTTAAAAAAACGGGCGAAGGCCAGCAACGAGTCGAATCGGAAATTCACCGGCTAAAGCAGCCAGGGTAGCCATCTCCTCGATTTTGCCGGCAATGAGTACCGTGCGCATCCCAAGTTTTTGTCCAAAAAGCATATCCGAAGCAGAATCACCGACCATCCAGGCTTGCGAGAAATCTATATCGGGAAAGTCCACCATCGCCAGCCAGGCCATTCCGGTAGCCGGTTTGCGACAGGAGCAGCCCGCGTCGCTGCGGTGCGGGCAGTAGTACACTCGATCAATACGTCCGCCAGCGGCGGTAACCAGGTCAATCATTTTGGTATGTACCGCTGCCAGATCTGCTTCAGTCATCAGCCCCTTGCCGATGCCCGCTTGATTCGTAACCACCACAATGTGTTGAAAATGAGTGGCTAAGATACACATTGCTTCTTCCAAACCTTCTGTTGCTATCCATGCATCGGGCGTTTTTACATAGTCGTTTGGGGTGCGCACGTTCATCACCCCGTCGCGGTCAAGGAAAAGAGTCATGGGCATAAGCGAGGATAGATGGCAGAGGGTGCAACCCGTGGGCGAACTTTCCCCTCGAATTTTCGTTTCATTCGGCAAAATACACCAATAACCAATAGACCAATAACTGGCAACGGCCATGCACATCGCTATTTTATCTTCTAGTACCCGGCTGAATCGCCAATCGCATCGAGCGGCGTTGGGGCTGGCACATTTTATAGAGCAGCAAGGTCTGCATACGGTGGAAATCCTTGATTTGGCGGCCTCGCAATTTCCTTTGCTGGAAGAAGTGCTGCATCGCCATCCAAATGCCCCCATTGGGCTGGCCGAATTTGCTAATCAGGTGCGCGAGGCCGATGCCTACTTATTCGTGTCGCCGGAATATAACGGCAGCTATACGGCCGCGCTGAAAAATGCCGTCGATTATCTGAAAGAAGGAGAATTCGCCCGTAAAGTCATTGGCGTGGTGTCTGTTACCAGCGGGTCGTTGGGGGGTATTCGGGCGGCCTTGTCTATGCAACAGTTAGTATTGGGTATTGCCGGCATTCCTATTCCGCAGATGCTGCCAATCGGACAGGTTGCGCAGAAGTTTGACGAGACAGGTCAATTACTTGATCCGGCTTTTGAAAAAAATATTCAGGCTTTTCTAAGTGCATTCCTGTGGCTGGCAGAAGCAGTGGTGGAGAAAAAGGCCCTGGATGCAGATAGTACCGACGGGTTTAGCCGCCGAACGCCGAGTACAGCCATCGGCGGTTAAATCCACTAGCATGTAGGCCATATAAGGTTTCAAAAACCTTATATGGCCTACATGCATACAGGATTATCATAATGTATATCTTTCAACCTGTTAATCCTGTCAGGTCGTCACTTCTATTTTATCAATACCAGCTTATTTACGCTGCGATAACCGTCGGACTGGAGTTCAAAAAAGAACAGGCCATTCGGCCAAGTGCTACAATCCACCGGAATATCATCAGTGCCAACAGCCAACGTTTGGGTATACACCAGGCGGCCGCTAGTATCCCAAACCCGTAGCAAAGTGTTGGCAGCCAAATGGTTAGCCAAACGTATTAATACTGCATCCGTCGCGGGATTGGGCAGGATTGCGAATGGCAGCGCAGTCAACTCCTGGGTTCCAGTAGTACAATCGAAGTTCGGATCAACCGTTACCCGGCTGGAATAAAAATTGGTACAACCCGTGGTCAGATCAGTAATTAACAAACCATATAGCCCTTCTTCCTGCACACAATACGTGAAGCCGGTTTCGCCAGGGATCGGATCGGGGCCATTATACCACTGTAAACTATACAAGGCTGGCAATTGCAGGGTATCGGTGAGTCGCAACTGATTATTATACACATTGTACACTGGCAAAATCGGCAGCGGATACACCTTCACGGTATCCGTAGAAACTAACGTATCTATTACGTGGGTGATGTTTAGCACGACCGTCAGGCCACCGGCCACAATGGTATCATTGCTCAAAATATTGAACGATAAAGTCCCACAATCATCATCGCCCCCTTTTATGCCAGAGTCTTCATCCAGTACTTTCAGCGTATAATTCTCCAGACTGAGCGGCAGCCCTACCGGGAAATTGTACGGTAGCGGCGTATTATTCACATCAGGAGAGGAGTCAAACAGGTTGGTGCCGTTTGCATCATCCACGAGCAGGTAGAGATCGGGTGCTCCGAGCCCCAATTGATCCACGCAGTCTACTGCCAGCACCGTAATACTTTCCAGTACATAGCCCGCAGTATCAATAATTGCCTGATAATGAACCGGATATATGCCTGGCTCAGAGTAGGTATGCAGTGGTGGGTTTTCGCCAGTGAAAGTCGTACTATCTCCAAAATCCCAGTAATATTGAAATCCCGGATTACCATTCGAGGGAATATTATTGGTGAAAGTGACCGTCGTAGAGTCGCAGCCAGTAAAGTTGGTCATCGAAAAACCATCGGTCGTACTCACTTTCGGAGCGATGTACATCCGCATCGGGAAGGAAGCTTCCTTGGTCAGGAAAAATATAGTGGCTTTCACCCGCACCGTCAGCAGAAAGGAATCAGACACGAGTGGCGTACCACAAATCTTGATACAGCCGTCGGTTTCAGTGCCCACTTCAAATTCAAATTGATTGGGTTGCCAGTGCAAACCAGCGGGCAAACCTTCCACCGACAAAATCTCAATTTTTGAAATAGTAATGCCAGCGGGCGTTGTGCTGTCTACTGCGGCGACGGGCGTAGTCGTCTTAGGCATCCGAAAGGAAACGTCCTGACTATAAGCATGGCCTTGTAATCCGTCGGGAATGTCCGCCAGATAGATGGTGTCGGCAGGCAAACTGGCGGGAACGCTTACCGCACAGCCTGGGCAGCCCGATTGGGCGGATAAAGCGCAGGTGGCCAACAGGAAAAAGCAAAAAAACAGGGAACGCATACTTGAAAGTTATGAGTTATAAGTTATGAGTTATTCCGTGGCGCGCCCGGTTCCCGATATAGAAAACCTGGCAGTGATTATAGAAAAAACATTTGTAACCACTTTACGATACAACTTTCGTTATGCTAAAAAGAAGGGGCAGACTACCCGCATAACTCATAACTTATCCCTCATAACTCCCTTATCTGGCGATTGCCATCATACGCGACACTTTGCCTGCGCTATTGCTGATCGTGTAAAAATAAGTACCATTTGACAGATAGCCAGCATCGAAAGAAAATTTATTGACCCCTTCTTCCAGATGAATTGGCTCGGCATATACGCGCTGTCCAAGCAAATCGAACACCTCAAAATGGAAGTCACCAGCCTGATAAGAACCGACTTCAATTTGCGTCAGCGACGAAAATGGGTTAGGCACATTGCGCACCGAAGCGATAGTACCATTCAACTCATTGGTATTCACCATGCACTCTGCCGTTTGCAGAATCAGATAGTAGTGCTGATCGCCGAGCGGAAATTCGAGCGGCAGGCTGCCAAGTGCGGTATTAACATTGACCGAAATCCCTAAATCCAGGGTGTCAGGAGCCGTATTGGAAGCATCCGGGGTGCCAGAGATCAAGACGCAACCCAAAGTATTAGCCAAAAACGTGCAGCTAGGCGGATCGCAGGCATAGCTAACACCGACAGGCAAGTTCGTAACCGCACCGGTTCCGGCAATACTCACACTGGTAAGCGGGAAGCCCGAATATTGAGCTGGTACATTAAACGTGACCGATTGAGTGTACGGATGGCCGATGCAGGCCAGTGCCAGATTGTAGTTCGGAAAAGCATCCGTATAGGTATCTGGCGAGAGCAGCGTATCCGTCTGATAAATAGAGGAGTCGCGCATACATTGGGCATTCAGGTAAGCCATTCCAGTGGAGAGGCAAAGCAGGAGGAGTAGCAATTTTTTCATAGTAAAGTTGTGTTGTGTGTGGGTAAATATCGGTTTGGAAAAAGGTTAAACACAAAAATGCAAAACGTGGGATAAATTTCCCTCGTATTTCCGCGATTTTGAAAAATTACTGACAATTAAAAGGTCCGTTTTAATCGGAAGCGAAAGAAAAAATGGCCGCTCCACCAAGCAGACTTTGTTCGATTTGACGAAGGTAAAACATCGTGCCGTCTTTACAAACTTCTCCACACAATGGGTTTTTTGCAGATCGGAAATGAACAGCATATCCATTTCAAAAGCTCTATCTAACAAAGTCCAATGCACTGGAATAGAAAATGATTTTCCAGCTATATTTGTCCCGGTTAGAAAGCCCACCGTATTTAACGGAAAGATGTAATTAAGTCACTTATCAAATTTTTTGTAATATTATGCAATTATCAAAAATGCTCTTTTTACTGGCTGCCCTTTTTACTACCACCTTTGCTTTTTCTCAAGAAAAAATAAATATCGTGAAAGTCGGCGGCAGCCTGTTAGGGATTGATGTCGACTATTATAGCGGTGCCGGACTTTCTGTCGAACACCAATTGCGCCGGAAAACTACCTTGGGCTTCAATGTTTACTATAATACAGCATCTTCGTTAGCTTTTGCTGGCGATCCAGTCAAAAACCGGGAAACCTTTCTCACGATAGAGCCAGAGTTCCGTTATTACACCCAGGCTGCCACTCATGGTTTTTACCTTGGTTTGGCTCCGGCATTATTACTGGCTAGAAGCACCGCTTTTGGAATTGTAGACGACAGACTTTCAGAGACTTTCTTTGCCGTAAGTCTTAAAACCGGCTACCAATTTTCCATTACGCCTCATTTTCACCTGCAATTCGGCGGTGGCATCGGGCTCCTTTCTACCATAACCGATGCGGAAGGTATAATCCGCTACGATGTGAGCCTCCTGCTGGGCTATCAATTCTAATCTTCACCTTCACACTGCCGCCAAGAAAAACGGGGAACCAGCCAGTAGCCAGTTCCCCATAAAATTGATGTCTTGAACAAAGTCGCCCGAAAGCGCGGATTAACCCTTCGCAAAAGCCGCATCCAGCACAGCCTTGAAAGCTGTTGGATGGTGCAGGGCCAGATCGGCCAATACTTTGCGGTTCAGACCAATACCTTTTTGGCCGAGGGCATGAATAAAGCGGCTATAGTTCAGCCCTTCCGCGCGAGTGGCGGCGTTGATACGGGCGATCCAGAGGCGGCGATAACTACGTTTTTTGAACTTACGGTCGCGGTAAGCGTACTGCCAGCCTTTCTCGAGCGTGTTTTTCGCTACGGTATAGACTTTGGAACGCGCGCCGAAGAAGCCGCGGGCGGCTAGCATGATTTTTTTCCGGCGGGCACGGCTGGCCGGGTTGTTGGTTGCTCTTGGCATGTAATGGATCTTTTAGTGCAACATTGGGACGGGCATTTGTGGTGCATCCGTGCTTAGGCCAATGTCCTCGTTAAAAAAAAATAAGCAAATGGGCAAAAATGCAATAGGCAAGTGGCGTAAAGTATTGATTCTCATTGCCAATTTGACTGTTTCCTGTTGCCCTTTTTCTTATATTACCAACAGGCGCTCAATGCGAGCGTGTTCGGTTTGGCGTACGATGACCGAGCCGCGCAAATGGCGTTTGGCCTTGGTCGATTTCTTACGCATCAAGTGGCGCATTCTGGCCCGATTGCGCTTCACTTTGCCTGTACCAGTCACCGAGAAACGCTTCTTGGCGCTGGAATGGGTCTTCATTTTAGGCATGATACACGTATTTTTAAAAATGGAGCGCAAAGGTAGACCGCTTGAGCGGAAAACCAAGCAACAGGCAAAAGAAAAACAAAAAGGCAAAGGGCAACGAACAAAAGACAGATTTGCCTATTGCTCGTTGCCCCTTGCCTTTTTGCTTATTTTTAATTAATTTTCGTCTCTTTTCTTAGATGGTCCGCTGCCGCCACCGGTTTTCTTGGGCGACAGGATAACGCCCATGCGTTTGCCTTCCAGTTTCGGCATTTGCTCGGCTACGCCAAATTCTTCCAATTCCTTCATAAAACGCAGCAGCAACAACTCGCCGCGATCTTTGAATACGATGGCACGACCACGGAATTGCACGTAGGCTTTCACCTTGTTGCCTTCGGCCAAAAAGCCTTTTGCGTGGCGAAGTTTGAAATCAAAATCGTGTTCCCCCGTCTCCGGGCCGAAACGAATTTCCTTCAATTCTACCTTGGCCGCGTTGGCTTTTAGTTCCTTTTCGCGCTTCTTTTTTTGATAGAGGAATTTGTTGTAATCGGTAATACGCACGACCGGCGGATCTGCATTGGGGGAAATTTCCACCAGATCAAGGCCCACTTCTTCGGCCCATTTTTGCAGTTTGGAAGTCGGATACACCGCGCTTTCGATGGTTTGGCCAACGGCGGTGCTGATTTCTTCCAAATTATCACCCACCAGACGGACTTCCTGATTGCGGATAAAATCGTTGATGCGATGTTCGGGCGCTTGTGGGCCGCGATTGAAAGGGCGAGGGCCGCCGCCGCTGGGACGGGCACCGGGCGGGCGAGCACCCGCAGGTTTAGGTCGGAAAGGTTTGAATGCCAACTACATGAATTGTTTTAGTAAAAAAATGGAGTACATAAAGCGGAAGCAGTATACCCGTGGATAAATTTTTGCACAAAAATAACCTTATTTCGGCTTGACTGGTTTCAGCAAGTAAGAAATTATTTTCCCGGTACTTTTGCAGCCTTTTACTTGGCCGAAAATCAAATTTTTTGTTTATTTTTGCTACTCAAAATGCATCCTTGATATGAATACCATAGAAACAACTTTTTCCAAGCCCTTGTTTATTATCCATGAGGATCCGGAAGGCGGTTACACTGCGAAATGCCCGCAATATAGCATTTATACGCAGGGAGAAACTTGGGATGAATTGATTGCCAATGTTAAGGAGGCTATCCTTTGTCATTTCAATTAATAACTGATGTTACCTACAAAACTTTTGAAAGTTTCGCAAACGTATTGATTGTGTGGCGTTTGCGGAACCTTCGAGGTTTCGTAAACGTAATTCGTGACTACCGTCAATTAATAAATCGGTGAAAAGCACCCTACGTTTGTCATTCTCGACAAATGTAGAGTGTTAGGATGCCCAAGCACTCCATTTGCCTATTGCCTTTTTGCCTGTTGCCCCTTTCCCTTCCAATGCCCAACTACGCCGATATAATTCTCCCGCTTGCCCTGCCCAAACGCACCTATACCTACGCCATTCCCGATGAATTGGTGGCGCAGGTGCAACCCGGTGTACGCGTAGAAGTACAGTTTGGGGCCAGCAAATTATATAGTGGCTTGGTAGAGAACGTACATGATACGCCGCCCGATTATCGCTTGAAAAAGATCATCGGTGTGCTGGATGAAGTGACGGTAGTCTCTCCCCAGCAACTTGCCCTCTGGGATTGGCTGGCCGATTATTATTGCTGTACACTCGGGGAAGTGATGCAAGCCGCTTTGCCCGGTCACCTCAAACTCACCAGCGAAACCAAACTGGTGTTCAGCCCCGTTTTTGGCGACGATTTTTCGGAATTGGACAATAACGAATATCTGATCGCGGAGGCCTTGCACCTCCAACAAGAAGTGACAGTGGATGATGCGCGCAAGATTTTGAACAAAAAAACGGTGTTTCCGGTCATTCAGCGGCTATTAAATAAAGGTGTGTTGTTTCTGCGAGAGGATTTGCAGGAAAAATTCAAACCGCGTAAGGTCATGGCCGTGCGTTTGGCTGAGCCACTGCGCAATGAACCGGAACTGTTGCGCGAAATATTCGCCGAACTCTCCGGCAAGGAACGCCAAATGGAAATCCTGATGGCTTACATCGCCCTCAGCAAACAGCAGCCCGTGGTGTTGCGCCAGGAAGTGTTGCAAAAAGCCGATGTGTCGGAGTCATCGTTTCGGACGGTGGTCAAAAAGGGCATTCTGGAAGTGTACGACCGCGAAGTGAGCCGACTGAGTGGCTACGAAGACGAATTGGCCGAAGTGGGTGATCTTTCGCAGCAACAACAGCGGGCGGTGGACGAAATTCGGGCGCATTTTCAGGCAAAAAACACGGTGTTGCTACACGGTATTACAGGGAGCGGCAAGACACGCATTTATCTCGAACTCATCCGCGAAACGATGCGGCAAGGCGGCCAAGTCCTGTATTTATTGCCCGAAATAGTCCTCACCACTCAATTGACTACACGTTTGCAAAGGGTGCTGGGCAGCGACGTGGTGGTTTATCATTCCAAAATAAATTACCAGGAACGCGTAGAAATCTGGCGCAGTGCCGCCGCTGGCCAGTCGGTTATTTTGGCGGCTCGGTCGGGGTTGTTTTTGCCTTTTCAGAAGTTGCAACTTATCATTGTGGATGAGGAACACGACAATTCCTTCAAACAATACGACCCGGCTCCGCGCTACAATGCTCGCGATACCGCTATTTATCTGGCAAAATTGTACGGCGCAAAAGTGCTGCTCGGCACGGCCACGCCTTCGCTCGAAAGTTATTATAATACCCAAATCGGCAAGTACGGTTTGGTGGAATTGAATGAGCGCTTTGGCGGCTTGCAATTGCCTGATATGCAGTCCATTGACTTGAAAGAGCAGTACAAAAAAAAGCAGATGCAGGGCATTTTTTCCACTCCTTTGCTCGAAGGTTTGCAGGCAGCGATAGATGCAGGCGAACAGGCCATTTTGTTTCAAAACCGACGCGGTTATTCGCCTATTTTGGAGTGCCAGGTCTGTGGTTGGACGGCCCAGTGCCGCCACTGCGATGTAAGTTTAACCTTTCACAAACATTCTAATCGACTGCGTTGCCACTATTGCGGCTACCAGACGGAACCCGTAACGGTGTGTCCTGCTTGCGGCAGCGGTAAGGTCACGTTGCTGGGTTTTGGGACGGAAAAAATTGAGGACGAACTAAAAATCTACCTGCCTAAAGCCCGCATCGGGCGCATGGATTTGGATACGGCGGGCAGCAAAACCAATTTGGCCGCGCTGCTCAACGATTTTGAAGAAAAAAGATTAGACATCCTCGTCGGCACCCAAATGGTGACCAAAGGCCTTGATTTTGAGAACGTTGGCGTGGTCGGTGTCATCAGCGCAGACCAGTTACTGCGCTTTCCGGATTTCCGGTCGGGGGAAAGGGCTTATCAATTGCTGACGCAAGTAGCGGGTCGGGCAGGGCGCAAGCACAAGCGTGGCCGAGTGCTCATTCAAGCCTACGCGCCGGGGCATCCGGTGTTGCAGGAGGTGTTGCGCGGCGACTTTTTGGCTTTTCTAAAACGGGAATTGCGGGAACGCCAGGAATTTCATTATCCACCTTATTATCGCTTGATTCACTTGACGTTACGCCACAAAGAAGAAGTGACCGTGCATCAGGCGGCGGCATTTTTTGGAAAATTATTGAAAGAAAAACTCGGCGACCGCGTGTTGGGGCCGGTGCTGCCACACGTGGCGCGGGTGCGCGGTTATTACACGCAGGAAATTATGTTGAAACTGGAAAAATCCGCGCCGCTGTTGAGCGATGCTAAGGCGATGGTGCGGCATTTCACGGAGGTGATGCTGGGCCAAACCGCTTTTGGCAGGGTGCAGGTGGCGGTGGATGTGGATCCGGGCTAGCTTATCGGCGGCTGAACGTCAATTTGGAAACTGCCCTTTGGATTTAAGTACGCTCGTAGAGTAATGGGAACGCGGATTGCACAGATAACGCCGATTTGCGCGGATAAAACCACTTTCGTTTACGCCATTATTATATGTCCCCGTAGAAAAATCGGCGTGAATCGGCGTTACCGTGTCGTCCGCGTTCCCATTGTGTCTAAAAAGCCCTAAGTCAACACCATTGGGCTGAACCCGCCGGCACATAAAAAAGCCTACTTTACTTTAATAGCAAAGTAGGCTAATATGACAAAATCAAAATACATACAAATCTTAGAGCACCAGAATCAAAATGATCAAAATGACGATCAGCGCACCGGCAGACACGTACACGCCACCGCGCACTTGGTGTTTGATTTCCCGTACTTCTTTACGCAGAGCCTTCCGTTCGGTAGCACTCAATTGCGATTTGTCCATCGCCTGAATTTGTTCCAGCCGTTGGGTCAATTCTTGTGTGCGGGCGGTAGTTTGTTCGGTCGTCAGGGGAGTCGTGGGGACAACATTGCTGGCTTGCAAGCCGCTCATCCCTAAAGAGGTGAACAGGCACAGTGCCAGGCTGTAGCGGATAATTTTCTTCATGATGCGTGTTCTTAATTAATGTGTTTTAGATGATGTTCACTGCCGACTGAGTAAAAGACAATCGGCTTGCGAAAAAGTGTAATAGGGCTATGCCACGCCGGAAAAGTTGAAATTTATTGTTATAACAATAAAATTACTAAAATAAGAGAACCTCCTATATCCCATTGTGAGGCCGAAAATCCCCGATATTAGCCTTTACACTTTTCGGCATACCACCACCTCCTTTTTGTTTTCCCAAGTGGTGGCCGCAAAAAGATAAACATCTCCGCCATCGGCCAGAGCGAGTTTGCGGCGTACTGCTTCTACAGCATCTGGGAAATTGCGCGTAGCAATGTTGGCACGGCCTTCCGAGACGACAGTCTGAACCGCTTTCCGGTCGTATTTGCAGACTTGCTCGATTTGGAAATAGCGTCCCGGTACGTCCGCTCGTAATTCATTGGAAGTGTACAAATGCGTGTTGGGATGGAGTTTGGATAGACCAAACTGCTGCGCAAAACTGCGAAATGCCCCGGCTTTGAGTACCGCCGCATCTGGCTCGTAGAGATACTGTTGTGGCGCAGAAATTGGTGCTACGGCTTGCTGTTCTTCCCGCCAGGTAAAGGTGAATTGCTGCGTGGTTTCTCCTAAAGCGACTGCTATTATCGGAATTTCTTCAAGGGAGAGGGCCGTGCGTTCCATTAAATACAGCACCTCTTTACATTCATTATTTACCGATACTACCCAAATTCGGCTCACCGTCAGCAGTTGTTTTGCGGCCAATTTCAGATCGAGTAGAGGAGCGGTTTTTATCAATATTTTTGGTGCTTTGGTTAATAATATTTCCCGCAAAGCCACTATATCCGGCTGACAATCTTCCAACCGAAACACTTTTCGCTGCTGGGCATCGCGGCGGGCCGGGTCGAGGTAAAGCAGGTCAAAGTGATCGGTCGTATTGGCCAAAAAATCTTCCGCAGTAGCCGAAATGCAATCTATATTATTGGTTCCCAGCACATTAAAATTATGGCGCGCACTTTCTGCCAGAGCCGGATTTTGCTCCACATAAGTGACCTGCTTGAATTGCGCCGCCCAAGCCCAGGTATCCACCCCCAGCCCACCAGTCAAATCGGCCATACGCGCACCACAAAAAAGCCCGGCCTTGAATCGCGCTGTTCGCTCCGAGGAAGACTGCTCAATAGACAATTGCGGCGGGAAATGCAGGGCTGGATTGTACCAGGCCGGTATTTTATCACGCACCTTGCGCAAAGCCAAAAGCTGGCTCGCCACGTAAGGCATCGGTACCTGCGGATAGCGATGTGCGGTGAGCAACAGATGCTGTGGATCGCTGTCGAGATGCTCGCGAATAAATTGTTGAATAGCGTCTGTGGGTATAGCCATTAGCCGATAGCCGCCGATAGGAGTGCCAAAAAAATCAGACCTCCCAGAATAGCCAGCGCAATCAGACAACCCGAGCCTTTCTTTTTCTGGGCGGCAGTGATGGTGCGCGCCTTACTTAATCGCACCGAACGCACCTGCCGATTCAGCACACAGTATTCCCGGTCGTCCAGCGGATCGTCGTACATCCGGTAATAGGTATTCAGATAATCCCGCACCAGAATGATCACCCGGTAAGTTTTGCCGTCGCTCAGCGTCAGTAGATCAAAAGTGTCTTTTAGCAATTTATATCTTTGGGCCACCGGTACTTGCGAATTTGGCGCACCATCTTTCTTGGCAGACGGTTGTTTTTGCTGGCGCAAATCCCGAATGCTGTCTCGCTGGATGGAATACACCCGGCCACTTTCATCCCCACATAGTTGATACTGGATTTCCTGATTTCCCTGCCAACCGACCACCACCAAATACGTCTTTCCACTCATCGTGAGCAGTGTATCGCAACCGGGCGGATTATTTTTCGAGTAAACAATAGCGTTTGCCAAACTGGGCAGCAAAGTGGAAAGGAGCCACAGGAGGAAGAGTTTTTTCATGGGGAAAGTGGGCGGTGAAAACTAATGCGCAATGTACGATGAATCCCCGATTCATTCGAAAGCGAATCGGGGATTCGCCATACAGAAATGGCCCCTTATCTTTGACCCTCCAATGCAGATCGTACCCGACATTTCCTTGTTGCCCTACAATACTTTTGGCCTCGATGCCCACGCGGAACACTTCGTGGAAGTGCCTACCGTGGAGGCGTTGCAGGCCGTGCTTCAAACGGCGATTCGCCCTATATTCGTGCTGGGCGGCGGTAGCAACATCCTTTTTGCCCACGATGTGGCGGGTTTAGTCATTAAAAACTCGATTCGAGGCATCGAAGAAGTAAGTCGCGCTGGAAATGAAGTACGACTGAAAGTTGGGGGCGGCGAAAACTGGCACCAGTTTGTGCTGTACGCGGTGGCGCAAGGACTGGGGGGCGTTGAAAATCTTAGCCTTATTCCCGGAACCGTCGGTGCATCGCCCGTGCAGAATATCGGTGCCTACGGCGTGGAACTCAAAGACGTTTTTGTGGAGTTGGAAGCAGTGGAATTGGCCACCGGCCAGCTGCGTACTTTCAACGCCGCCGAGTGCCAGTTTGGCTACCGCGACAGTTATTTCAAGCGAGCCAAAGGCCAATATTGTATTACCTCGGTCACTTTTGCGCTCACTAGTTCCGAGCATCAGTTGCGGCTGAGCTACGGCGATTTGCAGCGTACTTTGGCAGAAAATGGTGTTACTCAGCCAACGATTGCTGATGTAAGTCAAGCTGTTATTCAAATTCGTTCCTCCAAATTGCCAGATCCTGCCGTGATCGGCAACTGCGGCAGTTTTTTCAAAAATCCGGAAACTGAACGCTCTACCTTGGAAAGAATTCAGGAAACGCATCCACAGATACCGCATTACGATTTGCCAAACGACCGCGTGAAAATCCCCGCTGGCTGGCTAATTGAGCAATGCGGCTGGAAAGGCAAGCGCGTTGGCCACACGGGTTGCTACGAAAAACAGGCATTGGTGCTAGTCAATTATGGTGGCGCAACGGGCGCAGAAGTGCAGGCTTTGGCGCAGGCCATTATTCAATCGGTGGAAGACAAGTTTGGCGTAAAACTGGAAGCGGAGGTGAATATCTTGTAGGGGAGAGCGGATTTTAATCCGTCCTCCAATAAAAAAGCCGTCCTGTCTTTTCGACAGGACGGCTACAACATAACCATGAAAACAATTAACCAATCAAATGTTTACCTTTCTCTTACCTCTTTTCGAAAAACCGTGCCAATTGCCCGTCAAAAACGAAAACCTGGGCTTTGGACACGTTAAAGTTTAGGCAATACGTAGTGAATTGGTATTTTTAACTATTCCCGCACTTGATCCTGTCCTCGTTTAAAAAGTTTTTTCACTAAGTTTTTCACCATTTTCCCAAATATCCCTTGGCTGAACTTTTGCTTTTTGAAATGAAAAACAGGTTGGAAATTTTAAGAGACAAAAAACGGGTCGTTATAGGATCGCAGGCCCACCACCTCAAAAATATTGTTTGGTTTTGACCTTCTAAAAATCCTTTTTCAAGAACTATCTTTGCTGCGCAAAAATTTATTCATCTATTTGCCTAAAAACGTTTACATTCAAAATGGTCAAGATATTAGTTAATGACGGCATCCACCCGGACGGACTCCTGCTACTGGGGGAAGCCGACTATATTGTGGACGATATAAAAATACCGCAGGAAGAACTGGCTGCCCGCATCGCTGATTACGACGTGCTGATCGTGCGCAGTGCCACCAAGGTGACCAAAGCGATCATCGAAGCCGGTAAAAACCTGAAAATCATCGCTCGCGGTGGTGTGGGCCTCGACAATATCGACGTCGAATACGCGCAAAGCAAAGGCATCCAGGTCTACAACACACCGATGGCTTCCTCGCGCGCGGTGGCCGAGCTGGCTTTGGGACACATGTTTTCCCTCGCCCGGATGTTGCACCGCAGCAATCGGGAAATGGCGACCGGCGGCGATTTCAAAAAACTAAAAAAAGCCTACGAAGCTGGTTTCCAGATCAAAGGTAAGACCCTCGGCATCGTTGGTTTTGGACGTATTGGGCAGGAAGTGGCGAAAATGGCCCTCGGCCTGGGCATGACCGTCCGCGCCCACGACCCATTTGTGCAGGAGGCCGATATTATGATCCAGTTAAATGACTTTTCCGACGTGCGTTTTGGCGTGAAAATCCACACCGAACCACTCGACAAATTGTTGAAAGACGCGGATTTTATTACCTTCCACATTCCGGGTTCAGGCAAACCGTCTATCACTGCCGAAGAAATTGCCAAAATGAAAACCGGCGTATTTCTGGTCAACACGGCTCGCGGCGGCGTCATCGAAGAAGAAGCATTATTGGCTGCACTGGAAAGCGGTAAAGTAGCAGGCGTGGGTCTCGATGTCTTTGAAAATGAACCAACTCCGCGCGAAGCCTTACTGAAAAACCCCAACGTAAGTTGTACGCCGCATATCGGAGCCAGCACGGTGGAAGCCCAATCCTACATCGGTATGGAACTGGCCGACAAGATCATTACGTTCTTTGGGGACGATAAATAAATGTAGATTATTGGACATTTTGACACTGGATATTGGACATTTGATCAGACCAGCTGACTGAATGTTGAGAACTTGCATTCTATAAATCCAACGTCTATAGTCAAAATGTCCATTAGTCCAATGCTACGCATAGCCATTCAAAAATCCGGTCGCCTGTTTGACGATTCCACCGCATTGCTGCGCGATGCAGGCATTTCCTTTGGCAGCAGCCCTAATCGTATGTTGCGCGCGCCAGCCACTAATTTCCCCTTGGAAATCATCTATTTACGCGACGACGACATTCCCGACTACGTCGAGGGTGGGGTAGTGGATGCCGGAATTGTCGGTGAAAATGTGTTGCTGGAAAAAGATAAAACGGTGCGGCTGGTGGAACGGCTGGGCTTTGGCAAGTGCCGAATGAGCATTGCCTTGCCCAAAAACGCTATTTATAATGGCGTAGAAAGCCTGGCAGGCTTGCGCGTAGCGACGAGCTATGTGCGAATCTTGGAGAATTTTTTAGCCAAAAAGAACGTGGCTGCTGACATTCATGAAATCAGCGGTGCCGTGGAAATTACACCTTCCCTGGGTTTAGCCGATGCTATTTTTGACATTGTAGGCACAGGTAGTACGCTGTTAGCCAATGGATTGCGCGAAGTGGAAACCGTGCTGGAATCGGAAGCCGTACTGGTGGCGCATCCCGGACTTTCCTCCGAAAAACAGGAAATCCTCGACCGGCTGCTATTTCGTATTACTGCCAATCGCAATGCCAAAAACTATCGGTACATCCTGATGAACGTACCCAACGACCGTATCGCCGATATCATCCGCCTGCTGCCCGGCATGAAAAGCCCGACGGTATTGCCGCTGGCCATCGCGGGTTGGAGCAGCCTGCACAGCGTGGTACGGGAAGAGGTGTTTTGGAACGTACTGGAGCAGCTCAAAGCCGCAGGTGCACAGGGTATTCTGGTGGTGCCGATTGAACGGATGATCTTATAAAGGAGTTATGAGTCATAAGTTATGAGTTATAACTGCTCGTGTAGCGATTTTTGGTTTAGAAAGAAGCCAGTATAATTAATATCGAAAGTGAGTGTCTGGCTTATAGTCTCATATCAACATTAGTTCTGCGGTAGTATCTTTCCAAATCAGGAATCGTTGTTAATCATGATGGAGACGCACAAATTTATTTG
Source organism: Saprospiraceae bacterium (assembly GCA_965249785.1). Lineage (GTDB taxonomy): Bacteria > Bacteroidota > Bacteroidia > Chitinophagales > Saprospiraceae > M3007. The sequence continues at coordinate 15,111 of CBDFMU010000032.1, read as the reverse complement.
ATTTTGAAAACCAACCTGTACCCCTACCTTGTCAAGAAAATTTGGGTATCTAATAACTCATAACTCATCCCTTATAACTTAACTCATCCCTCATAACTCCCTTCTTTTGCATCTCCTATCTTATCCCGATATCACCAAAGCCGCCGAACTGCTCGCCCGGCCCAGCGACAGCGAAGCCGCTGCTCTCCGGGAAAAAGTAGCCACGTTGCTAGAATCTGTTCGTCTGGATGGCGATGTAGCGGTGCGCCAGTTGAGCCTGCAATTCGACGGTTTTCTGCCGGAACAACTGGAACTTTTACCCGCTGAACTGGATGCTGCCGAAGATTTAGTGTCTTTGGAATTGCAAACCGCCATTCGCCAAGCCTATGCTAATCTCCGCGCTTTTCACGAAATACAGCGGGAAGAACTACCGCCCGTGGAAACTATGCCCGGCGTACTATGCTGGCGCAAAAGCCTGCCCATCGAGCGAGTAGGGTTATATATACCCGGCGGCACGGCACCCTTGTTTTCCACTGTACTCATGTTGGGAGTACCCGCGCAAATAGCAGGTTGTCAGCAAGTTATATTGTGCACGCCACCACAACGCGATGGCTCCGTGCATCCAGCGGTAGTCTTTGCGGCTCGGCTTTGCGGCATCCGGCGGGTGTTTCGTATCGGTGGGGTACAGGCCATTGGTGCGATGGCTTATGGTACAAAGTCGGTGCCGAAGGTGTGGAAAATATTTGGTCCCGGTAATGCCTGGGTGACTACTGCCAAACAACTCGTCAGCCTCGATGGTGCGGCGATTGATATGCCCGCTGGTCCGTCGGAAGTGGCAATTTTGGCTGATGTGACCGCTAATCCGCGTTTCGTGGCCGCCGATCTGCTTAGTCAGGCTGAACATGGAGCAGATAGTCAGGTCATATTAGTTTCCGATCAAGCCGATTTAATTACTGCCGTGGAATTAGAACTGCGCCGCCAACTGATGACGCTACCGCGCCGGGCATTAGCAGAAGCCGCCTTGCAAAATAGTAAAGCCTTGTTGGTCAAAGACTTGCAGGAAGGAATTGCCTGGATAAATGCTTACGCCCCGGAACATTTGCTACTGCAAGTAGAGCACCCGGCCTACTGGGCGGCGCAGGTTGTGAACGCCGGGTCGGTATTTCTCGGTGCCTTTACGCCGGAAAGCGCGGGCGATTATGCCTCTGGCACCAATCACACCCTGCCGACATCAGGTCACGCGCGCGCCTACGCTGGCGTGTCGCTGGATAGTTTCGTGCGGAAAGTTACCTTCCAACAAATCACTCGCGCAGGGCTGGAACATTTGGCCCCGACCGTGGTGACTATGGCGGAAGCGGAAGGGTTGGAGGCCCATGCAAGAGCGGTGACGCTGCGTTTAGAAAGTTATGAGTTATAAGTTATGAGTTATTTTGTGGCCGCTCTTGGGATATTTGTACATTTCTAACTCATAACTTATACCTCATAACTCATAACTTCATCTATGCCCAAAACAATCTTAATCATTGGTGCCACCTCTGGTATCGGCTACGCCTTGGCCGAAGCCTATTTGCAAGCCGGTTGGCGAGTCGCTGCTACGGGTCGTCGCCACGAACTACTCGAACAATTGCAGCGTTTGCAACCCGACCGCGTCCACATTCGTCAGCACGATGTGACTTTGCCCAATAGCCTCGCCGTGCTGGAAGACCTGCTCGCTGAAAGTGGCCCTGCTGACGTGGTAGTGTACAATTCGGGGGTTGGATTAGCCAACAAGAAACTGGATTTTGCCATTGAGAAAAAGACCATTGACGTGAATGTGGTCGGTTTTGTGGAGGTGGCGACCTGGGCATACCAATATTTCCGCGAACGCGGGGGCGGTCAATTTGTGGGTGTATCGTCGGTGGCTTCCATACGTGGTGGGCGCACTGTGCCCGCCTATCACGCTTCCAAAGCCTTCATGGTCAACTATATGGAAGGCATGCGCCAGAAAGCGCGTTACCACAAAATGCCTTTTTTCGTGACCGACATTCGTCCTGGCTACGTCAGCACGCCGATGACCGCACAGAATACCACCATGTTTTGGGTGGCAACGCCCGAAAAAGTGGCTCGACAGATCATGGCGGCCATTCAGCGCAAAGCCCGGGTGGCCTACGTCACCAAACGCTGGGCCCTGGTGGCCTTGGGTTTTCGTCTGGTGCCGAGAGCCCTGTATGAGCGGGGGTAAACCTCATCCCTAGCCCCCTCCCACAGGAGAGGGGGACATGATCTTGATTACTTTCTAGTTGATTATCAGCACCTTGATAATGTTCTCGGTGCTTTTTTTCTCTTACCCTCTCCCCTTTTTCTCACTTCTCTCACATTTCTCACCCGTGGATTACTGGCAATATGACCTCCGCACCGATGCTGAAACCGCTGAAATGGTGCTGGCATACTTATCGGATGCGCCCTTCGATACTTTTGAGGAAACAGAAACGGGCCTGTTTGCCTACCTGCCTGCGGCTAGCGATATGGCCATGGCGGAAGAAATATTGACAGCATTGGCAGAGCAATTTACTTTTACCTGGGAAAAAACCTTTTTGCCGGGACAGAACTGGAACGAAATCTGGGAAAGTAATTTTCACCCCGTGGTGGTCGGTGATTTTTGCGCAGTGCGGGCCGATTTCCACGAGCCGATTCCAGGCGTACGCTATGAATTGGTGATCAATCCTAAAATGGCCTTTGGATCGGGGCACCATGAGACGACCTGGCAGTGTATTGCGGCGATGGAACATCTCCCAATGGCGGGCAGGAAGGTGCTGGATTACGGCTGCGGGACGGGTATTCTGGCTATTCTGGCTTCCAAACTCGGTGCAGTAGATTTGGAAGCAGTAGACATCGAATCGGAATCTTACCGCAATACATTAGACAATTGTCTAATCAATGACGTGCATAATGTAACTGCTCTCTGCGGTACTTTGAGCGACGTGCAAGGCCATGATTTTGAGGGCATTCTGGCCAATATTAATCGCAATGTGATACTGGATTCGTCTGACCCGATTGGCGGAAATCACCCGGCCCGGCGGCTGGCTGTTAGTTTCCGGCATTTTGGAACAAGACGATGCTATTATAACCGAAACCGCCGTGGCGAATGGTTTTGAGAAAAAACACCAGACTCAGCGCGGCAACTGGCTGTGCATAGAATTCCAAAGAAATTCTTTCAAGGCTATCTAAATACATTGTAAAATTAAAATGCTTGAGGATGCGAGTAGTTGAGTATTCGATTAAAACACTTGATAATTAGGTATTTGATCGAATCCTCAAATCTTCAAATACTCAAAATACCTTAGTTTACAATCTAGTAAATCCCCTCCACTCACATAAAAATTGAAGCCAACGGTGCCAGTGTATATTGAAAAATCTTTGCCCGGCGATGGCGTTTTTTCTGCAATTTAGTGAAAGGCGGCACCTCGGCTTTTGGGGTTTTAATTTTGTTGCCCACCTGCACCGAGCGTAGTAAGTTGTTCTCCATCAAGCGAGTATGTTCGGCGGCAATGCGTGGGTCGCTTACCCAGGCAGCCACTTCGGTATTATAATTCTGCGATTTTGATTCAATATTGTAGCTGCCAATTACGGAAATCGTGCTATCAATCACGAACGCCTTGGTATGCACCATTTTTTGGCCATGAAATTCCCATAACTCAATGCCCCGACGACGGTAGCGGCCACGTTTCATTTGGTATACGGCATGGATCAGCGGCACATCGCTGGTATAACCGGAGTTGGTCAGTAGCCGGATGCGCACGCCGCGTTTGTGCGCCGCTTTGAAAGCCCGCATCCAGCTGTGCGTGGGGATAAAATAAGCATTTTCGAGGTCAATCGTGTGCTTGGCCTGGGCCACGAGGGCTAGCAGAGCCGCCGTGCATTGATGGTCTTTTCGCCGACGGCGAACGGTTTTTTGGCCTCTGCGTTCGTGAAAATTGTCGTGGATGAAGTGTACCGGCTGCTTGGCAAATAGGACGCCCTGATTCCAGTTGCGCTGGGTTTTCAGCGAAATCCGCAGTCGCTGGCGCAGCAATCCTGGTGATTCGCCCAATACTTTACGCCAGTAAGTTCGCTTCTCATCGGTGAGTACGCCTCGTTTTTTGCCAATTATTTCGGGATAATTCCACATATCATAAAAGTGCCGTCGAGCCTCCGCGACCGCACTGGTATCGCGCACGTACACTTCCCGATCCAGAAAATTGACCGTCGAATCCAGGTTGTAGTATTCTTCTTTCAAATTGCGCCCGCCAATAATGAATTGCCGCTCGTCGGTGATCAGCATTTTGCCGTGCATTCGGTCCACCATCGTACGAAATTTGTAGTAATGCTTAATATTAAACACCCGATTCTCCACGCCGCGCTCCGCCAGATAAGCCAGCAGATCGCTGGGCAGCCGGTTGCCGAGGTCATCCACGATCATGCGCACGGTGACCCCTCGCTCCGCCGCTTCGATCAACATTTGCAACGTACTGCGCCCGATCAGGTCATCTTTAATGATGAAGGTCGTGAGTAGGAGTTCGTGATTCGCCTGTTGCATCAGGTCGGTACGGCATTGCAGGGCCTCTTTTTCGTCGTTCAGGATTCGGTAAAGGTGCTGGGCGGGCAGAGAAATATATAGCAGGCAAAAGACTGCTAATACGTTGTATTTCAAATTTTTATGGAGAAAGGTGGCTGAGTTTTTAAACATGGGTAAGGTGGTGACTGACCAAAATTAAAGCAAAGATGGGGAATTTGAGGGCTGCGTCTACTATAGCTATACGTGGAAGACCGTGGTGTCAAGAGAATGTGGTATCTATTGTTTTGCTGGAAAGACAAACATTGCAATTTCTACCAGTAAACAAGTCGTAGACAAATCTAAAGTCTTAGTATATGCAAGAGAACAAGGTGTTCCAATGGCTGCTTGATATTCAGAAAGCAATTATCGAAATCGAAGGTTTCATGGCCGAAAGCGGGCGTGATTTTCAACCCAGATCGCAAAGAATGCCATAGCATCTTAGTTCGCGCATAGCAATTATTTCCGTTCTTTGCCTCATGTCGCCTTTCCGTAAGTGCCTTTCTTTCCTGAGCCATAGTGCCTGGGGCCGCCTGGGAGCCATCCTGCTAACAGGTGGCCTGCTGTCCACCAACGACAACCATCTCTTCCACTATACCCATGCCATTGACCAACGTGAGACGGCCTGGGTGGATTCGGTGTTCAATCAGCTCTCCGACGATGCGCGTTTCGGCCAGCTTTTCATGCTCCGCGCCCACTCCGACAAGGATTCGATGTACGAACAAGGGGTAGACAGCCTGATTCGCCGTTACCATCCTGGTGGACTATGTTTTTTTCAGGGAACGCCAGAAAAGCAGGCCATACTGACCAATCGCTACCAGGCTTCCAGCGACAGCTTACCGCTGTTGATTTCGATGGACGCCGAATGGGGCCTGAGTATGCGCCTCAAAGAAGGCACGATTTCGTTTCCCAAGCAGCTCATGCTGGGCGCAATTCAGGATAATAAATTGATCTATGAGTTTGGCCGCGAAATGGCCCGCCAGTGTCGTCGCCTGGGCATCCAGGTTAGTTTTTCGCCTGATGCCGATGTGAATAATAACGTGGATAATCCAGTGATTAACGAGCGTTCTTTCGGCGAAGACCGTTACAATGTAGCTGCCAAATGCTTCCAGTATATGTCGGGCTTGCAGGATGGTCGGGTGCTGGCCTGCGCCAAACATTTTCCCGGTCACGGCGATACCAATACCGATTCTCACTACGATTTGCCCGTCATTTCCCATCCGCGTGATCGGCTCGATAGCCTCGAATTATTTCCTTTCCGGGTGCTCTCCCAACAGGGCATTGGCTCGGTCATGGTAGCACATTTGCAGGTCCCCACCTTCGATAGTCGTCCCCACCGACCGACTACGCTCAGCGAGGCGACTATTACAGGGGTGCTGCGCAAAGACATTGGTTTTGAAGGACTTATCTTCACCGATGCTATGGAAATGAAGGCCGTGACCAAGTATTTTGGTCCCGGCGAAGCCGATGTGGAAGCGTTGCGCGCAGGCAACGACATTGTGCTATTGCCCGCCGATATGGGCGCGGCTATGCAGGCGATCCACATAGCTTTAGACAGCGGAACCCTTGATCGTACGCAACTTTATACTAGCGTAAAAAGAGTGTTGCGGGCTAAATATCGCCTCGGGCTCACGCATCCGCAACGCGTGGATCTGGCTAATCTGCGCCAGGATTTGAACACGCCCGACGCGCTGCTGCTGAAACGCCGCCTGATCGAAAACGCGCTTACACTGGTGCGCGATCAGCCGGGTCGCGTTGGTTTTCCTGATCTGGCCGCGACCCGCATTGCCTCGCTGGCGTTAGGCGATACCAATCGCACGGTTTTTCAGACTGCCTGTGGTCGCTATGCGCCGATCACCCATTTCAATGCCGGGAAAGAAATTGATTCCGCTCAGGCCGCCCGGTTGCTGGATACGCTGCGCAGTTTCGATGTGGTGCTGGTGAGTATTCACAGTACGCGCTCCAAAGCGGTGGACCGTTTTGGCCTGACTCTTAGCCAGGATCAACTCATTCAACGGCTGAATGAAAAGACGACGGTGGCCCTCACCATGTTTGGCAATCCGTACGGCCTGCGTTATTTCGATGCCTGCCCAATTTTGCTGGAAGCATTTACGGAAGATCCGCTGGTGCAACAGTGCGCTGCGCAAGCCTTGTTTGGCGCAGCCGATATTCGGGGAAAATTGCCGATAACGGCCAGTCCAACGGCGGTATTTGGACAGGGCATTGTGAAGATTTATCCCGAAAAAAGACTGGGCTATACGCTGCCCGAAGCGGTGGGTCTGAATAGTGACACGCTGGCGCTCATGGACACTATCGTTCAACAAATGATTGCGACTGGTGCCGCACCCGGTTGCCAGATACTGGTGGCTAAAGACAATCAGATCGTATGGCAAAAAGCCTACGGCTATCATACCTACGAACCCATCACGCCAGTTACGCTGGAAAATCTGTACGATCTGGCTTCGGTGACTAAAGTGGGAGCTACCACGATTTCGCTGATGAAATTGGTAGATAATGGCTTGATAAACACGGACTCCACCATGAGCCGCTATGTACCGGAACTGCAAAATACGAACAAACGTGACCTGAAAATAGTGGATATTTTGATTCATCAGGCGGGTTTGCAGCCCTGGATTCCATTCTATCTCAAAACTCTACAAAACGGATTGCCCGATCCAAATATTTATCATACTAGTCCAGACGACCTGTTTCAAATACCGGTGGCCCCCAATCTGTACATGAAAAACGCTTGGGTGGATACCATTTGGCAGAACATTTTTCAGTCGCCGCTGCGGCCAGACCGGGCCTATAAATATTCGGATTTGGGGCTGTACCTCACGGCGCGCGCTATTCGGAATGTGAGTGGCCAGTCCCTCGATGAATTTGCGGAGCAAAACTTCTACCAACCCCTGGGCCTGTCCGCTACGTACAATCCCTGGCAGCGCGGCTGGGTGGAGCGGTGCGTACCGAGTGAAGAAGATGGCTACTTTCGCCACCAGCGGCTGCAAGGCTACGTACATGATATGGGCGCGGCCATGATCGGAGGGGTGAGCGGTCATGCGGGCTTGTTCAGCAATGCGAACGACCTGGCCAAAATCTTCCAGATGCTCTTGAATGGCGGTCGCTACGGCGGTCGGGTGTATATTCAACCGGCGACGGTGCAGCGTTTCACCACGCGCTATGCCACCAGCACACGGCGCGGCATTGGCTTTGATATGATGGAAACCGACCCGAAGGCGACCAAAAATATGAGTGCGCTCGCGGGGCCACGTACGTTTGGGCATACTGGTTTTACGGGCATTTGCGTCTGGGCGGACCCGGATAAGAACCTGATTTTCATATTTTTATCCAATCGCACTTACCCAACTATGGAAAATAATAAGCTGATCAACGGCGACTTCCGACCTCGACTGCAAAGTATCGTATACCGGGCCTTGCAATAGAAGGGGTAATTTTGAAGAAAAACGACCTGTAAATTGGCGAGGATTCCATAGCGACCAGGAAAATCAGGAAAATTTAAAAAAATTCCGGATAGGATTTGGAGATTTGCTGTTGGTGCTTACATTTGCAGCACCCCATATTCAAAGTACCACCCCAAGTACTCCAAATGTCTACTTTTGGCTTCGCCTCTGGTGCGGATATTTGGTCGGTGGACTGAGTATCCGCATTTTTGTTTTGGGTTGGATGGCTGCAACTAAATAATAAAGCGAGAATATCCGCAATTTGACTACTTGTTGTAGCAGATTGCGGAGGCACAATAGTTCTACACAATAATACGACACTTATTATGAAAAAAATAACATTTTTGATTACAGTATTTCTGTTTTTGGGGTATTACATGTGTACATCACAAACAGTAGCGGACACAACTAAAAAGGAACAGTCAGAAATGGAGAAGCAAATTAAAACACTGAATGAAAAGCTTGAGACCATATTGAAAGAGAAGGACTCCGATTATATTGGCAGGTTGCAACTTTACAATAATAATGTTCCTGTTTATTCAAAAGAAAAATATGAAAATAGTAGTAAAACAGATAAGGAGGCAACAAAGGAAGCTGTATTAACTAAATCAAAGGATAGTAGTGTGATAATTGACAGTGTTGAAATTTCAATATCGGATGGTGTAATTGACAATTTAAGGGTTTTTTCAAAATCGGATATTTATGAGAATTTATATCCTATTGCACTTCAAAATTTTAATAAGGCAATTTTAAGGGTATTTATTTATAACACTAAAGATAATAATTCCTTTCTTAAAATAACAGATTTCATACAGTATTTACCTAAAATTGGACAGAATTTTTTACCTGACGATATTGATTTTGTTTTAGTTAACAATTCGACTAGAAAACAAAAAGCATTAACAGCAGGGGTAGATTTGAATTCTTATATTGAATTGCAAATATATACTGATTTTTTATCACTCTTTAAAAAAGAACCTAACGGATTAATACAAACAGAAGCAAGAACACGATTTATTTTAAATACTGTTCCTACCTCAAGGAATGCATATTTTTCCAATTTCATGGAGGCGTCTTTTAAATATTCAAAGTTTGATTCAAATTTTGAATCTCTTGAAATTAATGACGCAAGTGAACCAATTTACTTTAATGGCAGGGATAGACTACTTCTTAATCAGTATTCTTTCCTAAACATTGGAATTAAATATAATATTATAAAACTTAAATTACCCAGGTTTTCAATGGAATCTAATGTTGGGTTACAATATGATCTCACAGATATAAAATTTAATGGCTCGACGGATAAAACCCAAATTGATTTATTTTCATACTATTATGAAGTAAAGGGGGGTGTATTTCGCTCAAAAAATTTTGGTCTGAACTTTGGGTTTACAACCCTGGGCCAATTTATTACAACGAGGAATATTAGTATTGTTCGTCCCACAACCGAGGGTTATTTTATCCCAGAATTTTCTGCATTCTATTATCCAAAAAGTGATAAATCCAATAAAGTGTTTTTAAGATTTAGGACAATGACGGACTTTGGAACAGCGCAATTTATCAATTTCCAGATTGGTTACAATTCAAAATTAACGATTAAAAAGTGAATAGTGTGACAAAGAATGTATGAAGCTAAATAGCGCGGTGTAGCGGACGAGCACCAAACTGCGGATCGTAGCCTTCCGGTTATGAAGATTCAATAACGACCAAAAAGATTAGAATAGTTTAAGAAATTCCCGGATAGAATTTGGAGATTTGCTGGTAATACTTACATTTGCAGCACCCCATACTCAAAGTACGACCCCAAGTACTCCAAATGTCTAACTCTTGGCTTCGCCTCTGGTGCGGATATTTGGTCTTGGGACTGAGTATCCGCATTTTTGTTTTGGGGGCAGTAGAAGCGTATCATGTGTTTGGGTGTAGCAGAGTTAGATTGGGTGATAAAATCGCAGCAAGCAAAAAAAACATATAGTAAAAACATAATGCAATCAATTCATTCTGGAATCTGCGCAAGCAAAAGGGTATAGATAAACAATAGCGAAGTGTAGCAACCCACAAAATGTTTTTCAGACACTTTCCCAAATTGGGAAAAATATCTTATATTTGCCCTGTGAGAATAATAACGAAAAAAACGATTGGAAGTTTTTGGGAAAGAATACCCTGATGCCAAAACATCGTTGAAATTTTGGTATGATATTGTTACGGCCAATAGTTTTTATTCGGTGCAAGAGGTGATACAAGTCTTCAATACTGCCGATTATGTTGGAAATGAAAGAATTGTTTTTAACATTGCTCACAACAAGTACCGACTGATTGCAAAATTCAGGTTTCACATTCGAGCGCAGCGAGTTTATATTCGATTTATTGGCACCCATGCTGAATACGATAAAATAAAAGACATTGAGCATGTCTAAAATAAAGCATCCATGAAAAAATTTCAAAGTTTAAAATACCCGATCACTCCAATCACGGACGAAGCTACCTATATGCATTTCTGTGAATTGGTAGAGGAGTTAGATGATTTAACGTTTGAAGACGAAGCAGAGGAAGAAAAGAAATTTGCCCATCTCGATGCACTAACAACATTGATAGAAGCCTATGAAGCGAAACATTTTCAATTCAATAAGATGGAACTTACTGTTGTTCAAGTCATCGAACAAACGTTGGAGCAATTGAATTTGAGTAAAAAAGATTTATCAAAAATTTTAGGATCAAACAGGGTATCAGAAATATTTAGCGGGAAAAGGGAATTGTCTTTAGCACAAATTAGAACGCTGCATAAAGAGTTGCGAATTCCCTACCGATCTGCTTATTGGTGTTTAATTCGACCGATAATGCTGGCAAAAGTGCGGCAGCGGTTGGGTGAAGTGGGCGTGAGTGCGAAAATTGGGATAATTTAAAAATTTCCCGGATAGGAATTTGGAGATTTGCTGATAGTGCCTTACATTTGCAGCATCTCCATACTCAAAGTACGACCCCAAGTACTCCAAATGTCTACTCTTGGCTTCGCCTTTGATGCGGATATTTGGTCGGTGGACTGAGTATCCGCATTTTGTGTTTGGGGCAATTGCAGATGAAATAATGAAACGGGAATATTCACAATTTGGACCAAAGGTTTGTAGTCAAAATTGCGGAGAGCAATAGTTTCTTGGTAATAAAGAAAAATAAGAAGGAATAACAACCAAAAATAATATCATGAGCAAATTACGGTTATTTATCATTGATGGTACGACGGGGAGACCCCGTGAGAATATATCAGTGTTAGCTAGAATAGTTGAGCAAAATGATTCGCTTGTTGATATTAACTCTTGGTCTATTTCAATCAGATCATGTAGGATACCTATCTTTTGAAATCCCATTAACCTATTTTCAGGTCAAAGAAAACCCTCAAACAACAGCATTGATTGAATCTCTAAAAAATTCGATCAATAATTATATAGAAAATAAAATGCTTGATTCTGTATTTAAAGAATTGAATAGCATCATACTTTCAGGATTCAAAAGGAAATTTTTATGATTTAGTGAACCGACTCGAAATAAACAAAGGGAATTCAGACATTTTTTACGAAGGGATTGATGTAACTCAATTTTCTATATCAAATGAAAAAAAGGACTTTGCGGACATAAAGGTTGAAATTGCAGTAATTGCTGCCAATAATGTGACTCAATCATTCAATATAAGTTATAATATAAATCCACAAATAAATATTTTTAAAATTCAGGTGGATGTTCCAACAACTCCTGGCAACAACTATCCTTCTTATGTACCTAACCCTGACCAATTAGACAGAACGATTTCTCCCAATTCTTTTTCGATACAACCCAAATTACTTGTTGGCCAAGCAGGATGCGAAGAATTTTTTTCCGAATCCATTAGCAGAGCAAGTTTTTAAATTTATGGAAATCTTAATCCACACCAAAGTTCCAAAATTTATTTCTTCCGTCGAAAATTCTCTATTTGAGGAGGAAGTCCGATGGGGTGCAGCATTGGAGATAAAGACAGAGTGGTTCCCTTGGGGTCATGCACTTGGAGAGATAAAGTACAGCCTTGCCCTTGCACCGGCGGAGGAAGTAAAAATTGCTGTGATTGATTGGGAAAGAAAAGATACGGCAACTCGTAATGAGGGGGGTAGAATATACAGAAGAACTTAATAACGAACAACTTAGAGAACGATCTATCAGCGATACAATGAAAGCAGCATTGAAAGAACGACAAAACAGCGATTCATTTTCAATTGGGGCTTCGGCAAGTGGTGGTTTTGGTGGCGTTAGTGCAAGTGTATCTACTGCTGCAAGTTGGACAAATAGCCAAGCAAGTAGAGACACTTCTGCAAGTAGTATGCAGGCATTAGCAGATAGCGTATCGCAAGCGAGTTCAAACATTAGAAATATGTACAGTACCGTAGTGGTACAGGTTACTCAGAAAGAGCAGGAAAAAGTAGAAACTCGTACTGTTAAAAACCATAATCACGCTCATGCTCTCACTATTTTGTATTATGAGATATTGCGACAATATAAGGTAAAGATTACGCCTAGTTTTAGCAAAGGACTAATATTTCTAAAAATGAAAGGACTTGATGCTGAATTTACAGATAAGTTAATTCTTTCTAATTTTGACATTATCAAGAAGAATATTTTAGAGCCTTCCCTTGTTGCCTCTATTGATTTATTTCAACAGATAAATAGTGGAGACAAAGAAAAAATTAAACTAATAGTAGGAGAAGCAAGTTTTTTGCCGGAAGCAAGTACGAAAATTTCATTTTTGAAAGTAACTCTTATCTCAACTAGCACGGGGCAAAATTTTAACATACAAGTATTAATTAAGTTTGCTACAAGTGATATTTGGTTTATCTATACAATGGGAGATAATAAACTTCAAGAATTTTTCTCGCCATATGCGACAAATGGGAATTTTTACTCAACTTCTGACCTTGATTTTTTACCTGCCGAAAGTGTTGAAAAGCCTCCATTTGGATTGGATGTGCAGGATATTCAGAAAATAGGACTCTTCTATTCTCCTGCACACGCTTCGACTAACGCAGGCTCCTTGGCCTTAGATCTAAGTGGAGTTAAAATAGAATACACTACTACTAATGAATTGGTTTGGGAGAAAATTTTTGATTCATCTGATAATCCTAACAGTTCTCTATTTCCTTTTCATTTAGATAATCCAAGACAAAGCCCTCCATTGCTTGGCTATTACAAATTTAAAATGTGGATGTTAGATGTAAAAATGACTACATTCCATGTTAACCCACCTATTCGTCGGACTGCAGATATAGCAACATCCTTAAATGAATATCAAAAAAAAGCAATAGATAACATTAAAGAACATATTAACGATAATAAGACATACTACTGGAGAAAAGTATTCCTAAATCGTGAAAATAACATTTACGCATCTGAATTTGATAAAATTACTTTAACCAACAACCCAACTGAAACATTACTTGATATTGCTACACCTATACCGATCAATGTAATTGGCGATTATTTGGTTTTTGAAATACCTGATAAAGAAAATCCATATATTGAGGAACTGAAACGAAAACTAGGACCTAAGCTTCTAGCAGATGTAAAATCTACTGATGTGAGTTTGCCAACCCGCGGTGTGTTTGCAGAAACAAAACTATCCCATTGTAGCGCAGCAGAAGTGATAGATGAAACAAGATTTTGGAAATGGCATGAAGCTCCTGATGAGGTAAAGGCACCTGAGATTGCAGCAATAGTTACAGGTTCAAGGTCAGAGCAACAAAATCTTACACCTTCACAAATGCCGAATTCCAATTTAACTATTATCAATCCTGCGGCTGCACCAGATCCTGGAGCTGGTATTGCAGGAGGATTGAGTTTGCTTGGTTCTTTGGGGGCATTTACACAAGCGCAAGGCGACCAACAAAACGTCAGGGCTACTATGCAAGGGAATCTGGATAATGTACGCAGAGTTGCAGAACTTAATGCTCAATTGGAAATGCACCGTAGAACTCAACAAAACGTTGACCAGACTTCTGATAGAATCCAACGGGCAGTTGAAGGTGGTCGCTTGACACCAGAACAAGGGCAGCGAATGCAAGAGCAATTACATTCAAATTTAGTTGGTGGAGAAACCTCAAACAATAACAATGCTAACCAACCTGATGCAGTTGATAATGCACTTAATACAGGTATTCAAACAGGAAGAGATGTTGAATACTCTGATAATAATAAAAGTATATCCGTAAAGGGGGGAAGTAGCAAACAGGCGGTCGTAGTACAACCTTACGAAAACGAGGTAGACATTTTAACAGGCGCAGTTTTGACGTTCAGGGCGGGCAATATTACTTGGCAAATAGAAGGCGGAAATAGCTCAAGCACTCTAAGTCTTCATCACCCAACGGAAAATTCTGGCGTTACCATAGGGGCAGGTTATGATATGAAAAGTAGAACTGTAGCTGGTATTGTTAGAGATTTAACAAATGCAGGAGTTTCGTTAGCTGCCGCAACCAGTTTGTCAGCAGCAGCCGGGTTGTCGGGGGTAGATGCAGATAATTTTGTTAGGAATAATAACGCACAATCTTGGGCTTCGATTACTGCAGTTCAAAGACAATCACTTTTTAATAATATTTATCCTACTTATACCACAAGAGCAAGAAGTCTTGCGACTAGTAGTATCCCTAAAAGTGACGCTAATGGAAATCCTATAAATGCTGCCGCTGTTGGTGCTGAATTTATAGTATCTACGCAGGCATGGGATGCTTTAAATCCCGCAATAAAAGAATTATTAACGGATATAACTTATCCTGGGCAATATAGAGGTTCTAGGCATGAATATATAAACCCAATATTAAAAGATACAACTCAGTCCACATTAAACAAATTTAGGAATTTAAGGCTGTATATCGATAGCATAAATAATCCACCTGACGATTTTTTGGGTACAGAAAATCGGAAAAATTTAAGATTAGGCTTTATTGATGATATGATTAATCAACTTGAAGTACGCTATCAAAATTTTATGGCTAATTTGAATACAAGACTATCAGGCTTTCCCGCAGATTCAACAGAAAGGGCAGAATTGCAACGTCAAATATCTTCAATTCAAAACGAACTAGATGAATAATT
>CBDFMU010000031.1:0-119280 GCA_965249785.1 Saprospiraceae bacterium | reverse complement strand
CCCATTGCGAACTCGTCAATGCAATTGTCGATCACCTCTTTGAGCAGCACATAGATACCGTCGTCGGGGCTGCTGCCGTCGCCGAGTTTGCCGATGTACATGCCCGGACGCAGACGGATGTGTTCGCGCCAGTCGAGCGATCTGATTTCGTCTTCCGTATATCTTACTTCTGCCATAGGTTGGTCTTTTTTATCCGCCGGAGCCTCTTTTTTGCTCGCCGATGCCTCTTTGATGCGCAGGAGAGCTGGTCGGCTGGATTTTAAGCCGTTTTTTACAGCCGCTAAGTTCCCCTTTTTTACGGTATTTTTTAGATCGCCCACAGTAGTGCTATTTTTGAAACAAAATGTGGGCGAAGATAAAACAATTTGCGTCGAAAAAGCAAATGGGAGAAGAGGAAAATTGGGAAATTTCCTAACAGGTCAATCTAACGAACCTGGAAGGAGCAGGTTGTGTTGGGATTGGAAATCAACCGTAAAATGCGCAATTTTGTACAACATTTTTTTACTATGATTCTGCCCTTGCTTGAAAATCAGACAGCTTGCCGCCGCTATATAGCATAAACCGTCAGCCCGACGGTAGTCCGCACGCGGCCATTTTTATGCAGTAAATTATTTATGATGGCCATCCACCAGCAGGAATATTCCACTCAACCTTTGCGACAACGAATTCGAACCTCTTGCTCAAAAGCAAATACCGTCTTGTCTTTCAGATTTGGGTTGGGCAGGCAAAAGAAATTTTCCAAGTTATCGGCATGTTGCGGGCCTACACCATCTAGGTTACTGAAAAGGTTATCAGTACAATAGAGGGTTTTAAGTTGGGTCAGGCCAGCCAATGGCAAGAGGGACGTAATTTGATTACATTGGATGTATAATTCCTGCAAATCAGGCAACGCCTCTACTCCTTCCAGTGACGTAATACGATTATCGTGTACAAAAAGTGAACGCAGCGACTTCATGCTCTTCACTTCCTGCACGTTGGTCAGCCGTTGAAAAGTTACTACTAATATAGAAATATTTGGCAATCCCACCAGTCCCGACAAGTCATCCAGTTCAAAACTCATATTCGGATAGGGTGCCTTGGGTCCCGCAAAACGGTGCGCGGGAGACTGGTAAACGATGAGCAGCAGTTCATCAGGTAGGGCCTCGGTACTGTTGCGCTGTAGAGCTACTTCGTTGAAAGCCCTTTTCCAGGGATCGGAGCAGTGTGACCACCACTGGTTAGCTTTGGCTAGTTGTTTGGGGGAAACAGGCGTATTGGTTGACGCGTCCATGTGTAAAAACAAAAGTTAAATAAGGAGACAGGATTAAGGAGTCAGTTACTAATCATTGACATTTAATGCTTTGTACAATTTTTAAATGTCCAATCTCTAATGTTCTGGTAATTATTAAATTCCTATAAACCGCTAACCGGATTTTTTTCACGGTATAACTGCTGGTCAGCTACAGCGGCCATGCGTTCGGGGGCCAATGCACCGCCCAGAAAATCATTTACGCGCAGGGCAGTCATAAAAGGATTTTGCACGGCTTCCGCATACGACACAAAAAGCACTTCCACATTGGGGCTGCGGAGCAACCATTCTTTGGAATCGCGCAGGGCTTTTTCGTAATTGTTCATCAATTTCAAAGGGTACACATCTTCCCCGTTTTTCTTACCCAGACGCGCCAGCATCTTACTTTGCGAATGCAGTATTTCGTGGAGATCGCGTTCCATAAAAATCACGCGGTAGTGGTAATTGCCGGGCAGTTGAGTAATTAGTGGTGACACGATTTTTACAACCTTATCGGTCGCTAAAGAGAGCCAAGCCTTATTACGCATCAATGATTTTACGGCTTTGTGTTCAAAATAGCCTTTGGGATTGTTTTCATCAGCTTCCCGTTCTTCATCCGTAAAGATGGGCAACCCGGCAGCATGCAGCATTTGCATCATCATGGAAGTACCCGAACGCGGCAGCCCGGAAACCACCGTGATAATTCCATCAGTATATTGACTGATCTCGGTTCGATGTTGGGCCGCTTTTTGGGGGTTTTGCAGGAATTTCTGGTATAGATAAGCCAAATGAGTGCGGGCCAGATTATTACGTGGCATGACCAGCAAACACACCTCGAAAGCATCGGCACTGGCCTGGTATGACCCGGAATCCATTAGGGCCAGCCCCAGATAAAAATGGGCGGTGCCGAGGTTATAATCCAGTCCCACGGCGGTCAGCAGGCTATCGGCGGCTTCTTCGTAGCGTTTTTCGTTGTAATATAAGATGCCCAGCATTTGGTGGGCCAGAGCGGTGTCATGATCTAAAGCCAGGTGTTTTTTGCAGGCTTGCTCCGCTTCCCGACTTTTACCGAGCATCAGGTAACACTGGGCTATTTGCAACCAAACGCGCGATTGCGCCGCATCTACCTGTTTCTCAGCGGTTTTTAAAGCCTTTAATGCCTCGCGGTAGCGTCCTTCCCCAAGCAGCAAGCTGCCTTCCATTACAGAGAGTACCGCCTGGTCGTAGAAGTCTTTGGTTTTCAGTAAATTTACTAGTGCGCGACAATCTTTGAGTCGTCCCGCTATTTGATAGCAAGTGGCCAAACGCATCATATACCACGGTGCTTCCGGGTGTTCGCGGTACAATTCCTCATAAACCTGCGTCGCCTCGGCCAATTTATTACCATCCAGATAGGCCCTGGCCAAATTGAATTTGCAGAACTCGGCCATTGCCCGGTTGTTTGCCGCAGCATCGGGGCCTTGATCCTCTACGTAGCCCAGATCGGCCAACTGTTCCACCATTTCCTCGTTCACGGAGGGCTGAAGTAGATAGTCCGCAGGGGGCATGCCTGATTCGCCGGGTACGGCTTCCCAACTGGGTATATACGTGGGGGAAGGAGGCTCTTCAAAAATGCCGGACAGCACCTTACCATCCATATCACTGCCGACTGGAAGTCCCAAAATAGTCAATAAAGTGGGGGTAATATCCAGCAGCGAGGCCCCATAAACCAGCCCGTCCTTCTTGATGCCGGGGCCTTTGGCGCAGATGACGCCGTAATAACTATGCTCATAGGCCATGCCGGCGGGCTCCTGCGGTATTTCCTTGGGCCGCAGAGCGTCGGGCTGAAAACCGTGATCGGAGACGAGCATCACGACGGTATCTTCGCCAGCCAGTTCCAGCAGACGACCTAGCATCATATCTAAATAACGGTAGCCGCCGCGTACCACGTTTTTGAATAAATCAAACTTATGCTGCTCAATATGTGGCCTGCGTGGTGGGTGGTATTTCATAAAGCCATGACAATAATGGTCCAGGGCAATGAAATATACAGCGGCAAAATCCCACTCTTCCGTACGTAAAATTCGGGTAAAAGCCGCCTGCGTAGTAGCCGCTTGCGCCGTGATATTTTTGATACTTTGCAAATCTTTTTCGTGCTGCCAATCGGCTTTTTCCAACTGCGGAACAAAGGGCAGCAGATGGGAGGCGGTCAACTCGTCAGGATGAATGCGGAGGCGGGAGAAGAGTTCGCGTTGATCTTCGGGCCAGACACAGTCGGGAGGGAGTTCCCAGTTGGAGAGGTCGGTACCTTTATGTTGCCGATAAAAATCGGACAGGCAAATGCCGTTGATGGGTTCCGCCGGGTGACTGGGCCACCAGCCGGCCACGTGGGTTTTATATTTCTCCTGAGTGAGAATATTCCAGATCGCTTTTACTTTGCGGGAAGCACCCAGAATGGGTCGTACGCCTAATCCGTCTGGTTCGGGTTCAGCGAAACTTAGTATACCGTGTTGATAAGGCCGCTTGCCAGTAGCAATAGAAGTCCACAACATCGGCGAAAACATGGGATCCAAAGTAGCCAGATTGCCCATTACGCCATTATTGACCATACTGGCCAGGTTTGGCAGCAGCCCTTTGTCCAGTAGCGGATTGATGATCTTCCAGTCGGCGGCGTCCCAGCCGATCAATAGCACTTTAGGCATATTTTTAATTTTTTGAGTATTTGAAGGTTTGAGTATTTGACAAATACTTAATAGTCAAATAATTGGTCAGATATTCATTTCTTCAAATACTCAAATACTCGATTCCTCAAATATTCAATATCAAGACTGTTTTTTCTCTCTTTCCTCAGCATCTTCCGCCGCTTTGGCCCGCACCAGGCGCCAGGCAGCGAGACCGAGGTCGCCCAGCGCAAAAAGGCCGAGCGAACCATCGGGCGTCACTTCAAAAGGTTCCCCGTTAGCATCGGTGAAGCCGGATAAGAATTGTTCTAATTCTTCGTCACTCATTAATTTCTAGATGGATAAATACCTTGCAACGCAATCAGGTAATTGATAGCTAAGTAAGGCTGCAGGTTAGGGATCGGCTGGGTATTGCCGGTAACACTTACCTGAATCGCAGTGGAAGACATGGGCGTGTCAGCAGTACCGGAAGCATAAACATTCACGCCGCCGCTACGAGGTTGCGTAGCCAACAGGGCACCATTGGGAGCACCACTAGCTGCGGCGGTGCTGGTTGCTTGTAATTGTGCAATGTGAGTATGTGCAGGCATTTGATTAATCTGCATAGTCACCGTTTCGGTGCCGCCGACTTGCCCTAAGGAATAAGGGCTGAGGCCTGGCCCCTGGCCAAATCCGACTGGCACTCGACCTTGCAAGTTTGGTAAGCCAAAATTGGTAGTACCATTGCCACCATACGTTGTGCCCAACAGGGAAAATAAGGCAGTGTTGGTGTTGATGGCAAGTAATTGGCCATTGCAAAATGCCCAACCATTGATCTGGAAATTGCCACCAAACATGATGATCATCCCTAAAAAAGGTTCATTCATAGTAAAAAGATTGTTTTAAAAATGGAAGAAGGTAAAATTAAACAAAAGTGCAAATGCAATTCTGTGACATCCCGGTTTTATGGGAAGGCAATAAGTAACTGATGTTACGCACATTCTACAAAGCGACGTTTACGAAACTCTTGAAAGTTTCGCAAACGTATATCATGCGTAAGATCAGTTATTTATAATCAATGCAGAGTATTTTTGAACAAAGACAGAAGATCAGGTCTTGGCGATCAAAAACTACACCCTACTAACATTCTACATTACTCTAAACCAGCAATTATTAGTTTCTGGACGGATAAATACCTTGCAACGCAATCAGGTAATTGATAGCTAAGTAAGGCTGCAGGTTAGGGAGCGGCTGGGTATTGCCGGTAATACTTACCTGAATCGCAGTGGAAGACATGGGCGTGTCAGCAGTACCGGCAGCATACACATTCACGCCGCCGCTACGAGGTTGTGTAGCCAACAGGGCACCATTGGGAGCACCACTAGCTGCGGCGGTGCTGGTTGCTTGTAATTGTGCAACGTGAGTATGTGCAGGCATTTGATTAATCTGCATAGTCACCGTTTCGGTGCCGCCGACTTGCCCTAAGGAATAAGGGCTGAGGCCTGGTCCCTGTCCAAATCCGACTGGCACTCGACCTTGCAAGTTTGGTAAGCCAAAAGTGGTTTGCCCATTGCCGCCATACGTCGTACCCAGTAGAGAAAACAAGGCGGTATTGCTGGCGATGCTAAGTAATTGGCCATTGCAAAATGCCCAACCATTTATTTGGAAATTGCCACCAAAAATGATGATCATCCCTAAAAAAGGTGCATCCATGAAGAGATTGTTTAAGAAAAGTGAAGAATGTTGATGAAGGTAATTAATTGGACATTAGACAGCAAACATTAGCACTGAAAACCAATGGTTCAGTCAAAAGTATAACGTCCAAACTTCTAATGTCTTGCTACTTATAAAGCAGGTATCTGCAGGATATAACTATTTCAATATTGGAGCATTTGACCAACTAATTGATTTATTAGACAGTCGATCAAACGCCCCAATATTCACATCCTATCAAGCTTACTGGATAGCCAACGACTTGTAACCCACAAAAGTCCCGGCTTGTATTTTGGCATAATAGACGCCTGCGGCTAATCCGGCCAAATCCAGCCGAATTCCATTGCTGCCTGCTATATAAGAGGTAGTGACCTCTTTGGCTATTTTGCCGCTAGCATCAAACAGCGTGATCTGCGCGTCCCCTTCGGTCAGCGCGTCGAATTTCAGGTAGGTAAAATCATTAGCTACCGGATTGGGTGCAAAATCGTGGAGCGTAAGCCCGCCGTTGTCTAATACTAAGGAGATGATCTTGGTATAGTCATACCGACCGTCAAAGTCCACCTGCTTGAGGCGATAGTAACAGATTTGATTGGCCTGTAAGCTTTTATCTTCAAATGAATAGTCCACTGCGCGCGTCGAATTACCCTGGCCATCTACCCATCCAATCTTAAAGAATTCGTTGCCGTCAGTGCTTTTTTCGATTTCAAAACCCCGGTTATTACTTTCAGTGGCAGTCTCCCATTGTAATAGTGCCTTTTTCTGGCGCACTTCGCCCTTGAAAAAACGCATTTCCACGGGCAGGGTGGTACAGGAGGCACAAGTAACCGTAGTCACGCCAGCAGTGGCCAAGCCATAACTACCCAAAGTGATGGCATTAATGCCGGGATTATTACCCGCATTATTGCTGTTGTCATAGCCAACCTGTACAAACCCGATGCGGGTACCTTTTTTTACGCCCAAGCAGCCAGTGATTATCCCGGTGCCCCCCCATTGGTCATTGGTTGCGGGTCCTGGGCTTCCGTATTCCATGGTAGAATAATTTCCAGTACCATTTGGTGATAACTGTCCTGCTCCCCTGAAATTGGCTGCGGTAGTAATAGCAGCAGTATGCCGGACAGCGTACCAATAATTACCTGATTGCACTACCGAAACCTGCGTTCCGCTCAGAGGAAAAACAAATAGATCATTGGGATCGTCAAATAAACGAATGTCATTCACGGCATCGTTGTCCAAATCCACATAGACGTTAAAAACGCCAACTCCTCCATTCACGGTGCTATTTCCCCCAGCACCCGCGCCTGGGCAAGCCTGCGCCAGCGCGGCAAAAGGGGTAAGAGCAGCAGCGGCAAAGGGTACAATCACCGAAAGCGGGATATACTCTTTTGCGGCGAATGTGTGGGGAGCCAGTTTGGAAAGCCGGGCCTGACCCTGATAGGCTTCCATTTTCTGTCGGAGCGAGTCGTAGCCAACTTCGCCGGTGTGTTTCTTGATTTTTTTCATAAAAGCGATTTAAAGGACATTTAGAAATAACCCAGAAAAGCACACGGCCAAACAACGCCGAGACTCATCTGGCATTTTTACCCAAAAGAAGGAGAAACTACGCCCGGAGCCCAGGCCTGGTTTCGGGCCGTGAATATATGGATAGTAGGAAGACAGGTAAAAATTATTTTTTCAGTTTCTTTTAAAAATTTTGTGTAATACCTCGCAATGGACATTTTGCTCTTCCTTGCTTCGTCCAGCCAGGTTCTTCTTTTGATAAAAGAGGATGACCGAAGCACTGCCCAGTGCTTCCAGAAACCTGTGCTATTCCGGCAGTTCGGTGTTGACAGAACGTTATTGGTCGAGAAAGCGGCGATAAAAGTCCCGATAAAAGCAATCCTTTGCTGCCAGTACGCTCCCGATTTTCATTGGGAATAATATACCTCTACCCTCTCCACCCACTCATCTTTTAAAATAAGCAAAATGAAAAAAATCTTGACCGCCAAACTTTTTTCGGTACTGGTCGCACTATGCCTGTCCGCTTTGGCGAGCGCACAGGGCATCACCACTCCGCGCACCCCCAGTCCAGCCGCTTCGGTCTCGCAAACCGTCGGCATTTCCACCATTAGCATCAACTACTCGCGGCCTTCAGTCAGGGGTCGGGCCATCTGGGGCGATTTGGTGCCTTATGGCTGGAATGTCCAGTCGTTTGGCAACCAAAAATCAGCACCTTGGCGGGCCGGAGCCAATGAAAACACGGTACTCGAACTCTCGCATCCCGCGAAAGTGGAGGGCAAAGACGTGCCCGCTGGAAAATATGGGCTATTTTTCGTGATTAATAAAGACGACAGCGGCGAGCTCATTTTATCCAAAGACTATCGCTCCTGGGGCAGTTTCTTTTACGATCCCACGCAGGATCAACTGCGGACTAAAATCCAGTTACGCACCATTCCGTCCGTTGAATTGTTGACCTACGATTTTATTAATTTGACCAAAACCTCCGCCGAGTTGGTTTTAAATTGGGAGAAAAAACAGTTCCCGGTAAAGATCGAATTTGCGGTGGACGACATCGTGCTGGCCAATGCCGACGCCGAATTGAAAGGCCCGATTGGATTCAATTGGCAAGGCTATTCGAGTGCCGCCAATTATGCTACGCAAAACAACGTCCAGTCGGAAAAAGCGATGGCCTGGATTGATCAGGCGATTGCCCAAAACCGCAGCTTTGCCACCCTCAGCACGAAGGCCGATCTGCTCAAAAAAGCAGGCAAAAAAGCAGAAGCCGACAAGCTCCGAACGGAAGCCATCGGCCTGGCTACGGAAGGAGAACTCAACCAGCAAGGCTACCAATTGCTCGGTAATGGCCAGCAAGACGAAGCCATTAAAATGATGCTGCTCAACACAGAACGCCACCCGGAAAGTGCCAATGCCTGGGACAGCCTCGGCGAAGCCTACTCAATGAAAGGCGATAAAGTCAATGCAATAAAAAGTTTCAAGAAGTCATTGACGCTGAATCCGTCGGCGGGTACGAAGGCCAATTCGGAGAAATATTTGAAGCAACTGGGAGCGATGTAGCAAAACAGGCAAAATAGCAATAGACAAATGGGTAATTTAGGAACGGGTAAGAAATAAGTTGTGAACTTCTACCATCCGAAATGTCATCCTGACGAAGGAAGGAACTGGCCAAGCCTGTCTGACAATCAACCACTTAGTCAGATCTTTCCTTCGTCAAGATGACAACATGGAGCGGGCGGAGTGTAGCAGCGTAGCATTTAGCCAAACCCCCGTTCACTACCGCACACATTTCGTCCGTTTTCGGACAGGTTTAATTTTGAATACAATGCACATGCATTTGATATTCAACAACTTATAGAATTGGCAGTCTAATTGCAGGAGTACTATATCCGCCGAACTAAACTGGCGCAAATCAACGCACCGATATATACTGTTTCGCTATGAAAACATCCTCCTTTTTCAGCCTTGCCTTCCTGCTGCTATTTGCCGTAGAGCCGCTCTTGCACCTGCGTCCGTCGGCCATCGTACCGCCACCTACCGTTTTGAATGAAGAAACCCTGAGCGGCGAAACGGTGTACTACTTTTTGGAAGCACAGTGCAGTGATTGCGTGCCCAGCGAAGGACAGGCCGCTGGTAAATACGTCATCGTCACGCCGGGTGTAGAAATGTCCCAGTACGCCGACCACTACCAATTATTGGACAAATTCCGGACGACACTAGCGGCGCAATTTCCCAATGCTCCGGCCCTGCGCGATGGATTGGAATTTCGCTTTGAGTTTACGACGAAAGATGCGGAAAAATTCCGGCAGACGGAACTGGAACAAAAACACGCAGCAGGCTACCAGATAATAGAATTGGATGTGACCCAGCCAAAGGGATTATAGGCCATGAATTACAGAGCGTGTTTTTTACTCAGTCGCCGCAGTGCCACCAATTGCGCTAAAAATACCAGTGGAAAAATCCCGCTGGGCATCCAGATGTAGGGAAAATACAGAATACCGATCATCGGATGCTGGAAGGAAAGTGCCTGTACGGAGGTCGGCAAAGAAGCGAGGGTCATCGTCGCAAGGATCAGCAGCAGGCCCAGACCAACCAGATTCCAGCCTAGTAGCAGCTTGGGTCTGCGCAACGCACCTTTTGGACCAAAGGCCCACCAGGCAATCAATGGAGCCGTCAAGCCAATCAGAATGTCGAAACTCCGCCCTTCAAACGTTACTTTGCGCGGCACATCACCCCAGCGATACAGGCCATCCAGCACCAGATCCATCGGCAAGCGTACTACATGAAGCAAGGTCAGCCAGCGCAGGTCGAGTTGGTCCAGCCATTGTCGACCTTTCTTAAACCGAAAAATGGCTAGAATAGGCAGCACCACTGGCGCAATAGCCAGTGGGAAATGTGGCGGCACCGTTTTCTCGTCCACATAAAAGCCGGTCAGTGCTAAGGCGGCCTGACTCCCTAACCAGACGAAAGCAATTAGCAGAAAAATACGACTATCGCTGGCACGATAAAAAAAATAAACTGCCGCAGCCATGTTCAGCGCGAAAATAATGGGAATAAAAAGCGGCAGGTCGAGCATACAGTATTATTTGTTTTGGAAATTGTTCATCCTTTCATCAATCGCCGTAATACCGCCAAATGGCCTAGCAAAACCAGGGGAACAATTCCAGCAGGCAGCCATATATAAGGGAAATACAGAATCGCCGTCATAGGTTCTTCCAAAGCAAGACGCTGAAAATTAGTAGGTATAGATTGAAAAGCAATACCCACTATAATGATCAATAGTATTAGCGTAGCGATATTCCATCCTAAAAGCAGTTTTGGGCGACGAAGTGTATTACCCGAAAAAGCTAGCCATACTATAATGGGCGCGGTCAGGCCACTCAAAATATCCAGATTCCAGCCTTCAAAAGTGGCAATTTTTGGCACAAAGCCTTCTCCATACAACCAGTGTAATACTAATTCTACTGGGAAACGGACTAGATGTAAAAGGGTTAGCCAGCGCAAATCCAGTTGATCCAAAAACCGCCGTCCACCGGAAGTGAAAAATAAGCCCACGATAAAAACCAATACTGGCGCAATAGCCAGTGGAAAACGCGGCGGTAGCGTTTTTTCATTTATATAAAAACCACTCCATGCCAGCGCAGCCTGTATACCAAGCCAGGCGAGTGTAATGACTAAAAAGACGCGGCTATAGCTGGCGCGATAAAAACAATAGATAGTGGCCGCAGTCGTCAGAATAAAAACAACCGGAATAAAAGTTGGCAGGTCGAGCATATAGCAGTTTCAAGATTAGGCTGTCTCTTCGGGGCTGGGCACACGATAAGATATTATCCAAAGCCCTAAAAACGTGAGCCCGCCATTCAGCAAAATAGTCAGAAAACCGACATCAAACCACTGCTTGCACGACATTTCAATAATATAGGTAAATATAGGCGCGGACAGACAAATAGGTAGCACCAAACGGTCGCGCACTTTCAGATTAGTAAATAAACCAAAGAGGAATAAACCCAATAGCGGCCCATACGTGTATCCGGCGATTTTGAAAATGAGGGTGATAACTGCCGCATTACTAACCGCGTTGAGGGCCAGAATAATTATTACAAACAATACCGCAAAGCCCAAATGCACCCACGGTCGCAGCCGCCGCTGCTGACCCTCAATGGCTGCATCTGGCACCAGGATTTCCTGCCCGGCATCGTTGTAAGTGCGATGCTGCGGCACTTTTTCAAAATTTAGAAAATCAACACAAAAACTGGTCGTCAGTGCCGTGAGCGCCGAGTCGGAACTGGCATAAGTGCTGCCGATCAAGCCCAGAATAAAGAAAATGCCGGCCACCGCATCCAGATGCTCAAAAGCGATTTTGGGATATAAATAGTCGGTGCGCGCCGGAATTTCCAAGCCCAGCGAACCCGCATACAGGTAGAGCAGTGCACCCAGCATCAGGAACAGGAAATTGACGATCACCAGATAACCGCAGAACACCAGCATATTTTTCTGCGCCGCCCGCAAGTCTTTGCAAGCCAGGTTTTTTTGCATCAAATCCTGATCCAGGCCAGTCATCGCGATGGCAATCAGTGCGCCACTCACGAATTGTTTGACGAAGTGATTGGGGTTGGTCAGAAAATTATCGAAGAAAAATATTTGTCCGTAGCGACCATTCATCACCGAAGACAACAGGTTGGTGCCACTCAAATTGAGCGATTTGCCAATGGTAATAACCGTGAACACCAGGGCCGCCAGGAAAAACGTCGTCATGATCGTATCCGTCCAGATGATGGTTTTCAGGCCACCTTTGAACGTATAAGCGTAGATCAGGCCCATCATCAGGATGACGGTGAGCAAAAATGGTACCCCCAACGGAGCAAAAACAAATAATTGTAACACGCTGGCGGCCAGGAACATACGTGCCGCCGAACCGAGCGTTCTTGACAATAAAAAAAATCCTGCGCCAGTCTTATAAGCCCAATACCCAAATCGCTGCTCTAAATATCCATAGATTGAAGTGAGCTGCAATCGGTAGTACATCGGCATCAGCACGGTGGCGATGAAGAGGTATCCAATGAGATAACCCAGCACCACCTGCATATATGAGAAGGCCATATTGAGGCCCGTGCCGCCCACTGCGCCCGGAATAGATATGAAAGTAACGCCGCTAATACTGGTGCCGATCATCGCGTAAGCGATCACCCACCACGGCACCTGGCGATTGGCCAGAAAGAAACCGGCATTGCTTACGTTGCGACTGGTCAGCCACGCCACGCCAATCAGCATAGCGAAGTAAAGCAGCAGAACGACAAGCACAAGCGTAGGCGTGAGATGCATCATAGCGATTCGTGGAGGTTCCAGGGGGAACAATAACTTAGAAGGCCCGCCAGTAATGCAGCGATTTTGACCCTTCCGATTTTTGAGACGGCAAAGGTAGATTTTTTCAGCGAATGCCGCCGGGTAGGTTCGTCGTAGATCGGATACGCCGTTTAATAAATATTTCTCCCAGGATAAACAGCCATAAAATGCTGTATTCCAATCCAATTAGCCAAAAATTTTCCGCCGAACGGCCCGCTTCGTAGTGACTATATGACAGCACGATCAGCCCCGACCACACGATTGGAAATTGCCAGGTAGTGAGTACGCTCAAGGCCAGCGGCACCGTCGCGTACCAGGGATGCACGGTAGTGGCGCAGGATAAATATAAAAAAACGGCCCAAAGCATCGCTGCTGGCAGCATCAATGGAGCAGGGGGAACATCTCCCCGGTAAGCAGTGCGTTTGGTGAGCCAAAGTACCCCTGCCAACGTCAATAATGCCAATAACGGCCCAATGACTACTACATATTGATAGCCCTTCCACCACTGATGCGCCGCCTGCACCAGATAATATAGACTGCCATTAAATTCAAATTTCTGGAAATACAACTCAATACTTTGCCACATATTCATCACGAGTTCGGCATTCAGCCACGGCAAGAACAGCAGCGCGCAAGCGGCGGCGAACAACCCATTGAACCACGCTCCCTGCCGCCAACCCAACCAGCGCCAGACTAATGGCAAAAACAACGGTGGCAATAACTTGGTGGCCGTAGCCAAGCCCCACAAGCCCGCAGCGGCAGGCAAACGGTCCCGTTGGAGCATTCGCCAGCCTGCCAACAGGAAAAAAATCATCAAGCCCTCAAAGTGACAATTCCCAACGATCTCTATGATCAGCAGCGGATTTAGGGCATAGAGCAGCACCGCTTTTTTGCGCTTTTCAGCAGACAACAGTCCTGTTTCGGAACGAAGTAGCCATAAAGTACCTATTTCTCCAGCCAATAAAAACAACTTCATGATGAGCACTCCGCCCCACCAGCTCTGCGGAGCCACCCAGACTGCCAGCGCGAATATGGCCTGACAAACCGGCGGATAAACGGTGAAATAGTTGGGTGAATTGAGCCTGGCAAACAGTGTCGGCGTAATGCCTGGTATGCCCATCGGATGCTCCATAAAATAGGCGGGCGGATGCGCAAACGGGTGAATACCCGCCACCGTCAAATGCCCGTCCCACAGGAAGCGGTAAAAATCGTCGGAGAGATTGGGCAGGCTAAACAGCAGTATAACACGCAGCAAAATACCCAGGGCGGTGTACCAGTGTACCGCCGGCTCAGTCAGTTTCTTTTGCCCGCTAATTATTAAAATATACAGTCCAAAAAACAATCCGTAAGCCGTCAGCAGCATTCCGAATGCTGTGCGCTGAACATAATAACCCAGCAAAACAGTCAACCCACAGCAAGCGGCAGTAACGGCATAGCGGGTTGCAATTGGAAGAGTGACGGGCATGGAGCGAAGGTAGGTAGCTGCCCGTTTTTGACAAGTGATTGGGAGATTTGTTAACTAAAAACTCGTTTTTTGAGTATCAATGGCCGACCGAGTTCTGGATAGAATTGGCACATAAGAATCATTGTCAAAATTATATGGATACAGTAAAAATGAAGCAGGTTTATAAGAGTTAGCCATTGATTATGAACGGGTTACATCCGATTTTTGTTCAAACTCATTCGGGGTAGCTATACCAAAAAAGGGGAAGAGACTTTCATCCCTTCCCCTTCATCAACATTTTTAGCATTTGTTATTTAACGCCGAATTTATACACCGTCTCTGTGTGATACGTGTGTCCAGGCACCAGGACCGTGGTTGGAAAAGCAGGTTGATTAGGGGAGTCAGGATAGTGCTCCGTTTCGAGGCAAAGGCCATACCGATATTGGTACACCACCCCGTTTTTGCCAGTGATCTTGCCATCCAAAAAATTGCCAGAATAAAACTGAATAGCTGGTTCGGTGGTCATCACTTCCAGCGTACGGCCACTGTTGGGTTCGTATACCGTAGCAGCTCGCTCTAAGCCCGTACTATCTTTGCGATTCAGGATCCAGGCATGGTCGTAGCCGCCACCAAAAGCGATCTGTTCATCCTTCGGATCATTGATGCGCTGGCCAACGGGGGTGGGCTTCGTGAAGTCGAACACGGTACCTTTTACAGGCCGCAGTTCGCCCGTCGGAATAAGGGTTTTATCTACTGGCAGAAAGCGGTCGGCATTCAGCATTACTTCGTGGCCGAGGATATCGCGCTGACCAGCAGTCAGGTTGAAGTAAGTATGCTGCGTTAGATTGATCACCGTCGCTTGATCCGTAGTGGCTTCATAAGTAATATGCAGCGCATTATCGTCGGTCAATTGGTACACCACCGTCACTTGCAGGTTGCCCGGATAGCCTTCTTCATCGTCTTTACTGAGGTAGCGGAGGCGTAGTGATTGCACACTATCCAGCGGTTCTACCTGCCACACGACCTTGTCGAAGCCTTTTAGCCCGCCATGCAGGTGGTTGCCCAGGTTGTTGACCGCCAAAGGGTGGGTTTTATGGTTCAATACAAATTTCCCTTTGGCGATGCGGTTGCCATACCGACCGATAAGCGCACCAAAATAAGGCGATGATTTCAAATACCCACCGATAGAATCATAGCCCAGTACAATATCTTCTTGTTTTCCATTGCGGTCGGGGGCAGTCCAGCGCGTAATCAGGCCACCATAATTAGTGACGCTGATCTCCATCCCATTGCGATTGCGCAGGGTGTACAGGGAAAGGGGCGTACCATCCGGTAGTTTTCCCCAGTCTTTCCGGGCAATCGGCTGCATAGTCGCCGGAGGCGGCGCAACACTCTTGTTTTCAGCGGGCATAGTAGGCTGATTTTGACAGGCTGCCCAGCATAACAGGGCAATGGGCAGAATTTTTATGATTGGATGTTGCATGGATAAAAGTAGTTATTTTTTAGTAATCTCCTTAATAAACGCTACTTCATCCTTGGAGGTGGGAATTTTGACGATTTCTTTTCCCTTGTTGGTGAAGAGGCTCAATAGAGGCAAGAAAAGACCCTTTGGCACAGCACCTTGCACCTCGAGATTTTAAATTTCACATTAGTTACAATGACTTAACGAGATAACAATACTGACGAAAGTAACCAGAATGGAAATATAGTGCTGATCAATATAATTTTGTGAATTCGATCTTCCTTTTCGCACATACCATCGAATTTAAAGGAATTCGATTGCTCCACACGAGGCGCGATATGCGGGAAACTATGCTTTTTACGTCAACTTACCCCGCAACGTACAGCGTTTATCCAGGGTTGACATTCCTTATAAAAAACACCATTTCCGAAAGACACGTGTAACTGCCTTTACAGTTGGACACAAAAGTAAAATGTTTTTGTCTTTTGAACAGAAATTTATCGCCGCACTTGGTGAAAACACCATAGCCTGACGGCTATGATGAAAACACCAAGCACAGCGGGAAATGTTTGTCGTAATTGCTCATATAAATTGACGTTTTTACTATGTTTAAACTAATTTGTTAGCCTGCATTTTTGTCCCACTAAAACTAACTTAGCATGGAACAAATCACTTTCGATCTAGACATTCCCGTCATTTCTCTGGACGCCGACTTTCCCAATGGTGTCATGGCCGCTCACATGCGCCTCCACGATACGCTCGCCGACAGCGAAGCCAGACAATACTACGGCCTAAGTTGGTCCGATGGCAAGGGTGGCCTACTCTATAAAGCCGCTGCCAGCGAACGCTCTCCCGGCGAAGCTGCCGAATACGGCTTTGATACTTTTGTCATTAAGAAGGGCGTGTACATCAGCGAGACCTTGAAAAACTTCATGGATGATATACCGCTGATTGGGGAGACGTTCCAGAAAATGCTGGATGATCCGCGTATTGATCCTCAAGGCTATTGTCTGGAATATTATCTGGGCGAAAAGGATATGCGCTGTATGGTGTTGCTGGATGCGAGTAAAGTGTGAGCAAATAATAAGTGAGTACAATATTCCTGCTCTATGTTGTCATCCTGACGAAGGAAGGATCTGGCTAAGTGGTTGACGGTCAACAAAGCCCGGCCAGATCCTTCCTGCGTCAGGATGACATTCCGGCGTAAGAGTTAATTGTTACTTTCTTCTGAAACTGTTCCCAAGGTGTGATTAATCCAAAACACATCTATCCTCTTGTAACCGCCAACTTTTAATCGGGGGATGATCGCTATACCACATACTCATCTATCTTCTTTGCAGGACATCACATCTGGATGCGGATGTTTTGTAAAGAAGATAGATGTTATGGATTGTTCTTTGGCCCCTCGTTGAAACGAGGGGTTACAAGATGATAGATGGGTTATCGCCGCACTTGGTGTTTTCACCAAGTGCATGGTGGAATGAGTGGATGGGGCTTGATATTCAGGTAGTTGTGCTTGGTGAAAACACCAAGCACGGCAGGGAATCCAAATCACATCTACCATCTTGTAACCGCCGACTTTTAATCGGCGGCTGATCGCT
Source organism: Saprospiraceae bacterium (assembly GCA_965249785.1). Classification (GTDB taxonomy): domain Bacteria; phylum Bacteroidota; class Bacteroidia; order Chitinophagales; family Saprospiraceae; genus M3007. The sequence goes on along the minus strand of CBDFMU010000031.1, from coordinate 102,320 downwards.
ATACCACCTCCACATCTATCTTCTTTGCAGGACATTGCATCTGGATGCGGATGTTTTGTAAAGAAGATAAATGTTATGGATTGTTCTTTGGCCCCTCGTTGAAACGAGGGGTTTCAAGATGGTAGATGGGTTATCGCCGCACTTGGTGTTTTCACCAAGTGCATGGTGGAATGAGTGGATGGGGCTTGATATTCAGGTAGTTGTGCTTGGTGAAAACACCAAGCACGGCGGGGAATCCAAAACACATCTATCATCTTGTAACCGCCGACTTTTAATCGGCGGATGATCGCATACCACCTCCACATCTATCTTCTTTACAGGACATCACATCTGGATGCGGATGTTTTGCAAAGATGATAGATGTTATGGATTGTTCTTTGGCCCCTCGTTGAAACGAGGGGTTTCAAGATGGTAGATGTGTTGTTGCCGCACTTGGTGTTTTCACCAAGTGCATGGTGGAATGAGTGGATGGGGCTTGATATTCAGGTAGTTGTGCTTGGTGAAGACACCAAGCACGGCAGGGAATCCAAATCACATCTATCATCTTGTAACCGCCGACTTTTAATCGGCGGATGATCGCATACCACCTTCACATCTATCTTCTTTGCAGGACATCACCTCTGGATGAGAATGTTTTGTAAAGATGATAGATGTTATGGATGGTTCTTTGGCCCCTCATTGAAACGAGGGGTTACAAGATGATAGATGTGTTTGAGATGCTAGCAAGAAATTATTTTAAAACGATACCTGCTTTATGAGCCTTGCTGATAAGATAGTTTATGAAAGCACTGGAAGAAACAAGCATATATTTTGCATCGTCAAAATCACAATTAGGTTCATCCATTAAACCGTGCCGTATTCCATCGCTATTACTTGTCCATCCGTAGATACTTTTGAAACCAGCCACTAAACCAGCATTAATGTTCGCTTTGGTTTTTAATACATTCAATGCCGTTCCAAGTTCGTCCTTTTTGTTTTCTGCAATGATTTTCGCAACAGATTCAATAGCAGAAATTGATTCTTTAATTGAGTTCCTATAATCTGGACTTACTTTGTCTGACAGCATTTTTAAAGCCTGACTAAGATGAATATTACACCCAGATAGATGCGTGAAACTTCCAGAGTTATTTAACGCTGTCTCAATTTCTACTCTTTCATGGTCATTAGTAATAGGAGATAATATACCATCTATAAAACGATATGCCGAAAATTCTCGTTCTAAAATTCTATTGTACTCACTATCCAATTTTAAATAATCTATTTCGTAATGTTTGTTCCTAATTTCTTTTGTAGAAAATTCTACCAAATCATATACTTCATGCCAATTTGCAGCAAAATATACATACTTTATTTTTTCTATAATTTGACTCTTGTATGGTGGGATACTATCAGTGGACAATTTTAAAAAATTAGCCCATAATGAATTTGCAAATACGAAAAATGGCAAGCCGGAAATTCTCTGGACGTAATAAGTAGATAGTTTATCCAAAATATTTGTTTGAAGGACATTCCAAAGCCCATTTCGCAAATCTGCATCTATTGATGCAATTTGTATATCTTTATATGCAGGAGTAATGCCAATCCTCTGAGAAAATTTCATTTGAATTATTTGCAGTTTTAACGTGATTTACAAAACGTTCTAAAAAGAATATTGCTTACGCACAAAGGTAACCCATTGCCCACCAAAACAAGAAAAGGGGCTTTCGCCCCTTCCCTCAACAACTATTTCTTAGTAATCTCCTTAATAAACGCCACCTCATCCTTAGAAAATACCGAACCATCCGGGCGGAAAATATCGTGGAACCACAGTTTGGGTTCCTCGCCGCTCGGCATCGGGTCGTCCCAGGCGTAGATGGTGTTGGTTTTGCCTTTCACCAGTCCCCAGTTGATCGCGCCGACCCTATACTTCTTGAAGATCGGCAGACAACCCTGGAACGTGCTTTGGTGTTTGCGGGCCATGTATTCGGAGCAAATCAGCGGACGTTTATAAGTCTGTTGGAGCTGCACAATCTGCTTTTCCAGATTCTCCGGGTCGCGGTAATTATGGAACGTAATCACATCCGAGTGGCTGAACATATACTCGTTCGACAGCGGATGATCGTGCCACCACGCGGCGGTGATCGGTTGGGAAGGCTTGGCCTCGCGCGCCCACTCAAATGATTTGCGCAGCAGTGGCATCACCGCATCCATGTAGCCGGAATTGGACGGTTCATTGAACATATCCCACAGAATCACCCGCGAATCGCTGGCAAAACGGCCAATCACGCCCTTTTCATAGGCTTCCAGTTTGGGCCAGGTGCGCGAATCGAAGAGCATGACCGTGCCGGGTGCGCGCAACCAGCCGGAGTTATGTACTCCTTTTTTCGGCGCAGGCTGCGGACCGGGCTTGGGATCGTCGTTCCAGCAACTATCGAAGATCACGAACATCACCTTGATGTGGTGGCGGTCGGCGATGCCCAGGAAGGTGTCCATGCGTTTCAGGAAACCCACCGAATCCTGTTCGTAGGCGAGGTTGTGCAGGTACACGCGGATGATGTTCATGCCCAGCCCTTGCGCCCAGCCAAGTTCCTTGTTGATGGTCGCCGTGTCGAATGTAGCGGCCTGCCACATTTCCAGTTCATTGATGGCAGTGCTGGGAATGAAGTCGCAGCCGACGAACCAGGGCTGCCCGGCGTACCATTTGTTGGCCTTTTTGGCCGACCACATTTTGCCAGTCGGCTTTAAGGCAGTTTGGGCCGGTAGCGTAGCGGGCAGCAGAAAACCGCAGAGCAAAAAGAGCGCGAGAAGGATTTTTTTCATGATGTATGTATTTGGTAAACAAATCTTTGTGAGCCTCTTATTACTCAGTGAGCCTCCGTGACACATTGTTCCACAGAGGCTCACGAAGTAAGAAGAGATTCGCAGAGAAATAAGTTTATTATAGTCAGGTGACTTTGAAGAGAATGAATTTTCTCAACACGCTCAACTACTCAACCTTCTCAACCTTTTAGGGTTTCTTACTAATATCAATATAGTCCAATTCGCCATACGCGACATTTTGGCGAATGCTCAAAGTATGCGCTCCGGCACTAAGATCAAACTCTATGGTGTATTGATTCCAATTGTCCCACCCATTGCGAGTCACGCTATACAACTTACCATTCGCGGTATCGCCATCAATATACGCCAAATGCTTAACGTCATCAAAATCAGTGCCCGCCGCGATCTTGAAAACGTAGGTACCGGCCACCGTAATATTGAGCGGCAAATCTATCCCGCTTTCTGGATTATCAATGTTCCCCACTTTCTTGCCGCCCGATGCCGTCGGATTGTCCACCGGGTGCGCCAATCCGCGCATGATGCCCGACTCCGCTTCGACGCGACTGCCCACGAAGGCCTGCACGACGGGACTGGTGCTGCTATTACCCGCTGCGTCGGTGGCTTTGGCGGTGAAATCAAGGGCCGCGCCCGGTTCATTTTCCGTGACGAAGTAGGCAAAAGTAAAGGGTGCCGTGGATGTTTCACCTAATTTGGTACTTCCTTTGAAAAACTCTACTTTGGCAAGGTCAGTACCACTAAATTCATTGGTCACGAAAGCTGAAAGCGTCAGTACTTGCCCGGTGAAAGCGAGACCGTTGCCCGCCACCAGACTGACCGTTGGGGCCAACGTATCGGGGCCATTATCGTCGTCTTTATCGCAGGCGGTGACTAAAAAGAGAAACGACATGCTGATGGTCAGCAAATAGTGATATTTAGAGAGGTATTTCATGTTTGCGTTGTTTTAAAATTGTTGAGAGGTTGAGGAGTTGAGATTGTTGAGAAGGGTTTGATTCCGATGATTAGCGGTTATTATAAATGCAGAGTGGGTTTGAATGTATCTATAATGGAGGGACAATCAAAGATTTCTCAACCCCTCAACATTCTCAACCTCTCAACATTATTATAGTCCCCCCGGCACCGGTATCTGCTTCCCCGTCGCCACCGGCTCCCCGAAATTAGGTGTCCCATCGGCTTTCCAGGTAAACGGCTGGATACGAATGTTGCGCTTATCTTCACAGCCGTCGCCGCTGTTCGAGTTGGCGTGGTACATAATCCAGTTTTCCTGACCATTGGGCGATTTGAAAAACGAGTTGTGGCCTGGCGCGTAGGCGGAATTTTGCGGTTTTTTCACAAAGACGGGCTGCGGCGATTTCGTCCAATCGGAAAGTTGCATGGGATTGCCACCTGCGCGCAAACGCAATTGTCCCAGCGCATAATCGTCTGTCCAGCAACCACTTGCCGAATAAATCACCAACACTTCGCCCGCCGGATTGATGAGTACTTCCGGGCCTTCATTGACTGGACCGCCCTGTGTTTCCCAGGAAAGTTGAGGACTACTGAGCATCACCGCGCCGCTATCCAGCGTCCACGGATTGCTCATGTGGGCGATATAAATATTCTGGTTTTGTATGCCAATGACAGGGCGACCACTCCAAAGAAAATACTGTTGGCCCTGATAAGTCAGCACCGTTCCATCAATAGCCCAGCGGTCAAAACCGGGACTGTAAATTTTCCCTTTATCCGTCCAGGTGCCTTGCGTCGGGTCGGCATTCGTATTTTCTAATACCCAGAGCCGTTGCGTACTGTCAATGCCGTTGCCCGCCGTGTAGTACATATACCATTTATCGGCGATTTTATGCAGTTCCGGTGCCCAGAGATTCTGATTATGCGTCCCGGAGCCAGTCGGATAATAGACTACTTTACTGGCTACATCGCGTAGTTTAGTAATGTCCTTTGTTTTCCATAGTTCCAGACGATTCCCTAAGGTAGTGGTGAAATAGTAGAAACTATCCTGCTGATACACCCACGGATCGGCCCCCTGAAAGACTGGATTGGAAAAGGTTTTAGCAGTAATTACTGGTGGTTTTGGGTCTTCCGTCTTGTCTTTTTTACAAGCAGGCGTGGCCAATAGCATTAGCAACGGCAGCATCAGGCTGTATAACACGGGAGGGGAGAAGGACTTGCGCATGGTGTGGTTATTAGTTATCTGTTATTGGAAATTGGTTAATAGTTATTAGAAATTGGTTAATGGAAATTGGTTATTAATGTGTTCACATCAATTTATGATGATTAGCGTGTAAACAATCATACCAATAACCAGTAACTAATAACCAATTTCCGATAACTATTAACCAATAACTTACTTAGTACCCCGGATTCTGCCTTACATTCGGATTCCGGTCTACTTCATCCTTCGGAACAGGCAGAAATTTATACTTCAAATTATCAAAAGAATTAAAGTCTGGGTCGCGTTGCCGCAATTCAGCGACTTTATTCAAATCATCAAAATAACCCCACCGCGCCAGATCGCTCCACCTCCAACTTTCGCCCGCCAGTTCCGTCACGCGCTCGTGTTCGATTTGCGTTTGGAATTGTGCTTGCGTCAGTCCGGGCTTAGCCACCGTGAGCGTTGGCAGATTGGCGCGTTGTCGCACCATGTCCACGTATTGGTAAGCGTCGGCGGTGCGGCCCATTTGGTTGAGACATTCGGCGTACATCAGCAGCACGTCCGCGTAACGAATCAGACGCTGATTGATCGGCGAAAAGAAATTCTCGAAATCGCGGTAGTAATCATTCTGATATTTGTGAAAATATACCCGCTCGCGGCGTGGATTATCGGGTGCAAACACTTGGTTCCAAACTTGTCCATAAGCTACTGTAAAATCACCGCCGCGCTCGTCGGTCGAATCATACAGGCAGGTAACGGCCAGACGCGGGTCGCGTTGTCCATCCACGGTTTGTTCTTTCAGAAATTCGCGGGGCACCCAGCGGCGCATTTCGCCATCACCGAAGCCCGGTAAACCACCACCGGGGCCGAAGAATTGTGGCCGCGTGTTACCCAGATTTTGGGCCGGGCTGTCTTCCTCGTCGGGATAAGGGCCAATGTTGGCATCGTTGAAATTGATCTCAAACACCGATTCGCTATTAAATTCCGTAGTGTGTTTAAAATTATCACTAAAATCGGCCACCAACTGGTAGTGACTGCGTCCGGCACCTTCCACCAGCCAATTCAAAGCAGCGGCGGCTTCCGACCATTTGTGTTCCTGCATGAATGCTTTGCCAAGCAGCGCATTTGCCGCGCCTTTGGTGGGGCGACCGAGATCGGCATTCCCATAGGTTTCGGGCAGCACATTGGCGGCATCGCGCAGGTCGGCTTCTATTTGTGCCCACACTTCCATTTGTGAAGCGGTGGTCGGACGACTTTCAGCATTCTCTACTTTTAGCGTCAGCGGAACATTGCCATACAGCGTGGTCAGGTTGTAGTACCACAGCGCGCGCATGAATTTGGCTTCCGCCAAATAACGTTGTTTCAGCGGCTCATCCATCACAATATCCGGCACTTCTTCCAGCACTTGATTGCAGCGGCTGATGCCCCGATAATGATCCTGCCAAGTCGTCCAACTGACCTCAAAATTGTAATTAATCATGATAAATTTCTGCCAATTCTGCAATTCCAGCCACGGGCTGGTGCTCGTGCCTTCGTCGGAACGCAGGTCGTACAGAAAGTAAATCCAGCGGGCATAACCGCCTTTTTTGTAGTACATGGCGTAGATGGAATTCACGCCTTTTTCCGCGTCGGCCGCCGTGGCCCAGAAGTTTTCGGCGGTCACGGAATTAGGATTGGTTTGATCCAATTCCTTGGTGCAACTGCCCACGATCAGCCAACTGCCGAGGAGCAACATTGCTATTTTTTTATGGATGTTTTTCATGTGTGTGCTTTTTTGAAAAAATAAAACTGTAATTATTTACAACATAGAAAACATAGTCTAAAAATCGCTATGTGTACTATATGTTCTATGTGGTAAGTAATTAAAACCCTACCGAAATACTAGCCGTGAAAGTCCGCAACGCCGGATAGGTCTCCACATCGCGGCCAAACTCGAAGTTGTTCATATTCCGCACGTCCGGGTCCAGACCACTATAATTCGTGAAAGTGAACAAGTTCTGGCCGCTGATCGCCACGCGCATATTATCCGAATGCAGGCGACGCACCAGACTTTGCGGCAGCGTGTACGCCAATTCGATGTTGCGCAAACGCAAATAAGAACCGTCTTCCAGCCAGCGATCGCTCTCGAAAATACCGTTATCGAGCATACCGCGATTGCCGGGCGCGTCACTGCTATTGTAAGTCAGTCGCGGCGTTTCGGTGGGCTGTTGTGGTGTCCAGGGTTGGGTGCCGGAGAGGTAGTTGTGATTCTCATTCGGATTGTACAACCAGTATTTAGCATCGTTGAAAATCTGGTTGCCCGTCACGCCATACCACTGCATGGACAGCGAAAAGGCACCATAAGAAGCCGCCAATTGCACGCCACCTGCCAAATCCGGCCACGGTGAACCAACATATTGACGGTCATTCAGATTGATCTGACCATCGCCGTCAAAATCCAGAAATTTCAGGTCGCCGGGGCGGGCATTCGGCTGTACCAAACCGCCGTCTGCGTTCTTGTAAGCGTCTATTTCGCCTTGATTTTGGAAAATGCCATCCGTTTTCAACAGATAGTATTCGCCGATAGAATAGCCGGGATAAGCGCGCGTCACGCCGATGATTTGCGGCACAGGTTCGCCATTGGAAAGAAAGCCAGTTTGCAGCACTTCATTCTGAATGTGCGTGGCATTTAGACTGATGCTGTACCGGAATTTGCCGCCACTTCCGCCGCGATAAGTCAGGTCAAATTCGATGCCCTTGTTGCGCATGGAGGCCGAATTCACATTGGGCGCATTTTCGCGCGTACCCAGCGACAGTGGCAGTGGCAAACGGAACAGCAAGTCATTAATATCCGAGCGGAACCAGTCGGCGGTGAACGAAATGCGGTTGTCAAACAAACTCAGATCGAGACCAAAATCCAGTGTTTTCTTTTCCTCCCATTTCAGGTCGCCAGGAGCCAATGCGCTGCGGGTCGCGCCCACCACTTCCGTTTGTCCGCTGCCAAGAATGGCGCGAGGCAGGAAGTTGATAAATGACTCCGTTTCGTAGTCGCCTAATACGTCGGCGTTGCCCAGTATCCCGTAGGAACCGCGCAATTTCAATTCGCTGATTGCAGAAATATTCTTCAAAAAGCCCTCTTTGGAAATGCGCCAGGCAGCAGCCACCGACGGGAAATTGGCATAGCGATTGAATCGCCCGAAACGCGAATCGCCGTCGCGGCGGAAGGTTGCCGACAGCAAATATTTGTCATCAAAAGTGTAATTAACCCGGCTGAGGAGTCCGATCAGCGCACTTTTTTCCGAAAAGCCCTCTTGTCCAGTTACATTGCCGGAGGCGGAATTAAGTTCTTCCAGAAAAGTGCCCTGACTGGCATTAACAGCGTATAATCCGTCGCGACCGAAACCGATACGACTGTATGCACGAGTGATTTGGGTATAACCAACCACGCCGTCCAAATGGTGGCGCGTACCAAAATCGTGATTGAAATTCAGCAAATGTTCCTGCGTATAAGCCTGATATTCAGCACGGTTCTGGATTAAAACTGGAAATTGATAATCGGTTAAATAACTGTTGCGGTCCCAGGCATTGCCGCGATTGCGATAGCGAAACGCCTCGAAACTGCGGTCCATGCCGAAATTGTAGCGGTAGCGCAGCCAGTCAAAAATGCGCACTTCGGCAAAAACCAAAGCGCGGATATTGAAGCGATTTTGCACCCGTGATTCGGAGAAAGTGCGGGCCACGGGGTTGGTACCGAAGGTTTGATAATCATCCAGACCGACGCCATAACCGGCTGGATCGCGGGGGCTGATAAATTCCGGGGCTTGCACGGGAATCACTGGCAACATCCGGATGGCGTCAATAAATGGATTGGTGGCCTGCTGATCTTGACGCGTATCGGCGAAATTCAGGAACGTGCCGAGCGTAACGCGACCCAGCGTGGCGTCGGTGTTGATGCGCGCCGACTTGCGTTCAAAAGCACTGCCAATGACCGCGCCCTTATTGTTAAAATAATTGCCCGAAATCAAGTAGCGTACTTGTTTACTACCGCCAGAAGCGGTCAAATTATAATCCTGCATATAAGCAGGACGGAAGGCCGCGTCTTGCCAGTCGGTGTTGACATTCGGGTCAAATTTGGTAGAAACGCTCGGCAACGGAGCCTGATTGACGTTTTGGTAGAGGTTGCGGGAAAAAGAAGCAAACTCGTTGGCATCCATCAAATCCCAGGTTTTCCAGAAAGATTGGGTACCCAATTTTACGTCGGCCCCGATTTTCAATGCGCCTTCCTGCCCTTTTTTGGTCGTAATAATGATTACGCCATTGGCCGCGCGGGCACCGTAAATAGCCGCTGCCGAAGCGTCTTTCAGGATTTGCACCGACTCCACATCGTTCATGTTGAAGTTGGCATCGGCATCCACCAGCAGCCCATCCACCACGTACAAAGGCCGCGAATCGCCGCTGAAAGAACTCAAACCGCGAATGTTAACGCGCGGCATATCGCCGGGGCGACCGCTGTTGCTCACCGCCACGCCGGACGACAAACCCTGCAAGGTTTCCTGCAAAGAAGTGGCGTTGATTTTCTTGCTTTCGCGGGTATCCACGACGGAGGCGGCACCCGTCAAATCACGTTTCCGCACCGTTTGGTAGCCGATGACGACTACTTCGGAAAGGGCCTGTTCGTCGGTTTGCATGACGAGATTGAACGTGCGGGTCGTTTCATTGAAAGGCACTTCCTGACTGACATAGCCGGTATAGGAAAGCACCAAGGTGCCGCTGTTTTCGGGCGTTTCCAGCGTGAAAGCACCCGTAGCATCGGTGGAAGTGCCGATGTTGGTATCTTTTACCCGAATGGTCACGCCGGGCAGTCCTTCGCCGTTACCATCGGTGATGCGTCCGGTAATGCTCAGCACTTCGATTACCGGGGCTACAACTGGAGTAACTTCCTCCGTGGAGAAACCGCTTTTCTCCGGTGCTTTGAACAGGATAACTTGATGGTTTTCAATACGATAGTCAATATCGCAGTTCGGCAGAAATTCATTCAGCACCTGATCGAGCCGCCGATTGGTGACCGACAGTGACACTTTCCGGGTGGCCGGAATGACCGTGGAACTGTACGTAAAACGCACGTCGCACTGCTGCTGGATTTTCGCCAGCACATTTTTAACTTCCTGATTGTCAACGTGCAGGGTAATGCTGCAATCCGGGAAATCGCGGCTCTCGACCACATGGGCAAGGAGCCGATTGGTGGGCAACGCAGCGAAACCCAGACCGCAAAAGAGCAGCCAGGTCAGCCGGAGCCGGTTGTTGAAATTGTAAGAATGCTTCATATAAAGTGGGTAGGTTAGATGATTGTACCGGCGGGTTTGGTCGCCGTTTTTATTGTAGAGGTTGAAGAGTTGAGAAAGGCGCATCGTTTATAGTTCATCATTATTTACACGGCTTGCCAAAAATTGTAATTTTCCCATTATTCAATCGAAACTCCGCTCCGATAGCCGCGCAGATGTTGCGCAGGCGTTCTTCCAAACTTTCGTCCCGAAAACTCGTGGTGATCTTGCAACTCGACATTACTTGCTGGTCGTAATTAATTTCCACGCCGTATAAACTAGCCATGTTTTGAAACACCTCCGTCACCGGACGATCATCGTACACCAATTCCTGTGGCGCGACGATGGCCGCTACCTCCGCCGCACTTTTTACAGGTAATTTTTGTAAAATATGATGGGTGCTGTCGAGAGTCGCTTGCTCATTAGGCATTAAAACGAGGGCTTTTTCGGCCAAGACGCGTTCATCAGAACCGGCTTTTTCAAAATCCCGGTAGGTATAAACCAGCACACGACCCGTGCGCACGGCGATCTGATCGGGCGATTGGCCAGAAGCCTTGAGACGAAAACTGGTGCCCACCACGCGCACCACCGACGAGCCAGTGTAGACCAAAAAGGGCTGCGCCGGATTTTTGGCCACTTCAAAAAATGCTTCTCCCCTCAAATACACCTTGCGCTGGCGACCATCAAAAGTGGGTGGATACGTCAGCCGACTGCCCGGTTCCAACGTGACAATGCTGCCGTCGCTCAGGATCACGGTCGAGAGGCCGGGAGAGGGAGAGGGATTGGTTTTTTCCAGAACGATTTTTGTACCCGTCTCTTCGGCCCATTTTTTGGCGGTCAAAGTGGTATTTGCCGCAGGCAATAAATACCAGCCCATCGCCAGAAATAATACGCCGATCACCGCCGCTACGGCCCGATGTTGATACAACCATTGGCGAAAAGTGCGGACTTGCAGCGTGGGAGACTCCATTTGTTGGAGTAAAACCGCCACATTTTCCTGCACCATTTCCGCTGGTAAATCTTTGCGAAAGCGTTCACGAATGGCCACTATCAGCAACTTGGCTTGCTCCAATTTTGGTCGGCAATCCTCATTTTCGGCCAGCCAGCCGTTCCAAAACGCGACGCTCTCCGGGTCGGATTGCAGGGTCCAGGCAACAAACGATGGATGGAGCATGAGTTGCTCCACCGTATAATCCCGGTAATGATCGCTCGGCACGGCGTAGAATATTTTGTGGACAGATGAATATGCTGTTAAGAGCAACTTTCCGTCCCGGCATACCCATCAAAAAGAAAATAAATTTTTCCGATGGGTCGCCTTGGCAAATTAGTGGTGGGAAATAGCCGTGACATCGGCATTTATAGTACCTTTTGAAAAAGGAGTAGGGGTGGTTCAGCCGCCGAAACGTTGGCAGTAAGTCGGCGGTACCTGACCTTGGAGAGGTCCAATGCAACCCCACCCCTAACCCCTCTCCCGAAAGGGAGGGGGACTAGATCGAGTTTCAAATTATTGATTTTCAATACCCTGGATAAATAGATGGTGGTAGTGATGGACAATTTTATAAAATTTGATAATCAGGTCACAAACTCCCTAAGGTACTGAAAATCAGCAAGAAAGCACCACGATCAGGTCCCCTTCCCTTTCGGGGGAAGGGTTAGGGATGGAGTTTACTAGTTGCGGGGAGGTAGTGCTGTCCATTTCCTGCTCCACCCAAAGTAACCAGTTGTAAATCAATACCTTACGCTTAATTTGATGACTATAGGGCTAGGGGTGGGGTTTACGATTGCTGATAATAAGCAGACAACAACTGCATCAAAATCAGAAAAGATGCAGGCCAGCGTTCGCGCAAATTTTTGAGGGTGCGATGCAGCAAATTGGCCACACTCTGGCGCGACAAACCCATAATCTCGGCAATGTCGTCGTAATCGAGTTGTTGGTAAAAACGCAGGTAGATGATCTCCTGCTGGCGAAGGGTGAGGTCAGCGATAAGTTGCTGTAATTGTTGAATTCGTACTCGTTCCTGCTCGGTTTCGATGATGACTGACTCGATAGGACGTTCCACGGATTCGCCACTTAGGAAAGCCAGTTCTTCCACGGTATTGAGGCGTTGGAGCCGGATACTTTCGCGGCCAATGCGGTGCCGGAGGGATTTTAACAGGTAGGCTTTGACCGAAACGACCTCGCTGAGTCGCGCCCGGCGTTCCCAGAGTTCGAGCATCATTTCCTGAATGCAGTCGCGGGTAAATTCGGGGTCCGCCGAGAATTGCGCGCCGTAATTATATAGCAGACGATAATATTGGTCGGCAATTTGCCCGAAAGCAGCCGCATCGCCCGCTTTGAACTGCTGCCAAAGTAGAACGGATTGACTGTCAGACAATTCGTGCGGTGGTGGATGTCCCAAGGAGGTGTCCATATTGAACCTTCCAAGACCTGACAGCGACGCTCACCAACGATTGGGGCGCAAAACTGCGGGGGTGGAAGACAAAATTAGACAATTTGGATGGACTATTGGATATTTTGACGTTGGATAGTGGATTAAACCCAAGTGAAAACTTGAAAATAAAACCTTGTCTAGTCAAAAAAATTGCCTGCGCAATTATTCATCCTCGTCCTCGTCTTCTTCTTCCGAATTCAAGTATTCCTGCAAAATTTCCCACAGCACCTGATGTTCCGGCACAAACTGGTCTTTATTTAAACGGCTGATTTCAAACCAGCGCAGTTCGGCAATATCGTCATTGGCGACGGGTTCGCCTTCCAGCAATTCGCAGGCGTACAGGTGGGTCATCACCGAATCTATCGAGCCGCGATACCGCCAATCGTCAATGCGGGTGGAGCCGAGGTAAGTCAGTTCGTCAATGGTCAGTTCGCCGCATTCTTCCCCCAATTCGCGCAACGCGGCCTCTTCATAACTGTCATCGTCCGGGTCAGTAAAGCCACCGGGTAGTCGGAAACGGGTTTCGTTGTCTTTACGGGCCAGCAGCAGTTCAGTTTCATCCTTACGAAAAACGGCAATATCCACTGTCGGGTACACCGTCGGGAAACGGCGTAAATTGGCATAAATAATACCCGCCCGGAAATCGCGCATGTTTTCCAGGGCCTCCATTTCCGGTTCTTTCGGAAAATCTTCCTCGTTGGCTTCCAGTATTTCCGTCGGATAACGGCCCGAATAACGCGTCACAAAATCCTCTTCGGTACCATATAAGGTCACTTGACCTTCGGGCCGCAATTCCAGAATACGCCGGTCCAGTTCCTGGCTCCAAATGCGGTCGTCCGGCAAATCCGGCATTTCTTCCAATATCAATGCCTCGTGGTAGCGTTCCTTGAACATCAAATCGCGCAACTCCCAATCGAGCGGATTATATAAGCTCGGAGCCGGACTCGACCCCAAAAAGACGATCACTTTGGCATGATTTGCCTGCACCGAACTAATCAGTTTTTCATGAACATCATTCAGTTCAAATACCTGAAACCGGCCGATAATGACGCCAGTACCGCTTTTTTTAGGCATAATATATTATAAAAAGGCAAAACAGCAAAGGGCAACTAGCAAATATCGTACAGCAGCATCCGTTTTTCAGCGACATCGCAGTGTCAATCAATGCTTTGTAAAAAATTACCCTAAACTACTTTTAGTGAGGTATTCAAGGTCGTTAATAGATTGTGCTATCCGAGGGCCGCAAGGTAGCAAATCACTGTTGACCGGCCAGTGCGAATAGCAAAAAGGCCACATAGAAGAGATGAAAGGCAATAAGGTTTTGAAAAAAGCGGAAAACCGTGTTTTGCTTCTTGGCTGTTAAGGGAATGCCCATGAAATAAATTACCAATTAATTCATACCCCAGCCTGTCATTCTGAACGTAGTGAAGAAACTGGCTACGAGAAACGTGAGCATTTACCTTCGCTCTCGGGCAGATGCTTCACTGCGTTCAGCATGACAGATCGGAGAGGAACCTATTAATTTAAGGCATTTCTCAAACTGGAAGTAGATCCTGCTATACAAGCCTTGTCTATTTGCAATTTTGCTCTTTGCCTATCTTATTATCGTAACGTCGCCTGTAAAAATTTCTACGCTGCCATCTAGAAACTCTACCTCCGCTACCCACACAAACACCGCAGGATTGAGGGTTTTGCCGCGAAAATCACCGCTCCATCCTTCGGATTCCTTCCCGATTTCCATGTGTTCTGCCAAAAATAATTCCGCCCCCCAGCGGTCGTATACGCGCAGATTTCGCACTTCTTTTACGCCTTTTCCATAAAGCAAAAAATGGTCGTTTTTGCCATCACCGTTCGGCGAAAACACGTTGGGAGCATAAATATCATGCTTGCGATCCACTCGGAAGCGTGTACTGGTAGAGGCGGTACAGCCGTTTAAATCAGTGATTGTCAAAGCGTAGTTTGTATTAAAAAGAGGTTTTGCCCAGGGTTTGGGGCAATCCGTGCAGGAGAGACGCTCCGTGGGTGTCCATTCCCAGGTGGCGATGCTGCTGAGCGGCAAGATTCAACACAGGTTCGAGGCGCACCGAGTCGCCCTGTTCTATGGTAAATAGATTAGCCAGCGTCACTGTGGGCAAAAAAGGCATTTGCACTTCCACGGATTGAGTAGCCGTACAACCATTTTGATCTTCTACCACCAAATCATGCGATCCCACGGCCAAATCGTCGAAAGTCGGACTGGTTCGGAAAGTCAAACCACCATCGGCGGAGTAGCGGAAAGGAGGCTTGCCGCCCGTGACCGGGCCAAAATCTACGTTGCCAGTTCGGTCAAAACAGTCGGGCTGCCACAGGGTGGCCACAAAATCGGGCAATGGAATTTGGGTTATTAAGGCCGCATCAGTGGCGGTACAGCCATTCTCCGTGTTCGTGACCGTGAGGTTGTAAATACCCGCTTGATCGGCTACCGGATTGGCGGTGTTATTCCCGCTTTGCAGGTGACCATCTGGCGTAAGCCAGGCGAAAGTAAGCGGCGAAACGGCGGTGCCACTGCCTTGTAATGTCACTTCGGTTTGTTGGCAGTACAATTCTGCATCCGGGCCAGCATTGGCTACGGGCGGAACAATATTTTTTGTGACCGAAGTTTGAGCCATCGCGAGGCAGCCGTTTTCCGTATTGTGTATGGTCAAAAGGTAAGCACCTGCCTGATCTACCGTTGGCATCAACGTGGTTTGCCCACTGACAAAATGCCCGGCAGGAGAACTCGTCCAGGTGTTGGTGAAATTCGCGCCACCACTCGAACCACTGGCATTCAGTACCGCCGATAAATGGGTACAGGTAAGGACTTGTGGCAATAAAATAACCACTGTCGGCGGCGTGATATTGGCGGTAACGGCAGTGGTATCCGTCGCTTTACAACCATTCGTGGAGTTGGTGACCTGCAAAGAATAAATTCCTGCCGCCGTGACCGTTGGAGTCAAGGTCGTTTGGCCACTCTGGATTTGACCGCCGTTGCTGGCCGTCCACACGTAGTTAAACCCGGTCCCTGACGAAGAACCTGTACCGCTCAACGCTATCGTCGGGTGATCGCAGGTGATTTGGCCGGGCGCATTCGCTTGGACTAAGGGCGGCGCAATATCTTGTAAAACAGTGACTTGTGCAGTTGAAGTACAGCCATTAGCAGTACTTTGAACGGTTAATTGATAAAGGCCCGGCGCACTCACGACCGCTCCCAGCATATTTTGTGGGCCGTTAAAATGTCCAGTGGTGGTCGTCCAGGCAGCCGTGAATGCACCGGGCAAGTTTACCGCACCAGTTATACCAATGGTGAGCATCTGGCAGGTCAATGGCCCGGGAACACTGGCTACAACCCCAAAATGCAAAGTGTCTATGGCCACGCTTACGATGTCGGTATTGGTGCAGCCATTGGCCGGATTGGTGGTCGTCAATTCATAAACACCCATCCGGTTCACTTGTGGGGTCAGCGTATTGGCCCCGCTGACGATATTTCCATTGGTTGTTGTCCATTGAAAAATCAGGTTATTGGCACCGCTAGCCATACCTGAAAGCGGAAGGGCCAGAGTCATACAAGTAAGGGTATCAGGCAGACCGGCGTCTACACTGGGGAGCATCACATTTTCGCCAACATTCACCGTGTCTATACTTACGCAACCATTCGCGGAATTGGTTACGGCCAATTGGTACAGACCCGGCGCATCTATCGTCGGCGAAAGGGTGGTCGCTCCGCTGACGAGGCTGCCGCCCGTGGTCGTCCATTGGTAACTCAACGTCGCACCCGTGCTGGCTGTGGCGTTCAGCGTGGTTTGCTGCAAAGTGCAGGTAAGTATTGGCGATGGCCCGGCGTTGACTTGCGGCGCATTGTTGTCGTTCAAAATTTGCACGGCGTCGCTGGCGGTGCAGCCATTGGCAGGATTAGTGACTAATAACGTATAGTCGCCCGGCTGGTCAATGTTTAGCGTAGCCGTGTTTGTACCATTGACAATATGACCGCCATTCGAGGCCGTCCAGACGTAAGTCAAGTTATTGGCACCAGTACCAGAGCCATTGATAGTCAAAGCATTAACGCCACAACTTAACGTATTGTCTGTTCCGGCATTGGCAGTAGGCAGCGCGGTATTTTGGGCAACAGTGACTGGCAAAATGCTGGTGCAGCCATTGCTGCCGTTGGTAGCCGTGAGCGTGTAATCACCGCCAGCATTTACAGTAGGAGTCAGGCTGGTGTTTCCCGAAAAGATATTTCCGCCGTTGGTCGCCGTCCAGGCGTAACTGAAATTGCCCGGCAAAGACAGGTTTTGTGCAGTAATAATTTGCGTCGGTGCGATGCAAGTAATGGCTTGTACAGGCGTGGCCTGCACGTTGGGAGGAGTGGTATTTTCCAAAACAGACATCGTGGCTATCGTGCTGCAACCATTCTGGCCATCGGTAACGGTAACATTATAAGTACCGGCTGCATCTACGGTTGGCGTGGCAGAAGTAGCGCCGCTAACAAATTGTCCACCAACGGTTTGCCATTCGTAAGTCAAAACATTGCCAGTAGCCGTCGTCGAAAGCGTGGCCGTCATTTGGGTGCAAGTAAGCGATGTCGGTGGCGCAATGGTGATGGTTGGAAGTTGTTGATTGGCCCTTATTTGCACCAAATCGCTGGCGGTGCAGCCATTGGTGGGATTGGTGACTAATAAGGTGTAAGTGCCGGAGTGGTCTACGATTGGGGTGGCGGTATTTGCGCCGCTGACTAAATTTCCGCCATTGGTAGTGGTCCAAGAATAATTTAAATTGCTGGCACCTGCGCCAGAGCCATTGATAGTCAAAGAGTTATTGATGCAAGTCAAGGTATCGTTTGGCCCGGCATTGGCAGTCGGCAGTGTAGTGTTTTGAGCAACACTGATTTGCAAAGTACTGGTGCAACCGTTGGTTTCATCGGTAGTGATGAGCGTGTAATCGCCGCCAGCATCCACGGTTGGTGTCAAAGTATTATTTCCCGAAACAATATTTCCAGTGGTAGTAGTTGTCCAGTTGTAGGTGAAATTTCCCGGCGCGGAGAGATTTTGTCCGCTGATAATTTGCGTCAGTGCAGTGCAGGTTATGGGCGCGACCGGAGCCGCCTGCACATCGGGCAAAACCACATTTTCCAGTACGGTCACTGTGGCCGTGCGGGTGCAACTATTGGAACCATCGGTCACGGTAACGGAATACGTACCCGGCGCATCCACTACCGGCGTTGCGGAGGTGGCGCCGCTGACGAGGGAGCCGCCGCTGGTTTGCCATTGGTAAGTCAGCGTGTTGCCAGTGGCCGTGGCCGATAAAGTAGCCGTGGTTTGCAGGCAAGTAAGCAGCGCGGGCGAGGCGATGGTGATGGTCGGCAGTTGTTGATTGGCCATTATTTGTACCAAATCGGTGGCCGTACAGCCGCTCGTGGGGTTGGTGACTAATAAGGTGTAAGTGCCGGGTTGATTTATGGTGGGCGTGGCGGTGGCCGTTCCGCTGACGAGATTGCCGCCATTGGAGGCCGTCCAGGCGTAGATCAGATTGTTGCTTCCGGTGCCAGAGCCATTGATTATCAAAGAATTGGCTGTGCAACTCAGCGTAAGATCCGGCCCGGCATTGGCGGTAGGTGGAATAGCACTTTGGGTTACATTAACTACCAAAACATTGCTACAACCGCTGGTCACGTTGGTGGTAGTGAGTGTATAATTGCCGCCAGCATTCACGGTTGGAGTCAGCGTGGTGGCTCCCGAAACGATGTTGCCGCCATTGGCGGCCGTCCATTGGTAGGTAAAATTGCCGGGCAAGGAAAGGTTTTGCGCACTGATGGTCTGCGTCAGCGCGATACAGGTAATGGGTGCCACGGGTGCTGCCTGCACATTCGGCGGTGCGCCATTGGCGGTCACGGTCGCGCTGGCGGTACGAGTGCAGCCGTTCGTGCTATTAGTCACGGTAAGCGAGTAAAGGCCCGCCGCATTTACTACTGGCGAGGCGGAAGTGGCACCGCTAACGAACTGTCCGCCTGTAGTTTGCCATTGATAAGTCAATGTAGTGCCAGTGGCCGTTGCTGACAATGTGGTGGTGGCATGACTACAATCCAAAGGCGTAGGTGGCGCGATGGTAACCGTGGGTAGTTGTTGATTAGCAGTCACTTGTACCGAATCAACGGCTTTACAACCATTGGCTGGATTGGTGACCAGCAGGTGATATAAACCGGCTTGATTCGCACTTACCTGCGCCGCGTTGGGATTGCCGACGAATTGCCCGCTAGAAGTTGTCCATTGAAAAACAAGGTTGCCCGCTGGCAAGCCTGGATTGGCCACTAAACTAAACGATGGCTGGCTACAAGTGATCAAACCCGGCGCACCCGCTTCGGCAGGCGGCACGGTGGTATTTCCCGTAAGCACGACCGACGTAGTGGCGGAGCAGCCATTCGCAGTATTGCTAATCAATAAGTTATAAGTGCCAGCGGTATTCACAATAGGGCTGGGCGAATTGCCGCCGCTAACAATGTTGCCGCCGTTGCTGGTCGTCCAGGTGTAGGTGAAATTGGCTCCCGACGACGAACCACTAGTATTCAAAGTCTGGTTGGTGGTGACGCAGGTGAGTGGGCCGGGCGCCGCAATAATAGCCGTTGGGGTGCCCGCCTGAGCAGTCACTGCCACGGTAGATTGGCCGGTGCAGCCAGTGGCAATATTGGTAGCGGTGAGCATATATTGACCCGCCGCATTGACAATAGGCATAAGTCCAGTGGCTCCACTGACGATGTTTCCGCCGCTGGATGCTGTCCATTGGTAGCTGAAATTGCCGGGCAGCGACAGGTTTTGGCCTTGCAAACTAAGGGTTGGATTGGCACAATTGAGCATGCCGGAAACGCTGGTCTGCAACATCGGCGGCGTATGGTTTTGCACCACTTCGGCCAGGTCGGTAGCAGTGCAGCCGTTGGCGGGATTGGTCACCAGAAGCTGATAGGTACCGGGCAGCGTCGCGATGGGGCTGGGCACATTGGTGGGGCCGCTGATGTTACCGTTGGTAGTCGTCCAGTTATAGAAAAGTGTAGGGCCGGTACTGGTGCCAGTAGAATTTAGCGTGACCATGTTGACGGTGCAAGTGAGCGTGTCGGGGGCATTAGCAATGGCGGTCAATACGTTTTGGTCAGATAATACGGTGACGCTGGCGGTAGCAGTGCAGGCGGTGATGGTATTGGTAACTAATAAAGTATAAGTGGAGGCAACATTGACGGTTGGATTGAGCGTGGTGCCACCCGAAACGATGTTGCCGCCCGGTGAACTGGACCAGACATAGGTGAAATTTGCGCCAGCCGAAGAGCCTGTTCCCGACAGTGTGACGCTGGGGTTTTGACAGGTAAGATTGGAAGGCGATGTAGCTATGGCTATCGACGGCGTAGTGTTGGAAACAACTGACGTAGAGGCAGTTGCGGTGCAGCCGTTGACGGGATTAGTGACCAATAAGGTGTAGGTGCCAGCAGCGGATATGACTGGATTGGTCGTGTTTTGACCGCTGACTATTTGCCCTCCGCCAGTCGTCGTCCAGCTGAGTACGGCATTGGCAGGAGTGACGGTAGCCGATAATGGCAGGGTGGGCGTATCGCAGTCCAGCGCGCCCGGCGGCTGGATGCTGAGCGTCGGTGGTACCGCCGTGCCGGTTAGTACGACAGTAGCAGTAGCACTACAGCCACTGATCGTATTAGTGACTAACAACATATAAGTCCCGGCACTTCCGGCGACGGCATTCTGGCTATTCTGACCACTGGTAACAGTGCCGCCACCAGCGGCCGTCCATTGGTAGGTGATCCCTGCTCCGGTACTGCTGCCAGCCCCGGAAAGGGTGGCGGTCGTTTGGGTACAAGTGAGCGGGCCGTTGGCGGTGGCGGTAGCAATCGGCGGACTAGTGGCTCCAGCGATGGTTACACTAGCCGTGGAGGTACAGCCATTGACTGCGTCGGTCACCAATAGTTCGTATTGGCCAGGCTGATTAATAACAATGTTTTGTTGGTCAGAAAAGCCTACAATATTGCCGGTAAGGGCCGTCCATTGGTAGTCGACAGCCCCCGTTGCATTAGAATTGCCGAATAAAGTCATGGAAGACGTACCGCAGCCGAGCGGTGGCGCAGGATTGAT
Organism: Saprospiraceae bacterium; assembly: GCA_965249785.1. Lineage (GTDB taxonomy): Bacteria > Bacteroidota > Bacteroidia > Chitinophagales > Saprospiraceae > M3007. Next base: position 81,484 of record CBDFMU010000031.1, on the reverse strand, counting down.
GGAGGCAATCAGCGAGTTCGGCGCCTGCGTCACTACGACAGTAGCGGTCTTGCTACAAGTCATCCCATTGTTATCGTAACTAACATACAGCGTGTAGGTACCGGGGGTATTTACGATGGGATAAAGCGTGGTCTCATCGCTCAGGATGTTTCCATTGGGAGTCGTCCATTCGTAGGAGATCCCGGCACCAGTACTGGAGCCATAGCCGTTCAAAGTAATAGCCGGATCTCCACAGGCAGGAATGGGCGTGTTGGCTGTAGCCACGGCAGTGAGATTGACTACGGTCACTTCCACATCGTCGCTCTGCACGCAAACCGGGGTGAATACGATATCATCCAGCGCAAAGTCGTTGCCTCCCAATTGGGTATTTTGATTGACGACGCAGATGGTTGCGCTGGTATTAGCGCCGCTGTTCCAGGTGAAATAGAAGTTTTGCCAAACACAATTTTGTGTCGGTGCCTGAAAAATTGGCCCCAAAGAGGCACCATTGATCGAAAATTGTAACAAAGCCGGAGACGAGGTCACCACCGTGGAAACCCAGCATGAAAATACATACTCTGTATTGGCCATGATCGGCACCGATTGGCACCAGACATCCTGGTTGGGGGTACCCGCCCCATTTACGACCATCATATTGCCGCCGCCAGTGTGGTCGGGACAATGGGCAAAATTATTGTGGTCGTTGTGTGGATCATTGGTGACATCATACAATCCCTCTGGATTCAAGTCGCCCGGACTGTAAGCATAATCGCTCGTAAAGCCGGTGTTGCCAGATTCAAAATCACCATTGACAATGCTATTCGTGGTCAAATCCACTGCGCTTGCAGTCAGGGTGTACGTGGTGTTTTGGGTAACGTTTACAGTCGGCGAGAGCGTTGTGGCACCTTGTAAGCCCGTGGTGGGTGTCCAGGTGAAACCTAAATAGCTACCACTGATACTGCCATTCAAATGGGTCGGGGAGGCCGGAACGCACAAAACAACATCTGGCCCGGCATCTACTGTAATACATTGAGCAGACAGCGTGGAAGAAGAGACTAAAAAGCCCAGAACAGCGATCCAGACAGGCAATCTTCGCCATTTTTTAGGAACTATCGGTGGAAATCCAGGCGGGGATACAGTTTCAATGGCCCGAATCCAAGGGGTGTTTTTAGGAAAAAACAGGCACTGGAAGGAAGCCAGTACGAAGCGAAAGCGCGGCGACATGAATGAAAACAGTTTGCAGGTATTGACAACGAAATCGGAAGGGCGAACAAAAGTAGCAAGCCGACTGCGAAAAGCGATAGGAATGTTGGTTGGTTCAGGTGGCGAGCGTATTTTCCAAGGGTGCTATTACGAACGGCACCAATTTCCATTCAGAATAATCCGCGTTCATCGGCAAATTTTGTTCTATCTATATTCCCATTTCCCTGGAAAGAGTAGAGAAAAATTGGATTGAGGAGAATATTTATGCTGGAGCAAATTTTTATAAAATCATGGCTTATGCCAAATTTTGCCAATTCGCTGGAAAACCAAGTAAGGCGAAGCTTTAAGAGAAAACTTGTATTATCCACTCCGTCTTCGTTCTTATTAACTCTAAGCGAGTACTTTCATTATCAACCATTTACCATAAAAAATGAGCCGTCCCGAATATTTCGGAACGACTCATTTTTTATGGTACAGACAAAAATTGGAAGCACGTTTACGCCTTTGGTCCCATTTTATCTTTCTTGGTCATTTTACCCATACCCGCTTCGCGCCAGGTGGCTTTTTTCACCTTTTTACCCTTCGTCTTGTCGGCCATTGCAATAGCATTAGTAGCACTGACAATACCGCCGCTCACCGACAGTTCGCTGAATTTTATCTTGTCGGTGCTGCCGGGTTTGGTGACTTCGCCTTCCTGTGGCAGCACGGATTTGATCATAATATCCTTCACCTGCTTGGCCGATAGATCGGGATAATAAGAGCGGATGATCGCCGCTACGCCCGCCGCAGCCGGAGAAGCCATAGACGTACCCTGATAAGAAGCGTACTTATTGCCCGGCGTAGTGGAATAAATAGCCACCCCCGGTGAGAACAGGTCTACGTTCTTTTTGCCGTAATTGGAGAAACTAGCCACGCGCTTGTCGCCCGTTTTCCAGGACAGTGCACCGATTTCCATCCAAGTCGGGACGTTTCTCTCTTTTTTGAAGAGCCCAGCTTTCACTGGTGTCTTGTACATATCGTTCGGGAAATTCGGGTCAGTATCGTTGTTCGCTGACTCGTTGCCGGCAGCGTGTACGAGCAGTACGTCATGGTCGGAAGCATAGCGCATCGCGGCATCTACGTAGGCTTTTTGCGGGCTGTAGCTTTTGCCAAAGGACATATTGATGATGCTGGCGCCATTGTCTACGGCGTAATAAATGGCGTTAGCAACGTCTTTATCGCGCTCGTCGCCGTCTGGTACGCAACGCACCGACATAATCCGCACATTATCGGCGATCCCGTTGATGCCTACGCCATTGCCGCGCTCGGCAGCAATGATGCCGGAGACGTGGGTGCCGTGGCTGGCATCGGGGCCCTGGTAGTCATTGTTGCCATAATTGCGGCTGCTCAGGTCGTCCGGGTTGTCACCAACTGCTGTACGAGGATTGTAGTCCGGATTCAGGTTGTAGAGCAACTGGCCGTCGTAGTATTCGCTGGCCTGTTTGCGTTGTTCTTCCAGTTCGGCGAGGTTGGCCACGCCGTTACCCATTACTTTTTGCACCAAAGCCACGGATTCTTTCAGTTCCTTGTTGCTGCCAGCATTTACTTTGTCTAAGTCGTCGGCGGTGAAATCCTTCTTACCAATGGCTTTCTCCACAGCCTTGAAAGCGTCGGCTACCTTGTCGATCTGCTTGTCAATCTGCGCTTTACCCGACTCAGCTTCGCGGCGTTGGTCTTCAAAAGCCGTTTTCACGTCTGTGTAGTATTTGTATTCTTTGGCCGCATCGCCGCTCAGGTTTTTCGGGTCAGTACCTTTGAAACGCTTGCTGAGGCGGACGTATTCGCGGGTGAGTTCGAGGGTCTCGTGCTCGACGTTCTTGCCGTCTTTGCCTCCCAGGAAGTTCCAACCGTGCACATCATCGATGTAACCATTGTGGTCATCATCAATACCGTTGCCCGCGATTTCGCCGGGATTGGTCCACATAATGTCTTTCAGGTCTTCGTGCTTGTAATCCACCCCAGAATCGAGTACGGCTACGATGATGGTCTGGCCTTTTTTACCGGCTGCTTTCAGGCGGGACAGTGCTTCGTCGCCACCCGTACCCTGCACTTTATCTTTCGTGGGGTCGAGCGTGAACCAGTTATCGGGAGCCTTGGTCTGGGCAGCTACGAACAGGGCGGGCAGGCAAAGGGCCAGCGCGACCACAGTTTGTTTGAATGTCATGTTGTTAAAAATTAGGTTGAACATTTTGTATGGTAGGTAAGACGATGGACGCACGTGGCGTCACGCAGCGGCCATCACAAACGGCAAAATTATGGGTTTTGGTACGGATGATTTTAACATTAGACCAAAGTATGGCAATGGGCTTTGGATGATGGGTTTAGGAGGGATAGATGGTACAGTTATCCACCGCTCGTCGGTCATGAACAGGATCATCATGGGAACGCAGATGACCAGACAATGCGGATTTACGCAAAGTTTTTAAGGGCAACGCCGATCACAGCGCGAGAAACTCAACCCTCATCCAGCACATCATCACAGTGATAATGCTGCTTCGGCGCAGTCGGTTTTTCGCCTGATTCGCCGCTTTTTTTAGCTCCCTGCAATTTCTGAATCAATCGCGCCCGCTCCTGCCGCACCCAGGTCTGTCGTTGTGCATCTTGTTGGCGATCAAAAAATTGAATGCCATCCACCCAGGTCTTTTCGGGGCGGGCATACACGGAAAGCGGATTATTATTCCACAACACCAGATCGGCATCCTTACCGACTTTTACGCTGCCGACGCGGTCATCTACGTGCAGAAGTTTGGCGGGATTGAGCGTCACCATTTTCCAGGCATCTTCTTCCTTCATACCCCCATTGAGGACGCTTTTGGCGGCTTCCTGGTTGAGACGGCGGGCCATTTCAGCATCATCGGAATTGATCGCCACCACCACGCCACGGTCAGCCATCATCTTGGCGTTGTAGGGAATGGCTTCGTACACCTCGTATTTGTAATCCCACCAATCGCTGAACGTACTGCCGCCTGCGCCATGTTTGGCCATTTTGTCGGCCACTTTATAGCCTTCGAGGACGTGGGTAAAGGTGTTGACGCGAAACTGAAACCGCTCGGCCACCCGCATTAGCATCGTGATTTCAGATTGCACGTAGGAGTGGCAGGTGATGAAACGTTTGGATTCCAGGATTTCCAGCAGGGCCTCCAGTTCCAGGTCTTGGCGGTAGGGTTTGCCGGATTTTTTCAGTTTGCCATATTCCTGCGCGCGATTGAAATAGTCTACATACACCTGCTCGGTGCCCATGCGCGTCTGCGGGTAACGGCTTTGGAAATTATCGCCCCAATTGGACTGCTTCACGTTTTCGCCGAGGGCAAATTTGATAAAGCCCGGCCAATTCTGAAATTTCAATTCCTCCGGTGCGTAGCCCCAGCGGAGTTTGATGAGCTGGGTTTGGCCACCAATCGGGTTGGCCGATCCGTGCAACAGGTGACTGCTGGTGACACCACCCGCCAACTGGCGATAAATATCAATGTCTTCGCAGTCCAGCACATCGCCGATACGCACTTCGGCACTGCTTTCCTGGGTGCCTTCGTTCACCCCGCGAGCGATGGCAATGTGCGAGTGTTCATCAATAATACCCGCTGTGAGGTGCTTACCCGTGCCGTCCACCACCACAGCGTTGTCCGTCACGGGTAGTTTCCGACCGATCTTCTGGATTTTTCCGTTGCTGATGAGTACGTCGGTATTTTGCAGAATGCCGTCTTTTTCGTTGGTCCAAACGGTTGCATTTTGGATGAGTACCGTTTGCGCTGTTGGTCGCTCCTGCCAGCCAAAAGCGGTAAACGGATAAATCATAGGGCCTAGTTCAGGGTGTACCACGACCGGCGTTTTCGGTGGCGCGGGCGGCGCGGCGGCACTCAAAAAACTCGCGCGCCACTCCACCCAACTGCCGTCGGCGCGGGTGCCGCGTCCCGACCATTCGCGGCCATTGGCCGTACCGGAAAGCGCGACGTAGCCTTTCGCAGTGGTGTCTGGCTGAAACGACAAAACGATCAAGCCGACGGGTGAATAACTGAAAGTAGCCTTCACTTTGCTGCTGTCGGCCTTCACGATCTGGGCTTCGGGCGATTCCGGTTTGCCACTGATTTTCAGGGTGTATACATCGCTGCCAACCGTGAGGTTAAAATTTCCGAACAGGTTGTTGGACAACGATTTATCTGTGGTTACATCGAAGTTTTTGCCTTCTACCCAATTCTGGTAAATCCTGGTATCGGCTTTAAAAATGCTGCCCGATGTCATGAAAAAATTGGCGCGTTTGCCTTTTTCCAGACTACCTATTTGGCTTTCGGCGTGGATAAACAGAGCAGGTTGCCAGGTCAGGGCTTTCAACGCCATTTCTTCCGTCAAGCCATATTCAACCGCTTTACGGAGATTTTCCAAAAATTTGCTTTTGTCTTTCAATCCATTGGTAGTCAAGGCAAAAGAAATACCAGCTGCCTCCAAACGAGCGGGATTGCTGGGTGCCATTTCCCAATGTTTCAAATCGTGCAGCGAGACGTTCATCGCGTCGTAAGGGTCGCGCACATCATAAGTTTCGGGGAAATTTAGCGGCACGATCAAGTTTTGGCCAGTGGCCTTTACCGCATCGAGGCGTTGGTACTCGTCGCCGACGGTTTTGACCAGATATTTCACCCCAAATTCCTGCCCGATGCGGGCGATGCGCAGGATGTCGAGTTTGTCCGATGTTTCAAATATTTGAGGCAATCCCTGCACGGCGTTCCAGGCTACCAGCGAAAGGTTTTGTTCTTTCAGATGCCCTTCCGCCTGATACCAACGACTGTCGAGGTAGGTCTGCCGGATCAGCGCGATGCAGCCCATGAGCGAGGACGGATAGTCTTGAGTGCTGGTGCCTTTGCGAAACGACAAATGGTTGCTGGCGGCGGTCATCAGCATGGCCTCGTGCTCGCGCTGGTCGGTGAGGGCCACCAGGGTTCCGGTACCCCGCGCAATGCCGTCGGCGCGATGGGTGAGTACGGCCCCGAAACCGAGTTTGCGCATTTCTTCGGCGGCTTTGGGATCTATGGCGAATGCGTCAGCGGCGTTAAATTCGGGTTTCAGGGCTTCATTCCAGGCAAATGCGCCTTTTTTGTTGGTCAGTTGTTGCGGGCGTTGGGCGGGCGGAGTTCCCACGGCTTGGGGCGCGGGCAGACCATAACCGGTGGCGTACAAATCAATAAAAGCCGGGTAAATCGTTTTGCCCGCGCAGTCGGTGACAACTACCCCGGCGGGTATCGGAATATTCGATCCGCAGGCTTCTATCCAGCCGTCGCGAATGAGTAGCGTGGCTCCATCGAGGCGGGTTTTATAATCTACAAAAATGGTAGCATTGGTAAAAGCAAACAGGCCGGGCCGCTCGTCGGACGGTGCTGCCGTGGGGAAAGTTTGTTGGGCGGAGGAAATAAAGGGCAAGAGGTAAAGGGCAAGGGGCAAGAGCAGGCGGGTTGAAAATTTCATGCAGGCGAATTTTTGGGTAAATGTAAGTTTTGAAAATAAACCATTGGTCAAAAAGACAACCGCTCAGCCGGGCAACTGCTTATTGGCCTTATTTTTCCTGTGGCAGCTCGGCTTTTCGTGCTTGTTTTGTATCCAGCATCCGGCTGTTTTACCAGCCAGGAAAAAGGCGAAAACCGGGAAAAGCAGCCGAGTAAATTAACAAAAAAAGGAATTTGTTACGCCTAAAAAAAGGAAATAATCCGTTGTGTGAAGTTCCTTTGTCTTTTCATTACGCCCATATTGTCGGGCGCAAATCCAATCCGATTGATGAAATCTACGCCTTTACTCTTTGTTTTACTCCTTTTTGCTGCCTCCTTTTTATCCGCTCAATGTCCTGAATTTCAATTAGTTGCTCTGCAATCCATCCAGCGCGCCGATGCAGCGACCAAACAGGCCAAAATCCTGGAATATGGCTTCGATTTGGCAAAAACTTCCGCCGCCAGTCGGGTATATAACAAATGCTGGCTCGGCACTTCCAACGGCAAGCAATATTATCAGCAAGTAATTGTGTGGAATTCTGCGGCGAATACCATTCAGTATATGACCCTCGAAGAAAATCACTACACCAACCTGCGCACATCCATTGAGGAGCGGCGGAGTTCGACGTTCACGGGTGGTGGCCAAAATGAGTACATCGGCAAGATGTTTCGCTACAATTTTAGTCGCCAAAGCCTGGACGGTGCAGAATATTACGTGGTGCTCATTGCTTTGAAGTAGCTTTGTGCTATGCCCACAGTCTGGGAAAATATCGTCAAAACTGCGCTCATTGGCACCGAACGCCATCCCCTCTCCGCCGCCGATCTGGCGACGCTGGGGCTGCCTGTCACTGCTACCGATCCCGCGCAAGCCGCACTGGAAGCCCTGGCCGCTGCGCATTTGCGACGCAAAGCGGGTTTCGTTTTGGCCGATGCACCAGCAGAACGGCCTCTGCCCGCCCCGCACGATCATCGGCCTATATGTGGTTCCGCTGCCATCGCTTTATTGCGCCAAATGTTGAGTGGACGGCATCGCCCCGCGCTGCCCGAATTTCTGGAATTATTGACGGCCAGCAATCAGCGTTTGCCGCCAGAATTATTGCCGGATCTGCTACATATCGGATTAGATAATAAATTCTTTTTCAAGCAATTGGAGCCTGCTCTGGGGCCATTGGGGAAATGGCTGGCGCAACAGCATTTTCGCTGGCGCAATCTCCTGACCGATGCAGAGGAAGATTGGTTTACCGCCTCTTTTGACGAACGTCGGCGACTGTTGCTGACCGCCCGACAACGCAAACCGCTCGTGGCACTGGCCTGGCTGGAAGCAACCTGGGAACCAAGAGAAAAGCGAACACAAAACCAAATTCCTGGAAATTTTCGCCTGCCATCTTTCCCTCAACGACGATGCCTTATTGCAAAAGGCCGTGGCCGATAAAAGCGAATCCGTGCGACTCGTCGCGCATCGCCTGCTCGATCTTTTACCCTTGACTTTGGCAGCACAACTACAAGTGGCCATTGCCGCAAAACCGGAAGATTTGCCCAAGTCCGTGCAGCGCGAATTATGGCCGGAACAGGCGAGATTTGCCCTGCTTTCCCTGTCGCTTTTCAAGGCCAAAATGCTAGCCGACGTCTGGCCCACCGTGCTGGAACGAGCAGTACAGTACGATTTTCCCATGCTGAGCAGTTACTTTGAACAAGTGGCCAAACCCCTCGCTTATCAGGGCGACTATTTATTATTGGAGAGCATCTTGGCCAAGCAGTTGCAATTACAACCCACCACGCGAAATGTTTTTGCCGATATTCTGGATTTCCGGCGACAAATTTCGATGGCGTTTAAATAAAAGAGCAAATTCACATAAGGCAAATAACGCAATGAAAATCAGCCAACTGTGTGATTTTCGATCCGCGTAAACCGGCCTTATGAAAATCCCGCTTTTGCGAAATTGGAGGTGGTTATAGAGAAACCTTGTTTGAGTCCCGCCTTCACGGGACGAGTTTGGTTTCTCTTCCGCCGGAAATTTCCAGCAAAAGCGCAGGATTTCCATAGAGCCTTGACTTTTTTTGGTTACTTTTTTGTGTCAAGACAAAAAAGTGACAGGACCAAAGAAAGCATGAGTAATTCCGCCCACCCAAAATTCACATTAAATCGTGGCCAATTTCCAACCATCTCCCACGTTTTTGCATCAAAGGCCCATTCATTATCTTTGTATCCCGAACTCAGTATCATGCGCTACACGCCAGCCCTCTTTTTATTCGCCATTTTCTCCCTTTTTAGTTGTCATAAAGACCGCGATCTTGGTCCCGGTTTTGATTTATCATATCAACAGGAATTCAATATTCCGGTAGCGCTCAACGTGTTTGAAGTGCACCACTTTCAACTAAAAAACATTCCTACCCGTTACGCACAAAGTCTGACGCAGGCCAACAAAACTGACGCAGATGTAGTGGGCTTATTGACTTCTAACGGCAATTTTGGTGGCATTTTTGGCGATGCTGATTTGAGTTTCGTAGAAAAAATGTCGGTGCGTGTGTACAACGATAGTAACCCGGACGATTATATCGAGGTGGCCTACCGGGAGCCAGTACCGCTGGATCCGGGCAACGCGATTCCCCTCATTCCTACCCTCTCCGATTCCAAACGACTGCTGACTGGGTCTCGTTTTAATATAGATGTCGTCATTTGGCTCCGCAAAACCCCGCTAACCGATACGGACGTGCGGCTGGATTTGCAGTTGAAAGCACAATATTGAAAAGTGTGGGAGCGTAGAGGATGTTGAAAGTGTGGAGAAGAGGCGGTTTAAATTATTGGAACGATCTTCTAAAAAATCCGCATTGATTCCTGTTATTTTTGCGTTTTTCCATCAAAATTCAATCTATACAACATGGATGTCCTAACCAAACCCGCCACCACTACGGCTCCTACCGCCGATGATTTTCCAATCAATGGCACCGATCACCTCGAATTTTATGTCGGTAACGCCAAGCAAAGTGCCTTATACTACCAGGCCGCGATGGGCTTCCAGGTCGTCGCTTATTCAGGCCCCGAAACGGGTATGCGCGACCGCGTGAGTTATGTTTTGCAGCAAAATAAAGTCCGGCTCGTACTCACTTCCGCGCTGCAACCCGACCACGAAATCGCGAAACACGTTGCCCTCCACGGCGATGGTGTGAAAGTGCTCGCCCTTTGGGTAGATGATGCCGAAAAAGCCTACTACACCGCCGTCGAGCGTGGTGCCGAAAGTGCTTTTGCGCCGCATACTATCAGCGATGAACATGGCGAAGTCGTACTGGCCGCCATCAAAACCTACGGCGACACCATCCACACTTTTGTGGAACGCAGCGGGTACAAAGGCGCGTTTATGCCCGGCTATGTGCCACGCGTGAGTGCCTATCCCTGCAAGCCCGTTGGCCTGAAATACGTGGATCACTGCGTCGGCAACGTCGAACTCGGCGGCATGGACAAGTGGGTGAACTTCTACCAGGACGTGATGGGCTTCAAACTGCTGATCACCTTCGACGACGACGATATTTCCACGGAATACACCGCCCTGATGTCCAAAGTAGTCAGCAATGGCAACGGCTACATCAAATTCCCGATCAATGAACCGGCCAAAGGCTTGAAAAAGAGCCAGATCGAAGAGTACCTCGATTTCTATCACAGCGCGGGCGTGCAGCACATCGCCGTCGCCACCGACGATATTCTCTTCACGGTAGGCCAGATGCGCCAAAACGGCGTGGAGTTTCTGCAAGTGCCAGAAGCCTACTACGAAGATGTGCCCAGTCGCGTCGGGCCGATCATCGAAAATCTCGACGACCTGAAAGCCATGAACATCCTCATTGATCGCGACGAGGAAGGCTACCTGCTGCAAATCTTCACCAAGCCCGTGCAAGACCGCCCGACGGTGTTCTATGAAATTATTCAGCGTCAGGGTGCGAAGTCGTTTGGCAAGGGGAACTTCAAGGCGTTGTTTGAAGCGATTGAGCGGGAACAGGAGTTGCGGGGAACGTTGTAGGGAATGCGGAATTGGGGAATGCGGAGTGCGGAATTTTTGCGCTCTGATGAATTGATAGTGAAGATTTTTTAGTTGTTTATATGGACTGCGCCCTCTGATTGTTTTCGTATGATATCAATATGGAACAATTAGAGGGCGTGATATCTGTACGTGAGGTAAAATCCCCACCTTATATAAAACTTATTTGAATTGCGATAGATTAACATTAATCAAAAGCACACTGTTCCACAGCATGAGCATTGATAAATTCAAGGCAGAATTGAAAGAAAATCTATCGAAGTCTGAATTTGAATCGTTATTCGATTCATTAAAATCTAATTTGCACAAAGGCAATAATAGCCATGATAATGCAATACTAATAGAAAGGGAATACTATACATTAAAAGATGATAAAATTAAAGGTTTGCTATCTTATGATCAAGAAAGAATTACGTTAGCAGGCATAAGCGGCAGAATGATTTTGCTTATAAATTCATTAAACAGAAATGATCTAAAAGATACTGTCAAATTAGATAAAGCAGAAGATACTACGGTGTCAAATGAAGAGTTGACAATAGAAGGGTTATCATATGAAGAGGTTTATAATAATTTTAGATCCAGTGGAGAAAATTTTATTAATAGCAACAAGTTTTTATTCTCTATCATTACAAAGAAAAACAAGGAAGGATTAAAATGTAAAAACAAGATATTGGCACTGCGAAAGAAAAAGAATCATGATAAAAGAGTTATACTTATTCTATCCAACGAAATGTTAAATATTTTTAAAGATTATGGAGAGAACATGAAGGAATCTGCTTATAAGATAAATGATTCAACCAAGGTATTCTTCAACGACTCGCTATTAATGCTTCAAAAAGGTTATTCAATAAGTCCAGATAAATACTCTACCGAAGGTCTTGAAACTGTTCTAAAAGTATTTACCATGCTATACAATGAGATATATGAGTTGCGTTCAATGTTTATAAGTCAGATGCACAAAGATCAAGAAGCAACATTAAAATTCATCAATCATAGAAAATATCATAAGATTGGTGAAACGATAGTTCAATCAGGATTTAAATTAGTTAATTCGCTCACTGCAACTATTTCGAGCCTTCTTCTATTTGAAAATGGATTAAACCAATTAATGTTAAGAATTAATGAATGGAAAGTAGGGAATGAGTCCCAGCGAGTGAAGACTTCTTAGTTTCTTCTCTATTTCCATTGTCCCACCTGACCCTCCACCCTCACCCCGCCGAGGGTCACGTTTTTTACACCAACTCCCACCTCCAAAATATCACGCTTCACCTTTTTTATCTCAAACGAGACCTAAATATCATTCTCCTTGGAAGTATTTTCGCCCCATAGTCGGCAGGGCAAACGCAGTAAAATAGCTAAGAGAAATAATCAAATCATCCTACCCCGAAATGTCATCCTGAATGAATTGAAGGAACTGGCCGAGCGCGCAGGTAAATGCCCACGTCTTTCGTGACCAGATGCTTCCTTGCGTCAGCATGACAGCCTAAAGTGGGACGATTAAGCGTTTTTCATAGCCATTTTAATGCGTGTGCCTTGGCCATAGCTGCCCGGAAAAGCAAACTCAAAAGCAGAACCAGCTAATCATCTGCTATCACCTATATTCATCATGAGTTACCGCATTAAAAATCCGCTCAATATATTCAAACACGCGCTTTCCGTACAAGCCGACCTCTAATACGTCACATCCAGCCAACTAAAATCTTCCATCATGCAAAACTTAAAAGGAATAGGAAAAGTCTTCTACGGTATCGGCATCGCCGGGATAGGCGTGCTACACTTCGTCTTTCCGTGGTTCCGGCCAGTACTGGCACCTATTCCAGCGGAAGATACACAAAATATCACCGCTTTAATCTATTTAATCGGTGCGGCTTTGACAATAAGCGGATTCTATATTGCCTCTAGTAGCAAGGTGAGAACGGTTGCGCTACTACTCGGTTGGGCACTATTATTATTCCTTGTTATTGGTCATTTGCCCAATCGCCTCACTAATAATCCCGGTATGCTGGGCATGTGGAGCGATACGCTCAAATTATTGGCCCTCTCCGGCGGTGCCTTGATGATCGCCCGCATATTTCCAGACAATAGATCACTGGGATCATTAAGTTTTCTGGATAAAATTGCGCCCTATGGTCGGTATTTCTTCGGTATTATGCTTTTTCTATTCGGCATCGACCACTTTCTATACGCTGATTTTGTAAAGGGTCTCGTCCCTGGCTGGGTTCCCGGAGCAGAATTCTGGACATATTTCACTGGTGTCGCTTTAATAGGGGCCGGACTGGCTATTATTATCAATTTCAAACCCCGTACTATTAGTCTTCTATTGGCAACGATGTTGTTTTTATGGCTTATTCTATTGCACATTCCCAGAGCCTTAGTGGCCCCCATGACTGACAATGGCAATGAGTGGACCAGTGTATTTGAATGTCTGGCATTCGCTGGAATGGCACTACTATGGCCTTATGCTAATAATAGAGTGGAGTAGTCCTAATTAATTTAGTGCTTCCCTGTATTGCGTTGCAATATGCCACTAATTTATTATTAAGCCGTTCCGATACATTTATTTCATTCAAAACCACCCTACGTTGACTATATGACCACCAACGCACCTAAAAATATAGACGGATACATCGCCGATTTTCCAGAAAATATTCAAAAAATGCTGGAACAAGTACGGGCAACTATTAAAAAAGCAGCACCAGATGCCGAAGAAGCCATTAGTTACGCCATTCCAACTTTCAAACTTAATAAAGCAAATCTAGTGCACTTTGCTGCTTTCACCAATCATATCGGGTTTTATCCGGCACCCGTGGGATTGGAAGCTTTCCAAGAGGAACTTGCGGTCTATAAAACTGGAAAAGGATCGGTGCAATTTCCGCTGGACCAACCAATACCTTTAGATTTAATAACCAGAATAGTGAAATTTAGAGTGCAGGGAAATTTAGAAAAGGCGACAATCAAGAAAAAGTAGTAAACCGTTTCGATAGTGGGTATTGCTACCATACCAAGCAATACCAGCCCAGCGGGAAGGAGATGGGTTCATATCCCATTACCACGCTTATTTCCTCCGACCGCAACCTTCCATTCAAAAAATCATTGATTTGCAGCGCAGTCAAAATGGGCCTTATACCCATAATTTAATCCCGATCAAAAAACCCACTTGCAGAAATCATATTAACCCCTTTATATTAGCGCAAAAAAGTATATGGCCAACGAAAATAATTATCCGCAATCTGCTGCCCAGGCGTATCAACGCATCGTAGATTTTTTCCAGGGCCGGGTAAACGATCAAAAGGGCAATTACTGGCAACTCGGCTGCGCATTTGATACTATGCTAGACTATATGCAGCAGCAGAAAATCAGCAATCCCGCCTTCATCAACAATGCCTATACGTTGTATAGTACGCTGGTCAAGACCAATAGTGCCTGCTGGTACGATGACCACGCCTGGTGGGGCATTGCCGCTACCAAAGCCATGACCCCGGCTTATCAGGCTGTTTTTGGCAATAGAGCCGGGGATTTTGCCACCGTGGCTACCGACTGTTGGCATAATATGAACTACGGAAAGCCAACTGCACCTCGTCAGCAGGGTGCGCCAAACGTCTGGGCTAACCGCTGCAATGGCGATCAGGACAAAAATTATTTTTCCAACCCGGCGGATCCTCTCCATTGGACGGTGCCACGTTTTGAAAACGGCGTCTGGCAATACGACATTTTTCACGACAAACGCCAGGACGAGTGTTCCTACTACAATCCTTCTGATCCCACCGTTTCTCCGCTCGGTGGTTTTCAAAATACGGTGGTCAATGCCTTGTACTGGGTCTTTGCTCTGCGTTTGTTCAGTGCTGGAGTCGATACCCGGCAGGCCGTCACCAATGAACACGACTTTCTTTTTAACTGGTTTTTCCTGCAATTGCCCAATAAACAGCCCGATACCGAAAATGCCCTGTTGAATCGCTTCTCCTATATCGGTTTGCAGGCGGCTTTAGTGCGGGAACGGGTCAGTACTTATGCCGCGCTGAATGGTACCTATCCCAGCGTGAATGCCTACTATGCAGACGATGCCTGGGGTGGCGATCAGGGATTGATAGTCGGTGCGCTGGTTGATTATTATACCCGAACCAGTGACCAGACCTCCCTGGAGGTTGCCCAGATGATCCTGAACGGTATTGCTGGCAAACTTACGGTCAATAACGTCCTGCAGTCAACTACACTCAACTGGCAGGGGGGCGACCCCGATGACTATTCCAGTGGGATTGGCGTGTGCCAGCGATATTTGTTATACGCCTGGCGCAATAATAGCTCCATCCGCAATGAAATCCTGCGGGCGAGTTACTACCAGACTATTTTGCGGGCTTCAGCGGATGCTGTGTGTAACCAGTCGCCGAGTACTAATCCGCTATTCGATGATTTCAATTGTCTGGCTACATTAACGACGGCTATGGAAGTGTTGGCGTAATTTGTCTTATAAACCCCAACCCCTTTCCTACCTTTGGCCATCCAACACTCCCCGATAGCGCGTATTGCCACCTATGCCGACCAACACCAGCCCAGCGGGAGCGACCCAGGGTGATTTGCCCGATTTCGTGTATAAAAGCATCGCCCAGCAAATCCGGGACGGCCTCTGTGTGCTGTTCCTCGGCCCCGGCGCGCTCAGTGCCCGCGAAGGTGACCGCTGGCGACCGCTGACGGAACTGTGTGCCAATCAGTTAGCCAAAGAATATGGGCTGGAATTGCCGCCCGCCGAAGCCAATTCGCTGGTCCACGTCACCAGTATGCTGCGCAATCGCAACCGCGACAACCTCGCCGACACGATGATCATGGGCAAGGTGCAGAAGTTCTACGAAGAGGCGGCCCGCACGGCGCAACTGCCGCCCGCGCTGGAACAACTGGCCGACCTGCCCTTCAAAATCGTCATTAACGCTACGCCCGACGATTTTTTCGTGCGTTACTATGCCAATGCGCTGGCTCCTTATCGTTTCGAGTTTTACCATTTTCGCCAGCCCGAACGCGACCCGCTGTTTGATTTCAAAGACGATCCGCCGCCGCTGATTTATAACCTGTTCGGTTTTTATAAAAAAGATCCGTCGTCGCTGGTTTTGACTAATAAAGATCAACTAACTTACGTCAATAAAATCACGGGCGCGCAGCACGAACGCTTGCCGGAAAGTCTGCTGGCCGCCTTCAATGTGCCGCGTTTTTACCTGTTTCTGGGTTTTGACTACGAAGACTGGACGTTGAAAATCCTGCTTGACGAACTGTTCAAAAACGCCCGCAGCAATATCAAACCCTTCGCTTATCCCCTGCGCGGCGCGGTGGCAACTAATTCGTTGGACCGGATTTTCTTCCAAGGCGAGTTCAGCATGGAGTTTCCCGACGTGGATTTAGAGGCGTTTGTGACCAATTTAAAAAAACACCTCGAAGGCGATAATACAGCCCAACCCGGTGCTTCCGCTAATTTGGCGGACGTGCTTATTTTGCATAACGGCGCGAAAGACGAGGAAGGCTGTCAGGCTTTGCAACGCTATTTGAAACCGCTCAAAGTGCGCGTTTGGACGCTGGCCGATGCGGTCGGGCAAGGCGACATAACGGCCTGGATTCGCCAAAAACTGGATGACTGCCAGATCGTGCTGCCACTCATCAGTGCCGATTTTTTTGATGCTTCCAATCCGGCTTTGCCGTTGCTGGATGAAATTGTAAAGCGCAACAATCCACGAAGCCACTTTCTGGTCATGCCGATTTTGCTGCATTTCATTGGTTTGGATGGTACGCCGGTGGGTTCGCTGCGCACTACGCGTCCGCTGAAAGGTCAGCCTGTTTTTGGCAATGGTCAGGAGGAAAAAATGCTCGCCGACATCGCCGAGACTTTGAAAAAATACATCGAAACGCCGACCGGATGATCACGCCCGCCGCCGCCAACCTACCGCGTCGTTATCCGGGCTTGAAGCCTTTCGACCGCAACCAAAGTGCCGTGTTCCACGGTCGCCGGGAAGACGCGCAACGACTCACCAACCTCATCGTGCGTGAGCGGCTGGTGGTGCTGTTCGCCAAGTCGGGCATTGGCAAAACGTCGATGCTGCAAGCGGGCGTGGCACCGGAATTGGAAGAACAGGATTTCCTGCCCATTTTCCTGCGCGTAGACAAAACGGACGCGCCGCTGGCCGATAATTTGGGGGAAATATTGACCAAAAGTCCGCAAGTCGGTCACTACGATACTACCGGCGAGCGTCCCAGTCTGCGCAAGACGCTGTGGGAGCAAATGAAGCGCATAGAATTTGATTTGGACGGCTTGCCCGCTACGCCAGTGTTGGTTTTCGATCAATTTGAGGAGGTGTTTACGCTCGGTCATAGCGAGGCCAGTCGTCGCCAGTTTTTGTTGGAATTGGCAGATTTAGCCAACGAATCCGTGCCGGAAGCGGTGCGCGCCGACCTTTTGGCGGGTCTGCAAGCCACTACCAGCCTGAGTGCCGATCTCATGCACTGGTGGGAACGCCAGCCTGATTTGCGGGTCGTTATTTCCATTCGTTCCGACTTTTTGCACTTGCTGGATGACATTAGCCCGCTGATTCCGGGCATTCTGCGCAATCGCTACCAACTGCAACCGCTGACTCGCAAACAAGCGCAGTTGGCCATCGAAGCACCCGCCAAAGCCAGTGGAAATTACGCCAGTCAGCCTTTTGGATATAGTGGCGATGCCATGCAGGGCATCATTGATTTTCTGGCCGGACGCACCAGCGCGGACGCCGGACAGGAAGTAAATGGTTTGTCTTTATTGAAAAAACAGGACGAAATTGAGTCGTTCAATTTGCAGATTCTTTGCCAGAATATAGAGGGGCAAATCATTGAAGAGCAACGACCCGCGGGTTTTGAGGTGGTGCCAGATTACTACGGCGGCCATGAAGGTTTGGAAGCGGAAATCCGCGATTTTTACCAAAAACAATTACAACAATTACCGGAAATATATAGTCGCAAAACTGGTCTGGTAGTTACTGACGCAGTGGATTTTGTGGGCAAAGCGCAATGCCTGATCGAAGAAGATTTGGTAACGCCCATCGGTCGCCGATGCAGCATGGTGGACGACTTTTTGACCAATAAGTGGCAAGTCAATCACGACTTTTTGGACACGTTGGTGGATAGTCGTTTGCTGCGCAAAGAGTTGCGACTGGATGATTTTTACTACGAAATCAGTCACGATACGCTCCTGCCTGCGGTCATCGAATCACGCGATGCGCGCCGCCAACGCCAGCAAGCCGACGATGAAAAAGCCAAACTGCAAACCGAGCTTGCCGAAGAAGCGGCTCGCCGCGAACGCATTGAAAATGAACTGAGTACCGCTCGTCGGACGCGTTTATTGGCGCGTCAGGTGGCCATCACTTCGGTGATTGCGTTGCTGATTGCGCTGGTTTTTGGCATCATCGTGGCCCGTAACTACACCAATGCGGTGCGCAACGATCTGGCGCAGGCTGAACAAAATGTGTACAATGAGCAGTATCCGGCCGCGTTGAGCAGTTACGAGAATCTGGCTGGCCAAGGCGTCAAATGCTGGATGTTGCTGCATACGCCGCCCTACAAAGATGTAGCTGCCGGGAAAGCCGATGCCGAGCGTTTTCAGCGGTTGTACAACGTCATTACACAAGACCTGCTGACCAAAGGCGACTCCCTGTTTTTTCAGGAAAATGAAGACTATGCGGGGGCGCTGCGCTACTACCGGATTGCGCAGGATTCGCTGGAATATTATCGCTCCATTAATTACTCTTTTCAGGGCGGTCGGCGCGGAGAATTGGAATGGCGCGTGGACCCGGTGCGCATCGGCGATCAAGCCATTAATATCGCTCAACGGGCAGAAAGTGCTTTGCGGACACTGGTAATTCAATTTGATGTGCGTCAACGCGATGTGGAAACTTTCACCGAGGCGCGGGCCTGGAATCAGGCGTTGCGCAGTCTGGAAGCCATGCAGGCTTTATTGCCAGATCGGCGTATTGACTTGAAACGTTTACAAGAACGTCTGCATTTGGATGATGAGCCGGATGACTATGTGCGGGAGGAAATGGCGAAGTGTAAGCAGTTATTGGGGCAGTGAGCGTACCGGCGGCTAAACCCGCCGGCACTCACCGTGCGTGGGCCGAATCCGGTTCCCCCAGCCTCGGAAGTGGCGCGTTCGGTGGCGGCGGCATCGGCGGGTAATCACGCAAATACTCGATGGGCTTGCGGTCGGCGGGTTCTACATTTTTATAGCGGAGGGAAGGTACGCCGATGCGTTCAGGTTGCAAACCGTAGAGCGTCACCAGAATAAGCACGAATAATATAGACCAGCCCAGCCATTCCGGGGCGGAAAAAGCGGGCGGCAACTCAAAAAACTGCGACGGGTCTTCTTCGACATTGGGGCGAATACTGTTCTGGCGAATCGGCGCAATGTCGGTTATCGGCACGGAACGACTTTGCGCAAATTTCTCTTCTTCCAGATTACGTTGCAAATCCTTCACCACCTTAGCCAATTGCTCGGTAATTTCCAGATAACCTTCTTCTTCGGGAACCGTTTCCACCAACGTACGGCGTGGCCCCAGCGTCTTGAAATGCGCCAGTCGCGAGTGTTTCTTCCAATGCGACGGCGACACCAGCACCGGATAAATGCGAATATAACGATCCCCAAATTCTGTGTACCGCGACACCGCCGCCGTGATTTCTTCCTCAATCCAGTTATTCTGAATAGTGTGGTAACTGGTCAAAAACAGGTACACATGCGCCCGCTCATATTGGCGTTGAAGATTGCGGAAATAGTATTTGCGTGGATCGGGCTGGCGATACCAAAACAGCAGAATACGCCAAGGGAGCGGCATCGGTTCCGGGCCGCCGGGCGGGTTGTTGTACCAGAGATTCACCTCGTCGCGCATGGGATAGAGCCAGTGCAGCAGTTTCTTCAACTGCACCTTATCTTGTGCTGCATACGATATGTAGACGTTGATTTTCAATGGAATGAATGCTCAGAGCCGAACGGTTGTTACACTCCGCCCGGCCCGACAAAGTAAAGCCGAAAAATTGAATTTGCCTAAGTTGACACAAAAAGCACAACCGTCTCCCACCGACGAACGTTTTGCTGGCAGAAACTCTTTTTTTCGGTTAAATTTGCCCGTTCGTCGCTTTTTTGCGGCTACGCACGGAAATACCTGCTCTTTCGCGGTTTGAAAAGCAAAGGGCAATAATGCAAAAAGCAGAATGCTCACGTCACGCAATTCATACTTTATAATTCATAATTCATAATTAGTTTTAATGGTCACGACGAAATCACTTTTTGCCGCCGATGGGCTGGACGAACGCAGCCTCGAATTTCTGGCGGCTGCCATTGAAAAAAATAACCTGCCGGGCTTCGATTACTACGAATTTAAACGTGCTGTGGCTAGTCTCCGCGAGATGCAACTGGACGAAGCGACCGCGCATAAAGGGGCTTTTGCGACGGCTTCCACGGTGGGCGTTACCAAAGATAAACTCATCGAAACGGCGGGTTACTACCGCGAAGTGGTGAGCAAGGAGAAATCCCAATTTGATCAGGCATTAACCACGCAAACGGCCAGCCGAATCACGGCTCGTCAGGAAGATGCGAAACGTTTGCGCGACCAAATTGAGCGGCACAAGACCGAAATCAGCCGTTTGCAGGACGAAATCGGGGGTTATCTGAACCAGATTGAGCAGGACGAAACCGCCGTTAAAACCGAAAGTGAACGCCTCGAACGCACTAAATCGGCATTTGAAAAAACCCATTTGTCGGTGGTCACCCAGATTGATCGCGACATTGAGAACATCCACAAGTATCTTTAAATTAGTTATTGGTTAATGGTCTATTGGTTATCGGTTGCCGATCTACTATTAACCAATTTACTAATATACCAATAACTGGTAACCAGTAATATGGAACAGCAAAAATCTTTTTGGCAACGTCCCGAAGGGGTCACGGGAGGTGTAGTTTTGATCGGCCTGATTATCGGCGCGTTCATGGTATTCAATGGCATTTTAGCCACGATAATGGCTTTGGCGAGCACGACGGTGGGTTTGGCGGGCCTGTTATTGGCATTGGGAGGGATTATATTTTTCATCCTCGATGCCAAAGCGCGCAACCTCATTTGGTATATGTACCAATCGCTGATGCGCTCGATTACCGGCGTTTTTGTCAAAATAGACCCGATTTCGATCCTGAAATCCTTCATCGAGGATTTGGAAGATAGTCTACGCAACCTCAGCAAGCAGATCGGTGCCTTGCGCGGCCAAATGCGCCAACTGAAAGGTACAATGGATGGCAACAATGCTGACATTCGGAAAAATATGATTTTGGCGGAACAGGCGCGGAAAAAGAGCGACGACAAAAACATCACGCTGGCCACGCGCAAAGCCGGACGTTTGCAGGAGGCGAATGCTAAATACGACGCGCTCTATCAGCGTATGGAGGTGATGTATCGCATCCTGACTAAAATGTACGAAAATTCGGAAATCGTGCTGGAAGATACCAAGGATCAGGTGCAATTGAAGGAGCAGGAATACCGCGCCATCAGTGCCAGCCACAGTGCTATCCAGTCGGCTAAAAGCATTATCAGTGGCGATCCTGACCAACGCGCCCGCTTCGATATGGCTTTGGAATCGCTGGCCAATGAGGTGAGCGGCAAGGTCGGCGAAATGGAGCGTTTCATGGATACGAGCCGTAACTTGATGGCTTCCATTGATTTACAAAATGGCGTTTTTGAGGAAGAGGGGCTGCAACTGCTGGAAAAATGGGAACGCGAAAGCCCTTTTTTGACCAATAACGCTCCCAAAGAAAGCAAACCTGCCGAACCGACGCTGGATTTGAATACGCCCCCGAAGGAGGCTTTGCGGCAGACGAATGATTATAGTCAGTTGTTTGATTGAGACTGATCTACAAAAGAATAAATACGAATTAGGGCGGCTACCACAGTCACCCTAATTTTTTTTGCAAATTTTTTTCCTTCCGACCCAACCCTCCACTCCATTCCTGCGTGAATAGGGGCAAAAGGCTACAAAAACCCTGGTGGTGACTTTGCACCAGTTTCGCGATGGAAAAATTACAAACAAAAGCACTTGCATTGCCCGCCGGAAGCCAATCTTTGGCTTTCGGCGGTTTTTGAACCCCGCGCCATCTACACAAACAAGGAGACTAGCCCCACATAGCGAAATTTGAAAACGCTGTATGCTCCACGAAAAACATGACCGTTGACCCGTCACTTTTGCAGGCTGTGCAGCGCGGCGACCGCAAGGCGCAGTACGCACTGTATCGGGATTGTTTCCCGGTGCTGATGGCCGTGTGCGCGCGCTATCGGCGCGACGATCAGGAAGCAGCGGCAGCAGTGAATAACGGGTTTCTGAAAATTATCCAAAATCTTGATCGCTACGACTCCGCCGCCCCATTTATCGCCTGGATTCGGCGGATTATGATCAATACGTTGATCGACGAATTTCGGCGGGAGAAGAAATGGCGCACGCAAACGGTTTTTTCAGAAGAGATGGAGCGCGAAGTACCCGGCGGGCCCATAGATTGGAATGAAGCGGAGCAACGTCTTCATGTGCAATATCTGGAAACCCTGCTCCGACAATTGCCTCCCATGAGCCAGAAAGTGTTCAACCTCTTTGCCGTGGATGGGTTTAGTCACCGCGAAATCGCCGAAATGCTCCACATCAGTGAAGGCACTTCCAAGTGGCACGTGAGCCAGGCGCGACGACAATTGCAGGTCTGGATTGCGGAGTATGATAAGGTGTGAGAGGGGGTTAGAAAAAGGGTTGAGAGGGGTTTAGAAAAAAGGTTGAGAATGTTTAGAAAAAAGGGTTGAGAGGGGTTTAGAAAAGTCACTTTCTATTATCTAAACCATTATAAACCTTTCTAAATATTTATCAACTCTTATAAACCCTTTTTTCTAAACCCGTCTAAATCAATTAAATACAAATATTTTGAAACGAGTTGAATAATGGCACAAATAGATGATTTCATCCGCGAGCAGTTTGATCGGGAAAATCCCGGCGAACGCTTTCCGTTTCGGGAGGAGCAGTGGGCGCAGGCCCTGCCGCTGATCGAAGCTGCCGAGCAGAAACGTCGGCGACGTGGATTGCTGTGGTGGTTTGTTGGATTATTTTTATTGGGCGGCGGTGCCTGGTGGAGTTGGCACCTTTCCCACCAGCCTACTGGTGCTAATCATCGGTCTGTAGTGGCGCCGCAGGAAACTTCGGTGGGGGAAAATATGTCAACTGTGCCGCTCGCCAGCAGCATGGAGCAGGTAAATTATTTACCGGAACACGCGGAGTTGCCGCCTGCTGCTTCCAATAGAAAACTGGCAAAAGCTACTGGCAATCCTGCTATTAAAGCATTGGGGGAAAGAAATATTACTTCCGTTAATGGGTTGACATCCAGTCAATTAATAGGCAAAACCAAATCTACTCCTTCGCTAGTAATGGAAACCAAACCGACGAGGGAATCCAAATTTCCTGCCTCTTCGGAAACGAGCCACGCCATATTAGGGCCGACCTCCAACGGTTTACCAGCTGTTTCTGAGCATGATTTCAAAGCAAGTACCCCGCTAAATTCTACCGAAAATGTCTTAACAATTGATTCTATTGCAACATCCAGTGTTGCCAGCTGGCGTAATATTCCTTTCCTGCCGATCACGAATATGCCATTAAACAGACCGATCGGTAAAGCGGAAATTGCTCAGCTCCCAAACGATTTTTCTCCCATCCAGCCAGTACGCGAATCGCACTTTACCGTCGGAATGCTGGTCGCTGCGTCGGCCTATCCGCCCGCTTTGGCGGGTCAGCAATGGGGTGCTACGGCGGGTTTTTATGCCGCTTATTGGCTCCGCCCCACCTGGTCGCTATCGGCAGGCATTATGTGGCGAAGCCAGCCCACGGGCAGTTCACCCACCGATGCCCTCACCGTGGCCCGCCAGTTGCACTATCGTTTTGGCTATGAAGAAGAAACTTTCCAGCAAATAAATCGCCGACTGCATTTTTTAGAATTTCCCGTAAGTGTCCGCTGGTATCATCATGGCTGGCAGTTGGAAGGAGGGGCTATGTACGGACAACTGATCAGCAACCAGGCGACCATTATTCAAAGTAGCCGATCTTCGCTGATACCTATACCAGAGATCACGGAGCGAAACATTCGGGGTAAGAAAAGCGATTATAACCAACACTATATTGCGCCCTTCCTGGGTCTGAGCTGGCAGCCGTTGCGATTTCTGTCGGTGGATGTACGCGCTAGTTACCGTCCGACTTCTCTGCTACGAAATACGACGGAGTACACGGATCATTCCGGCCCCTGGCGACTGGATGCCGGGCTGCGCTGGCAATTGTTTAGCAATATAAAGAAATGACACAGAAGGTATTAGGGTTACTGTTGGTTCTTTTTTGGGCGGCTTGCAAATCCGACGATCCATATTCGACCGAGGATCCGCCGTATTTCGTGCTTCATTATACAGCGAGTAATTTACCGGAACAGACGGTGACTGCCGGGTTGGATAGCATTTACCTTTTTACCGACTATAGTATTGGTCACGACGATGTGGTGACCTGCGTCGGCACTTTTGCCCAGGTACAGTGTTTAGATGACACCTGCGCTGGCCGTCTTTCTTTTGAATTTCGGAACACAAAAATTGGCCAGGTAGCACTACCGGATTCCATTTTCCGCCTCGGTGAACATTCCTTCAAAACCACTCAACCATCCGCCGGACAGACGATATATCGCACAACTTTCCGTGCCGACACGACCTTCGGTTACACCGATTTTTTGTGGCTTTTTCAAAATCAATATTCCGCGCAAGGCAGCGTCACAACTTTCGATTTTAATAGCAGTTCTGATTCTGCGCGAGTAGAATTGCAGGCCACCCGCAACAATGGTCCTGAGTCGCGGGTGCAACGCCAGATTTCGTTTTTCGGGCCGGTTACGGCATTTCCCAGCGTAGATTTATTGATTTCTCCGCAGCCAACTGACTACCGCATTGAAGCCATTAGTTCGGGTTCCCCGATCAGTGGACTGAGTTGGAATAACGGAATAGCACTGCCCGTTTTTGAGGATACTTTATTGCAATCCACATACATGGTTACTGCTCTGAATTTTTCAGGCTCTACCGCCACTGCCAGCCTCCAGGGATTATCACCTGATCCTGGAACGACCCAGGGCACCGCCAATTTTACCCACACGACTACCCTCCTCACCCTGCCGCCCGACACGCTGCAATTCGGTACTGTAACAATACAATGGACCGATGATAATAGAAAAATATGGCGTTCCGATCAAGGTCCACAACAAGCGAATTCCACGTTTAAAGTGCTGGAAACCAAGCTCTACGAACTAAATGAACAGGGCCAACCCACCTGGCAAATGCAGGTAGATTTTACCTGCATTTTGTACAATCAAAATGGCCAGCATATTCCATTCGTTGGAAAAGGCTTGATCGCAGTGGCGCATCCGTGAGGCAAAAAAGCAGAGATAGCTTACAAAGACCTAATCCATCACGCCCTTGCGCTTCATTTTATAGTAATACACGCCCGCGCCAAATACCCAGCCTTCCTTCCCTTCTTTGGTGCGTATTTTCACCCAATAGTCGGTTACTTTTTCGTAGCCCAGACTAATTTCCTCGGTCTTTTCGCTTTTTTGATTTAGAAAAAATACGGGTTGGTACAGTTCGAGTTTGGTCACCAAATCTCCTTTCAGGCCCGGCGTTTTGCGCATTTTCAGCCCATCAATCGTTACATAAAGCGTGGAGTATTTTGGCGCAGCAGTAGTAGTAGTAGTGGCAGTCGGCGCAGTAGTCGTGGCCACAGGAGTACGGGTCGGTTTGGGAGTCAGGGTGGTCGTGCTTGGAGCAGGTACGGGAGCCACCGTAGTAGTGACGGCAGGCTGCTGCGTGGGTCGCTGAGTATTGACTGGCTGTTGTGCCACTGTCGCGGTCGGCGTAGGGACGGGACGCGCCACCGTATCACGGCGGCTCGGACGGTCATCGCGCTCATCCTCCTGACCGGGCAGGGTGCGCACCGCAGTGGACCGCTGGTTACCGCACCTGGAAATCGCCCATAGAGCCACGCAGGCTAAAAAGACGAAAACGATCAATGTTTCTATTTTAGGGAGCTTCATAGTGATGCTGTATCGGCGGGCTTAGTGCAATGGTGGTAATTCCAAGTTTTACAAGATTAACAGTGCTACAAGCGCATTCATGCGTCCTGTTATCCTGTTTACACTTGTCAAAAACAGGTTTCGGTATTTTAGGTCAATCTCATTGCATTCAGCCGCCGAAATTGAAAAACAAAAGTGACCAGATAAGCTACGCTAACAATCAGTCAGCGTCCCCTATCTTTGCCCCGCCAAAAGTACGGCAAAAGTGCTTCCTTCCACTGCTATTTTCCCATTTGCCACTTTGCTTTTTTAATGATATGCCCGATAGTTTGCTGCATCAAATTGCCCTGACGCTGGTGCCACAGGTGGGCGCGGTGACGGCCAAAACGTTGGTCAGTTATTGCGGCAGCGCAGAAGCTGTTTTTCAAGCCAAACGGCGCGAACTCCTGAAAATACCCGGCGTCGGGCCTGTGCTGGCGGATGGTCTGCAACTCGCCGAACCGCTCCGACAGGCCGAGCGCGAATTGGTTTTTTTGGAAAAAAACGAGGTCACCGCTCTTTTTTATACCCACGAACGCTATCCCGTAAGGCTGCGCCAATGCCACGACAGTCCGGCCATTCTCTTTTTCAAAGGCTCGTCGGTGGATTTGTTAAATGCCGACCGGATTGTCGCCATCGTCGGTACGCGCCAGCCAACGGACTACGGAAAAGCACTTTGCGAAGAAATCGTAGAAGGTTTAAATCCTTATAACGTACTCATCGTCAGTGGTTTGGCTTATGGGGTGGATATTACGGCGCATAAAAAAGCCACGGCCCTGAATGTCGCCAATATTGGGGTGCTGGGACAAGGTTTGGCTAGTATTTATCCCGCACAACACCGCCCTACCGCTCTAAAAATGATGGAAAATGGCGGCCTGCTCACCGAATACATTAGTGATACCAAACCTGACCGCGAGCATTTTCCCATGCGCAACCGCATTATCGCGGGCCTCTGCGACGCACTGATCGTGATTGAATCTGCCGTTTCTGGTGGCTCCATGATTTCGGCGGAATTAGCCAGCGGAAACGAGCGCGAGGTGTTTGCGCTGCCCGGACGCGCCAAAGATGCCAAAAGTACCGGCTGTAATCTGCTCATCAAATCTACGCGCGCCAAACTCCTCGAATCCGCCGCCGACCTTGCTGCTGCCATGCAGTGGCCCGAGCCGGGAAAAGTTCAAGCCGTGCAAACCCAACTCTTTCTCGATCTTTCCGCCGCCGAAAACCGACTGCTCCAGCTTATCCGGCAAACGCCGGATATTCCGATTGACCAGCTTTCTCTGGCGGCTGGCTTACAACCTGGCGAGTTAGCGGCGTTGTTGTTGGAACTGGAATTTAAAGGAGCAATTCGCACTTTGCCGGGGAAGCGATATCGGGCGACAGGATAAAAGAGAGTTATGAGGTATAAGTTATGAGAATCATTGGTTCAAAAAGGGTATTGATCTTCTGGCGATTATATACGAAACCTCTAATGTTTTAAAAACATTGCAGGTTTAGAGAGTTTATAATCAATATCTTGCATTAATGACCCCATGATTCATGTCAGTTATGTTGAGTAAGGAAATTCTATTGTTTTATTCTTCCAGAAAATCCAAATCTTTACCATAAGTCTCCGGCAGCGACCAGGCAGCGGCAATGGCTACGGCAAATAAAATCAGTCCAGTTACCCAGGCACCAGTGAGGTAATCCTGGAAGAAATTTCTGTTAAATTTAAAGAGCAGTAGCAGCAGCGGCAGCGAGCCACGCACCATATTGGGAATACTGATGGCCGCCGAGGCCCGCAGATTGGTACCGAATTGCTCCACGCCCATCGTCATATACACTACGTTGAAGCCCGCGCCAAAACCCATGCCCAGGCACAGCAGGTAAAAAGTAGATGCACTCCCACCCTTTTGTAAAAAGTACAGGAGCGTGAAAAACAGGGTGATGCCGAGGAAAATAAACAGGGTTTTCTTCCGACTGCGCAACCGTTCGCTCAGCCAGCCGACGGCAAAATCGCCCAAGCCAATCGCCAGATATAAGTACATGATCGCCTTGGCGGGGTCAATGTCTGGAATACCAAAGGCTTGGCCAAATTGATCGGAGAAAGTCACCAGAATGCCGATAATATACCAAACTGGCAGGCCAATCAGCACCACTTGCAGGTACTTAATGAATCGCGCCCGATTGGTAAAAAACATCAAAAAATTGCCTCGCTGTACTCCACTGGCCTGCGTTTGGATAAACAAACCGCTTTCCAAGACTTGCACCCGAAGTATCAGCAGCAACAGGCCCATCCCGCCGCCAATGTAATAGCAAACCCGCCAGTCAAAAAATTGATGGAGAAAAAAAGCGAAAACCGCCCCGAAAATCCCGAAACCAGCGATCAGGCCAGCGGCCACGCTGCGCTTTTCTTTGGGCAATAATTCGCTCACCAACGTCAGACCCGCGCCCAATTCACCGGCCAAACCAACACCCGCCAAAAAGCGTAAAACCAGGTATTGCGGTAGGGTCGTCACCATTCCATTCAGGATATTGGCGATGGAATATAGTAAAATAGAGCCGAAGAGCACCTGCAATCGCCCTTTTTTATCCCCCAAAATGCCAAATAAAATGCCACCAATCAGCAGCCCGATCATTTGCGTACTAATTAGCCGCTCGCCTTGCGACAGCACCTGGTCGGGCGAAAGACCCAGGGACGCGAGGCTGGATTTGCGGATGATGGAAAACAACAACAGGTCGTACACATCCACGAAAAATCCCAAGGCACTGACGATAACCGCCAATTGAAACAGGCTGCTTGATTTTTTATTCATTGGCTGGCTAACATTTCCAGAAATTCATCCGCTGTGATGGTATTTACTTTTGGAAAAGCAATATTTTGCAAGACCCGGAAATGCCTATCATTAGTAACAATATAATCTACGTTTCCAGCCACCGCAGCATCCACAAACTTATCATCGTCTGGATCTGCGATAATCAAATTCCAATAGTAGTATTTCTCAATTTGGAAAACATTGGAAGCGTGATTCAAAAAAGCAAGTAAATCGTCTACTACTTCTTGGCCCATTGCCTCACCAATCACTTCTTGGTATTCCAACAAAATATCGGTCGTCACAACGATTTGAAATTTCCGATTTTTCAAAGACTTATAAATCGGGAATAAGGCGTCCGGTGGTGATTCTGCAAAATTTCGGCGGCATTCAGTTTTTTTTGTTCCCAAATTGCATTGGCGCGTTGAGTAGCCCGGTCCGCAAAAAACTGAGCCAGCATATCCCGGATTTGCAACAATTCCTCCTCCGAAATATCGCGGGTATATAAACTGAGCAGTTCCAATTGCAAATTAGAAAAAGGTTGTTGAAGAGCAGAATGCGACATAAAGTAGTGATTTGCAGACAAAAATACGACATAGCCACTCCAATTTCAAAAAAACAGAATTTTCAAAAAAAATCCTCTCATCCCCGCAAGTTTCCGCCACAAACGACATCCAACGTAATATTGCATTTTTCAAATCCATCCACGCATACGTCCACTTATGAAAAAAATGCCCGTCGCCTTTCGGATTTTTCTGTCTGCTGTACTCTGTTCTTTAATAATTCTCAGCTGTCAAAAAGAAGAACATGGTGCTATTATCTACCTGCCTACCGATAAAAACGCACCTAACCTGCCTGTCACGCCTTTCCATTATGCCAATCTAGGGCTACCTGCTTATTTGACCACCCCACCGATAGCGGGCCAAAATACCGCCCTGGCCGATAACCCCGTCACAGATTACGGGGCTACCTTGGGTCGGGTGCTGTTTTACGATGTGAATCTGAGTGCCAACAACACCAAGGCCTGTGCTTCCTGCCACCAGCAAGCCTTTTCTTTTTCCGATCCTGACCAGTTTAGCCTGGGCTTCGATGGGCAACGGACACCCCGCAATTCCATGTCGTTAATCAACGCTGCCTACTACCCGAATGGCCGCTATTTCTGGGACGAACGTGCCGCGTCCGTGGAAGCGCAAGCGTCCCGCCCCATCGTCAATCCGGTGGAAATGGGCATGAGCATGCCGAAACTGGTCGCCAAATTGAAGACGGTGAGCTACTACCCACCTTTGTTCAAAGATGCCTTCGGCACAACTACCATTGATTCGGCGGGCATCGTGCGGGCCCTGGCGCAGTTTGTGCGTTCCACCGTTTCCTACCGTACAAAGTATGATCAGGGAAGAGCAGCATTTCCGCCCAACCAAGCTCCCGGTATGCTTCCCTTTGCCAATTATACTGCCCAGGAAAATCAGGGCAAGCAGCTGTTTTTTGGAGTGGCCCGCTGCGCTCAATGCCACGGCACAGAGACGTTCACCTCGGCAGGGCCTAAAAACAATGGACTGGACCTGGTGTACACGGATAATGGTATCGGCACTATCGTCGGTAATCCACTCCAAAACGGGCTATTCAAAGCACCTTCCTTGCGGGGCATCGCGCTATCGGCTCCTTATATGCACGATGGGCGTTTTTCGACCCTCGAACAGGTGGTGGAGCACTATGACAGCGGCGTGAAAGCCCATCCCAACCTGTCCCCACAGCTCCGCGACCCCAATGGAATGCCCCATATTCTGCATTTGACCGCCCAAGAAAAGGCTGCCCTGGTTGCTTTTCTGAACACCTTGACCGATACAGGAATTGCCAGCGACGAAAAATACGCCAATCCGTTTTGAGTACGGTGTCTGCAAGCCATTTGCCTATTGCCATTTGCTAATTTGCTTTTTAATTTTTTCCCTGCCCTTGTCCGAAGCAGACTTACTCGCCCAACTGCGAAAAAATGAGCCAACTGCCTGCAAAGCACTGGTGGCGCTATATGGCAATGTCGTTTACAACACGGTGCTGGGTCTGGTACAAAACAAGGAAGACGCGGAGGATTTGAGCCAGGAAGTATTCGTCACGGCCTTCCAATCCATCGGGCAATTTCGGGGGGAATCAAAACTGTCCACCTGGCTTTACCGCATTGCGACGACCAAAGCCCTGGAACACATACGCCACCGAAAGCGTAAAAAACGGTTTGCTTTTGTACAAAGCCTGTTCGAGCCGAGACAGTATGCGACTGACCAAAGACCCGCCCCATTTCCAGCATCCGGGCGTACTGCTGGAAAACCAGGAACGGGCCGCCATCTTGTTTCAAGCCCTCGAAAAACTGCCCGAAAAGCAAAAAGCGGCTTTTGTATTACACCATTTGGAAGCCTTGTCCTACGTTGAAATTGCGGAGGTGCTGCAGCTGTCACTTTCGTCGGTGGAGTCATTGTTGTTTCGGGCGAAGCAAAATTTGCAGCGGCTTTTAGGTGATTACTACGCAAAAAACAAACACTAATTTAGAGAGTGGTCATTTAAGTAAAATACACCTTTTATAAATAGTTGATTATCAATGTTCTGATGCAGCTAGGTCACGCTTTCTTGAACACTCTCACTAATTTTTTTACCTATGGAACCGGATAAAAAAGAAGCATGGGTTGCCAAAACGCTGGCCAGTCTGGAAGGTACCCAACGAGCTGAAGGCTCCTTTCGACTTGACCAGAAAAAGTGATGCAACGCTTGAATACGTCACCCAGCCATTTGCGCGAGGTTTCACCTCCTGTCCGGGTTAGCCACGCGCCTCGTGCTGCCTGGAGTATGGCGGCTTGCGCGGTTTTTCTGTTGAGTATCAATATCTTAACCTGCCTGCAATTTGGGCGAAGTAATCAGCCGACTCAACAGCAAGCCACTGCTTTTGCCCAGGAATATTTTGCTTTCACCCCCACGCTTTCGCTGTAAATACTATGGAAAATACCAGATTTTTAAAAGTCGTCATCCTCGCGCTGCTGCTGATTAATATCGGCACCCTGACTTTTATGTGGCTGCATCGCCCCGGCGCGCACGGGTTTGGACCAAACGGACCAGCCGATTTTCTGATCAAATCCATCGGTTTTGATACTAACCAGCAGAAGGAGTTTGCGCATTTGCGGGAATCCCACCAACAGGCCATGCACAATTTCAAACAGCAAAATGGCGATGTCCGGCAACGTTTCTACGCTTTTCTGGCGAATCCACAAGCTGATTCTACTCAATGGCAACCTTTAGCGGACTCCATCGCCGCTGGCCAAAAACAGATAGAATTGGTGACTTTCCGGCATTTTCAGGCCGTTCGTGCGCTGTGTCGGCCAGAACAACAGCCCAAGTTCGATGCTGTTATTGGCGAAGCATTGCAAAATATGCAGCCCTCACTTCCGCCAGCCCCGGCACCGCCGCCACGATAAATTTTCAAGTCGCCGATAGAAAAGCCGCCGTCAGCGTACTTTTACCCCCATGAAAATCCTGTTTTTAGTGGCTGGACTCAGTGTTTTGGCTCTCCAATCGCCACAATCCCGTCCATCGGCACCGTTCGCCTTACTGCCTGTCAAACCGCCGAAAAACATCATTCTATTGATCGGCGATGGCATGGGTCTTACTCAAGTGACTGCCGGATTATATTCCAATCATAATCACCTGAACCTCGAACGTTTTCCGGCAACTGGCTTGATCAAGACCCATTCGGCTCGCCATCTTATCACCGATTCGGCGGCGGGTGCCACAGCGTTTTCTTGTGGCTGCAAGACTTACAACGGAGCCATTGGCATAACAAAAGACAAAAAGCCTTGTCCGACTATTCTCGAACAAGCCAAACAAAATGGGTTGGCGGTGGGCCTGGTGGCCAGTTGCAGCATCACTCACGCGACGCCAGCTGCGTTCATTGCGCACGTTCCTGGTCGGGCGGATATGGAGCAAATCGCTACTTTTTTCGTGCAAACACCGCTCGATCTATTCATTGGCGGCGGTATGAAATATTTCAACGAACGCACCGCCGATCAGCGTAACTTATATCTCGAACTGGCCGCCGAAGGCTACGCACTGTCCAACTTTTCGGAAAAGAAATTGCGTGATTTGACGCTTGATCCTGCGCATCCGTTTGCCTGGTTTTCGGCGCGGGAAGAGCCGGAAAGCGTGGCCAAAGGGCGTGATTATTTGCCGCTGGCTGCCCATTTGGCCCCAGATTTTTTGAAAAAACGGAGCGACAAAGGCTTTTTTATGATGCTGGAAGGTTCGCAGATTGATTGGGCTTGCCACGCCAATAATGCGGACGATGCTATTAAAGAAATGCTCGATTTCGATGCAGCCATCGGCGAAATCCTGAAATTTGCGGAAGCTGACGGCGAAACGCTGGTCATCGTCACTGCCGACCATGAGACGGGCGGCATGGCTATTAAAGAAGGTTCGGAAATGGATAGTCTAAAAATCGGATTTACGACCAACTATCATACGGCTACTATGGTGCCGGTGTTTGCGTTTGGGCCGGGCAGCGAGCAGTTCAACGGTGTGTTTGATAACACCGATATTTACCTGAAAATGAAAGAGTTATTTGGTTTTAAATAGCCTTACCGGCGAGTTTAGCCGCCGATAATGTATGATTAATAGCTGCTAATATAATTTGATAGGTTCGCAAAAAAATGGTTTATTTTGTTCCATACATACATTTACCAGATGGGCTCTATATGCTCCGTCTGAATAGTGCAAATGGTGCTCCTCGCAACCTTAAATTCATCCTCTATAAAAGTTAAGAACCATGAAATACCTACTTTTCGCTGCGCTCTTCGTCGTGGCTGTACTACCCGATTGCAAGAAAGAAAAGATTATTATCAAAACGCCGGAACCCATTGATACAATTGCGCCAATAGATACGGTGCAGCACGTGATTGGTTTTGGGCAGGGTTCGGTGCTAAGGAATGGTGCAATTTGGGATGGATACTACAAAGCTTTATACGAATATAATACAAAGCTAAGGGCTGCGGTTAAAATTCAAAAAAAGTATAGTTCTATTACCGAGACGGCCTACATATCGGATATTCCGCTTGCTATTGGAAAACATTATATAACCATGACCACATCACTTGGTGATTTTAATAATGGTATAGCAGATGCCTTATACACGATGTCCAATTACGACGAAGGTATCGGCACCTTCTTTCCTGACACCACTCGCACCGACAATTTTATCGAAATATTACATTTCGATACCATTGCCAATGAAGTAGAAGGCCGTTTCCAGGTCTTTATGGGGAAAAATGGGGAGCTTCCGGTACCTGGTGTGCCGGACTCGGTTTTTTTAACGGAAGGGAAGTTTTATTTGAAGCTGCAATAGCCGTATCGGCGGGTTCAGCCGCCGAGGTAGTACTACTTCGGCGGCTAAACCCGCCAGTACAAGCCGGCACAAACAAAAAAAGCATCAAGCGAATCGCTTGATGCTTTTTTGATAGAGATACAAATAGGGATTAAAGTGGGTGGGAAATGTGGAGAGAGGACCAGCCCTACCCCCCAGATGGACTGGTCTCTCGACCACGGGTTTTAAGGCCGCATTCGACCTTAAAATATCATTCATGAGATTATAAGCAACTCAGGTGCCGATCATCATCGGATATACTTTAAAAGACAACTACTGTGCCAAATTTCGAGATTCACCATTTTTATCGAAAGACAATTTGTCAGTCAGGGAAGGGTGGCATAGGCTTTGAAAAATAGATAGGTAGAGGCTGTTTACCCTCTTTTTTGCTCATTAGTGCCAATTCTGTCCCTCTTAGAGTGAACGGATTCCGACAGAATGACAAAAAGAGCGTCATCAACCTGTTTCCCCGCCGAAGCCTTTTCAGGCGAAGGAGGGCATCTACCTTTTCAAAACAACCGCTCACCAAGTCAATAGCAAGTATTTATGCAAAAAGGAACGATTTCCGTCCAAACGGAGAACATTTTTCCCATTATCAAGAAATTCCTGTATTCCGATCACGAGATTTTCCTGCGTGAACTGGTGTCCAATGCCGTGGATGCGACCACTAAATTGCGGACGCTGGCGCAGCGTGGCGAAGTGAAGGGCGAGATCGGCGATACGACCATCGAAGTGATCCTCGAAGCAGCCGACAACAGAATCATCATCCGCGACCGGGGGATTGGCATGACCGAAGAGGAAGTGCAGAAATACCTCAACCAGATCGCGTTCAGTAGCGCGGCGGAGTTTCTGGAAAAATATGAGGACAGCAACGTGATCGGTCACTTTGGGCTGGGTTTTTATTCGGCATTTATGGTGGCCGACAAAGTAGAAGTGGTGACCAAAAGTTGGAAAGACGGCGCAGAAGGTACGCGCTGGATTTGCGAAGGCAGCCCGGAATTTTCTATTGAAACCGTCGAAAAAGCCGAACGTGGCACCGACGTGATTTTGCACATCAATGCCGACAATAAGGACTTTCTGGAAAAACACCGCCTCGAAGGATTGCTGGAAAAATACTGCAAATTCCTGCCTGTGCCAATTCAGTTTGGCACTAAAACCGAATATACCGAAGTAGAAGTAGCCGAAGGCGAGGAAAAGAAAGAGGAAAGCCACGAGGTGCCGAACATCATCAACGACACCCACCCGCTCTGGAAAAAGCAGCCTTCGGAACTGAAAGACGAAGATTATCGCGCTTTTTACCGCGAAATGTATCCGATGGCGGCCGAGCCGATGTTCTGGATTCACCTGAATATTGACTATCCGTTCAACCTGACTGGCGTTCTGTATTTCCCCAAACTTGGTAACGCCGTCGAGACTACGCGCAACAAAATCCATTTGTATTCCAATCAAGTCTACGTCACTGACGATGTGCGCGAGATTGTGCCGGAGTGGTTGCTGCTGTTGCACGGCGTGATTGATTCGCCGGATATTCCGCTGAATGTGTCGCGCTCGTATTTGCAGAGCGATGCAAACGTGAAGAAAATCAGCGAGTATATCACTAAAAAAGTTGCTGACAAACTGGGTGATTTATTCAAAAATGACCGTCCATCCTACGAGCAAAAATGGCGCGATCTGGGTGTTTTTGTCAAATACGGCGTTATTTCTGACAAGAAATTTGAAGACCGCGCGATGAATTTCGCTTTGGTCGAAAACACGAAAGGCGAGTTTTATCTGGTCAAGTATTTCAAGGAAAAAGTACAAGCCCTCCAGACCGACAAGCACGGTAAAGTAGTCTTCATCTACACCAATGACGTAGAAGCGCACAACGCCCCGATCAAGGCGGCCGAAAATCGCGGTTACGAAGTGTTGCGCCTAGATACCGTGCTGGATAATCACTGGATGCAACACCTAGAATACCGCTCCGAACTGAACATTGTGTTCGTTCGCGTGGATTCCGATACGGTGGATAATCTGGTGCAAACCGACGACAAGCGCGAATCCGTGCTGTCTGAAAAAGAGCAAGGCGAGGTGAAGACCATTTTCGAGGCGGCTATTAAAGGTCAAGCGGGGGCCAGCATTACGCTTTCGCCGCTTTCGCCCGACGATCAGCCGGTCATTATTACCAAGCCGGAATTTATGCGCCGCATGAAGGAAATGCAGAGTTTGCATGGCATGGGCCTCGGCGATATGCCCGATTCTTATAATGTGGTGGTGAACACGAATCACCCGTTGGTGACGCAGAAATTGCTGAAAACCAATGAAGCAGGCGAACGGGAAGTGCTGTCGCAATATCTGGTCAATCTTGCGCTGCTGCAACAGGGAATGTTGCGCGGCGAGGCTTTGACTAGTTTTGTGACGCAAACTCTTAATAAGTTATGAGTTATAAGGGATGAGTTATGAGTTCCGCAGGCTCATGGCATTGATTTGCAGCCTGTTGGATAATTTGTAATTTGTTTTTTAAAAAGGGTGGGACGTGCTGTCCTACCCTTTTTTATAGTACTTGGTTATATTCCGAAACTCCATTTTCGGGAAGTGACAGCGAAACTGAGGTTTTGCTGTACATACGTAAGTTTGGCCTAAAATATCAAGACAGGAATGCATTAATATTGCGGGCACTCATAACTCATCACTTATAACTCATAACTCCTTCATCATAACTCCTTTATTTTGGATACAGAAATCATCAAGGAAATTATCAAGATCATTCCGACGCTACTGCTGTACGTCGTCATTCTGATCGTTTTCCTGCGTTACCGCAAAACTTTTGTAGAAGGTATATTGCCCAAAATCAGCGTGTTCAAAGCGTTTGGTATTGAAGCCTCGTTTGTGCGCGAGGGCATCGAAGGGGCGGCGCGGTCGGCCAATAAAACGGATGTGCAGGTTAGTTCCAGTTTGATGCAGCGCTTGTCACATTACCAGAAAAAACCTTTGCGCGTCTTGTGGGTAGACGACAATCCCGACACGGTGATGTATGAATTCGGCGTGCTGCAAAACCTCGGTATGATGGTCGAATTTGCCAAAAACTCCGTCAACGCGATGGAACGCCTGGGTCGCGAAAAATTTCAACTCGTCATTTCTGACATTCGCCGAGGCGACAAGACTACCGCCGGACTGGACTTTATGCACGAAATGCAGGCTGCCCAACAACCGAGTGTGCCGATGATTTTTTATGTTTCGGAATTGGATAAATCGAAGGGCATACCGCCGGGTGCATTTGGTATTACGGATGATCCTAATGAATTGATTCACCTGGTGTTGGATGTGGCGGAGCGGATGTAGGGGGAAATTATGTGAATTGGTTATATTTCTACTTTTAGAAACCTGACTTATGCAAAAAACCGGTTTGTGCCAACCCCTTGCCAAACTTAGTTTTACCCCTAAAAATAAACACCATGAAACATTTCTATACGCTCGTTCTATCTGTATTAATCTGCCAAACTTACGCGCAAGTTCCCGTCTGGAACAAACAATTACCAATGACCACCACGTATGGCGGATTAGACATATCTATTCAAACCGACGAAGATGAATATTTGGTAGGAGGCTCCAAAAACATCTTTGCTTTGAATCAATTAGGCGAGGTAACAAGAGCAGTACTCAATAATCTAGATCCTGCCACTAATGGCTTTGGCAGTTTTCTCCGCAAAAAAATAGATCCTCAAACCGGGGAAAAATATTTTCTGGTGGCCACTATTAAATTTCCCTCCCCGAATGTATTAGCCATTAGCGAGTATCGTCCGGGACAAGGCTTTGTGCATGAAACTGTACTGGATGAAATGTATGGAAGCACTGCTTTTTCGCCCGTTTTTGTGGATTTGAATGATAGTACTTATATAATTCTAGGGCGAAAGTATATTCGCCAGATTACTCATCGACCCGGCCAGGGAGTTATTGTCAATTGGGAGAAACCCAACACTTTAGGCAATCCAAATGCTGGAATAAAAACATCGCAAGGCACTGTCGGCGTTGGCCAAAACGGGGTGGTCTTCGCATTGGATAATGAGGGCAACACCCTGTGGGCGGATACTACGGCTTATATACTACGTGATATTCAAATGACTGACAATCAAGGTTTTTTGGCCACAGGCCGCACGGTAGATAGTACCGCAGTAATAGTTAAATTTACTTCTAATGGATCTATTGAATGGACACGGGAATATAACGATTTAGTCTATAATGGGCTATTAATAGAAGGCAACGAAAGTCTCACGGTGACTGGACAATCAGATTCTTTACAAGTAGTGCTTTGTCACTTAGCACCAGATGGTACTATCCTCTGGCGAAATACTTATCAGCCAGGCGCAGGACGGGCTTTATTGAAAGTAGAAGATGGATATATAGTGGTTGGGCGGGCAGGACCAACCTTTTCTACTTTTGCGCTGCGCACAAATATTATGGGGAATAGTAGTTCTATGGATAATTCGGTACATCCAAAAAAACGAACAGTGCAAAACGGACTATTAAGTGTAATAGCAGCACCCAGCCCCAATCTATTTTTTGACAACATTTTCTTTGATGCACCTAAAGATACTTTGACAAGTGTCTTTTATACTGCAGCGCCCTGGTTTGGCGCGCTTGATCAGGATAGTACATTGCATTTGGCCGCCGAAACCTATGCCAATGAAGAGCGTAGTGACTATCGTACTGGTATTAGCAAAGGCTCGGCTGCAGATTTCGACCGGGTATGGTGGGTAAGTAAGGAGCAGATTGAAGACTTAAGGCAAGATTGGGCAGAAAATGGACAACTTGATCGACCGATACCTTACGATATTAGTACCTGGCCAGCCAAAGGAAATACCCAGTTTAATTATAATCTGGATTTTACCCAAACTACTACTGATAAGTCACTGCTACCTGCTCCATTTATAGATGCCAATGGCGACGGTATATATAATCCTGCTGATGGCGATTATCCACGTATTAAGGGCGATCAAATGGCGTGGTGGATACTTACGGATAGTACTTTTCATGGCCGATCAAATGGCGATCCCTTAGCAATAGATATTGGCATTTCAATGTATGTATATGATTGCCAACAGGATATACAGTTGAGTCGTTCGTTGATGGTAGATTTTGAAGTAATTAATCGTTCCGGGAATAGCTATAGTCAAATGTTCGCGGGTATCTGGGTTGATCAAGATTTGGGATGTTTCTATGATGATTATATAGGCTCCTTACCTGCTACTAATACTATGTATGTATATACTCAAGATACATTGGACGGTCAGGGCGGTATAAGTTGTGGCAATACCTCTATTTTTGGTAATAATGTCCCTGTTGGTTCACTTAGTTTTGTAAATACAAGTCTGGATAAATTTATTTACTACAATAATGGAAGTGTTAATCCGGCACCGCCGCTCGGAACCGACGATCCGGCGCAAGACACAGAGTATTATAATTATATACGCGCTAAATGGCGGGACGGCACCGTTCCAACTTATAATGGCCAACCAATAGACCTTCTATTCCCAGACAATCCAGCCGATCCATTGGGAAACTCTATGTGTACTAGTAATTTACCTCCTTCTGACCGTCGCTTTATAGGGTCTCATGGTCCCTTCGATTTAGCGCCCAATGATACTTTCCTGCTTTCAGCAGCCTTTACTTATCACCCAAATATCCCGCTGCCCTGCCCCGATATTTTTGGCACCGTAAAAAACGATCTAGAACAACTGCATACTTTGCTCAATTCCGGTGCCTTGGAAGCACCGTCCAATCTCCCATCTAATGTGCGACTAACTCCTGGCCAATCCCTACTACTCGACGCAACGGTAGCGGGTGCAATAGCGTATGTATGGTCTACTGGAGCAACTACCGCGACTATTGAAGTAACACAAGTTGGCGAGTATAGCGTCACTATTACCCGAGGAACTGGTTGTGCCACTGTAGAAACCGTATTGGTTACGGCCACTGCCCGCACACCTGAGCTCGATGGGTTTACTAAGTTGCGACTCTTCCCCAACCCCAGTGCTGGCCAGTTCAAGGTCGAGGTAAGCGGTACCGCCCAGGAAAATCTGGAATTTCTCCTTTACAATTCTTTGGGCCAACTAGTACAACGCCAGATGACTGATTTCCGAAGTGGTACTTTAAATCAAACTTTTGATTGTACGCGTTTGCCGTCCGGCATTTATACTTTATGTCTAAAGGCAGGGGGAAAAATGCGGTATGGAAAGGTGGTGGTGCAGCATTAAAATAGAAAAATTTCGTTCGCCCGACTATTTCAGCAGCTTCCAAATTTCTCAACAATCTTCTTGATTATCCCCCTTTACTTTTTATAGCTTCGCTGAATGAGCAGGCCGAAAATTCTCCGACCTTTGCGGTGCTTTTGGCTGGTTGGCCAAAGTATTTTTAATTGGCAACAAACCGCACCGCAATGGCAGTCACCACCGCGCCCACTATCGAATACCAGCGAAAAGACCTCAGTACCGAAACCCTGCTCCATCTCCACACCGAACTCATCAAGCCCCGCCTGATCGAGGAAAAAATGCTCAATCTGCTCCGCCAGGGCCGCATTTCCAAATGGTTTTCGGGCATTGGGCAGGAAGCCATCGCCGTGGGCGCGGCCTGCGCCTTGCAGCCAGATGAGCTGATTTTCACCATGCACCGCAACCTCGGCGTGTTCACTGCCCGCCAAATGCCCCTCGACCGACTGTTCTGCCAATGGCAAGGCAAACGGCTGGGCTACACTAAAGCCCGCGACCGCTCTTTCCACTTCGGTGCGCTGGAACACGGCATCGTCGGCATGATCTCGCACCTTGGGCCACAACTTTCGCTGGCCGCTGGCGTGGCCTTAGCCCACAAACTGCGCCAGGAAAATAAGGTCTCGCTGGCGTTTACCGGCGATGGTGCGACCAGTCAGGGCGAATTTCATGAGGCCCTCAACGTCGCTTCGGTCTGGAAACTGCCGGTCATTTTTGTCATTGAAAACAATGGTTACGGCCTCAGCACTACTAAAAATGAGCAATACGCTTGCCAGGATTTGGTAGATCGCGCCGTAGGCTATGGTATGCGCAGTGCCAAAATAGATGGCAATAACATCCTCGAAGTGTATGCCACCATCAGCAAGATCGCTGCGGAAATGCGCGAAAATCCCGAACCGTTCCTGCTTGAATGTATGACCTTTCGGATGCGCGGCCACGAAGAAGCCAGCGGTACCAAATACGTTCCCAAGGAGCTAATGGATGAATGGGCGACCAAAGACCCACTTGAAAACTACGAGCATTGGCTATTCTCGGAAGGCATTTTACAAGAAGAAACTGCCGAAAATTTCCGAAAAGACTACAAAAAAACTATTCAGGATGCCGTGGAGGTGATGTTCAATGAGCCGGAGCCAATAGCCAATACCGAGGAAGAACTGGCGGATGTGTATGCAGCCTCCCCCATCCCCCCCGTAAAAGGCGGGGGTAGCATTGAGCGTAGCGACGATCCTGTTTCTCTCTTGGATAACACTTTCTCCAAACAGAACCAACCAACTCCAGCGGCGGAGTTGGCCCAGTCCCCCCCCCTTACGGGGAGGCTAGGAGGGGCTTCCTTTACGGAAGGGGGCACTGTTCGTTTCATTGATGCGATTACCGATGGCCTGCGCACCGCTATGCAACGTCACCCTGAACTCGTCCTGATGGGCCAGGATATTGCTGATTACGGCGGCGTGTTCAAGATCACGCAGGGCTTCGTGGAAGAGTTTGGTAAAGCCCGCGTGCGCAACACGCCACTCTGCGAATCGGCTATCGTCGGCATCGCGCTGGGCCTAAGTTTGAAAGGTATCAAAAGTATGGTGGAAATGCAGTTTGCGGACTTCGTGACCTGCGGTTTCAATCAGATTGTCAATAACTTAGCCAAGCAGCACTGGCGTTGGGGGCAGCCCGCTGACGTGGTAATTCGGATGCCAACAGGTGGCGGTTCGGGGGCTGGACCCTTTCATTCGCAGTCGAATGAGGCTTGGTTCACGCACGTGCCAGGCTTGAAAGTGGTGTATCCCAGCACGCCCTATGATGCCAAAGGTTTGATGCTGGCCGCCTTCGATGATCCAAACCCGGTGATGTTTTTTGAACACAAAGCTATGTACCGCTCGGAAAGCGGGGCGGTGCCTGAAGGTTTCTACACCGTCGAAATCGGCAAGGCACGGCAGGTACGCGAAGGACAAGACTTAAGTATTTTGACCTACGGACTTGGCGTTCGTTGGGCAGAACACGCTGTCGGCGAACTTGGCCTGGATGCCGATATTGTGGATTTACGCTCGCTGGTACCGCTTGATTATGAGGCGATTACCAGGTCAGTTAAAAAAACCAATCGCGTACTTATCTTACACGAAGACACACTTTTCGGCGGCATCGGGGGCGAGATCGCGGCCTGGATTTCCGAGCATTTATTCGAGCATTTGGATGCACCGGTGATGCGCGCAGCCAGTCTGGATACGCCGGTACCGTTTGCTATTCCGCTGGAGCAGAATTTTTTCCCACTGGAACGGATGAAAAAGCAAATACGGAAACTGATGGCTTATTGAAGAAAAACTTGTGACATCGCTCCCTGTTGCCTTCTCGATAAAAATCGGGATGTCGGGTTGCTCCATTCGCCTATTGTTTTACCCGCCATACCACTTCCGCAACACGCCTTCTCCCAGTTTCCCCTGCGGCGTATAGTCGCGTTCCGGGTAGCCCTCGTGGCCCTGCATATTGGGGAACCATTTCCATAAAAATCCGCCTGCCCACCAGGATTCCGCCTGAAAAGTGGAGAGCAAGGCTTCCAGACAATTGGCCTGCGCCAACTGATTGACTGGCCGGTTTTCTACGCCATTTTCCAGCTCCCAATTGCGCCAACC
Source organism: Saprospiraceae bacterium (assembly GCA_965249785.1). Taxonomy (GTDB): domain Bacteria; phylum Bacteroidota; class Bacteroidia; order Chitinophagales; family Saprospiraceae; genus M3007. The sequence goes on along the minus strand of CBDFMU010000031.1, from coordinate 38,593 downwards.
CGCGCCATCCACGCTCAAATAACCAAACTCGGTAAACAGAATCGGTTTATGATGCTGTTCGCTAAATGTGCGCAGCTGCTCTCGAATAGGCCGCCAAGCTTTCCGCAGCGAGTCCACATCTGGGGTTTCAGCAGATACTAACGGGAAATAGGCACTTAGGCCAATAAAATCTACCTCGTTCCAAAAAGGCGTGTTTTGGTAATCCGCCCAAGTGGCGCAGTAGGTAATCTGACCATGATAGCGGACGCGTACTTTTTGAATCAGGCTCTGCCAAAATTCGGGGCGTTTCACCACGGCAATGGCAAATTCCGTCCCGACGCAGAATAGATCAACGCCTGCGCTATCGGCCAGGGTCGCCATGGGCAAAATGTAATTCTCGTAGGCAACTTCCCATTTTTTCCAATCTTCCGATGTACTAAAATCGAGGCTGCCTGGCCAACCCTGCGGAATGTAGACCTGCGGTTTGAGCATCACTTTTAAGCCAGCATCGTGGGCCATACGAATACATTGGCGCACACCTTCCGGGCTTTCGCCCCACCAATGTTGCCCATTAGTATTATAATGCACATCTGGCACCCCTAAGCGGGTAAATGCATACGGCACTACGGCAATCCAGTTGGCACCAACGGAAGTTACCGTCGTCATGGGATTTTCGGCGGGCGGCCTGGGCGGTGCCACGAAAGTGAGGCCGTTTATTTTACCCGCCACCGGCGATTGAGCAGGGAAAGAAGCCTCTGGTGGAAGCGGAGAAGTGGGCGCAATCACTACCGAAGCAGCAGGAACCACAGCTTGTGGCGGACGATTACAAAAAGCCAGCGCGACCAGTAAAGCAGGAAGGATGTGTTTCATAATCAATCAGTTATTTAGCCTTTTACATCATCCTTCACCCGTCCAAAACCCAACATTTTCAGCATCCAATTTGGCAAGGGCTAGGCGGGTTCATTGCGCTTTCGCAAATCCAGGTACCAGCCTATTTTTTACCACACTTTTCACTTTTCCCTATATTCAATTTTTCTTTTTTTAGTGTATTCTAATTTCTTTATGCCTTTTGCCTTACTATAACTTTTTAAATCTATCCAATTTCCGTGAGTATCGTACTCATATATAATCTGGGCATCTTCATTCTCTATCATATTCCCCATTTCATCACGTTCATTGGTGGATATAAGATGTGGATTTATTGAAGATTCGGATTCAATGATAACGGACCCATCCTTTGAAAGGGTATATCCATATACTTTATTATTTGCATAGTCATAATACATTGAATCTTTGGCATAATCTGGCATTATATCTTTTAAATAGCGAGGAAATTCGTAATATTCGGATTGAATCATATCCCCCTTTTCGTTGTATTGATATGCTTCCATCCAAAGTAAAGAATCTTTGATGTTAGTAATAATTGTTGCAGTTAGAAGATGTTCTTTATTATAAATGTATCTTTCAATTGTTGTGTCAGGTAAGTAGATTTGCTGGTTTTCTTTATCATATATTACTGCCTTCACAACCTTTTGTGAATCATCGAAAAAATATCGGACTGATTTCTGAATGTTATTATTCTCATAAGATATTGCTTGCTCTATTTTTCCGTAATCGTTAAATTTACAATTACTTATAAATATTTTTGTAGTATCATAAAAATAACTTCTATATTCTTGGATGACATTTTTTATTTGGGTCGAATCCCTGAAATCAATAATCTGACTTAGAGATTTTTGAGATGTGCCCAAAATAATTAATAAACTAAAAACACGAATGCAATGCATATATTTCATTTTAAAAATGTGTTAACTCCGTCCCTGCAACGAAGTACTAAAAATCTGCATTTTTGTGATTTCCCTTCTATTCCTTCACCCGTCCAAAACCCAACGTTTTTAGCATCCAATTTGGCAGTGGCTGCGCTGGTTCACTGCGCTTTCGCAAATCCAAATACCAGCCTATTTTTTTCAAAATCGGGATTCTATGTGTTTCCACGAATTCGATGAGCGTTTTGTCCGGGTCTTCGATATAGGAAAAATAGCCCGCCGCTTCTCCCATATCGAAACTACCGCTGCTATCCACGGTGAATGGGTGGCCATTTTTGGCACTGAATGCCTTCATTTCGGCCATGCCGGTAATATCAAAACATAAGTGAATAAAGCCCAGATCACCCCAAAAACGGTTGTCATATATAGGGCGCGGTGTCCGATCCAGTGCCTGCACGAGCTCAATCTCCGAATCGCCCAACAGCCGACTGAACGGCCCCACGCGACGTTGTGCGTGGCGCAGCAGCACCCGTCGGTAACGACCAGAACCGCCGTCCACGCCATGTAAATCAGCAAAATCACTGGTTTGGTCATATACTACTGTATCATAGCCCAATATTTCGGCATAAAATTTCTGTGAACGCGCCATATCGGAAACGCCAATTATGGCTCCGTACATACCACCCGTTTGAAAAGGTTGGTTAGTCGTAAACCAGTCATCGGTAGGGACCACCTCGAAAGTATTTCCCCAGGGATCTTTCACAAAAAAATGGGCTTTCCCGTCGGGGCGCGGTAGTAGCTTGGTCAACACATTCACCCCGCGTTTCTGTAAATCTTGAAAGCAGGCCGTCACATCTTTGCATTTTATTTTGGCTATAAAAATACCGAGATCGCCCAATTGTGGCTGAAAAGCGGGTGGCTGAGGCGTTCGGCCAGTGTATTGCCAGATTTCCATGCCGCCGCCGCCCTGCATATTGAGGGCAAGAATGGCATGACGCGCCTGCGGCTGACCGCCCGTATAAGGTAACATCAGGCCCGCTACGGCGGCCTCCTCGAACATGGGCACATCCATGCCGAAGGTCTGGCTATACCACCGAAAAGCCGCTTTTACGTCAGCGACGCCAATACCAATTTGTTGAATGCCGGAAATAAACACGGAGAAAATGGAATTTGGTGAACTGGAAAACAAGACTTGACGAGGCAATTTAAGGTCGTAAAGATAGAAAAGCGCAGTTGGGAAAAAGAGATTGGCTTTGGTAGGACTTGGAACAAAATTCCAGCACTGATTTTTCGTTTTGGCGAAAATTATTCCATTTCACAGCCTATGCTCTATCGTTTTTCCTTCCTCCTCGCCGCCTGTCTATTCCTCTCGCCTGCCACGGCCCAAAGTTCGCGCAAGATCAAACTAACGCCTGTCGCGCTGGGATTTGATTTGCCGCCCTCCTACAAACAGCGCACTTTTATCAAGGGTTTGGCGGGTTTTGTGAGCAAAATTGACCAGTTGGTGGGCGCGATGATCCTCATTGAAGACAATAAAACTTCCGTGCTGACTCGCTTCGTGCGGCAGGATAAACCGCCAGTGGTGACGACGGCTACTTCCGACGTGATTTATAGTGCCAAAATTGATTCAAAATTCAAGTTCAACGGCGCGTACAGCATTGCCTCTACCAAAGTAGAAAAGGATGTAATCAATGAATTGATTATCACCGATGTAGGCTCTGCGTTTTTGCCAGAGGACTATATTCCTTACGTTGAAATTTGCCGCGCTTCTACCAACGTCACGCCCGAAACGCGCCGCAAAACCTACTATGTACGTTCGGCCAAACTCACCACCGTGTACACCCGCGCTTTCCAGAAAGTCAGCGGCGATACCGAAGTGAGTGGAGTCGTGTTTAGTGCGGGCGGCGAGGTGTACAGCAGTTCCGACCAGTTCAAACTGGACTACGTGGTATCGGTAGATTTGGTGAGTTTGGAAAAATTACTTTCGCTGCAAAACTGTAATGACCTGATTAACAGCGAGGAACTGGCGCGTCGCGAAAAAGCCGAACGCGCCCGGCTCGATGCCCAACGCGCTGATGAAGAGCGAAAAGGCCGTGAAAGTGAAGTAGCCACCGCCAAAGCGCAAGTGGAAGATCTCAAAAAAACGCTCGGCGACAACATCGTAAAAACCGAAGAAATGCAGCGTCAACTCCGGGAAGCCCAAGATAAGGAACGCATCGCTTTGGAGCAACTGCATACGGCTATTCAGCGCGCCGACGAAATGACGGCCCGTGCCCAGACCGCGCAGCAAAACGTGGAAAGCCGTGAAAACATCATTTTAACTTTCAAAAACAAAGACGGCAAAGTATTGGAAATCAAAAGTTTGGAAGAATTGAGTCAGGAAAAACTGCGCGATCTCGGCTTTGATGTGGAAATATTGAAAGAACAACCGAAGAAGTGAGGATTGTTGAGAAGGGTTGAGTGCTACGCGGTTGAGAAAAGTTGTTGAGTATGTTGAGAAAAAAGTTGAGCCCTGCATTGTTGAGAAAAAAAGAGGGCGTTCAACCTTCTCAACTTGCGAAGCAAACTCAACATCCTCAACATTCTCAACAGTTTTTACATCCCCACTTCCCAGATCATCGCCGTCCGATCATCACTCGCCGTCACCAGGCAGTCGGGTCGCCAAAGCAGGCGATTGACGGAGTTAATATGGCCACCGTAACGCAGCGTGTCCACCACTTTTAGCAATTCGCAGGTGTTGGCATCCCAGATTTTAAAAGTCTTGTCGCGGCTGGCGGTAGCAAACATTTGCGCATCAGGCGAGAACGCTAAGTGGTTGATAGTGAAGCGGTGCGCAGGGATTTCCAGTAGGAGTTGGGCCTCTCTTTCCAAATTCCAAACGCATAGCAAAGCATCGCGGCCACCACTCAAGAGCCTTTGTTGATCGGGGGAATAGACCACCGTGAATACCGATGGCAAATGAGCCGCTGGCAAAGTCTGGCGTATTTCCAGCGTTGTTTCGTCCAGCAAATAAATGTTGCCGTCGCTCGCCCCGACCGCCAGTTCTTGCCGGAAAGCGGAATAAGCCAACGCGCGCAAGGGCCGGTTGGTCAGTTGTACACTTTCCACCGTGCGGCCTTCCGCCACCGACCAACGCGTGAGCAGCCCGTCGCCCCCGGCACTATACAGCCACTCCCCCACTACCAATAAATCATATACGCCCTGTTGATGATGCTGCACGTTACGAGTTTGGGATGGATCGGCCCAATCTATCCAATGTACTCCGCCATTCATATTGCCTGCTACCAGCAGGTTTCGTTCCGGCAAATGCAACAGCGAAAAAATCTGCGTCTCCACTGCTGCCACCAAATGCCCCGTTTCGGGATCGTCGAGCGACCATTCCACCACCCAGCCATCGCCACCCGCCGTCAGAAAGTGACGGTCGTCGCGGCCAGGGGCTAAGGCATACAAAGATGCCCGGTGTCCCGTGCAGGCATGATTTTTTTTGATGTACATGGCGGGAATAAAGGGTCGAAGAAACTTGGAAATCGGCGGATACGCCACCTCAAAGTTGCAATAAATTCAGGGTTTCACTCATTTCCATATAATAGAGGGAACTGACACGAGCCAGTCAAATAGACAATAATATTTTTTTAACACTCATATTATCCACAAAAAAGGGCAATTGGCCTATTTCTTGTTGGAGCGAAACATACCTTTCGTGTGGGGAATTGCTGAATCTGCCAAATCTTTCAGTGTCTTTTGTCAACACAAAGTAATAAACAGTCTGTTTAGTTAATCTTAAGTTGTATTTTAAGATTTTCTCTACGTTTGTGCCAAGATTGCACGTTACTTTTTAATCCACTACAGTCTCATCTTAAAGTCCGGTCATTTTGACATTCCGGCAATGCGTTTCCTGGTTCATTTCACTATAAATTTTTCATGGTCTCTTCTGTGCAGACATCTCAAATTTGGCCCGTTGAGCAGGCTACTACTTGGTATGCCCAACAAAAATGGTCCGTTGGCTGTAATTTTATTCCCAGCAATGCTATTAACGAGCTGGAAATGTGGCAAGCCGACACTTTTGATCCGGCCACTATTCAACGCGAACTCTCTCTGGCCGAAAGTCTCGGCATGAATACGGTGCGGGTTTATCTTCACAATCTCGCCTGGGAAAATGATGCCGATGGCTTCAAAGAACGTATCCATCTTTTCCTGGATTTGATCGAAATACACCACATCAAGGTAATTTTCGTTATTTTTGACGATTGCTGGAACGAGAATCCGCAAATTGGCAAACAGCCCGATCCCCTGCCCGGCATTCACAATAGTGGCTGGCTACAAGCACCTGGCAAGGAACGCCTGCTTCACCCCGATACCTGGGGCCCGCTGGAAGCTTATGTGCAAGACATTCTGCGCACTTTCGATGGCGATGAACGCATCCTGCTGTGGGACCTTTACAACGAGCCAGGTAATAGTGGTTACCTCCTGCAATCCATGCCATTGCTGCAAAAAGTGTTCGAGTGGGCCTGGGCCGTGCGTCCATCGCAGCCGCTTACTTCGGCCCCCTGGAACCCGGAATTTACAGAACTGAATGCTTTCCAGTTGGACAATTCTGATGTCATTACTTTCCATAATTACCTCGACAGCGAAAATCTGGAAACAGAAATTCAGGCCTTACAAAAGCGTGGACGACCGATTATTTGCACCGAATATATGGCCCGCGCACTCAATAGCCGCTTTAACACGCACCTGGCAATTTTCAAACGCTATCACGTAGGCGCGATAAATTGGGGCTTGGTAGCAGGTAAAACCAATACTATCTATCCCTGGAAGACGGTGCCGGAGAGCACGGAGCCAGTGGTATGGTTCCACGATATTTTCTACCCCGATGGCTCCGTATATGATCCGAAGGAGGCAGCAGTGATTCGGGAGATGACTGGCGTAGCAGCCGAGCCAGTGGCTTGATTATTAAGGCTTTAAAATTAAAATTAGCATAAAAATGCCGCTATTTCAAAGACAGAAGTAGCGGCATTTTTTATATTTTTTAATCGCCTCAAAGCCGACGGCGCATCTTTTCCAAAGGTAGCTCAAAGCCCGGCATCACCTCTTCGCCGCTCAACATCCGGTCGGCAAAACCTTCCACGATTTCCACCGCTTGGCCAATGCGATAAATGTACACTTTCTCTTGATAAGGATCAATCAGCCACGCCAGTCGAACACCATTAGCCAACCAGCTATCAGTCATCTTGCTTTGAAGTTTTTTCAATCGGTCGGTTCCAGAGCGAACTTCGGCGACAAAATCAGGGACAATTTTGACAAAAGATTCCTCATCAGCATCAGGCAATGCAGCGAGGCGTTCGGGTGAAATCCAAGCGGCATCGGTAGATTTGGTAGCCCCACTAGGAAGATCAAAGCCACCAGAGGAACTGTGTACTTCTCCGTTGCCATACACTTCATTCCACATATATAACAAGGCAATCAAGGCGGATTCCCGTTTGCTGGAACCTCTTTTTACAGGAGACATAATCGTGGTAGTTCCATTGGTTTCGCGCTCCATGCGCAGATCGGGATAATGCTCGGCCAGTGCTACGAAAGTTTCGCGGCTAAGTGGACTCTGCAATCGTATTGGTCCGTAGTTCGCAACCAAACTTTCTAAATTCAAAGCCTCTTTCTTGGCAATAGTAGCTCCCATATCAGCGCAGTAGTTGTTGGAAGACAAAGTTAGCGGTTATTTCCTGATTACTGGAAGGTCGAAAAAATGCGAATACACCCACTGCAATTTTTCCCAGTTCCAGCGCCAATCGGCTCCATCCCACGGCCCGCCGATGGTATTGTAGAGCAAAGAAAGCCGCACGCTATAAATCATGAATAACACCGCCAGCACCATTATTCCCCATCGAACAGCCGGTCGTCTATTCTGTAAAGTATGTTCAAATACCCCGGCGAGCGGCAAGGCCAGCATTGCATACAATTCTACATAAGAACGATGCCCAAAAGCCCCGCCAAACCACCAGGCCCACCAACTGGCGAACAAATAAGTAGAGATCACGAAGATAAGCGACAAGGCGGGTGCCTGATATTTTTTCAACTTCCACCCAACAAAAAGGCCAGCGACCATCAGCAGCACCATCGGGGAATAAATAAACAGGCCGTTTTGGACATCAAACAGCACGGCTGCTATTTTGGGTTGCTTCCAAAAGATAAAACCTTCGTCTGTGTAAGAATAACGCACCCATTCCCCGGTCATCTCGTGCCAATACAACATCTGCGGCAGGAAAAACAAAAAAGCCGCCAATGACGCTACGCCAATTTGCCAATAATGTTGCCGCCAGAATACCAGCCGATCTTTGCCCGCCTGCCAGGAATACACATCATAGAGGTCGATGAAAAGAAGGACTACGAAATTGGTAGGCCGAATCAGGATCAGCCAACCCGCCGCGCCGCCCAACAGAGCTGCATTCAGTAAGCGAGGATTGGCATAAAAACGCGGCACATGCCAGACCAGAAAGGCAAACAAGCAGAAGGAATACACGTGCGACATCCCCACTTCCTTCGTTGCATAATGGAAGAGATTGGTACCAAAGAAGACGGATAGTACCGTCCAACAGGTCACGGTCGGGCTGAAATAGCGGAGCAGGCCGCGTCTCAGGAAAAACAGCCCGAGAAATCCAAAACAATAGCCCGCTATGCCCACAGCGCGACTATAATGCCGGTTGAAGAAATCGTCGGGTTCTTGATTTTTCCAGATACAATATTGTCGCGCCGCCAAGAAAAAAGGTGCCTCGAAAATGGCTACACCGCAGGTGTACTTCAGCAGAATTTCGCCTTTGTCATTTTTAACTGGCCACACGCTGCCTTCCGGTATTTTATGGAAATCCTTGATAATGAACAGTCCTGGCAGATATTTATAGTAGCCTTCACAGTCCGACCAGATCACCGCACGGGGATTTTGGTTGATGCGGGAATACATGACCGGCAAAAGGGCAAGAAACAGGATCAATAAATAATATTTGGAAAGAAACTCCAGAAAAACGTTTTTACCCTTCATGTATGCTGAATGTTTGATCGTTTTCATTCAAGCGTCCAAATTAGCAAAAGTTAGTTTACACTGGTACTATTCACTGAATAACTCAAAATCAATGAATGGATAAGTAACCGACCATCAAAACAAACAAAAGCCGCCGCCCCAGGATAAAATCTCCCAGAGCGGCGGCTCAAAAATATCTAAAACTCAAAACTTACCGAGCGTCTGCCTCTTCCAGTACGCCATCAGCCACATCCCGGAACGGACGACCCGAACCAGTCACCTGGATGTTTTCGTACTGACGCATACCCGTACCAGCCGGGATTTTCTTACCAACAATAACGTTCTCTTTCAAGCCCATCAGGTGATCTTTCTTCGCCGCGATAGCCGCAGTAGAAAGTACCTTGGTAGTCTCCTGGAACGAAGCGGCAGAAATCCACGATTCCGTACCCAGCGACGCTTTGGTGATACCGAGCAACATACTGACCGCCGTAGCCGCCACTGCATCGCGATATTCCACCAGTTTCTTGTCGTTGCGTTTCAGGAACGAGTTCTCTTCCCGTACTTGACGTAGTGTAACCAAAGCACCGGCTTTCAGTTTGGTGCTATCGCCTGCTTCCAGCACGAGTTTCTTGTCGTAAATCCAGTCGTTGTAGTCAATGAACTCGTTACGTTCTACTGGCTCCCCTTGCAGGAAGTGCGTATCACCGGCATCCACGATTTCCAAACGACGCATCATCTGGCGAACGATCACCTCGATGTGTTTGTCGTTGATGTTGATACCCTGCGAACGATACACCTCTTGCACCCCATTGACGAGGTAGGAAGAAGCAGCGAACGGTCCACGAATGGCCAGAATGTCTTTTACCGAAATAGTGCCTTCCGTGAGGGCCGTTCCAGCGCGTACAAAGTCACCGTCCTGCACCAGCAAGTGCTTGGTCAAAGCGATCAGGTACTTGCGTTTCTGACCGTCTTTGGCTTCGATTGTCCATTCGCGGTTACCACGTTTGATAGAACCAATTGTGATCACACCATCTATTTCCGCGACCGAAGCCGGGTTGGATGGATTACGTGCTTCAAAGAGTTCCGTTACCCGTGGCAGACCACCGGTGATATCCGCAATCTTACCCAGTTTCCGTGGAATTTTCACGATTTGCTGGCCGGATTGTACGGCTTCATCATCGTCCACCGACACATACGCACCCACTGGGAGCGAGTAAGTCTTCATTTCTTCCCCGGTTTTCGGGTTCAAAATAGTGATAGACGGAATCTTTTTCTTGTTTTTACTTTCCGTAACGATCTTTTCAGCGAAGCCAGTTTGATCGTCACGTTCCATGCGGAAGTTGGTACCTTCTTCCATATTGTTGTAGCGAATCAAACCGTGGAAATCGCTGACAATCACGGCGTTGAATGGATCCCATTCGCAAATCTTCTCGCCACGTTTCACTTCTTGTCCATCTACGACGAACAGGAAGGAACCGTAAGGAATGTAGTTATTAGCCACAACCCGACCAGTCTTCGGATCGAGCGAACGAATTTCTCCGGTCCGCGATACAACAACTTGTACTGGTTTACCCGCCGTATCCACCCCATCTACTGTACGCACGGAGTCAAACTCCATTTTACAGTCGGCGCGAGCCGTGATGTGGTTGTCGGTTTGGCCGATCACCGCCGTACCACCCGTGTGGAAGGTACGCAGGGTCAACTGGGTACCCGGTTCACCGATGGACTGCGCGGCGATAATGCCGGTAGCGTCGCCCATTTCGGCAATCCGACCCGTTGCCAGATTTTTGCCATAACACTTGCCGCACACACCATGACGGCTTTCGCAGGTTAATACCGAGCGAATAGTCACCATTTCGATTTGCGCTTCATCAATGTCGGTAGCAATTTTATCCGTAATGTATCCTGCCGCAGCCACCAATAATTCCTCGGTGTCGGGGTGGTATACATCATGCAAACTGTAACGGCCTTTGATCCGGTCGCGCAGGTTTTGAATGACCTTGTCGCCTTCTTTGAAAGCGGTCGTATCAATACCACGCAGGGTAGCGCAGTCGACTTCACGAATGACCACGTCTTGCGCCACGTCAACCAAACGACGGGTCAAGTAACCAGCATCGGCGGTTTTCAAAGCCGTATCGGCCAGACCTTTACGCGCACCGTGCGTCGAGATGAAAAACTCTTGTACGGACAAGCCTTCCAGGAAGTTCGACAGAATCGGGTTTTCGATAATGGCACCGCCAGTATCACCGGATTTCCGTGGTTTAGCCATCAAGCCCCGCAGACCGCACAACTGTTTGATTTGTTGTTTGGAACCACGCGCACCAGAGTCAAGCATCATAAACACGGAGTTAAAGCCTTGTTTATCAGTACTTAATTCCTTCATCAACTGGTCAGTAATACGGTTATCCGCAAATGTCCATTTGTCAATTATCTGGTTATAACGTTCGTTATAGGTGATCAAACCCATATTGTAGTTCTCCCAAACTTCGTCTACTTCTACCTGTGCGGCAGCCAAAGCAACTTTTTTCAAATTTGGAATAACCAGATCACCCAAATTAAACGACAAACCAGCCTTGAACGCCCAGCCGAAGCCCAATTCCTTGATCGCATCCAGGAATTCAGCCGTCAACTTGAAACTGGTGCGGGTAATGATTTCCCCGATAATCACCTTCAAGTTACGCTTGGTCAGCAACTCATTAATATAAGGTACGCCATCTGGTGCGGCTTGGTTGAACAGCACCCGACCGACCGTGGTTTTGATACGTTTGAGCACAATCTTGCCGTCTTCATCCTGTGGTACCCGGCATTCGATGCCAGCGTGCAGGTCCAGTTGGCCTTCGTTGTACGCGATATTTACTTCTTCCTGCGAATAGAAGCGACGACCCTCGCCACGCACCGGATTTTCCGGAATAGATTTGCGTTCTTTGGTCAGATAATACAGACCCAAGACCATGTCCTGCGAAGGCAGTGTGATCGGCGAACCGTCCTGCGGGTTGAGCATGTTGTGGCTCGACAACATCAAGACTTGGGCTTCCAGAATGGCCGCATGGCTCAGCGGCACGTGTACCGCCATTTGGTCACCGTCAAAGTCGGCGTTGAAAGCCGTACACACGAGTGGGTGCAACTGGATTGCTTTACCCTCGATCAATCGCGGCTGGAAAGCCTGAATCGAAAGACGGTGCAGTGTTGGCGCACGGTTGAGCATGACCGGGTGACCGCGCAGGATATTTTCGAGAATTTCCCAAATTACCTGATCCTTGCGATCTACCAGTTTCTTGGCGGATTTCACCGTTTTCACGATGCCACGCTCAATCAACTTTCTGATAATGAACGGCTTAAATAACTCAGCCGCCATTGCTTTTGGAATACCGCACTCGTGTAGTTTGAGCGTTGGCCCTACTACGATTACCGAACGACCCGAGTAGTCAACACGCTTACCGAGCAGGTTTTGACGGAAACGACCCTGTTTACCTTTCAGAATGTCGGACAGTGATTTCAACGCGCGACCACCTTCGGCCTTCACAGCGTTGGATTTCCGTGAGTTATCGAACAGTGAGTCCACGGCTTCCTGCAACATCCGCTTTTCATTACGCAGAATCACTTCCGGCGCTTTGATTTCGAGCAGACGTTTCAGACGGTTGTTGCGGATAATAACGCGACGATACAAATCATTCAAATCAGAAGACGCAAAACGGCCACCATCCAACGGCACCAACGGGCGCAATTCAGGTGGAACCACTGGCAAATACTGGATCACTGTCCATTCCGGACGTTGGCCAGCACTTTCCAAACCTTCGCGGAAAGCCTCGACCACCCGGAGGCGTTTGTTGGCTTCGCTCTTCTTTTGTTGACTGGTTTCGCTGTGGGCTTCGTGGCGCAATTGGGCAGAAAGGTCATCCAGATTGAGCGTGCTCAACAAAGAATACACTGCTTCGGCACCCATTTGGGCGATGAATTTGTCCGGGTGCGAGTTGTCCAGTTGTTGGTTCTCTTTCGGTAAGGTATCCAGGATTTCGAGGTATTCTTCCTCCGTCAGCAGATCCATACGGTTCATGCCTTCTTCCTTCTTGATGCCTGGATTTACAACGACATAACGTTCGTAGTAAATAATGGCTTCCAATTTCTTAGACGACGTGCCAAGGATGTAGCCGATTTTGTTCGGCAGGCTCTTGAAAAACCAGATGTGCACGACCGGAACCACGAGCCGAATGTGGCCCATGCGTTCGCGACGCACTTTTTTCTCGGTCACCTCTACTCCACAGCGGTCGCAGACGATGCCTTTGTAGCGAATACGTTTGTACTTGCCGCAATAGCATTCGTAGTCTTTGACCGGACCGAAAATCCGCTCGCAGAACAGACCATCGCGCTCCGGCTTGTAAGACCGATAGTTGATGGTCTCCGGCTTGAGCACTTCGCCATAGCTGCGCTCCAGGATTTCGTCCGGGCTGGCCAGGGCAATGATAATCGTATCAAAGCCCTGATCGGTTTTATTGCTTTTCTTTTTGAACGGCATATTGAGCGGTTGAGAATTTTGAATTTCAATGGGTGGCTACACCCGCAATTTTACTTATAAGTAGAAAAGTTTTACTGCTTTCAAATAACAACAAATCCCATCTATCATCTTGTAACCGCCGACTTTCAATCGGCGGACTAAACTACTAAGAATTACATCTATCTTCTTTACAAAGCATCAGCCATCTTGCAACATGATTTGGATGTTTTGCAAAGAAGATAGATGGTCTGAGTAAGTTCGCTTGGCCCCTCGTTGAAACGAGAGGTTACAAGATGATAGATTTTGTCTGTCAATTATTTTCACCACGTTTGGTAAAAATTTCTTCTTCTGTATTAGACATTATCTCTGCCTGATTATACAAAACAATGGGGTCTATTTCATAGGGAAACGCTTCTTGCTTATCCTCTTCATTAGTCAATGATACTTTCACGTTCTCCCAGGAAAGTACTCCGTCACGAAGTTTGACCTTTTGAAACTCTTTTAAGTCCAAAAGCATATATTCATCGTCGCCAGATTTCACCTCCCATTCTTTGAATAGTTTTCCAAAATCAATCACTCCACGTTCGCCCGTATTAAACACACAATACACACGAAAGCCGTCCACTTTGGAAATGCTTTCAATACGCGGTATTTTTTTACCCTGTGTCATAAATTTGGGTTGAGCCGTTTAAAGTTTTCCATCAGGAAATCCTGGTTTTCAGAAGCCCATTCCACCACCTTTTTCCTCTTTTTACCAGGCAACTCGCCTACATAAGTTTCAAGTGTCTCAATCACAATCAATTCTTCATCTTCTGCGCTGATTGCATGAAAGTGAGGCGGTGGGTGTTCGCGTGAGTAAACATCAATCTTAGTTCCATCAATGATTTTCAAAGTGGGCATAACAACTTACAAAAATGTAACTTTAAATATAGTGGATGCCTCACTTAAAGTAAGGCATCCACTTCCCTATTTCTACTCAAACTTCACATCCAAAGCCAAGCCCCTCAACTCATGCACCAATACGTTGAACGATTCCGGAATATTAGCCTCCGGCAAATTATCGCCCTTCACAATGGCTTCGTAGGCTTTCGCCCGGCCCTGAATATCATCTGATTTGTACGTCAACAACTCTTGCAGGATGTTGGAAGCACCGTAGGCTTCGAGGGCCCACACTTCCATTTCCCCGAAACGCTGGCCACCGAACTGCGCTTTACCACCCAACGGCTGCTGCGTGATGAGCGAGTATGGTCCGATAGAACGAGCGTGCATCTTGTCGTCCACCATGTGGCTAAGTTTGAGCATGTAAATCACGCCCACCGTCGCTTTTTGGTGGAAACGGTCGCCCGTTTCGCCGTCGGAAAGATAGGTTTGACCCAATTCCGGCAAGCCCGCTTTCTTGATCCACTCGTCCACTTCATCGGTTTTGGCACCGTCAAAGATCGGCGTAGCGAATTTCACGCCGAGGCGTTCGCCGGCCCAACCCAATACGGTTTCAAATATCTGACCCAGGTTCATCCGCGAAGGCACCCCCAGCGGGTTGAGCACCACGTCGACTGGCGTACCGTCTTCCAGGAACGGCATATCTTCCATGCGGACGATACGGCTCACAATCCCCTTGTTACCGTGACGACCAGCGAGTTTGTCCCCCACTTTCAGTTTACGCTTTTTGGCCACATATACTTTGGCCAGTTTCAACACACCCGCTGGCAATTCGTCACCAATCGAGATATTGAATTTTTCGCGCTTGTAGCGGCCCACTTCCTCATTCACCTTGATGCTGTAATTGTGCAACAGGCGGCTAATCAGTGCGTTGCCATGCTTATCATTCGTCCAGTTGGTATAATCCACCTGGCCATAATCAATATTTTCACGAAGCACCTGTACGGAAAGTTTGGAGCCTTTCGACACCATTTCTTCGCCATAAATGCTGCGAATACCGTTGGTCACCTTGTCTTTGATCAGCAATTGAAGTTTGTCGATCAGGACGGTTTTCAACTTGTTGAGCGACACTTCGTGTTCATCGTCCAAGCGATCCAGCAGGGCCTTTTCAGACTCCTTCTGGATTTTATCCTTCTTGGCACGAGCAAACAATTGCTTGTCGATTACCACGCCATTGACGCTCGGCGGTACTTTCAACGAAGCATCTTTCACGTCACCGGCTTTGTCGCCGAAGATAGCACGAAGCAATTTTTCCTCCGGCGTTGGGTCAGTTTCACCTTTTGGCGTGATTTTACCAATCAGGATGTCCCCTTCTTTTGCCCAGGCACCGATACGGATAATACCGTTTTCGTCGAGGTCTTTGGTTGCTTCTTCGCTCACGTTCGGAATGTCTTGCGTGAGTTCTTCTTCGCCCAGTTTCGTGTCGCGCACGTCCAACTCGAAGTGTTCGATGTGGATAGAGGTAAATACGTCCTCCTGCACCACCCGCTCCGACAGTACGATAGCATCCTCGAAATTGTAGCCTTTCCACGGCATGAACGCCACTTTCAGGTTTTGGCCGAGGGCCAATTCGCCATTTTCGGTAGCATAACCTTCGCACAAAATGTCGCCTTCTTCCACGCGCTGATTGCGGCGAACGATAGGTTTCAAGTTGATACAAGTACCCTGGTTGGTACGCATGAACTTGGTCAACGTGTACGTCTTGCGTGAATCCTCAAAAGACACCAATTGGTCTTCCTCGGTGCGGTCATAACGAATCGTGATTTCATTAGCGTCCACATATTCCACCACGCCACTGCCTTCTGCATTGATCAGCATCCGGCTATCGCGCGCCACTTTTGCTTCCAAACCTGTACCCACCATCGGCGAGTGCGGACGGATAAGCGGCACGGCTTGACGTTGCATGTTCGAGCCCATCAAGGCGCGGTTAGCATCGTCATTTTCAAGGAACGGGATCAGCGAAGCAGACACACCCACAATTTGGTTCGGTGCCACGTCAATATATTCCAGTTCGTCAGGTGTCAAAATCGGGAAGTCAC
This sequence comes from Saprospiraceae bacterium, assembly GCA_965249785.1. Lineage (GTDB taxonomy): Bacteria > Bacteroidota > Bacteroidia > Chitinophagales > Saprospiraceae > M3007. The sequence goes on along the minus strand of CBDFMU010000031.1, from coordinate 22,369 downwards.
CGTGTTCACGAGCCTTCACGCGATCGTTGAGGAAAGCACCGCCTTCGTCCACGAGGGAGTTGGCTTGCGCAATCTTCATATAATCTTCTGCTTCGGCGGACAGGTATTCCACGTCGCCTTCCAGCACCACTTTACCACCGACTACGCGGCGATAAGGCGTTTCCAAAAAGCCCATTTTATTGATCTTCGCGTGGGTACACAGCGTCGAGATCAGACCAATGTTCGGTCCTTCCGGCGTCTCAATGGTGCACAGGCGACCATAGTGAGAATAGTGTACGTCACGAACCTCAAAACCGGCACGTTCGCGGCTCAAACCACCCGGTCCAAGAGCCGAAATACGACGCTTGTGCGTGATTTCAGACAGTGGATTGGTTTGGTCGAGGAACTGCGACAACTGGCTGGTTCCGAAGAACGAGTTAATTACCGACGACAGCGTCCGGGCATTGATCAAGTCCACAGGCGTGAAAACCTCGTTGTCACGTACGTTCATCCGTTCGCGGATGGTACGCGCCATACGCGCCAGACCCACACCGAATTGTGCATACAATTGCTCGCCCACAGTCCGCACGCGGCGGTTAGAAAGGTGATCAATATCGTCAATTTCGGCCTTATTATTGATCAAACTCACGATATAACGGACAATCGCGATGATGTCTTCTTTCGTCAACACCAGGTTATTGTCGGCAATGTCGTGGCCCAGTTTGCGGTTGATTTTGAAACGGCCCACCTCACCCAAGTTGTAACGCTTGTCGGAGAAGAACAATTTCTCAATAATACCGCGCGCCGTATCGTCATCCGGTGGATCGCTTCCGCGCAGTTGACGATATATATAGGTCACGGCTTCGAGTTCGCTCGAAGTCGGGTCCTTTTGCAGTGTATTGTAGATGATGGCGAAATCTTCTTCCACCTCCGTACGCTGCAAAATAATAGTCGTTACGTTAGTCGCCGGGTCGAGAATGAGTTCAATATTCTCTTCGTCCAGCACAGCATCGCGTTCCAGAATGATTTCATTCCGCGCAATACTCACCACCTCGCCTGTGTCTTCGTCCACGAAATCTTCCGTCCACGATTTCAACACGCGGGCAGCCAATTTGCGGCCGATAGACGCTTCGAGGTTCTCACGAGTGGTGGCTACTTCGTCGGCCAAATCAAACAAATCAAGAATAGACTTGTCCGTATCAAAACCGATAGCCCGCAAAAGCGTGGTTACAGGAAACTTCTTTTTCCGGTCGATGTAGGCATACATGACCAGATTGATATCCGTTGCAAATTCCATCCACGCTCCTTTGAACGGGATGACGCGCGCCGAATAAATCTTGGTGCCGTTCGGGTGATAACTCTGCCCGAAGAACACGCCCGGCGAACGGTGCAATTGCGACACGATCACCCGTTCCGCTCCGTTGATGACGAAAGTACCTTTCGGTGTCATGTACGGAATATTGCCCAAAAATACATCCTGAACAATAGTCTGGAAATCAATGTGTTCCGGGTCGTTACACGAAAGACGCAATTTGGCTTTGAGCGGCACCGAATAGGTTAACCCACGCTGCATACACTCATCAATGGTGTAGCGAGGTGGGTCGATAAAGTAATCCAGAAACTCCAAATTGAAAATATTCCGCGCATCGGTGATGGGGAAATTTTCCTGAAACACCCGATATAGACCTTCGTTAATACGATTGTCTGGCGTAGTTTCCAGCTGGAAGTATTCCTGAAATGATTTGAGCTGAATTTCAAGTAGGTCAGGGTAGTGACCGGCGAGGCGTATTTTTCCAAAATTGACGCGCTCTTGAACGCCGGTTTTTTGGACTGCCCCTGTTGAGATGCCGTTATTGGTCATTTTTGCAAATTATGCTTGAATGCTGATTGGCAGATTTTGCCGACGCTTTCGCCGACATGGCTTACAAAACTTATGTACTGCAAGCCGGATATAACGCACAAAGCGGGTATAAAGTTCATTACCTTTTCTTATAGACAGCGATAGGCTTAACGCCCTCCCCGGTCAGGAAGCGGCGTTAAGCCCAATCGTGTTATCTAAAAGGAGGGTAATTACCGTACATTTTGGCGAAAGGTCGAAGAAGGTATTTCAGAAAAACAGTTACCAAAACCTGGCATCTGCTGCTCGGAAAAAATTCCTTACTTCACTTCCACCACTGCACCGACGGCTTCCAAAGCCGATTTGATCGATTCTGCTTCGGCTTTGTTTACGCCAGCTTTCAACGAACTTGGTGCACCGTCCACCAGGTCCTTTGCTTCTTTCAAGCCCAGTCCGAGGATGTTTTTCACCTCTTTCACGACTTGAAGTTTGTTAGCACCTGCGTCTTTCAACGTCACGTCAAACTCAGTTTGCTCGACCGGAGCAGCATCACCAGCACCACCGCCAGCGGCAGGAGCGGCCATCACTGCGGAAGCAGCAGGCTCGATTCCGTAATCGTCTTTCAGTATAGCGGCCAGTTCATTGGCTTCCTTTATCGTAAGGTTCACCAGCGATTCTGCCATTGCTTTCAAATCTGCCATTGTAGTAGAATTTTAATTTTTTTTGCGAAAATGTGAATGAGAAGTGGTTCTTCGTAAGGTATTTAAAAAGCGTTGCACCAACAATGGCGCGTACTTGGAAGCCGATTTTTGAAGTTATGAGGGATAAGTTATGAGTTATGAGCGCACGTTGTGGCATAACTTATAACTCCTAACTCATAACTAATTTTCCCTTTCTTCCAGCGTCTTGACGATACCAGCGATTTTGCTACCGGCAGAAGTCAATTGGCTAGCGAGGCGACGACCTGGCGACTGGAGCAAGCCGATGATCTCGCCGACCATCTCTTCTTTGCTTTTCAGTTTGGTCAGGATAGCCAGTTGATCATCACCGAGGTACACCGAGGTGTCAATGTAAGCGGCTTTGAGTGTTGGACGAGCCTCCCCTTTGCGAAAATCTTCGATCAGTTTGGCGGGAGCCTTTGGATTTGGAGAAATCAGAATGGTGGTTGGACCAACTAATGACTCGAACAGGGCTTTGTAACCTTTAGAATCCGGTGCATCTTCCAATGCTTTCTGGATCAGGGTATTCTTGGCCACTTTCATCGTGATGCCTTGCTCAAAGGCCATCCGACGTAGTTTATTTATTTTAGCGACCGGCAGAGTAGAAGAATCCGCGAGGTAAAAGAACGGGGTGTTACCCAATTCCTCCCGAAGTTCCGCAATCGCTGCCGTTTTATCGTCTCTGGTCATTTCTTATGTTATTGAAATGTTGAGTAATGGTTGAGGGGTTGAGACTGTTGAGGTTGTTGAGAGGTTGAGCCATTTCTCAACAACCTCAACATACTAAACATGCTCAACCAATTTAGACCTTGATCGATTTTGGATCTACCGAGATACCCGGGCTCATGGTGCTGGCCACGGAAACGGTGCGCATATACACGCCTTTCGCACTGGATGGTTTCATCCGCGAAAGGGTGGCGATCAGTTCGTGGGCATTTTCGACCAGTTGTTCCGGCGCAAAGGAAACGCGACCAACGGAAGCGTGTACAATGCCGAATTTATCAACCCGGAAAGCGATTTTACCTTTCTTCACTTCCGACACAGCGGAAGCAATATCATTGGAAACCGTACCAGTCTTGGGGTTGGGCATCAGACCGCGTGGGCCGAGGATACGAGCCACTTTACCAAGTTGAGCCATCACATTGGGTGTAGCGATGATTACATCGGCTTCCATCCAACCTTCGGTCACTTTTTGGAGGTAGGTATCCAACCCAACGAAATCGGCACCGGCGGCTACTGCCTCGGCTTCGCGATCAGGGGTGCAGAATACCAGTACTTTCTTGGTTTTGCCCGTGCCATGTGGCAGCGAAACGGTGCCGCGAAGGGCTTGGTCGGCTTTACGTGGATCCACCCCGAGGCGGACGTGCACATCAACCGAGGCGTTGAACTTGGTGGTGTTGACCTCTTTAACCAAACCCATCGCTTCGGTCAGCGAGTACAGCTTGTCCTGGTCCACCTTCAAATCAACGACTTTGCGTTTTTTTGTTACTTGTGCCATTCAAATGTTATTGTTAAGGTGTAACGTTCCGGTAGGCGGAACTTCCTTGAAAAAAATCAAAATAAATGTGGTCAATGTGAAAATGTGTTTGACACATTGACCACATTAATTAATTGGCCACATTCGCTTCTGTTTGTCCTTTCGGCAAATCACCCGTCACAGTCAATCCCATGCTGCGCGCTGTACCAGCGATCATTTTCATAGCGGATTGTAGGGTGAAGCAGTTCAAATCGGGCATTTTGCTTTCCGCAATGGCCTGCACTTGATCCCAGCTCACACTACCGACCTTTTTGCGGTTAGGTTCCGGGGAACCTTTTCCGACGGCCAGTTTGGCTGCTTCAAACAATTGGATCGCTGCCGGTGGGGTTTTGATAACAAAGTCAAAAGTTTTGTCTTTGTATACCGAAAGAATCACTGGAAGAATTTTTCCGATCTGATCCTGCGTTTGCGCGTTGAAGCGTTTGCAGAACTCCATGATGTTCACCCCTTTGGAACCGAGGGCCGGGCCAATCGGGGGTGCAGGGTTGGCTTGGCCACCTTTCACCTGGAGTTTGATATAAATATCGACTTCTTTTGCCATTGTTGCCAGATTTTCATTCCCGAACCTGTCGGGATAATCTTGAATGAAACGTAATGTTTAGGAGGATTTGTAAAAGTGGATGAAGGTTTATGATAAACCTTTATAAACTCCTATAAACCTTTATTACCATTTTAGTCAGTCTCTGTGGAAACGAGCCCGGGAGAAGCGGGCATCAGGAGGACTTTACTAACTGATTTTTTCTACTTGCATGAAGCCCAATTCCATCTCGGTACCGCGACCAAATATTTTCACAATTACTTTGAGCTTTTTCTTCTCATCATTCACTTCCTGTACATCACCCACAAAGTCGGCAAATGCACCATCCACAATCCGTACCGTTTCACCGATCAGGAATGGTTCGCTGAGCGTTTCACCGGCCTCTGTACTTTCATCTACTTTACCCAGCAGCCGGTTGGCTTCTACTTGGGTCATGGGCAATGGTGTTTCTTTGCCCAGAAAATGGATGACATTTGGAATGTCGCTAATCATCTTGGCAATGTCGCCATTTAGTTTGCCGCCCAATGCTTCCACCAAAATGTAGCCGGGCAGCAAATTGCGCTCCTGCATCACCTTTTTACCGTTGCGAATCTTATATACCTTTTCTGTCGGTACCACTACCGAAAAAACGGTTTCTTTCCAGTTGGAACGCTCGATTTCGAGCAGAATTCGCTCCTGGATTTTCCGCTCTTTGCCACTAATGACCCGCAGGGAATACCACTTTCTGTCGGTAGGAGGTGCCGAAGGTGCCGCTTCAGTATCTTGATTCATGGTTGACCGGAAAAGAATGAATGGGATGGAAAAATTACCAGGTCCCGTAGATAGTTTTGAACACCATACTGCACAGACCATCCATCAGGAAGATAAGAATGGCTAGCGTAGCGGCGGTAACCAGCACCACCAGTGTGCTCTCTTGCAATTGCTGTGTAGTTGGCCAAGAGACGTTGTTTACCAACTCCTGATAGCTTTCTTTCAGATAAAGTGTCAATTTTTCCATCGCGAATCGTTGTGTTGACAATGTTGAGGAGTTGAGAATGTTGAAAAGTTGAGAAAACGAGCGTCCCAACCTTCATAAATTCTTCCTTCTTCAAAAATGCCTGGTATTGGATACAAGAATAATTACTCTACCCCGTAAAAAAAATCCGCTGCCGAACTAAGCGGTCAACGAACCTGTCTGTAAAAACAACAGACGAACGGCGGAGAAGCAACGCACTGTACTTTTTGCAGGGGCAGCAGGGATCGAACCCGCAGCCTACGGTTTTGGAGACCGTCACTCTACCAGTTGAGCTATGCCCCTGTTTAGGAAATTAGGAGTTAGGAAACAGGAGTCAGAATTAACCAATTGTTGGTTCCTGTCTCCTGTCTCCTGTTCCCTATTTAGTCGATGATTTCAGTTACCTGACCAGCACCCACTGTACGGCCACCTTCGCGAATAGCGAAACGGAGACCTTTTTCCATAGCGATGGTGTTGAGCAGTTTCACTTCGAGTTCGATGTTATCGCCCGGCATCACCATTTCCACATTTTCCGGCAATTTGCAATCGCCAGTTACGTCCGTGGTACGGAAGTAAAACTGTGGGCGGTAGCCATTGAAGAACGGCGTGTGACGGCCACCCTCTTCTTTCGAGAGGACGTATACCGAACACTTGAAGTTCTTGTGCGGTTTCACGCTGCCTGGTTTGCAGATAACCATACCGCGCTTGATTTGCTCTTTGTCAATACCGCGCAGCAACAGACCAGCGTTGTCACCAGCTTCCCCGCGATCAAGCAGTTTGCGGAACATTTCTACACCAGTGATGGTGGAGTTCAGTGGCTTTTCTTCGGGTTTCATCATACCGATGATTTCGACTGGATCGCCAACGTTGATCACACCACGCTCGATACGACCGGTAGCTACCGTACCACGACCAGTGATCGTGAATACATCTTCTACTGGCATCAGGAATGGCTTATCTACTTCACGTACTGGATCTGGGATGTCGTTGTCGCAAGCATCCATCAAATCCATAATGCGCTGCGAGTAGAGTGGATCGCCTTCCAGGGCTTTCAGGGCAGAGCCTTGAATGATGGAAGCGTTGTCGCCATCGAAGTTGTACGAGCTCAACAGTTCGCGAAGTTCCATATCCACAAGTTCAAGCATCTCGGGATCATCCACGAGGTCTACTTTATTCATGAACACCACGATTTGTGGCACACCTACCTGACGAGCAAGCAGGATGTGTTCGCGAGTTTGCGGCATCGGGCCGTCAGTAGCAGCACATACTACGATTGCACCGTCCATTTGGGCGGCACCCGTAATCATGTTTTTCACATAGTCAGCGTGGCCTGGGCAGTCCACGTGAGCATAGTGACGCTTCAATGTTTCATATTCAACGTGGGCGGTGTTGATGGTAATACCGCGTTCTTTTTCTTCTGGTGCAGCGTCAATAGCATCGTAGGATGTTTTCTTGGCTAGGCCTTTCAGGGAAAGAATATAGGTAATGGCCGCAGTCAGGGTCGTTTTCCCGTGGTCAACGTGACCGATCGTACCAATATTTACGTGCGGTTTAGAGCGGACGAATGTCTCTTTTGCCATTAGTTTAAACTGTTTAGTATCAAACGTTTGTGAGAAAAATTATTGCAATTTGATTGCCCGATGACCTAATATTTGACAGGAAGCAAAAATTATCAAATAGATCGGATCACCGACAAAACATCTTACCTGGAGCCGTTGATGAGAATTGAACTCACGACCTCTTCCTTACCAAGGAAGTGCTCTACCCCTGAGCTACAACGGCTTAATATAAAGTAATGAAATGATGAAGTGATTTAGATGAATCACTTCATTATTTCATCGCTTCATGTTTGGAGCGGCGGACGAGAATCGAACTCGCGACATTCAGCTTGGAAGGCTGACGCTCTACCAGCTGAGCTACCACCGCAAATTGCAGTTATGAGTTATGAATTATGAGTTATATCGGCGTGAAATAACTTTATAACTCATAACTCATCCCTGCAAAAAAGTGGGGGTGGTGGGATTCGAACCTACTCAGCGTTAAGCACCAGATTTACAGTCTGGCCCGGCTCTCCGGCTCCGGCGCACCCCCTTTTTTACTTGGAGAGAAAGATGAGAAGTATGAGAAAGGTAAGATGGTGAGAACCTCAAGCGCAAAACCGCTTAAACCGCTCGCATTTTTCTTACCTCTCTCACTTCTCACTTTAAAAAAGAGCCACTAGAGGGACTCGAACCCCCGACCAGCTGATTACAAATCAGCTGCTCTACCAACTGAGCTACAGTGGCGTAGTTTAGTGCCTCTACAGGCTAATTTTGAGACCTCAAACAACATTTTTACTTCCGAAAACAGACCCCTCCCGAAAAGCGAGTGCAAAGGTAATTCTTTTGATTTACACGAAAAAACTATTTTTCAAAAAAAGAGGAAATTTTAGGAAGAACTTTGTCGCCTGGAAAAATTGGCCGCCGAAATGGCAAAAACCTGCCTGTTCTACCCCACTTTTCACCTCTTTTGTCCACTATGTTCGACCCAACTCAGGAATATTGCCAAGCCCATACTTCGCCCGTGCGCCCCGTACTTATTGAATTAGAACGGGCTACTCATCTGCGCACCCTCAGTCCGCAGATGCTTTCGGGGGCGTATCAGGGTATGTTACTCCGTTTTCTTAGTCAAATGATCCGGCCCCGGCGCATTCTGGAAATCGGCACGTTTACGGGTTATTCGACGATTTGCCTGGCCGATGGGTTGCCCGAAGATGGACTTTTGCACACTATCGAAGCCAATGACGAACTCGGCTGGCTTATTCAGGAACATTTGATAAAGGCGGGCGTGGCCGAAAAAGTTCATTTGCATCTCGGCGATGCTGCGGCGATTATCCCGACGCTGGAAGAAACGTTTGATTTAGTGTTCATGGACGCTGGTAAACTGGATTACGCCCGACACTATGAGTTGGCATTGAAGAAAATGCGGCTCGGCGGTTTCCTCTTGGCCGACAATGTACTCTGGGATGGGAAAGTAGCAGGCAATGACACGCAGGATGCTACAGCACAGGTGCTCCGCGAGTTCAATGCGATGGTGCAGCAGGATGCGCGGGTGGAGAATATTTTGCTGCCCGTGCGAGATGGGATTATGGTGGTTCGGAAAGTTGGGTAGGTTACAAAGGCAACATTTACAAGCAGTTATATGCTAAATTATTTGAGAAATTATCAATATCATCCTGCTTTTCAAATCTGGAAGATTAGTTTTTATAACGTTCCAGATTGTAATGTCGTCGACCCCAAAATATTCATGTATAACGTTATTTCGCAGACCAATAATCCTGGCACATGGAATGTCGCTGGTATTTTCTACTAAGGTTTCGGATAGCCTTCTGCTTGCCTCTCCGATAACTTCCAGTTGCCGCAACGTCGCATTAAACATCATAGAATTGGACACAAAAGCCTCCATATCTACACCAGTTGTGTAGTTTTCTATTTCTTCGATTGCATCTAAAATGTGTTGAAGCCGTATTTTGTCTCCTAACCTATCGGGCATACACCAGAATTTTTTCTCGCTCAATGATAGGTGCAATATATTTTGACAATCCTCTGGCAGAAACTAAATCAACTTTTTTGGAAAGCAGTTTTTGGAGGTCTATTTGCATTTGAATGAATTCCAAACCAATTGGCTGGCTGTAATCCAGTTCAACCAACAGATCAATATCACTATCTGCCCCAGCCTCTCCCCGACTAAATGAGCCAAATAAATAAGCCTTCAAAACGGGCTGATTTGAAAAATAAGTGGCAATCAGGTTAAGTTGCGAGGCTTCTAGATTCATTTTAAACCTAATATATTTACTTTTTTCAGTAATATCAATTTACTGTTTTAAATTTAGTCTACAAACATACGTAAGATTTTGCCTCCATAATTCATTTTCTTTATAATCTGCAAAGCAAGCCGTACAGAAATTAAAACTTTTTATTGTTATAAAAACATAATAACAAACACATAGTTTCATATTTGCACTTTGCTAACCTTGTCCGATGCAGCAGGAACGAATCCAGGAAAAACTCAAAATATTGGCCGACGCCGCCAAATACGATGTCTCTTGTGCATCCAGCGGTGGCAAACGCGCGAATACCTCGGACGGACTCGGCAATAGTCACGGCATGGGCATTTGTCATACTTACACCGAAGATGGCCGCTGCGTATCGCTGCTGAAACTCCTGCTCACCAACCACTGTATTTTCGACTGTGCCTACTGCGTGAGCCGCCGGAGCAACGATGTGAAACGTGCCGCTTTTACGGTGCAGGAAGTCGTGGATCTCACCATGAATTTCTACCAACGCAACTACATCGAAGGGCTGTTTTTGAGTTCGGGTATTTTCAAAAATGCCGACTACACGACGGAGCGGCTCGTGCGAGTGGCCAAAGAACTGCGCACCATTCATAAATTTAACGGTTATATTCACCTCAAAGTTATTCCGGGAGCCAGCGATGAATTGATGCGCGAGGCCGGACTTTTTGCCGACCGATTGAGCGTCAACATCGAAATACCTTCCGAGGAAGAGTTGAAAAAGGTGGCCCCAGAAAAAAATTATATTGATGTATTGACACCGATGGAACTGCTGAAAGATGAGATTACGGCCAATAAAGAGGAGCGCAAACTTTTTAAACATGCGCCCACATTTGCCGCCGCCGGGCAAAGTACGCAAATGGTAGTAGGTGCCACGCCAGAAAATGACCTGCAAGTGCTCCGTCTGGCCGACAGCCTGTACCAGGAAAAGGGCCTGAAACGCGTGTATTATTCCGGCTACATTCCTATTCAAACGGACGAACGCATACCTGTGCTGACCCAACCGCCATTGCTCCGCGAAAATCGCTTGTATCAGGCCGACTGGCTGATGCGCTTTTACGGCTTTAAAGTCGGGGAAATCGTGGACGAGACCAATCCGGGCCTCGATCCCGAAATTGACCCAAAACTTTCCTACGCGCTGCGCCATCCGGCGATGTTTCCGGTGGATGTCAACAAAGCCGATTATGGCATGATCCTGCGTATTCCCGGCGTGGGCATAAAATCGGCCAATAAAATCATCGCAGCCCGACGATTTGGGCGACTGCGGTATGATCATTTGCAGCAATTTGGAGTGGTGCTGAAACGAGCCAAGTATTTTCTCACCTGCGCCGACCGTATTCCGGTGCACGCGGGGCTGGATCCGACTTTGGTGCGGCGACAATTGCTGCATGACAAGCCGGTGGAAATACAATTGAGTTTGTGGTAGGGGTGTCTGCTTGCGCTTGCTCGACCCCCGACCCCTAAAGGCAGGGTTGATTGATTCTAGGGCATAGCGATTTTTGGCAATAAATGTTGAATATGAAGTACAATTTAGGAGAATTTATATCCATGCTAGACGACCCTCGACGGGGTCAGGGACAACGTCATAGTCTTTATAATGTGCTGTCGATCGTCATTATGGCCATCATAAGTGGTCATCAGGGTTTTCGTGGGTTTGAACGTTTTGCCAATGCCAATGCTTTGGAACTGACCCAGGCGTTGAACTTACAGCATGGCGTACCGACTTACCAGACCTTCTACACGATTCTGACGAGGTTGGGGTCTCAGCTGTCTGGTAATAAGTTTATTGATTGGGCACGGGCCTACCATGCGGAGTGGTCGGATGAATTTATATCGCTAGACGGTAAAGCAGTCAAATCGACCGTAAATGGCGGCAACACGGGGTTGCAGAACTTCTCGGCGGCGGTGAGTGCCTTTGGTCAACAAAGCGGTCTGGTCTATGGCACACAGCCTTTTGAAAACCGGGGATCGGGCGGGGAAGTGGAGGCTCTGCGCAAACTGGTGCAGGAATTAGGGTTGCAGGATAGAGTGTTTACCATGGATGCTGCGCACACCAAAAAAAAACTTTTGACCTGATGTTATCAATCGGCTGCCACTTTCTATCACAGGTCAAGCGAAACTGTCCAGTGCTGTGGCAGGCCATAGCCGAGCACACGCGGGTGGCAACACCGATATCCACGCATGAATACGACCAAAAAGGACATGGTCGTCATGTGTACAGGCAGGTCGAACTGTATGGTCCGATGGCGGAGCAGCCATCTGGCTGGAATGGCATCCAACGAGTGGTCAAGGTTCGCCGATGGGGCACCAGACAAGGTACTCCCTTTGACGAAACGGCCTTTTATGTCCTGAGCAAGCCTATGGATGCGGCTGATCGGGTGGCAAAGGCCATCCAGTCCCATTGGACCATTGAGAACAACCTACACTGGGCCAAGGACGTAAACATGAAAGAGGATGCCACCACATTGCGTAAACATAGTCAAGTCTCCCTGTTGATACAATTAAATAATGTTATAGTCAACACATTGACTATCAATGGATATAAGGTGATAAAAAACACTTTCGCTAAATTCGCCAATAAAGTCAATGAACTCGCTAAGCTCTTCCAAAACCAAGGCAATACCTAGAATCAATCAACCCTGCCCTAAAGGGGAGTACGGCTCGGTTAGAAATGGTTGTAAATCATATTTTATCCAAGATGTACTCCCCTTCAGGGGTCGGGGGTGACGGAGCGATAACCAGGATTTTGAATTTTAACAAATCCCCCTTTCAATCACAAACATTTGACCAACACCCAGCGACTTTTCCTCTACGACGGCACTTACGAAGGCTTGCTCTCCGCGATCTTCGAGAGTTACCGTTTGCAATTGGAAGCCAGTGGATTTGTGGCGGAAGAGGATTTTCATGGCGACCTATTCGAGGCTCCGCTAGTGGTGCCGACCGATCTCGCCCACGCCGAACGGGTGAAAGTGGGTTTAATTCGCAGAACTTCCGAGCAAGCGGCCACGATGCTCTACCGGGCTTTTCATTCGGAACACCCGGAAATTGAAATGTTGATCTATCGTTTTATTCGGCTGGCGATGGTGAGCAAATATAATATTGAAGAGAATTTCATCGAACCTTGCGTATTAAAATTGGCCCAATTGAATAAGCAAATGGGTCGCGAGATCCACCGCATGCACGCTTTTGTACGTTTTCAAAAAGCGCAGGACGGCTTGTTTGTGGCGGTGGTGGACCCGGATTTTAACGTGTTGCCGCTCATTGGCGACCATTTTGAAAAACGCTATCCCGCTCAACGTTGGGTCATTTATGATACGCGCCGGCATTATGGGCTGTATTATGATGAACAAAAGACTGATTACGTGACGTTTAGCGTGGAAAGCCACCTGCGTTTGCAGCGACAGGCCAAAGACCCATTAGCCGTGGAAGACGATCGGTACCAGACACTTTGGAAAGATTACTTCGACAGTGTGAATATTCCCGAGCGGCGCAACATGAAAGTACACTTGCAACACGTGCCCAAGCGTTACTGGAAATACTTCACGGAAAAAAATGGACGAAAAAAGCCCTCTTAATAACGCGAAAAAGGCAAATATTTGACGCTTATTAGCGCAAAAAGATAACTCGTCTTTGGTTGGCTGTAAGTTTGTCTCAACTTGATTATGTTTGCCGCTGCTGCGGCCATATAGCCGCGCCTATTTATAACCTAACCACCGCAATCTATGGCCGACTCAAAAGCACACCTTTTATACGTAGAAGACGACGAAAGCCTCAGTTTTGTGACCCGCGACAACCTGGAACTGAACGGTTACCAGGTGACTTATTGCGAAGATGGGAAAAAAGCACTCGACATCATCCAGTCTACGCAGCGGTTCGATCTGTGCATCCTCGACGTGATGCTGCCCGAAGTGGACGGCTTCACGCTGGCGCAGGAAATCCGTAAGCGCGACGAGCAGGTGCCAATCATTTTCCTGTCGGCCAAAAGCATGAAGCAGGACAAAATCCAGGGCCTCACCCTCGGCGCGGACGACTACATCACCAAGCCGTTCAGCATCGAGGAACTGCTGCTCAAAATTGACATTTTCCTGCGGCGCACCCGCTTCATGTCCGCCGCGCGCACCAACACGCCCGTCGTCATCGGCGACTACACGTTCGATTATAAGAACCTGAGTCTGGCCCACGGCGGCGATCAGGCGGAGACGCTCACGCAAAAAGAAGCCGATCTCCTACGCCTGCTGAACGAGAATCGTAATCAGGTGGTGAAGCGTTCCTATATTCTGGAAACCATCTGGGGTAAAGACGACTACTTCCTGGGCCGCAGCCTCGACGTGTTCATCTCTCGCATGCGCAAATACCTGAATCAGGACGAACGGATCAAGGTGGAGAATATTCATGGGGTGGGGTTTAAGTTTCGGGTGGATGATTAGGGGGAGTATGCATGATGCAGAGCTATTTTCTTTCTAGGTTGGAGAATAAATGAGGTTCGTGCATAGACTAAATGGCGTCAAACTACAGTTGGATGTTGTACGAAACTTTTACTATAATTTTAATTTCTCAGAATTAAGTAGCCATCAATAATGGAAGAATTAAAACAAAAAATAAAAAATCTAGCAGAGAGCTATTCTATTAACCTCAAAGAGAAAATTGAAAGTAGAAAGATAGAAATGAAATCCGACGACACATCCCATTATCTTGTTTATAGAGTTTTGGGAATTACTACTCAAGAAGGGGAATTAATCGACATTTATCAAAATACAGGCCGCTTTCTCTATAAGTATGCTGGTTCGTTTTTAGAAGAAGCAGCTACCCTTTGCTTTAACTATAGGTATCCCCAAGGGATAAAATCAAGGGTGAAAAATACGATGGGTCAAAGGCCTGCTACATTTGAAATCGATTTTTTGAATGGAAATGATGCTATTGAGGTAAAATGGAGAGATGCTACAACTGATGGTGACCATATTACAAAAGAACATACGAGAGTACAGGTTATTAAGGCACACGGACATAAGCCAATTAGGGTTATGTTTTACTACCCTCAAAGAGAACAGGCAATAAGGATTCAGGAAACATTAAAAACATTATATGCTGGCGTTGAAGGTGAATACTATGGAGGAGATAATGCATGGGAATATTTGCAACAATACACAGGAGTCAGCGATTCTCGGTTTGGAATCTTAGTCTGTTTTCGCCAACATTGCACTACTCAAACAAGTTAAAATTTGGCAAACCAAGATGGCCTTTAAAAGCCAACTTCCCAATTTTGCTGGATTTATGCTCCAAAATGCTAAGAATTGGACACTTCCGCCGCAGAGCCAGATGAATTTTGTATTTTAATAATTCCAAACCGAGAATCGCTGCACAGGAGTCGATTTAAAAACAATTTTAACCGAAATTGCAGACGAAAGGTCGCCGGATGTAAGTAGCGAACTCGAAAAAGCGGTTTTAGAAATTAAAAGTGATTCAAAGGATGGTGAAGGAAATAAATAAAATTATTCAAGGTAATTGTATAGATAAATTAAAAGAATTTGAAGCAAATTCTTTTAATCTTGTTTATTTCGATCCACCTTTTTTCACTCAAAAAACACATTCTCTCTCAAACCGGGAGAATTCAAAGATTTATGAATTCGACGATAAATTCAACTCTTTGGAGGATTATTTGGTTCTCATAGAAAGAACGCTAGTGGAATGTAAAAGACTGCTTAAAAATACTGGAAGTGTATTCCTACATTGTGATAAAATAGCCTCCCACAATATTAGAGCCGTGCTTGATAAAGTATTTGGAAGGAATAATTTTCAAAGTGAAATAGTGTGGTACTATAAAAGATGGTCAAATTCTAAAAAAGGTCTTTTAAATTCTCATCAAATAATATTCTTTTATTCAAAAACCGAAGACTTTAAGTTTAATATTCTTTACAAAGATTATTCTGCCACAACAAATCTTGATCAAATATTGCAAGAGCGAGAAAGAAGTATAAATGGGAAGTCCACTTACAAAAAAGACGAAAATGGAAAGGTGCTCATAGGTAAAGAAAAGAAAGGTGTACCGTTGTCAGATGTTTGGGAGATTCCGTATCTAAATCCGAAAGCTAAAGAAAGAACAGGATATCCTACTCAAAAACCCGTTTTGCTTTTGAATCAAATCTTAAATATTACCACTGAAGAAGGTGACCTAGTTTTAGATCCGTTTTGTGGTAGTGGTACAACCTGTGTTTCAGCCAAACTCCTTAAGCGTAATTATATAGGTATTGATATCTCAAGGGATGCCGTGGACTTAGCTAACTTACGACTTGAAGAAATGAAAATTACCGAATCTAACTTATTAAATAAAGGAGTTGATGAGTATTTAGAAAAAACGGAAAAAGACCTTGCTATTTTAGCAAATATTAATGCTTTTCCCGTTCAAAGAAACGCAGGAATTGATGGATTTTTAAAAACTCATTTTGAAGAAAACCCTGTTCCTGTCAAAATCCAGACAGAGCATGAATCGCTTGAGGATTCAATTGAAAAGTTAGAAAGAGCGTCATCAGGGAAATGCTATAAAATGAAAATTGTAATTCAAACAAAAGAAACAAAATTCAGTAGACTCTTTGAATTAGATTCAGATGTTATAATAGTGAAATCTTTAGAAGTGCAAACCAACGAACTATTAAGAAGCACAAATTCTCAATATGGTATTGCTAAAAGCGGGGCTTGACTATATATATATTGACTTGACGGAAGTAATTGGCCACTTATAATTCTATTAGACAGGGTAAAAAGTCGTTTTTACAATGCGTAACTCATTGACAAATGCATTAAATTTGAAAGATTTAAAAATCTGAAAAGATAACAGGCTACTGAAACCTGATTTATCAAAAGTTTGCATATTAGGGAAAATATTTTTCCTTCACTTTGAGCCTGATATAAAGATATGCTAAGCATCATGCACTAGCCTCTCATGCAAAGTAACCACCTCCCCCACCCCCACGGCCGTATCCATTACCTGCAATTCGGCGACGGCCCGGAGTTGCTGATCGCGTTGCATGGATTTGGCGATCGCGCCCGCATTTTCGCGGTGCTGGAATCTGCCTTGGCTACGCACTACACCGTCGTCGCTCCCGATTGGCCTTTTCATGGGCAAACCGAATGGCACGACGACACTTTTTCCAAGGCCGATCTGCTCGAAATCGTGGAGCAATTAGCCGAACACGCGGGCAAAACGCGGTTCAGCATGTTGGCATATAGTTTTGGCGGGCGACTGGCACAGGCGATGCTGCCCGAATTGAGCGGACGCTTGAACCACCTCTATCTGCTGGCCCCGGACGGCATTGAAACCAAAGGCATGACGATGGCCACGAAAACGCCCTTATGGCTGCGCCGCGCACTATTTCGAGCCTTGCGCCGACCAGACTGGTTTGTAAAATTGCTGGATTGGGGTCGCCGTGCACATTTGGTACCGCCGATGATTCACCATTTTTTGAGCAATAACCTCACTCGACCAGAGCGTTTTCGGCGAACCTTCGGCTGTTGGCTGGCTTTGGATTCTTTCTATCTCGGTCGCCGAAAAATTCGGGCTATTCTGGAAAAAACAGGTCTGAAAACGGAAATTTACCTCGGCTCCCGCGACGAAGTGATCGGCTCCAAAGCCCTGCACGCGATGGTAGACGGCCTGCCCAATGTCCGGCTGCACGTGATTGACGAAAACCACCGCATCATCGGCGAAAGACTGGCCGCCGCGATCATAAAAAACCGTTGAAGGTGGGAAGAGGTTGAGAATGTTGAGAAAAGTTGAGTTTGCTTTGCAAGTTGAGAAGGGGGGAGTACGTCCTACGCCTAAAAGTGTTTCGGCGGTTAAAGGTTAAGAAGATTGAAGGTGGTCAAAACTACTTTGTGTTGACTATATATATAATTTTACCTCTCAAAATAAGCCTTTTACAAAGATTTTCAGAGGAGTTTGAAAAGAACGTTGGCTATAATTTTTCTCAACCCCTCAACATTCTCAACGCTCTCAACCATTTATTATGTCCCCTTTCTTCGCTACTCTACTGCGTACTGTGCTGGTTTTCGGCTCTTTTCTGGGCATTCAATATTTTATTGCTTACTACTTTCTGGTCATTGGCGGCATTCTTAGCGGCGTATTTGTGCTGAATACTAGCAATGACCGACCAACTGGCCTCGCACTTATTATTGGAAGTGTTTTATTTGGGATTTTCGCTTATTTGTGGGGGCAAGTGCGACTTGGATAAGATGCTGTCTTTTATAAGACACAATCTCTTGATTTTTGCCGCGTAAAACGGCCTTATGGAAATCCCGGTTTTGCGAAAGCGGAGGCGGGTAGAGAGAAACCTTGTCTGAGTCCCGCCTTCACGGGACGAGTTTGGTTTCTTTCCCGCCGGAGATTTCAGCAAAATCGTAGGATTTCCATAGAGCCTTGACTTTTTTTGGTTACTTTTTTGTGTCAAGACAAAAAAGTGACAAGCCAAGGGGAATGTACTGGGCTATCAAAACCTCAACTTAGAATAACACCTGCACCGCCTGCCCTTCAATAGGCAGCACCACCCAAAAAGTAGCCGCCTGGTCAGGAAATTGCTGCGACAAAAGCAACCGCCACCAACCCAAAATAGAGGCGTGTTGCTCCTGCAATTTCCACTTTTTTAGGCCTTCGGCAAATCCCGACAAGATCATTACTGTAATCTCCCCGGGGCTGGTCAGGTAAAAATCGGCTTCCAATTTCAAGAGCCGCGAGCCGCGCCACAGTTCCACGGGATATTTACGCAACACTTCCTGTGGCGAAAAACGATCTTGCAGAAATTGGCGAAAAGCCTCGCCCTGTCGCACCAAAGCCGCCGCCGACACACTCTCTTCCACTTGCCGAATGGACAATTGTTTTTGCGCCGCCGCCAATCTTTCTGCCGGAGTCAACGTAGATTGATTAGCAAGTAAAAATGAATTGACGGCTTTTCCCAAGTTCGGCGTATACTCCCCTTTAAAATCCAGTTTCGGTGCAAAAGCCTCCGATTCCGTCGTGCGATATTGAAAACTATCCTGCGTCGGCTCAATTAATAACGACTGGCGCGGCACCGGATGGCGACCTCCGCGCGAGGCATGAAAAAGTACCGGAGCCTCATCACGCAAACTTTCCGGGAAATCTTTGGGCTTAAAGAGCGGCTCGTTTTCACAAAAAATAACCTCGCCATTCCAGTAAAATGGTGTTTCATCGGAATGCGGATCGAGCGTAGTGATCGTCTCGTCGCCGTGATTGAACACGCGATTAAGCCATTTGGAGCCTTTGGCGGTGGTCGGCAGCACAAGATAATCGCGGGCGCGGGTAAGGCCCACGTACAGCAGCCGCGCCTCTTCTTCCAGACCAACGCGCTGGGCTTCTATCCACGCCTCGCTTTGATGCAATCGCTCTTCCAAACGGGTTTTACCGAGTTGATCGCCGTAGGGATTCACCCAGTAACGCAGCCAGCGATTGCCAAGAATATTATCCAAATCTGGCTCCGCCATGTCAGAAACCAGACAGAGGCCCCACACTTTTTCTTTCAATTCCTGGTCCAGCGCATGGCAAATCGTCACCGGAAATTCCAGCCCTTTACTGGCGTGATAGGTCATCACTTTCACCGCATCTTCGCTGTCGCCGCTGCCTTGCGTGTCTTTTTCCTGACGTACCAAGGCATCGAGCCACAGCAAAAATCCACCCAGCGAAGCCGCATTGTGTAGCCGATTGCAGGCTGATTCGTACTCCAACGCGTAATGTCGCAAGCGGTCGAGATTGTCTAATCGCTGCACAGGATTTCCCAAACGCACAGCCACACGACGCAGGTCCAGTTCGTCCAGCAACAAATTCAGGATTTCGGAGGCCGAGAGGTCGGCAGTGCGTGGACGTAAAGCGTTGAGTTCCCGTAAGTAACGCGCATCGCCCCAGCGACCACCGGCAGGTAAAGGCGCGCGACCATCCTTATGGGCCAGCCATTCGAGGCGATCATCCACCAGTTGTTCGAGGCTCATGCCGCCCGTGAGCAGAATAATTTCAGCGGCACTTAACGCGTCGGAAGCGGTCAATAAATATTTCAAACAAGCCAAAGCCAGCCGCGCTTCGGGCGTTTCGAGCAGACCCGTGCGGGCGATAGCGGCCTGCAAACCCGCACGGTGCAGGGCTTCGGCCATGCTCAGACAACCGCGATTGCTGCGGCACAGCACCGCAATATCACCGGGACGAATCGGACGAACGCCGTTTCGTTTTTTATTGAAGGTCAACGTTTTACGTTCCAGCAGTATTTTAATCTGGTCGGCAATACAGTTGTCTAGCCAGGGATTGCCGGGCACTTTTTTCTCGTCTATTTCGGAACGGAAGTGCCAATGAAGGAGGGAGTTATGAGTTATAAGTGATGAGTTATGAGTTGCCGATTTAGAATCCACCCCTCCTTCGCCTGAAATAGGCTTCGGCGGGTAAACGTTCCAAAAGACGTTTTCTTTCTCTTTCGAGAATGCCGGTTCTAACGCCACTTGTTCTGGCGGCAAATCAGGAAAGGCTTTCGTGAAAATGGCATTCACCGCATGCACAAGATCGGGGCGGCTGCGCCAGGATTTTTTCAAAATATTCTCGTCGCGAATGCCGCCCGTAGCATTAATAATGGCGTGCATCAAAGCGGGTTCGGCACCTCGGAAACCATAAATGCTTTGTTTGGGATCACCGACCCAAATGGAGTGTTTGGCTAAACGGCTGAGTTGCAGGAAAATATCGAGTTGAATGGGTGAGGTATCCTGAAATTCGTCTACCAATAACAGATCAAGTTCGTCGCGCAGGGTGGCCTGCACACTTGGGTCGCGCAGCAACTGACTGACGTAGGTTTCCATGTCGGTGTAGTCAATCAGGCCGCGCTTCTTTTTGTACTGCTCATACTCTCCGAGCGCGTCCATCGCGATGTCGAAAAGTAAGTCGGTAAAGCCGCGCACATCGTCGCGAAACTGCTGGTGTTCATCGTGGCTGAGGGCCAAAGCGGTCAAATCTTCCATCAGGTGGCGGCTTTTGGCTCCAACCTTGGTCTTGGCAATTTTCACCCACTCATGCCAATAGAGTTCGCCGCGCCATTTGAACTGGTTTTGCATGCCACGCAGCGTTTCGGCGGCATCGCGGGTGACTTTGGTCTGGTCCGCTTCCTGCGCATCTAACGCGGCGACCGTCTGATCAATGGCGGAAAGCAGACGATTTTGCCAGGTAATCGCATCCGTGGTTTGAGCGGGCGGCAGCATTTGCTCGAAGGTTTCCCAGGAGCGGCGTTTGCTGGTTTCCAGCACCTCGCGGGAAAAATTATTCCCCCGCGCCACGTCGGTGATCGTGCGGATTTCGCGTCGCCAATCGTAGGGTTCGCCCTGCGTTTTTTTGGTGAGTCCGAGGCGGTCGGAGAGGCGGTTCATGGTTTCGATGCGCGTCTCGGTCAGCACTTGCGCCAGCGATTCGTTGAAGAGCCGCTGCTCGTCGCCATCGGCAATGATCTCCACCAGTGGCGACACGCCCGCCTCGAACGCAAAACGTTGCAACAGTCGTGTGCCAATGCTGTGTACGGTACCGATGAGCGCGCTGCCGAGTTCGTTGGCGGCTTCGGTGCGGCCCGCTTCGAGTAGTCGCACACGCACCCGCTCTTGTAGTTCGGCGGCGGCTTTTTTGGTAAAAGTAGTCGCCATAATAGCCGCTGGTCGCACGCCGCTTTCGAGGAGTTCCACCATGCGCCCGGTGAGGGTAAAGGTCTTGCCGCTCCCGGCACCCGCCGAGATGACTTCTATATTCAGGGATGGCCGCTGCACGATCGGTTGGGTTCTTGTGTCGAAGTGATTGGGGACAGGATTATATTTAGATTTAAACTTTAACTTTCAATAAATCAAAGTAAATACCACCTAAATGGTCAAAATCTGCATCTGTTGTGATAAGTTTTGCTTGCAGCACATGGGCGACGGCAGCAATCCAAAGATCGTTTTTACCCATGTTTCGGGAGGTCATACCAAGCGGTGCGTTGGATAGTTTATTTTGACTAAAAGCATCAATTTCAGCGTAGTAGTCTATTATTTCCTCAGAAAAAATGTCGGCAGGATAAAAATCACTCATTAGTTCTTCAAGCCGCAGCCGACGAGGTGCACCCCACTGATTTTGAACTGCAATGGAACGCAATTCCCCTTTTGAAACTACGCATAGCCAAGATTCATTGCCTGAACCAAAGGGGTCGAAATCCCGCTCAATCTGCATCATTAAGGCAGATCGCCGGACATAGTGGAGGACGATATTAGAATCAAACAGATAAATCATTTAGTCAATTGCGCCAGCAGTTGTTCAATAGGTTCCTGCACATCCATCTCCTGAATAAGACGCATAATCTTGGTTTTATCATGCCCTGGTTTAACACGCCGCTGACGGATGGCTTCTGCATCGAATTGCTGACGAATTGGCTTAATTGCTTTGCCATTGGATTTTTCAGCAGTAGTAATTTGCCAATAGGCTTCCATTAACGCCAGCAACGTTTTCTCGTCTTCGATATCAGAAACGGCTCGAATAAATTCCAATTTTCTTTCCGCTAGTGCGCCCATGATTTAGTAATTTTTTACAAAGATAATGTTTTATAAAGTAAATATTTGGCCGCTGCACAATCGGTTGGGTTCTTTTTTGGGTGGTGAAGATCGGGATTTTGGGCATAAAAATGCAAAACAACTGAACAAAGCAGACATTTGCAACCTGCTGTTTATAAAAGACTCTACTGCTTATGCCCATGCTTCGCCTCCTACTATTGTTAAGTCTTTCAACGTTTACGACTTACTTGTCTGCCCAATATGCCATTGGGCACACCAGCATTACTTTCAATGATTCGACTCGCAACAACCGGCCTGTGCTGACGGAAATCTACTATCCGGCGGAAACAGTCGGGGACAATGTGCCGTTGGCGGGGCAGTTTCCAGTCATCC
>CBDFMU010000030.1:0-123460 GCA_965249785.1 Saprospiraceae bacterium | reverse complement strand
ATGCAGCCCACGAAAGCCCCAACTGGTCAGCCCGATCAGCAGTACCGTGGAGACCAGCAATACCGACGAGAAAGCCAGCGCGTAGTTGTCGAACTGGAACATGGTGGCGTAGTGGAAATTCCAGACTGCGCCCGTTTGGTTAGCCAGATCGAAACATGTAACGCCCAAAGCCAGCAGCGTACCAATCAGAGTAATAGGCTGTAACAGCCGCCGTTGTTGGGTCAAACCCGCGAACAAGACGACGATAGCCGTGGCAAAGAGTATTAGTAGAGCGTTCATTTATATTCAGCGATAATTGCTTCAATTCTTGTCAAAAAGTCTGGCAAAAGGTCGGTGACAGTTTCCCAAACGATAGTAAAAAATCCGTTCCGGCATAATCGTGAGCCAGTTTTATCACGCATTTCCTATGGGCAGCCTTCCAATTCAGTTCAGGATGTTTATCCCGGAAATCATTGGTCAAATTTTTAGAGGCTTCACCAATGACTTCTAAAAATCGGACACATGCATATTTAGCCATGCTATGTCGATAAAAAATCATCCTCGGAAAAAGCCGTCGATACAGTTTTATAGCAAGTTCGCAATTTTCCTTGATATAGATTAAATGGAAAAGATTGCCTTTTTTAATCATGCTGCTTTGGAGATAATTTGCAAATCTTGCTCGACAATAGGTTTCAAAAAAGGGTGAAGCGGCGCGCCTAGTTACCAAATCCACTTTTCGACCCAGTTTTTCTTCCAACTCATCTCCAATATGTAACCAAATCGAATAGATTAATTCGAGTTTGTACCAAAGTCAATTAAAATATCAATATCGCTCTCCGGTCTTTCTTCCCCACGCGCAAACGAACCAAAAATGGCCTACTTCCACCGGATTAAAATGGTTGAAGTACTTTCAAGAATGATGGCTTGCTGTTGTGGTGTAAGCATTTTTGACAATCAATTTTTTATTACTATCCCTAAAAACTGCACCGCGCCCAATATCCGGGCTCACACTTCCGTCGGTCATATTCAAAAATCACCTGTGGAAAAAAAGCCGAGTACCAGTACCAAAGTCGCAATTGTTCCGAGTACCAAACCTTCGCGAGTTGTCACGTCAGCAAAACGCGCCGTTTCTGTATTCGTTTCACCAAACATGGCCATGCCATAAGCCCTCAGCATATACACCGCGCCGTAAATAATGGGTCAATCCCGCTACGGCACCCAACCAGAAGTTATAATTCCAAACGCCGTTTAATAGCAGAAATTCGCCGACAAAACCATTGGTTAGCGGCACCGCTACGGAGCCAAGCATGATGATCATAAACAAGGTAGCAAACTTTGGTGCCGACTTCGCAATGCCGCCTAAATCCGCCAGCGAACGCGTACCCAAACGACGCTCAATAAGATCAGCCACAAAAAATAAACCCACGACATTAATACCGTGATTAAGCATTTGTATTAGTCCGCCCTGCATTCCGGTCTTGTTCCAGGCCAAAATACCCGCTGCAATCAACCCAACGTGGGCAATAGAAGAATAGGCCAATAATCGTTTCAGGTCATTTTGTTTCACCGCTATTATACTGGCATATACAATACCGATTACTGCCAAAGTAATAAAAATCGGCAACCAAGTTGCCAGTGCTTCGGGCGACAACGGAATCATCCAGCGAATGACGCCATAAATGCCCATTTTAAGCATAATACCAGCCAAGAGCATAGTGCCGCCGGTTGGAGCTGTCGTATAAGTATCTGGTTGCCAGGTATGAAAGGGGAAGACTGGTATCTTTACTGCGAAAGCCAGAAAAAAGCCCAGCATCACCCAACAGGCTGCATTGGGTGTCAATTGTACCGCTACCAGATCAGCCCAGGCAAAAGAGTGACTGCCCGGCGTTTGCAAGTACACGTATAAGAGCGATAGCAGCATAAACAGCGACCCGATAAACGTGTAAATAAAGAATTTTAACGTCACTCGAATCCGATCCTGACCGCCCCATATTGCACAAATAAAGTAAATTGGAATTAATGCTAATTCATAGAAAATATAGAATAGTAATCCATCGGTAGCCAGAAAAACGCCATTGAGTGCGCCGATCATTAATAGTACCAGACCATAATAACGTGGCTCATTGTCGAACGTGCGACTAAAACTACTAAGTACAATTAATGGTGCTAACAGGTTAGTCAACAACACCATCAACAGGCTGATGCCATCCATGCCCAGGGCGAAGTGAATACCGGCACCTGGCACCCACGGCAGGTCGAAGGCGCATTGGTCGGCTCGGCTGTGATCGAACGTTAGTCCACAATAAGCAGTGACGACCAAGTTGACAAGCGTAGCAATGAGGGCAATGTTTCTGACCGCCATTCCGCGCAAAGCGAAAATGGCGAAAGAAGCAAGAATGGGGATGAGTATAAAAAGTAAAGACATTAGTCTTTTTTTATTTTAAAAATTCGGAATTCGTTGTCTTCAAAAAGCATGGGGTATGGAATAGAATCAGCCAATTTAGTGCGGTCAATAATAGCATATTGCAGTCCAACTGTTGCTTCTCCATTCAGCCAATTTGTATCACGCACCCGGTCTCCTTCC
The DNA here is from genome assembly GCA_965249785.1 of Saprospiraceae bacterium. Classification (GTDB taxonomy): domain Bacteria; phylum Bacteroidota; class Bacteroidia; order Chitinophagales; family Saprospiraceae; genus M3007. Next base: position 120,897 of record CBDFMU010000030.1, on the reverse strand, counting down.
GACCAACCCCGCCGGTGCGCAGAGTAAAGCATACATGGGTCTGGTTCACTGCCCCGCACAACCACCATTGCATTTTTCGGCACCACACTGTCGGTTATCCGCTCCAATTTCAAAAATTTCTGGTCTGGATAAGGGATAAAAAAATCCTCCTTTTTCTCGTAAATCGCCATACCTGCCAAAAATGCCAAGACCGTGATATACCACCATTTATTATCAATTAAAGAACTCAATCCATAACCAGCGATCAAGCCCATAATTGGTGTATAAGGTATTACGTAGTACTCATGCCCAGAAAAAACCTTACCAACCTGCAACATAAAATAAAAGAAAACAGCACTATACAAAAACCAGATAAGCAATAATTTATACTGCTTTTCCTTAATTATAAGCACCATTCCGCTTACTAGAAACAAATATGTCCATCCACTTTGCAATGCAATCGGATAAAAACGCTCTTTAGTATAAACCCAGGCTTCCACAAACAACTCATGCCAAGCTCTTTCAAAACCAAGTCGAAAATACCAACCATGATGGTACTCTACTTCGGCCCAGGGAATCCAAACAAAATACCAGGCCGACATGGCCGCCAGAGCAATAACACTTCCGCCTGAAAACCACAGTTTTCTTTTCCATTCAATTTTCCGGTCAAAAAAAGGCAACACCAAAAATACTAATGCTGCCGCTGCCGGTATTTTACTCAATAAACCCAGGGCCGTTGCCAGGGTATAGGCAATTAAACGCCAAGATTTTCCTTTTTCCAAATACTCCCAGCCCATATTTACGCCCATTATTACCAGAGAAAGCGAAAATACATCGGGCATCGCTTTCCGGGCATAAATAAACGCAATAGAGGTGCCAAACAAGACCGTTCCCGCCAGTGCTGCCCGGTCATTTACTATTCGACGGGCTATTCTATAAAAATGCCATAGACCAAAACTCGCCACCACCAAATTCAGCAATCGAAAACACCAGTTATGTTCCCCGAAAATTTTCCACAGCAGAAAAATCGCATAATTCAGCACTGGAAATTCCATTACCTCAAATCCTTGTCCCGAAGTGCACAGAATAGTTCGAGGCTGAAAAATATTAGCGTCCCATTCCAGAAAATTTCGGGCAACTCCCAAGGTCAATGCCTGACGATAAGAATGCACATCCAGAGGAGCCAGGTCAATGTTTTCTAAACGAATTATAAACAAAACCAGAATCCATAATCGCACGTCAAATAACCATTTGGTTAGTAATTGGAAGTTCAAAATTTAAGTGTTTTTGGGTAAACTATTTATAAATTTATGGTGCAAAGACGCATCATAAAAACAGCGTCAAAAACAATAGCACCGCTCCGGCCACCATACCAATTAAATAGTATTCAATATTACCATTCTGCAATTTCCTAAATTGAACACCTAAACCTTCCACGCCACGTCCGACACCATTGACTAAACCATCAATCCCTTGAATATCCACATAATAGTGGAATAATTTAGAAAGCCTTTCTGTCGGTTTTACAAATAGAAAATCATAGATTTCATCTACATAAAATTTATGGGCAATTAGTCGGGCTAAACTCGATTGCTCATTATCGGCTACTGGCAAATTCTCCCGTTTCGTATAGACGAAATAGAGAGCCACAATAATTACCAATACTATTCCAGTTGTAACCAACATCAAAGTCCATTCCGTGCTTTCTTCCAGATGCATTTCAGCCATCGGAATTACTGCGCTACCAGTCGCACCAACTTCACTAAACCAGTGCGCTAACCACTGCGCACTACCCAAATGCAGAAAATGTGGCGTATTTAAGAAACCGCCCACGACGGCCAACGTAGCCAAAATCATCAATGGAATGGTCATCACCTTAGGGCTTTCGTGCAAGTGATGTCTTTGCTCTTCCGTGCCCCGAAAATCACCCAAAAAGGTAAGATACAGCAGGCGGCACATATACGAAGCCGTTAATACCGTAACAAAAAGCCCCAAAGCCCACCAAACTGGTCCACCATGACCATAAGCATAAGCAAAAATCTCGTCTTTGGAGAAAAAGCCGGACAATAGCGGGAACCCCGAAATAGCAAACGTACCGATCAAAAACACCCAGAAGGTAACCGGCATGGCTTTACGTAGGCCGCCCATCTTGCGAATATCCTGCTCGCCGCCCATCCCGTGAATGACGCTGCCAGCTGCCAGAAATAACAAGGCTTTGAAGAAAGCGTGGGTCGTAACGTGAAAAATCGCCGTGGTGTAAGCACCCATGCCCAACGCCAGAAACATCAGCCCCAACTGCGAAACCGTCGAGTAAGCCAGCACTTTCTTAATATCATTCTGTCGCAAACCAATAATGGCCGCAAAAATAGACGTGGTAATACCGATAATGGCGACTAAGTGTAGCGCATCGGGAGAAAGTGAGTACAAACCATTGCAACGCGCCACCAAATAAACGCCCGCCGTAACCATCGTGGCCGCGTGGATGAGCGCGGAGACTGGTGTCGGGCCAGCCATAGCATCGGGCAACCAGGTGTAGAGCGGTATTTGCGCACTTTTACCCATCGCGCCAATGAAAAGCAGAATACAAATTGTCGTAATCGTCGCGGTGTCGCCGTTATTCAGTCGCGCAAATACCTGGGCATAATCCAGGCTACCGTAAGTCTTGAAAATCAGAAAGATACCCAGCAAAAGTGCCAAGTCGCCAATCCGGTTCATAATGAAAGCCTTCCGCGCCGCTACTCCGTACTCACGATTGGTGTACCAAAACCCGATGAGCAAATAAGAACACAGACCCTACGCCTTCCCAACCAAAGAACAGCATTACAAAGTTATTGCCCATTACGAGCAGCAACATGCTGAAAATGAACAGGTTGAGATAAGCAAAAAACTTCCAGAAACCCGCATCATCGTGCATGTAGCCGATAGAATACACATGAATCAGAAAGCCCACGCCAGTGACGATGAGCATCATCCAAACGCTCAGATGATCTACCAGAAACCCGAAGTTAATCTGCAAATTCCCGACCGTCAGGAAATTATATAGTACGCTCTGGATTGGACCGGATGCACTCACCTGATTGAAGCAGGCTATCGTCAATAAAAATGACGCCAGCAACGTGCCGCTTCCGATAAGGCCTACGACGGTCTTGGACATATTTTTCCCGAACAAGCCGTTGATGACGAACCCGAGAAAGGGCAGGAAGGGAATGAGTGGTAAAAGTTGATTCATCTTCTATGTTTTCGACTGATTTTCCAAATTGTGGACAATCAGGGTAATTTTCTGTTTTAAGTCCGGTAAAAACACTTGCCGGATATCCCAAAGCATCGCGTAATCAACTCCGAAATAATTATGTATCAAAATATTGCGAAATCCAACGATACCTGCCCAATCAACATCAGCGTATTTTTCTGTTAATTCGTTGGGTAAATTATTCGCTGCCTCTCCAATAATTTCAAAATTTCGCACTGCCGCATCTCGTGTTTTTGTGTCGTTGTAAAATGATTCAAAGTCTAATCCGAAAGTATATTCCTCAATAAGTCGAGCCGATTCAAGAATATCCTTTAAAAGCAGTAAACCATTGCGCCTAGACATAAATCAGATCCGACTGTATTTCTTTAAAATACGTTTCCTTAATGCCATTCCGAGAGACCAAATCCACTTTTTTCTTTAAAATATTCTCCAACTCATAAGCCAGATGGATGAAACGCATCCCGGCAGGCTGTGCAAATTCCACTAAAATATCTACATCGCTTTCTTGTCTATTCTCATCCCTACTCACCGAACCAAATATAGCCATGCTTTTGATGGGATATTGCATAGTCAACAAAGGTTTAGCCTCTGCAAGTCGAGATAAAACATATTCGCGTGTAGTCATAATCAAGAATTAATTTCTTAACTTATCTAACAAAGAAATATCCGTACTCTTCGTATTCCGATAAATCATCACCAAAATCCCCAATCCCACCGCCGCTTCCGCTGCCGCTACGACCATGATAAAAAACACCATGATTTGGCCCTGTGCATCGCCGAGATAAGTAGAAAAAGCGGCCAATAATAGGTTCACTGCATTGAGCATCAACTCAATACACATCAGCACAATAATAGCATTGCGGCGCATGAGTACCCCAAATACACCGATAATAAAGAGCACTGCCGCGTAGTACACGTAGTAGTCAATGGGGATGGAGCGGATTACTTCGAGCATTTTATTTAAAGTTCAGTTACTGAGTCAAAAGAAACCAAATCACTTAATATTTGAATGATGTAATCAGGTAGAATTTTTAATTATTTTTCGATGGCCTTCATTGTCTGGTCAGCAATCGCTGCATTGGGTTTTTGGGTCACCGAGAGGCTTTTCAGATTAACTAAAAGCAGTAGAATTGCTCGTGAAATATGCGATTTGACTTGGGCTCCATAAAGATTTTCATAACGACTTCTCTAATCCTGGAACTTGTATTTTTTTCTATAAATTGTAACTACAGAATATTTTCAACACCTATCCATACCAACTTGTTTAGTGTTTGACCTTGGCTTTTTATAGCCTTATCAACTAAACTCTTGCTAAAGCCTTCCAAAATATGAGTTTGTCAGTAAATGCTACTCCTTTTCTTGGTTAGATATAGGTTACATTTCAGTCAAGTTCCGGGCCAGTTCTGTCTACAATAACCTGTTCTTTTTCAGATAATCATTTTCGGCTTTGCGCATTGAATGATAAGTCTCAATAGTTACTCTGGACTTCATTTAAAAAATCTTTAAGAGTAATCGCTTTTCTTTTGCCCTGTTGAATTTCCTGAACTTCCTGAAACTGCAGTCTTCAATTCTTCCCGTATAATTCAAGTAAATGGCGCAGTTTCTTTATTTCATCCAGTAGCACGTTTCCATTCTTTAAGCGGCAGTTGCACAAAGACTTTTTGCCCTTTGTCATTGACGACATAATTCGGATGTAAAGTCATAGATATGAAATTGAAATTGTGTCTAATAAGGTAGTTTTCCTAAACTTTCAAATCCCGTTTCCCAACCATCACCGCGCCCACCATCGCTGCCAAAAACAGGATGCCAGCAATCTCAAATGGCACCACAAAATCGGTGAACAACACCCGCCCCAGATTCTGTACCAGGCCCACTTGTGTATCAGGTTGTGCAATAGCATTTATCTGAATACTGCCGCGTAAAGCCCCCACCATCGTGATCAGCAACAAACCGGATGCAATCGCTGCCGACAGTTTCCAGGTATTCGATTTCTGCGGTTCTGTATCTCGATTCAAATTAAGCAGCATCAATACGAAAAGGAATAATACCATGATCGCCCCGGCGTACACGATGATGTGGACCACGGCCAGAAACTGCGCATTGAGCAAAATATACTGCCCCGCGAGCGTAAAAAAGGTCAGAATGAGGAATAAAACGCTGTGGACAGGGCTTTTGGAAAACACCATCAGCAGCGCGGCGATCACCGAAATAACCGCCAGAATCAGAAAAATATAAAGTGTCATGCGTTGGCTGTTCGTTTTTGGCTGTCGGGCGGCGCAAATGTATGAAAACTGTAAGGCTATGATGCCTTTGGCTTTATTGAACTTCGGCGGCCTGTTTTTTCTCCTGAATGTATTTCTTGCGTTTTTCCACGTCAATGCGCTGGTCTGGCTCCACGCCTTCGACCAGCATATTCTTCCCGAAGATAAAATCCTGACGAACATAGTCGCTGGGCACAATACGGTCGGTGAGGTAAATCGCATCCTTTGGACAAGCCTCTTCGCAAAGTCCACAGAAAATACAACGCAGCATATTGATCTCGTACACTTCAGCGTACTTTTCTTCACGATAGAGATGTTCGTCGCCTTTTTTGCGCTCGGCAGCCACCATCGTAATCGCCTCCGCCGGGCAAGACACCGCACACAGCCCACAAGCCGTGCAGTTTTCACGTCCCTGTTCATCGCGTTTCAACACGTGCCAGCCGCGATAGACCGGCGCGAACACCTTCTTGAATTTTGGATAATCCAATGTCACTTTCTTCTTGAAAAAGTGCCGAAGCGTAATGGACATCCCCTTCAATATAGCGGGCAAATAAATGCGCTCCATAAAGGTCATTTCCCTTTTGGCGACTTTTTTAGAGCGATTGGTAAGTGGTTGCATATTATATAGAAAAAACTGTGGTCAATGTGATAAGGTGGTCAATGGGGTAATAAGGAGGTCAGGGCTGTTTTGAGTTATGCCAAACGTTTTAACAATTCGTCGTCCTCTTCCATAATTCGCTCTAAATGACGGGTAATATGGAGGCTTTCGGCAGTTAGTTTTGATTTGCTATCATGATATGCTAATGTCTCCTTATAGCCTGCACCATAAGTATCATACAAAGCAAAGCGTTTGTACAATTCTTTGTTCTTTTCCAGCAAGTATTTCGATGCTTCTTTAAAACGTCGTTGCCGTTCATTTTCAAATTGCACGGAACTCGCATTTTCTAGTTCATCGTTCATAACTCATCGTTTAATTTTACTTTCCAAACAACAAAATCCCACCCCCAGGTGCATCAATTGGTCATAGCGGAAACGCGGTAAAGTCCAGCGAATCCACATGAAAACAAAGATGAAAAAGATGATCTTGGTAAATAACACAGCCGGCCCCATCAGTCCCCACATCCAGCCTGGATCTACACCCGGAAAATTATATCCGCCAAAATAAAGGCAGGAAATGACCGCGCAAGAAATAAACATATTAATATACTCCGCAAACAGGAAAAAGCCCAGTTTCATCGAACTATATTCGGTGTGGTAACCACCAATCAGTTCCGTTTCGCATTCCGCCATGTCAAAGGGCGCGCGATTACACTCTGCCAAAGCACAGGTCAGAAACAACACAAAACCAAGCGGCTGATAAATGATATTCCAGTGAAAACCAGCCTGTTGACTTACAATTTCCCGCAAACTTAACGAACCACTTAACATCACTATGGCAATCACCGATAGACCCATCGCCAATTCATAAGAAATCATCTGCGAACTGGCGCGAATAGCACCGTACAGCGAATATTTATTATTGGAAGACCAACCGCCGAGCATAATTCCATACACGCCGAGCGACACAAAGCCCATAATATACAGAATACCAATGCTCACATCCGTAACCTGCAAATCGAGATTCATGCCGCCGATGGTCAAGGTAGTCCCCCACGGAATCACCGCGCTGGTCATCAGAGCCACAAAAATGAAGGCACCCGGTGCAAGGATATAAATCCACTTTTCCGATTGATTCGGAACAAAATCCTCTTTGGTAAACATCTTCACCCCATCCGCCAAAGGCTGCAAAAGTCCCCAAGGACCAGCATTGTTCGGGCCAAGCCGGTCTTGCATAAAGGCAGCCACTTTCCGTTCCCCATAGGTAGAGTAGGCGGCAATACCCAACGTGATGGCGAATAACACACCGATCAGCCCCATTTTTTGGAGGATCAACGTGGAAATAAACAAGAGCGTAATAGTCATGATGTTTCTAATCAATAAGGGTTGATGAAGGTTTATTTAAAGGTTAATGAAGGTTTATGAAAAGCAGGAGAATCCTTAGTTATCAACCTTTATCAATTTTTATAAACCCTTATCAATCATTGGATGTCAATGCCTTCTTCTTGCAGGTGTCGGCCTACATTGAAAGTAATGCCTTCTATCAAATCAATCTCCTCGTTCCAGTCAATAATTTCCCATCTTTTTCCAGGTTCAGCCACAATTACTTTTTTGCTTTTTGACAACACCCAAATAAGTTTTTGCGTGCCAAATTCAAATAACTTATTGGTTTTCAAACCAATGAATTCCACATCGCTCATGCTGCCTTCTTCCCATTCCGCCTGTACATCTACTTCAATGACGCAATAGGCAGGTACATCGAGATATTTATTAGTTATCTTTTCCGGGGTAAGAATAGTGCGTTCAAATACAGCAATATCTAGTGACAAATTATTCCGATAACCAAGATGATTACCAGTTTCACCGGGTATAACTCTGTATTTTTTTAAGTTTACCTTACTAAATAAAAGTTCAGTAAAGTAACTGATTATAATGCCTTGTAAGCCACTCCATCCCATAATATCTTCCAATGTTTTCTTTTTGGACAATACCTGCCGATAGCCACTATAATAGAAATTTCTCCCGTCAATAGTTTCCCTGACGAGGTAGTCTGGCACCTTCCGTTTACGAGCGGAACTTGTAGACGGTATTTCTATATTTTGCGTAGTACCCATATTTGCAAATATCGCCCAAAAAAGCCAGAAATCCTAACGGACAATCAGCGAAACCCCTTCATAATGGTTCTGACCAATCACCGACTGCCGATCAATATCGCGCGGCCCTTCAATCGTCCATTCGCTGATGTCTTTCTTTACGAAACGGCAGGTGTTACAAATGAAATCCTGCACTTCGTCATAGCGGTTCTTGCGGGCGGTTACGCGGAAAATCTCGTTGCCATATTCCCAAACCACCGCCTTTCCGCTGCAAGTCGGGCAGTCGCGGTGGGCATCCAATGGATTGAGGAACCAAACCCGACTTTTGAAGCGGAACGTCCGGTCGGTCAATGCGCCCACGGGACACACGTCAATGACATTTCCAGAAAAATCATTATCAATAGATTTTTCAATGAAACGTACTAATCTCCGAGTGGTCGCCGCGATTCAAAATTCCGTGTACGCGCTCCGGCGTAAGTTGCTGCGCCACATACACACAGCGGTAGCACAAAATGCAGCGCGTCATGTGCAATTTGATATATGGGCCAATGTCAATTTTCTCAAAAGTGCGTCGCTCAAACTCATAGCGCGTCGCAGCAGCTCCGTGTTCAAAAGCCAAATCCTGCAAATGACATTCGCCCGCCTGATCGCAAATGGGACAATCCAGCGGGTGATTGATGAGCAGAAATTCCACCACCCCTTTGCGAGCGTTGAGTACTTCGTCGCTGCTGAGGTTGGCTACTTCCATGCCGTCCATGACCGTCGTCTGGCACGAAGCCACGAGTTTCGGCATCGGACGCGGGTCTTTTTCAGAACCTTTGGTCACTTTCACCAAACAAGTACGACACTTCCCCCCGGAGCCTTGCAGCGACGAGTAATAGCACATCGCGGGCGGCACAATATCTCCACCGATCTGGCGGGCCGCGTTCAGAATGGTCGTGCCATCGGGCACCTCGGTTTCAAATCCGTCTATTTTTACTTTGGCCATTATTAATGCTTATTTATTCGCCTGCAATCGTCAAAACTTGTTGATAAAGCGTGGCGTGTACTCTGAATTCTGCTTTTTGAATTAAATCGGTATCCCAAGATTTTTTAAGTCTTTTTCTAAATCCTCAATACCAAAGTGCATGTAGACATCTCGTTTTGCTAATTCTTTTCGGAATGACATTTCATCAAGTCCACATAACTTCCGCGCTTTGCCCCATGAATATATCTTCTTATCATATAGATATACAGCCAGTTCAATCAGCAAGTCGTCGGGCTTGATGTTGGCTTGTGCCAAGGCGTTATCAGGAATGGTGATGGTCATAATTTATTATTCTATAAAATGGGCTCGTGAAATTTCTCCCTTACTTCGGGTATTATTTCAGCCCACTCTTTCAAAACAATTAAAGAAAATCGAATTAATTCAAAATCTCGATTCAAAGCATCCTCTCTTAAAAATTTACCCCCATGGAAAAGGTTATTCCTGACTCTTCGTATGTAGATACTTAATTTACAAGTATCAGAACCAGGCGGTAAAGCGGGAATAAATCTCAAATTTCTGTGGTCATTAATTTGCTTTTTGGGAGGATTACCTAGCAAAAAGTCAGTGGCCTCCTGAATTTCTTTCGATTTGTTTTTATCAAATATTGGCGTGACGTCTCTTGAAAAATCGTCCCATTCTGCTTTTGCATCTCCTAAATCAAGATTTCCTCCTAGATATTTGGGAACAGACTTTAATGCATATTCAAAATGCATAAAAGTGTAAAAGAACTCATCAATCAAGTCCTTATTTTCTGCATCTATCGTATCTAAGAATCTCTGATAAGGCATGGGATTGAAATTTAGATTTTTCATTTAAACTGCCACCATCTCCGGCTCCCGCACCAACCCATAATTCCGTTCCATACAAGCCACCGGCTCGTTCACGTGCCACTCAAACTCTTCGCGGAAATGCCGAATCGCCGCTGCCACTGGCCAAGCCGCCGCATCACCCAATGGACAAATCGTATTCCCTTCAATCTTTTTAGCAATATCCACCAACATATCAATGTCCGAGAGTTTGCCCATGCCGTTTTCCATGCGCCACAACACTTTTTCCATCCAGCCCGTACCTTCGCGGCAAGGCGAACATTGGCCGCAAGACTCATGGTGATAGAAACGAGCGAAATTCCAGGTGTTGCGCACAATACACTGATCTTCGTCGTACACAATGAAGCCACCCGAACCCAGCATGGAGCCAGATACAAATCCACCATCGGCCAGACTTTCGTAACTCATCAGTCGGGATTCGCCCGCCAAAGTTTTCGTCACCAGAAAGTGGGGGAGGATAGGCACCGAGGAACCACCCGGCACACAGGCTTTCAAACGTTTGCCATTTTTAATGCCGCCACACCATTCGTCAGAATATAAAAATTCCTCCACCGAAAGGCCCAGGTCTATTTCATAAACGCCGGGCCGATTGATGTTTCCGCCCGCGCTGATGAGTTTCGTTCCCGTGCTTTTGCCAATGCCAATCTTAGCGTATTCATCGCCGCCATCATTCACGATAGGAACTACTGCTGCGATGGTTTCCACATTATTAACTACCGTTGGACATTGCCAAAGGCCTTTTACGGCTGGGAATGGCGGCTTCACGCGTGGATTGCCGCGTTTACCTTCCAGACTTTCAATCAGGGCCGTCTCTTCGCCGCAGATGTAGGCACCCGCGCCAGGAGCAACGTACAGGTCCAGATCGTAACCAGAGCCGAGAATGTTTTTGCCGAGCCAGCCATTCGCGTATGCTTCGGCAATAGCCCGTTCCAGAATGCGCACCACCCAGGAATACTCTCCACGAATATAGATATAAGAGGTCTTGGCCCCCAATGCAAAACTCGACGTAATCATCCCCTCAATCAGCAGGTGCGGGATTTTTTCCATCAAATAGCGATCCTTGAAGGTACCCGGTTCGCTCTCATCGGCATTGCAGAGCAGGTAGCGTGGCACACCTTCGGGCTTGGCCAGAAACGACCATTTCATGCCCGTCGGGAAGCCCGCACCACCACGTCCACGCAAGCCGGATTTCTTCACTTCTTCCACCACCGCTTCGGGCGACATCGTTTTCAATGCCTTCTCCACGGAACGATAGCCTCCTTCGCGGCGATACACGTCGTAAGTATGAATGCCCTCCACGTGGGCTTTATCAAGCAAAAGTTTGCGACTCATAAAACTTCTTATAGTTATGAGTTATAAGTTATAAGTTAGAAATTGATGCACAACACAAGGCACATAACTCATAACCCATAACTCATAACTTTAATAATAATTCTTCTTTCAATTGCAAAGGCTCCACGATGGCCCCTTCTAATCTTGTATTGGGTAAAATCGCCACCATCATACCGCTCGTTTCCATGTCGTCCAGCCAGTCGAGTAAGTCGTCCCATTCCACTTTTTCCACCTGATAATCTTCATAACCAGCCCCTTTGCGAAACGCTTCGGCCAGAATTGCATTAGGGAAAAGCGGCAAAATATCCGTGTCGTCATCATCTCCCAGCAAAGCCCAACCTTCGGCATCGGAAAGTCCGAAAGCCTGCTTACTCGCCCCTACGGTTTCCAGAAAATAAGCATGTCGCTGCTCTCCCGGCTTTTTAAACAAATTGGCAATTTCGGTCGGTTTCATGGCTTATTGCTCCGTTTCTTTATCAAATTCCACTTGAAAATCTTCCTTAATCCGGTTGGGTGTCATCACTGCACTCTGAAAATCAGGCGTTGGAAACACGGCCACTTTCATCTTTTGCTCCTCAAAATCATCCAGCCAATCCACAAATTCGTACAAGTCCAGCACTTCCACCGCAAAATCCTCATAGCCACCTTTTTCCCGAAATATCTCCGCAAATTCCCGATTCGGAAACACCATTAAGACGTCCGTATCATCGTCTTCCACTTCCAACATCAGCCAGCCTTCTTTATCCGCCAAACCCCACACTTCCTCTTCTTTCATCACTGTTTTAATGAAATATTTATATCGATTTTCCGGCTTTTTAGCCAGCACTTCGGCAATCTCTTTTTGTGTCAGAGCCATCAATTAATGTGCTTTCCAAGTGCCTTTATCAATTTTTCCCGCCCGGCAATCCTCAATGAACTGATCCATTTTTGCCTCCGTCAGATGTTCGTGGTAATATTCCCCCACCTGCATCATTGGCGCATAACCACAGGCTCCCAAACATTCCACCCCTTTAATAGTAAACATTCCATCGGGCGTAGTTTCGCCAGTGCGAATGCCGAGTTTATTTTGAGTGTAGATAATTAGTTTTTCGGCTCCTTCAATGGCGCAAGGCCCGGTATGACAAAATTCAAGCACGTACTTGCCCACCGGAGCAAGATTATACATCGAATAAAACGACGCCACTTCGTACACCTCAATCGGCAAAAGCGACATCACTTCTGCAACGTGATCCATCGCGGCGGTGCTCAACCAGCCATGATTTTCCTCTTGTGCCAAATGTAAAGCCCGAATGATTGCGCTCTTGTGGCGACCTTCCGGGTAATTTTGCATAAACCCGCGCACTTCGGCGAGGGCCTGTGGCGAATATTGGAATGGGGTGCCGTTTTGAGTAGGCGCAGTTGCCGTCATATTTTTATTTCAAATTATGCTTTGCAATGAGTGGGTTATCAGGGTTAACCGTCAAAATTTGTTTTTTAGGGTGAATAACAATATCCATAATCTCCATAGGAATATTTCCCAGTAGCGGCTCTGCATTTCCGGGCAATACTACGGCTTCTACCATACCCCGACGATTAGCAAAACGCAATTCTATTGGACCCACTATTTCAAACTTCATTTGGGTTCCATCCGCTAGTTCGTACACACGTTCTTCCAGTACCGATAACCCTAATTGATTTTTAATATGTTCATTGATACAAAGATCATCTGCTCCACTATCCACTAAAAAGGTAAAAGTAGAACGACGAACAGTAGAAACTTCCACTATTCCTTCTGATGCCAAGATTAAGTCTCTTGTTGAAATCAATTCAATATCAGCATACACTCGTCCCATGTCATTCCATGATTTATTAGTGGCTATTATTTTGGGAAGTCCATATGGTGGCGAATATTCTTTAACCTGTGTCATAGCGGATACATTTTAAGCGTCCAACTCCCCGGCAATCACATTCATGCTCGACATCGTCAAAATAGCGTCAGACAACATTGCTCCTTTCACCATTTCTGGATAAGCCTGATAAAAAATGAAACATGGCCGACGGAAATGCAAACGGTAAGGCTGACGACCGCCATCGCTGACGAGATAGAAACCCAATTCGCCATTACCACCTTCTACACAGTGATACACCTCGCCTTTCGGCACTGGTACTTCGCCCATCACCACTTTGAAGTGATAAATTAAGGCTTCCATTTTGGTGTAAACATCGGGCTTATCTGGCAAATAATAATCCGGTACATCGGCGTGATACGCTCCGGCGGGCAAATTGTCCAATGCCTGATGAATAATGCGCAAACTCTGCCGAATTTCCTCCTGACGCACTACAAAACGATCGTACGTATCGCCATTGGCACCAATCGGAATATCAAATTCGAAATCTTCGTAACTACTATATGGTGTCATTACGCGCACATCATAATCCACACCAGCAGCCCGCAAGTTGGGCCCCGTAAAACCATAAGCCAAAGCCCGTTCAGCAGTGATCGGTCCGGCCCCGATGCAACGATCCATGAAGATACGGTTACGTTCGAGCATACTATTGAATTCCTCGAAACGACCCGGAAAGCCCTTCAAAAAGTCGCGCAATTTGGTGTAAAAAGCAGGCGTAAAGTCGCGCTCCATCCCGCCGATTCGTCCAATATTAGTCGTCAAGCGAGAACCGCAGACTTCCTCAAACATCTCATAAATCTTCTCGCGCTCCTGGAACATATAGGTAAAACCTGTGAGCGCGCCCGTGTCCACCCCAATCACCGTATCACATACCAAGTGGTCGGCGATTCGTGCTAACTCCATGATAATCACCCGCATATACTGCGCTCGTTTGGGTATTTCGCAGTTTATCAGTTTCTCTACTGTCATGTGCCAGCCCATATTATTGATCGGTGAGGAGCAGTAGTTCATCCGGTCAGTGAGCGGCGTGATCTGGTAAAACGGCTTATGCTCGGCTATTTTCTCAAACGCCCGGTGAATATACCCAATAGTTGGCTCGGCGGAATGAATCCGTTCGCCGTCCATTTTCAGCACATTTTGGAACACGCCGTGCGTGGCCGGGTGCGTCGGGCCGAGGTTAAGGGTAGCGAGTTCGCCATCCAGATTATCGAGCGAAGAAAAGTATGATTGGACTTGCATTTCAAAATTTGCTTAGTACATGTGCCCAATCTGGTCGGCAGTATAAGTTCGGCCAGTACTGGTATCGTCTTTTTGAATCATGGGGACACAAACAGTTCTTAATTCAAAAGAGAGCATTTTAGAAAGGGTAATATCAAGCACTGTTGTTTTTTGGGCTAAAACATTTAACCCTTCTGTTCTTTGAGTCTGACAATTAGAATAAGCCATCTCCACCTCATAATTTCCTGGCTCCATTGACAATTGATAGTTTCCTTCGGCATCAGTTGTAGTTTCTTTAATTAATACATCCTGCTGCGTCAATTTCACTGTTACTCCTAGTAGGGGCTTTTTCTTTCTCACAACCTGCCCCTGCAAAATCGTCTGACCTTCTACCCAAGAGGTAAAAGACAGAGCAAACGATAATACAAAGAATATTTTACGCATAGCCTATTAGACTAAAAAATTTAATTCAACAAGATTTTCAATTGACTTGAAATTTATTAATACATGTGCCGCAATTGATCAGCAGTAAAAATTTGGCCAGTATTAGTTGGATCTTTATCCAGTAAATCTACCCACCAACCAAAATGACAATTATATTCTACTATATCTTCTGCTAAGCCACCATCTAGCGTAATATCGAGAGTATTTAGTTCTCCCAACAAAACGCTCACTTTTTCGGCTTTATAGAGTTTGTCGCCAGTATAATTGACTTCTACCTCATAAGTACCGGAATCAACCTGAATACGAAATTTTCCTTCCGTATCAGTTATACCACCTCTAATAACAATCCCTTTTTGGGATAATTTTAATGGTACTCCAATTAGGGGTTCCTTATTGTCCCGAATCTGCCCCTGCAAAACAGTCTGGCTCTCTACCCAAGAGGCAGAAAGCAGAAAAGCGACAATTGTAAAAAGCAGTTTAAACATGATATTTAGAAACAGTAATAGAATCCTGCAAATAAGCAAAAACCGCTCTCAAATCTATCTCCGTTATGTGCGGGTAACTTTTCAAAATCATTTCATTCGTCCAACCTGATGCACACAACTCTAAAATCAACTCCACAGAAATACGCGTCCCTTTGATAACCGGCTTTCCCAGAAGAACCTCGGTATCACTATGAATATGGTTATGCCAGTTGAGTTCCATAGATTGTTGATTTATAAAACATTGCATTAATCAAAAGACCGCCCTTCATGCCCATTCCGCCCAAAGAACCGATCATCTTTATCCGTCCGCGTACCATCTTCCAAACGATATTCCTTGCGCATCGGGAACACATCCAGATCATCCACATTCAGAATGCGGCGCAAATCTGGATGGCCAGTAAATTGAATGCCAAAGAAATCATACTCCTGCCGTTCCATCCAATTCGCCGTCGGCCACAAAACCGTGGCAGTAGGGCAGTAGGGGTCGGCACTAGGGAAAAAGACCTTGATGCGAAAGCGAAGGTTGTGGCGAAAACTATGCAAGTGATACACAACGCCCATTTCCCGATCTTTGTCAGCGGGGAAGTGCATGCCACAGAGCGAAGTCAGAAAATTAACTTCCAACTCCGGGCTTTCCTGCATAAAGCGCAGTACCTCAATGATTTGCTCGCGCGTCGTTTCCAGCGTCAGCATCCCATAAGGCTCGCCGTGCGATTGCACAACACCTGGAAATTGTCGCTCGATGGCCGCAAATAAAGTATCGTTGGTGATCGTCATGTTGTTATCCGAATCGGCCCTTATTCAATATTGTATTTATTCAGCAAATGCTGGTATTCAGGCGAGTTCCGACGGCGCAAAGGCTCGTTTTTCACCAGTTCCTGAATTTTCATAATGCCATCAATAATCTGTTCCGGGCGCGGCGGGCAACCCGGCACATACACGTCCACCGGAATCACTTTATCAATGCCTTGCAGCACCGAATAAGTGTCAAAAATGCCGCCCGAACAAGCGCAGGCACCCACCGCAATTACCCATTTTGGCTCGGCCATTTGGATGTACACCTGTTTGAGAATCGGCCCCATTTTTTTGGCAATCGTACCCATCACCATCAGCAAATCGGCCTGACGCGGCGAAAAAGACAAACGTTCCATACCGAAACGCGCCAAATCGTAGTTACTCCCCATTGTGGCCATGAACTCAATCCCACAGCACGAGGTAGCAAACGGCAGCGGCCAAATGGAATTGGAACGCGCCAACCCCACGGCTTTTCCCAACGAAGTAGCGAAGAAACCCTCTCCGCCGTATCCATCCGGCATGCCAGCCAGACCGACCACGCTTCCCGTATCTTGGGGCAGATTGGCTCCACCAGCCAGACCAATCAATTCAGCAGTATTAGCCATATTTCTCAGTTATGAGTTATTAGTTATAAGTTATGAGTTGAAAAAGTAAGAGTTGCACCGTAAGCGGCATAACTTATACCTCATAACTCCCTTATTATTTATCCCACTCCAACGCGCCTTTGCGCAGCACATAGTAAAAACCGATCAAAAACACGGCCACGAAAATCAGCACCGCGAAAAAGCCATCCGTTCCCATCGCCCGAAAATTGACGGCGTAAGGATAGAAGAAAATAACTTCTACGTCGAATAACACGAACAAAATGGCCGTCATAAAGTACTTAATGGACACCGGCAGACGAGCATTTCCCTCGGCCTCAATGCCACATTCAAAATTCTCGTCCTTCTTTTTGCTATGCCGTTTCGGTCCAAGCATCGGCACCACGATCAACACTAAGGCTACAAAGCCCAGCGCAACCAAAGATTGCATGACGATTGGCAAATATCCTGATGGTTCCATAATTGCTTAATCTTGTACTTTATCTAACAAATTGTTGGTCTATCAGTTTAGAAACATCCAAATAGTCTCAAAAATATGACCAATTCCTTGGCGGCAAAGGTAGGAAAATCCTGTACTAAATCGACTATGCAATACCGTAAGGAGTATACTTACTGTCACTGTTTAGAATTTCTCCAATTCCCGCTTTCAAAACTGCATTCAACGCGCGAATATTTCCAAAAAAATGAAACCTTTGCTCAAAATGTTGCCCACCATGTATTTCCGATTCCCGCTTCTCCTCGCGCTGGCTTTTACGACGTTGTCTCTTCTTTCCTGCAAAAATGACACCGCCGAAAAAACGCAGGCACTGCCCACCTCGGATAAAGAAGTCCAGTTCAACGCGTTTTACGGTACGCCTACTATTAATGGTGTCGGCGACGATGAAATTTGGCAAAGTATGGAGTGGTCGCCGCTTGATCAGGTCTGGATTGGTGCGCCGCCCACACCAGCCGATTTTACAGGTCGCTACAAATTGGCTTGGGACGAAAACAACCTGTATATCCTGGCAGAAATCACCGACGACACGTTGGTAGACACGCACCCGGACGGTTTAGTGAAATATTGGGACGACGATTGCCTCGAAATTTTCGTGGACGAAGATGCTTCCGGTGGCGAACACCAATATAGTTATAACGCGTTCGCCTATCATATTGCGCTGGACGGCAAGGTCGTGGACATTGCGCCCGATAAATCTTTCCAATATTATAACGACCATTGCACCACGCGCCGCACGACCGAGGGCAAAGTGAGTACTTGGGAAGTAGCCATGAAAATATTTGATGGAAATAAATACACCGACGGCGGCGAAAACATTCCTAAACTGTTACAGTCTGGGAAGAAGATGGGCTTCATGCTGGCCTATTGCGACAACGACAAATCCGTGGAACGCGAAAACTTCGTCGGCAATATGGCCATCGCAGGAGAGGATAAAAATCAAGGCTATAAAAATGCCAGCGTTTTCGGTATTTTGGAGTTAAAGTAACACCGAATTTATTCGGTAATGAAAGTAACGCCAACTTTTAGTTGGCGGCTTTGGATGGCCTGAAAGATGGTCAAATACTAAGATGGTCATCGCAAAGTACTGATAATCAAATACCTAAACAGCCTCAACATTCTCAACTTATCAACGTCCACTTAACAATTAACCAATAACAAACAACCATACATCATGCAATTAGCAATGATCGGCCTCGGTAAAATGGGCTACAATCTGGCCCTCAACCTTCGCAAACACGGCCACGACGTTGTCGCCTACGACCGTTCGACCGAAATAACCACCCAGTTGGCGAAGGAAGGCGGCGTCGTGCCAGCTAGTTCGCTGGAAGATGTCTGCTCTAAACTTACTGGTCGCCGCGTCATTTGGCTGATGGTACCTGCCGGAGCCATTGTAGAAGGCGTGATCGAACAATTCGTGCCGCTCCTCAAAGCAGGCGATATTTTGATTGACGGCGGTAATTCCAATTTCAAGGATTCCAAACGTCACTATACTGCGTTGAAAGAGAAGGGAATAGACTTTCTGGATTGTGGAACTTCGGGTGGCATGAGCGGTGCTTTGAACGGCGCGTGTACTATGATTGGCGGCGAACCAGAGGTATATCAATACTGTAAAACCATTTTCGACGACCTCTGTGTACCGGGCGGCAGCCTGTATGTGGGTGCGCCGGGAGCCGGACACTTCACCAAAATGGTCCACAACGGCATCGAATACGGCATGATGCAGGCAATGGCCGAGGGATTTGAAGTGCTGGACAGATCGGAGTATGAGATTGATTTCAAGGCCGTGGCCGATATGTGGAATCATGGCTCCGTGGTGCGCAGTTGGCTAATGGAACTGATGTTTGACGCTTTCTCGAAAGACCCACATTTGGATGGCATTCGTGGCGTGATGAACTCCTCGGGCGAAGGCAAATGGACGCTGGAAACCGCGCTCGATCTGGGCGTCGCTACGCCAGTAATCGCGCTTTCGCTAATGATGCGCTACCGTTCGCAGCAAGATGATACCTTCTCCGGCAAAGTAGTGGCGGCGCTGCGCAATGAGTTTGGTGGCCACGCGGTCGTAGAGAAATAAGCAACTTATGGCCCTTCTCCTGCTGCTTGCCAGCATCGCTTGTCTACTTGCCCTGATTATCTTGTTGAAAATCAATGCTTTTCTGGCATTGACGATCACGGCTATTCTTACGGGGCTGGCCAGTGGCATGGCTCCAACAGAACTGCTGAAAACACTGCAAACTGGCATTGGCGGCACTTTGGGTGGGCTGATATTGATATTTTCTCTGGGCGTTATTCTCGGTAGCATCTTGTCAGAAACGGGAGCTGCGCAGGTGATTGCCACGCGATTGTTGGGTGTTTTTGGGGTGAAATACGCCAATTGGGCGGTGCTAATTACTGGCTTGGTGGTGGGCGTGGCTATGTTTTACAATGCCGGGTTCGTGGTGTTGGCACCGTTGGTTTTTACGATTGCGGCTGCTTCGCGCCATTCTCTGGTCGCGCTAGCCATTTCGATGGCGGCTCCGCTTTCAGTGACCCACGGTTTTTTGCCGCCGCATCCCGGCGCAACGGCCATCGCCAACGTCTTTCACGCCGATCTGGGCCGCACCTTATTATTAGGACTCATTGTGGCCATTCCGGCGGTGCTGATGGCGGGCATTTTCTTCCCCCGGCTTTTGAAAAAAATCAAGTCCGATCCGCCCGAAGGTTTGTTTGAAGTGAAATCCATTGACCCCGAGCGGTTGCCGAGTTTTGGGAAAAGTTTGAGCATCGCTCTACTACCAGTTTTTTTAATGGCTATGGCAACAATAGCGGAATTGAACTGGTCAGATACGCATCCCGCTCGCGTGTGGGTGAAGTTCTTGGGTGATCCGGGTATTTCGTTGCTTTTGGCGGTTATGGCGGCCTTGGTAGTATTTTCCAAAAAGAAAAACTCGTGGGCCATTTCTGCCGAATCAATTAAAAATTTACTGGACAAATCGGTAATCGCAATCGGCGCAGCGGCGATGTTGCTGTTGATTATGGCGGCGGGTGGAGCCTACAAACAAGTGTTGGTAGACAGCGGATTAGGCCAAGAGTTGGCTGGACGTTTGGCGGGAATGCCGGTCTCGCCGCTGGTGCTGGGTTGGACGATGGCCACGCTACTGCGCATTGCCGTTGGCTCGGCGACCGTGGCGGGTATGACTGCCGCCGGGTTAGTTCTTCCGTTAGTGACAACTACAAACGTTTCTCCTGAACTAATGACGCTGGCTATCGGTGCAGGCAGTCTGATGTGTTCGCACGTCAATGACACTGGATTCTGGATGTTCAAAGAATGGTTTGGGCTGAGTTTGGGTGATACCTTTCGCACCTGGTCGGTGATGGAAACTATTGTCGGTATGGTAGGATTGGCGGGAGTATTGGTGCTGAATATGTTCGTGTAAAAAGAAGTATGAACGATGAACTATAAACGATGAAGTAGAATAGGCGTTGAGAAGTTGAGAATGTTGAGATATTTGATTGTCAGCACTTTACATTTACCTTTCTTTCAAAACCATACTGCTTTAGTTATTACTTGCGCTCTTTCAACTTTTCTCAACAATCTCAACCTTTCTCAACACCCTCAACAAATTGATTCTCTGCCTCGACATCGGTACCACCAACGTAAAAGCCTTCGCGTTCAGCGATGCGGGCGAAGTATGGGCGGTGGCTGAGCGGCGCAACCATGTTTTGATGCCCGACCTAGATCGAAGCGAACAAGATCCTGCCGCGATTTTACAGAATATGCGCGAGGTAGTGGCCGAGGCTTTGTCGGAAGCCAAACAGCGCGAACCCTTGCGGGGAATGGTGTTTTCCGCCGCTATGCACGGTTTTTTGGCCGTTGATGAGGCTGGAAAACCGCTGACAAATATTTGGCTATGGTCAGATTTGCGGGCCGCAGAAATGGCCAAAACGCTGCGCTACAATAATACAGGCATAGATATCTATAATCGGACAGGCGTCCCCATTCACCCGATGTCGCCACTAATGAAGATTATCTGGCTGCGCCAAAACGAACCGGAAATATTTGCCAAAACCCATAAGTTTCTGGGAATCAAGGAGTATTTACTGTTTCAATTGCTCGGCAAATACCTGTCTGACCTTCCTGTGGCTTCGGCAACTGGTCTGATGAATATTGAGCGGAACCGCTGGGACGAACATATTCTGAAATTAATAGACATTACGGCAGCGCAATTACCAGAGTTGGTTTTGCCCACCCACATTGAACCATTACCTAAAAAAGTGGCCGTGGCTTTGAATTTGCCGGAAGGCTTGCCCATTATTATTGGTGGCAGCGACGGAGCCTTGGCCAACCTGGGAGCTGGAGCCACCACGCCCGGTCAATGGGCGGTAACTATCGGCACCAGCGCGGCTATCCGCATGGTCACTGCTAAGCCATTGATAGACAAGAAAATGCGTACTTTCTGCTACCGTATGGATGATGTACAGTGCATAGTGGGGGGAGGCAGCAACAACGGGACCAATGCGCTCGAATGGTTGCGTACTTCGGTGATAAATTCGCGACGCGGGGCGGGTACTTTTGCGCAATTGGCTGCCGAGGTGCCAGCAGGTGCGGAAGGGCTGCTTTTTCTGCCCTATTTGCTCGGCGAACGCGCTCCGCTGTGGAGTGCAAGCGCACGGGGAAGTTTTCAGGGGCTCACTGCTCAACATAGTCAGGCGCATTTTATTCGGGCTGTGATGGAGGGCGTTTTGTTTAATCTGAAAATAATTGCTGAACCCTTAGAAGCGGTGCAACCCATTGAAACCATTCATGCGGGCGGCGGTTTTTCCAACAGTCGCCTGTGGGTACAGATGCTGGCCGATATTTTCCAGAAGCCGGTCTGTCTGGATGGGCGCGGCGTGGATGCTTCTATATTGGGCGCGTTACGGGTGGCGTGTCAAGCATTGGGTTTGCCAGATTTGGTTGATCGTCAGCAAATTACGATGGTGCAGCCAGATAAGAAGCAGGCAGCGATTTACGCGGAGGCTTATGAACAGTTTGAGCACTTGGCAGTGGGCTAATGAGTTTGTCAGGTTTCAAAATATACACCTTTTGTCATAATCAATAAGTATTTAAGGCAAACCGCTTAGCGGTGACATTCTGGTAAAAAGAGTAACAAAGGATACATAAAGACGTCGAACCGCGTAGCGGTGACATTATAATGCCACCGCTACGCGGTTCCAATTTTTTTACAACGCCCTTTTTTACTTCTGTAATGTCACCGCTGCGCGGTTTGTTTGGGTAATGGTAGACATAGAGAACAGCCCGTCAATTCCTCAACAATTTCAACATTCTCAACTCTCTCAACATTTTTCCAATGACCTTACTCGACGGAAAACTACTTTCCGAGAATATCAAAGACGAACTGACCATAGCGGTGAAAGAGATGCGCGCGCAAGAGAAAAAAGTGCCGCATTTGGTGGCCGTGTTGGTGGGAGAAAACCCGGCTAGCCAAGTGTATGTACAGAGCAAAATCAAGAGTTGCGAACAGGTGGGTTTTAAAAGTAGCCTGGTGCGCCGCGAAAGTGATGTGAGCGAAGCGGAGTTACTGGAAATTGTGCAGCAGTTGAATGACGATCCCGATGTAGATGGATTTATTGTGCAACTACCACTGCCTAAGCACATTAGCGAAGAACGCATTACGCTAGCCATTGATCACCGCAAAGACGTAGACGGTTTTCATCCAATCAATTTTGGGCGCATGGCGCAAGGATTGCCTGCTTTTCTACCCGCGACACCGTTTGGCATCGTGGAAATGCTGCGGCGGTATAACATTGAAACGGCGGGCAAACATTGCGTAGTAGTAGGCCGAAGCAATATTGTCGGCACCCCGATCAGTATTTTGCTTTCCCGGAAAGGCTATCCGGGCGATTGTACAGTGACACTGACACACTCGCGTACTAGGGATTTGGCAGCAGAAGTACGACGGGCTGACATTGTAGTGGCCGCAATCGGTATTCCGAATTTCATTCAAGGTAATTGGGTGAAAGAAGGATCGGTGGTGATTGATGTGGGTATTAATCGCATTGACGATGCCAGCCGGAAATCTGGCTCGCGGCTAGTGGGAGACGTTGATTTTGAGGCAGTTGCGCCAAAGTGTAGTTTCATCACGCCCGTGCCGGGTGGGGTAGGACTGATGACGGTGGCGGCTTTGTTGATGAATACTTTGAAGGCTTGTCGGCGGGAGATTTACCTGTAAGTACCGGCGGGTTTAGCCGCCGATTATATACTTTTTGGTGGCTGAACCCGCCAGTACGAACAAAAAACGCGGCCTCTCCGAAGAGAAGCCGCGTTTCTTATGTTCTGCTAATTTATTTCGCAGTAATTTATTTCAGGTTAAAGGCACCTGTACCTACGAGGTAACCTTTATTATAGATTTCCACGTTGTACTTGCCTTTGGTGAAGTTTTGACCAGGCTGCCAGCCACCGCATACTTGTGCTTCGCCATTAGTATAGTTGGTCGTTGCAGTAGTGGTATAGCGGAATTCAGATTCGCTCTTTTTGTCGGTTGATACACCGGAACCCATGCTTTCGATAGCCAAAGGAGCACCAGTTGGATCAATAATACGCAGATAGAAAGTTTCTTCACCAGCAGGAACCACTTCGTTTGGTTCGGTCGTGAAGCAGATGCTCAGTTTATCGACGTTCTTAGCTTTGGTTTTAGTTTTTTCCTTACCATTGCTGCGCACGTCTACCGATTTGATAGTCACGTTTTTCACCCGGACAGCAGAAGCAATATCTACTTTCTTAGCCAGCTGAGTGCGTTCGGTTTCCAGTTGCGTCTTTTCGCTGACCAAAGCGGCACGAGCAGTCGTTGCTTCGTCCAATTGGGCAGTTTTTTCATTTACCGTGGTCGTCAATGTATTATTCTGATCGGTCAGTTTCCCATTATTCTCCGTCAGAATACCATTATCCTTCTTCAATTGCTCAATCTGCGCCAGGAATTCGGTTTTTTGACGTTCCAGGCTAGTCATGGCATTCCGGTATTCTTTCTTGTCACGGATCAAACCGGCAACAGTGTTTTTGGAAGCTTCCAGATCTTGCAGTTGCTGATTGATCTTCGCATCCAGTTCCGTGTTAATCCCTTTTTGCGACTCCAATTGGGTGACCGCCTCGTTATACTTGGTATCCAGTTCCGTGAAAGCAGATTTTTGCTCCGTCAGTTCCATAGAGGTAGAATCCAGTTGCTGTCCGGTCTTGTATTTTCCGACCAACAGGAAGACGCAGAGGCCAAGCAGGGCAGCAATAGCGATGCCCATGATAGTGGTCATCCGTTTTTGATTATCGTTGCCAGGCGTATTGCCGTAATTTGGAGTCGTGGGCGAGTTGAAATTGGTGGGTGTGCTCATGTGATGTTCTAAATTAAGATGAAAGGTTTAACGTAAATGATGATGTCACAATCAAATCATAGGCGAACGTAGAGAGCAGCAATGTTTTGTTTAAAGAATGTTTTCGATTGATGTAATTAATAAATCTGTGCCATAAACCCCCCGCTGCCGGGCTTTATTGTATGTTTCATCGTACTGAATTTCGTCAAAATTTGTCTTTTGATAGATAAATGCCTGATTTTCAGCGACAAGTAAAAGTTATTTTTTTCTTAAAAAAATGTCTGAAAGTGGTTTTGTAGGAGGAAAGGCGGTGAAATATTATCTTTGCGGCAGCTCGGCTTTGAGCGATTTGAACTATTGAACCATCCCATAATATGTCCATTTTTGATGCTTTCGATCTGTATAACGTGCTGTTTCTGGATGTAGAAACTACGCCTGGTAAGCCCGACTTCGAGGATTTGGGGGAAGAAATGCAGGAACTTTGGGGCATTAAGTGCCGCACGATCCTGCGCAAAACCCAGGACGAACTGGAATATGACGAAATGGCGGAGGCCTACAATACCCGCGCGGGCATTTATTCGGAATTTGGCAAGATTATTTGCATTTCGGTGGGGTTTTTGACTCGGCAACCCGGTAATACGGAACCGTTATTGCGCCTGAAATCTTACACTAATCATGTGGAGGCAGCTCTGCTCGACGATTTCAGCGATTTACTGACTCGTCATTTTAATTCGCCGGAAAAATTTGCCCTCTGCGGCCATAATATAAAGGAGTTTGATATTCCTTATATCTGCCGCCGGATGCTGGTGAATCAGTTGCCGCTGCCCAAAATGCTCGATATCGCCGGCAAAAAGCCCTGGGAAACCAAACATTTTCTGGATACGATGGAAATGTGGAAATTTGGCGATCACAAAAATTATACTTCTCTGCGCTTGTTAGCGGCAGTGTTTGATTTCCCTTCTCCCAAAGACGACATGGATGGTAGTGAGGTGGCCAATGTGTATTGGCAGGAACGCGATCTGGATAGGATTGCCCGATATTGTGAAAAAGATGTGCTGGCTACGGCGCAGTTGTACTTGAAAATGAAGCGTTTACCTATTTTGAGAGAAGATCAGGTGATTATTGTAGGGAAATAAACTTTGTTGAGGATGTTAAAGGCTGTTGAGAATGTTGAGAAAGGGTTGAGTTTGCTTCGCAAGTTGAGAAAAACTGCGACCTCCTCTATTTTATCAATCTTCAATTTTTTCTCAACGGCGAAGCCTCTCAACAACCTCAACAATCTCAACCCCTTTCTTCTCAACGGCGAAGCCTCTAAACAATCTAAACAATCTCAACCCCTTTCTTCTCAACGGCGCAGCCTCTCACCAACCTCAACAATCTCAACCCCTTTTTTCTCAACGGCGAAGCCTCTAAACAACCTCAACGTTCTCAACATTTCATGAAACAACACTTAATCGCCCCCTCCTTACTTGCCGCCGACTTTACCAGATTGGTCGCTGAGATAGAAATGGTCAATTTCAGCGAGGCGGACTGGCTGCACTTCGACGTGATGGACGGGCGTTTTGTGCCAAATATCAGCTTCGGAATACCCATCCTGGAAGCGGTCAAGAAGATTTCGACCAAACCAATTGATGTCCACCTGATGATCGTAGAGCCGGAAAAATACATTGATGCTTTTCGGGCAGCGGGCGCACATTCCATCACGGTACACGCCGAGGCCTGCCCGCATTTGCATCGCACAATTCAACAGATTAAAGAAAGCGGAGCCTTAGCGGGTGTCGCCTTGAACCCCCACACGCCTCCCGAAATCCTGGAATACGTGATCGAAGATATTGATATAGTGTTAGTTATGTCGGTCAATCCGGGTTTTGGCGGCCAAAAATTTATTTATCAGGCCCTGCCCAAAATACGACGATTGCGGGAGATGATTTTAGCGTCTAACTCCAAGGCACTCATCGAAGTGGATGGTGGAGTAGGGCTGCAAAATGCCGAAGTTTTGCTCCAAGCCGGAGCAGACGTGCTGGTGGCGGGCAGCAGCGTTTTTGGTTCCAAAGACCCGATGGCAACGATTCAGGCACTTAAAGCGTTTAAGCCGGGATTTGATGTTTGAAAAATGGTTGAGAGAGTTGAAACGCTTCGCTGTTGAGAGGCTTCGCCGTTGAGAAAATCCACAGCTTCCTCCACAACCTTTCTCAACGGCAAAGCCTCTCCACCCTTTTTCCTCCACATTCTCCACAACCTTGTAAGATTGAAAAAAATAGATCGCCTTTTATTGTCCAGTTTCGTCGGGCCGTTTGCCGTATCGTTCGGTATTGCGTTGTTCGTGCTCATCATGCAGTTTTTGTGGCTGTATATTGACGAAATCGCGGGCAAAGGCGTGAGCATTATTACCATGCTGGAATTGATCGGTTATCTGTCTATTTCGGTGTTTCCCACGGCTTTACCTATTGCAGTACTGATCGCTTCGGTTATGGTGATGGGCAATTTAGCGGAACGCTACGAACTATCGAGCATGAAATCTGCCGGGGTATCGCTCCTGCGGGTAATGCGTTCGCTGATGTTTTGTTCGGCGGGCATTGGGTTATTTTCCTATCTCTGTTCCGACTTTCATTATTCCGATTGCCAACTTGCAATTCAAATCGCGGCTCTACGATATTCGCAAGCAAAAGCCCGCGCTGACTATCGAAAAAGGTATTTTCAATGAAGATTTCCGCCAGTTTGTGATTCGCATCGGTGATAAAGAGAAAGACGGAGAGACTATCGGTGACATTATGATCGAAGATCAGACCAATACGGGGCGGCTGAAACTCAACCAGATTTTGGCCGATAGCTGGGCAGATGTACACCACGAAAGACAAGCGGTATTTCGTGATGAATCTCTTTGATGGCATTCAATATCAGGAACCTGCGGCGCAAGGACAGCAACAAAAACAGAAATTTCCATTTGTGCGAACGCGGTTCTCTTCCTGGACGAAGGTGTGGGATATGAAGGAATTCGACATGAATCCAACCGACCAGGATCGCTTTGCAGGTCAACGTTCTATGTTGAGTATGAATCAGTTGCGTCTCAATATGGACTCTTTGCAGAATATAATGCAAAGTGGTCACCAGGCGATGGCTGAGGATATGCTGCTTAACTTAAAACGTCCGCCGGTTCGTCCAATTAATGTTTCTGGCGCGGTCAATACACCCTCCGTTCCGCCCCGAACCCGGATAAAGGCAGGCACAGTTCAGTCGCCTATTGCCGCCGTGTCGGGAAAGCCCTCAAAAGCTAAGAAAGCATCCGAAAAGGAGAAAAAGCAACCACCGCCAATCGCTGCACCGATTACTCCTGCGGCAGCTTTTGGACCTAAAATACCCCAGCAACATTTGACGAAACCTATTACAGAGTATGCTACGCTGGCTGAGACTTTTTTGCCGGAGGACTTACCAACTGTTTTGAAAGATGCCCGCGTGAAGGCGCAAACCAACCGTAACTTGATCGAAGGGCGCAAAACGCAAATTGATAATCGCCAAATCGAATGGGTGAAAACCGGCTATGAACTCTACACCAAGTATAGTTTTGCGCTGGTGTGCTTCATTTTTCTGTTCATTGGTGCACCCATGGGCGCGATTATTCGCAAAGGTGGGTTTGGTTATCCTATTTTGGTCTCGATTATCTTTTTTGTGGTTTTTGTAATGCTCTCCATCGTCTGCCGAAAATTGGCAGAATTATATATTATGACTCCGTTTTGGGCGGCTATGATGCCCAGCCTAATTTTGGTGCCAATGGGTATTTTTCTAACCCGGCGCGCTATCAGTGACGCACAGATGTTTAATACCGACCGGCTGGATCGGCTCCTGTACCGATTGCGCCAACGTTTTCAGAAACAAGAAGTTACGGTATGAAGAGCACCTGGTACAACCCGTGGTTTAGCATCCCGGTCTTGATCTTTTTTAATATCGGCCTGCTTATCAACTATTATGTTCCTTATGGAGATGAAATCCTGTATTTCAATCCCTGGCGGGTAGAGCCATTCAACAGCTTGTTTCGTTTCGCGACCCATTTAGGAGAGGCCTGGCCCTACATGTTTTTTACGCTGCTGCTATTGCTGGTCGGGCGTTATCGCTATGCTATTCTGATCGTCGTTGTCGGCTTATGCGCTGTTCCAATCCAATATTATCTAAAAGATTTATTCGATGTTGACCGTCCGCTGACCTATTTTGAAAAACTTGATCAGATGCAAGCAGTAGTGCGGGTACCAGACGTGGAACTGAATAGTGGGAAGACCAGTTTTCCTTCGGGTCACACGCTCGGTGCGTTTGCATTGTATAGTGTTTTAGCGATGATTTTTGCGGAAAGGAGACCTCGATTCGGGATATTATTTGCCCTCTTTGGGATATTTGTAGCGATTTCGCGTATTTTTTTAGTACAACATTTTTTGCACGATGTGTTGTTCGGTGCGTTACTGGGGTTGCTGCTGGGGGAGGGAATAAGATGGTTGAGCCGAGCAACAGGTTTTCAGCGCATAAAAGGGCTGGATGGAAATTTACTGCGGGTGCCGCTGCCGAAAAAGCGAGTCTAAATTTATCAAAATACTTTTTGGTTTAAAAGAACGTG
This sequence comes from Saprospiraceae bacterium, assembly GCA_965249785.1. Taxonomy (GTDB): domain Bacteria; phylum Bacteroidota; class Bacteroidia; order Chitinophagales; family Saprospiraceae; genus M3007. The sequence continues at coordinate 91,667 of CBDFMU010000030.1, read as the reverse complement.
CATTCGGATTTCTTGTTAAAGAAAGGTGTTGTCATTCCGCAACGAAGTGCAGGAAACTACACAAGGCAGGTTTTTAGTAATTTCTTTGAACGTGGCTTGTGTGGATGTCTTCATTTTATTGCGACATGACAGCTTATTTCTCTTTGAAAATAAAAGAGTTAATACCCGAATTCAAGTTAAAATCAGAATAGCCCAACAGTTCCTACTGCTGGGCTATTCTTGTTAAACTATAAAGAGAGAATTGTCAATTATTACCGCATCTTAGGCGTCCGCCTTTTGCCGCCGGGCCGAAATCCTTTGCCGCCCATCATCGACATCATACCGGGGCTCATGGCCTGGGTCATCTGCTTCATTTGCTTTTCTACATCTTTGATCTGATCTTTGAGCATCTGTTCGGTGACGTTCAGTTTTTTCAGTTCCGCAAACTGCATTTGTGCCTCCTTCGGTTTATTTTTGGAAGCAGCGATCATCACCAATTGCAGCATAGCCGCGCCCTTTTCATTGTCGGAAGGCAAACCGGCATCCAATGATTTTTTCAACCAGCTTTCTGCCGTGGGAAAATCCCGTCTTTGCATAGCGATAGCACCGTGCGTCATATAATATACGCCTTTATAACCGACCAACAGCAGATTAGGAAAGTAGGTCAGTTTGAGCCGGTCTTCGGCACCTTGCAAGTCTTGTTTTCCTAATAACTGATTGGAAGACAGGATGGTACCAAGCATGATATATCCTGCCAGCAGTACAAGGCCAACCAACAGAAAGGGAAAGCCGTACCAAAATCCGAGGCCAATCCACAGGCCGATGCCTCCCAAAATACCGGCGGCGATGAGGACAAAACGAAGATAAATATTGATCGTAAACATGACGAAAGGTTTGAAAATCCGGCGCAAAAATAGGCAGGATTAGGGATTGCGTTCGCGAAACTTTCTATGTACCGCAAACAAAGCGCGAGGAAGCTGCTTTTACTTTTTAGTGAAACGTAATGTCGCATTGGCTGCGCCGATGGCTCGGTATTGCAGGGCTTGTTTATCACATTTTAAAACCAAGTTGCATTGCGCATCGAACTGGCCTTTTTCTACAAAGCACCAGCCGTCAGACAGGTCTGTGCTATCTACTTTACAAGCATTACTCAGGCAGCCCGCATCTACCTCAATTTCTGATTCCACACTTGCTTTTCCATCGTTGTAGTGAGTCATTTTGTCGCCAACGATCTCGACCACATAAGTAGGATCATCTACGCTTTGCCATTTGCCTTGCAAGGTTTGGAGCAGATCGGCAGCGTCCGGGTTAGACACCAGAGAGTCGGATTGGCTAGTAATGGGTGTGCCCGTAGCATTAGCAGAAGTAGTAGTATTGGTGCAGGCCATCACCGCCAATACCAAACTGCATAAATAAGGTAGCATTCGAAACATATAGAAAATATTTGTTTTATTAGGAATGTTTGTAAAGCAGCAAAGTTAGAAACGACGATCCAATCGCAAAGCAAAATTCCGGGGAGGCTCTAATTGTGCCGGGCGCGAGGCGTATTCTTCATTCAATACATTACCACACAAAACGCTGACTTTGACGGAATTTTTAAATTGATAAGAAACGCGTAAGTCCAACACCGTGAATCCTTTATGCGTCATGCGAAAATTATTCACGCCGGGTAAAGCCAGTTGGAAAACACGGTCAATATTCTTCATAAAACTATTGTAATTCACCGCCGCGCCAAACATCCAGCCTTTCCAGCCATATTCCGCATCGAACTTTACTTGATGTTGGTAACGGTATTTCAGAATGTTTTCGGTTGTATCAGAAGACGTTTGCTTTTCTTCGGCACCAAAAGTTTTATATTTTGGTTTGAAATAAGTGTAACCAGCCAGCAGACTGAATGTGCCATTACCCAATTGGCCAGTACCAGCGACGGATACTTCCGCACCAGAAATCCGTGTTGGAGTGATATTTTCCGACTTGAAAGTGGCTGCTAATGCACCATTTACAAATTGAATTCTATCGAGCACAAATTCCATCATGTTGGTGTATTCCGACACAAAGCCAGTCAAATCCGCATACCCTTGCCAGCCACCCAGGCGAAAACCTTGTTTAAGCCCCAATTCAGCCGTCCAGCCAGTCTCAGAGACCAAATGAGGATTCGGCTCTACGGTATTGCCAACCCCAAAATCAGTATTAATAAATTTTTCGGCAATAGTCGGGTAGCGGTAACCTTGTCCCCACGAAGCCCGAAAATAGGTCGCTTTACCTACTTGATAATTTGCTCCCAATCGGAACACGGGCTTCGCTTCTTTGGTTAAGCCATTCGGAATAGTGTCCGTTTCTTGTGAAGAAACGCGTACCACCTCGGGACTTTTCAGGCGATTTTGCTCGTAGCGCACCCCGCCGGAGAGGTTGAGTCGTCGGAGCAGTTTATAATCAAGTTGCAAATAGCCAGCCAGGTTTCGGGTGCTGTAGTCGGCATTATTGTATAGTTCGGCTTTGACAGAAGTGTATATACCCACTATGCCAGCGGTAGCCACCAGCCCATTTTCCATCTGACGCTGGATCTGGTATTCGCCATAAAGCATTCGGCTGTCGTTGCTTTGTGCGTTCGAGTTGTCATTATGAACCGAATAAAACCGCCCCAGTATTTTATGGCGATAGCCGTGGCGATCAAAATATTGCAGCGATGGATCTATATTGTAGCGCAACCGCCCCAAAGATTTGCTCGCCGAATTCAAACCGGGCTGATAGGCTCTGGTGGTATCATTGCCCCAAATGAAGAAACTGCCGCTGCGCCCGAAGTTGAAATTCGTGTTCAATCCGATGGTCAGCCGATCATTGATGCGGTAGCGGAAATTGGGGGTTACCCGCCCATAACGACTATAAGTGTCTTTATTATAACTGTCGCGATACAGCGCGTAAGCACCAACCACCACATCTAACTTGCCTACTTTGCGGCGGTGTACAAAACTCAGCCCTGTTTCCAGCGGTTGTTGAATGCCCGATGTGTCGTTGCCCCACCATTTTTTACGTTCGTCTTTTGGATCGGTCCAGACTTTTCCGAATACCGCGATTTCCGTTTCAGGCTTATCTTTGGCGAAGCCCGTCCGAATATTAATGATCCCATTCATCGCCGAAGAGCCATACAGGGCCGAGGCAGCCCCTTTGAGCACTTCGATCTGGCTAATATTTTCTACTGGAAAATCATCCCAGTTCGGAAAACCTGCGTCTACTTGCAAGGCCGGAATATCGTCTACCAGCAGCAATACCCGCGTACCGGCCCCATACGAAAAGCCCGCTCCTCCACGGATGCTGGCTTGACCATCTACCACGCTTACGCCAGGTACCTTCGTCAATACTTCATCCACCGAAGTCGTATTGGTATTGGCTAATAAACGTGGCTTCAATACTTCCAGCGAGACAGTTACTTCGCCCAGCGGTTTTTCAAATTTTCCGGAGGTGACGGTCGCCGTTTGCAGGAGGTTATTGGCATCGCTGAGTTTTAGATTCAATTCAGTGGATTCTCCGGCGGTCAGGCGCACCGTCTGCGTTTTTGTTTCGTAGCCAATAAAAACAAAGTTGATTTCGTGGCTTCCCGGTGTTAACGGCAGCGAATATTGGCCATTTACGTCGGTTGCAGTACCAGTATCGCCGGTTTTCACGGTGACACCGATCAGTGCGTCGCCGCTGGCCGCGTCCGTTACGGTGCCGCGCAGGGTAGCATCCTGGGCAAAAAGGAGTTGAAAGAAAAAAATGGGGAGTAGAGTAAGAAATAAACGCATCGGTATCAGTGATTTTTTTGATTGGAAACGGTGTAAAAGTAGAGATTTTTGCCACTGTACCAAATCGTCATCCAATGAAGAAGTTTTGCTGTTTCTTACTCTGTTGCATTGGCCTTTCGGCCTGCGGCTCTGCTTCCAAAACTACTCAAAATATGGATGTGTATGCTCTCCGCCTGCGTCCCGGCCAGGATTTGAAAAAAGAACTCGATGCTTTTGCGCGGGAACACCATTTGCAGGCCGGATTTATAATGACGTGCGTAGGGAGTTTGCGCCACGCCACTATTCGACCTGCCGATCAGCAAGTGCCGTTGATTTATAACCAAAAACTGGAAATCGTTTCACTGGTTGGCACGCTCTCGCCCGATGGTTCACACCTGCACATTGCATTGGCAGATAGCAGCGGGACCACTTTTGGCGGGCATTTGCTGGAAGGCAATGAGATTTACACCACGGCGGAAATCGTCATTGGCGAAGCGCGTCACTTGCAATTCCACCGGGAAGTAGATGCAGAGACGACGTATAAAGAATTGACGGTGAAGAAACGGGAGGAAGGGGCAAAAGGCAATGAGCAATAGGCAAAAAAGCAAAGTGCAGGCTGAAAGTTTGCCTTTTGCCTGTTGCAAATTTGCTCCTTTAATTAATGGCCGTCCCCTTTCGGGTATGTTTTTCCCGACGAAAAACGTTGCGAAAATTACTGGGTAACAGCGTCACCCGGCTGCCCGACAATTTTTCCAAAGTCACGGCCAACAGCACATAACTTTCGGTAACGCCCGGAAGGGGCATACTCAGCAGCATAAAAAAAGGTAAAAATCGGGGGAGGTCTTTTAATTGCTCCATGGCCTGTTGTTTTTCCAGTTCAGTAGGCGGATTATCAAAAGAGTCCAGCAAGCGATCTTTTCCCTGGCGCACAAAAACCTGCACCATCTGTTTAGTTTCTATGCCTTCCATGACAAACGCCTTCAGCATCAAACGGGGAACACGAGTAATTATTCTAAATCTTGTCATCGAGGCAGCACGTTATAGTGATAAGGATTAAGATAATGATAGAAAAAACCATGCCGTTTGAGGCAGTTCTTTTGTAAAATGCCAGAACGACGAAAATATTGCCGTAGCCTTGGAGGTTAAATTTTGTGTGTCGTTCAATTAGAGGAATAACTGCGCGTGTGGGTTCCCCTTTAAAAAACGCTAATTGTTTTAGCCACAGACCGTTTTATGCACAAAAGATTCACATTTAGGGTAAAATACGAAAGTCCCACCTGCAATGTCAAGGTCATGGAGACTGCGGTGGGCATCTGGGGATATACCTGGCCCTACCAACCCTACATTGGTCAATATGGCGGACCCAACTTCAACAATATTGGCATTGGTTTCAACTGGACAAATAGTATTGATAGCAAGACGTTTCGCAACTGGGCAGCAGCGACGGCGAACAATTCAGTGTTCGAATTTCAGAATTATGCTTCCGCCAATGGCTTGCCTAACCCGCCGGGTAATTTAAAAATACTGATTACGCCGTGGGGAGATGGAAATACTGGCGCGACTCCGATGCTGGAGAAACTAGGGATTACTGGTGAAGCGTGGAGTCAAACGACTACCTCGATATGGGGGGGAGTATTTGGTATATTCAGTGCAGTGCCACTTTACATGCTAGCTTTCCCCTTTGGAGCTGCGATTACAATTGCTGCACCCGATGTTGTGCTGAATATAAATAATGGTGCCAATATAGACGCCGACGATTTTAGAAACATATTATACCACGAACTGGCTCATACCCAACATGCTATGCAGGCAGGCCCTACTTACTGGAGTAACAATATTGGGTACATCGCTGAGCATCTAGGCTATGGACAAGCGAGTTTTCTTGGTTCTGGCAGTTGTGCTATTATTGAAATGTGGGGTTTTCAAAATGGCCTCTGGGCTACTCATTTACGCTACGGCCTAAATCATAGTAATGGCGGCTTTAACCCTGCATTTAACACTTGGGAAGCTAGACTAGAGAGCGGAGTATTCGTAGATGGCTTTATTCCATTTGGCTGGCAGCATGACATACAGGATAACAATTCCACCAATCCAACTGGGGTGATCGAGGTCTCAGGACTGCCGGATGGGTTTTCTGGTATTACCAAAGCGCAGATTTTTAGCACCATGACCTCAAGCATGTTTTCGCCAACCCAGCAAAAAAATGCTCTAATACCATTAATTCCTCCTACGGTCCCCATAGGACCTTATAACACGCTAGCCAATTATTACGGCTTGTAATTGGCTTTTCCATTCATATGCACTGGGGCTACCCCTCCCAGTGCATACATCTATCACTTGCCAATATCTCCTTGTCATGATAAAACTCTCTATATTTCTAACAACCATAGTTGGCTTGACAACCTTCTGCTGTAAAGACAAAAATTGCCCTGACAACTTGTTCTATCGGGTCCCATATTCTTTTTCACCGATGAAAGACACTTTTGATGTAGGCGACACCATTTTTATGGAAATGAATTTTAATGAAAAGTTAACCGACGAGTCTGGTGGAATTGAGAATTCTTTTACAAATTATGATTTTCGGTTGCAATTACAATGCGGTAGAATTGATACAGAGCCCCCACTGCCTGAAACTTTAAATTTTTTGGAACTCCATACAATTGTTGGAAAAGATTCAGCAGTGAACCTTTCACAATCTGGCATATCTTTCTATATTATTACGCCCAATTATGATAGTGGCACTTACTCACTCGAATCAAAAGTGATTCTCAAAAGAAAAGGATTGTTTAGTTTTGGCATCACCCCTTTTGAAGGTCTTGGGAACCCTTTCGAAATAAATGGTAAATGCGATCATTTGCCTGTAACAATAGGTAGCAAGTTGGAAAATGATGCGGAAAACAATTTTTATATGTACCAGTGGGCGGCCAATCCAGTTTATCACACTTTTGATGAGAAAAGGTTTCATGACTATGGTGGTTATTGCTTTGTAGTGCGGTAACTATGTTGAATATCTAGTAGATTACTAGGGAATGGCCAGCAGATAATGGTAAGTAAGTAGCATAATGTTTGCGTAGGCTGCACGGGCTAAATATTTACGTCAGTAGGTGCATGTTTTCTTTTCCTCCAACACTTCTACTTACTATGATAAAGATAATAATCGCCGGGCTTATTATTGGGTTAGCAGTTTTCTGCAGCTCTTGTAAAGACAAAAACTGTCCTGATTACTTGCAATACCAGATTCCCTACACGGCTACCCTCCCACAAGATACTTTCCAGATCGGCGACACTATCTGGATGGAAATGAATTTTGCCGACCAATTGACTGATGTACGTGGTAACATCCAGAATACTTTCAAAAATTTTGATTTTAGATTAGAACTACAATGTGATAAGATGGATATAGATCCACCACAGGCAAAAGCGGTCAGTTATATGGACGCTATTGCCATAGCGGGAGAGATAGTACCCCAAGGAATATCTTATTATGACATAATACCTTTATACCAAGGAAACAGATATATTTTTAAAATTGCGGTAGTGCTGAAAGAGCAGGGGATGTTTGTGTGCGCTATCAACCCCTTTTCAAGCAATGCGAATCCGTTTGAACTGAATGGTAATTGCAATCACTCGCCACTCAACATTAGCAGTAAGGTCAATGGTGGTGACCCCATCGCAAACAACTACCATTTACTCAAGAATAGCCCGGTGGAGGTTTATCGTAATATGACTCTGGAAGAGTTTGGGCAAAATTCTTTTTGCTTTGTAGTGAAGTAGGCTAGCAAAACGTAAATAAACCAAGTGTCATATGAATTTTTTTCTCATGCGATGCTCGCCTGTTTTTTAATTTCTATCGAAAACGCTTTGATGATTTTGCTGGTTTTTGTTTTTTTGTAAAATAAATTGTAAAGCAGAAGAATCAGTAAAGAGGCATTGGCTGACTGGCATCAGTCGGCCACTCCTTGCTATCTATACACATGTTACTATCTATACACATGAAAAACTTGCTCTTTTCAATAGCAATATGCGGCCTCTTATTAAGCGGTTGTGATGGCTGTAAGAATGATTGTCCTGATAATTTAGAATTTTATTTGCCTCTGCAAGCGTACGGCATAAAAGATACACTGCACTTAGGCGATACCTTACGCATAAAACTGGATATTCCAGATAAGTTGTCCGAAATAAATTCTGGCTATATGTACGATTTTATTAACTATAATTTTCAGTTGATCACGTATATAGAAAAAATAGATACAGTGCCAATAGCAACAAATTCTACAGAAACTTTTGATTGGAACACAACAGAAGGCGAATCCAAGTCGGCGGGAGGAGCATTTCTTGTCGTTCCTATCTATTCGAATCATACCTATCATTATGAGGTATTAATTACGCCAAAAAGGAAGGGACTATTTGTCTTCGGCATGAATAGTGATGCAAATCGAGCAAGACCGTTGGAAAAGCTGGATGGGCCTTGTTCCAACAAACCTATGCAAGTTTACCTTAAGTTGGAAAACGACCCCAACACCAATTTTGAATTTCTAAAATTCAGTCCGGAGCCAGTGTACGTCAACCTGGATCGAAAACGCTTTGATGATTTTGCCGGATTTTGTTTTTTTGTGAAATAAATTGTAAAGCAGAAGAATCAGTAAAGAGGCATTGGCTGACTGGCATCAGTCGACCAATGCCTCTATTGTTAAAGGGTACAACCCCTACATTTTCACTAGTTTATGGTAAAATACCAAGCGATTTTCTTGTAGTAAAGTCAAGAAGTAAACACCTTGCTGTAAGGCCGGCAACGGCAGTGACCAGGACTGTTCTCCGTTGGTAATATCCATCGCTTGATTCCACACTAAACGGCCAGTCATATCCATCAACCGTAATTGACCTTTGAAAGTTTCCCGACTATCAAAACGAATATTCAAGCTGGATTCGAGCGGGTTGGGAAAAATTTCTAGGGCTTGCACAATGGGGTCTTTCACCCCCGAACTGGGGGAACAGACGATCTGGTTGGCTACTTGCCCCCGAATTTCGCCAGCCGGGAAATTGGTCGTGTGCACGTTCATATACAACAAATTGCTGCTCAAAAACGTCCAGATGGAATCTGCAATAGGTACTACATTCGTAGAATACGGTGTCGGCAAACTAATGCCAATTCGTACTGGGCCGCTTACTCCAACTGCTCCTTTATGCAGATGGGCGGCGGTCACCGTGCTACTCATCGAATCTACCAAGGCTGCATAGCGCAGCGAAGTATGGCTGCGATTTACCGATACCAACCCGGCTCCAATAGCCGCACTGTTGTTTGGTGGAACCTCTTGCGCACCACAAAGATCGAAACCGTAGGAGTGACGTACATTGGTTTCGATTTGGCCGCGAATCTCTCCGCCGGGATTGGCAGCAGTATGGATGTTGAAATAAAGTTCATTATTCAACAAACTAAGCAGCATGGTCGAGTCCACTGCAACCGCTGGATTCATATAAAAACCGGGTACTATAGTCGCTGTCAGAGGGACCAACACTGGCCCGGCTACGCCCGGCGCACCCCGGTGAATGTGGGCCGCGGTAGGCGTAATATCGGTGGCCAGCACCGCATAGGCGATAGAATCCAGCGTTTTATTCAGTGTAAACCAGCCGTAGCCAGTGGATGCGCTGTTGTTTGGCGGGGTTTCCTGGGCACCATTCAGCGTAGCAATGCCACTAAAAGAAGTCGTATGGCGCAAGGGGCCCCGAATTTCGCCGGCAGGATTGAGAGCGGTGTGCAAATTGATGTAAAACAGACCGCTATCTACCTTTTGCAAGAAACTAGCGGGCAAAGCACTCAGCGCAATGTCGCCGGTCACGGTGTTGCCGTTAATGGTCAGCGGAACTAACACTGGTCCGGCTACGCCTTCCACACCTTGGTGGATATGGGCAGCCGTAATCGGTCCGCTCAGGCCAGTGGCTATCATTTTTACATGAACATTGGCTTCGCCCAAGGTGTATTCTACGGTTCCCACCGCCACTGCCGAGGTTGTTACGGGCGGTACTTCGTGCTGGCCATTGGCTTTTACCGCAATATAGGTGTCCGATTCGGCGTGGAGCTGGCCGCGGATTTCACCAGCCGGAAAAGCTGCCGTATGTACATTCACATAAATTTGGCCATTTAATATTTGGTGCAACATCGTAGCAGACAACGGTTTAGACCCCGCCAGTCGATTACCGCCGATCAATAGGTCATTTAACCCTAACACCACCGGACCACTTACGCCAACCGGGCCAACATGAAAATGTGCGGCAACAATGGGCCCAGTCAAACCAGCAAAAACACCATGGATATTCATCGTTTTCAGGTCGGCACTCAGAGTAATGGTGACCAGGCCCTGCCCGGTAGCACCCGTCGGCGGTGCTTCCTGCGATCCTTCCAAATGGGCACTAAAAAACAGGCGGGAATTCTGTGCCGTGAGCATAAAAGGCAGTGCAGCCAGCCAGAACAGGCATACGCCACGGGCAATCGTGTGGAAAAGCAGTTTCATAATCGGTTAAATTTGTTATGATGAAAAAAAACGAGGTAATACTCAGATAATCAATTCATTACGAACAGGTCGGAAGGATGGAATGCTGGTAAGAAAAGTAGTAAATGCTAAAAAAGGTTGCGCCAGGTAGGAGAGATTTTTGCTAAAAATTAGCATTTATACGGAAATACTGTTACGCGAGATTGTTTTTTGGTTTGCCCAATACATACGACCCACTAATCCAATTAGATTGGTAGCGGTTAAAATCAAAAGAGAATAGTGGGAGAGCAAATTACCTTCAATAACGTTCTTTGCCTTGGCGTTTCAACCGATGCCCCGCCGCCCGCAGCACCATCCAGCCATGCGCCAGTAGGGTAGGGACGAGGCCAAAATGTTCGCGCATCACGGCAAAACGGTCACGCAAACTTTGGCGGTGGCGTTGCTTGGAAAGGCCACCCATCAGATAATTCGTTAATATTAAACCCGTATTTACCGACTCCCGGCTTTGTTTCAAAATGCGAATACACCAGTCATAATCGGCGCAAAGATTATCGGTGCGGTAGGCGGGCGCGAGGCTGCGGCGCGCCACAAACGACTGGTGCACCACCAACATTCCGCCGAGATAATCAAGCCAATGCAGATGGGCGGGCAAATGCCGCGTACTCAATTCACTCATGGTACCGGCAGGTTGGCGAGCGTCATTTACCAAGAGTGTTTCCCCATAAAGTACGTCCGTCTGTGCGGTAACGAGTGCGGCGCAATGCTCCACGGTAGTATCGGCATGCAAATGATCGCCACTATTCAGGAACCACACGAAATCGCCGGTCGCCATTTGCAAACCTTTATTCATCGCGTCATACAGCCCTTTATCTGGTTCGGAAATCCAGCGGAGGTTGGGCATTTTGGCGGCAAAATCGCGGATGATATTCAACGAATTATCTCTGGAATTGCCATCTATTACTAAATATTCAATATTGGCATAGGTCTGTTGCAGCACACTTTGCATGGTGCCAGGCAGCAGGGATTCGCCGTTATAAACTACGGTGATAATGGAAAATGTTGGCGGAGAAATGGAATCCATAAGTGATTGAGCAGGCCCGAAACAGGGTATAGGCATATATTATATGACAAGAGCCGTCCCGAAAAATCCGGGACGGCTCTTGTTTATTTTGGCGAAAAACATCCTTACATCTTAAAGTGTGGAGCATCATTCTTGCCACCGCCCTTCACAATATCGAGGCGTTTCTTGAATTCCAAAGACAATTCATCTTCTTTACGGGCATAAATTTCGTTCAAAGCCAGCAAAGTATTGAGGTCGTTTGGATCCAGGCTTTCTGCTTTTTGAAAGTAGGGCAGGGCTTGGTCAAAAAGAGCTAACATTTGATCGTTCAACACTTTATAGCGTTTCAGAGCCGCCGACGAATTATCCAGCGTAGTCATTTCCTGGTTGATAGCCGCCGCTTTATTGTAGTACAGCGCTCCCAACATATAGTGAGCGTCAGGGCTTTTAGCGTCCTTATCTACCGCTTGCTGATAGTACTTTTTGGCCTCTTCAAAATATTCGGCGGCTTTTGCATCGTTCTTTGCCTTTATTTCCCGCTGTTGCAGGTTGTCATATACATTGCCGAGATTAATATACAGGCTCACGTTGTCTGGTTCCTGCTTGATAGCCTGTTTGAGGCGATCGGTCAGTTCGTCCAATTTCCCTTCTTTCAGATAAGTATTGATTTCCGCAAAAAGCAACCCAGCGTTTTCCGGGAATTTCTTGCGGCCCTCTGCCAAGACCATGTTAGCACCCGTCGTATCTTTCAGCGCAAGTTTGGTGTTGTACAGCGATTCATATACCTCGCCCCGATCCGTTCCTTTTTTGACCATTGCCTCGAAATAAGGCATGGCGTCTGCATTGCGGCCCGCCATCATCGCTGCCAGACCAGTAAAATACTGTTGGTCTTCGATCTTGGCTTGCTCCCCAAAAATACTTTTTTCCTTACCCGCTATAAGCAATTCGTCGCTTTGGATGGCCGCCACGGACGATAAATAGGCTTTTTCATATTCCTTAGCCTCATATTTGGACACTCCAATATTGATCAGCCCCGCCTGTAAGCCGATGATTCCTTTCAGCGCGTCGCTTTTTTCGTACTTCTTGTCGGTCAGTTCGTAGCCTTTTTTATAAGCATTGAAGGCTTCGAGGGCATCATTGTCGCCAGATAGCGGCGTTTCCGGCTTCACCTGGCGAATAGCCATATCGCGTTCCAGAATAGTCGCATAAATATCGCCTTTAGTCAACCAGGCCGAAGCAATAGCCTGCGCTTCCGGCGTTTTCATAGCATCATTGATCTTCTGCTTGGCTTCATCCAGCTTAGCAGCGTTGTTGGCGCGATCAATATTATAACTGGTCAATGCCTTGCCAGCACTCTTGGCCAGCTTGGCACCATCTTCCTGGGCCTGCGCGACGCTGACCACGAACATAAAGCCCACAAGGGCAAAGAGGAACTTCTTCATAGTTTTCGACAAAGTTTAGAATGTTTTAGAATGTAACGCCAACTTTTAGTTGGCAGGCCGCATTACCGCCAACTAAAAGTTGGTGCTACCTAAATCCGTTTGTCAAGACGCGGTTTCACCAAAAAGGTTTTATAATGCGTTGTTAATTAGTTAAAACTAAATGCCACGGAGGTATGAATTACATATTTAATCCGTGTATCGTTTTAATACTATTCCGCATTGTCGGTGTTATCCGTCGCGTCCACATTATCCACGTTGTCGGTTATATCTACTATGCTTTCGTTCTCCGGCACGTCGGCGATAATTTCTGGCGCAGAAGCCACCACGGTCACATCGGCAATGTTGTCATTACCATCCAACCGGATAAGTTTCACGCCTTGCGTAGCGCGTCCCATCACCCGCAGTTCGGAAGCGCCGGTACGAATAGTCACGCCGGAAGTCGTAGTGATCATCAAATCGTCGGCATCCGTCACCGATTTTATCGCCACCAAATAACCTGTTTTATTGGTTAACTGGATGGTTTTCACGCCTTTACCTCCGCGCGATTGGGTGCGGTAATCTTCCAAAGCCGAGCGTTTACCCATGCCTTTTTGCGACACCACTAATATACCTGTTGTTTCATCGCCCGGTTCCACGCAGACCATACCGACCACCGTATCCACACCATCATCTGGCACCTGAATACCACGTACACCGGCGGCGTTGCGGCCCATTGAGCGCACATCGTTTTCGTTGAAGCGAATCGCCCGACCGCTTTGTACGGCTAGAATAATCTCATTTTGGCCATTCGTCAATTTGGCTTCGATCAACGCATCGCCTTCATTAATCGTAATAGCATTGACGCCGCCTTGGCGTGGACGCGAATATTCTTCTAGCAACGTCTTCTTGATCTGTCCCCGGCGGGTGCAGAACATGATGTAATTATTGTTGATAAACTCCTCGTCTTGCAGTTTTTTCACCACTATATAGGCGCGGACTTTATCTTCTTTTGGAATGTTCAGCAAATTCTGGATGACGCGGCCCGCCGTGGCTTTGGCTCCTTCGGGAATTTCATACACTTTCAACCAAAAACAACGGCCGCTCTCCGTGAAAAGCAGCAGCGTGTTGTGATTGGTAGCGGTGAACATGTGTTCCACAAAATCCTCATCGCGGGTACGAACGCCTTGCGCACCCCGACCGCCCCGACCCTGAGCGCGATACTCGGAAATAGGCGTGCGTTTGATATAACCCGCATGACTGATCGTGATCACAACTTCCTCATTCTCAATTAAATCCTCGATGCTAATGTCCGCCTCGTTGGGCTCGATAGCGGTGCGGCGTTTGTCGTTGAAACGTTCGACGATTTCGGCCAATTCCGTTTTAATAATGCCGCGACGCAATAATTCATCCGCCAAAATAGCCTTATACTCGGCAATACGTTTTTGCAATTCATCGTATTCAGCACGCACCTTATCGCGCTCTAAACCAGTGAGTTGTTGCAAACGCATGGCCAGAATAGCGCGGGACTGCAACTCGGACAAACCGAAACTGCTCATCAAACCATTGCGCGCTTCTTCGGCATCGTTGGAGGCGCGAATCAGTTTGATCACCTCATCCAAATGATCGAGCGCGATGAGCAAACCCTCCAAAATGTGGGCGCGTTCCTCGGCTTTGCGCAGGTCATATTGGGTGCGCCGCACAATGACTTCCAGACGGAACTTGATGAATTCTTCGATGATATCTTTCAAATTCAACACCCGTGGCCGACCATTGACGAGGGCAATATTGTTGATGCCATAACTCGTCTGCAACGGCGTCAACTTGAACAGCATGCTCAAAATGACGTTCGCCGCCGCATCGCGCTTGATCTCGATGACTACCCGGACCCCTTCGCGGTTCGATTCGTCGCGCACATCGGAAATGCCCAGTACCTTCTTCTCGTTGACCAGTTCGGCGATCTTGGCGACCAACATAGCCTTATTTACCTGGTACGGAATTTCGGTGATGATGATGGCTTCGCGGCCTTTATCGTCGGTTTCAATCTCCGTTTTGGCACGAACCACCACGCGACCGCGACCCGTACGGAAGCCTTCGCGCACCCCGGAAAGGCCATAAATAATGCCACCCGTCGGGAAATCGGGAGCCAGTACATGCTCCATCAATTCATCAATCGTGATCTCCGGATTATCGAGCGTAGCCACAATCGCCGAACAGACTTCGCCGAGTTGGTGCGGCATCATGTTGGTGGCCATACCCACCGCAATACCGCTGGATCCGTTGATCAGCAGGTTGGGCAGTTTGCTGGGCATCACCGATGGCTCCTGCAAAGAATCGTCGAAATTCAGTTGAAAATCAACGGTATCCTTATCAATATCATCAATAATGGAGTCGGTAATGCGTCGGAAGCGCGCCTCCGTATAACGCATCGCCGCCGGGCTGTCGCCGTCCATCGAGCCAAAGTTGCCTTGGCCATCCACGAGCGGGTAGCGCAAACTCCACTCCTGCGCCATCCGCACCATCGTGTCGTACACCGAGGAATCGCCGTGCGGGTGGTACTTACCCAGCACTTCCCCGACGATACGGGCCGATTTCTTGTAAGGCTTGTTATACCCCAGCCCCAAATCCATCATCCCGTACAGGACGCGGCGGTGCACGGGTTTCAGGCCGTCGCGCACATCGGGCAGGGCGCGGCTGACGATAACGGACATCGAGTAGTCGATGTATGCCGTTTTGAGTTCGTCTTCAATATTAATGGAAATAATCCGCGAGTCTTGCATACACTTTTTCCGAATGACGGCTTGCGGGGCGCGGCTGTGAGGGCCGGAAACGCCTGGCAAAGGTGGACGGTTTTTTGATTGGTTGATTTGTGAAAAAATGGATTTCGCACGCCGTCAACCGCCCACCGGTTCGGGTGCGCGAAGGTAAGGGAAATTGGGGAGATTTTCGGTTATTTTTTGGGGTTTTTTGTGTTGTTTTTGGGGGGAAGTTGCTTGGGCGAGGGCGTAGTAAAGAGGACTGACTTTCAGGGAACGGGAGGGCTTGATTTTAGGTTCGATTGGTAAAACGAGACATTTCCTGCATACCACCGCGTTTAGCCGAGAAACACTGATTTACTGTCCTATTTTATTTCATCTCTGTGGTGGTGGCCCATTTATTAGAGGGACGTCTGGGAAAGATTTGGTTCCAAAACTTGATCTAATTTCTAAGGATTCAATAGTCTTGCTTTTTGTTTGTACATTATCGAAAGAAACAGAGGCAGGGACTCCATTTTTAGTTACTGGAATGTCTGCATAAGCACAACATGAATTTCCTGACGAAACAGACATTAGAGTTGAATTAGTTGCAGAAAAATCTTTGCCGTAATCTATTATTAATCTACTGTCTTTATCACCTGATATATAAATACTTTGAACCGTAGTGGCTTTATTTTTTACCCAAAGTGGGCAAATTATTTTATTGCTATAATAATAACATTGGCATAAGCCAATTTTAATGCTATTATTTTCCATAATATAGGGCATGTTTTCTTTATCACAACCGGATTTGTTACTAGCAGTAGAGGAAGGTAGTTCGCCTGCATTTGGTCCACAGTTCATCTTATAATCTTTAACTATTACAACTTCTCTGGGAAGGTCAAATGATTCCTTTTGTTTGCAGCCAGATTTAGTTTTAATCTCCATGAAGATTTTCGTTCCCCCCGGATTCCCGTTTAATATTATTTCAATCGAATAATTACCAGATTCATCTGTTTTTACCGTTCTAATAATGTTAGCAATTTTTGCTTCAACCAGAGCCCCTTCCACATCTCTGCCTTCTGCATCATTCACCTCACCCGTTATTAGAATTTTATCTTCGTTAGGTTTGGGGGTTTTATTGAGGGAAAGCAAAAAATTATTATCATCGCCTTTTGTAGTCACGTTTACAGCACCGTCTAAACGCTGAAAACCGTCTTTCAAAACAGTATAATGAATTTCCCCCATTGGCATTTTTGCAAAAAGTACTTTGCCATCTACGCCAGTTGATTTTGTTGCCCACCCAGCCTCTTTAATTGAAATTTGAGCACCAGCCACTAATTTATTTGTAGCAAAGTCTTCCACTTTAAAGGTGATGGATTCCGTATTCTGCGCTATGCAAAAAATCGCAAAAAGCAAATTAATTGAAAGAATGGTTGTTTTTTTCATTTTTCAAATATTGTATCGTCAATGCTAGTTTGTGTCACACTTGGGTGAATGGTTATGGATTGGTTGTTTGCGGATATTTTGATCTCTGCCACTTGACTTGATTTGAGGATAGTATATTTCAAATTAAATTCTCCACTTTTATCAGTACTAATGGTTTCTGAATTTTCACAGTTTATGCACTTTACAATGGCACTACTGATTGGCATACCTGCTGAATTTAATATTTTCCCTTGAAAGTAGGAAGAATATAATTCTTGCCTATTTTTCGGCAGAAGTGTTTTCTCCTTTTGTAGGTTGTTTGATTCGGCATTAGAATGCGGAGTCCGTAATTTTTCAGGAGTCTTATCTCTCTTACCTTCCACCACACTATCATTTGTTGGTAAAACTGCTACCGTCGGCTTAGCAGAAAAGTAGGAAGTTTCAATTATATATTTATTATATATTGCGTAGCCTAATACAGCAATAAACGACAATGCCAACAAAAGGGCTACGTTTCGATTTTCCGAGACCCAATCCCAAAAAGTTCTTCCTGTACTGTTGCTCATTTCTTTGTTTTTACTTTCAGCAAAATATGTTTTTCCGCAATTTGCTCGATAGCGGCTATTGCGTAAAAACTCGCTGGACCACCCTTCGATGATAGCCTACCAAACAAATCAATTTGGCCTTTCCCCAAACACAACTGCGAATGCCCGGCCAATAAACCAAACATCCGCACCTGAGAGGAAACAAAAATAAGCGTATGGGAACACATAGGGGCATAATTAATTCATTTGATGAGACAAGGTACTCTACAACATCAAATTTCCTACATCCCTCCAACATTTTTTCTCCCGTCATTTAAGCAGTTTTCCACCCTTTTAGCAGCGTCTTACCCATCCCAAAAATTTTATAAATGTCTTAACCACCCCTTAACCCCACTTAACTACCACCCACCCCCATCTTTGTGCCATCACTTTCACTAAAAACAAATGCGCTTATTGATTACAATCGTTGACTTAAACCATTGATTTTCAAATTGTTTCACCATTCATACTCAACGATGAAATCCACTAAGCAAATTCTGTTCGCTGCTTTCATAACATTTGTATCTGCCGCCGCTGCCCAGGCCCAAGTCGCTTTGGGATTAAAAGTGGGCAGTAATTTCGGTACCGTCCGCACCACCGAAATGCTGGACAAGATCACCCCCGATTTTCAATATGCGCCCGGCTGGACGGCAGGTGGGGTCGTCGAGATCAATTTCGGTAAGTTCTTCGCGCTGCAACCCGAGATCAACTGGACGCAAAAAGGCTTCCGTTTCGATGAATCCTTCGATATTCCGGTCGGTAAAGTCAATATTCCGGCGGGTGCCGAGGCGACGGTGCGCACCAATTACGTAGAAGTGCCGCTGCTGGCTAAACTCAAACTCGGCAATGACCGTGTGCAGGCCTACGCTGTTCTTGGCCCGTCTTTCGGCTATGGTCTGAATGGCAAGATTATCACTCGCACTCGCCTGTTGTTTGAACTCGACCCGATCAACACGAATTTGAATTTTGATCAGATTAATTATGAGCGTTTCGAGGTGTCTGGTACGGGCGGTTTGGGCGTGCAATTCAATTTCAACGGCGTGAAAGTGTTCGCCGATGCGCGCTACACCCACGGTTTCACGGAATTGTACAATTTTCCGGTGGTAAATGAACAGATCAAAAATCGCGGTTTTGCGATCAGCACGGGTGTGGAGTTGGATTTGGGTTCGACCAAACCAACTAAAAAACATCCACCGGTTCGCCGTCCGTTGCCAAGAACTAAGTAATCTCCAAAACACAGTGAGGAATCCGGTGTTTCCATGACCGGGAATGGGCAGGTGGCTTCGGCGATCTGCCTTTTTTCATAGGGTTAATTGGAACGCGGATTTCGCGGATGAGGCGGATTTACGCGGATTTTAAAAAATGTTATTATGAAAAAAAGCCTGCTTCTACTGTGGTGTGCTCTTTACTGCTGTTTGGCAAATGCGCAAAAAACGCCTCGGATTAATAAGTATTGGGTAGAATTTACCGATAAAAACAATTCTCCCTACTGCACTTGTCGCCCGGCGGAATTTCTGTCGCTGCAAGCACTGGAACGTCGTACACAGGCGGGCATTGAGGTCGTGGAAAATGATTTGCCGGTCAATCCTGACTACGTTAAGCAATTGATTACCAAAGGAGTAGAGTTGCATCACACCTCGCGTTGGCTGAATGCGGCTACGGTCATGGCGGATTCGGCGAGTGCGGTGCAGTTCAAGCAGTTGCCTTTTGTCAAAAATGTACAATACCTCGGGCCGCATCTGAAATATCGCAATCCGCAGAATCGTCCGGCCAAAAAGCGTACTCCAATAACCACCTATCCGCAGCCTGGCGGCAAGGCCAATCCACTAGGTTATGCTGGCCGACAAAATAGTCTGCTCAATTTATTCCCGTTGTACGCCGCTGGTTTTCGGGGTAGCGGTATTCGCGTCGCTGTGATGGATGGCGGATTTACCAATGCTGATACCATTCCGTTGTTTGATAGCCTTGCGCTGCAAGGTCGGCTTTTCGTCGGCAGGGATTTCGTGGAACGCGATAATGCAGTCTTTGAGGGCGCACAACATGGCACTTCGGTGTTGTCGGTGATGGCGGGGAATATGCCGGGCTATTTCATTGGCACCGCACCCGGTGCGATATATTTTTTGCTAAAAACGGAAGATACGGGCGGCGAATATCCCATCGAGGAAGCCAATTGGGTGGCGGGGGCCGAGTGGGCGGATAGTGTGGGCGCGCAGATCATCAATGCGTCGCTAGGGTACACAAGTTTTACGGACACTAGTTTGAATCATCATTATTCAGACTTAAATGGACGAACCGCCATTGCTTCGCGTGGCGCGACCATCGCGGCGACCAAAGGCATGATTATATGTAATAGTGCTGGCAATGAAGGCGATGGAACCTGGCATTACATCGGCGTTCCAGCGGATGCGCCGGGTTTGATAGCGGTTGGTGCGGTGGATTATCTTGGTAAAAGAGCAGATTTTAGTTCTTTCGGGCCAACATTTGACGGACGCATCAAACCCGATCTTGTCGCGCCGGGCGAGCAGGTAGTTACGGCAGGAAATGTCGGGATTGATTTGGGGTTGGCCAGCGGCACTTCGGTGGCTTCGCCAATGTTGGCGGGTGGATTGGCTTCTTTATGGAGTGCCTATCCCAATAAGACGGCGAAAGAAATTCTGGCGGCCGTCTTTGCTTCGACAGACCAAACCAATCAACCAGATAATGAACGCGGTTATGGTATGCCGGATTTGACAGAAGCGTGGCTGCAATTAGGTAATTTTGTAAGCGGGCATTCTACGTTCGCTTTTGATCGGGATAATGGGGAATTAACTTTATTGACGGCTAGTAATCTTGGAAATATTACTACGGTTGAATTACGAAATTTGCTGGGTCAGTCAATTGGGAATTTCCCGGCTACTCTTAGTAAAAATAGTATTTCTACTTTGAAGATTAGTGGATTGGGGCAAGTGGGTGCTGGTAGTTATCAGATTGTTTTAGCAGATGGGGAGCGGTTGATGGTGGTATTGTGGAAATAGAAAACCAAAAACTGATTCAAGAACTATAACCACGAAGTGGTTGAATATGAATAGGCCCGGATGAAATCCGGGGTAGAAAAGATAGAGTTTGAGCAACCCCGAATGGGTTTGAATCTCTGCATCCGATTTTTTTGTTCAACCCCATTCGGGGTTGTTCGCACTGTTTTTTCATTTCCCCGGATTTCATCCGGGGCTATTCATGTTTGACCCCATTTGGGGTCCTAAACCGAGCGGTTCATTAGCAGCAGAGCAGCCGAGACATCTGCGTATTTTTTATCAGACGTCTGGCTTCGCTCGACATGACAGAAACGTCAAATATATTCAACTTTCATAGAGAAAATCTTTCAAAGATTGTAGTGTTTCTCCTTTTTGACGGGTCGTTTTTACTTCTTTAATACCATTGCGAATGGAATTAAGAACATCCAATTTATTTAGTAACTTTTGATACTAGGCCTGTATGTATTGCAGTTGAAGAGACATCTTATTTCCAATTTTCAAAACAAAAATAAGGAAAAGACACCAAATTCTTATCCCTGTATCGCCTTAATCCCCGGCAATTCCTTCCCCTCCAAAAACTCCAACATCGCGCCGCCACCAGTACTTACGAAACTAACTTTTTTGGCTAATTTCAACTGATTGACTGCTGCCACGGAGTCTCCGCCGCCAACCATCGTGAAGGCACCTTTTTTGGTGGCCGCCGCGCAGGCTTTGGCGACGACTTTGGTGCCTTCGGCAAAAGCGGGCATTTCAAAAACCCCCATTGGGCCGTTCCAAATGATGGTCTGGCTTTTTTTGATCACGCCTGCGAATTGACGAGCGGCAGCCGGGCCAATATCGAGACCCATCCAACCGTCGGGAATCTGGTTGCTCGGATGGACTTCTACTTTGGCGTCGGCAGCGAATTTGTCGCCACAAACCGAATCTTTCGGCAGCAGTACTTTTACGCCAGCGGCTTTGGCTTTTTTCAAGAATTCGAGGGCCGTTTTTACTTTGTCGGCCTCCACGAGAGAGTTGCCGACGGCTCCTTTTTTGGCCAAAAAGAAGGTGTAAGCCATCGCGCCGCCGATGAGAATGTTGTCCGCGTAATCCAGAAATTTTTCCAGCAACATGATTTTGTCGCTCACTTTGGAGCCGCCAGTTACACAAGTCACGGGCTTGGCTGGCTCATGGATGACGCGCTTGGCATTCTCGATTTCGCGCTCCATCAGAAAGCCGAAAGTCTTGTGGTCCTTGTCGAAATAATTGGCCACGACGGTCGTGCTGGCGTGGGCGCGGTGGGCCGTTCCGAAAGCATCGTTGACGTAAATATCGCCCAAAGCGGCCAGTTTTTTGGAAAATTCCGCGTCGCCTTTCTCTTCTTCGGGATAGAAGCGGGTGTTTTCCAGCAGTAATACTTCGCCGGGTTTCAAGGCAGCGGCTTTCTTGACCGCCATTTTGCCCACCGTATCATCAGCGAAATAGACCTTGGTTTTCAGTTTCTTTTTGAGGTATTTCACCAGGTGATTCAGCGTGAATTTCTCGCGGTTGACGCTGCCGTCGGGGTTTAATTTATCTAAAGGGCGACCCAAGTGCGACATCAAAATGACCGAACCACCCTGCGCCAGAATGTGCTGAATAGTCGGCAGTGCTTCGCGAATGCGCGTATCGTCGGTGATGTTATATTGTTTGTCCAGCGGGACGTTGAAGTCTACGCGGACGAGGGCTTTTTTATCTTTGAAATTGAGTTTCATGATGTTGTGAAAGTTGATTTTAGGCGGCAGCGAATCCAGAGGCTGCTCGAATTTCGGAAGGTAAAAAACCTATTACTATATCAGATGCAGGTACGCCCATTTCCACGAGTTCCTCGGCTACTTCTACATCGGTTCGATTTTGTTGAATCCATATTTTTCCATTCTTAATATCAAAATGGAAAGGACAAGTGTGTACAAAACGATCTTTTCGCCAGCCAATACGGACTAGTTGAAAATGATTTCGCTCTGTATCGGCGATAATCTGGTTTTGTAAATCGGCATTGGCAACCCGGTAGGAGGCCTGCCTTTCCAGAAAGGTCAGAATAATGTCTTGGTACTTTTTTACTTTTTTTTCCATTGTACAATTCTTCTTGTATCAGGATCAAAAACAATAATTTTCATTTTAACCCGCCGAATGGCTTTCTTTACAAATGAGAGATGGAAAGACTCTTCGTAGATTTTTAATGGAACAGCCAAGAATAGGATACGGTTGGCTTCAAAATCTTCTAATCCTATTGAATAATTTACAAACTGTCCTAATACCCGGTGAAATTCGTAAACAAAAGAAGAGGCGACAAAACTTTTAATTTCTACTGCTATTTTTTCACTTCCTTTTTCAGCAGCAATAATTTTTTCGGCTCCTAAATCAACTTCATAATCTACGTCCTCTGTTTCAAGAATATAGGGGTCGTCGGTTATATTCCAACCGTCATGTATGAGGGCTTCTTTGACGTGTTTATGGTAGATATCCTTAGCCATAGGGGACAAAAATACGCAAAAACAACATTGGACGCGAACCACAAAAGTCCAACGTCCAATGTCTAAAAATTCAGTATTTATCAATTATACCATCGCTGCCAACTGCGCCAAACGAGCCGAGTAACCAGCCTCGTTGTCGTACCAACCCACGATGCGGCAAGTATTGCCATTTACCTGGGTCAATGGCGCATCGAAAATGCAAGAGTGCGTGTTGCGGACGATGTCGCTCGAAACGATTTCGTCGGTATTATATTCCAGGATACCTTTTAGGTGGCCATCAGCGGCGGCTTTGAAAGCGGCGTTGATTTCTTCCACAGTCGCGGTTTTCTTGATCATACACACGCAATCCGTCAGCGAACCAGTAGCCACAGGTACGCGGAGCGAGTGCGCAGCGATTTTACCTTTCAAGTGCGGCAACACGACTGTGACGGCTTTGGCAGCACCCGTACCAGTGGGTACGATGTTCTGTGCGGCAGCGCGGGCGCGACGGAGGTCTTTGTGTGGGCCGTCCTGCAAGTTTTGGTCGGCGGTATAAGCGTGGATTGTATTCATGAAGAACTGCTCTACACCGAAAGCAGCATCCAGCACCATAATCATTGGTACCAGACAGTTGGTAGTGCAGGAAGCATTAGAGATCACGTGATCCGTGTCCTTAATGTTTTTTTCATTGGCACCAATGACGAAAGTTGGCACATCATCGGCCTTGGGCGGGGCAGAAAGGACTACTCGTTTTGCGCCCGCTTGCAGGTGAAGACTGGCTTTTTCTTTATCCAGAAATATACCGGTGCATTCTAGCACTACGTCTACATTCATATCTTTCCACGGCAGTTCCGCGGGATTTCTCATTTCAAGACAGGCGATGCGCTGACCGTTGACGGTGATGCTATCTTTATCCGACGAGATAGTGCCGTCGAAGCGGCCGTGCATGGTATCATACTTAAGTAGGTGCGCCAACGTGGCGTTGTCGGTGAGGTCATTGATGGCGACCACTTCCACGTTAGGGTTTTTGACAAGGTTGCGGAAAGTAAGGCGACCGATGCGGCCAAAACCATTGATGGCAATTCGTTTCTTTGACATAAAAAATTTTCCTGGTTGTGATTGACGAATGAGTAAGTGGAGCGGTTTGGTACGAAACGACCGACACTATTTGCTGAAATCGCCGCAAAGGTAAGTTTTTTAGGAAAAAGCAAGGCTTTTACAGTAAAAATCATTGTTTAAAACAGGCGTTATCCCAAATAGTTGGAACAAAAAACGCCTCGCGAAATGATTCGCGAGGCGTTATAAGCAGGTATTGTGTGGTTACTTGTTTTGGTTAGAATCCAAAAGAAATTCCGACGGTCGCGTTGATACTACGGTTGAAAGTATCATTATCTTTATCGATATTTAAGTCTGGATTTGCCAGACCGATCAATCCATGGGTATAGCCAAGGTCAAAATTCAACCAGGTACGCGAAGCAAGTTTGTAATTGAAACCTAAGCCTCCCGTTATGCCCAGATCAAAGGAATTGGGCACATTATTACCGTCTGCTTTGACCCGATCTGCATCACCTATTTTGGTATGGGCACTCAGCAGAAAACCGAGCGATGGTCCCAGGAAGACTTTAGGCCGAAAGCGATACGCGATGGTATTGAAAAAGAAAATACCTTTCAGTGGAACACGAATATATTCCAAAGTAGTCTTGCCATCCGAATTGGCTACTTCACTGTTATAAGCAGTACCTTCCTGCGAAAAAAACGCACCTACACCAAATCCCCATTTCTGTGCACTACTATAAATGTAATTCACCCCAAGCAGCGGGGCAATTATACCATGTGCATCAATGGCATCGGGTTGATTAGAAACCCAGGCGTAGTTAATTCCAACCGCTGGCCCTAGTGAATTGACTTGTGCCCAAGCAGACACTGTAAGCAAACTAAGGGCTATTATACTGAGGAAATACTTCATACTAAAATGGATTTGAAAGTGAATGAATTGTTTGTTCATTCGCAAGTCTCAAAAACCCATGCCGCTCGTAGCGACTGTTTATGGCGCAAATAATTTACTTAAAAAGGAAAATTTGACCACTTTTTCCCCAGATTGGGAATTTTATCCCGGTAATTGAGTGCTACTGCAATTGCACTTCCATCCAAACCGGCTGGTGATCGGAGAATTGAAAATCCTGCTGAATGCCTTTTATGGAGCGAACGACCAAGTTGGGTGATATGAGGAAAAAATCAATGAGCGTCTCGAAAGTTTCACCTTTTACGTAGGGATCGCGGGCTTTCCGATTAGTGGATACCGTCGGGTCATAAGCATATTGCCAAGTGTCGGGAAAGAAATCAGGGGGAATATTGCCCTGGGTATATCCCTGTGTATGGCCAGGCATAAATGTGTCGAAACGAAAGTTGGGCGGACATTGATTCCAGTCGCCGCCGAGGATGACGTAGTTGCCTTTTTGATATTCGGCCAGTGCCAAATCGCGTAAGTAGGGTAGTTGGATGGCCTTGATTTTATCATCTGGATCGTAGGCGGCATTGTGTAAATTGATGATTACCAAATCTTTGCCACGGGCAGTCGGAAAACGGTGCAGTGCGGCGCAGCGATCCAGCTGGAACATTCGGTCGGGCATTGGGTAGTGACCGGGCAGTTGGTGGCGGGTAACTTCCGTCGGCTGGAAGCGGCTGAGCGTAGCCAGACCAGACAGCACGTGGCCATACGGATGCCAAGGTTCAAGCAGCGGAATGGGTACTCGATCACACTTGTAGTTGATGGCCATAGTGGTCGCGAAATTTGGCAACGCCTCCTGATAAGACCTGTATTGAGGCAAATCATAACTGCGCTTGGAAGCAACATCCACTTCCTGCAGCAGGAAGAAATCGGCGCGGTTATTTTTTAGAAAAGCAACGGCACCATTCAGGTTTTTTTGCACCAATTCGAGCGGGCTGCGGATCATGCTCGAACCAGAATACCACATACCGGCATCATCATAACTAAAATCCGATTCCGCTCCCAACCCGCCATAGCCGACATTCCAGGTAGCCAGCGACACAATGCTATCGCTAATTATGGTTTGCGTAGACGGATGTTCCACGGATAGCGTCATCGTGCCTTCTGGCTGCCAATCGGTCCATGCGCCATACAAGATTATTCCTCCAAAATAAAACAGGCATAAGAGCAATAGAACAGCTAGGGGACGACGTAAACGACGGAGTTTTAACATAATTAATATGCTGGCTGTCAAAAAATTAATCTAAAAGCTAATTTTTTACTCCATCCATAATCAGTGAAGTATAGCCCAAATGCTCAGGCGTGTTGCGCGGATCGAAGCGGCGAGAACGATAAATGAATCCACTCTCCGGCGACCAGTCTTCCGCATGGAAATGTCCATTAGTATCGAAATATTCTATACGACGCGGAGTCAGCCCAGCTTTTTCCATTTGCTGTGCAAGCAACTCGTAGTTATACAGCAGTTTATGATCGTCTGCGCCAGCACCAGTGCCACCAGGCCGCACCATTGCCTGATAAGCTGGGTCGGGGTTGTATCCATCTGGCACTGCGATGCGGATGTAGCCACCTTTTTTTAGGTAATGCTGACAATTTTGTAGTGCGGTTAGGCCGTCAACGGGCGTAAGATGTTCCCAAACGTGTTCGGCCAGCAGGACATCTATCGAATCGGGTTGAAAGAAGCGCTGCCAATCGGCTGGACGCAGAAGGTTCATGAAATCTACTTCAGTAGGTGTCCACCCAGCGGGAAAAAAGCCGCTCGCCCCAATCACAATCTTGACTGGTGGGTGCGTAACGGCCCTTCGCAAACGTCGGATGCCAATTTGGCGCCGTAGTGGCCCTAACAAGAGATTATTTAGTTTTTTCAACATAAAATTGTGTTCATTGACCAGTTTCCGTAGATTTTTGACTCACTTTTCCTTTTAAAACCAGGCCCATTGGTTGTTCCGTATCCTGATTGGTATACACAATGACCACCCTGTAAAATTCTCCCTCTTTCAATGCATCGAAAGTAACGTGCACCACCCCGCGAGCACCTGGCGCGATGGGGTCGAGCGTCATAGTCGCCGTGGTACAGTGACAGCCGGGGAGTACCTTGGTGAGCAGCAATACCGAATCGCTGTTGTTTTCCACGATAAAATCACGCGCTACTGGCACTCCAAACGGCACTTTGCCTACGTCCATTTGGCTTGGCAACCACTTGATGCGCGGAGTCACAACGGGCACTTTTTCCAATGTGGGCGTTTGTGCCAGACCCAATTGCGCCGTAGCACTTGTCAGCAGTAATAGCAAAAGCAAAGATTTCATAGTCATAATTCATTGATTAGCAATTATTACGCGATTTTTTGGAGAATTGGATTCAGCTTATTTTTTGGCGTTGTTTCCCACTGCCAATTATTTGGCGCACAAAGGTCGGTGAGACTATTTGAATATCCGCCGACGGAGCAAAAACAATTAACCCGTCTGACTGGGTACTATCTGTGCCAAAATAAATTGCAGCAAACGCTCTACGCAGGTTTCTATACTTTCCAGATGGGTATGAAGCGATAAATCTGGCTGCTCTGGTGCTTCATAAGGATCATTTACGCCGGTCAGATTGTGGACTTTTTCGGTGTGGCCATCGGGCAGGGAGGCACGTCGGTACAGCCCTTTGGTGTCGCGATTTTGTAAGGTAGTGAGGTCGCAATCTATCCAAACGGTTCTAACCAAATCACCTCCCATGGCGTGGATCTCCGCCCGCGCAGATTCGTAGGGATTGATAGCGGACATGATCGCGATGATTCCGTTGCGGGCCAATACCAGGCCGACGAAGCCCAAGCGGCGAATATTTTCCTGGCGGTCGGCCTTAGAAAAACCCAGATCGCGACAAAGGTGTTGGCGGTATGCGTCGCCGTCGATCAATTCCACCCTATAGCCCAGTGCTTGTAAGCGGCTTTGCACGGCACTTGCCAAGGTGGATTTTCCGGCCCCGGATAGGCCGGTTAGTTGGATAAGTAACATATTCTGCTGCTGATTTCGGGGGAAAGAAAAGGGTTTGCGGGGATAAAATAAAAAAGAACTGTCCAAACTAGTGTCTGGACAGTTCCTCTAAATGTAGAAATTGATCTTATATCCTTACTTCTGTATGGATACTTTCTTGTATTCAGTCGTTTCGCCCACCTGCATTTTCAGGTAATAATTGCCATTGGCAATCGTCTGGACGGATACTTGCAGATTATTCATACCTGCTTGCAAATCCTGTTTGCCTTGCAGCACTACTTTGCCGAGTTGGTCGTACAAAGCATAGGTCAGGGCATTCTCGTCCTTAGACACTACTTCCACTTGCATGGAAGAAGCACTTACCGGATTGGGGAATAGTTCACCGAACTGGATGGCTACATCTCCTTTCACCATGCCCCTGACTACATCGGAATTAGTGTTTTTGCCATCAAAATCTACTTGTTTGAGCCGGTAGTAGTATTCGACATTGGTTTTGATGCTCTTATCTTCAAAAGCGTAACTGATGGTTTTGGTGGAAGTGCCTTCCCCTTTTACCCAGCCGATTTTACGAAAAGTCAGCCCGTCGGTCGAGCGTTCTACCTCAAAGCCCTGATTGTTGGTTTCGGTAGCTGTTTTCCAGTTCAGTTGCAGGCTATTTTCCTTGGAATCAATGGTAAATCCGACCAATTCAATAGGAAGGGGCAACATAGAACAGGTAACAGGTGCAACTCCTCCGATGGTATTGACTGTAATAAAACCAGTAGTCGGCGCAATAGTAATATTAATAGCAACAGTTGCCCCATTGGCATCATGCACGTTGAAAGTACCACCACCAGTTAGTGGGTCGCCACCATTAAAATTCAAAGTTGCACCGAGTACATAGACGTTACCGGCTCCACCGGCTTGAACATAATAATAATAACTGCTTGCACTTAATGCTGCGTCTATCCCAGCATTAGCAGGTCCACCTGGATCTCCAGCCACTCCATTCAATACGCCTGCGTACTGAAAATTGCCACCAGCATTGACGTTGCTCAGCAAAAACGTAGCCAATCCATCTCCGTCAATATCTATAAGTACATCTCCTCCTGCAGCACCATTGGTTACGGGAAAAATACATGCTTGGGCATTGAGCTGGTTTGGAATGAGCCCACTAGCTGCTAAAGGCGTAAGTAAAGCCAAAGACCCTTTTCCAATAGTTCTAATATTTCGTTTGGAAAGAGTTTGTCGCAGATATTGAGCAAGTTGATGGTCTGTATTCTCCCTGGGAGACTGGTCAGACCTTGATTTGTATACTTTGTTCATGGAAAAAAATTATAATGTTAGGAATGGAATGAACGTTTTCTAGGCAATTTTTTCACGGTGTAGGCTACTATCTACTACCGATGCCATTAACTCTGGTAAAAGCATGCCACCCAAAAAATCGTCTATTTGCAGAGCCACCTCAAAAGGGTTATTTAATACGTTCTCGTGAGCAACGTACAAAATATCTACATTGTTTTTATTTTCTGCCCAAAATTTTACATCTTTTAACTGTTTTTCAAAAGTTTCCATGAGATGTAGGGGGTAATCATCGTCTTTGGTTCGTTTTCCAAGGCGATTGAGCATCTTACGCTGGGAAGCTAACACCTCATTAAGGTCGCGCTCCATAAAGATGACTTTATAATTGAAAGTGGGCGGCAAGTGAGGGAGTAGCTGCGCAATGATTTTCACTACTTTGCCATTGGCTTGCGGCAGCCATTTCTTGTTGCGGGGCAGAGTCTTTACCGCCTCATGTTCGTAGTAACCTTTAGGATTGTTTTCATCCTGTTCCCGCTGTCCATCAGTGAATACTTCTAACCCACCCTGATGCAGCATTTGCATCATCATGGAAGTGCCTGAACGCGGTAAGCCGGACACTATGTAGATTGTACCACGAATATTATTAGTCAATAAAGGACGGTGATATTCATAGCGATCGTGGTCTTCCAGATGAATCTTATATATCTTCATGACCAGCTCCCGCGCTGCGTTGTTTTCGGGCATGATGGCTAAAGCATTTTCCAGCGCTTTCGATGCTTCCACGTATTTTCCTTCCGAAAAAAGTGCGCTCCCTAAACCATAGTGGTAATTTGGTTGGTTAAAATCCAGACCAACGGCATTTAGATATGCTGCTGTGGCTTGTGTATAGTTTTTTTGTTTCATAAGCACATTACCGAGCAGGTAATGCGCCTGCGGCGTATCATGATCCCATTCAATTTCCTTTTCCAGAAAACGTTCGGCATCTTCCCAACGGCTGAGCATCATGTAACAATTAGCCAACTGCATATTGATCCGCGCATAATGTCGGTCTACTTTTGACTCTGCTGTCTTGAAGAGCTTGATCGCCTTTAGCGGTTGCCGCTCGCCAATAAGCAGCGTGGCTTCCATAATATCCAAGGTGGGAGAAGCATACTGCTCCTGCTCGCGAAGTTTTTCGATGATTCTTCGCGAATCGCTCAACCTGCCCATTGACTGGTAGCAGGTAGCTAACCGGAAAGCATAGCGTGCGGCAAAATCGTCCTCTGCATGCAGTTTTTCCAGAATAGGAATAGCCTTGTCTGGTAATCCACCATCTACATAAGCACGAGCCAGGTTGAAATCACACTCCTGTCTAGTCCTCAGTACTTGGGTAGCCTTATCTTCTTTATCTTTCTGGCGATCAATATAACCTAAATCTTCTAGTTGCTGCATCGCTTCATTAGCGGCCTCTTCGTCGGCTTCACCAGCAAGATTCTTGATCATTCCATCATTCCCTGGCACATCTTCCCACGAAGGAATATAGTTCACAGAAGGTTCTTCTTCAAACAAACCAGTCAACACTCGGCCATCCATGTCTTCTCCCACGGGTAGGCCCATCGCAGCCAGAATAGTTGGACAAATATCGATCAACGAAGCCCCAAAGGTGATCTGGTCTTTACGAATGCCGGGCCCCATCGCAGCCAGAATACCATAAGGACTATGCTCATAAGCAGGCCCAGCCGGATCGGTCGGAATCTTTTTAGGGCGTAGGTGGTCGGGCTGAAAGCCATGATCGGAGATGACTATGAGTAAAGTGTCTTCATCAATCAGGCTCATAATAGTACCCAAGATCATGTCATGAAATTGGTAGCCCATCGCTACTACGCCGTGGTAAAAATCATAATCTTCCTGCAGAATATGTGGCCGCTTGGGGGGATTATACTTCATAAAACCGTGACAATAATGGTCAATGGCATCGAGATACAGCGCCGCAAAATCCCACTCTTTGGTGCGAATAATATTGGTGAAAGCGGCGAGTGAAGATGAGGCGTGTGCAGTTACTTTGGCCACTGCGAAAACGCGTTTATCCTTACGCTGATCAATTTTTGTGAGCTCTGGGATAAAGGGCTGAAGGTGTTCCGTAGTCAACTCCTGAGGATGTACCCGAAATTGGGCAAAATGCTCGGCCTCGGCCTCGGGGTGCACCGTTCCCCTGGGCATCGGCCAGGGTTCATTAATTGGCCCTTTATGTTGTTGATAAAAGTTGGAAATCATCACGCCATTGATCGGCTCAGCGGGATGACTGGGCCACCAGCCGACCACGTGGGTTTTATAATTTTCTTGGGTCAGGATGTTCCAGATCGCCTTACACTTTCGGCTGACGCTCATCACTGGGCGCACATCTTTGCCATCGGGCGTAGGCTCTACAAAACCATAGACACCATGTTTGTAAGGGCGTTTGCCAGTGGCAATAGACGACCAAAGCATAGGTGAATAGGCCGGATCGAGGGTAGCGAGGTTGGAAATAGTTCCATTCTCGACTAGTTTTTGCATATTTGGCATCAATCCCTTGTCCATCAGTGGATTGATGACTTTCCAGTCGGCTGCATCCCAGCCTAAAAGCAACACTTTTTTAGGCTTATTGGCCATTGGTAATAGTCTGGTTGGATATTGGATCAGATAATGTATTTTGCTGTGCTTGCAAGTAAGCCAGTTTCGCCTGTCGCCAGGCAGTCAAACCGACATCGCCCAAGGCGAGCAGACCAAGCGAGCCTCCCACCGGAACTTCAAACGACTGGCCGTCGCGAGTAATCAAATGCTTCGCAATTTCATTTAAAAACTGATCATTCATGGGCTATAGGTAGGAAGTTAAATGCAGGGCAAACGAACGGAAGTTTTTTGGAAAGGAAAGCACTCCCCAATTTTTTTCTTGCCATTGTGAGCAAAGACACAACTAATAACGGAAACGCTCCTTGTTTTTTCCTGCTACCAGATTTTGATGGAAGGAAGATGATTCTCATGAGTTTGCCAGCCTTTTTCACGTAAAAAAACGGGCCAATTTTTCAAATGCCGATGACCCGTCTGGGTGATCGGCATTTCTGCTATTGACTCATGTTCCCAAAATGCTGAACATCGTACCGAACTTCCGAAAGTTTTCAACTCTCTAGATCATCTTATGACAACTGGATGATTTGGCGATAACCAGCGGTCAGTTTTTCAAAGACTTGACGAAACAATTGGTCGTGTGCCTCCAACATAGCGGCATATTCTATTATTTTAAATCACTAGCCCACTATTAGCATAGATAAAACGCCTCGATGCGAGCGGCAAAACTGCTATAGATCGCAGTAACGCCCAAGTGGTCGAGCAGGCTTTGCATATAATGAAATTCGGAGTGCATAGTGTCTACATGGGAAGTTGGGCGAAGGTAAAAGCGGAGGCAAGAAATTTTTTTGAAATTTTTTGGAGTATAGGGGGTAACAAAGAAATCAGGGTAGGGATATAGGTTCAAAAGCGCTTTAAAAAACGGCGGAACCCGAAAAGCCGGACCGAGAGTAGGGATAATAAACACTTTACACGCTAAATTTTTCAAAAACGAAACGTTCTTCTTTCAATCTCCGCTTTCACGCTGACCGGCGCGGACGGGCAGGTGACGTTCGGGCAGCCGTGGTGGCGGCATTGGTCGCTCTTCTGGGTAGGCGGACTGGGGCTAGCAATATTGGGTTTTTGGTTTTTTAGAAAAAGAGAAAGACGAAAATAGGGGAGGGTATCGCGCTTAGCCTGCCAAGTTTTCAAAAACTTGGCAGGGCTCGTCTTCAAAAATGCGGCTACTCCCATACCATTTTCCCCACGGCAATCACCCCATGCGCAGTGCATAATTCCAGGAAATACAAGCCTGCCGGTAGCCCTGCACGCTGCACTCGCACCGTCTGTCCTTGCACTTGTACCGCCATTTCCCGTACTATGCAGCCTAACGCATTGCGCAACACGAGATGTTGACCTGGTTCAAAAGGTTTTTCTGCCCAAATACTCGTCATCTGGCCAGCCGGATTAGGCCAAACTTGTAATAATGGTGTGGAACACGGCATTGGTTATTATCGGCGAATTGAAATCTAAATAGATGGCCGTATGGTTTTCCAACAATGTACCCGGCAACCAGTCTTTATGCTGATCAATGCTAAACTGGGTAAAGCCATGCGAGGCGGTCTCGTTCACGTTTGAGTCGGGCAAAAGGACATTATTAAGAGTAAAAGTCAGAATGCCTGCGCCAGAAAGCGTCCAGGTGTAGGGATGGCTGCTTGCGCCGGGGCCTATAGTAGTGGGGCGAGCCACACGATCACTAACCCATTATTGATCGTCGAAGTACTCTCCAAAGGCATTCGCCGCTATGACAAAGGCGAGAAGTTCGACTAATACATGACCATTCCTTCTTTCCGGGAATATGTGCTGATTGAACCCGAAACCTCGTGGGTGCGAGTCATCTGGCTGGCCGACCCATTAACGGGCCTTTGGCAAATGCAGACGGAAACGGACCCCGCTAAATCCGTCCGGCTGCATACGTTGGGACTTGATCTGCGGCTGACTGATTTGTACCGGCGGGTGGAGGCTTTGCCGCCGCAGTCGTAAATATTTAATAGAGACCTGCCAAGTTTCAAAGCTTGGCAGGTCTTCTTCGTTTATCACTTCCCCTCAAAAAACTTGTGAAAAAATACCGCCTGCATATCAATCGCACTACTCCAATAGGCCGCATTATGCTCTCCCGGTCGCTCCGTATATTCATGCGGAATACGCGCTGTCAATAAACTTTGGTGCATTTCGCGGTTGACATCCAGGAAAAAATCGCTTAAGCCACAATCAATGATAATTTTGAGATCAGCGTTTTTCAGGCGCGGCACCAGGTTCACCACCGAGTAGTCTTCCCAATTCTGCCAATGGGTATCAGGATTCCCTAATACGCCCTGCAAATCCCAGTTGTTTTTTTTAAAAGGCCGCAAATCCAGTCCGCCGCAAATGCTGCCCACGGCCCCAAACACGTCCGGGTGACGAATAGCCAACGACATGGCCCCGTGGCCACCCATGCTCAACCCGGCGATGGCTCGCCCCCTGCGCTCCTGGCGGGTATGATAGTAATGATCTACGTAAGCCACCACTTCTCGTGATATATGCGTCTCGTAGCGCACCGTCGAATCCACTGGGCTATCCAAATACCAGCTATCATAACCGCCGTCGGGGCAGACGATCAGCATTTGATAGCGATCCGCTAACGCTGGCAGCTGGGGTGCCTCGTTGCTCCAGCCCGTGTAGTTGCCGCTCCAACCGTGTAGCAAATACAGGGTGGGGTAGGGCTGGCCCATCACGCTATAGTCGCTGGGCGTGATGACTATGCACTTGATATTCTTGTGCATCGCCGGGCTATAAATTTCAACGGTATCCACCTGACTGGCGTGGGCGCAACTGATTTGCAAGAGGGTAGAGGTCAGTAGCAAAAACATCAGTCTATGTGAAAACATATATAGTAGGTTGAGCATATTGAGCGGTTGAGAAAAAATTAATTATCAAACAGTTGCGTGTTTGTTTTGATGAAAATTACTCTGCGTTGACACTAGTATTTTTCTAAACCCTTCTCAACCTTCTCAACTTTTCTTCTCAACAAATTTTAAAACCGGTTTTCCAGATAGTAAGGCAGCATAGCCCGCCAGGTTGGCCAGTCGTGGCCCATATCGCTGCCCCAGATGTCCAGCTCATGCGGGATGCCCTTATCTGCCAAGATATTGGACAGCCGCCGCGACCCTTCCGGGGCTTCGTAGGGGCCAGAGCCAGCCAGAATATGAATATG
Organism: Saprospiraceae bacterium; assembly: GCA_965249785.1. GTDB lineage: Bacteria > Bacteroidota > Bacteroidia > Chitinophagales > Saprospiraceae > M3007. The sequence continues at coordinate 56,652 of CBDFMU010000030.1, read as the reverse complement.
GCCACTGCTGCGCAGGCGGTGCAGGTAGTTTTCGTCGGTCAGATTAGGCAAATAATGACAGGGAGAATTAAAATACACATCCTCATCAAAATACCCTTTGGTGTAAGCGGTGAGGTCATATAAACCCGACATAGCAATCGTACCAGCGAATAAATCGGGGCGACGGAAAAACATATTAGCGGCATGCAGCGCACCCAAAGAAGCCCCCGTAGTGATGATCGGCGTGTTTTGGCTGGTGTGGGTATGAATGAACGGCACCACTTCATTTTCCACATAAGCATTAAATTGCTGGTGCCGGATGGCTTTATGGCGTGGATTCATTCGGTTGTTCAGCCAGGCCTCCGAATTGATGCTATTGATGGAAAAAACTTTCACTTTTCCCGATTCAATGATTGGGCGAAGTACGTCGAGCAGTTGGAAACGTTCGTATTCCAGATAGTCGGCGGCGGCGGTCGGGAACATCAGCAGCGCGAAACCAAAGTGGCCGTACACAGCAATTTCCATGTTTTTGTTCAGCCGTGGGCTAAACCATTGGTGGATTTCTCGATTCATTTTGAATTAGTTAGACGGAAAAACAATAGGCAAATGGCAAATAAGCAAAAAGGCAATCACACTAAGAAACAAGAATAAATCATTAATTAATCCCCATGTACCCTCCCCATTAAGGGGGAGTAGGAGGGGGCTTCGTAGTCAGGAGGGGGCTGCTAATCGGCAAATGTAGAAATTCCCCCTTTGTTTACACATAATCAAAACACAAACACGCGCCGAAAATCCGTTTTTCCAGTCAACCAACCGGGTGCCATAACTCATAACTTATAACTTATAACTCCTACCTCCTACCCCATAACTTTTTTAAGGCAAATATTCCATCTACTTTTGCTCCGCTTTTGGCAAAATGGTACCACCCAACTGCCCATCACCACATTACTACCTAACCAAATTGGCCGCTGAAAGGCAGGCCGCACCACACTATGGACGCTAACAGTCGTATTTATGTAGATTCCGAGATCGGAAAATTGAAAAAAGTGATCGTGCATCGCCCTGATGAGGGCATCGCGCGTATCACGCCCAAACGCGCTGGCGAATTGCTTTTCGACGATATTGTGCATTTGCCGAATATGCAGGAAGAACACGATATTTTCAGCAACGTGCTGCGGGCTTTTCTGGGCAAAGAAAATGTGCTGGAAGTGCGCGATTTGCTGGCCGAAAGCACCCGCGAGGAGGAAAGCAAATATGAGGTGATCAATAAAATCACCGATTTTGAGGAGTTGCCTTATTCGTTCATCCCTCGTTTGGCGGGCCTCTCTTCGGAGCAACTGGCCGATACCCTCATTACTGGTTATCTCGAACCAGAAGAACGTATTCTGTTCGACCCGATTCCGAACCTGATTTTTACCCGCGACCTTGCCGTAACCGTAAAAGGCCACGTCATCATCACCAAAGCCAACAAGACGGCTCGCTTCCGCGAAAATTTCCTGACCCGGCTCATTTTTAGTAGCCACCCGGTATTTCGCCGCTTAAAAGCAGATGGAAAAACGATCAATCTGAACCGCGTGGACAAATTTCCGCCCAATAAAAAAGGCGAAACGATCAGCATTGAAGGTGGGGATGTGATGATCCTCAATAAGGATTATTTACTCATCGGCTGCTCCGAACGCAGCAATGAGTATGCCTTCCACATGATCAAGAATTACCTGTTCGACCGGGGAATTATCAAGAATGTCGTCCAGGTAAATATCCCCGCCGAACGCACGTATATGCACATTGATACGGTTTTTACGCAGATCAATCACAACCACATGGTGGGTTACAAACCTATTGTGCAGGACGGTTTGGGTTCCTATGTCGAAGTATATCGCGCCAATGGCGAACAGATCGAATATGGCAGTTTAAAAGATTTCCTGTTGGCCGAAGTCAATCCAAAGATGGAATTTATCTGGGCTGGGCGCGGCGAAAGCCCTTATCAGGAGCGCGAACAATGGACGGATGGCTGTAACCTGCTTACTCTAAAACCGGGTGTGGCCATTACCTACGACCGCAATCCAGTAACGGAGCGGGCCTTCAAAGATTTTGGCTATAAAGTAGTCGGTGCCGCAAAACTTCTGCGCGACATTGAGAATGGTAAAATCACCCCCGATCAAGTGGAGAATACGATCATTACTATTCCTTCCAATGAGCTTTCACGAGCGCGTGGCGGTAGTCACTGCATGACCTGTCCGATCGAACGGGAAGAAATATAAATGTTGAATGAAGCCGCTGATAGAGAAGAGTTTACGTGTCGCCAACCGCGCAGTTGGCTTTGCGATTCTGACTGCCACAGCGATCTTCACTGGTGTAATGCTGTACAAGATATTGCCCTATTTGCACTTCGAGCGGGCGGCATTTTTTCTTGGTACCAAGCCAGATGTGGTACTGGACAAATGGTATTTCATCGTCGGTTTTTATGTCCATATTACCAGTAGTCTGATTGTTATAGCCCTCGGAATTGTCCAGTTTTTGCCTCGTCTGACGCGGCGCTGGCCACGGCTGCATCGTATTATTGGGAAAATATATGTGTTAGGGATTTTACTCCTGGCGGCACCTTCGGGTTTAGTCCTGGCTATTTATGCCAATGGCGGGCTGCCCGCCAAAGTTAGCTTTACTTTGCAATGTGTGGTTTGGTGGGTAGTTACGTTTTGGGCATGGCAGGAAGTGCGACGAAGGAATTATTTGCAGCATACGGAGATGATGGTTCGCAGTTATGCTATTACCTTAGCAGCCATGAGTTTACGTACGGAAAGTTACCTGCTTTTTTACTGGTTTGGCACCAAACCAATCGAAACATATCTTACTGTGACCTGGCTCTCGTGGGTCGGTAATTTATTGTTGGCCGAATTATTCTTGCGCACTGGCATCGCTTCCAAATGGCTAACTATTGCTATGCAACGCTCCCATCATTAAACTTGTAAAATAATCTGTCCATGATGAAACCACTGTTTCCAACGCTATTTTTAATTGTCTGCGCCAGTTTGTACCTGGCAATGCGGTCAGAATTCATCTACTCCTAATAGTGCTAATTCTGCTTCCGCTACTACTCCGCCTGCGGCAACCCCTGTCAATAACGTGCAGCTTATCACGCACCAGGAGGCTGCCGATACCTTGCGTACGGATACTACTCAGGCACTCAAACCATTGATTTATAAAACGTTAAGTCCCGCCGCCGCCAAAGCAGTATTGACCCAACATAATATTGGTTCATTGGTGGTGAGCGATGCGCCCGACAATGGTTTCTATGGGGACAATTATTACCGCATTGAATTTATACTGACGGAAATGGTGCCCGTACCTGACAATCCACTTTTATATAAGGTCAAAGGCAAGAATCGTTATAAAAAAGACGATTTCCTCCTTTGCGGGAGTGCTGGAAATTAAAACTATCGCCGAATTTGTTGACCCGAATTTAGACCCGGCTTACTTAACCGGAGGCGATATTAATGTAGAAAAAAGCTACGCACTGCAGGGTAAGTTTAATTTTAAAGAAGATAGTACCCTCAGTAGCAGCGGGCAGTTTAGTGGAGATTTTTCTATGGAATTTTATACGCCCAATGTAGCAGCGGCTGAAAAAGCTCAGAGTGACACTGATCCTCAATTGTGGTTTTTCTCTGATGCCAGCCCCAGTCAGGGCAGTGGTTACCGCTTCGTTGGCAACTGGACGGGCTTCAAAAATTCCAGTGTGAAAAAGCCAGTCATCTGGTCGCGCGATCTTTTCCGTTTTGCCAATAATATTCTGGAAAACTTCTCTTATGGCGAGCGTGATGTGACGATCAATCCAAAATATCGCGCACTCGGCTGGGACAATTTTTGGGAGGGCGAAGAGTGGTGGAATGATGCACCGAAAGACGGGGAGAATCAAGCGAAGTAACTATGAAAGGACAAATAAGCAAAAGGCAAATTAGGCACGTGTAAGAAATAAGTTGTGAACATGCATCACCAGAGATGTCATCCTGACGCAGGAAGGAACTGGCTGGACTTAGGTGACCGTCACCACTTAACCAGTTCCTTCCTGCGTCAGGACGACAACATGGGGCGAGAATATTGTGCGCCCTTATTTTTCGCTCGTTCCTTAAAATAAAAATCGCGCAAACGTAGGCTGTACCTGCATGTGCGCGATCAAGAAATTAATGGCTAATTGTAAGAGGGAAAATCTTTATTTAATACTGTCGAAATATTTCTAGACCACCTTGGTATCAGTAGCTTCGTCGTAAACAGTTTGGGGAATAGAATTCACAGCCACCGTGGTATCAGTAGAACTACCATTTCGCTGTTTTTCTATCTGCTCTATTCTGGCCACGAACTCCGCAACATAGGCCGGGCAATCCGGGCCATAAGGTGTCACCAGTGTACCCTTAGCACCATCGCTGGTTTGTATTTCATATAAAATACTGTTGTCGCCCGGGTCGGACATTCCTTCAAAACGGTAGAAATTTACAATGTCCACTTCTTCTGGTGCGTAAAGTTTTTTTGGAACCATTACTCACCATTTGGGTGGCCGACGCTATATCAAAATCTTCCGTAAAACCCTTCTGCTTGGAGGCCTCCACACGGTTGGTCATCGGCGACATATAGGGCAAATGTTTAAGCAATTCCAGATCGTTATCCATATTGAGTTTTTAAATGTACAAGTGAAATCCAAAAACGCCGTGCCACCACATTTGTTCTACCAAATGGCTGACGACGCAACCGCTACAGTCTCTACCTTAGCGGCCAAACAAGGCAATATTCATGTACGCACACGATACGCAACTCCGCGTCCGCTACGGCGAAACCGATCAAATGGGCTACCTGTATTACGGGCGTTATGCCGAGTATTATGAGGTGGGCCGGGTCGAAACGATGCGCTCAATGGGCCTGTCTTACAAGGAGTTAGAAGAAGTGCATGGTATTTGGTTGCCAGTTGTGAGCCTCGATATGCGCTTTGTACGTCCGGCTTATTACGACGATCTACTCACGGTGCGCACCGAAATTCGGCGGTTGCCGGACGAATATATTATCTTTCACGTGGAAATAAAAAACGCCAAAGGAAAAATGATAAATGCTGGTCGAGTGCGGCTTTGTTTCTTTGATGCTAAAAATAAAAAAGTGGTATCGGCCCCGGAATTTATGTTGGAGAAACTTCGGCCTTACTTCAGCGTCTAAACGTTTTCCATCGAAAATCCCGGCAAAAAAAGAATCTTACCCGACAAATTGCCCGCCGATTATTGATATGACTATGAGTTATTTGTCTAACCAGTTTTCCAATCTTACGCGCCTAATAAAAGCGTTCTTCGTGGCCCTGAATGGGTTTTTAGCGCGGGTTCGTCTTTATTTTATCCAACATCCCCGCTGGATACGGGCTTTGAATTGGGCAAAAAAGAATTCATTGCCAGGCTTGCAAGGAATTCCAGTGTACAATCTGGTGGTTTTTATCAACAAAGAAACCCAGGAAGATGCGATTGTGACCCGCGCCAATTCCATGTCGTATAGCTTTTTCATGGCTATTTTCCCGTCCATCATCGTGTTATTTACGCTGCTGGCCTACACGCCGCTATACAGTAATTTCGACACCGTACTCAACGAATCCATCCATGAAATGATGCCCGGAAATGCCGGCCAAATGCTCTTCAAAACCATCCAGAACATTGCCACTATTCCGCGCGGCGGATTGCTTTCTTTGGGTTTCTTTTTGGCCATCTGGTTTGCTTCCAATGGGATGCTTTCCATGATGCAGGGTTTGGAAAAAGACTATAAAGCCACGTTTAAGCGTCGAAATGGCTTCCAAAAACGCGTGATGGCCATCCAACTGACCTTTTTGGTGGGTTTTGTGCTGGTCGCTTCGGTGGTGCTGGTGATTTTGGGTAACATCCTTTTGCAATTTCTCATTCAATATATTGATGCGGACTGGCTCACCCGAATGGCCCTGTTTACTTTCCGCTGGATCGTGGTGTTGTCGCTTTTTTACGCCACTTTTTCCTCCATTTACCGTTACGGTTCTTCCATTCGTCGCCCCATTCCGTTTTTCAATCCCGGTGCTACGTTGGCGACGGTGATGTCCATCGCAACTTCCTGGGGCTTTTCGTTTTACGTAGATAATTTTGGCAACTATAATAAAGTCTACGGCTCCATCGGCACCCTGATCGTGCTTATGGTCTGGATCCAATTGAACTGCATGATTTTGCTGATTGGCTTTGAGGTAAATGCGGGTATCGTGGTGCTGCGCGAACGGCTGCGGCGGCAGAAAGTACCGGTTGCTTCATCGGAACAGGTGCCCGAAAGTTAAATTTTTTTGGCGTAGAACACATCACCTTTGTCATCCTGCCGGGAACCGTCCACGTCGTGTACTAAGGCGTGGACGGTTCCCGACAGGATGACAAACGCGGCTTACACCACAATACGGTAGTTCTTGCCAATCTTTTTTGTCAGGAATTTTCTCTCCCGCAAACAAAATCCGCCCCTCCCTGTTTCTAACGGCTTATGAAAGATATGCTCCGTATTCGCACCCTCGGCGAATTGAAGGCCAGTGGCTACCAGCCGCGCAGCGTAAAAGATGAATTGCGCTCTAACCTCATTCAGAAAATTCGCCAAAAAGAAACCGTATTTCCCGGCATTTATGGCTTCGATGATACCGTGATTCCCGATGTGGAACGCGCCATTTTGAGTCGCCACAACATTCTTTTGCTCGGTCTGCGTGGCCAGGCGAAGACCCGTATTGCGCGGATGCTGCTGCACCTGCTGGATGAATATATTCCGGTGGTGACGGGCAGCGAACTCAACGACGATCCGCTCAATCCGATCAGCCGGGTGGCCAAAGACCTCATTGCGCTGCATGGCGACGCGACGCCTATTGAGTGGATGCACCGCGACGAACGCTATGTAGAAAAATTGGCTACGCCCGACGTAAGCATCGCCGATTTGGTGGGTGATGTGGACCCGATCAAAGCGGCTAATCTACGCTTGCCTTATTCAGACGAGCGAGTTATTCACTTTGGTCTGATTCCGCGTTCGCATCGTTGTTTGTTCGTTATCAACGAGTTGCCCGATTTGCAGGCGCGGATTCAGGTATCGCTGTTCAACGTATTGCAGGAAGGTGATATGCAGATTCGGGGCTTTAAACTAAGACTTCCGCTCGATGTAGAATTTGTTTTCACGGCCAATCCCGAAGATTACACCAACCGAGGCAGCATCATTACGCCGCTGAAAGACCGGATCGAAAGCCAGATCACGACACACTATCCGTCGTCTATTGAAGTGGGCCGCAAGATCACCGAACAGGAAGCGCGCATCAGTGCTGAACAGCGCGATCGTATTCGTGTCCCGACGGTGTTGAAAGATTTAATCGAAGAAATTGCTTTTGCTGCCCGTGAAAGTGAGTTTGTAGATAAAAAGAGCGGCGTGAGTGCGCGTCTGACGATCAGTGCTTACGAAAACCTGTACTCTTCTGCTGAACGCCGTTTGCTGCGCAATGACGAGGATAAAACCACGGCTCGCCTGACTGATTTCTGGGGCGTCATTCCAGCCCTAACTGGCAAGGTGGAAATGGTGTACGAAGGTGAACAGGAAGGCCCGCACGTAGTAGCCCTGAATATTATCGGTGCGGCGATCAAGAAAGAATTTTTGAAAACTTTCCCCAATCCAACCAAACTGAAAAAAGGCCAGGAGCGTGATCCTTATGGCACGATTCGGGCGTGGTTTGCCGGGGGCAATTCGGTGGATTTACTGACTGACTTGCCAGGCAAAAAGTTTTTCCTGGAACTGGATCAAGTGGCGGGTTTGAAGAAATTTGTGGACGGCACCGCTGGATTGGACGAATTGGAAGCCTACACCTACATGGAGTTGGTGTTGCACGGTTTGGCGGAATTTGAGGTGCTGAGCAAGGAATTTATTGAAACTAAATGGGTATTCAAAGATTTTCTAGCGGGCAACCTGAAAGACGACGACGTGGATATGCGCGACCTTTTTAATTAGAGAGACTGTGAGAGAGGTGAGAGGGTGAGAAAAAGGGGAGAGCATTACGCGATTTACTACTAAAAAATACGGCACCGTTTTTTATTTAAAAATACCTTAGCGGGCGAAATGGGTCATTCCAGTCGCCCGCTTTTTTATTTATCCTAAAACGAAAAACGATGTTTGGACAAAATCAGGGCGGAGGTCTTCGCCTGTCACCCACTATCCTTATCGCCGTCGCTATGGCCGCTTTTACGCTATTCAAATACTGTAGCAACAGCGTCACCAACGACGTTACTGGCGAAAATCAACATATTTCGATGACGCCTGACCAGGAAATCGCTATGGGCCTGCAAAGTGCGCCGCAAATGATCTCCGAGATGGGTGGCGAAATCCGTGGTACCCAGGCCGATGCCCAGGTGAAGGCCGTCGGCCAAAAACTTGTCAAACTGGGTGATGCTGGCAAAACGGTCTACCACGGCGACTTCGATTTCCATTTGCTGGCTGATAATCAAACGATTAATGCTTTTGCTTTGCCCGGCGGACAGGTTTTTATAACTGCTGCTTTGCTTTCTAAATTGGAAAATGAAGCCCAACTGGCAGGAGTTATTGGCCACGAAATTGGTCACGTAGTAGCCCGGCATAGTGCCGAAAAACTGGCCCAAATGGAATTGGCTCAGGGCCTTACGGGAGCCGTCACGATGGCCACTTACAATCCCAACAGCCCCAATAGCGGCTACCTCGCCCAAATGGTATCCAATATGCTCCAACTTAAATATGGCCGCGATCAGGAATTGCAGGCCGATGATTTGGGGGTCCGCTTTATGATGGAGTCGGGCTACGACCCAGAGCAGATGATTGGGGTAATGGAAATTCTGAAACGGTCTTCTGGCCCTAATCGCGTCCCGGGAATTTCAAAGCACGCACCCCGACCCGGATAACCGCAAAGAGCATATTCAGGCGGCGATTGAAAAGTATCGGGCACAAGGAAAGTAATACTGAACCCTGTTCGGCTACTCACACCGAACGGGGTTTCGGCGTTACCCTTGCAAAAGCGACTCCGCGCCATCAATCCAGACTTCTGTGCCAGTAATATGCGACGAATCATCGGAGGCGAGAAACAGCACTAACTGCGCTACTTGATGCGCCTTGCCGGGCGCGCCATCGGTAAGCGGTACCACGCCTTCGGGATATTCTACGGGGGCTTTTATCTGCTCGATGTGGCGTTTTTCGGTGCTTCCCTCGATGTCCGTTTCAATCCAACCGGGGCAAACGACGTTGACGCGGATGCGATGCCTGGCAAGTTCCAGCGCAGCCATTTTGGTGAAAGCTACCTGTGCAGCTTTGGAGCAGGAATAGGCCGTAGCACCGGAATTACTAAAAATGCGGGTACCGTTTATCGAAGCAGTGACGATGATAGAGCCACCATCTTTTTTCAAATGTGGAATAGCATATTTGGCGGTCAAAAAAGTACCCTTGAGATTGATAGACAGCGTTTTATCCCATTCTTCCGGTTCCAATTCCTCAATCGGTGCCCACACGCCATTAATACCAGCATTGACAAAAACTATATCCAGCTGACCAAAAGACTGGATGGTTTTGGCGATGGCCTGCTCCAATTCCTTGGGATTTGAAACATCCGCTTGGGCAAAAATGGCCGTACCGCCAGATTTTTCAATTTCTCCCACTGTTATTTGAAGTTCCTCTTCCGAGCGGCTGGCTACACAAACTTTCGCGCCTTCTTTGGCAAATAACAGCGCAGTAGCTTTACCAATGCCTGAACTTCCTCCGGTAATGAAGGCGACTTTGTTTTTTAATTTCATCAGTGCTTGTTTTTCTTTGGCAAGCGGAAAAAACAATGCCATGCTGAAGCACGATGGTTTCACTAAAATAAATTAAAACTCCCGTCGGCAACAGTTGCCAACGGGAGTTTTAATAACATATTTATCTGCGGTTGCCCGCCAATAGTAGCTTACTGCTTCACATCTATTGGCAGCTTGGAAGGCCGATTAGCGGCATCCCAGGCGGTGTAAAAAGCCAGTTTAGCCCGTTTGGTCATTGCATCAAAATTAATTTTGTCTGCTGTATCGGTCGGCTTATGATAGTCGGCATGTGTACCATTGAAATAAAAGATGGCCGGTACGCCTTTCTTGGCAAAATTATAATGGTCGCTGCGTTCGTAGAAGTGGTTTGGATCGTCTTTAGCATTATATTTATAATCCAAGTCCAGTTTGGTATACGTGCTGTTGGCGCGTTCGTTGATATAGTGCAGTTCATTGCTCATTCGGTCCGAACCAATCACGTAGATATAGTCGGGCTTGTTGGTATGGCGGTCATCTACCCGTCCAATCATATCTATATTAATGTCAACGATGGTTTTTGACAGCGGGAAAATGGGAAATTCCGTGTAAAACTGCGAACCAAGCAGCCCTTTTTCTTCGCCACTGACCAGCATACAAATCACGCTTCGTTTGGGGCCAACGCCTTGTTTCTTCGCTGCCGCGAAGGCTCGGGCGATAGCGATCACCGCCGAAGTACCGGAGGCATTATCGTCGGCACCATGATAAATAATCGTGCTATCGGGCATACCCAGATGATCATAGTGCGCCGTCACTAGTACAAATTCTTTTTTGAGCAGCGAATCAGAGCCGGGAATAATACCAATCACGTTGGCGCCTTCCAGCCGTTTCGTCTCTTTGTCCAGGCGGACTTCGATTTTGGTTTTTACCTTGATCGGTTTGAAGCCTTTGCCTGCACGCAGATCGGCTAGGGCATCTTCGATTTTACTGCTTTTGCTTCCCAATAGGGCCGTCGCTGTTGCTGGCGAAACAAACACTGCGTTGATAAAGCCTTCGACAGATTTTTTGTCGCGGGGCGTAGAAGACGGTGTCCAGCCGGAAGTAGAAATGAGTTTTCTGTTCGTTTTCAGGTTCTCATCGAAGCGCGTATCCACGATAAAAGCCATCGTAGCCCCTTTTTGCTTGGCGAGTTGCACCTTTCGGCGCCAGTCTACGGACCAATTAGAACGAAAATCGTTGCCAGTCACCAGCGAGTGGCCCTTAGCATCCATCGGTTCGCCATCATAAAAAATAACGGCCTTGCCACTTACATCTGCCTTCGTGTAATCGCTATATTTCTCATCTTCAATACCGTAACCCACGAACACGACCTCTTCCACATTGGTCAGGGGCGTATCAGTAATGTCCGCTGGGAATACGTAAAAATCTGTCCGGTTTTTAAATTCCTGTGCGCCTGCCTTGAGACCAATATCTTTCCAGGAATCGTTTTGCATGTGAATATCCTGAAAATAGCTGTTGCGATCAGCTTCGGCAGGCAACCCTATTGCTTTGAACTGCGCGGCGATGTAGGCAGCCGCTTTCCGCTGACCAGGCTCGCCGGTTTCGCGACCTTGCATGGAATCTGCCGCCAGCGAATAAAGCAGCGTTTTCAGGTCTTCTGCCTTGATCATTTCTCCAAAGCGCACCGGATCGGGCACTGTATATTGCATGGGAGCCGGTTTCGGAATAGCAAGAGTTGATTTGGAAGTTGTATCCTGTTGGGCAGTCAGATAGATGGCAGGTAACAACAGAAATAGTAGAAGGCGTAGTTTCATTACTATTGAGTGAATGAGTGAAGATAGCGGTTGGTAAGATTCGATAAAAAATTACAAATGGCTGATGACCAACCATTTGCCATAATTCTACCAACGACTTTTTGCCGCTATTGGTGTACTGCCGAAGAGAACCTTACACATCAGAAAATGTAAAAGGATGGCCCCACCTTTATTTGCGGGCGCAAATATCTTGCTTTAGGTGGTTTGGTAGCAGCCTAAAATGTTTTTTAAAAGTTAATCAGTATGCCAATTTACTACTTACAATATAATTTTTAGCCTATAAATATACTATTACGCAGGCTGTTTTTTGGCTAAGAAATGTCCTGTCACAGTAATACACCGATGGACGGAGCGAGCAATTTATCCACTGTTAATTTTGCGAAAGCTACATCCGCTGTCCCCTTATTTCAACTCGCTACTGGTAAAGAAAAGGCAAACTGCGCACCACTGCCCAAGCTACTTTCTACCCAAATATGGCCGCCCTGGGCTTCAATAAAATCCTTGGAAATAGCCAGCCCCAGCCCGGAACCATTCTTGGCAGTTTCCCGATTGCTGGTTGGTGCCTGGAAAAATTTTTCAAACAAACGCTGCTGATATTTCTCATCAATGCCGGGCCCAAAATCGTGGACTTTTATCACCACTAACCCATTGTCACGAGTGGCTTCCACAACGATGCGTTCGCCTTCCGGTGAATATTTAGCGGCATTATTTAGCAAATTTACCAGCACCCAAGCCGTTTTTTCGGCATCTATATTCAGCTCGGGTAATTGGTCGGAAAAGTGCGTTTCGACTCGTAAATGCTTGTCTGTCAATATGCTTTGCACGGCTTCGGTTGCGTAGGTCACCAGGTCGGGAATGCGGGTTGGACTAAGACTTAGTCGGATGTTACCATTCTCGATCTGTGCCACATCGAGCAGTTCGCCCGTGATGCGCAACAAGCGTTCGCTCTCTTGCCCCATTTGGGTGGCCAGTTTTTGTTGTTCTCCGTTCAAGGCGCCGATGCGTTCATCGCCGAGCAATTTGAGCGACATTTTGATGGCCGCTATCGGCGTTTTCAGCTCGTGTGATATAGTGGCAATGAAGTTGGTTTTAGCCAGATCTAGTTCTTTGAACGGGGTAATATTGCGCAAGATCAGTACGCTGCCTGCCATGCGTGTTTGCCGGTTCTGCTCCACATTGACCGCCAAATTTTCCTGGGTAAAATGGCTCTCTTTGCCATCGGCAAAAATTTTGAGTGGCTGGCCAGTTGCGCCGTTTTGCAGAATAGCCCGGAACAGATCGTTGTGTACGGCCACATCCGGCGCGTATTTGCCCAGCAGATCGGCGGCGCGCATTCCCAGTAAGGTACAGGCGACTGGATTGGCAAAGAGCACGCGCTGATTTTCGTCCAGCCCAATCACCGCATCTTGCAGCCCGGCGATGAGTGCCTCAATGCGGCGTTTTTCAAATAGCAACTCCGCCAGATTGGAGTGTTCGTAGGCATCGAGTCGTTCGGCCATTTCGTTGAAAGCCGTAGCCACATCGTTAAACTCGTCGTCTCCCTCGAATTCCAGTCGTTCGCCATAGTTTTTGGCAGCAATACTGCGAATGCCCTCCGTGAGTCGGGCAATGGGATTGGCGATGTAGCCTGGAAAATTGACGATAGCACTGAATATAATGAGCAATATAAAAGTCCCAATCATGCTGATTATTAGCATGGCCTGGTCGGCGGTCTGATTGGCGACTTCGTTTTTGCGGACGATAGCTTGGAGGTTGAGCGCATTTATTTCCAGCAACTTTTGGCGCATTTCGGCCACGGTGGAAGCGTTCGGCAGACTGTCTTTGCGAAATTGCTCGAAAGATTGGCGCAGAGCGATAGCGCGTTCACCTTCACCGTTTTCCGTGATATTATGTTCCTGCTGCTGTAGCGCAGTCTCAAAATCATCTATCATCTCGTTTTTTGCCGACGGTGTATGCTCATACTCGTCGAGTGCCTTGCGCATACTCTCCACGTAGGTCAGCGTATCGTAATTATCCGTCAGGATGGCGTGCGCATCGCTGGAGAGGCGATTGAGATACCACATGGATAAGATCGTAATCAGGGCAATGGCTACGAAAAACAAGGCGACGGCGGTGGCGATTTTGGTTTTAATACGAACTTTCATGGAATGGTTGATAAGGGTTGATGGAGGTTTATGTAGTTGATATGATTGGTTTAGAAAGCCAAGGTTGCCGCTACGGCTCTCACTTTTTCTCACTTCTCTCACCTTCTCACGACATAATAACAATGTCCACATCGGAAGCAGACATTTTTTGTAATAATTGATTGAATACATTGGTACTCAATATGATCTGCAAAAGATTGAAGTGCGGTTTGCCGAGGCAAAGGGTCGTAATTTGGCGACTTTCGGCGGTTTCGATGATGGCGGTGGCGATGCGCGGATTTTTTGCCTGAATGACTTCGCCACCTAATTCGGTCGCCAGTTTGAAGTTGTTGAGCAAATGCCGTTGCGTCGCCAGCGGGATTTTATCGTTGCCTTCGGCGGGTGTTTGCACATACAACACGAACCAGCGGGAATTGTAATGCGCCGCCAAGCGAGCCGTCTTGCGAATGATATTTTTGGCGGTGTCGGAATTGCTGCTAATACAGGCCAGAAAACGTTCCGAGCGCAGATCATTGGGGCGCGTCATCTCGGTTTCGATCTTGCGCTCCACTTGGGTGGCCACTTCTTTTAGGGCTAATTCGCGGAGTTGCAGAATTTTTTCAGGTTGGAAAAAATTGCCTAGCGCGATCTGAATTTTGTCGGGCGAATAAATTTTCCCCTCCCGCAAACGGTTGATCAGTTCCTCGGCGGTCATGTCAATATTCACCACCTCATCGGCCAAATGCAGAATGCGGTCAGGCACGCGCTCATGGATTTGCACCCCGGCAATACGTTCTACATCGGCATTCAGGCTTTCCAAATGCTGAATATTCACCGCGCTGATGACGTTGATGCCCGCTTCCAGAATGTCGACCACATCTTGCCAACGCTTGTCATTTTTACTGCCTTCTATATTCGTGTGCGCCAATTCATCGACCACCACTACTTCCGGGTGCAGGGAAATAATGGCTTGCACATCCATTTCTTCCAGTTCCTTGCCTTTGTAGAACAACTTCCGGCGGGGAATAATCGGCAATCCCTCCATCAACGCCGCCGTCTCTGCGCGCCCGTGGGTTTCGATATAGCCGATCTTTACGCCCACGCCATTGCGCAGCAACGTATGTGCCTCCTGCAACATGCGGTAAGTCTTGCCCACGCCCGCCGACATCCCGATATAAATCTTGAACCTTCCGCGCCGCGAACGACGCACGAGTTCCAGAAAATGATCTACCGATTGTTGTTTGTCGTCCACTTTTGTTTTATTTTTGTGCTTATTAAAGTATTTGCACGATATGCAAGAATCAACTGCTACCAATCCACTGGCTATTTTAAAACCTACCCGACGACCCCGGCTTTATACGCTGGATGAATACCTGCGTCGGGAAGAACAGGCTACTGCATTGCATGAATATTACGATGGCGAAATTGTCAAACTTCCTATGGCTAAGGGTCCACACAATGAAATTACTGCAAATATTATTTCTGCACTCAAAACAGCCATAAAATCTTTGCCTAAAAAGTATCGGATTTTTACTGCTCAACAACTTGTTTATTTGCCTGAACTCAATTACGGACTATACCCTGATGTATTAGTTATCTGCGAAAAGCCACTCTATTGGGATGATAATCAGGTGTTGATGATCAATCCTGTTTTAATAGTAGAAGTACTTTCTAAAAGCACAAAAAAGTATGATCGTGTAGAGAAATTTTCAGAATATAAGACCCTATCTTCTTTTCAGGAATACATATTGATTGAGCAGGATATGTGCCAGGTAGAAACCCGTTTTCGCGAAGAGCCCGATCTGTGGCGCGAAACCAAAGTGACCGATCTTACTGCTAATATTTTGCTTCGCTCGCTCGGTTGTTCCATCGCGTTAAGTGATATTTATGAAGATATTGAATTTCCTGACCCTGCTTCCCTGCCTCGTCGTCGCGGTGTACGTGTAGGTAAGTAGTACTAATTCTAAAATGAAATCGCTAAACTAGTCGTCACATAAGGACGCGTTGCCGAAAGCCCATCATTCGTTACAAATATTCCATCTTTACTATTCAATACTCGCCCTTCGATGCGCCATAAGGCATTGTCCGAAATGCGGTAATCGAAGTTTAAAGACAGGCCTAAGGTCTGAAAACCATTTTCCGTGCCAGTGGCGATAATGACCCCTTTTTTGTCTTCAAAATATTCTCCCCGCAAGGCCAGTGCCGTACGCGGCGACGTCTGATAACGAGCAATTAAAACCGGCGTATACCACGTATTTAATTCACTATCTCCTTTGCGCGCCTGCTCCGCTCCGAAATCAAATCCGGCAGTAAATTCCCAGTCACCCGCGACAAAAATGCCATAGAGATTGTGGTATTGACGGATTAAACGGTTGTCGTCTGGCTTATCACTACCCAAAAATGTACTATAATTCAGAGTGACATTACTATTCGGTTTCCAGGTAATTTGTGTGCCGAAAGCCGGAAAAGTGTTTCCCGCTGGTCGAGCAATGCGCTGCCAACCATTTAAATATAAGGCGGCTAATGTCCATTTGTCGTTTGGTTGGTAAGTTAGTTTGACACCTGTCTCGAAATAGGGCGAATTTTCAGCCACCAGACTACGCGTCAATGTGCGGCAATCTTTGGAAATAGCACTCTCAAAACCAATATGCGAGGGCATAATACCCGCGTCTACCCAGGTACGTTTGCCAAGGCGCACGCCCACATTGGCTTCCAGAATATGCTGGGTCACATCGGATTCTGCGGACAAATTATCATCCGCATAGGTACCAGCCATGAGTGCCAAGTTGCCGCGCACTTTGTCCGTAGTATAAGTGGCTTTTAAGTAGGCCAGGTTTATGTTTACTTCATGGACGCGATTGTGGTTATACAAGAAACTAGGTCGCGCATTATCTGCCGGTTGATTAAAATCGTATTGATAAAAAACTTCGGTATAGCCGCTAAAAGTGAGCGCACGAGTAGAATCGGTATTTTGACCAAATACTAGAATTGTACTGAAAAGAAGTGGGAGAAATAATAGATTTTTCATGGAAAAAATGTGTGGTGGTTTGGTAAAAGGTTGTTGGTCCAGTAGTTTATTATTTCAATTGATCCAGTGCAAGGTTCAGTTGCAGCACATTCACTACGGGCGTACCAAAAAAGCCGAATCGTGGCTGTTCTATATTTTCGGCCACCAATTGGCGCAGACGGTTTTGATCTAGATTACGTACTCGTGCAATGCGCGACACTTGTACCAGCGCACCAGACGGCGAAAGATGTGGATCAAGACCGGAACCGCTCGCAGTAACCAGTTCGGTGGGTACTTGGCTGGCAGTTACGCCGGGATTATGGACTAGAAAAGTGTCCAGACGGGCTTGTACAGTGGCCAGATAATCGGGATTAGTCGGCCCTTTATTGGAGCCAGCCGAACCAGCAGCATTATAACCCACCGCCGACGGGCGCGACCAGAAATAGCGGTCTTCACTGAAATTTTGACCAACGCGATAGTACCCGACGGTGCGGCCATTGGCTTCGACTATTTCGCCTTTACCGCCGTTGGGGGCGATTACCAAGGCTAACCCCCACATAGAAAGTGGATAGAGAACGGCGAACAGGATAATGCAGCAAAGGGTGAGTTTTATGGCGGGGAGAATGTGAGTTCTCATATTTTTCGTTATTTTTGTGAAAAATTTTTGAAAATGGATAAAAAATTTGTTTTCAGGTCTCTTGACGAAATGACAGACAAGGCATTCGAGGAAATTAAAGCGGCGGCTATGGGGTATGAAAAAATCAAAATAACTATTCGCTCTTCTAGTGTATCCAAAGCGGCTTTTGCAGATTTTAAAAAGGCTCTTGCGGAGAAAAACATTGAAGTCAAGGTTAGTAAAGTTTAATTAGTGACTAGATAAATAGGTGTTTCTAATTATTTAGAACTTTACTTCCACAACAGCCTTCTGCGTCACGGTGTACACTACTTTTTGTCATCCTGTCGGGAACCGTCCGCTCTACGTGTGCCGCGACGTGGACGGTTCCCGACAGGATGACAAAGCAAAACGTGTTCTACGACAAGAAAAACCTTAAAGCATCAGCGTAACCACCATATCAATCAATTTAATTCCTATAAAAGGAATTAGCACACCACCCAAACCATAAATTAACAAATTGCGTCTCAATAGCGCACTTGCGCCAATTGGTTTGTATTCCACCCCTTTTAGTGCCAGCGGAATTAATGCCGGAATAATTAAGGCATTAAAAATAATAGCCGATAAAATCGCACTTTCCGGACTAGTCAGTCGCATAATATTCAGTGCTTGCAAACCGGGAATAGAGGCAATAAACAAGGCCGGAACAATAGCAAAATATTTAGCCACGTCATTAGCAATACTAAAAGTTGTCAGCGTACCGCGCGTCATTAATAGTTGCTTCCCAATTTCCACAATTTCTATTAATTTAGTTGGATCATTGTCCAAATCCACCATATTCCCGGCTTCTTTGGCGGCTTGTGTACCGCTGTTCATCGCCACGCCTACATCGGCTTGGGCCAGAGCGGGCGCATCGTTCGTGCCGTCGCCCATCATCGCGACCAGTTTTCCGGCGGCCTGCTCCTCCCGGATATACTGCATTTTATCTTCCGGTTTGGCTTCGGCGATGAAATCATCTACACCCGCCACTTCGGCAATATACTTGGCTGTCAATGGATTATCGCCAGTAACCATCACCGTTTTTACCCCCATTTTGCGCAGTCGCTCGAAACGTTCGCGGATGCCGGGCTTGATAATATCCTGCAATTCGATCACACCCAGCACCTTTTCATTCATCGCCACTACCAGTGGCGTACCGCCCTGCGAAGCAATAGATTGCGTCTGCGTCAATATATCTGCGGGAAATGTATTGCCCGCACTTTCGCTAATTTTACGAATGGAATCCAGTGCGCCTTTACGAATACGCGTCCCGTCACTAGTATCTACGCCGCTGCTACGGGTCTCGGCGGTGAATTTAATCATCGTGGCACCGTCCAGATTTAGGCGTTGGGTGACTTCTTTACCCGCCAATTCTACAATGGATTTGCCTTCCGGCGTATCATCAGCCAGTGAGGAGAGCGCGGCAAAGCGGACAAAATCAACCGATTGTATGCCTTCGGCAGGGTAGAAGTGCGTGGCTTTACGATTGCCAATAGTAATAGTCCCAGTTTTATCTAATAATAAAACATCTAAATCGCCCGCAGTTTCCACGGCTTTACCGGATTTAGTCACCACGTTAGCCCGCAACGCCCGGTCCATGCCCGCAATCCCAATCGCCGATAATAAACCCCCAATAGTAGTCGGAATAAGACACACAAACAGCGAAATAAGCGCAGCAATAGTAATCGGCGTTTGCGCATAAGTGGCAAACGGCTGCAAAGTGACGCAGACTATAACAAATACTAGTGTAAAACCAGCAAGCAGAATAGTGAGCGCGATTTCATTGGGCGTTTTTTGGCGTTTGGCACCTTCTACCAAGGCAATCATTTTATCCAGAAAACTCTCGCCGGGCGCAGCCGTTACTAGTACCCGAATATGATCAGAAAGTACTTTGGTGCCACCGGTTACGCTTGATTTGTCGCCGCCGGATTCGCGAATTACAGGTGCTGATTCACCCGTTATTGCACTTTCATCAATCGTGGCTAATCCTTCTACTATTTCGCCGTCGGTTGGGATGGTATCGCCTGCTTCGCAATAGAAATAATCACCTTGCCGCAGTGAGGCGGAGGAAATAGGTTCCAAAGATAAACCCTCGCCGCGCCAGCGTTTGGCAGGTGTTTCGGAACGGGTTTTGCGCAGACTTTCGGCTTGGGCTTTGCCGCGTGCTTCGGCTAATGCTTCGGCGAAATTGGCAAATAATAAAGTTACTAGTAAAATCAAGAAAACTGCCAGATTATAGCCAAAAGAACCTTGACCAGAATCCCTGGAAAACAAGGTATAAAAGGTGACCGCCAGCATGATGATCGTACCCACTTCTACACAAAACATGACGGGGTTGCGCACCATGATCCGGGGATCGAGTTTAATAAACGACTGTTGCAACGCAGTGCGTACTAAGTCGGGTTGAAATAAGGATTGACTTGATTTATGTGCCATTTTTAATAATAATTGAAGTGATGAGTATTTGAGGAGACGAGTATTTGAATAACCTGTTAGTTGTGGATTTAGAGTATCGAATAACCGAATACTCAAATCTTCAAATACTCCATTTTACTACATACTCAAATACTCTGAAATGGGGCCCAACACTAATGCTGGAAAATAAGAAAGTGCATTGATAATAACAATTACGAAGAATATCATTACCCCGAAAGTCAGCGTATCTACTTTCAAAGTACCAGCACTTTCAGGAATGTATTTCTTGGAAGCCAGCAATCCAGCGATGGCCACCGGCCCAATAATTGGCAGAAAACGACCCAGAATCATAATAATACCAGTAGAGATGTTCCAAAATGGATTATTATCACCCAGTCCTTCAAAGCCGGAACCATTATTGGCATTGGCAGAAGTGCATTCGTAGAGCATTTCTGAAAAACCGTGGAAACCGGGATTATTGAGCCAAGGTAGTGACGGGTCATTCGTAATGGTCCAGGCAGATAGTGCAGTACCGCCCATAATTAGCAATGGACTGAGCAGGGCAATAAACATGGCGATTTTCACCTCCCGTGCTTCTATTTTTTTGCCTAAAAACTCTGGTGTACGGCCCACCATTAATCCAGCTACAAAGACGGCGATAATGACGTAAATAAAGAAATTTAATAGTCCAACGCCACAACCGCCGTAGAAACCATTGACCATCATACCCAGCAGTTCGTTCATACCCGAAAGTGGCATTGTACTATCGTGCATGGAATTCACGGAGCCGGTAGAAATGACCGTGGTTAGTACACTCCAATAGCCAGACATGCCTGACCCCAATCGGAGTTCCTTGCCCTCCATGGCGCCCAGACTTTGATCTACACCCATTTTGGCAATCAGTGGATTGCCGTTCATTTCCATAATAATATTCGGAATGACCAGGATCAAAAAGCCGAGCGTCATTACCCCGAAGAATATCAATGCCAATTTGCGCCGCCGCAGAAAAAATCCAAAGGCAAAAATCATGGCTGCTGGAATCAGAAACTGCGCTAGTATTTGTATGAAACCAGTTATATAATTAGTGTCTTCCAATGGATGCGCGGAATTGGCACCATAAAAGCCACCGCCGTTGGTACCGAGGTGCTTGATGGCCACAAACGCTGCCACCGGGCCACGACTAACCTGTACGGTATCGCCCTGCAAGCCCACCACTGTGTCTTTCCCTGCAAAGGTCATCGGCGTACCGTTTACTAGTAATCCAATAGTCACTATAATGCAGATTGGCAATAGAATGCGGGTACCGGATTTTAGAAAATAGTCGTAAAAATTACCCAGTGCATTAGTCTGGCGACTTCTCAACGCATTGAATAAAACTGCTGCGGAGGCCATCCCCGTGGCCGCACTAACGAAGTGCAGGAACATCATAGCGATCTGGCCCAAATAACTCATACCGCTCTCGCCGGAATAGTGCTGCAAATTGCAATTAACTACGAATGAAATGGCGGTATTAAAAGCCAGATCGGGGGTCATCGAAGGATTACCATCTGGATTCAGTGGTAACCAGGCCATATTTAATAGAACAAATATGGTTAATAAAAACCACACCACATTAATGGTCAACATGGTTTTCAAGTGTTCCACCCAAGTCATTTCGCGGCTACTATCAATGCCGCTCACGCGGAAAAATAGCCGTTCGATGGGGCCAAAAATTGGATCGGTCCAGGTACGCTCGCCGCCGTATATCCGCGCTATATAAATGCCTAAGGGCCAGGCCAGCGCAATAGTGACCACAAACATGGCCACAACGCCTAAGATTTCGGTATTCATGAGTGAAAGTTGTTGAGAATGTTGAGATAGGGGAGAAGAAGTTGAGGTTGTTGAGAAAAGGTTGAGATTGTTGAGAAAATTAAGAGGACGAAAGAGATTTTCTCAACAATCTCAACCTTCTCAACATCGCAGATGCTCAACATCCTTCTAGAATTTTTCTGGTTTCAGCAATACATACACGAGGTAGCCGAAAAGCAGAAGCGCAAGCACAAAAAGTAGTATCACGACTAGTAGATTTTATATTTTTTCAAAAAAATCGGTGGCGCGAAAGAAGAGCCAGAAGCAGAAAAGACCTAAGAGGATCAGGAGCAGGGTCATCATTTTTGTTGTGTGTTTTGAATTGGTACTACCCACCCTTTGCCAATCGCGGGCCAGATGCGACAGGCTTTGTTTGCAATGTTTGCAATTGATTGATAGTCAATTAATTAAATGCAGGGAATGGCGAAGCAGGCTGCGTACAGCACGCAAAGCGACCTTACCAAAATGGTAAGGTTCTTTTCAAAATGGTAGGGTGCTTTGGGAAGGGTAGCGTAGTTTAGTTTTTGACCGTTGGCCCTTCATTGCCAAAAAGCTGTCGAAAGGATATTCCTTATTTGGCGCAGTAAGTATTTATTCTCGTTACTAGTTGTTCTATTTGTTGCTGATGCTGTGCTCTGACTTTTTCTCTGTCCAAAGTCCCACCAAGTAGGAGCATTTCTTTATGCTCAAATCGTTTTCCAAGTCGGTCGTCTAACATAATGGTTTGCATACTTTGTGCTACTCCTATTTCATGTAGGAAACTGTTCGGGTGCCCTGCGGTACAAATAACAAGTCCATATTTAATGGTTTTCATTTTTTGCACTTTGTTATTGTGGCCATAAGCATATCCAACCGAATACACTCTATCAAACCAACCTTTCAATTTTGCAGGACAATCGCTCCACCAAACTGGATATAAAAAAATAATACAATCAGCATTTTCTATTTTTTTATGCTCTGCAATCACATCATTTGAAATAGGTAATTCCGTTCTTGCAAATCCTTCTCTTTCGTATTCTGCTGCGGTCATAGTGCTTTGAAAATTCATAGCGTATAAATCAGAGATTTCGATATTCCAATCTTGTTGCTCTAATACTGCTTTCAGTTGTTGTAAAATCTGAAAAGTGTAAGACCGTTCACTCGGATGACTATATACGATTAGAATATTCATCTTCAATTTTAGTTATTGTAGGCGTTGAGAGGTTGAGAATGTTGAGGCTGTTGAGATATTTGATGGTCAGTACTTTGCATTTTAATTTCGTTCAAAACTACTTTGTGTTGACTATATATTTATATCGTCTAAAAGTCCACGCAGCATTTTTGCTTTATCGTTGATTTCCTGACTTTCCATATTACTGACCGAGAGGATAACTGGCAGTGTTGCATATAATTCGGGAAGATTCAGCCATTTTACCACTTGTTCTTTAATCCATTTATTATAAGCTATGGGATAAGTTTTGTTAGCAATAAAAAGAGCTTGTAAATATTCTTGAAATGCTTTGCATAATGTGTCAAAGGCGTGAAAATACAATCCTCTTTGCACAAAAAATGGAATGTGATCCAGGTCGTATTCACAAGCCTTGCGGGCCATGGCAAGACGCTCTACACGTAGTTTTTCTGCGTAATATGGCAACCATTTTTCTTGTAATTCCTTGAAATAAGTACCTGCCTCGTCCATTGGCACTGCATAACGAACCTGGTTGCCGATTTCAACTTCAAAGTAATCGATAGGTTCTCCCGCCTCTGCAATCATGGGCGTGTACTGGCCATTGATTATATCCAAATGTAAGTGAGCGAATTGGCTAGATTGCTTATACTGTAATATGCTCGGTTCTATATTAGCATATTTAAGCCAGGCATTTTCTATTTCCTGGATTTCCTTAGCACTAGTGCCGGATTTTACTAAAATTGCAAAGTCTAAGTCGCTTTCTGGAACCGCTTGGCCACGGGCACAAGAATTTACCACTAAAACTGTATCCACATTTGAAATAGCTAAGAAATAGTCTCTTATTAATTCGGCAGTATTTTGATGTAATATTGTTGGAAATATTGGCTTGACTATCATTATAGTAAAGGGTTGGAAAAAGTGGAGGGTCAGCGTGTTATCAATTCATTCTCTTCAAAACCACTTTGCGTTGATTTTGTACTGAGGCAAAATTAATGCAGCTATCGTGGTTACGCAGCCTTCTGCTAATTTTTTGCAAACAAGTGAATTTAGATAGATTTTCCAGTAATCTTCTTTTTTGCGGAGGCATCTGCACCATCAAACCGATGCCCGACATCGTTTCATCAAAAAAATCCGTTCCCTCGTCGGGAAAATCTAGGAAACCCGAACCCCACCCCGCACTTTTGCTCCATTAATTAATTTCCTCCTTCGCCTTACCTCCTTCGCTATGGCGGTTAAAAAAAGGCTTCGGCGGGTAAACAAGTCAACCAACCAATGCGCAGCAACCACGAAATTGATTATCACATCCACGGCGAAGAGATGCAATGCGTCGAAATCGAACTGGACCCACAGGAGACGGTCATTGCCGAATCCGGGAGCTTTATGTTCATGGACGAGGGCATCGTCATGGCCACCGTTTTTGGCGATGGCAGCGGACAGGCCGATAGCTTTTTCGGCAAACTCATGACCGCCAGTAAGCGGTTATTGACCGGAGAAAGCTTGTTCATGACCACTTTCACCAACACCTTACGGTCTGGTAAACAGAAAGTTACGTTCGCGGCACCTTATGCTGGTAAGATCGTTCCCCTCGACCTGAGCCAATTGAACGGCAAAATTATTTGCCAAAAAGATGCTTTCCTCTGTGCCGCCCAAGGGGTGCAGATCGGTGTCGAATTTCAGCGTAAATTGGGAACTGGCCTGTTTGGTGGCGAGGGTTTCATCATGCAAAAACTGGAAGGCGATGGCATGGCCTTCGTACACGCGGGCGGCTATATTCTGCAGCGCGAACTGGCGGTAGGCGAAACCCTGCGTGTGGATACGGGCTGTATCGTGGCTTTCACTAGTCGGGTGGATTACGATATTCAGTTTGTCAAGGGTATTCGTAATATGGTTTTCGGCGGCGAAGGCCTGTTTTTTGCGCAATTGCGTGGTCCCGGTATTGTATGGATGCAGTCTTTGCCGGTGAGCCGGTTGGCGGCCCGTATTTTACAATATGGCTCGGTGAAACGCAAAGAAGAGGGTAGTGTGCTGGGTACGTTGGGGAATATGCTGGATGGCGACTGAAAGTAAAAGATAAATGTAGCAAAGCGACATCCTGAAGGGCGATTAAGTGCTGAATAGTACTTTTGCCAGTCGCTTTGCTGCATTTGCCAGTTGATTATTCTTATGCATCTCCATATTGTTTCCTTCGATGTACCTTATCCTGACAATTATGGGGGCGTGATCCTCGTATTTCACCAGATCAGGGCTTTACATAACGAAGGGGTCAAGATTATTCTGCATTGTTTTCAATATGGCGACCGTGGGCCGCAAACGGAGCTGGAAAAATATTGCCAGGAAGTACACTACTATTCCCGCAGTCGTTCCCCCTTTCATCAACTGCATTGGTGGCCGTTCATTATGCGGACGCGCAGGAACCAGACATTGATGCAGCGATTGCAAAAAGACAATTATCCTATTCTCTGTGAGGGAATGCACACCAGTAGCCTGCTATGGAATAAGCAGCTTCGCAATCGCCGGAAACTAGTACGGATGCACAATATAGAGTGGCAGTACTACCAAAGTTTGGCCCGATTGACCCCAATTAGTCAGATTTTTAAGAAATTGTACTACCTCCTCGAAAGCCTCAAACTACGGCGTATCGAGTCAAAAGTGCTCACCTGCGCCGACGAGATCATTACTATTTCTGCCAATGACGAGGCTTATTACCATATTTTAAAAGCCAATACGCACTACATTCCAGCTTTTCATCCCAATGATAAAGTGGAAAGTCTGCCAGGATACGGTGATTATGTCCTGTTTCATGGCAAACTCAGTGTGCCCGACAACGAATGGGCTGCCAGTTGGCTGATCGAAGAGATTGGCTCCAAAATGAAAATTCCGTTGGTGGTGGCCGGGATGGATCCTCCGCTGGCACTTCGGGAATTGGCCGCTCCATACAGCAATGTTCAACTTATCGAAAATCCAGACAGCCAGCAAATGCGCTCGCTGATCGCCCATGCGCACATCAATTTGCTGGTGTCGTCACAAGTAGCGGGCATTAAACTAAAATTGCTCAATGCCTTATTTCAGGGTCGCTTTTGCGTAGCGAATGAGAACATGGTCAGTGGCAGCGGTTTGGCTGCACTGTGCTTGGTGTGTAATTCCGGGGCCGATATTCGCCAGACTATTGCAACGCTGCTGACCATTCCTTTCGCAGAAAGCCAGATCGTAGAACGCCGGGCGGTGCTGGAAACGGAATTTTCTAATCAATTGAATGCCCGAAAATTGATGGAACTTTGTAGCCCGGAACCCTTGTTGTAACCCGGAACGCCGTTCCGGGTTACAGAGTTTTCACAAAAAATTGAAACTTCTGAACAAACCTTTTGAAACCGTGTTTTTAAGTTCAAAAATAACGACTATGCGGAGCGTCGAACAACTGGAACTGCTGCTAAACAACCCCGATCTGGGTGCCGAACAGCGATTAATAGCCCAAAAAGTGGCTGATAATCAGCGTATTACCTTTGACGAAGGGGTGTTTCTGTTTGAACACGGCGACTTGGCTTATCTGGGTTTGCTGGCCAACTTTATTCGCGAACGCAAGAACGGTGATACTACCTATTTCAATCGCAATTTCCACATTGAGCCAACCAATTTATGCGTCTACGACTGCAAGTTTTGCTCGTATTCCCGCTTGCTCAAGCAGCGTTCCGACGATGACGCGTGGGCCTTTTCGATGGAAGATATGCTGAATATCGTTTATAAATATGATGGTCAGCCGGTGACGGAAGTGCACATTGTCGGTGGCGTTTTACCTAAATACGACCTGCCATTTTACCAGGAGTTTTTTGGCAAAATCAAAGCGCATCGTCCCGAATTGCACGTGAAGGCGTTGACACCAGTGGAGTATCATTACATTTTCAAGAAAGCCAAAATAAATTACGAAGAGGGCATGCGCTTGATTAAAGCGGCGGGCGTGGATAGTATGCCGGGTGGTGGAGCCGAAATTTTTCACCCTGAAATCCGCGAGCAAATCGCTGCCGATAAATGCGATGCGGCCCAGTGGCTGCGCATTCACGAAATATGGCATGAATTGGGGATGCGTTCCAACGCTACTATGCTCTACGGACACATTGAAAAGTTCTGGCATCGCGTGGATCACCTAGAGCAGCTGCGCCAATTGCAGGATAAAACCGGAGGATTCCAGACTTTTATTCCACTTAAGTTTCGCAATCAGGACAACCAGATGAGCCACATCGCGGAAAGTACCACCGTGGAAGATCTGCGCAACTACGCCATTAGCCGCATTTATCTGGATAATTTCGATCACGTAAAAGCTTACTGGCCAATGATTGGTCGGCAGGTGGCCCAAATGTCGCTCTCTTTTGGGGTAGACGATTTGGATGGCACGATAGACGATACCACCAAAATCTACTCGATGGCTGGCTCTGAAGAGCAGCATCCTACCCTGACTACGCAACAATTGGTGGAGATGATTCGTCGCACGGGTCGTCGCCCGGTGGAGCGGGACACCTTATATAAGGTGGTGCAGGATTTTACAGAAACGGTGTTTGAGGAAGACAAACAATATCGCGGTTATATAGAATTGCCGGTGTTGAATTAGTTGATTATTAAGCTATTATGCTGTGCTTTTGAGGATGCGAAGATTCGAGTATTTGATCAAATCCTCGTACATCAAATCCTCAGATGCTCGTTATTTCAAATACTCAATTTTTAATATGCTAATCTACATCCTTCGCCACGGCGAGACCGAATTCAACCGCTTGGGCATCGTGCAGGGCAGCGGCGTGGATACCGACCTGAACGACACTGGCCTGTCACAGGCACGCGCTTTTTTTGAAGCCTACCAAGATGTTGATTTTCAACTGATTGTGACTTCCAAGCTGCGACGTACCCACCAAACTGTGCAGTTGTTTATTGACCAAAATATTCCCTGGATTCAGACGCCCGACATCAACGAGATCAGCTGGGGCGCGCACGAGGGCATTCCTTCCACGCCAGAAAGCATTGAATTATATAAAAATACCATCACCCATTGGCAGAATGGCAACCTGGATGCGGCTTTGCCGGAAGGCGAAAGTGCCAGACAACTGGTGCTGCGGGTCAGTCGGTTTGTGGAATGGCTAAAAACCCGACCCGAACAGTGCATCCTGGTGGCGACCCACGGCCGCACCCTGCGTTGTTTGGTCACGCTGCTCAAAGGTATTGGCCCGGCCTCTATGGAAGGAACGCCCCACGCCAACACGGGTTGCTACGTGGTACGCTACGAAAATGATCGGTTTACTTTTGAGCTCGAAAATGACGTGCGCCACCTGCAGCCAGAAACGGTTGAGAAATAGTTGAGATTGTTGAAAGGTTGAGGGTGTTGAGAAAATTTTGATTGTCAGGTAATTATGAAATTTATTTTCACTCACCTCCGCAAATCTCAACCCTTCTCAACCTCTCAACAACCTCAACCCTTCTCAACCTCTCAACAACCTCAACCCTTCTCAACATTCTCAACCGGTTTATGTCCAAACTACGCATATCCGCAGTCAGTTATTTGAATAGCAAACCCTTTATTTATGGCTTATATCGCAGCGATATGGCCGATGTGATGGATTTGAGTCTCGATATTCCCTCGGTTTGTGCCCAGAAATTGCTGCTGGGCGAAGTGGATTTAGCCCTGGCCCCGGTGGCGATCATCCCTGAATTGCCTGAAGCGCACATTATTTCCGACTATTGCATCGGGGCGGTGGGCCAGGTAAAAACGGTATGTATTTTCTCGAATACGCCTATTACGGAGGTGAAGCGTCTGTATCTCGATTTTCATTCCCGCAGTTCGGTGGCATTGGCTCGCATTTTATGTGAAAAATACTGGCACATTCAGCCAGAATTTGTCCCGACGACCGAAGGTTTTGAACAACAAGTCGGCGGCACTACGGCGGCGGTCATCATCGGCGACAAGGCGATTGGAAAGGATAAGCAATTTGCCTATACCTACGATCTGGCGGAAGCCTGGATGAGCTGGACGGGCCTGCCTTTTGTGTTTGCCGCCTGGATCAGCACCAAACCGCTCGAAGAAAATCTGGTGGAACGCTTCAATACGGCGATGCAAATTGGCATAGATCATATTCCAGAACTGACGAAAATCATCCCGAACATACCGGGTTTTGATGTAGAAGATTATTTCCGCCACCACATTAGTTACGATTTGGACCAGCCGAAATGGGTGGCCTTAAATCGTTTCCTAAGTTTGTTGGCTGGCGAAAATGGTTACCACCTGCGGCGAAATGTTCCGGCGGCGACAGTTGATGCAGCTTACTGATTTTCCAGTCAACTTCTGCTTGGTACGATTGTTTTATTGACTCCTTGCAGTGTATAGGATGCGGGACATTTTTTCATTCAATCAGCCATCTTTTTATGAATAATATTCTTGGTGCGGCGGAGTCCGTCGCTACGCCAGCCAGTGCTGGCTCTACTGAAATCGCTACTTTGGGTGGTGGATGTTTCTGGTGCGTGGAGGCATTTTTTCAAGATTTGAAAGGGGTCTCCAAAGTAGAGAGCGGTTATAGCGGAGGTCCCGTTGATAATCCAACTTACGAGGCCGTGTGCAGCGGCAGGACCGGACATGCCGAAGTGATTCAGGTCACGTTCGATCCTGCGGTAATTTCTTTTCAGAATATTCTGGACGTGTTTTTTACGGTGCATGACCCCACCACGCTCAATCGCCAGGGCAATGACAGCGGCACCCAATATCGGTCCGTGATTTATTATCATTCGCCAGAGCAAAAGGAAGTTGCAGAACAGGCGAAAATTGCTGCGAAAGCGATCTGGGATGATCCGATTGTGACGGAAATCGCTCCGTTTCATAAGTTCTTTGTGGCAGAAGCGTACCACCAGAATTATTACAAAAATAATCCTTACCAGCCTTATTGCTCCATTGTGATTGCGCCGAAAGTGCGCAAGTTCAGGAAACTGTATCAGGAGCAGCTGCGAGGTTAAATTACAAGAAGTGGTACTTTTCCAAAAAGTGCTACTTCTTGCTTATATTTGCACAAATATTAGGACACATGACCGATAAGCAGCGATTGTTGGACAGAATTGAAGAAGCATTGAACAGCGTACGCCCACACCTGCGGATTGATGGCGGCGATGTCCAATTAGTAGATGTCACCGACGATATGCACGTCCAAATCAGATGGGTCGGTATGTGTGAATCCTGTTCCATGTCAGCTATGACCTTGCGCGCAGGCATTCAGGAAGCTATTCGGGGCAAAATCCCGGAAATAGTAAGGGTAGAAGCAGTGAATGGCCTGGTACCTACGGTGTAAATAAATACGCCGACAAAGCTGTTTTTTGCTCAATTGCCCGTGCCATTTTGCCTTTTACGGATCACCAATTGATTCGCGCCTGCAATTTCCAGAACGTTTTTTGGCCGTTATCAATAAAAGTATTGGAGATTTCTTCCAACTGCCCAGTTTCTGCCAACGGCAAGTTGCTGGTTAGTCCGAGTTTGTCGGTATGTTCCAAACGGGCTTCCAGGTGCAGCCAATGGTTCACCCGCCAATGCAGGTTAATATAAAAGCGAGACCCACGGCCAGAAAAACCCGGAATGGAAATGGCTGAAAACAAATCGTTTTCGTACGCATATATCCGCGAATTATAGTCATCGGTATCAAAAATGGCATAGCGAACAGTGGCAGTCAATGGAAAACTAAGCGGCTTGACCACCGCTTCCTGATACGCAAGAAAACCCTTCGACTGACTGGTATTCGCAATCGTATAGATGCTCCATTCCAGGCGGCTGCGCAGTTCGACTGCCGGTGATACCTTGTAAGTTGCGTGTAGTCGCAGGCGGTCGCGACGATTTTCTACCAAGCCCAGAATACTTTCCACATTGCTGTCTCTCTCCTTGGTTTCGCCTTGCCAGAGCGCATAGACGGAAAAACTCCGACTTTTTGTCCAGATCAATCGGGCGAGAAAGTCTCGTCCCTGCGAAGGCGCGTTTACGCCGAAGCGCAACCACGGGTGCCGCCATACATCCGCATAAACGTTTAATTGCCAACGTCTTAGATAACGAACATCTGCTCCCAGATAAAGACCGTTTTCGTTAGCTCCTCCCGAAGTTTCGGCAAAAGGAGCCGCATAAATAGATTGGTAGTCCCGCGCCAGCGAGCGATGTACCGCCGAGAAAGTGACGTGTTGATCGGGCGAAAGCAGCAGGCCATTTACGCTGGCAATGCCGCCGTTGTCGCTGCGCGCAGTTTCGCCGAAGAGCAGCCAGTTGCGTCGCCGCCAGTTATAATCAATGCTGGCCGCCGTCAGTTGCTGCCCTCGAAAAATGAATTTGCGGTAAGCCGCCACACTGGGATTCCAGGGTTTATCATAATAAATGCTCAAACCATTGACCGAAACCTCGCCGCTTTTCCAGCCATAAGTGGCCGATAAGCCGCCCACGCGCTCGTGCAATGCGCGCTCGTCGGCTATTTCGGAAGCACTGCGATGCAAGCCGGTAGTTTGCAGGGAAGAAAAAGTCACTTCAGGAAAATCCACATCAATAGAGTCGGGCAGGGTTACGTTGCCATCGCGGTGCCGATCCGAATATAAAGCGGTGACTTCCACGTGTTTACCGAAGGCCAGCGTAGTGGCTGCGCCGCGAAAAAAGTAGGATTCTCCAAAGGCCGCGTAGGCATTTATCTTACGTCCACCGCGCATAACGGAGGTGGTTTCAGCGGATTTTCCCGCCGAAAAGCCGGTTTGCAGGATCAAACCTTGTCCAAAACGGGCAGAATAATCGCCGAGCGCGATGACTTTTACAGTACGATTCAGATTTTGGGCAAACAGGTGGGCACTGTAAAAATCAAATCCGCTGCGGTTGCTTTTACTGAAAAATGCTTCGCCGGGATCATTCTCAGCGGTAAAGCCAAAACGCAACCGATTATCGAAACTGTGTTTATAGCGAAAAGCCCAGGCGTAGGGTTTTCCTTCTACTTTATTGGTATAAGTGGGCGGATCGGGGTGCCCCCAACGCAGCAGCAATTCATCTTCTCCCTGGTAAAAACCCTTGATAATGTTGACGTTGCGCGTATCGAGTTCGGTGCGTACCTCGGCGTACTCGAGTAGCCGACGGATGTCGGATACTTCCAAACCCGGGACGGATTGCAACTCATATATATTCAATAATGGCCCAAACTGGTCCCGATAATGGAGGAAATTCTCGATGGTCAGTTCATTCAGCAGGTGCAATGAAAGTAACTCGTCGCGGGTGGCACGGTTCAGATTCATTGGGCTGGCACGATAATTTTCCAGGTTTTCCAGAAACTGTTGGGCATCCGATTCGGAGGCTTGGTCATTGTCGCGGAAAAAATTCTCCAGTAGTTCATCGGTAGAGACGTTCTGGATTTGTGCTTCAGCCGGGGCCAGCAATCCACCGAACAGCAGGCTGAGCCAGATTATTCGGTACTTTTTCACTACTTTTTGTGTAAACAGGCGGCAAAAAAGCATCCTTTTCATCTTGAATATGAGCGCGCGATTTGGAAAAACAATGATAGTATGAATCCGTCGTTTAGTGAGCGTTTTTCCAGCAGGTATTTCTAATTTTGCGCATAATTTTTTAAACAACTAAAATAATTTTCACACATGAAAAAAACAATGATGGCACTTTTTGCCGGAGCCATGCTGACTTTTTCGCTGGCTTCCTGCGGCCCCAAACTAATGACTCAGGCGGAGATGGATGCGGCAATCAACTCCGGCTATGAAACTGCCCGCGTGACTGCGGAAGCTGAAGAAGATCAAGCCTGCCAGGCCAACTTCGACCAGCACGTACAGGAAAAGGTAAACATGATGGATATGCAAGCCCAGCAAGCTGCTCAGCAGGCTGCGCCGCAGAAATAAGATTTTGAAAAGTCTATCCTGATTGCAAACACCTCTTCCCTTTCAATCATCATTTACAAAAAGAAAAAACATGAATAAGAATCTGCTTTTAGTCGGCGCAGTAGCTGTAGCCGGCTTTCTTACGCTCACCGCTTTCGGTGGCAAAACCCTGGAACAGCAACAGGCCGAAGTGAAGGCTGCCGTAGATGCAAAAGTGGCTAGCCGTCGCCTGGAAAAGCAAGCGGAATGCGATAGCCGCGTGATGGCTGCTGCGCAAACCAAATATGACGAAGTGCTGGCCGCACGCACTGCCGAAGCGTCTATGACGACCAAGGGTGGTATGGTGAAAAAAGGCACCAAGACAAAAGGCCCACGGGTGGACCCATTGCCACAACCAACCAAACCGACTTCTACCAGTCCATCCAAAGATAAGTGGAATCAAACTGGTGCTCCCCAACCTTCTAAGGATAAGTGGACACCAACTACACAAGATGGCAAACCAGTAGAAAAAAGCCCTTCCAAAAGTAAATGGGACAAGCCTAACGGCAGTGGCAACTAATTGAAAAATTATTTCTACTAAATAAAAAATGGGCAACCTTCGATAGAAGGTTGCCCATTAATTTTTTAATAAGTATTTCAGTTATTACCTTACCAAAGTAGCCGTGCAAGTAAAGTTAAAACCACCGGAAACAGTGTAGTTAAGGGTAATCGTGGTTCCTGAGATAGTTCCAGTACCACTTACATTAGCAGCGGTGCTATTTATAGTAAGTGCTTGCGATGGAATGGTGATAGCACTTCCATCCACATTAGCCGAAATATTCAGACCAGAATCAGCAAAATTGGAAATGTTGACTTTTGAAATGTCAGTACCAGCAGAAATCGCACTGGAAAAAGTACCGGTACCGCCTGGATTACAAATCTCGGTCACGTTGAAATTGCCATAAAACTTAACGCGGGATTCGGTATCACATTTACCAGAAGTACCTGCTTCGTAACCTACGTCACAGGCACAGGTGCCTTCAAAGCAAGTGCCGTTTGCGCCACAGTCAACGTCTTTGCAAGGATCGGCATCGCCGCAACCGGGCGCGAAAGTCAGCATAGCACCAAGGAGGAGAGCCGGAAGGAGAAAGGATTTTTTGCTCATAACAATAGAAATTTTTGTGTAAAAAGATGATTGATGAATGAAAAATGAGTTTTGTTAGGGCGCAAAAGTAATTAATAAGAGGGAATGGCAAATGGGTTTTGGCAGACTTGGCTAAATTATCGTGCCACGAACCGGCCAGTGGCTTGGCCATGAGCACTGCGAATACGCACTAGCAGTAGCCCAGTGGGGGTTTTTGTGGGTAAAAGTACCTGCAAAGTAGCGGTAGTTGCGGTTTGATTTTCGCGCCACCAGCTGCGTCCAGTAGCATCAAATATTTCTATTTCCAGCTTTTCGCCCAGCATTTGCGTGGGCAAACCCAGCTCCAGCCAGTCACCCGGGGTCACCGGATTGGGTACGATGCTGACGGTCGAAGTGCGTGCTTCCCAAGTCGCACTGGGGAAGGAAATCACCACACACGTATCCTGGGTGCAGCCGTCACTATCGGTAGCAGTGACGCAGTAGCTGCCGGGCAATTGACCAGTAATCTGTGGCGTAGTGTTGCCATTGCTCCACAAAAAAGTATAAGGCATCGAGCCACCGCTCAGATCAGCCATCACCTCGCCATTGGGAATATTGGGGCCGGTAGCCATTTGTATCGCCGTTATCAAGGAAAATGGTTCTACTGTCACCGTGAACATAGAGATGCAACCCGCGGCATCGGTCACGGTGCCGGTATACATTCCAGATGGCACGGTAAAAGGGTTGGTCAAAATACCAGCATTATTCCACTCAATCTGATAGGGTAGAGTGCCGCCAAGGATGTCATAATTGATTTCCGTCAGGCCATTGCAAAGATTTTGCTTGCTTATATTGAGCAACGGCGTGGTTTCGTTTTGCAGAACAGTGGTGGCATCTTCGGCAACGGTGGTACAGCCATACATATCCGTCACGATCAAGGTTGGAATTACCAGACCGCCCTGGCCTGTCCAGCCCGCGAAAACAAAGGAACAGGAATCGGTGGTCGAAAGCGTTTGGCCATTATAAGTCCAGCGATAAGTCGGATTCTGCGCATTCGTCACGGCATGCAGCCAGGTCGGTACGCTGGAAGGGACGCAGCCAGTGACAAATTGGCCATTTACGCTGGCTATCGGCAACGTGGTATGTTCCTGTACTACCAATGTTTTATATGCCGGGCACACTTTGTTGGACGTACCAGCCAGCGTTGCAGTCACCGTGTAAACACCTCCGGCAGTCGCCGACAGGCAGGCCGTATTCGCTACCGTAAACTCATCTCTTCTCCAGGAAAAAGCGGCATTGGGTTGGGCCGTAGCGCACAGATTGAGGGTCGGTTGCGCGCAGGTAATCATCCCGGCGGTTGGCAGATTTGTGAGTAGAGCAGCGGGATTTAGTACGCCCAACTCCAGGTGAATGAGGGTATCGCAGCCGTTGGCACTGGTCAAAGTGATATTATAAGACCCCGCCAGTACAAATGATTGATTACCAATGTGATATGTTTCGCCACTGCAAATATCAGCTTGAATATTAAAGATCGCTGAGTTATTGTTGCCAATAATTTGTGTAAAATCTCGACTACAGCCTTGTGCATCCGTGACCGTTACCGTGTAATTGCCGGGTAGAGTTGTCGCAATTCCAGCCGTCGAGTCGCCGTTGCTCCACTGATAGGTGTATGGCCCGCTACCGCCGCTGGCTTGCGCGGTGACTTGGGCGAGGTTGTTTGCGCAGCTAAATGGAACATAGTTAACAAACTGATTATTAATCGGTTGTGGCTGTCCAAGTACAATCGTATCGGTATGACTATAGCCGCCTGCACCGCTTACGGTGAGGATATACATACCGGCAGGTATGTTGTAAAGCCGGTAAAAATTATCGTTTGCCTCGTAATTCCAATGATAAAATAAGTCGGTCTGATCGCCATATACGGACACGCCAACTACCCCCGTACTGTCGCCGTAACAATGTGGCTCCATTTTACTGGTATTAACTACGGTAAAAGGAGGCCCGCTGGGACCTCCATAGTTAAAATCCAGGTGGTAATTAATACCATCATTATTTTGGACAATAAAGGTTTCTGGTATAAAGTCGTCGCCAATTGTGTCCACTTCCGCCCGAAAGTAGGCTTCCAGGGTGTATGCGTGGCCAACCACGAGGCCATCCGTAAGATTTACGTTGGCATTTATACTGCGATATCGCGTCGTGTAGGGGCCAACCAAAGTATAATAATCATCCTGCAAGTGGAGTATTTGCCAGGCACCGCCCGGTGTGCCCGTTTGGAAAACCCGAAAATAGATGGCAACACTGGTCACATTATTCTGGCAGCTTTCCCAGTTGATAGACTTGGCCTGCGCCAGCGATAGTGATCGGATAACGCCCAAAGAAAGACCATTAAAATCGGTAATATTTTGGCAGGGAGCAATGGCAAAACTGTCCAGCGTGCCATTGATACGTAGCCCAATATCGGTGGAGCAACCGCCGATAAATCCATAACCACAGGCGCGTATAGTCGCTGGATACAAGCAAGAAATGGCTACCAATAGTAAAAAGTACAGACGAATCATGGATGACAAAACCGGTTTTAAACTATATTAAATGCTAAAAAAGCACACTCTGCGATAAGTACGGCAAAAAACTCTCCAAATCCTGTCTACCTTTCGCGGTATCGAAAACAATGCCCTCTTCCAATGCTCCACCACACCATCATCGTCCCGCGCACTGCCCATTATTATATGCTCGGTCAGCCGGGTCCACATATCCGTCGCTTGTGGATCGTTTGTCATGGCTACGGGCAGGTGGCCGACGAATTTCTGGAAGAATTTCGCCTGCTGGACGACGGTGCCACCCTCGTCGTGGCGCCCGAAGGGCTGAATCATTTTTATCGCAAAGGCTTTGATGGGCCGCCGGGGGCCAACTGGATGACCCGTCGCCACCGCGAGACCGAAATAAACGATTATGCGCAATACCTGCAGCAATTACTCGATCACTGCCTTACTCTGTTACCCACCTACGTTCGGGTAGTGCTGCTTGGTTTTTCGCAAGGTACGGCGACCGTGTGTCGTTGGGTAATGCGTACGCAGCCTCGTTTCGAGGATTTGGTGCTTTGGGCGGGCTTGCCTCCGGAGGATCTGGACTATGCAGCGCAGCGCAATTACTTGAAAGACAAAAACTTGTATTTATTGTACGGCACTCATGACCCATTTTTGACCCCCGATAGAATGGATATTTTGCAAAAAATAGAAGACCAAAATGGCGTGGATTTTCAAAATACGTCCTTTGAAGGAGGCCATGAAATACCGGCCGCTGAATTACGCGCCCTGCTACAACGCCTGAACTGATTTGGCTAAAAAAAACATTTTCCTACCTTCGTGCCATTCTTCACCTCCTTTGTAAAGAGCTATGGGGTTGGCTTAGATTTGTAATTTTGCCTTTCGCCCCTTGCTTATTGCCCATTGCTTATTTACCTTTTTACGCACTTATGGATTTTAAAAAAATCATCCCGCATCTGATTGCTATCGGCGTATTGCTTGCCGTAGCGACTCTGTTTTTTGCCCCTAATGCATTCAATGGTAAGGTGTTGCCGCAGCCGGATAACGATAAGGCGCGCGGTATGGGTACCGAAATCCAGCAATATATCAAGCAGGATGGTCATGCGCCACTCTGGACAAATGGCCCTTTTGCGGGGATGCCGTCGTTTCAGATTTATACTACGCCGCATGGTAACTTAACGAAACCGTTCTTCAAATCCCTGTTTCTCTGGACCGATTATACCAGTCTGTGGGCGCAGGTATTTGTGGCCATGTTCTGCCTGTATTTGCTGCTCGGTGCGCTGAAAGTGGATTGGCGCGTGGCCATATTCGGTGCGGTGGCTTTTGGCATTACGACCTATAATATTGACATTCTGGAAGCTGGGCACTCCACCAAAATGATGGCACTGGCGATGGCACCCGGTGTGCTGGCTGGCGCGGTATGGGCTTTTAATGGGCGATGGCTGCTGGGCGGCGGTATTACGGCACTGTTCCTAGCTATGCAGATTTATGCCAATCACGTCCAGATTACGTATTATACGCTATTGATTATCGGCGTTTACTTTTTGGCGCAGTTGATAGATTCAGTGCTGCATAAAACACTTGCTTCTTGGGCTAAATCATTTGCAATCATTGCTTTAGGAATCGGCTTGGGCTTTGGTAGTAATTTGTCAAAACTCTGGCCAACCTACGAATTTGGCCAGGAAACCATCCGTGGTGGCGGTTCGCAATTGAAAAGCAGGGCTGGGCAAGGCAGTGGTCTGTCCAGAGAGTATGCATTCGGGTACAGTTATGGCGTGTGGGAAAGTTTCACGCTACTGGTACCGCACTACGCCGGTGGAGGGGCCAATGAATCTTACCAGAACACGCAATTATACAAGTCTTTTACCACGAAATATCGCGAACAAATACCCGTCGCGCAAGCCAGTCAACAAGCCGGGGGCCTACTTTATTCCGGTGCGGAGGGCGTTGGCACGGCTATTTATTTTGGGTCCATTGTCTGTTTTTTATTTTTGCTGGGTGCTTTTCTGGTGCCTGGCAGTGCCAAATGGTGGCTCGTAAGCAGTGCCACTCTAATGGTCACTATTTCCTGGGCGGGCCGGTTTTTTGTCAACGATCTGTTTTTCGATTATTTGCCCATGTTCAATAAGTTCCGGGCACTTTCTATGGCTCTCGGATTGGGGCAATTGTGCTTCGCAGCGATGGCAGCCCTGGGCTTGCAAAAGTTAGCCGATCCAGATATACTGCCCAGTCGAAAAAAACGCGCCTTTTTCATTGCCGCCGGGACTACCACTTTGCTGCTATTGATTGCCTGGGCCACCAGCGCGCCTTCGGAACAAGCGTTGGAGGCACTGGCCAAAACGCCCGATTTGCTGGCCAACCTGAAAGAGGATCATGCCGCGCTCGTGCGGAGCGATGTGTTGCGTTCTTTCGCTTTTGTGGCTATTGCAGCGGCACTCATCTGGTTTTATTTGCAAGGCACCTTGAAAGCCGGTTTGATGGTTGGCGCGCTGGCTCTATTTGCTTTGGCCGATCAATGGATGATCTGTGGCCGTACTATTTCTTCGGAAAAATACGAAGCCAAGCGTAGCACGCTGGCACCACCGGAAGAACAGGAATTTGACAAACAGATCAAAAAAGACCCCGATCCTGACTACCGGGTGCTGGATCTGGCGCGGGGAAGTCTGACTGGCAATGCGACGGCTTCCTATTTTCATAAAAGTATGAGTGGCTATAGTGCGGCAAAACTCCAGCGTTATCAAGATGTTATTGATAGTTTTCTAAATAAAGACGTGGGCAAAAACCTGTCTATTGTCGGGATGCTGAATGGCAAATACATCATTGGTCCAAAAGGCGAGGTCGTTCCTAATCCAGAAGTTTGTGGCAATGCGTGGTTTGTCCAGAATATCACGGTAGTACCTTCTGAGGATGCGGAGCTTAGTGCATTACACGTGCTTAAACCAAAAGTAAATGCCATTGTGCAATCCACTTTTGCCGAAACTTTAGCGGGATTAAATATAGTATTTGATAGTACTAATACTATTAAATTAACAAAATACCATCCTGACAAGATGGAGTATGAATACTCGGCGAAAACGGAACAACTGGCTCTTTTTTCAGAAATTTACTATCCCCCCGCCAAAGGCTGGAAAACTTATATCAATGGCCAGCCCGCTGCTGATTTTGTAAAAGCCGACTACTTACTACGGGCTATGCGCCTGCCAGCGGGTCAGAATATGAAACTGGAAATGCGTTTTGAGCCGCGTTCCTGGTACGTAGGGGAAAACATATCTTTGGTAGCCTCGGCATTGGCACTATTGCTATTTTTCGGAGGCTTGTTTTGGTGGTTCCGTCGGCATCAGCTGGAAGACCCAAACCGCTTGACGGATATGGAACGCCAGACTGTAGCAACACCTCGGCCACCCGTGCGTACTCCTCCGGCACCACCTGCCAAGGGTAAAGTGCCGCCCCGAGGCAAACGGTAACCAATTGATCTTCAACGCACTACCGTCACTGTACCGGCGGTAGTAAATGTGCTGCCATCCAGCCGCTCCAATTCTGTCCAGAAAAGGTAAACGCCGGGCAGCACGGACTTTCCTTGTGCCGTGCCGTCCCAGCCAACTTCCGGCTGGTTGGGAATCAGGTCAACTACGTCAAACAGCAGTGCGCCCCAGCGGTCGGCAATGGAGAGGCGACGGATAATTTTTACCCCGGCTCCGGTACTCAAAAAGAAGCGATTGTTTGGCGAAGCGGCAGTGGGATTGAATACATTGGGGGCGTACACCCGATTTTCGACGGAAATGGCGATGTGTATTTCGTCGCTTACCGTGCAGCCAGCCGCATCGGTCGCCACTAATTGATACATGATCGGCGCAGTCGGGTGGATACAGTTGGAGGTGCAAAGTGGATCGCTGCAAGGCGAAGCGGGTAACCACGCTAGATTAGCAGGTATAAAATTCAGGGTCGGTTGCAGGCAAATAGTATCCCCGCTGACCACTCGGCGATCTGGTCCCAAACTTAACTCTAACTCTTTGAAAGACAAAGCAATAACGACTATTGAATCGCAGCCATTGCTGCCTGCATTGGGCAACATTTCTGTACCGGCAGGGTGGTCGCGGTCGTAGCGTACGCCATTCACCATTCGGAAGCCACCTGGACAAAGGGTGTCGTTCAGCGTATCTATCGGCGGCTCCACCACGTGCAAATTCACCTCAATAATACTGTCGCAACCATTGGCCGCTCCGCCTTCGATGGTTTCTTCGCCCAGATAAAAATGAGCGTGGTAAGCCTTGCCATTGACCAGCAGCGTATCCCCGACGCAGAGATTTTGGTCCAAAATGGTGCGGGCGGGTTCGCGGTACACCAAATCCACGTGAATCAGGCTATCGGCTCCATTGGCGGCAGCCCCAGGCAACAGTATGGTGCCGACAGGATTGAATTCATCAAAAATTTGATTGACGATAAATAGGCTTTGACCGGAGCACAAGGTATCGCGTAGATAATAATGCACAATGGTGGTGTCGGGCGGTGCGGCAAACGCATACAGGGAGCAGCATAGCGCGAGCAATCCCAACAGGGTACGTAATTGATTTTTGGAAGAATGCAGCATCGGATTTCGTTTTTCAACCAGCATATTCAGTGATTTGAAAACGCTCAGCAAGGATTAAAAATCAATAAAAAGCCACAGTTTCGAGTTGTTTTTCGATACTGTGGCTTTTTAAATGGCTAATAAGAACTAAT
Organism: Saprospiraceae bacterium; assembly: GCA_965249785.1. Lineage (GTDB taxonomy): Bacteria > Bacteroidota > Bacteroidia > Chitinophagales > Saprospiraceae > M3007. The sequence goes on along the minus strand of CBDFMU010000030.1, from coordinate 15,651 downwards.
TTTTCTTTGATTCCAGTAATTGTTCAAGTCGCCGCAAACGAGCGTCCATGCTTTCTACCTTGTTCTTTAAAGTCTCGTTTTCTGCTGTTAAGGCTTCGATCTGGATTTGTTGTTCCTGAATGGATTTTATGGTCAGCACCCCGAATCCGGCGTAGTTGACCGCCAGATAAGCGTCTTGGCCATTGCGGGCCGAGGTTTGCGTTACCAGTTCCGGGAACAATTTTTGGACATCTTGCGCGATGAAACCCATCGAGCGACGGGTGGTTTCGTCCTGGGTTTTGTAGCGATAAGTGACGGGCTGGAGTTGCAGTACTTTATTCAATATACCTGTACTCATGTCCACGATTTCTTTTTTCAGATTTCGGTCGGAAGGCGTGTACATGCCAGTACCATCAAAAGTGCCCGCAAAAGGTGTCTGGTCATTGGCGAGGACGAGACTACCATCTCCACTGACCGAAAAACTCCAATTGTGGCTGCTGGCGGTATTTTCCAGCATCAGACCGCTACCACTATCTCCATGAAATATTTTGAGTCGGGCCGTACTATTATTCAAACCACCTATTCCGACATTGCCGTTGCCTTTGATAGTAAACGCGCGTTCACCGGCTGCTGCACCTATTAGATCAATGCCAAATTCCGCCGCTGCTCCGCCGCCTTTACCCGATAGCGTCCAGCCGCCCGTAGTATTTTTTACGACTAAACGGCCATAGTCGCTACCAGTTTGTTCCACCGTCAATTGTGGTGCGGCCAGGGTAGAAGCGAAGTGTCCTGCTCCGCCTACGTCCAACAGGAACTGTGGGATAACGACATTAATACCCACAAAACCTGCTCCGGTAAGGAGTGCCGGGCCCCCTTGAGAGGCGAAATAACCGCCAGGTCCGCTGCCTTTGGACTCTGCGATTAAGGCTGCGCTGGTTGATCCTGCGTCGGGTAGTAAAAATGCTCCTGCGCTGCCGCTGCCTTCATTCGTTACTTGTAGTTTGCCATTAGTACCCGATTGAGTACCAATCAAGACATTACCAGTATTTTTATTAAATATATTATTGCCTAAAGTACCCCATTGCGCGGAAGCGGCACTAATAACATCCGTAAAATCCACGGTACTATTTGTACCGGAAATAGTGAGTTCGGCTCCGTTGAGCGAAAGGTTTTGCAACTCATTGGTTTCGCTCAGATCACCGCTGTTTTTTATCGTCAAATTAGGGGCTGTTCCAGTAATACTAATACCAGCACCGGCTGTGTAAGTATTTCCAGTTGGTAAGGTAACGGTGCCACCGCCATTAGAAAGCGAGAGATTATTACCAGCTAAATTAATAGTTTGTAACTCATTTGTACTGCTGACATCGCCGGTATTATTGATGGTCAGATTAGAACCCGTACCAGTAATACTAATCGCCGTACCAGCAGTGTAAGTGACGGCCAAGGGCAACGTGACGGTGCCGCCGCCATTAGAAAGCGAAAGATTATTTCCTGCTAAACTAATGGCTTGTATTTCATTGGTGTTGCTGACATCGCCGGTATTATTAATAATTAAATTAGGCGCAGTACCAGTAATACTAATGCCTGTACCGCCTGAGTAAGTGTTGCCACTTCCTCCTGCAGTGGGTAGCGTGACGGTGCCACCATCATTAGATAGAGTTAGTTGATTGCCATTGAGAGAGATTTTTTGTAATTCATTGGTTGGACTCGCATCAGCATCTCCCGTGTTATTAATAACTAAATCAGGGGCAATACCAGTAATACTAATACCCGAACCGCTCGTATAATTATTACCGCTTCCGGTGGGTAAAGTGACGGTGCCACCTCCGTCGGAGAGCGTCAATGCGCTGCCAGTTAAAGAAAGTTTTTGTATTTCATTGCTGGGGTCAGCGTCGCCATCCCCGATATTGTTGATAATCAGATTGGGAGCTACACCCGTAATGCTGATGCCACCACCCGCAGCATAAGTATTATTATTGCCGCCCCCGGTACCAACCTGATCGTCGGCGGGAGTCCAGGTAGTGCCGTCCCATTTCAGGACTTGCCCGGTGGCGGCACCTTGCCTGGCCAAAATAAGCGGGCTGACAGTTGTACCATCGCCGTCGAGGGTCGTGCCGGTCACTGTAGCCTGACTTCCCCAATTATCGCCGACACCGCCACCCGACACAGTTCCTGGCACCCAATTATTGCCATTCCATTGCAATACCTGGCCGTTGGTAGCCCCTTGTTTTGCCAAATTAAGGGGATTGGAGACTGTACCATCGCCGGTCAAAGTAGCACCAGTGACGGCTATTTGCGCGCCCCAATCATCGCCGAGTCCGATACCAGTTACGGTACCTGGCACCCAGGCGGTGCCGCTCCATTTTAGTACCTGCCCAGCGGTAGCATTTTGTTTCGCCAGATTGAGGGGACTGGCAGCGGTGCCATCGCCGGTGAGTGCTGCGCCAGTGACGGCGGTTTGTGCTCCCCAATCATCGCCGCTACCACCACTGGACAGGGTCGCTGGCGACCAGGCTGTACCGTTCCAGCGAAGCACCTGACCGGCACTAGCATTCATGTCATTCAGTTTAATCGCAGTGATTGCGCCGTTGGCAATCGCATTGGTATTGACGGCATTAGCGGCTATTTTGCTGCTGGTGACCGCATTATTTTTAATGACCAGATTAGTAAATGCACCCGTAATATCGCCGTTGGCCTGGCTGGTATTGGTCAAATCGTCGCTTGGATCCGTGTCGCCGGTGTTAATTACAATGAAGTTGTTGCCCGCTGTAGTCACATCAATGCCGGTGCCAGGGAATACATTGAAAGTACCTCCCTGATCAACGCCGGGTGCCCAGGTGGTGCCATTCCACTTTAATACTGCTCCGTCAGTGGCTCCCATATTATCTATTTTTGCACCAGTAACCGCGCTATTGGCGATTTTGGCAGTCGTCACGGCATTATTGGCCAGGTCTGTGGTGCTCACTACACCGGGCTTTAATTGCAGATTAGAAAAAGGGCCGCTCACGTCTCCATTGGCGGTAGAAGTAGTCGTCAGATCGTCCGTTGCATCCAGGTCGCCTGTGTTGGTAATAGTCAGGTTGGAGCCTGTGCCGGTAATCGCGATGCCACTGCCCGAAGTCAAATCAATCGTGCCACTTTCGTCGTCGGCTGGTGCCCAGGAGCTGCCATTCCATTTGAGGACCTGGCCGCTGGTGGCATCCATATCGTCTATTTTAGCAGCGGTCACTGCTCCATTATTAATTTTAGCAGTCGTGACGGCATTGGGAGAAATTTTGCTACTTGTAACCGCATTGTCATTCAACTCACTGCTACCCACGGCATTATCGGCGATTTCAGGACTACCGACGGCATTTGGTTTAATTTGCAAATTATCATAACTGCCGGTTACATCCCCGTTGAAGGGTGTCGTCAAATTCACATCGTCCGCAGCATTTGGATCGCCGGTATTAGTAATAGTAAAATTATTGAAACTGTTAGTTTGTACGCCGATGCCAGTCCCGCCATTCAGACCCACGCCACCCGGCTGCACGACGATGGGTGCCACGTTGGTCACGCGGCCCTGTGCGTCTACACTGATTACCGGGATTTGGGTAGCACTACCGTATATGCCTGCCGTTACGCCTGAATTGGCGAGGCCGATAGTGCCGCTATTAGTGATCGGGCCGCCCGTCAGGCCAGTTCCCGTATTCACCTGCGTGACAGTACCGCCGTTGGTGCCAGAGGAACTCACGTCATCCGAAGGTGCCCATTTACTGCCATCCCATTTAAGTACCTGGCCTGATTGCGCTCCCTGCTGGGCAATGCTCAGGGGACTGCTGCCGGTGCCGTTACCAGCCAGTACGGGCGTGGTTTGGACAGTTTGCGTACCCCAATTATCGCTGCCTCCAGAGCCGGAACCGCTGCCGGATGTTTGGGAATATAATGCATAGGGGACGCTCATCAACTGTGATGAACCTAAATCCTGAAACTGGTTGGGAGAGGTTTCTACGGACACCGATAAGTATTTGGCACCGCCGCCCCAGTTGATCGTACTGAACTCGCCCGATACCGGAACGCCCTGGCCGATCACTAAATTGACCAAACCAAATTGATTAGTCGAAATGACCTGTTTCTCGGAATAGGCTACCGGCCCATTGGGTGCTCCACTGCGGAGAAGAAATAATAAAGTAACCGTCTGGTTGGCCAAGGGCATACCAGTACTGTTGTCGCGTACAATGCTTTGATAATTAAAGCCTTGCGGTACCGATTGGGCGAGCATCGAACCAGAAATTCCGAAGGCTAGCAAAAGAAATAATAAACGATTTTTCATGGAAATGCAGTTTTGGAACTAACAAGGGTAGGCAGCCGTGCAGCAAGATTTCAGTAGTGCGGATTAAAAATAAATTGGCGAATGGAGCAAAAACGACATTCCGATTCTTATCGGGAAGGCAAAATAGTATAAGGCAAATGGGCAATGAAGAATCCATGCTTTTAGAAAATTTAGCCTAAACTATTGCCGGGAGACTACTTATTATACATGCCACATAGCCGGGAATTGACCCAAAAAAATCAAAATGATTTAGCAGAAGATGCTAAAAAACCCTAGGCCGCCCGGCAAAAGAAACGACTTTCAAAGCCGAATGAAACGAACGGTAGCAACGGCGTGCGTGGCCGGATCGCGCAGTTGCAGGAAATAAAGCCCCGCCTGCCAGGTACTACAATCTATCAGCGAATCATCGGGACGATCAAGGGAGACCTGGTCTACTATTAAATGCCCCAACACATCGAAGACTGCCGCTTCCAATTGGCTGTTGTGGTCAGCACTATATTGGATGTGTAGAAAATCAGTGGTAGGATTGGGAAAAACCTGGATCTGCCAGTCGGCCAGCTCCACATCATGGGTAGCGACCATCACGCATAACTCAGGCTGGTGGAAACCTTGCGTCACCGTGGTAGTAGCCCCTTGCAGGGTGAAAATAAAAGGCTCCCCTATAGTATAGGCATAGTAGCGTCCAGCCCGAACGACGGACTTGCCAGCTACTGCCAGTACTTGCTCACAAAGTCCTAAATTTTGATCCTGGGCTTGAGAGACACATGGGGAAAGGCACGCCAGGAGTGCAAGTAGTAAAAATCGGTTCATGGCAAATCGCGGATTGAAAAAAGTAGGGCAAAGAAACGAGATTCTGGCTGATCTGCGGACAAAAACCGCGCCACAATGTCGTCTCTCTGTCATTTCATCTCCACTGCCAAGGCTACTTTCAGGCGGGTTAGGCCACTATACCATTTAATTGATGATGATTAATTTTCAAAGTTGTTTCCTCCAGAAAGGTCATCAAAGCCTCACCCAACTGTTTGGTTTCAATCAAAAAACCATCGTGGCCGTAGTCAGAATCAATTTCCAGATAGCGGGCATTGGAAATATGACGCGCCAGATATTGTTGTTCGGAAGGTGGAAATAATACGTCGCTGCTGATAGCCACCACCAAAGTACGCGCTTTGACACTAGCCAAAGCCGCCTCTACATTTTCCCGTCCGCGCCCGACGTGGTGCGTGTCCATTGCTTGCGAAAGACGATAATAAGAGAAGGCATTGAACCGTCGCGACAGTTTTTCGCCCTGATATTGCTGGTAGGTGCTGGCCCGGAATTTCTCCAAAACAGGTTCCTGATCGGTCTGAAATTGACCATAAGTGCCGTAGTTGCGATAGGAGAGAAGTGCGGTCGCCCGTGCTGCGCGCATCCCGGCATCGCCTGCGTGCGGTTGCGCTTGTCGCCAGGTACCGTCGGCTTCGATGGCCATGCGTTGGGCTTCATTGAACGCGATGCCCCAGGCGGAGTGGCGGGCATTGGTCGCAATAAGGGCCAGATTTTCAATGAGTTGCGGTTGCTGAATGGCCCATTCCAATGCCTGTTGTCCGCCCAAGGAGCCGCCCAATAATAGATGGATTTTTTGAATGCCCAAATGGCGGCGCAAGGCCTCATGCGCCGCTACCATGTCGCGAATCGTAACGTGGGGATACGCATGGAAATATGGCTGCCCAGTCACTGGATTCTTGCTCAACGGCCCCGTCGTGCCATAACACGAAGCGAGGATATTGGCACAAACGATGAAATAATCCTGCGGATTGAAATCATCCGTTGGGCCGAACAAGCCTGCCCACCAATCGAACACCTCGGAATTGGCCGTCAAAGCGTGACACACCCACACGACGGGTTTGGACGGATCGCCATAAGTGTGGTAAGCGATGGTCGGTTCGGTCAGGTATTCGCCGTTTTCGAGCGACAGACCGGAGTAGATGGTGAAAGATTTTGCAGACACGGGCGGTGGAAGAATAGTTATTGGTTAGCAGTTATTGGTTGCCAAAAAAGGCAGGGTATCCAGGGACCTTGTGTTAGCCCCATCCCTAACCCTTCCCCGTGAGGGGAAGGGAACTTGATCGTGGGGTAATTTATTGATTATGAAGAATTTAAAAATCTGCTTTCGCTTTGAAGAGAGCATAAATCATCAAAATCTGCACGATCAAGTTCCCCGCCCCTTTACGGGGAGGGGTTAGGGGAGGGGCTACATTTAGCCAGTGACCGCAGCCGATTCGCCCACTTCAATCTTATCCAACGCCTGCTCGAAATCAGCAATCAAATCACTAATATGTTCAATACCCGCCGAAATGCGGAGTAGCGTAGGCACTACGCCGGCAGCCAGTTGCTCGGTTTCGCTGAGTTGCTGGTGCGTTGTAGCCGAGGGCTGAATAATGAGCGTCTTGGCATCGCCGACGTTGGCGAGGTGGCTGACGAGTTTCAGGTTTTCAATCACCGCTGTCGCATTTTCTTTCGGGCCTTTCACTACTATACTGAATACGCCGCCGTAGCCATTTTTCAAATACTTGTCTGCCAATGTTTTATACGGACTGGAAGCCAAACCGGGATAATTGACCCATTCGACTTTTGGATGTTTTTCAAAATATTCCGCCAAAGCCAGCGCGTTTTCTACTGTGCGTTGTACGCGCAGCGAGAGCGTTTCCAAACCTTGCAACAACAAGAAAGAATTGAACGGACTGATGGCAGAACCAAAATCACGCAACCCTTCGACGCGGGCGCGGATGATAAACGCGATATTGCCGAACGGGCCATTGGTACCAAAAACATCCCAAAAAACCAGGCCATGATAGCCTTCGCTGGGTTCGGTGAATTGTGGGTATTTGCCATTGCCCCAGTTGAAATTGCCGCCATCCACGATGACGCCGCCGATACTGGTGCCGTGTCCGCCGATCCATTTTGTAGCAGATTCCACAACGATATGCGCGCCGTGTTCGAGGGGACGGAAGAGATAACCGCCTGCGCCGAAGGTGTTGTCCACGATCAATGGCAGATCATATTTCTTGGCTAAGGCCGCAAATTTCTCAAAATCCGGAATATTAAAACCGGGATTGCCGATGGTTTCGAGGTAAAGGGCCTTGGTTTTATCATCAATCAACGCCTCAAAACTCTCCGGTTTATCGCCGTCCGCGAAACGGGCCTCCACACCGAGGCGTTTGAACGCAACTTTAAACTGGTTGTACGTGCCGCCGTAGAGGTAGGAAGTGGTGACGAAATTATCCCCGGCTTGCAGAATATTATTCAAGGCAATAAACTGCGCGGCTTGTCCGGAACCCACTGCCAATGCCGCTACACCACCTTCCAGGGCTGCGATGCGTTTCTCGAACACATCGGTCGTGGGATTCATAATGCGAGTATAAATATTGCCGAACTCTTTGAGTGCGAATAAGTTGGCTCCATGTTCGGCATTATTGAACACATACGAAGTCGTCTGATAGATTGGCACCGCCCGGCTATTGGTGGTGGGGTCGGGCTGTTGGCCGGCGTGGAGTTGAAGGGTGTCGAAATGCAAAGGTTGATCTGCCATTTTTAAAGTTATGAGTTATAAGTGATGAGTTATGATGTTGGGGGAAACAAAAAAGACCTTTCAGGCACCGGGCCTGAAAGGTCTTTTCGTAAAAACGGAATGATAAACTATCAATCAGTATGATTACGCGAAATCCTTTGCGGCGCACCGGCGAGCGGGACGAAACAACAGCACATACGCATCATCATACTGATGACGGAACGGCGTGGATTTCTATTTGCGTAATTATTTTTCACAGGTGCAAAGAACCGGGAAGTTTTCCCAGAGTTGCAAGGTGGACTCTGTTAAGATAATATTAAATGTTTTTTTGGACTTTGGATATTTGACACTTGATATTGACCTTCTGCAAACTAATGGCTTGATACGCAGTATAGTGTCTAACGTCTAAAAATCCAATATCCGTTTTTAGCGAATTGGCAAACCCTCGGCTTCCCAAGCAGTCAATCCACCTTGCACCGTAGCCACTTGGTCAAAACCTTTTTCGGCCAACATTTTGGCGGCTTGTGCGCTTTTAATCCCGATCCGCGAAACAAATACCACCTGACGATTCGTTGGTAGTTCTCCCAACCGTTGATCCAGTTCGCTAAACGGCAATTTTATCAACTGTTTGAGGTCGGCGACCTTCGAGTCTGCATCCATATTGTCGCGTACATCGACCATAATACTGCCCCGAATATAGGCGGCGTAGGCTTCACGCGGCGAGAGTTGTTCAATTTTTCTCATATCTTGTATTTTGACAGATTGACAAATTTTAATAGTTGATTTCGGTTGTAAAGTTATATTTAATTTTACCGAGCCGACCAATCGGGAAACAACTAATATGTGTCGTTTTGAAAAACGAGTACATTGGTGGAAAGGGTAGATTGCGAGGAAATATTTTTACTGTTTAAACAATATTCACCAAATATGCTTCTGAATCTGAAAGAGCAAATGGCGTACTTTTGCCGCGATTTCTCCCTCTAAACCTTTTTCTTAGCTCTTCTCAACCGTCTCAACCCTTTTTTCTCAACTATCTCAACCCCTTCCTCAACCATCTCAACCAAATTTCAGTCCACCACAACATGAAAGAAGTCTTTATTATCTCCGCTGTTCGCACACCTATTGGCAGTTTTGGCGGAATTTTATCTGGCATACCGGCGCCGCAACTCGGGGCTACAGCCATCAAAGGCGCACTGGCGCAAGCGGGTGTACAACCCGATCAAGTGGATGAAGTGCTGATGGGCAATGTCGTGAGTGCCAATCTCGGTCAGGCTCCGGCGCGTCAGGCGGCGTATTACGCAGGAATTCCCCATAATGTGCCGTGCACAACCATCAATAAAGTCTGTGCTTCGGGCATGAAAGCCATTACCCTTGGTGCGCAAAGCATCATGCTCGGCATCAATGAGATCGTGGTGGCCGGCGGCATGGAGAATATGTCGCAAGCCCCGTATTATCTACCTAATGCGCGCTGGGGTTATAAATATGGCAATGCCGAACTCGTCGATGGCCTCGCCAAAGACGGCCTGACCGATGCCTACGACCATCAGGCGATGGGTGTCTGCGCCGACGCAACTGCCGAACGGTATAATCTCAGCCGTGCTGCGCAGGACGCTTTTACGGTGGATTCCTACCAACGGGCCGCAAAAGCCACGGATTCCGGCGTTTTTCGTTCGGAAATTGTACCCGTAGAAATTGCCCAAAAGAAAGGCGATCCGCTGCAAATCACCGAAGATGAGGAGTTTAAGAAGGTGTTTTTCGATAAAATTCCGACCCTACGCGCGGCTTTTTCTCCGAATGGAACCGTGACGGCGGCCAGTGCCAGCACGATCAATGACGGTGCTTCCGCCTTGGTGTTGGCCAGCGCAGAAGCCGTGCAGAAATATGGCCTGAAACCCGTGGCCAAAATCCGGGGCTTCGCCGATGCGGAACAAGAGCCACAATGGTTCACCACTTCTCCCACCATCGCCGCGCCGAAAGCCCTGAAAATGGCAGGCTTAACCAAAGACGATATTGATTTCTTTGAGGTCAATGAGGCATTCGCAGCCGTGGTACTGACCTTCGAGCAAGTGCTGGATGTGGCGCACGACAAGATGAATGTGTTTGGCGGTGGCGTGTCGCTGGGGCACCCGCTGGGTGCTTCGGGCGCGCGCATCGTAACGACGCTGAATAATGTGTTGCACCAGCGGGATGGTCGCCTTGGTTTGGCGGCGGTTTGTAATGGGGGGGGGGGAGCGACGGCTATCGTGATCGAAAAAATGTAAAATAGAAATTTCGATTGACGATATAAGAATGATGAATGTTGATTTTTGATGTCGCGTGTAGTACATCAAAAATCAACATTCATGTAATCTGCATTCGTCAATCAAATTTTATCACCCGCACATAGTCCAGCATAGCCGTATTCACCTCCACATTCATATTATTATTCCATTCTTCAAAAGAAATTTGCAGCGTATTCTTTCCAGCGGCGAGATTTATAGTAATGGGATTAGAATAACCCCAATCCGACCATTCATCCTTGCCGCGTTGCGCGAAAACTAAGGCTCCCTGATATTGATTATTCACTGATAAACTGCGAATCGCGCATTTATTATCCGTATTCCACGGACCGCTGCCGTTGGAGTAACGAATATCGAGCAGATAATTTCCCGCTGCTTCTACATTGACTGGAATAGTAATGGTTTTATTCTGCGTAGTAGAAATTTCTACAAAGCCTTTTCCAGAGAAATTAGAGTAGTGCAATTTAGAAGCAGGTACAAAGTCCTCTATTTCTATTTGTTTAATAGCGTCTTTATTGACAAACATCAATGGTTCGCTGGTAAAAGACTCCACACCATCTTTATCTACGGCACTGACTTTATATTCAGCAAAACCGCCGGAAGGAACGGTGTAATTAGTAGCATTAATCTTCTCTGCCAACGCGCCGTTTTTATAAACAAAATACTGCACCGCACCGGGAACGGCTGCCCATTCCATTACTGCGCCGTTTTGTTTGGTTTGTGGATTCGGTAAAGAGAATTTGTTGGCGACTACATTAATTTTTCCCTGAAAACCATTATTCTTCATTACTATATCAATGGTATGATTACCAGTAGTGGTAGCGGGCAGGAAAGCATTAGCCAAAGGTTGGCCATCCAGCGTAATAGTTTCTATCTGATTGCCAGTGCCGTGGACATTTATATTTAAAATAGCATTCCGGTATTTAAAATTAGTCAGTGATTTATTGCCCGGATAAGAAGAAGGAATAGCAGGCTGGAACTTAATGCCGTCCGCCTGAAAGTTCATGCCCATAAACACGCGGTGTACCATCGCCAGATTGCCCGCCATACTCCACAGCATCCGGTCGGAATTGATTTCGGTGCCCATGAAATCACCCGTTTGCGCTACGAAGTTTTCATAATTGGTCAGAAACAGACCGCCAGCACGATAAATAGCGGCCAAACCATGTTGCAAGGCTTCTTCATTGCCCGATTTGGCAGCGGCCAGATTCCAGTAAGACTGCACAAAAGGCCAAATAGCATTATTGTGATAAGGCGGAATACCGGGGATTTGTGGATAAATACAAGTAACGCCAAAGTCGGTAATCGGCGATTTTTCCAGAATAGATTTCGCTTTATCGCTATCCGCTACATCAAATAAAATGGATAATGCTTCGCCCAATGCTTCAAAGCGCGGCGACAGCGTCAAATTAGGTCGTCCATATAGATATTGTCCATAATAGCCTTTGTCTTGCATCCATAAGTATTGATTAATACCGTTTTTAATAGCATTAGCGCGAGACAAATATTCCTGATCGGGTTCGCCCAAGATTTTAGCCATTTGCGCCAGAATCTCATGCGCTTGATAGTGGACTACATTAGTCCCCAGATTTTCAGAATTATAAATGTCCACATTATTCATCCATTTCGGATACGTCTGTTCCCGCCAATCGAGGAAAGAAGACTCGCCGGAATACATGCCCGTTTTAGAAGATTTAATAGTTTTATAATCATCTTCTACACTGTTTTTAATGATGTTGTAGGCAGTTTTCAGCCAGTTCATGTCGCCCGTAGTCTTATAGATTTCCCAGGCAGCCAAAGCCCAGGTGGTTCTATCCGACGAGACGGGCCACGCGCCGCCCGAACCCGTGTCCTGAATAATGCGGTCGCGTTTAACCTTCTTCATCAGACTGATTTTAGCCACTTCCGGTTCGTGATAAGCAAAGGCCAAAAATATACTATAACTAATGTCGCGCGTCCAGACGCCGCCCCATTTGGCACCCGTGCGGAACGTACTATCCGCCTCGATGTTCTTGATGGCTTCTTCCAGTGATAGATTAAACAGCGCATCCACAATGGGCTGATCGGATTTATACTGCGGCTTTTTAGACACATCCACACTGATGTTGCCACTCTTTATCTTTATAATCGTCGGCTTTATAGGGATTTAATTTTACCGTTAATGTATAGATTTTATCGCCGTCGGGGTCTTCCAGTTTCAGGCCTTTATTGCCGAGATTGACAAAATCCCAACTGAGCGGTTCGGAGCCGCCCGCAATATAAAACCCCTTGAAATCCGCCTTCGCGACCTTGGAACCATCATACGCTTCATAGTAACCTTTCTGCTCAAACTGCGCCAACACCGCCGACATATCCACGCGGAACGTGTAGTCATAATTGGCGGGCAGCGGATTGGCCGGTTTTTCCGGTTGCGGGCCAGTGGGCGGCGCACCGAAGACGATCACCGGCGACTCGTGTTCCTCGCCGACGACCAGCCAGTGATCTTTGCCCGACGGGGCTTCATTGTCTTTTTCGTTGATGCTGAATTTGAAAGCAATCAGTCGCGAAAAAGTCTCGCTGGCCGGACTTTTATAGTTCGATTTGATGTGCGTCGGACTTAACACTATGGCCTCGTTTTTGCCCTGCACTATTTTGTCGGGATAAATGCTAAATGCGGCGGATTCGTAGAGCAGCGAGGGCTTTTTTTCGGTAGGTGACAGGCAGCCATCAAGGTGAGGAAGAGCAGGGTGAGGGAGTTTTTCATAGCAGGTGGTTGACAGGCAAAAAGCGATTAGACAAACGTAGCGCACTTTGTGGCAATGTGGGGGATAAAGTTTTGTTGTCCGTATGCGGCTTAACCCCACCCCTAACCCCTTCCTTATGGGCAATGGTGTTGACTTAATGATTTTTGTGGGTGACCATGCACTTTACATTTGGCCTGTGCTTCTTCCACCCCTGCCCCTGAAGGGGAGTAGATCGTGAATAAGCAGGATTAATCAGCATACCTATTTGAAAATTACTCCCCTTTAGGGGCAATATCGTTAACTAATGAAATATTCCCCTGCTGAATTATTGTTTTCCACCTTTTCTCGGCCTACCCCCGACCCCTGAAGGGGAGTACTTTTTCGATTAAGAATGATAGAAATTATGCTTTACCCACGGTTTGCTCCCCTTCAGGGGTAGGGGGTCGAATGAGGAAAATCGTCCTTAATCCATAAGTCAACGACATTGCCCTTTCGGGGGAAGGGTTAGGGATGATGTTGTATTTGTTACCCACCGCCAACTTTTTTTAACCATACCTGTGACAGTATAACATTTCCACATCAATAACAAACAAGTCGCGCTGTCGGCCCGTGCAGTCTGACTTGTGCATCAAAACCTTATTTAATTAATCTAAACCAACTCGTACAACATGATCGACTTAACCTCCAATCGCATATCCCACGTGATGAGCGCAGAAGAGTTCGCTGCCACCAAAGCCGAACTGCAAAAAGTAAACAAGCAACTGGACTTTCTGGTCAAACTATCTCCGAACGAAACCGAGGCTTTCTATGGGGTCAGTGATGGCGACAAAACTTTTATCCGCAATTGCGTGACGGAAATGAACAGTGCTGGTGATCTTATTCCGCCCTATGTGAAAGCGGAGGAAATAGTGAAAGACCTGGCCTGTGGCGACCAACTGCTGGAACTGGAAAATGCGCTGTCGGATTTGCTGGAAAATGTAAAACAGAACCGGAGACTGGCCAATTATGAAGCCTATGACGGGGCTGCTGTCTTCTATCATTTGATGGGTACGGCTGCCCGTTCGGGTTCGGGACAGGCCAAAGCGATCTATGATCGTTTGCAGGAGCATCACAAAGCAAAGGGTCGCCGAAAATCTGCCACCAAAACGGATGCTAAAAGTAACCCGACGGAGAATTAATTATTAAGCATACCAATCAGCGGGCAAGATGGCCGCGTAGGTGTTCAAAACACTTGCGCGGCTTTTTTTATATTGACTAAAAATGATGTTGAGATGGTCGGGATTAGTCTCGACATAGTGCGGGTTAATGTCGAGATGGTGGAGATTAGTCTCGACATGGTGCGGATTGATGTTGAGATAGTTGGGATTAGTCTCGACATAGTGTGGGTTGATGTTGAGATATTTGGGATTGGTCTCGATATGGTGCGGGTTGATGTCTAGATGGTTGGGATTAGTCTCGACATGGTGTGGGTTAATGTCGAGATGTGTGGGATTAGTCTCAACCTAGCCCATTTTGTACATTTTCCTTTTCCATATCTGCTAAAAACTGCTGCACGCTTTCACACCTTTCTTTTAGTGCTAATACTTGTGGCTTCCATGCAGCAGGCTCCTGCTCGACAAAGCGAGTAAATATACCCAAACTCTCCTGATACAACTTTAATGCTTGCGCATAGTCCTCGGTGGCTCTGCATAAGTCGCCATAAGCCCCTAATGTATTGGCGACAGCGGGCAAATAGGCTTGTGGGTTGACTTCGGCTAATTGTCGGTATATGTGCAAAACTTTTTCAAAAGCGGGTTGAGCGAGAAAGAATTCATTTCTGGCTCGATAAGAAGTCGCCAGATTGTGCAGCGTATTAGCGGCAGCGGTTAAATAGGCTTGCGGGTTGACTTCGGCTAATTGCCAAAATATTTGTAAGGCTTCTTCAAAAGCAGGCTGGGCAAGGAAAAATTCCTTTCTGGCTGCATATAAAATCGCCAGACCGTTCAGCGTATTGGCGACATCAGGTAAATAGACTCGCGCATTTACTTTGAATAACTGTCTTCTAATCTTCAAGGCTTCTTCAAAGGCGGGCTGGGCGAGGAAAAATTCCTTTCTGGTATAATACAAATTTGCCAGATTATTCAGCGTCATGGCAACATTAGGTAAATAGGCTTGCAGGTTTATTGCGGCTAATTGTCGGTATATCTTCAAGGTTTCTTCAAGGACGGACTGGGCGAGGGGGAATTCATTTGTGACTTGATACAAAATCGCTAAATTATTCAGCGTCATGGCCACATCGGGCAAATAGGCTTGCGGGTTTTTCTCGGCTAATTGCTGGTATATTTCTAATACTTCTTCATACAAAGGCTTGGCTTGGCTAAATCGATTGTGATCCTTCAAGAAATAGGCAAAGGAAAATAAGTTTTCCGCATTGCGTTCTGCTCTAAGCGATTGCTCAAAGTAGTAAAGTGTTTTATCAAAGCGATCAGGTAATGTAAAATCGGTAGAAGTCAGACGGGCGAGGATGAGATACTCATTGGAAGTATTGGATAGTTGCTGCTTGTTTTCTACTGTTCTTTGTTGCAGATACTTTTTGTTTTGCAATAAACCCTCTAATTCTTTACCCATTGTTTCGGCATCCAATACGGCTCTGGCTTTTTCAAACTCACCACTCTCAAAGTGTTGTTTGGCTAAATGCAAACGTTCTGTATTGATGGGGATGCGTTGGAAATCTTCGGCCAGTTTCAGTACTTCCTGTCGGAGTGTTTCTATTTCTTTTTGTTTTTGACTGCGTTCCCTATCTATTTCGATTAACTCTTCTTGCAGTTCGCT
>CBDFMU010000029.1:0-35680 GCA_965249785.1 Saprospiraceae bacterium | reverse complement strand
GGTGTCTACATTTGCAGTACCCCATCTTCAAAGTACCACCCCAAGTACTCCAAATGTCTACTCTTGGCTTCGCCTCTGATGCGGATAATTTGGTCTGATGGACTGAGTATCCGCATTTTTGTTTTGGGGGCAGTAGAAGCGTATCATGTGTTTGGGTGTAGCAGAGTTAGATTGGGTGATAAAATCGCAGCAAGCAAAAAAAACATATAGTAAAAACATAATGCAATCAATTCATTCTGGAATCTGCGCAAGCAAAAGGGTATAGATAAACAATAGCGAAGTGTAGCAACCCACAAAATGTTTTTCAGACACTTTCCCAAATTGGGAAAAATATCTTATATTTGCCCTGTGAGAATAATAACGAAAAAACGATTGGAAGTTTTTGGGAAAGAATACCCTGATGCCAAAACATCGTTGAAATTTTGGTATGATATTGTTACGGCCAATAGTTTTTATTCGGTGCAAGAGGTGATACAAGTCTTCAATACTGCCGATTATGTTGGAAATGAAAGAATTGTTTTTAACATTGCTCACAACAAGTACCGACTGATTGCAAAATTCAGGTTTCACATTCGAGCGCAGCGAGTTTGTATTCGATTTATTGGCACCCATGCTGAATACGATAAAATAAAAGACATTGAACATGTCTAAAATAAAGCATCCATGAAAAAATTTCAAAGTTTAAAATACCCGATCACTCCGATCACGGACGAAGCTACCTATATGCATTTCTGTGAATTGGTAGAGGAGTTAGATGATTTAACATTTGAAGACGAAGCAGAGGAAGAAAAGAAATTTGCCCATCTTGATGCACTAACAACATTGATAGAAGCTTATGAAGCGAAACATTTTCAATTCAATAAGATAGAACTTACCGTTGTTCAAGTCATCGAACAAACGTTGGAGCAATTGAATTTGAGTAAAAAAGATTTATCAAAAATTTTAGGGTCAAACAGGGTATCAGAAATATTTAGCGGGAAAAGGGAATTGTCTTTAGCACAAATTAGAACGCTGCATAAAGAGTTGCGAATTCCCACCGATCTGCTTATTGGTGTTTAATTCGACCGATGATGCTGGCAAAAGTGCGGGAGCGGTTGGGTGAAGTGGCGTGAGTGCGAAAATTGGGATAATTTAAAAATTTCCCGGATGGAATTTGGAGATTTGCTGATAGTGCCTTACATTTGCAGCACCCCATATTCAAAGTACGACCCCAAGTACTCCAAATGTCTACTTTTGGCTTCGCCTCTGGTGCGGATATTTGGTCGGTGGACTGAGTATCCGCATTTTGTGTTTGGATAGTATGGTTACAACTGAATAATAAAGCGAAAATATCTGCAATTTTGACTAAAAAATTGTAGTCAAAATTGCGGGAAGCAATAGTTAAAAGGCACCCCAAAAAGAAAAAAATAATAACTGAAGCAACATAGAACACAATAAACATTAAAGCAGATGAGTATAGATGAAAAAATTAGAACTGCGATTAAACTAGCCATTTTTCCAATTTTAGTCTTTGTGATGCTCTTTATTTTGATAATTTATCCAGACTACTGGACATTTTTGAAAAGAGGTGGCGAAAGCCGATATTGTGTTTGCAACAACATAATAATCGATGCTTCCACCACACATACGCAAATTTAGTGTTTTGTATGAAAGTTATGGCTTAGGGGCCGTAAAAAATATTTGGCTTTTAGTCTGCCTGCTTCCTTTAGCGCGCACGGTGAACCTTTACAAAATGAAGGATTACGTTGGCGGGGTACTTGGCAAGGATGGTTCGAAGGCCAATAGTGATTATAAACGGCTGATTCGTTTTTTCCAGGATTGGGGCGAAAGCAGGGCGTTGTTACACGATTTGATGCGCCAAAATCTTCGGTTTTTGCGTGGTTTAGGCTTTAAAACCCTGGTCATGGACGGCACGAGTTGGACGCTTGGGGAAGCGAAAGTGCATTATTTGGTGCTGAGTGTTCTGGTTGGTTCTGTGGCCGTTCCGATTTATTGGGTGCAGTTGGAAAAGATAGGCGCGTCCAGTCAGGCGGAGCGCAAAGCCATGTTTGAGCAGGCATTTTTGCTGTTCGATCTGCAAGGGATGACGTTGTTAGCTGATCGGGAATATATTGGCAAAAATTGGTTTAACTTCCTCAAAAAGAACAAGATACATTTTGTTATACGGCTTCGGGCAGGCGATTATTTTGAAGAGGTGAACGGGGCCAGAGGTAAGGGCTATGAACGTATGGTGACTAAGTGCGGCTTAAAAGACAAATTGGTTAAAAAGCAGATTTTTCTGGATGGCCAGGCCTTCACCATCGTTATGATGCCTAATCCCAAGGTGAATGCAGAGGAACCGGTGATGATCTTTTTGACTACGCTACCCAATGCCGTCAAGGCCGCTGAATGCTACGTCAAACGTTGGAAAATCGAATGCCTTTTCAAACACCTAAAAACGAACGGATATAATCTGGAAGACCTTAATCTCAAAAATGCTAGCAAAAACCTGTTAATGATGGCGATCGTTACAATAGCCTATACCTTGGCCATTCAAGAAGGCTGGAAGCACCAAAATTATATTGCAACGCAACGTTATCAGGACGGGACTCAAACGCCAGAAGTGTCCATTTTTAGAGAAGGACTGGCAATCCTAACCACAAAATGCTTCCGATTTATAGAATTTATACGATATGTTTTTAGCATGCTAAGCCCGAAAAATCATCCCATTTCCAAAAATGTCCAGTAGTCTGTAATTTATCTCACTTTTGGAACAGTTTTCTGGATGATAATATTTTTCAGGTTATTATTTGTTTATACTATTAAAGTAGTGAATTCGATTTGGGACGGCAACATTGAATATGTTCAGATTTTAGAAAATGTAGTTAGTTTCACTAAGCAGCATTTTCAAATGTCCCATCAAATTGTAAAAATTCCATCGCATATTTGGCAAAACCCCCAAATTAATCCTTATCCAATAAGGGATTTTTTTAATGATGAATTAGAAATATTGAGCAAAAACATTTGGGTAAGTTTTCTTGTTTTTATTTCAATTGTTCTTCCTTTTTTACTAGTTTTATTTTGATAACTTAATAGACTGAATGGCGAGATTTTTACAAATATAATTTGGAACACAGAAAATAAAAGACCAATGGAGCAGCAATTAGTCTATTAAAGAAGTAAAAATAGAATGCTACGAACTCTGCTTGGTTGTCAACCGCCCGCTAAATGCAGCGGTATGACAGTTACGCTAACGTTCGATGAAACCAAAAAATAAAATAAAATAAAGATGATAAAGATTGCTTTCCAAGGACAATCCTCAAATAATGCTATTCTTTCAAGACTCGCTGATGAATCAAGCGGGTTTATGATAGATATGAGAGAATCAAACTTAACGCATAGTTTAAAATGGGGTACGGGAGATACACTTTCCTTAGTTGGGGTGCTCCTAAGTGCTGCACAACTTGCAGTATCAATTTATCAAATCTTGCAATCAAATACGGAGAAGATTTCACTTGAAAACTCAAGTAATAAAGTTGAATTTGATAGGGAATCAAGTTTGGTGGAAATCCAGAATTTACTGAATAAAATAATTGAAGATGAATGATTATTACTACAAATACCAAAACCCTATAACATCTACTTTTAACAATTCTTCAAGATTTGTTACAATGGGTGTATTTGACCCATTAACCTTTGCTGTTCGCTTATCTCCCGAAGTTCTTGAAAAACTATCGTTGAGTGGAGATAAAAGCAAATTTTTTTGGAAAGAAGAAGATTTTGTATCGACAGCAGTAGTGATACATGAAATGATACATTGGTGGCAATATTCAGGCTCTACTTTTGGTTTTTTTGAATCTTTATCTAAAAATATTCAGGCATCAACTGCTCGAAAATATTTAGAGCATTGGTCAAACTACTATGGACCGAGAAAGCCTGTAATAAACGCATTTAAGCAAATTCACGCTGCGAAAAACTCTAGTGATGAACTTAGATTAGTTTACAATATTTTCAAAAATTGGCTTGATGTAGATTTAAGTTCATATATTATGAAGCAACCAACTTTATATAAACTTTTGTTAAATGAAGCATTTTTTCGGTCTGCTGGAGATTGTGTGTCACATCAATATATACAAACATACGCTAGCATTGAAACTTGCTTAGAGTTTGATTTTTCAAATATTATAGATTTTAGAAAATTAGATAATATTTTTCAGAATGCAATTGTTACAAAAATTAATGATTTTGAAAATAAAAAAATTAGCCATAATATAACAAACCTTAAGTTTGGCTGCATTGAGATTTTAGAAGGACAGGCTAGATTTTGTGAGTTACAATATCTGAATTCTACTAGTCTTGGAAAGTATGATATGGAATTCTTTGAAAAAAAAGGGTATTTTGAAGAACCCTATGGAGATGCTTTTAAGTTTTTTATTCGAGAGACAGGATTGAGTTGGCCGAAGAAATTTTCAGACGTTTCGGTAAATTTATTTTTATTTGCTTGTGACTTGGCCTTAAATTCAACAGACCTTTTTTTTAGCAATGATTATGATTTAGAAAATTTTCTGCCAAGGATACATCCTGTTATTCGATTTTCTAAAATTGCACAGATTATAAAAAAAAATAAAATACTTTTTTCTGAAAAATTTGAAACAAATGATGAAAGTTATTTTAAATTAGATAAACTATTATCTCAAGAGTTAAATGAGAAAAGCCAATTTGATAAAATGAAAAATTTTATCAAAATATTTGACTCAATTCCTCTATGGATAAAAAAATTATCTGTTGACCACAAATTAATTGTTGAATTACCAGACGTTCCAATAAAATTTTATTTATTAAAGCATTATTTATATCTAAAAGATAAATTAATTAGCCCATCATTTTTTTGCTGGCCAGGGGCAAATTGGATGCAGACTTTGGTTTTTGATTTTAAGAAATTTTCAAGGAACTCGCCACCGTTTATTTCACACGGGCTGAATGAAAAGATTTATGGAACTGATTCTTTTTTTAGTGATGATAAAGATGTGGCACAAAAAGGGCTGTTCAATTTTTGGATGAGTCAAATTTATTCCGATATTATACGACAATGGATTTCTAAAAATGGACAGTTCGAATATGATTATAGTTGGATAGACCCAACAATGAGTAAGGAATTTTGGAAGACTGTTTCTAATGATTATTTTAAAGAGAATTTAGGATTTGAGTTGAGTGAAATTAAAATAATTCAATAATTAATCGAACAACGCACAGCGACATGGCAGCAAGCCAACCGTTCACTAAAAAGAGCCGCCGTGTCCCAACACGGCGGCTCTCCCATTAAAATATCTATAAAACAAAAAACCTACGCACTCAACTGATCACTCTCCTGTCCCTGCTTTTCCACCGTTTTCAGGGCGATCACCACCCCATCTTTCGCTTCGTTCATTTCTGCAATCAGTGACACGCCTTCGCCGGGATTCTCGCTGAGGATATACTCGGCCAGTGGATCTTCCACATACTTCTGAATAGCGCGGTGTAGCGGACGAGCACCAAATTGCGGGTCGTAGCCTTTCTCGGCCACAAAGTCCTTGGCTTCCTCGGTGAGGTCGAGTTTGAACTTCATGTTGTTCAGGCGTTTCATTAGACCGGCCAAAGCGTTGTCGATGATCTTGAAGATCTGTTCGCGGCCGAGGCTATTGAACACCATCACGTCGTCAATACGGTTCAGGAATTCTGGCGAGAACGTCTTTTTCAATGCGTTCTGAATCACCGTTTTGCTGTTCTCATCGGCAGATTCCTGACGGGCACGGGTCGCGAAACCTACGCCTTGACCGAAATCTTTCAACTGACGCGCACCGATGTTGGAAGTCATGATGATGATGGCATTTTTGAAGTCCACCTTACGGCCCAGGCCGTCGGTCAACTGGCCATCATCCAGCACTTGCAACAGGATATTGAACACATCCGGGTGCGCTTTTTCGATTTCGTCGAGCAGAATCACCGAGTAAGGTTTGCGGCGTACTTTCTCGGTCAATTGACCACCTTCTTCGTAGCCCACGTAGCCGGGAGGCGCGCCGATCAAACGGCTCACGGAGAATTTCTCCATGTACTCGGACATATCTATGCGCACCAGAGCGTCGTCGCTATCGAACAGGTAACGGGCCAGCGAACGGGCCAATTCCGTTTTACCTACCCCAGTCGGGCCGAGGAAAATGAACGAACCAATCGGCTTTTTCGGGTCTTTCAAGCCCACGCGATTGCGCTGGATGGCCTTCGAGATTTTCGTAATCGCCTCTTCCTGACCGATCACCATTTTGCGCAAATCGTCGCTCATGGTCACCAGTTTCTTGCTTTCGCTCTGGGCCACTTTCCGAATCGGAATACCAGTCATCATCGCCACTACTTCGGCAATATCATCTTCTTCGACCGGATAGCGTTTAATCTTGGTCTCATCTTCCCATTCCACTTTCGCGTATTCGAGATTGCGCACCAGTTTGCTTTCGGCATCGCGGAGATTGGCAGCCTCTTCATACTGTTGGTTTTTCACCGCCAGATTCTTCTGCTCTTTCAGTTCCTCGATGTTTTTCTCCAAATCCTCGATATGGCGCGGCACGACGATATTTTTCAAGTGCACGCGGGCACCCACTTCGTCCAGCACATCGATGGCTTTGTCCGGCAAAAAACGGTCAGTAATATAACGATCACTGAGGCGCACGCAAGCAACAATAGCAGCCGGCGAGTAGATCACATTGTGGAAATCCTCGTACTTGCCCTGAATATTTTGCAGGATATTGATCGTGTCTTCCTGGCTTGGTGGTTCGACCAATACTTTCTGGAAGCGACGATCTAACGCGCCGTCTTTCTCAATGTATTGGCGATATTCATCCAGCGTGCTGGCCCCAATGCATTGGAGTTCGCCACGGGCCAGAGCGGGCTTGAAGATGTTGGAAGCGTCGAGTGAACCCGTAGCACCGCCCGCACCCACCATTGTATGGATTTCGTCGATGAACAGGATAACGTCGCGGCTTTTTTCCAACTCGGTCATAATCGCCTTGATGCGCTCTTCAAACTGGCCGCGATACTTGGTACCAGCCACCAAAGCGGCCAGATCGAGCATGACAATACGTTTGTTGAACAACGTCCGGCTGACCTTTTTCTGCAAAATGCGCAGAGCCAGGCCTTCCACGATGGCGGTTTTACCCACGCCGGGTTCGCCGATCAAAATCGGGTTATTCTTTTTCCGGCGGCTGAGGATTTGACTCACGCGCTCGATTTCGGTTTCGCGACCAATGATCGGGTCGAGTTTACCTTCTTCGGCGAGTTTGCTGATGTCACGGCCAAAATTGTCAAGCACAGGCGTCCGGCTTTTCTGCTGGGTCTTTTGACCGGAGCGATAGTTGCGGTCTTCCTCATCCTCATACTCGCCGCTGCCTTCACTGGAAGCCTGGTTGTAGAGGTTGGGATGCGCCAAATCTTGTTCAGACCGGACGTATTCCATTTCTTTTTTAAAAGATTCGTAGTCCACGTCGTATTCTTTTAGAAGTTTAGTAGCAAAAGTATCCGGGTGTTTGAGCAGCGAAAGCATCAAATGTTCCGGGAATACTTCTTCGTTGCGCATGATTTTCGCTTCCGCGAAGGTCACTTGCAGTACGCGTTGCATTTGGGTCGTAACCGAGAATTTGCCAACGAACAGGTTTTCGGCAGGCGGATAAGAACTTTGGCGAGGGATAGCGCGCTCGAGCCTTTTTTTCAGGTCGTGCACATCCACCAGCAAAGCGTCTAGCACCCGCACCGGCAGGCTGTCGCGCTCGGCGATAATGCCCAGTAGCAAATGTTCGGTGCCAACGTAATCATGTCCCAGCCGGTGAGCCTCCTGGCCACTCTGGTTGATGATCTGCTTGACGACCGGAGAGAATTTATTGTTCATTATCTGAAAATCGTTAAGGGCGATAAAAAAGTAAAAATTTACCCGCCGAAGCCGGAGGCGTAGGAGGGGAATGTAGGCTAGTTTGACTTCACCTTCGTCCTGCGGACTATGGCGGGTAAAGAAGCGACAAGTTTAGGCCAAAGCGGTGAAATAATGCAAGCCTTTAACTAAGGGAAATAACATTTTTTTGCGGGTTCGGTTTTGGCCAACTGGAAAATTATGTGTTGTCAGAAGCACCTGTCCGAAAAATCCTTGTTGGCGGAAGAATTATTCTTTCAAAGCGATAATAACTCAAATTTTCAACGGCTACACCTAGCTGCGCAAAAAAAATGCCTGGCCTGATTTCAAAACCCGATCTTTCCGTCGCCATTCCATCTCCCAAACCTACTCCAGATGGTTAAAAATAGTGCCAGCTTGGTTATCACCTGACGGGGTGTCAGGGTCATATACGCAGAAAAAAGGCGACTAAGATTTTAATAAAAAGCCAATAGCAATGGTTACATTTGTCCGTCTTAATTGAGTGTTGTACCTACTTTCATTAATCAATCGCGTTGATAATCAGGTTCCTATGAAATATAAGATTGACAAACAAGACCAATACGCCGTATTGGCACTGGACGAAGAGAACCTCAATTCTACTATAGCTCCGGGGCTGAAAAGCGATTTTATCTTCTTTAGTCAGGAAGGTGTACGCAATTTCATCCTCGATTTGACGAATGTCAAATATGTAGATAGCAGTGGATTGAGCGCCATTTTGACAGGCCACCGACTGTGGAAAGACAACGGTGCTTTCGTGATTGCCGGCAAATTGCACCCCATGGTGACCAAATTGATCGAAATATCGCGCCTTGAAACCATTCTGACATTAGTGCCTTCGGTGAGCGAAGCCATTGATTATGTGAAAATGGAAGAGATGGAACGCGAACTGCAAAGCGAGGACGAATAGGTTTTGCTGCCGCTAAAAAGACGAGCGTCTCCCCGTGCCTGGTTGGTGTAGGGAGACGCTTTTTATTTTTTATAATAACCTTATTACCCTTAGACGCTAACCGCCCTTCATTCACTAAAGTTTGGAAAGTCTTACTTTCGCCCGCAAGTCTGCATTAACTTCCCTATATTTCATGCCCTCCTTTTCCGATCTCGGCCTTTCCGCCCCCCTATTAGCCAACATTGCCAAAACCGATTACACTACGCCCTATCCCATTCAGGCGGCGGCCATTCCAGCCATATTAGCGGGAAAAGACGTATTAGGAATCGCCCAAACCGGCTCTGGCAAAACGGCGAGTTTTGTGTGGCCTATTTTGCAGCAATTTCAGCAAAAACCTGCTGCGGCCAATCGGTACATTAAGGCCTTAGTATTAGTGCCTACCAGGGAATTGGCGGTACAAGTCGGCGGTGTTTTTAAATTATTTAGCGAGCATTTACCCCGACCCGTTAAATCATTGACCGTCTTTGGCGGTGTGTCCATCAATCCACAGATGATGCAACTGCAAGGCGTGGAAATACTGGTCGCTACGCCCGGACGCTTACTGGATTTACTGGCGCATAATGCCTTGAACTTATCGGCCATAGATATACTGGTGCTGGATGAAGCCGATAAAATGCTGAATCTGGGTTTTAAAGAAGAGATGAATCGTATTTTTGCTTTATTGCCAGCCAAACGTCAGAACCTCCTGTTTTCAGCCACGTTGGGCAAAGACATTCATACTATTACGGAAATGCTGTTGCACCATCCAGTAAAGATTGAAATAGCCGCAGAAGCAGAGAATTTAGATCTTATTAAACAAACTGCCTACCGGGTAACTGATGAGAGGAAAGGTCCTTTATTACGTTATCTAATTAAAGAACAGCATTGGTCACAAGTACTAGTTTTTACTTCTTCGGTGTATAAAGCAGATAGTGTAGTAGATAAGCTAAAAAAGAATGGTGTGGTGGCCTTGGCTTTACACGGCGAAAAAAGTCAGGGTGCCAGAACGGATGCATTACGATATTTAAAATCTGGTGAAATAAATGTACTCGTAGCTACCGATTTAGCGTCTCGCGGTCTGGATATTCCGGCTTTACCAGTAGTAATTAACTACGAATTGCCGCGTTCTCCCAAGGATTTTATTCACCGTATTGGTCGGACGGGTCGGGCGGGTAGGTCGGGCGAAGCCATTTCATTTGTCGGGCCAGACGACGAGGAGCATTTTCGAGTGATTCAGAAAAAAATGGGCAAATGGGTAGATATGGTGGAAACAGCAGGATTTAATCTGCATGGTTACTAAATAAGTATCAAGACATTAGACATTGGACTTGCATGCAAGAACAGCTTACTACCGAATTTGAGCGCATCCGTCCCCAGCTCCGCTCCTACATCCTCCGCATGACGGCCAGTACCGCCGATACCGATGATATTGTGCAGGATACCTGGCTCAAAGCGAGTCAAAATATTGCTTCGTTTCAAGGCAATTCGACGCTAAAAACCTGGCTTTTTGCCATCGCTTCCAACCTCGCCAAAGACCATCTGCGCCTCAAAAAACGCTGGACAGAAGATTGTACCGACCTTTTTAAACAGGAAAGCCTCGGCAACCGTGCTTTTTTGGAAGAAGCCATGCACCTCCGCACCACTTCCCCGCAGGGCAATTTTGAAATTAAAGAACACATCACCTTTTGTTTTACCTGCATTTCCAAATCCCTGCCCCTCGAACAGCAGGTGGCTGTGCTGCTCAAAGAAGTGTATGCTTTTAAGATCAAGGAAATCGCCGACATCATGGCTATTTCGGAAGCGATGGCCAAATACTATCTGCACGTCGGACGCAGCAAAATGATAGAAGTTTTTGATCGGCGTTGCGCTTTGATTAATAAAGAAGGCGTGTGTCATCAATGCACGGAACTGAATGGTATTTTTAATCCGAAACAAAATGCGCAGACGGAACTGATGAAAATAGACATGGCCCGTGCCGCCGAAAGTAAGGACAAGGAAGCTCTTTTCGACTTGCGCATGAACATCGTACAGGGTATTGATCCCTTCGAATCCGGGGCGGCAGCGTTGCAACTACATCATTTGGAACACAATCGCGGGGTGATGGAACGGCATTTGGAAACGGCGTAGGTACATCGCAGAAAAAAAATCGAAAAAAAATCCGCTATTTGCCTATCATTTCTAGTGGCTAAAAAGTCGAAACATAAAACGTTTCAACAGTCACACTAATGAAAAACATTTTAATGCTCTTTCTGATGGCCCTCTCCACTTTCGCATCCGCACAAACCACCAAAGCTGCTACCGTTCGCACAACGTTCAGCCGCACCACCTCCGTCAGCACCGTCATCAAAGCTGATCCCGCCGTTATTTGGGCTTTATTGACCAATGCCGCCGATTACCAGCGTTGGAATTCTACCATCATTTCTATGGAAGGCCACATCGCTCTGGACGAAAAAATCGTTTTAAAATCCACGCTTGATCCTAAACGCAGTTTCAAACTAAAAGTGAAGGCTTTTGAACCGGAAAAACACCTCGCCTGGGGCGATGGCAAAGGTACTCGCGACTACACCCTCGTGAATAATGGCAATGGCACTGTCAATTTTTCGATGGTAGAGAAGATCGGTGGGCTGATGTTTCCGATGTACGCCAAATATATTCCGTCTTTTGATGCGGCTTTCGACCAATTTGCCGCCGATTTGAAAAAAGAAGCAGAAATCATTCAACATGGGAAAAAGTAATCATGCAACAGCAACCTAAGAATCCCCTCCACGGCAAAACACTGCAAGCCATACTAGAACATCTAGTGGAAGTCTACCGCTGGGAGGGTTTGGCATATCATATTGATATTAATTGCTTCAAGAACGAGCCTAGTATTACGTCCAGCCTGAAATTTTTGCGCAAAACGCCTTGGGCCAGGGAAAAAGTAGAGTCGTTGTATCTGTATTCGCTGCGTTCTTAAAAATTATAAAATCCTATAAGGTTCTATAACCTTATAGGATTTTTATAGTCAATGTACAGTGATTTTGAAAGAATTTGGAAGAAAAAGTACTGATAATCTTCAAATACTCAAAACAACTTATTTACAATGTACTAACTAGTTGCCTCTACTGCATCTACTTCTTTTTGCACCTTTTCTCCCAATACTAATAGGGGTAGCGTAATAGTGGCGGCCACGCGCTGGGTTTCGCTTTGATTGAACAGACTGGACCAGAAAGAGTGATGGTGCGGAATCATCGCCACAAGATCAGCGGCACTGCGAGTGGCTTCGTAAAGAATGCCTTTATCTACAACGGGTTCATTTTCATAACTATAACCGTGGCGCGTGCCGGACAGCAAGGTATCGAGATAGCTTTTGGCGGGAGACATTTCGCCATTTGGCACCAGATCGGGCGTTTTTTCTAAATCAAACAGGGTCAGCACCTCAATATAGGCATCAAAAGCTGTCGCCAAATCCCGTAGTGGACGGAGCATATCGGGATTTATAGAATGATCGTCGCAGGGGAAAAGTATTTTCTGCACCGGGTGAAAACTCACGCCTTGTGGTATCACCAGCAAAGGCAGATTGCCACGCCGAATGGCCGCAGCGGTCTCATTGCCGGAGAGTGCATTGAAGATCGCATTTTGCCCGTGAATGCCCATTACCACCAGGTCGGCCTGTTGATTATTAAACACTTCTTCCAAATCACTAGCTAAGGTCAGGGCTCTTACAACACATTCTATATCAATGGAATGCATACGAGCAAGCTCCGTTTTTATGTCCTCTAACCGCTTCTCATAACTTGAGGAAATATCTTCCTCCATCGCAATGACAGGATAGATGTCGGGCAAATCGGTACCCTGAACCGGGTAAGTAAAATGATGGAACAGCACCAATCGCGCTTCGATGGCTTCGGCGAGTGCGGCAGCATATTGTACCGCGTTGGTAGCGGCATCAGAAAAATCGGTAGCAGCAATGATCGTTTTCATATCCTAAAACTTTATTTGTCTAATATTTTCGCTTAAACCCTGTGCCAGGCTTCTATTGATTAACAAGTAATAGTTGCTACAAGTTTGAGTCTTGCCACAAAAACAAATCCCGATAGTTGATTATCTCCAAACTATCGGGATTAAATATTATAAAACCAGCGTACATACGATCTATCTGCTACTGAAATACCCGCACATAATCTACAATCAATCGCTGCGGGAAAACAGTAGTGCCGTCCGGGTCACCTGGCCATTGGCCGCCGACCGCCAGATTGAAAATAAAGAAGAAATTCTGGTTGAACGGATAAGCCGTCGGAGCAATACTGGCCGCTGTCACTTCATAAAATGGCACATCGTCGATCAGCCATTGAATACGATCTTGCTCCCAATTGAGGGAAAAAACGTGGAATTCATCGCTGAATTTAGCCGTGCCAGACAAGGCTTTCGAACCGCCACTTTGTAGATGCTGACTAGTGCTGGGACCGTAATGTGCCGTACCATACACGCGATTAGGCTGATTACCAATGAGTTCCATAATATCAATCTCGCCGCAGGCAGGCCAATTAATGGTGTTAATATTGCCGCCAAGCATCCACAGTGCTGGCCAGATGCCTTGACCTTGCGGTAACGCCGCCCGAATGTCGATGCGACCAAATTTGAATTCTTTTTTGCCTTTCGTAATAATACGCGAAGACGTATAAGTCGCGCTGCTAAAATTCTCTTTGCGGGCTTCGATAATCAGTTTGCCAGCGGAAAAAAACGTGTTGTCGGGCCGATAATATTCCAGTTCATTATTGCCCCAGCCACCTGCCCCAGTCTCAAAAGTCCAGGCATTTGGGTCCAAAGCGGTGCCGTCAAATTCGTCGCGCCAGACCAATGTTTTACCGGCATAAGTTTCTGGCGTAGAGTAGCCCGTGCCAGGAATATTGAAAGGATTATCCGCATCATCGTTGCGAATAGTGACGGTGGCTCGCTCGCGGGCAAGAGTCGCGCTTACTGGATTTAGCAATAGCACCTGAAAAGTTTCGTCCAGTTCTTTCACGCCGTCCCCAATGAGCGGAATCATGATGGTTTTCTCGGTTTCGCCAGCGGCAAATATCAGTTCGCCGTCCGTTCTGCCCGTAAAATCCGACCCGGATTTGGCCGTGCCATCCAGCGTAGCATAGTTGACCAAAACATTATTTCGGGATGCCTCCGACAGCGTCACTTGCAAGGAAATCGTACCGTTTGCATTGCCTTCATCTATTGAAACATCAGCAATTGAGAGCGTAGGCAGCAGCGTCTGACCGGGATCGGGGTCTTTTTTACAGGCGGTAATGATGGAGAAACCAACCAGTAACAGAACAGCAGTATTTTTCAGTAAAGACATATTGTGTTTATTTTTTGTGAAACATTAATTAGAACACCTACTAGTGTTTTCTAATAAAATAATTGAAACTCAATAATCCCCCACAATCTTTTTGTCATTCAGAGCCGAAGGCGTGGAATCCGAGGCCGAAGGCTAAAGTTGATAAAATTAAGACTTCGGACTGCGTCCTCGGATTCTTCACCTACGGTTCTGAATGACATTACCACGCATACACCCGCACATAATCCACCTCCATCCGCTGCGGCCAAATCTTCCCATCCACGCCCTTCACCGCACCCCAATTGCCGCCGACTGCCAGATTCAAAATAACGTGAAACCGCTGATCGAACGGCCATTCATCCGGCGTCTTATGCTGATTCTTAAACGTGTGGTATTTTTTGTCATCTACAAAATAATCAATCCGGTCAGGGTACCATTCCACGGCGTAGGTATGGAACGCTTTTTCCGAGTCTGGAATATATAATCCCTTCGTGCTTTGCGTGTGCTTGACGTGATTGAACGATTTCGTGTGCGCCGAACCAAAAATAGAATCTGGCATATAACCTACGTGTTCCATAATGTCAATTTCCCCGCTTTCGGGCCAGCCGCCATATTTCCAATCGGTCGATAACATCCAGAACGCAGGCCACGTGCCCAAACCAGTTGGACATTTTAGTCGGGCTTCGATGCGGCCATACGTCCAGTCGCCCTTATATTTCGAGACCAATCGGGCCGAGGTATAGTCGCTTTTTTCCCACTTTTCGCGGCGGGCTTCGATGATGAGTTTGCCGTTTTCCACGCGGGCATTTTCCGGGCGACGAGCAGTGTAAAATTCCAGTTCGTTATTGCCCCAGCCGCACGAATTCGGACAGCCAGTGCCATAATCGTAGCCCCATTTGGTGCTGTCGGGCAAACCCGTACCATCAAATTCGTCGCTCCAAACCAGTTTCTTTTTTGCCGTCGTCCCTGATTTCTGATGACTGGCACATTGCTCTGCCAGCCCAAACAGGGAGAGACAAAAAGCTAATTTTATCAGGAAATTCATATTTGTAACGATCAGATTTTCAATAAAGTAAATTCAAACCAGCCCGCTGTTGGGACACCATTTTGGTCCCGAATGAGTGAACGTAACACCAATTCTGTTTCGGTCAGGCTGGCAATATCGTACACTGGACCAGAATCCCAGGTACCAATAAACGTCCCGGCGGGCAGTATAATCTGATCTAAACCACCATCGCCCGTGCCTTTGCTGATTGTCCAGGTCAGGTTCGTTGGCGGCGTAAATGGTACCGGCGTGTAGCCATTCCACGGGTCTACCGTCATGCCGTTGTTGCTATATTGAAACTTTGAACCTTCAAAATAAAAGCAAAACTGGTCGTCATATTGCGTGGCTTGAAGGCCATTGACGGGCGATTTATACCACTCTTTCGAGCCGGGGGTCGGACCAACGCGCACGGCTTCGGCGGCGTGGGTGAACGTCCAGCATTTGCCCGGAGCCTCGCAACTGCCTGTCAGCAAACCTACCATCGGGTCACAGAGTGCCACTGCGTCTTTGGTAACTTTAACGACCTGGCTGCTTTTAGAAACGCCACCACCGCCTTCGCCCGCCGCGTACAGCGTAATCACATAGTCGCCTGCTTTGGAATAAAAAACGGTGTCCACCATGTGTTTTGATTTCGCTGGAATGCCGCCGGGAAAGTCAAAAGTCTGATCAAAAAAACCGGTGGACAAACTCTTGACGACCACCCGATTGGAATCGCCAGAGATAAATTCCATAGAAAACGCGGGAGCCGCCGGTTGGGGCGGTAAATCAACATCGTCTTCCTTGACAGGCGAACACGCCGCCCAAGCCAGCAAAACGGCAAAAAAGAGAAGTGTATTTTTCATGTTTCTTGTAGCCCGAAACCCTGTTTCGGGAAGTTTTGTATTCCGAAACAGGATTCCGGAAAAGCATCAAAACGTGGAGAAATAGTTCAATATCAATAGGTTTTGTCATTCAGAGCCGAAGGCGTGGAATCCGAGGCCGAAGGCCGTTATTTGGGCTACTCCCTCAGATTCTTCGCTACGCTCTGAATGACAAAACGTGGTTTAGTACCCCGGATTCTGCACAATCGCGCCATTCGTCGCTTGCACCTGCGACTGCGGAATAGGGAATAAATTATGCTTTCCCTCCTGATAACCCAGCGGCCCCAATGCTTCCTGCGCCCGACCCGTACGTACCAGATCGAAAAAACGGTGGCCTTCCAAACCCAATTCAATACGTCGCTCGCGATAAATTGCAGTGAGCAAGTGCAGGGCCCGACGCCGTGATGTCGGGCAAAATATTCGTCGCCGTGCCGCGTGCCCGAGCGCGTACCCGATTGAGCGATGTGCGGGCGGCGGCTTCGTTCCCGTTTTGTGCGGCGGCTTCGGCGTGCATCAACAGTACGTCGGAAAAGCGGATGACCCGGTCATTCACGCCACCATTTGGATTCGGATCACCGAAAGGCGCGTCCTCGCTTTTGTTGCTGAAATATTTTTTTGGATAATAATCGTAGGCAACGCCGCCCGTGGCTTCTTTGGTAAAAATGCCACGATCACCCATCGCATCGCCAACGCGAAAAACGGTGCTTTTCAAACGCGGGTCTTCAAAACCTTCTTTGAAAAATTCTTGCACGAAATCCTCGGTCGGAATGTTGAATCCATAGCCTTCAAACTGACCCCGCGCCCGCTGAAACACCGGTGAAAAAGTGCCTTCGTTGGCGTTGTTTTTACCCCAGTTGCCGCCCGAAGCATTCATGTATTGAATTTCAAAAATGGACTCGGCGTTGTTTTCTCCTGCCTCGGTAAAAATAGAAGCATAGTTGGCAACTAACTGATATTCATTGGATTGAATCACTTCATTAGCCAGATTTTCGGCCTCTGACCAACGTTTTTGCCACAGATAACTTTTTACCAATAAAGACTGCGCCGCGCCTTTGGTGATGCGGCCCAAATCTTCCGCGGCATAGCCACTGCGAAGGGGCAGGCTCGAAGCAGCCGTCTTCAAATCCGACTCGATCAGCGACCACACCTGACCAGCATCGGCGCGGGGCAGGTTGTATTCGTTCGGGGCCAGCACGTGATCGGCCAGCGGAACGCCACCAAACATGGTGACCAACGTGTAAAAAAACCAGGCCCGAATGAAGTGCGCTTCGCCCAAAATGCGGCTTTTCAATTCCTCATTCATGGCAATGCCCGGCACCCGTTCCAGCACGATATTGGCGCGGTAAATGCCTTCGTAGTCCGCCGACCACTCGCTTTCCAGATTGCTGGTGCTGGTCGGCCCCCGGAAGGTTTCGAGTTGGAGCAATTCGTTGGCGTCATTGTCGCCGGAACCACCCTTGATGGCATCGTCGGACATAATATCGCCCCAAATCCAGCGAAAATGTCCGGCGGGCGAAATCTCGAATTGCAGCGGTGCATACGCCGCATTCACCGCCGCGATGGCATCGGATTCGGTGCGATAGAAATTCTCTTCCGTGGAACCGATAAGCGGTTTGCGATCAAGAAAATCTTTCTGGCATGCACTGGGGAACAGGGCCGCCAAGATGATGATTATAAATAGTTTATGTTTCATGTTGCTTGTGTGCTTTTGTAGAGTGCAACCCCAGCCCTAACCCCTCCCCTGCGGGGGAGGGGGACTTGGTCTCAATGTAATATTTTGATTTCCAGTTCCTTGGGGAAATTAGGATTTTTTGTAAACGCAATGGGTGAAAAGCCTGATTTAGCCAATTAGAAGATTAATAGAGAAGATGAACTTAGAACAATTTTTCTTTTCCCAAGGTATTGAAAGTCAACAGAAAACATCAAAATCAGGCCCCCCTCCCCCGCAGGGGAGGGGTCAGGGGGTGGGGTCAAAACGTCACATTTACCCCGCCCAATAACACCCGCGCCTGTGGGTAAAAACCCCTATCCACACCCGCATTCAACGCGCCGCCATAAGCCCCGATTTCAGGGTCCATGCCAGAGTATTTGGTAAAAGTGAACAGGTTTTGCGCGGAGACGTAGAGCCGGAATTTTTCAAATTTAATCTTTTGCAACACTGATTTCGGCAGGCTGTATCCCAACTGCACGTTTTTCAAGCGCAGATAAGACCCGTCCTCCACAAAGCGATCGCTGACGCGAGCGTTCTGATTGGGATCGAGCAGACTAACGCGCGGTTCAAAATTGGAAGTACCGGGGCCTGTCCAGCGATGGAGGATGGAAGTCGGGCGATTGCCGTAGTTGAAATCGTAGCGCACCGTAGCGTTATAGATATCATTTCCGTGGCTGCCTTGCAGGAAAAAGCCGAGATCGAAGCCCTTGAATTCAAAATCCACCGTTGCGCCATAGGTGAAATCAGGGGAAGGATTGCCGATATAAGCCTGGTCTGCGACGTTGATTACGTGGTCGCCGTTCAGGTCTTTGAAACGAATATCGCCCGGCGCAGTGTTTTCATTTTGGAAAGCCGCCTCTTCTATTTCCCGCTGATTTTGGAAAATACCATCCGTGACGTAGCCGAAAAACGAGCCGATAGGTTGCCCAACTTCCGTTTTGGTCACATCGGCATTACCCGATTGTACGCGTCCGGCAAAAACGGGTTCGCCGCCTTCTCCGAGGCTGGTCACTTTGTTTTTCACAAAAGCAATATTGCCGCCGACGCTGTACTTGAAGGCGCGGTCGCGATTACGGTAATTCAGCGATAGTTCCACGCCTTTATTTTGAACGCTACCGACATTGCGCACTGGTGCCGCCGTGCCGGGCGTGAACGGAATCGGTGCCGCGTACAGCATATCCAACGTATTTTTGATATAATAATCACCCGTAAACGACAAACGGTTATTGAACAGTTCGGCATCCACGCCAAAGTCGGTTTGCTCGATGGTTTCCCATTTCAAATCCGGGTTGGCAGAGGTAAGGGCCACGCTGCCGTTGGTGATGACCTGCCCGGGACCGAAAGTGTAGTTTTGACCGGAATTGACGACCGTCGTGAAACTGTAATAACCGATTTTGTCATTGCCATTTTGGCCCCACGAACCCCGAATTTTTAGAAAATTGACCGGAGAATTATCTTTCCAAAATTCCTCGTGACTCAACACCCAGCCCGCCGAAACCGCTGGAAAATAACCGTAGCGATTGTTGGCTCCAAAACGCGAGGAACCATCGGCACGGAAGGCAGCACTCAGCAGATATTTTCCATCAAACTCATAATTGGCGCGTCCAAAAAACGATTGCAAAGCCGATTCCTCTGCACCGCCGTAGGCACTTTGCGCCGTGATCGGGTCAATCGTATTGGAAATGTAGGCATCTTTCGGATCGTTGGAAGGCAGGTTGGTGTTTGCGCCGCCATTATATTCATGGTGATTTTCCAAAGCCGAAATACCACCCGTCAGCACCAGATCGTGGCGATCATTAATGAGCGTATGCCAGGTTAGCACGTTTTCCCACTGCCAGTTTTTCCAGGTATTGTTGTTGATAACCACCGAGTTAATCGCTCTTTTCTCGCCCGCCGGAGCATCGGAGAGGGTTGGGTCATTGCTGAGGTCAAATTTTGGATAAAAAATACCCTCCTGCGCAAACGTCGCATCCACACTATACGTCGAGCGAAAAGTCAGGCCTTGCGTTAAACGTAGTTCGCCGAAAATGCTACCCACCACGCGGTCAGAATGCCAGCGGTCAAAAGTCTGTTCGATGGCGTTCACCGGGTTGGTAATGTCGGTATCCGAATAGCGCGAGTAGGCGAACGTGCCGTTGGATTTGCGCACCGGCGTGACTGGGTCAATGTTCAACGCCCGCGCAAACGGCGTAACAAATTCGTTGTTTTCCGGCAGGCCATTGCGAGTCAGGTTGGTGAAGCCGATATTGGTACCAATGGTCAGCCAACTTTTCACAGTATTAGTACCAGCAGCCCGCACGGTATAGCGTCGAAAACCGGCTTTTTCACCGCCTACGATGCCATTTTGATCAAAAATATTACCCGACAGGGAATACGTACTCTTTGCAGAACCGCCGCTCAAACTCAATTGGTGACTACTGATCGGTGCGTCGCTGAAAATGGCGTCCAGCCAATCGGTGCCTTCGCCGAGCGCATCTGGATTGGCAAATTCCGGCAGTGGCGTAACCCCGGCCGCCACGGATGCTTCATTGGAAATAATACCGTATTCACGCGCCGAAAGTAAATTAGCCGTTTTCCACGGACTTTGCACGCCGTAATAAGCATCGTAATTAATATGGCCGGGCTGGTTTTCGTGTCCTGATTTGGTCGTAATTAATACGACGCCATTGGCCCCACGTGCGCCGTAAATGGCCGCCGAAGCAGCGTCTTTTAACACGTTGATATTTTCAATATCGTTTGGATTTAGAAAATCCAGGCCATCCACCGGAATGCCGTCCACGATGTAGAGTGGGTCAGAATTATTGATCGTGCTGGTGCCGCGTACCCGAACAGTGAGTGTGCTGCCCGGAGAACCGCTGTTTTGCGTCACGGTAACGCCCGCCACACGACCCTGCAGGGCTTGTTCCATCCGCAGAATGGGTAATTCGCTAATTTCCTTCGCTGTGATAGAAGAGACCGCGCCGCTGATACTACTGCGTTTTTGCGTTCCGTAGCCCACGACGACCACTTCATTGATCAAGGAGGCATTCTCTGATAGAATAACATTGATCTCGCGTTGCGTTCCGACGGGAATTTCCGCCGATTCGTAGCCAGCGTAGGAGAACAGCAAAACGGCCGCTTCATTTGGCACTTCAAAGCGGTAACGGCCGTCTATATCGGTGGTGCCGCCGAGGTTCGTGCCTTTTACGGAGACGGTGGCTCCAATAAGCGGCTCGTTATTGCTTTTATCAATGATTCGCCCGGAAATGGGAATTTGGGCGGCGATTTTAAAGGTGAAAAGGAGAAAAAATATGGGTAGGAAAAACTTCATGAATGGGTCGTTTGAATGGATTCTGCCCCTTAAGCCTCACAGGTTTTTGAAACCTGTGAGGTTTAAAGACATCGAAAAAGCACTAATCCTGTTTCACAAATCGCGCGCTGGCCACCTTATCCGCCGTTTGTACCGACAAGAAATAAAGGCCGTTTTTCAATTGCGCGACCGGCATCAAGTAACTGTCAATCAAGTCCTTGCGCGTTTCTGTCAACACCAATTTTCCAGTAGCATCGAACACGCGAATGTTGACCATGCCGACGACAGGCGTATTAAAGCCAAGCCGAACCGCATCGGAAGCGAGCGAAGGTTGCAACGTCATCCAATCCGTCGCAAGCGATGGGCTGTGGGTGCCGACAATACATTGGACATTGTCCGCGCAGGAAGCAAAGCAGGTGTTGATAACCGTATCTTGTTGTACCGCCGGGAGCCAGCGATCATTATAATTAGTGGCCACGGCACAAGGTTGACCTTCGAGATTTTCCTTGCAGGAATAGTCGGCGCAAGGGCCATTAGCAAAATCATAAAACGTGGAATAACCGCGCTGCCGCTCTACCTGGATGCTGAATACGCCGTCTCCGTCTGGGTCGGTCATCTTGAAACGTCCGCCAGGCGCACCAAAATCGAGACCGCCCGCCAAATAAACACCACCTGCATCGGGCGTTAAACCGCCCATACCGAGGTTGACGGTAATTTTTACCGCGTCACCGCAGCCGTAGCACGAGTTGTAGCAAATTGGGCCAACCGTAACATCATTGGATAGCACCAACTTCCTGTTAGTGAACACATTAGTACCGTCAATCGTCGTGTTGGTGCAAGCAGTGGTGGGCGAAAACTGCTCTTGCTGTGTCCAGTTATCAAGGGTAAATTTGTACTCGTACAGCCCAACTGGCAGCGTAAGGGTGACTTCATAAATTTTGTCGCCATCGGCATCCAGCAGTTCGTTGCCATCGCCCGACCAACTGT
Source organism: Saprospiraceae bacterium (assembly GCA_965249785.1). Lineage (GTDB taxonomy): Bacteria > Bacteroidota > Bacteroidia > Chitinophagales > Saprospiraceae > M3007. The sequence continues at coordinate 13,625 of CBDFMU010000029.1, read as the reverse complement.
TAAATGAGCCGCTCACATAGGCCTTCGTGAATGTGCCGCTGAACTGATTCATGTCCAGTTTGAACGTCACATCTGCCGTTGGAATGCCGCCAGAAGTACAGACCGCGATGTCATCAATGTAATAAACCTGATCGCTCGTCAGCACCTCGTCAAAGTCGGCGAACAGCACGATTTTGTTGTAAATATGGCCAGTGGCGGGCAAATTCGGCCCTTCAATAGACGGCAAGGAAGGATCGAAAGTAAGTTCTACCCACTCATTGACGACTGTGTTTGGCACTTTGATGACCCAGTTGGGCGCGCCGTCCTGGCCTTCTTCCATTTTGAAAGTCAGGTTGCCGGGCTTGGTCGTGTAAAATTTCACGCTGATTTTTCCACCGCTCACGAGGTTAATGGGCGTAGCGGCATTCGGGTTGGAGTACGCGCCCGCCCAGGTTTGCGAATTGGCTGGTTTTTTAAATTCCAACACCGTCGCACTGGTGTTCAATCCGGTCGCATTCGGATTGGCTACCGTGTTCGATAATTGGCCGTCAATAGTGCTGCCAAAATACTGAAAAGTCGTGCTGGTCGCCGGATTTTCAAAATCGAGCACCGGACTGCAAGTAACCGAGGCTTCTACCGCAATGTCGTCAATATAGGAAACTTGATCGGCAGTCGGAACAACCCCAAAATCGGTGAACAATGTAATGGTGGTGTACACATGGCCTGCCGCCGCCGTGTTGGGGGGGTCAAAACTTGGAATAGTCACGTCAAAAGTGATCGTTTCCCATTCGTTCACCTTGGTGTTCGCCACGGATTGCACCCAGTTAGAGCCACCATCCGTAGAGTTTTCGAGTTTCAGAGTGAGGTTGCCGATGTGGTCAGAATAGTACTTAATGCTGATCCTGGTACTGTTGGTCACATTGACAGGCGAGGTTGGATTCGGATTGGAAAATCCACCGCCCCACACTTCGGCACCCGCCGGTTTTTTAAATTCCAATACCGTCGCGCTGGTGTTTTCGCCGCTTGGATCGGGATTAGCGACTGTTTGGGATACTTGTCCGTCAATCGAACTACCAAAATACTGGAAAGTGGTGCTAGTGGCTGCCGTCTCAAAATCAAGAATCGTCTGGGCCGCAGCATTTTTTAAGCCCAAAAAGAGAAAGGCAAGAAGCAAAGGTAGGAATCGAATCATACGAGGGTTTTGTTTGTAGAAATGAAATTTTATTTTGGATGAAAGGAGTTTTGCAGCGTCAAAAGTAGGGAAAACTTATTAGATAAAGATGAGTTCGCTAGTCCACCATACATAGTGATTTTCTCTGGCTACGTGAGATCGCCTGAGTTTGCATACGTCTGTAGAGGGCAGTCGTTAGCGGCTGGCGGAAGAAATTGGGGTGTGCCGGGAAATGCTAATTTGGTGGAGATTATGATGGGAGTGTGACGGGAGAGATGGTTGTTTTTTATAACCTCATTTCCAGGAAAATTCTTCATTTGAAACCTTCCTAAAATCTGTAATCATATCTTTTTCAACTGCGCCATCCACCCATTTCTTTTTCAAAAAGATAGAGGCTGGCAATGAAGAAAATGACTCTTTTAATTTAGGAATACTTAATCTAATTCTAGAATTTGTACAATCAATTTCACCACCACTAAATTCAATGCTTCTGGACTTAACAAAAAAAGTATCTGTATAGGACTTAATTTTTATTATTAGGCTATCATTTCTTTCAATATAAAACGCAGTCGAACTTGTTTGTGGACGGCCACAAATAGAAAGAATCTGAGTCGTTAATATTCGGGTAGAATCTGGCACTTTATCACATTCTGCCCAATGCAAGATTTTTGTTTTTTGTCCTTGTTTAATCCAGAGGGTATAATATTGACCATCTACACAACTACGTGTAAAACTATCTGTAAAATTCCAAAAACCGGATTCCACAGTTTTCCTATTCATGTCAAACCACTGATCTCGTGAAATAATTTGCCTATTAATAGAATGTGTAGTGTATCCGAGTGAAGTACCATTGCTAAGTCGATGATCACTTATAGCAGTATATCCAGAAGAATCAGAAAATACAGCAGAGCAACTATATAAGCCTCCCCAACTACCATGCATCTCAAATAAGTAAACAGAATCTATTTTGCTAAAATCTGGCAAATTTGGATAAGGATTGCCACGATTAAGTCGTGTTAAAAGATCATTTATGCGTGAACTATCTAACATAGCCTTAGCAATTTGACCTGCATCAGGTAATGGTTTTATGTCATTAGTACAACTTAATAAAGTGCCTAAAAGGAGTAGGCAGAGAATTGATTTCATAAAATTCATATGATTTAGGTGAATAACTATCCCCTCTTAACCGGCCAAACCGCCAGCACCACCAACGCGCCCGCCGCCCAAAATCCCCATTTACTTTCTATCAATAACCCCATTTCCCGCAAGTGCAAACTAAAAAATGCCGCACCGACCGCCAGTACCGCAAAACCCAGCCGACGTAGTGCACGGGCCACCAAGCGCGCGCCCGCCTCGGTATCGGGTGTACGAATTTCCATTTCCCCGGAGCGGGCTTTGCGAAGCGTCTTTTGGATCTCGTCGGGCAAGGCAATGGCATTGGTGAGCATGCGTTGGAGCAGATCGCGGACGTAGCCGATGGGGCCGCCTTTGTCTTTCAACAAGTATTCCTGCGCGAACGGGCGCACCGTGTCGAGCGGATTATAAGTTGGGTCGAGGGTGTTGGAAAGACCGAGTAGAAGTGTCACCGTGCGGTTGAGTAGCACATAATCTTTGGGCACCTGCACCGTACCCGCAATGCCTCGAAAACCAATGTCGCGCACCAAGTCCATCAGGCTGTTATTGAAGGGATTAATCTGAATATCGCGAAAATTCAGCCCTTCCAGTTTGATCTCATTTTGCAGAAAATTGCGCACTGCGACGATCATTTTGCGGGCCATTTTTTCGGCATCCGGGCCGTCGGCGAGAAAGCCCATCGTGCGGAAAGCGTCTACCATGGCATCAGTGTCATTTTTGACCGTCGCTTCAATGAGTTGGGTAATCCCGTCGCGGAGTTGAGAGGATAAATGGGCCGTCGCACCGAAATCAAGGAGAATTACCTTGCCTTTTTCATCGACCAGCAAATTGCCCGGATGCGGATCGGCGTGGTAAAACCCGTCCTTAAAGACCATTCTACACCAGACGCGCAGCAGCCGAACCGTCAGTTCGCGACGATCCACACCCCACGTATCGAGTTGCGACAGGTTCGATATTTTTGCGCCCACACAGTATTCGGTAGTCAACACGCGCCCAGTAGAATAGTCAGCGAATACCTGTGGAATGGCGACTTCCGTTTCATCCGCCAGATTCTGACGAATGATATTCATCGCGCGGGCTTCATTGGCAAAATCCAACTCTTCCTCGATCATCTGCCGGATTTGGGCGTAGAGATAGTCCATGCCCTTGATGTCCATGAACCAGGAAAAAATCTTGGTCAACCGCTGGATAATATCCAGATCAATCTGCGCAATTTCTTCAATACCATAGTGTTGCACTTTCATCACGACCTCCGTGCCATCCAGCAAAGCCGCCCGATGCGCCTGTCCAATGGAAGCGGTGGCAATCGGAATTTGATCGAAACGGCTGAAAATTTCTTCCGGCTTTTTGCCCAGTTCTTCCACGATACGCCGCTGTACTTCCGGGTACGGCTGGGCCGGGAGCCGATCTTGCAAAGCCTCCAACGGGCGTTGAAAAGCCTCCGGCAAAAAGTTGGACATGACCGACAGCATCTGCCCCATTTTGATAAAAAGCCCCTGCAAATCGAGGATGGCCTGTTTTACGCGCTCGGCATTACGCAAGTGCAGTGCACCAATGCGGCGTTCGTACCAGCGGCGTCCCAGCAAACGGCGTAAGAAAATAAGGCGGAGGTAACTGATGGCGACGACAAACGCCGTCCAGTAGGCTTTTCGGACGCGGGCGGCGCGGGAGTAGGTCATGGCACAAGGTGTTGAGGGGCAAAGGTATAGGAATGTAGGGCGCGGTATTGGGATAAATCTAACCAACAAAAAAGGGCTCCCGCTTACGCAGAAACCCTTCATAATCAGTGGAGAATAGCGGATTCGAACCGCTGACCTCTTGCATGCCATGCAAGCGCTCTACCAACTGAGCTAATCCCCCGATCGCTCTTTCAAAAGCGGGTGCAAACATAAGGCAAGCCAACACAAAAATTCAAGCAGAAGGGAATATTTTTCTCGCCGTACCTTGCAGCCGAAAGCATTCACCTACTTGTGTCCTTGAAAAAAGTTAAAATCGCCTTTTTTGCGGAAATCCTGATCGAAGATTTTGACGGGGCTTCGCGCACTATGTTCCAATTGATTCACCGTATTCCCGCCGACCGATTTGAGTTCCTGTTCTTTTGCGGGATGGGACCGGAACGGATTGTGGGTTTCGAGGCAGTGCGAATTCCGGCCGTTTCGCTGATCGTGAATCGGCCCTACAAAATGGCGTTTCCCTTGTTTTCCAAAGTGCGAATGCGCCGGAAATTGCAGGAGTTTCAGCCGGACGTGATTCACATTGCTACGCCGTCTATGCTGGGCGAGTTTGCGCTGAAATACGCCAATCAGCACCACATTCCAGTACTGACGATTTACCACACCCACTTTACTTCCTACGTGGAGTATTATCTAAAATCGTCGCCACGACTGGCCAATTTCGTTCGTTCGCGGGTGATTGCCACCCAAAAATCCTTTTACAACCGCTGCGACCGGGTGTACATTCCTTCCGAGGAAATGCGCTCGGAACTGACTTCTTATGGCGTAATACCCACGCGATTACATCTTTGGCAACGGGGTATTGATACGACCTTATTTTCTCCGGCTAAAAAAGATCGCGCAGAGATGCGTAAATTGACGGGCAATGATTTTCCAGTCATCCTGTTTGCCAGCCGCCTGGTTTGGGAAAAGAATCTGGAAACGCTTTGTCGCATTTATCAGGCTTGCCAGGAGACGCAGTTGGAGCATAATTTCCTGATTGCGGGCGATGGCGCAGCGATGGAGGAATGCCAACGCCGGATGCCGAAGGCGATTTTTACCGGAAAAGTAGACCACGAGCGGCTGTCCATGTTATACGCTTCTTCGGATGTGTTCGTGTTTCCGTCCATCAGCGAATCCTATGGTAATGTGGTAATCGAAGCGATGGCTTCCGGCCTGCCCTGTGTGATTGCCGACGGCGGCGGTTCGCGGAATTTTGTTCAGCAAAGCGAGAATGGATTTCTATGTTCTCCCAATGACGCAGCGGATTATTTAAATCGCATTACGACATTATTAAAAGATAAAAATTTGTATCAACAATTCGTGGCAGCCGGTTTACAATATAGTAAATCATTTAGTTGGGAAGACCTTGCGGCGACTTATTTCCATGATTTGCAGGCGATGGCCGCTTCTAATCGGCAAGGATGAAGAAAAATTCCATTAAACTAATTATTCTGCTGGTCGCTCTGGCCGGACTAGGTGTTTTTCTATACTCCACCGACTGGTCGGCGGTGGGAGCAGCCATTCAAAAGGTAGGTTTCAAATTTCTGCTGCCGCTCTCTATCACGTTCTTTTCCAATTGGTTAGGCGTATGGGCGTGGCGTTGTTGTATGCCCAAAGAGAGTTATGTTATATCGGGCTGGCAATTATTCTGGATTCGTTTATTTGGCGAAACTGCCGCCATACTCAATCCAGCCAGCGTGGTGGGCGGAGAAGCCTTAAAAGTGTATTTGCTGCGCGAAAAAGGCGTGGAAGATCAATGGGCCTTACATTCTATTTTACTCTCGCGGGTATTCATGATTCTTAGTCAATTGCTTTTAATTTTTCTAATGGCCATTTGGTTGGCGACCGTTTATGCCGACGATCTTTATTGGCTGCGGAATTATTGGGCTTGGGGATTAATATTACCCGTAATTATTGGTTTACTAGTTTATTTAGTCAGACGACGGCGTATGCTGCAAAGTTTATCTCGCCGACTACCTTTATTAGAGTGGAGGCAACAAACCTATATCTATATCACCGATTTATGGCAACAATTAATTGCCTTTTATCGCCTGAATAAATGGTCGATGTTTCTAGCATTTATTTTTTCCTTGCTGCACTGGATGGTCGGCTCTTTGGAATTTTATCTGATTCTAATTCTTTTGGGTATTAAAACTACCGTTTTTAGCACTTTACTAGTAGATATGGGCGTGGTCGTTATTAAATCTATCGGGGCATTTGTGCCGGGCCAAATTGGTATTGAAGAATATGGGAATAAAATAATGCTCACCATGATCGGTGTCACGGGTGCTACGGTGTGGGTGACGGCATCCATCCTGCGGCGGTCGCGGCAGTTGTTTTGGATGGTAACGTCAGCGGTGATGTATTTTGTAATATTTAAGAGGAAGCAACCCGTTGACATTTAGTACATTAGCCACATTGACCACATTTTTTAGCATGGAAATCCTCTTCATTACCCACAAATACCCGCCTTCCGTGGGCGGCATGGAAAAGCAAAGTTTCGAGTTGACGCAACGGATGAAAAAACATGCTGTAGTGCATCTGCTCTGCTGCGCAAATGGGGAGAGCAAACTGCATTTTTTCTGGCAATTAAAAAGAAACATCCAGCAGAAACTCGACCAGCATCCCGGCATTTCCATGCTGCATTTTAATGACGGACTGGCCGCTGCTTTTTGCTCTGGCACGGAAGATTTTCCGGGTATTTTGCGCACGGTTACACTGCATGGATTAGATGTGGTGTATCCAAATGCCTTTTTTCAGAAAAAAATACTGCCGCGCATCGGGCGATTTCAGGGCATCATCGCCGTCAGTCAGGCGACGGCTGCGGCCTGCGTGGAGCGAGGCATTGACCCACAAAAAGTCCACGTTATTCCAAATGGGGTAGACCACGATTTAGCGGATTATGTGCCAAAGTCAGAAGAACAGCAGCAATTTCAACGTGATTACAACATTGATTTTAACGGCAAACGAACGCTGATTCTTATGGGCCGCCCCGTGCTACGCAAAGGCTTTTCGTGGTTTTTGCGGAGCGTATTTCCGCTGTTGGAGAAGGATTTTCAAGTATTAATAATTGGCCCTTTTCGTCGGGAGAAACCTTTTTCCGCTACTTTATTGAAAATTTTACCCGCTACATTTCGCAAGCAACTGGAACTACTTTTCGGCATGCCTTCCGATGAAGATGCGGTGCGGGATTTACTGAAATCGCCAGAATTGAAAGGCCGAGTGCAACATTTAGGCAAATTGCCGCTGAGCGACATCATGCAAATCATGTCCGCGTCCACGGCTTTTTTGATGCCGAATATCCAAGTGGAAGGCGACATGGAGGGTTTTGGTTTGGTTTGTCTGGAAGCCAATCTACGCGGCTTGCCAGTGATCGCTGCCAACCTCGAAGGCATTACCGACGCGGTGCAGGATGGCAAAAATGGCTGGCTGCTGCCCAGTCAAAACGTGGGCGTGTGGGTGGCAGCATTGAGCAAATTGGACTACGAGCCAGCCGCTTCGACTGCCTTCGGCCAGCAGGCCAGACAGTATGTACTCGATCATTTTGGCTGGGAAAAGATGACGGCAGAGTACTATCAGTATTTTGAAGAATTGCTGACCAAATCGCGACCAAACCCTCTATAAAGCATTGGTAGTCAGCCATTTTTGATTGATGTTTTCTCAACATCATCGGAGCCATTTTTTGTTAATTATTCCCTAACGTTTTCTCGAATCCTTGTTTCCCGCGCACATGACTCACACCTTTGTGCAGGTTTTTAATCAAATGGTTAAATTAGGAAATTAAACTGTGGGATCAGCAATTAGTACCGAGGAAACAATCCTCGAGGCAGCAAGGGAAGTATTTATGCAGAAAGGATTTGCGGCGTCGCGGATGTGTGACATTGCCAAGACGGCACGTATCAATCAGGCGTTGTTACACTATTACTTTCGGACGAAGGATAAGTTGTTTGCGATGATTTTTGACCAGGAATCGCAGAAATTCCATTCCAATATCATCTCGATTTTGACTTCGGATTTACCGTTTTTTGAAAAAATGCGTCGTATGATTGAGGCGGAAATTGAGAAGATGAAGGCGGCTCCTTATTTGCCGATGTTCATTTTGAATGAGATGCACAGCAACCCGGAACGGATGATGTGTAATGTGCCGCGCGAATCGCATACGCGGTTGTTCAAGGCTTTTAGCGAATTGGTAGAAAAGGAGCAGATGGCGGGCCGAATTCGCCCGGTTTCTCCGCGCCAGTTATTTATGTCTATTATGGGCCTTACGATGTTTCCTTTTTTGGCCCAGCCGATGTATAAAATGGTGTTGGAGGCCGACCAAAAATCGTTCGACGAAATGATTCAGGAACGTTTAGAACACGTCAGCAGCATGATAATCAATTCATTACAAGTATAAGTGAAAATTTTTAACACTTGCAGAAAACTATCCTGCATTGCTCTTGTTAAAAATTTTAACCTCTAAATTGATACATTTTTGATCAGCCAAAAGGAATGGTTTTTTGCGGTTCTAAATTAACTAAACAGTTAAATTTAAAAATTAATCCGACTTTTCCGCAAAACGCCCCAAATGCACTGGCACGTAATTATAATCCTTATTTAAAATCCAGTTTCACTTAAATCTTGTGTCGCATGAATAGTAGCCTTTCACAAAAAATTCGCGGTTATGATGCCCCCGATCAACTGAAAAAAGCGAATCTGTACCCGTATTTTCGTGTCATCGAGTCCGAACAGGACACCGAAGTGACCATAGACGGCAAACGAGTACTCATGTTCGGGTCTAATAGTTATCTCGGGCTGACCAATCACCCCAAATTGAAAGAGGCTGCGCAACGGGCTATTCGACAGTATGGGACGGGCTGCGCCGGGTCGCGTTTCCTGAATGGCACCCTCAAAATTCACATCGAGCTGGAAGAGGCCCTGGCCAGTTACCTGCAAAAAGAGGCCGTACTGTTGTATAGCACTGGTTTTCAGGCGAATCTGGGGGCCATCGCGCCTTTGGCTGGCCGCAACGACTACATTTTTATTGACGAATTAGTGCACGCTTCCATCATCGACGGGACGCGCCTTTCCTTCGGGAAAGTGGTGAAATATCGCCACAATGACATGGCTTCGCTCGAACAACAACTGCGCCGGGTGGAAGGCGACGGCTCGAAACTGATCGTGATGGATGGCATTTTTAGTATGGAAGGAGATATTGCTGACCTGCCGGGCATTATCAAACTGGCTGATCGTTACGACGCGACCGTTATTGTGGACGACGCACACGCGATTGGTGTGCTTGGTCAGCAAGGCCGTGGCACTGGCGACCACTTCGGGCTGCAACATAAAGTGGACCTGGTGGTCGGAACGTTCTCCAAATCGCTGGCTTCGCTCGGTGGCTTTGTGGCGGCAGATCACGATACTATTAATTATCTGAAACACTATTCGCGCGCCTTGATTTTCAGTGCCAGCATGACCCCTTCGGCGGCGGCGAGCGCGTTGGCGGCGATAGAAATCATCCAGCAGGAACCAGAACGCATTGCGAAACTCTGGCAAAATACGCACTACGCGATGGCGCAGTTGAAAAGTGCCGGTTTTGAAATTGGCAAGACGGAATCGCCCATTCTGCCCATTTACATCCGCGATGACATGAAGACTTTCCAGTTTGCCAAAATGATGGCCGACGATGGTGTTTTTGTCAATCCGGTGGTGTCTCCGGCGGTGCGCAGTGCCGATTCGCTGATTCGTTTTTCGCTGATGGCCACGCACTCTTTTGCGCAAATTGACCGCGCCGTGGAAATCATGTACCGCAACGCACAAATACTGGAATTGCACGAAACGGCTGATGTTCAGGAATCACTTTCGTAGGGTGGTTGACTGGTTATTGGGTATTAGTGTATTTGTTATTAGTTTTTATAGTCAACGTAGAGTGGTTTTGAATAGAAGGAATATATAACGGGCTGATAATCAGAATTTTTTTCAACCCCTCAACATTCTCAACCTTTCAACATTTTCTATTATTTAAAATTTGTTTCTCTGCATTGCTTATGAAGAATACACTTTTACACGAAACCAGTTCTATTAAAACTGCGAATGTTCGCATCGAAAAGGTGGAAAGTCGCAAGGCTTTGGGTCAATTTATTGACTTTCCGCACGACCTTTTTGCGGGCGATCCGCACTACGTTCCTGAATTATTTATGTCGCAGGAAGCGTTGCTGAACAAAGATAAAAGTCCGTTTTTTCAACATTCTACGGCGGAATATTTTCTGGCTCGTTCGGAAGAAGGGAAAATCGTGGGACGCATTGCAGCCATTCGGAACAATAATTACATAGAATTTGCGGGCGACAAGGCTGGCTTTTTTGGTTTTTTCGATGTGATAAATGATTACGAAGTAGCCCGCACTTTACTGGATACGGCTGCGGATTGGTTGCGTCAGGAAGGTTTGGATCGCATCATTGGGCCAACCAATTTATCTACCAATGAAACCTGTGGTGTGCTGATCGAGAACTTTGAGGAGCCGCCGTTCGTGCTGACGACCTACAACTATCCGTATTACGGGGAATTTCTGGAACGCTATGGTTTTGTAAAACACACGGACTTACTGAGTTACGATCTTTATACCGACCAGTTAGATCCGAAACTCGAAGCACTCGCGGCGCAACTCGAAGCGCGATTGGTGCGACGCGGCATCACGATTCGGACGCTCAACATGAAAGATTTTGACCGGGAAGTGGAGAAATTTCTGCCGGTATATAATTCCGCCTGGGATCAGAATCTGGGTTTTGTGCCGATGACCGAAGCCGAACTGCGCCAGATGGGAAAAGACCTGAAAATGGCCCTCGACCCGGAGTTTGTATATTTTGCAGAGAAAGATGGAAAAACGATCGGTGTGGCGTTGAGTGTGCCAAATTTGAATGAAGTATTTATCAAAATACCGCGCGGGCGGCTATTTCCGACGGGTATTTTCAAGTTTTTATTTGGCCGAAAATCCATTAAAAGTGTACGCATCGTGGCACTGGGCATTTTGCCGGAATATCGCCGCACCGGGCTGGACGTATGTTTTTATGTGCGCTCTTACCAGACCGCAAGACGCAAAGGCATTCCGCGCGGCGAAGCGTCCTGGATTTTAGAAAATAATGATATGATGAACCGTGCACTGCTGCAAATCAAGGGAAAAGTGTTCCGCAAGCACCGGATTTACGAAAAAACACTCTAATGGCGCGTGTTCTCATCACGGGAGCCAGCGGCTTCATCGGCGGATACATTGTGGCACAAGCATTGGCAGCGGGCCACGATGTGACGGCAGCCGTTCGAGCGAGGAGCGACCGTTCCCGGTTGAATGATCAGCGCTTGCAACTGCTTGATCTTCCGTTGAATAGCGCGGCGGCGATGACGGAATTGTTGAAAAAAGGCGAACGATTTAATTGGGTAATTCACAATGCGGGCGTGACCAAAGCCCTCACGAGAGATAGTTATCACGAAGGTAATACTGGAAATACGCGCCGTTTGGTAGAGGCTTTGCAACAAGCCGGGATGGTGCCGGATAAATTCCTGATGGTCAGTAGTTTAGCCGCATTGGGAGCAGCACCAGCCGGACAGGAAGAGGTTAAAAGCGATCAGGAACCGAAACCGCTGACGCCTTATGGAGAGAGCAAGTTGAATGCTGAACGTTATTTGGCGACTTTGTCCGCTGATTTTCCGTGGGTGATTGTGCAACCGACCGCCGTGTATGGCCCCTGGGAACGCGACATTCTAACGTTTATTAAAATGGTGGAAAAAGGGCTGGAATTGACCATTGGTCGGCAGTCGCAACGGCTGAGTTTTGTGCATGGAGCGGATGTGTCGCGCGCCATTTTTCGGGTGCTGGAAACTCCGTCGGCTTTGCATCGTAAGTATATTATTTCCGATGGAAAAGCCTATCGCACCGAGGATTTGGGGGCAGCGGTTCGGCAGGCTTTGGACAAAAAAAGAACTTTGAAAATACGATTGCCACTGGGTTTGGTCAGGCAAGTAGCGGGTATCGCCGAAACGGTGGGCCGCTGGCAAAACAAACCCAGTCCGCTCAATCGAGACAAAATACCTGAACTGGCGGCGGAAAACTGGCACTGTGATGCCGGGCCGCTTTTTAAAGAATTGCAGTTCCAACCGGAATTTGACTTGTACCGGGGCATGGCCGATACGATTCATTGGTATCGGAAAAATGGCTGGCTTCGAAAGATTGATAGAGCCACCTGATCCATTTTAATTTTAATCTATAAATGAAATGCTGGCTTGTTTGACCGAGCCACGCAACTGGTCCATTTATGTCTTTGTTGCCCATTTTGCTGATTTTTCATTTACAGATAAAAATATTTTAAAATAATAAACGATTGACTGTGAATCACTTGAAATATAATTTGAGTATTTCATTTAATTTTAAAGCAATTGCCCGGTCTGTCCGTCTTCTATAATATAATGTGACACACCTCTAAGGAGTGCCACATTTAGCAGCCAATTTTTTTCCAATAATCCCTACTAATTCCAACCCATTTTCTACCCGACCCAAGCCCTTTGAAAACGAACACTTATGCAACATCTTACGAAAATGCTTCTTTCAAAAGGGCTGGTTTTAATGCTGGCTCTTATATCCACGAGCGCAATATTTGCCCAAAAAACTTCCGTGCATGGTAAAGTCGTGGACGACCGCACCAACGAGCCGCTGCCTTACGCTTCCGTGCAATTGCCCGAGGCCAAAGTCGGTACTCGCACCGATCTCAATGGTTATTTTCTGCTCGAAACTACGGAATCTGCCACGCAACTCCGCATAACTTACGTGGGCTATACTGCTCAGAAAGTGACTATCAAAGCGGGCCAGGCCAATGAAATTACGGTTCGTCTGGTGGACGAAACGGTCAGCCTGAAAGAGATAGAAATACGCCCCGACAAATACAAGCGCAAGAATAATCCGGCGGTGGATTTGATCGGCCAGGTGTTTGCGCACAAAGACGAAAATCGCAAGGAAGGGCTGGATTATTACAATTATGAGGCCTATGAGAAACTGCAATTTGACCTCAATAATGTGACGGACAAGTTTCGGGAACGCCGGGCGCTGCGCAAGTTCCAGTTTGTTTTTGAAAATGTGGATACAAATCAGGTAAACGGGAAAGTGGCTTTGCCCGTGTACCTGCGCGAACGCCTGATGAACGTGTATTATCGCAAAGACCCGAAGGCCGAAAAAGAGTTTATTCTAGGTGAGCAGCAGACCGGCCTAAAAGGATATTTGGATGAAGATGGCATTTCGGCTTATCTGAATAGCCTGTACCAGAACGTAGATATTTATGACCAAAACATCAGTTTGCTGACCACGCAATTCGTCGGACCGCTGTCGGCTTTGGCTCCTAGTATGTACCGTTTTTATATTGTAGATACCATTGATTATCAAGGTATTAAATGTGCTGATATCTTCTTTGCGCCGCGCAATAAGAGTGATTTGGCTTTTGTAGGCAATATGCTGGTGTCCCTCGATTCCACCTATGCCGTGCGCAAGGTGCAGATGGGTATTTCGAAAGACATCAATTTGAACTGGGTATCCGACCTGCATCTGGAACAGGATTTCGACTTTTTCGGCGCAGGCAATCAGCGTCGATTGATGCTGACCAAGGATGAA
>CBDFMU010000028.1:0-91262 GCA_965249785.1 Saprospiraceae bacterium | reverse complement strand
GATTTCAATAAAACTTTGGCGCTCAAGCCCGACTTCGCCCGCGCTTATCGCGCCCGTGGCAATGCTTACCTGATCCAGGGAGATTCCATAAAAGGCAAGGCCGATCTGGCGGAATGGGAAAAAATAAAGCCCGTGGAAATGAAGAAATTCGGGAAGTAAGAGGGCAACGAGCAAATTGGCAATAAACAAAAAGGCAAATTGCAAAGAGCAATGCGTTGGTTGTCAATTGCTTATTTGCCCTTTATTAATTGCCTTATTTGCCCCTTGCTTATTTGCTTATTGCCTCAAGTCCTTCCAAAATCACCTCGCAAGCAAACCGAATTTCCTCCGCCGAAATAGTCAATGGCGGCGCAATGCGCAGGCTTTGGTCATTGAACAAAAACCAGTCGGTAATAACGCCGCGAGCGATACAATGCGCAATGACGCGTTGCACATACGCGAAATCGCCCAAATCCACGGCCAGCCAAAGGCCAATGCTGCGCAGTTCCAAAATGTTTGGATGCACCAGCAATTGGCGAAAAAGAGCTAATTTGGTGGGTATTTGAGCCAATAAATCTGTTTCCAGTAGAATTTTCAACGTTTCCAGTCCCGCCGCCGCACTCACCGGATGACCGCCAAAAGTGGTAATATGTCCCAACACCGGATCGTGGGTAAGTGCCTGCATCACTTCCCGCCGGGCAATAAACGCCCCCAACGGAAATCCCCCGCCGAAAGCTTTGGCCAGTAGCAAAATATCTGGGAGTATATTATATTGTTCAAAAGCAAAAAGCGTCCCTGTGCGCCCAAAACCGGCCTGAATTTCGTCCAGAATCAGCAGTGCACCCATGTCGTCGCAACGTTGGCGCAATGCAAGTAGCCATGCTGGATCGGGCAGCCGCAGCCCCGCTTCGCCCTGCACAGTTTCTACGATAACCGCCGCTGTATGGCGATCAATTTTTTGCAAATCATCTATTTTATTAAAATCTATATGATAAATGCCGGGCAGCAAAGGCTGAAAACTCAAGGTGAAATCCGTAGGCGACATTAAGCTGGCCGCGCCTTGCGTGCTGCCATGATAGGCATAGCGACAGGCCACAAAATGGGGCCGACCAGTATAGCGTTTGGCGAGTTTCATGGCGCCTTCAGTGGCTTCTGTGCCGGAATTGGTGAAATATACCGCGTCCAAACCGGGCAGGTGCGCAGCCAATAATTCCGCAAATTCCACCTGCGGCGACAGCACAAATTCTCCAAACACCAGCGTATGCCAGTAGCAATCCAGTTGACTTTGCACAGCCGCCTGCACCCGTGGCGGGCGATGCCCGAGCAGACTTGGCCCGATTCCTGCAATTAAATCTAAATATGATTTGCCGGCGCGGTCGTAGAGATACAGACCCTCGGCGCGTACAATATCGAGGCCCAGCGGGAAAGGGGAGGTTTGCGCGACGTGACGCAGCAATAATTCGCGTTGACTAACGGAGGTTTTTGGATCGTACATGGCTGCCAGGTGATTGATTTTCAATTTTTTAGTGCTTAACAACGTGTAGGGGCGGCGCAGAAAAGTTTTTTTGGGAAAGCAAATTTTTAAACGAATATTTGTGCCATTCGAGGGTTTGCAGCGTCTAAGTACAAATGGCCTTTGTTCGGCCAGTAAGACCCACTGCAAACTTCTTATCGTCAGAGCAGGGACGGATTCCCTCAACTATGATCGTTGAAAAGCGTTTTACTGGTTGGAATAGTGTGGAATGGTTTTTTCTAATCTATTGACACCCAACTCCAAAGGATTTAATCGCCGCAAAGGTCTGATTTTCAGGCCATACCGACACATCATTGCATTATCCTGCTCTATCAGCACCCATGACGGCAAGAACATTGATTGCTCAAGATATACCTGCCCTGCGGGTAGAACAAACCGGCCGCGATGCCTTTCATCTGCTCAACGACTACCACGTCAAGCATTTGCCCGTGGTGGACAATAATCGCTTGATCGGCTTGATCTCGGAAGAGGATATTTTTAACCATAAACTCTACGAACCCATCAGCGAGTACGACTTCTCGATGCACCGCCGCTACGCCGTGCATGAGCAGGAGCATCTGTTCGAGGTGATGCGGCTCATGGGCGACCACCGCCTTACCGTAGTACCTGTGGTGGACGACGAAGGCAATTACCTCGGCCTGATTTCGCAGAACGACCTGTTACGCTATTTTGCCAATACTGCGTCTTTCACCGAAAGTGGTGCGGTGCTGGTACTCGAAATGAGTCGCAGGGATTATTCTTTGGCCACTATTTCCCGTATTTTGGAAGAAGAACGAGTCAACATATTAAGTGCGTTCGTGACTTCGGTACCGGACCCGGAAAATATTGAATTGACCTTGAAAGTGGATCGCCACGATCTCTCTCGGGCCATTGCTTCGCTGGAACGCCACGATTATACAGTGAAAGAAACTTTTGGGGAACTGGAAAATACGGAGGGCATGAAAGATCGCTATGATTCTTTTATGCACTATTTGAATGTGTAAAGGATTATATACTAAAAGTTGAGAGGTTGAGAATGTTGAGAGGGTTGAGATATTGATAGTGAATAATTTACATTTGACCTCCGTTCAAAACCACTCTGCGTTGATTATAAGTGTGCTTTATAGAAAAAGCCGCCGTGTCTAACATGGTGGCTTTTTTTGCTGGGAGATTTATAGTATGATATGATTGCGTGATAAATCGGCCCTGTATCATCGAACCCCGTTCGACACAGGAAAACCTTATGATAAAGTGAACCAAACAGGGTTCGGCTGTACTTGCCCGACGCGTTCTTAATCTATTATACTTTTTGATTTAAACGAGAAGACCTGCCAGCCTTCGTCATTCTTTTTGAAAGGCGTTGGATGGATAGTTTTATGCAGGAAGTCACTAATAGCGCGTGACCAAAACGCCTTCGCCGCTGGGTTTCGATCTATTACGCGGACTTCCCATTTTCCCGGAAACTGATTCCAGACTTTGTGCGCCACTTTCATTCCGATACCACGCCTGCGATACCCGCGAACAATGAAAAATTCTGCCACATCCCAAACACTTTCATCTCCGGAGATTTGTGATCCTTGATGCAAGAAGACAAATCCAGCCAAATGACCATTTACCTTGATGAGAAATGGATAACGACTAGATTCTTTCCAGTATAAAGGCAAGTGCTGGTAGCCGAAACGGCCATTTGTGTCAAGTTGTATGTCCAGAAATGCACTGAAATCATGCACATATAATTCTAGTAAATTAGATAAAACTGATTCTTGTTCTGGCAACGCCGGGATAATGTCAATGTTCACGGATGATGTTATTGGAAAAGGATAGGAAATATTGATTAGTACTACCAATATAGACGCAAATCTAGAATCTCCAGATTCTATCAAACAATTTTTAAATCAAACCAACTTTTTGCTTCAGGCCAACCGTGTTCAAAACCCCCGAACATAAACCTCCAATTCCACCTCTTCCCCCAGTCCCAGCCGCTGCCGCAACCGTTGGCGCGTCTTCTTGACGCTGTCCGGCGAAATGCCCAGTATCGCGGCGGCCTCTTTGCGGGTCAGGTTGAGTTTGATGAACAGGAAAAGCCGCTCTTCGGCATCGCTCAGGCTGGGGTAGGCCGTACGCAGGCGCAGCAGGTAGCCGGGATGAGCTTTGTCGAAATACCCTTTGAAGGCCACCCAGTCCGCTTCGGTCAGGATGCGTTGGTCGTAGAGGCTTTCCTCGAAGCCCTCCGGTGGGAGCGGAGCGACCTGACTTTCCAATTTCGCCAGTAACTCGTTCTTTTCCAGCAAAATGCGGGTCAGCTGCGCCAGGTTTTCCCGGTTTTGTAGCCCATCGCGGCGCGCCTGGCGGTTTTGCAGCCGCCAGCGCCACAGGCCAACCGCGACCAGCAGCCCCAAGGCGGCCAACAGCAGTATCCCGCGCTCCAGAGAGTGGTGCGCGGTGGCGAGTTCCGCCTGGCTTTTTTGCAGTTCTATTTCCTGCTGTTGGCGGTAGTATTGGGTTTCCAGATGGGCGATTTTTCCTTGGGTACTGACGCCGATCAGGGAGTCCTGCAAACCCTGGTATTTTTTAAAGAAGTCGAGGGCTTCGCGGTAGCGCCCGGTTCGCTCGAAGACGCCGGAAATACCCGCGTAATTGTAAATCAGATCTTCCTGCCAGTTTTTTTCCTTATTGAGCAGGATGCAGTGCCGATACAGGTTTAGCGATTGCCCATATTGGCGGAGTTCGCAATAGGCACCCGCCAGATTGTTCTGGAAAATAGTTGTTTGCCGTTGATCCCCCGCTTTTTCGCTGGCCATTAAGGCCTTTTTGAAATAAGGGACCGCCTCTGCGGGGCGACCCTGGTTGCTCAGCAGGTTGCCAAAATTGTCCAAGAGAGCTGCCAACCGGGTATTCGTGCCATAGCGGGTGATCAACGGCAAGGCGGATTCGAAGTACTGATGGGCGCGGGCATAATCCCCGATTTGACTGTACATGGAGCCGATTTGCCCGAGGCTTTCGCCCATACACAGGCTATCACCGGCAGCAGTACAGAGCATAGCGGCTTTTTCGTAGTAAGTAATAGCCTGCTTATAATTTTTCAAACGAAGATTTAATACCCCTCTCCGAAAAACCACAAAACCCTGCCAGTCGGAGTTGTTGGAATCCTTAGCCAAGGTTTCGGCTTCCAGCAGGTATTCGGCAGCCTTTGAAAAATCATGGGCATTCAAGTAGTCTTCAAAAAGGTACAAAAAACCGTAGAGCCGTGGTAAGGGGTCGTTTTGCGGGGTGGCGTGGTCCAGAAATGCCTGGTGGGTCTTTACTTTTTCTTCGAGCTCCAGGGGCGAGGCCGGGGCGAGGGGATTGGCTTGCTCCCAGCCTGCTCTAAAATTCGCTTGCGCGTTCATCGGGGAAGCATACAGGGAGCAGATGAAGAACAGCAGGATAGCGCTTATTTTCATGTAATGATGAGTCGATTGTTTTTGCAAAACCGGTAGCCGCCCGATGGAAACTATACGAATAATAGCTGCCAAAAGGTTTGAAATGGTCGGCACCTGAATCATCCAACCCTCAAAATGCCCGAATATAAACCTCCAACTCCACCTCCTCGCCCAGTCCCATCCGGTGCCGCAACCGGTTGCGCGTCTTCTTCACGCTCTCCGGCGAAATGCCCAGGATGGCGGCGACCTCTTTGCGGGTCAGGTTGAGTTTAAGGAAGAGGAAAAGCCGCTCTTCGGCATCGCTCAGGGTGGGGTAGGTCGTACGCAGGCGCAGCAGATAGCCGGGATAGGCTTTATCAAAGTACCCTTTAAAGGCCACCCAGTCCGCCTCGGTCAGGATGCGCTGGTCGTAGAGGCTTTCCAAGCCTTCCGGTGGGGGCGAGGTGGGAGTGATCTGTGCTTCCAACTCCGCCAGCAACTCGTTCTTTTCCAGCCCAAGCCTTTCGCAAAATGGGCTTCGTGAAAGGCAATGGCACCACCGATGTCAAGCACGACTACGAATTCGTGGTCCCGAATCTGACTCCCGGCGTTTATTATTTCCGCCTACGGATGCTGGATAATGACGGCACGTTTACCTATTCCGCCGTGCAGAGCTTGACCATCCGCGCCGCTTTTGATGTAAGCATCTTACCCAATCCAGTACAGCAGGAAATGACGGTGAATATCGTTCAGGAAAACAATGCTTCCTGCGGCATTACCCTGGTGAATGCGCTGGGTCAGGTCACCGAATTGCTCGCTCCCCGTGCCATATCAAAGGGCCAGACGACTTTGCATTTCGACCTGTCGAACTTCCCGGCCGGGGTGTATTTCTGCATTTGCAAAAGCGAGGGCGACCAGACGAAAACGATCAGGATCGTGAAGGATTAATGGGCATACGTAAACCCCAAAAAAGGTTGGAATAGCCGCTATCTGAGCAATCGGGTGGCGGCCTTTTTTATGCTACAACGTATGACGCTACGCGGAAGCCTCAAGGCTACCTCCCAAATTCAAAAAGATCGTATAAATGGTAAAAAGCAGGGTTTGTCCCCCCTTTTGTCCCCCTGTCTTGAGTACATGAAGGCGCTTGATTGGTATATCTTGTCCTCTTTTTCACTGCTTTCGTCTCTGTGTGCTTCCTTCCCCACTTTACGTCAGCCTCTGGTACGCCCACCATATTCGGTCGTGGTTATAGCCGTTCTGTATTGCGGAGCACCGGAAGCACACCGATCATTTAACCGACAAAATCATATCCTTTGTTAAAAAAATTTCTCATGCCAATCCAACTATCATCCAACAAAATCCGCTTTCGGGCCATCCCCGGCTTCGTCTTGCTGCTGGTGCTCGCCTCCTTGTCTGTCTATGGCCAAAAAGCCAGCCGCCCCACGTGGCGGGAAAGGGGCAATAACCGGGGTTATACATTTTACGAAGTCCAGCAGGACTTTTATCGGTACTGGGCCGACAAACCAGTGCAAGAAGAAGAGGAGGAGGGGAAAGAGGAAGCGGGATACGAAGTGTTCGAAAGATGGGAGGATTTTATGGCCCCTCGGGTGTACCCTTCCGGCAATATGAACTTGCCCTCCAGCAATTATGAAAACTTTATAGCCTGGGAAAGGAGGAACAATATCTCCGATCGATCGCCCTCCGGCGCTTGGACGCCGGTCGGGCCACCGTCCAAAGCCTCCGGCTACGATGCCGGGGTCGGGCGGGTGGATTTCGTGCGTTTCGATCCCACCAATAGTAACACGATGTACTTGTGCACGCCCGACGGGGGCCTGTGGAAAACCACCAACGGCAATGCCGCTTTACCGACCTGGACGACCAATAACGATTTTCTGGCGGTCATTGGTTGCTCAGACCTGGTTATCAACCCCACCAATCCGCAAGTCATGTATCTGGCCACGGGCAGTTGGGAAGGCGACAAACGTAGCGCGGGCATTTTAAAATCAACCAATGGTGGGACGACCTGGACCACCACGGCGCTGGCTTTTGATGCCTCCAACAGTTATGTAATAAGAAAATTGATCATGGATCCGTCCAATCCATTGGTCATGCTGGCCGCCACCAATGGCGGGTTATTTAGAACCACCGACGGCTGGGCTAGTCAGGTAAATATATTAGATGGAAATTACAATGTCCAGGATCTGAAATTTAAGCCAGGCGATCCCAACACAGTGTATGCTACTGGCATAAATAGCACGACCAACAATGTTTACTGGAAGTCCACCAACAATGGGGCCACTTGGGCACCAGTCACCTCCGCGCTGCCGGTAGCGGCTAACGTCTCCCGCGTCCTGCTGGCGGTCACCGCCGGCAATGCAGCCTATGTGTATGTCCTGGCGGGCAATGCCACGGGTGGGTACTTAGGCACCTATCGTTCTGCGGATAGTGGCACCACTTTTACGGTCAGATCATCAGCACCAGCCATTGACAACATCCTGAACTGTACTATTTCGACCACGGTGCCTGATGGACAAGCCGCGCATGACATGGCCATCGCCGTATCGCCGGGCAATCCGGAAAACGTAACCATAGCGGGTTGCAATATCTGGACCTCCACCAATGGCGGCACCAGTTGGACCATCTCCTCGTATTGGTTGGGCAATGACGTGAACAATCCCGGCGGGAACCCAGTGGCCGATTATGTACACGCCGATATCCAATCCCTGGAGTATTTGCCGGGCAGCAGCACTACTTTATTCGCCACCTGCGATGGCGGCGTTTCCAGATCTACCAACAATGGCGCTAACTGGACCGACCTCAGCAATAACTTGCAAATAGCGCAAGAGACCGATGTGGCACTGTCAGCTAATGATCCAACGCTGATGGTCGCCGGGCTACAGGATATTGGTACCCTGAAAAGCGGCACTCCCTGGTCGGTTATTAATGGCGGCGATGGCGAAAGTGCTTTTATCGACCGCACCAATAACCTGACGATCGTCACCTCTAACCCGTATGGCGGGCACGCTATATCTTTCGATGGCGGGCCTACCCATGACGATATTACCGGGCTACCTCCCGGGACGGAATTTTTTAGTCCCATCATCCAAGATCCCGTTTCCGCGATCACCGTGTACGTAGGCGGAAGACCTGCCTTGTACAGGAGTACCAATTTGCTCAGTGGAGGCACTTATAGTTGGACGACGCTAGGCACCCCCAGCGGTACCGGCAGTATTATCCGCTTGGTCGTTGCGCCCAGTAACAATCAGGTTATTTATACCTTAAAACAAGATGCCGTTTCTAAATCGATTGATGGGGGGACTACCTGGACGAATGTCACCAGCACTTTGCCCGTTGGAGCGGCCCAAGTTACCAACCTGGCCATCTCCAATACCAACCCCCTGAAAGTGTGGGTCACTTTTTCAGGATATGATGCCGCCACCAAGGTCTTTAAAACGACCGATGGAGGCGCCACCTGGACCGACGTTTTTTCCGCCGGGCTGCCGAACATCCCCATCAACACCATCGTGTACAGAAATGGCAGTGCCATCGACGAGGTGTATATCGGGGCGGATATTGGCGTGTTCGTCATTGACAATACTTTGAGTGCCTGGGTGCCGTTTTACACCGGCCTGGCTCGCTCCATCGTCCGGGACTTGGAAATATACTACCCAACCGGCAAACTTCGGACAGCCACCTACGGCCGGGGTACCTGGGAAAGCGATCTGCATACCACCTCGACCGGTGCTTCGGTAGCCATCAAGGTCTATTTGCAAGGGCCATACAACGTCGGGGCGGGGACCATGAACGATGACCTGCGCGCAGGGGGATACCTTCCCACTGCCGATCCTTACCCCGGTCTGGGCTTCACCCACGTCATGGGCGAGAACGAGACCCTCAGTAGCGGGGTGATGACCATATTGGGCAACGACGCCATCGTGGATCGGGTCTTCGTCGAACTACGGAGCATGAGTGCCCCGGCAACCGTACTCTATACCCGCTCCGCCCTGCTGCAGCGCGATGGCGACGTGGTGGACCGGGATGGGGTATCTGCCCTGTATTTTGCCAATGCGCCGGCGGGCAATTACTACGTGGCCGTCCGCCACCGCAACCACCTGGGCTTCCGGACGCTGGGTACTGTGGCTTTGAGCGGCACGACTACCGCCCTGAACTTTACCGACAACAGCGTGCCCACTTTCGGCACCGAAGCACTCAAGCTGCTCACCGCTGGGGTCTACGGGATGTACTCCGGCGATGCCAACCGCGACGGCAACATCAACGCCGCCGACCGGAACGGTAGCTGGCGGCCACAAAACGGGGGGACCTATAATTATTCTACCTCCACCGCCGACTTTGATCTCAACGGTACTATCAACGCTGTGGACAAAAATACCCATTGGCGACCCAATAATTCTCGCGTTCAGCAATTGGACTAGTCCTCTTCTAAAATGATTAAAATCAAACAGTTTTATATGAAAAATTTATTAGCCCTCTTTTGCTGCCTTTTTGTCTGCTGGGGCTTGGCAGCCCAATGCACGGTCAATCGCTTTTGCCTGCGCTTTGCCAATCCGGCGATTACAACCGGGGGAACCCAGTTTGAGTTCGACATCGTGATGTCTTCCAATCTTGATTTCGGGTTGGGTACCAGTAACTTACAGTTTCGCTACAATAACGCTGCTCTGTCTTCGCCAGCCATTGTCTCGACCGTCATTGCCCCCCCGCTTTACCAGCCATCCTCCATCACCACGCCTTTCATACCGAGTGTAGGGGCTATGGTTGGTTCTTTCAACCTCGAACTGAACAGCGCGGGCACGGGACAAGTCATTCCTGCGGCTGGCACCACCATCTGCCGTTTGCGGTTCCACATCAATGATTCCAACCAAAGCTCCGGTTTGCTTTGGTACTATAATGGGGGTACGGCGCGGACAGTCGTATTTGCCGATGACGAAACAGTACAACTCTGCGCGGTTACGAATGACAATGTATGCCTGGCCCCGCTTAATTATCCCCTGTCAGTGGCACTTCCTTTAGATTTGCTCCAGTTTGAAGCGCATCCGCTGCAAAACAGCATCGCAGTGGCTTGGGAAAGCAAGCGGGAACTCAATCTCAAAGGCTATTCTTTGGAGCGTTCCAACAATGGATTTTCGGATTTCGAGGAAATCACTTTTGTGCCTAGCAAAGGCGGCCAGTCGGCGCAAGCCTATACTTACTCAGACCAGCAGGTTGTGCCAGGTATCCGCTATTACTATCGCTTGAAAATGTTGGACCTGGATGGGCAGTTTAGTTATTCCCCGATCCGCTTTGCCATGCTGGCCGGTGCGGATAAAGAAATCCAGCTGTATCCCAATCCAGCCGACGACAAACTCCATATCCTTTGGAACGGCGTAGTGCCCACCACGACCCAGGTATTCAACATGGAAGGCCAGGTGATGCTCACCGTCAGTAAAAATACTGCTTTTGAGTCTATTGACGTATCGTCGCTGGCCAAGGGGATGTATTATCTGGTCGTAGAGACTAACTTGGGTAAGAGCTTGGGATATAAGTTTGTCAAAGGGGAATAAAGTACATCGTGGCACCTCATGACAATATTGGGTACCGAAGTTTCCGGCGGGCATCTATTACTGCATTTGTAAAGCTGATAGTGGACAAGTACAAACTATACGGATCGTAAAAGATTAATGAGAATTTAGTAAACCCGAAAAAAGGTTGGGAATGGCCGGTATCTGCGTGAGCAGGTATCGGCTTTTTTTATGTGGCACTTTAAATCAGCAATTATTACTGTCTTCCAGCAGGTGCTTCAAGTTTTGTCCAAGCAGATTATCCCATCCCTCTTCAAACCGCTTTCTTTTAAAATGCGGGTGATCTGGAAAACTATCCAGATCTGTTTGCGTAACCCTTAATCTGGTTTTATTCTCTTCTGCAAACAAATCAAATATAACCTCTGAGTTTCCTGGATAGCCTTTATAAGCCCAACTATGTGCTAACATGCTACCTTCTACCACTTTGGTCACCATCCATTCTTTTTGGTACTCGGCACCGTTATTGTCAAATTGAAATTTAAATCCGACTACAGGTTCAAATGCTTGAAGTTGCGGAAAGTACCATTTCTTCATTTCATCCTTATCCGTTAAAGCCCGCCAAACTTTCTCGATTGGTACATCGTAAGTAAAGCCTTTTGTTAGTGAAGTGCTCATATTCTAACCCTTGTTCGTGGTAGTGTTTATTTCTGATTAACTAATTCTCTATTTCTATCTACCCAATACGAAAGTGAAATAAAAACGCCCATCATGATGATAAAAGATACAAATAAAACCATTGTTGAATCTGGAGGAGGTGGACCAAATGTGTTAGAAAGGGTAATTAGCAAAAGTAAAATAACTAATGTCCAAAGGCCCCACTTTCCGATTTTATTTTTGGCCTTAGTGAAAGTGGCGTAAATGTACGTGCCTGCCAGGAATATTGCTGTTTCAAGAAGTAGCGTGATTGCAACATGATTCCACAGACCAAGTCCCACTTTGTAATCACTAAACGGCGTCAAAGGTAAGTCTGCCACATGCACGATCAAATCAAGAAACCAGTGACTTAAAACACAAATACCAATAACAACCGCCCCTCGGGTATCTCGTTTAAATAGCCAGTAAATCATACCTACCACTGCGCCCCACACAATGCCCATGAACAAACTATGGGTGTAGGGGTAATAGAGGAATTCAAAAGCATTCATCTTTGTATAGCCGGGTGTAACGGCTACTTTTTCAATATTGAATACGAGCAGGAATGGCCAGAGAATATCAACAAATTGAGTAGCGATAAAAAGAGTGGCTAATGAAACCTCTGGAGCTGCCTTTTTAGCGGCAAAGGATAAGCCGAAGTGTCCAATAAACATCCGTAATTTTGTATTTAGGTGTGAACTGCAAAGGTTGAATGGGAATTTACAATTTGCTCTTGACAAAAATCAAGAAATTACAAAAGTTTCTTTTTCCTGATTCTACTAAATGTTTCGGGGGTCATGCCAAGCATGGAAGCAATGTACTGTAGTGGTACCTGATTAAAAAGTTCTCTGTTGTTGTCAAAGAAGTAATCGTATCTTTCTTCGGCGGTCATAGATAAGTGACTAAAAATTCTTTGTTCCAGCGTGATAAAACAACGCGCGAGAAATAACTTTTCGAATTCATGCCATTTTGGTAATAAAACTTCCAGTAATCTATAATCTTCTTTGGAAATAGTGGAAATTTCACTGTCAACTAAGGCTTGAATTGATAAATGGGAAGGTGTCTCAAATATAAAACTTGATAAGTCGGCAGTGAAATAGCCTTTCGTTGAAATCCATTGGGTAACTTCCTTGTTGTCTGTTGGAACAAACATTCTCAAAAGCCCCGATTGGACAAAACTCAATTTGTCGCAGCGTTTGCCAGATTTTAATAAAAAATCCCCTTTTTTAATAGTCATTGATTTAAAAAAGGAAACGATTGTGTTCAAGTCATTGGTTTCAACAACTCCAAATTGGGCTTTTATGTATTCTTCCAGTTCTGTCATATTTTGTAGGGGACTCGCAATATTATAGTAAGCGTTGAGAGGTTGAGAATGTTGAGAATGTTGAGATATTTTGATTATCGGCACTTTGCATTTCCCTTTCTTTCAAAACCACTTTGCGTTGGCTATAATGCTAACTATGACTTGCCGTCAACTCCGTCATATAGAGCCTATTGCGTGAAAATTCGCTTTGTTAAGCCTTGTCGGGGCAAGCCCGCACTGCTGTTCGTTGCAAGCGCATAGAGCAATAAACGGCAGTACACTCATGGGCGAAGTTCCAGTTTTTCCATTGAAAAGCATTCGGTCAGTCAGATTTTTAGCAAGTTTTTTGCGAGCCACCTTTCTCTTCTAATCGGATTTTACGGGTTACTCACTCCACGTTAGTGCTTCACTATGTCCGTTGTTTAGATTTTCAAAAGGCTCGCGTTAGGCATTTTACCACTTTTTGCATTTTCCTTCCTAACCCCCTACTTTTGCGCCTTCCTTTCAAAAGCACGGACCCCAAAACGTCAAATTTACACCTAAACACACAGACATGAAAATGCACAATTTTTCCGCCGGGCCAGCCATTTTGCCAGCTTCGGTGATCAAGGAAGCCGCCAAGGGTGCGGCTAACTATGCCGGAAGTGGCCTAAGTATCATGGAGTTGAGTCACCGGGGACCGGAATTTACGGCCATTATTGAAGAGGCCAATGCCTTAATGCAGGAGTTGCTCGACTTGCCAGCTGGCTACAAGATTCTCTGGCTTTCTGGTGGGGCCAGCACCCAGTTTTATATGGCGCCCATGAATATCCTGAGCGAAAACGAGACCGCCGCTTACGTAGAAACGGGCGTTTGGGCCAATAAAGCCATCAAAGAAGCCAAAGGATTCGGGCAAGTCCAGGTGCTCGCTTCTTCCAAAGCAGAAAATTATACGCGCATTCCGAAGGGCTACAAAATCCCGAAAGAGGTCAAATATCTGCATTTGACTAGCAATAACACCATTTACGGCACCCAATTGCAGCGTTTCCCGAAGTCGCCCGTGCCACTGGTATGTGATATGTCGTCCGATTTTCTGAGCCGCCCGATAGATGTTTCGGCTTTCGGTCTGATTTACGCTGGCGCGCAGAAAAATATCGGCCCGGCCGGCACCACCGTCGTCATCGTCCGCGAGGATATGCTCGGCACGGTACAGCGTTATATACCCGCTATGCTGGATTATCGCACTTTTATTCAGGAAAATTCCCTGTACAATACGCCGCCAGTATTCCCGATTTATGTGAGTATGCTGACGCTGCGCTGGCTGAAAAAAAATGGCGGCCTGAAAGCCATGCAACGCCGCAACAAAATCAAAGCCGCCATCCTGTACGACGAAATAGACCGCAATCCGCTGTTCAAAGGCACGGTGGTCAAGGAAGACCGTTCGCTGATGAATGTCTGCTTTGTGATGGAGGAAAAATACGCCGGGCTCGAAAAGGAATTTTTAAAGGAAACCGAAGCCAACGGAATGGTCGGCCTGAAAGGCCACCGCTCGGTAGGCGGATTCCGGGCCAGCATTTATAACGCTATGCCGAAGAGCAGTGTGCAGGCTTTGGTGAATTTGATGGCGGATTTTGCGCAGCGCAAAGGGTAGAATTTTATCGACTAAGTAAACTGCTCCTATTATCCATAAATCGGTGTTGTCATTCTGACGTTAGGAAGAATCTGGCCATGATCGAAGCGGAACAACCCACGTTCTACTTAGCCAGTTCCTTCACTGCGTTCAGGATGACAGATTGCGGGGTAAAAGATTGATTAGGTAAGTTTTCAAATAAATTTCAGCCTCCTCATAGGTTCGCCGCCATTTCAAGCAGAAATGGCGGCTTTTTTATGTCTATACAAAGGTTTTACAAGTCCTTTACACTGTTTTACAAGCATTTACGAGCCTACTTTAAGCAAGCCTATACTTTTGGTGCATCATTCATTTTTAAATCAATACACATGTATAAAGTACTTCGCCTAGCGCTCGCCCTGTTTTGCTGCGCAACTTTTCATTCGGCCTTCGCCCAATTCAGTGTAGTAGACAGTTGGTACCGTGCGGCTTCCATTATGTTAGACAATGAAATCCAGCCCAAAGAAAAATCTGCCAACAGCGATTTCGCCTGGAACCCACTGATCGTGAATGATAAACCTTTGGATTATACCATGTTCGGGATTTACAGCAAAGGTGTACTTGCGGTCGTAAAAGGAAATCTGGACATGCCAAATGCCGAGAAAATCCCTTTCCGGGTGTATCTGCGGCGCGATGGGGCGATTGTCAATAACCCGCAGTGCAATAGTAGCCAGCAAGTTTTTAGTATTAAATTATCGGAGATATTGAAAGGGGCTAAACTAGGCGATCATTTGATTATTGAGCCCGTTCGGGCAAGCGACCGCTCGGCAAAACGGATTATAAAACTAGTCGGAGGCGGCTGTTGAATATGGCGCATCGGGACTGGTGGAGTATCTTTGCGGACATGACTCGTTCGGTAATTAAAAAATTAGCCGTAGCCACCGCATTGTTGTCAGTAGGCTTGCTGTTCACCCGGTTTGCCTGGTTTTCGCCGACTTCTGTTGACGCGGATACTCCTCGTTTTGAGGAGAAAGTCAACCTCGCAATGCGTCGTACAGCGCATCATTTATTGGCAGAAAGTGGCGATTCTACTTCCCGCATCGCGCCGGTAAGACGGCTGGACGCGAATACTTTTCTGCTACGTTTGGAACACTCGTTCAACTATGATCGGTTGCCTGCGCTCTTGCAGGAATCTTTCCAATTGCATGATATTCAACGGGATTACGATGTAGCCGTACTGGGTTGTGTAGCTGGCGATTTGCTGTTGGGCTACAATGTAAAAGAAATGCAGCAAGGTATGGGGGTGGCCTGCAGTGGTCGTGAGCAAGGCAGCGATTGTTATAATTTGCAGGTCACTTTTGACTCGCCGAACTCCGCTCCGCTCCCATCAACTGGCTGGTGGTTATTGGCCAGCGGTTTTTTGCTGGGCGGTATTTCCTATGCCGCGTGGCAATGGGCGACTCGAAATAGAAAAAGCGCACTGGCTGCTCCGCGGGCTGCTGCGGAAGAATCAGTGCGCTTACATTTTGGCAATTCCAGCCTTGATTTTGCTAACCAAACGCTGCTTGTTGGCTCCGTTCAGCACCAATTAACTTATCGCGAAGCCAAATTGCTGCATCTGTTTGTCAGTAATTTACACCAACTTTTGGAACGCGATTTTATCCTGCAATCCGTCTGGAATGATGAGGGCATTATCGTTGGGCGCAGCGTAGACGTGTTTGTATCGCGCTTACGCAAAATGCTGCGGGACGACCCAACCGTGCGTATTGCCACGGTGCATGGGGTGGGGTATCGGCTGGAAATGCAGGCTACTTGATTGATGAAACTTCCCATGTTTTTGAAACATGGGAAGTCTAAGTGCCAAAACCCTGCAAGGGTTAAACATGAATAGCCGCCAGTGAAACTGGTGGAAAAAGTTGAACTGCGTTGCGTTGTTCAACCCTTTAGGGCAGGGTTGATTGATTCTAGGTATTGCCTTGGTTTTGGAAGAGCTTAGCGAGTTCATTGACTTTATTGGCGAATTTAGCGAAAGTGTTTTTTATCACCTTATATCCATTGATAGTCAATGTGTTGACTATAACATTATTTAATTGTATCAACAGGGAGACTTGACTATGTTTACGCAATGTGGTGGCATCCTCTTTCATGTTTACGTCCTTGGCCCAGTGTAGGTTGTTCTCAATGGTCCAATGGGACTGGATGGCCTTTGCCACCCGATCAGCCGCATCCATAGGCTTGCTCAGGACATAAAAGGCCGTTTCGTCAAAGGGAGTACCTTGTCTGGTGCCCCATCGGCGAACCTTGACCACTCGTTGGATGCCATTCCAGCCAGATGGCTGCTCCGCCATCGGACCATACAGTTCGACCTGCCTGTACACATGACGACCATGTCCTTTTTGGTCGTATTCATGCGTGGATATCGGTGTTGCCACCCGCGTGTGCTCGGCTATGGCCTGCCACAGCACTGGACAGTTTCGCTTGACCTGTGATAGAAAGTGGCAGCCGATTGATAACATCAGGTCAAAAGTTTTTTTTTGGTGTGCGCAGCATCCATGGTAAACACTCTATCCTGCAACCCTAATTCCTGCACCAGTTTGCGCAGAGCCTCCACTTCCCCGCCCGATCCCCGGTTTTCAAAAGGCTGTGTGCCATAGACCAGACCGCTTTGTTGACCAAAGGCACTCACCGCCGCCGAGAAGTTCTGCAACCCCGTGTTGCCGCCATTTACGGTCGATTTGACTGCTTTACCGTCTAGCGATATAAATTCATCCGACCACTCCGCATGGTAGGCCCGTGCCCAATCAATAAACTTATTACCAGACAGCTGAGACCCCAACCTCGTCAGAATCGTGTAGAAGGTCTGGTAAGTCGGTACGCCATGCTGTAAGTTCAACGCCTGGGTCAGTTCCAAAGCATTGGCATTAGCAAAACGTTCAAACCCACGAAAACCCTGATGACCACTTATGATGGCCATAATGACGATCGACAGCACATTATAAAGACTATGACGTTGTCCCTGACCCCGTCGAGGGTCGTCTAGCATGGATATAAATTCTCCTAAATTGTACTTCATATTCAACATTTATTGCCAAAAATCGCTATGCCCTAGAATCAATCAACCCTGCCTTGCCGGGTTGTTCCAATCTTTCGCTAAGTTTTCCCCGCATTTCATGCGGGGCTATTCATGTTCAAACCCTTCGGGTTTCCCACTTTAATTAACATTTTCTACCACTGCTATCGGCTCGATAAGAGCAGCAACCGCCGCCTTTTTTCGTTCCACCTGCGTATTCAGTCGGTACATCAGCACCGCTGCAATCACCATCGAAAGGATCACGACATAGCCCAGAATGTCATAGTGTTGCAGCATGCCACTATCGCTTTTTACCACAATAACTCCGGCAAGAGCAGCCGCCAGTCCACCGGAAATCTGCTGCACCGCTGAACTCACGCTCATAAAAGCACCCCGATCTTGTGGCGACGGAATACCCGTAAATAGCGTAGAAGCAGAAATCATCCGTGAGGAAATGCCCACCCACATGATCACACTACAGGTGATGAGCAGCCACAGCGGCGTAACACCCAAATGCGTATAAATGGCGATCATCACGATGCTGAGCGCGGAACCCGCCAGGAACAAATTCAACTTGCCGAATCTGTCGCTGGCCTTGCCGAGCAATGGCCCGAAAATGATCGAAAAAATACCGGTCACGCCGAACAAAATGGGCAGGTTGGATAGCGAAACACCCAAATTGTGGGTGGAATACGCACTGCCGAAAGGCATCATCATAAAGCCGCCCGTCGCCAATAAGATGGTGGCCAAAAATGCGCGGAGATATTCCGGACGGGTCAAGGTGTTCCAGAAATGCTGGAAAGCATTACGGTCACTTTTGATGGCCAGATGCGCCACCACGGGTTGCATTTTCCATAAAATAACGAATCCAACGATCAATCCTACCCCCAGAATCAGCCAAAACGGCGCGTGCCAGCCAAAATGATTGGCCAAAACCAGCCCGATTGGAATACCCAACACCTGGCTCGCCGCAAACGACATCTGCGTGAAACCCATCACGCGGCCCCGTACTTCCATCGGAAAAATATCGCTGACGATGGCCATCCCCACCGCGCCAATAACGCCGCCGAACAGGCCCGCCACAATGCGCGCGATCAATAAGGAGGTATAATCGGGAGCCAAGGCGCACAGCATCGTGCCGAACAGGAAACCGACGTAGAAAAATAGCAGCAATTTTTTTCGGTCAAATTTATCGGCGAAGCCTGCCGCGATGATGCCCGCCGCGCCCGCGCTGAACGCGTAGGCGGAAACTACCAGTCCAAATTGGGCGGGCATTACGTGCATGTCCTCCATCAGTTGCGCGCCCAGCGGCGAGAGCACCATAAAATCGAGGATGATGGTGAATTGTAAAAAAGACAGCACCGCAATCATGAATTTCTGGTAGCCGGTGAAGACGTGTTTTGGGGCAGGTGTTTTGTCAGAAACCATTGGAAAGTTGTTGAGAATGTTGAGATAGGTTGAGGGTGTTGAGAACCCTCCTTCGCCTGAAAAAGGCTACGGCGGGTAAAGGTTGAGGGTGTTGAGAAAAATTGGAGCCTATTGGTTGATGCTTTTGCTTATTTGCTCCTTGCCAATTTGCTTTTTCCTCAATCCGGCATTTCCTCGATGAAAAACCCCATGTCGCGAACAGTTTGGAGCACCATTTCCAGACAAGCATTTTCACTTTCTATACGCAGCACCTTATCACAATCTTCTGCGTCGAGGGTACAGCGTCGGATGCCGGGAAAGTGCTGTATAACCTCGCACACCCCGGAAATAGTTCCCGGAATGTTGGTTTTAAAAACAGAAATAATGCCTGTATTTTCCATAAAATTGGCCTTAATAAACATCTATTTCGTTTTATTTATGGCAAAAGTAAATCATTTTTGATTTAATACAAGTATTCTCGCTTTAATTTTTATAAATTTGCATCGAATTTGATACATTTGACGAATGAATAAGACTGTTCAGTTAGTGAATGAGTGGGCCAGTTTCGAGGCGAACCATACCGATGCGAGCATTGAGGACTTTTGCCGCTACTATGTGATGGCGCAGCACGCGAACCGGGAAGTCGTGCCCAGTTTTCAGGGACAGGGTGTGCCGCCCACCCCTGGCTCCTATCTGATGAAGTTGCTGGGATATATCGTGCGCATTTTTCAGGCTTATATGCAGAATGCGTTTGCGGAAATCCCGGAGGTGAAACAGCCCGAAGATTTTTACTTCCTCAACCATATTTCCCACCTCGGCGAATGCCGCAAAACCGACGTGATCAATGCGCAACTGCTGGGCCTTTCTAGTGGTATTGACGTACTAAACCGGCTGCTCGCCAATGACCTCATCGAGGAGCGCAACGACCCGACCGACAAACGCGCCAAACTCATCAAACTGACCGAAAAAGGTCGCGAGGTACTGCACAACTGTTACCGTCAGGCGGGTAAAGTGAGCGACATTGTGTTGAGCGGCATGAACGAAGAGGACGTTCGACTGGCCATACAACTATTGCGCGGCATTGAGATCAAGCATGTCGCGTTGATCTTTGAACTGCGTGACAAACCGCTGGATGAAATTTATGAAAAGGTGGTCGGGCATTTGCCGAAGCAAATGGCAAAAGGCAAATAAGCAAAAAGCAAGCCCCACCATTTCAAGTCCCGCTTCATCTGCCCTCCCCCATTAAGGGGGGAGCCGGAGGGGGCTTACAGCATTTTTCCTTCAATCAGCACGATTTTCTCTACGGACTGATCTTTCAAATGGAGATGTTCCTGCCGCGCCGGATCTTTCACAAACTGCTCAAAATCCTGCCGATTTTCAAAGAACACCAGATGGATTTCGTAAGGTTGTTCAATACTGGTTTCGATAAAACCTGCTGCTTCCGGGCGGAGGCGGAACAGAAGTTGGCCATTATATTTTGCGATCAAAGGCAGGGCCACGTCTTCAAACTGGTCGAATAGGACTTCGCCACCGGGGCGGAGATAGATAAGTTGGGTAAAGTAGAGCATGAGTTGAAAAGGGCAAAAAGTGGCAAAAGGCATGAGACCTATAAGGTTTCCAAAAACCTTATAGGTCTAAATTATTAATAATCAAATATTTACTCCGAAGCCTGCGGCTGAATAATCACAAATTGCACCAGATTAGAGTGCGCTTTGATCTCGTTTCTAATGCGTCCCACCGCCGCCGTAATATCCTGCGTTTTCAAATCTTCTTTAAACACAACGGTCATTATTAACAGCAATTCTTCCGGAGACAGGTATTTAGAAAATAACTCTACTACTTTTAATACAGCCTCATCTTGTTCCACTTGCTCAATGAGTCTTTTGCGCGATTGCGGGCCAATCCCTTCGCCCATCAACAGGCTTCTACTCTCTTTGGCCACGATAGCGGAAACAAAAACCAATAGTAAACCAACTAGTACGGAGGCCACGCCATCCAGATAAGGTAGATTAAATTTGTGGCTGCAAACCATTAGAATAAAAACAATAATTAATCCTAATACCGCTGCGCCATCTTCAAATAATATAATAAAACTGGTGGGATCTTTACTTTTAATGATCGCCTTCCACCAGGATAAACCATCGCGGGTTTTATCAAATTCCTTGATCGCAACCGTAAAAGATATTCCCTCAAAAATAAAAGATAAACCCAGCACTATATAATTCCAGGTTGGATTGCCTAGATTTTCAGGATGCTTAATATGTGCAATGCCCTGGTAGATAGACAGACCGCCACCTAATCCAAAAATAAGAATAGCCACTATAAATGACCAGAAATATAATTCCGGGCCATAGCCCAAAGGGTGAGATAGGTCGCGTGGTTGCCGACTTCTTTTTAAACCATATAAAAGTAGTAATTCATTCAGTGTATCTACTACGGAGTGAATACCCTCCGCGATCATCGAAGAACTATTCGTCGCGGCCCCGGCAATAAATTTCGTTACTGCAATCAGCAGATTAGATATTAATGCACTATAAATTGATTTATTGGTTTTCGCCATTAGCTTATTTTTTTAATGCCTGCGCTTTGCACGCCAATGCTTGTTCATTGTCAGGCTGTTGCGCCAGCACTTTTTCCAACCAGATTAAGCCCTCTTTCGGTAGTCCGCATTCGACGAGGCGGCAACCAATTTTTGCGGTAGCATTGATTTTTAATAACGTATGCGACAAACCATCGTCAAAATCCTTTTCTGCTTCGGTTTTTTTGCCTAGCACCTGTTTAGACACGCCGCGATACAAATAGGCATCGGTAAATTCTTCATTAGTCTGTAAAGCCTGGTCGAATTCGGTAATAGCCTCGCGATGTTTGCCTAACAGCTGGTAGCAACTTCCCCGATCAAAATAACCCTCAAATTTTTCCGGCTCCATCTTTTGTAAACGGTCAAAATCAGCAATGGCCTCGGCAAAATGATGCAATTGCTGATGCACAGAAGCCCGCAAATCCAGTGCATAATAATGATTGGGATCGGCCTGCAAAGCCTTATTCAAGTCGACCAAAGCCTTTTCATTTTCCGCGAAACCATATTCTATATTGCCGTGCCAGAAATAAGCTTCTGCAAAATCGGGGCGCAATAGCACTGCTTTATCCAGGTCTTTGAGCGCCGACTCGTTCTGGTCGGTACCCATTTTTACCGCAGCCCGGCCAAAATAGGCATCCGCATTTTTGGCATCCAGCCGAATAGCGTGATTATAGTCGGCCAAAGCCAGCGAATCGTGGTGCAGCTGGGCGTGTGCATACCCGCGTCCAACCAAAGCGACGGCGTTTTTAGGTCGCATTTGGATATAAATATCGTAATCCGCAATGGCTTCCTGATAATTGCTCCGTACTTCCTGTGCATTCGCGAGGTCCACTTTGCGTTTGGCGCGTTCGAGGTAAGCGTCGGCATAATCGCCTTTTAGTTCAATGGCCTGATCCAGTAATTCGATAGAGATAGTGGGGTCTTTTTCGGCCACGGCCTGGTTGTACAGTTTCTTTTCATCGGAACCTCCCTCTGCCGAACTTTGATTGTTGTTGCCCCCATCGGAGAGTTCTTCGGCTTGTTTCCAGCCGACGGCCAGGGCTTCCAGACGGGCGCGTTTGGGCGGATGCGTCTTGGAATCGCTGGTCAAGGAAAAGGTATTGATGCCCGCCTGCGCCTCTTCCAGCGTGGCTCCGAGCCGGAACAAAATGCCGCCTGCAAACTTGTCGGCTTCCAATTCGTACCGCTTACGGATCGCCGGGTCGGTTTCTTCCAGGTCGTGGTTGCTGAGGTGATGCCCGATCTCGTGGGCGAGCACACAATACGCTGCCCACTTGGTATTGGCTTCTTTTTTAAAATTTTCCAGAAATGCTGTACTGTACAAAATGTACCGCTGCTTGCCAATGGTGGTGGCCAGCGCGTTGTTGCAATCCGCCGATTTGATGATGAAATTTTGTGGCAGTACGTTCACTGCCATGATGCGCTCCACGATGTCTTTTGCCTCCCTGGAAGCCGCGTAGGTATAGACTTCCGCCAGCGAATCATCGGCTGCGAAACTGCAACTGTGGGCGACGCGCATAGCTTCCTGCGCCGAGGAAAAAAAAGGCAAAAAGCAAAGGGCGAAAAAAGAAAATATCTTCATAGGAATTGGTTTCAATAATTTGAATTTGTTGAGGATGTTGAGAGGGTTGAGTCCGCTGCGCGGGTGGAGAAAAGTAGAGTGGCCTCTCTAATTTTCTCAACACTCTCAACGTTTTTTCTCAACAACCTCAGCCCTTTTTCTCAACATTCTCAACCCCTTTTCTCAACACTCTCAACAACCTTTACAATTTCTCAATATACCCAATCGCTGTCATCGTCATTCGGTTCAACTCGCGTTGCAAATCTTCTGGCGGCAAGAGATTCAGGTCACGTTCCTTCATCCATTCCACGTATTCACCCTGCAACATGACCACCCCATCCACGTCGGTTTTGACTTGCTCGTGCAGGTAGTCCAAGGTAGGCCCCAGGCCATCGTCGGCAATCAACAGATCAAAAGCCTCTCCCTGCTGTACGCTGCCTGTGCGTTGTGCAAATTCCGCTTTTTTGGCCACATATTGTTGCAAAATACCCGCATTAGGACGAAAAAGCGGCTCCTTTCGGAAATATAACAGCGAAAAAGCGAGTAACAAAACCACCTGAAAGGGCAGCAGCCAGGCGTATGATTTTGCCAAATAGACTTCGATACTCCAATTCACTGTGGCCATTGGCAAAGCCAAAAGCGTCAGTGTAACCAGCAAGAGATAAGCAAGCGCGCCCAGATAAATCGTCAGGAAAGTGGCCCGCAGCAGCACCTTCGAGGGATTTTTATTCATCAAAACAGCCACAAATAACAGCCCCAAAACTGGCAGCAATTGCACAAAAACCCAAGTCCAGGCCTGGGTTTCGATGCCTTCCATCTTGCCAGTCAAAGTCTGCACGAATACCAGTAAAATGAGCGCGGCCGTAAAACCGAGCCACAGCCACAGTAGTCTTTTTCGGGTATCGGCGAGCAGGAGGAGCATGGGAGAAAAGTTGTTGAGAGTGTTGAGAAAAGTTGTTGAGGATGTTGAGAAAAAGTTGTTGAGGATGTTGAGAAAAAAAGGGTTGAGAATGTTGAGAAAAAGGGGTTGAGGTTGTTGAGCGAAAAGGTTGAGGCGAAGAGTAAAAGTGGCGTGAGGAAATCAAGGAGGAATCTCCACTTTTCTCAACCCGCGCAGCGGACTCAACTTTCTCAACACCCTCAACAATTTCTCAACACCCTCAACAAATTTTACAGCCCCAGCCCGCTGCCAATGCCCGATTTCACCAAATGTGTCCGTGCATCAAAACGCGGCGAGGGACATTTTTGCACCGGCTTGCGGTTGCTTTCCGGCACTTCAAATTCATACACCAAAGCGGTAATGCCAAAATCCGCCGTGAACGGAACAGCGGCCAGGCGATTCGGTAGTTTGTTAAAGCCCTGACTGAGCCAGGCGGTCGCTTGCTCCTTCGAGATGTGCGCGGCATTGCCCCCAAAAGATTGATTGGTTACTACAAAAACGAACAGCCGGAAATAGCCTTTTTGCGGCATCACCAGCGATTTGAAGTAATTCATAATGCCGACAAAATTGTCCTGTGCCGGGTACTCGAGCCAGCGCGTCCGATCATTGCGTATCGTGCCATCGGCGACGTTATATTGTTCCAATTGCGTGACCAGCGCGAAGCCATTAGGTACCGAAAAATAGCTGCGTTGCGCGTAGCCTTTGGCATCGAGGGCCATCCGTACTTTTACATCCGCCTCGCCGAGGGTTTTTATCCCCGCCAAAAAAGTCGTGGGCAACTCGAAGCGGGCATTGCAGGCGGGCGGAGGCCAGGGAAAAGCGGGCAGCGTCAGTCCTTCGAGTTTCGGATCGTCCTCGAAAGGCAGGCTATTGACTTGCATGGCGCGCTCGGCTTTGGCGAAGCCAGTCCATACCGCCTGGCGGCGTTCCTGCACTGATAAATCATAGGAAGAGGGCATTTTTTCTAGAAAACTATCAATGGCCGGTGGCGCAAAACCCTTTTTGGAGAGGATATAACCCATAAATTGGTCGGCCTCCAATTCTTCCACCTGGCGACGTACTGCATTGAAAGTGTGCAAGTTAGCCTGGTGTCCAATCTCATGGGACAAGGCTCCAAAAATTTCGAGCTCCGTACTTTTTTCCAAAAAATCGAGACTGTATAGCAAATAACGTCGCTCCCCATCCAGCACGGCGGTTACGTTTTCAACGTTAGTTTGTACCAATTCAAAATTCATTTCGGCATCACCCAAAGCCACAATTTCCTTGACCCAGGCAGTTGCCTGCTCCTCTTGGGGAAAGCGATACAACTCGTCGTCTAGCTGGCGGCCCGAGTAAATACAGCGTTGGTCGAGCTTATAAGTCAATACTTCCTGCGCTTCGAGAGCCGGACAGCAGGCGGCAAACGCTAGAAAAAATGAAATATATGAAAAAACTGGCAACTGTTTCATGGCTTTGCTTTGGTGTACCCTGATTTGACAAAGGTGCAAATTCAAGCCAAATATACCGATATACCTTACCTTTCGTCCCATTATTAAAAACATACTATGCATACTCCGTTTCGTTTTGTTCCCGCTTTATTTTTAGCGGTCGTGTTTTCTGTCTCCTGTCAGGCACAGTCGGGTTCCTACATTCCTTTTCCCTACCAGATTCAAAAAGAGGCCACCGGCGATAGTGGAATGGTGGTGTCGGCGCACCCGTTGGCCACGAAGGTCGGCAAAGAAATCCTTCGCCAGGGCGGCAACGCTATTGATGCGGCCGTGGCCGTTCAGTTTGCACTGGCG
Organism: Saprospiraceae bacterium; assembly: GCA_965249785.1. GTDB lineage: Bacteria > Bacteroidota > Bacteroidia > Chitinophagales > Saprospiraceae > M3007. The sequence goes on along the minus strand of CBDFMU010000028.1, from coordinate 65,932 downwards.
GTGGTGTATCCGCAGGCGGGCAACATTGGCGGCGGCGGTTTCCTGATCTATCGCAACGAAAATAACCGGGTGCTGGCCCTCGATTACCGCGAAAAGGCTCCGGCAGCAGCCACCGAAAAAATGTACCTCGATTCCACTGGGCAGGTCATCGCTGGCAAAAGTCGGCTCGGCGTATTTGCCTGCGGTGTGCCTGGCACCGTGGATGGCATGTGGGAAGCACACCATACATACGGCCATCTGCCTTGGGACGCGCTGCTCCAGCCTGCCATTGTACTGGCCGAAAAAGGCTATCAGGTGACGGCGCAGGAAGCCCAAAATCTTAATCGCGAGCGGACAAATTTTCTGCGGCAAAGCTCGCTCCAGCCCATCTTTGTAAAAGTAGGCCAGGACTGGGCGGCTGGCGATTGGCTGATCCAGAAAGAGCTGGCGCTGACGCTCCGCCGCATTGCTGGCAATGGACGCGACGGATTTTATACTGGACCTGTCGCCCAGATGATCGCGAAGGAAGTGAAACAGAAAGACGGCCTGATTACAGAAAAGGATTTGGCCGATTATCATAGTGTATGGCGTACGCCACTCCAGTTTAATTACCACGATCTGCACATCATCACTATGCCGCCGCCGAGCAGTGGGGGCATTATTTTGCGCCAATTGCTGGCAATGGTCAGTGCATACCCGCTAAAAAGCTACGGTTTTCACTCCGCTGCCGCCGTGCATCTCATGGTGGAAGCCGAACGTCGTGCTTACGCGGATCGTGCCGAATATATGGCCGACCCCGACTTTTGGAAAGTGCCGCTCAAAACGCTCACCGATTCTGTTTACATCAAAAGTCGAATGGCCAATTTCAAGCCGGACACGGCTACCGAGAGTCAGAACACCGCCGCTGGAGTTATTAAAGAAAGTGCCGAAACCACTCACTTTTCCATCGTGGATGCGGAAGGCGCCGCTGTTTCAGTGACGACTACCTTGAATGATACTTACGGAAGTCGCGCCGTAGTGGCAGGCGCAGGGTTTATTCTCAATAACGAAATGGACGATTTCAGCGTAAAGCCCGGCACGCCCAATCTCTACGGTGCTATTGGCGGCAAAGCCAACGCCATCGCTCCAAACAAGCGTCCGTTGAGTAGTATGACTCCCACTATTGTGACGCGGGGTGGCAAAAACTGGCTCGTGGTTGGTACACCCGGTGGTACGACTATTCCTACCAGCGTTTTTCAGATTATCGTAAATCTGTCTGATTTTGGAATGACCCTGCCCGATGCAGTGCGTGCCAAACGATTTCATCACCAGTGGCGACCCGACAAAATTTATGTGGAAGAAGATGCTTTGCCTGCTACGGTGGTATCGCAGCTCGAAGCCATGCGCCATAGTATGGAACCGCGTAGTGCGATTGGTCGGGTAGAGGCCATTATTCGTCTGCCCGACGGTCGTTGGCAGGGCGTAGCGGATGAGCGAGGCGATGATTCGGCAGGCGGGTTTTAGAAGTGCAAAATTTTTGATTCCTCGTTGGTATCTTCTCTATCATTACTAAGTTGGGTTTTTCGTTTTTACACCGCGATTCGTCCACACCCTAGTGTACGCTGCTTTTTGTCATCCTATCGGGAACCGTCCACGCTACGATACGTTCTGTTATGTGGACGGTTCCCGGTAGGATGACAAGCGAGGAGCCTTAAATAATTCATCATTCCATCATTCATCATTTATCATTAAAAACATTGTTTTAGTCGGTGCAGGTCGCGTAGCCACCCACTTAGGCAAACAGCTGAAAGACAGCGGCTTATCCATCGTACAAGTGTTAAACCGTACGGCGCAATCCGCTCGTGATCTGGCTGCTACCCTGGGTACTGACTGGTCGGATCGCTGGTCAGACGTGCGCCCCGATGCTGACTGGCTGCTGCTGGCCGTCCGCGACGATGCCATTGGAGAGGTAGCTGCGGGCTTGGCTCCTTATGTAGGGCAGGCCTTGGCTACCCACACTTCCGGTGCGACACCTGGTACGGTGCTGGCTCCGCATTTCCGGCGGTTTGGCGTATTTTATCCGCTGCAATCTTTTTCGTCGGAACGAGAACCGGACTGGTCTACCATTCCTTTGTGCGTGGATGCGGTTGATCCTTCTGATCTGATCTTTTTGGAAAAAATGGCTATCCAACTGGGCGCGCGTGCCTGGCGAATCAACGATGAACAACGGGCCGCCCTACACGTCGCCGCCGTGTTTGCCAACAATTTTGTCAATCATTGCTACACGGTGGCTGAACAGCTGCTGGCTGAAAAAGGGCTGCCCTTCGAGCTCTTGTATCCGCTGATGACCGAGACCCTAGCCAAAGCACTTGCTCATTCGCCTGCTCAAATGCAGACTGGCCCCGCCCGGCGTGGCGATCAAGCCACCTTACAGCGGCATCTGGATTTATTGGCAGAACACCCCGAATGGCAGGCTATGTATAATATCATTTCGCAAAGTATTCTGCTCACGATGTTGCGCTAAGGGGAACAATTGTTATAAAATAAATTCCTTCTTTTCCGGCGGTTTGGTATTTTTGGCGCACTTGACTAACCGTTAGCATTCACCCAGACAAGACTTGCTTCCTTGGATTGCTTGCCGCGTATTGGGTGCTTCATCGCTGTTTTCGGCGGAACGTCATTTCATTCACTAGCATTTTGGGCTTTCCACCATGCGTAAATCATTGATTATGACGAATGCCCGACTTAGTGCCATTGGTATGGCTGTGCCTGAAAAGGTGATTGATAACCACTATTTTGAAACGTTGATTGACACTACGGATGAGTGGATATTGTCGCGCACGGGCATTCGCACCCGTCATTATACAGGCCCGGACGAGTTTACCAGCGACCTGTGTGTACGGGCGGTGGAAGATTTGGCAGCCCAATATTCTATTACGCTCGACGACGTGGACATGATTATTGTGTCTACGGTCACGCCCGACCAACCGATGCCGAGCATGGCCTGTCGGGTGCAGTATCGGCTAAACATGACCCGCGCGGGTGCACTGGATGTGTATGCGGCCTGCGCCGGTTTTTCGTACGGCGTGGTGCTGGCCAAAGGGCTCATCGCGGCGGGTACGCACCGCAAAGTGCTGGTCATCGGCGCAGAAACGCTCTCGAAAGTAACTGATTTTGAGGATCGCAGTTCTTGCTTTTTGTTCGGCGATGGAGCGGGCGCCGTACTTATCGAGGCCGATGCAGTGGGCAATATCGGGGCCTGCGTGACCGGGGCCAACGGCGAGGGCGGCAGTGATCTGTATATGTCCGGGCTGGCCGAAACGCTCAATGGTCTGCCGATCAAACGGAATCGAACTATTGTGCAAAATGGTCGTAAAGTGTTCAAATGGGCAGTCAATACGGTGAGCGCGCAGATCAAAGTGCTGTTGGAAAAGAACAACCTGACGCTGGACGAGATCGACTGGCTGATTCCCCATAGTGCCAACCTGCGCATCCTCGAAGCCATCTGCAACGACACGGGATTCCCGATGACCAAAGTGCTGGAAAGTATTATAGACTATGGAAACACTTCTTCTGCCACGATTCCTATCGCGCTTTACAACGGTATTCAGTCAGGTCGGGTAAAACGTGGCGACCGGATCCTGTTTATTGGTTTTGGCGGCGGGCTGGTGTTTGCAGGAGCGATTATTCAATGGTGAAAAATTGTTGAGGAGGTTGAGTCTGCTGCGCAGGTTGAGAAAAGTTAGATGTTCTCTCTGATTTTCCAAAAATTTCCACTCTTTTTCTCAACATCCTCCACCCTTTTTTCTCAACATCCTCCACCCTTTTTCTCAACATTCTCAACAACGAAAAAAAATGGCAAAGATCAAAGTAGGCGTAGTCGGCACTGGTTTTATCGGTCCAGCTCATATTGAAGCACTCCGCAGGCTTCCGAATGTAGAAGTGACCGCGCTGTGTGAAGTAAATATGGAATTGGCGACTACCAAAGCCGCACAATTAGGCATCGAGCGACCCTGCACGTTCGAGCAATTGCTGGCGATGGACGACATTGCCTGCGTCCACGTCTGCACTCCCAACTTCCTGCATTATTCGCAGTCGAAAGCAGTTTTATTAGCGGGCAAGCACGTCGTTTGTGAAAAACCATTAGCCAAAGACCTGCATGAAGCAGCGGAACTAGTAGATTTAGCTAAAAAGACTGGTTTGGTCAATGCCGTACATTTCAATTTACGCTATTATCCACTAGTTCGTCAAATGAAAACCATGCGGGAGCAGGGTGATCTGGGCGATATTTATTCTATTATAGGTTCTTATTTGCAAGACTGGTTGTTCTATGCAACCGACTATAACTGGCGGCTGGAACCCGACAAATCCGGTGACTCGCGTGCTATTGCCGATATTGGTTCGCACTTGATGGATGTGATCGAATATATTACGGGTTTAAAGACGATGGAAGTGATGGCCGATTTTAATACAATCCATAAAACCCGTAAAAAACCATTAAAACCAGTAGAAACTTATTCCGGCAAAATGCTGCAACCAGAAGACTACGCGGATGTGCCCATTACTACTGAAGACCACGCCAATGTGCTATTGCGTTTTGATAATGGCAATCGTGGTTCCATCACTGTATCGCAAGTATCGGCAGGCCGTAAAAATCAACTAAAACTGGAAATATCTGGTTCCAAACAAACCCTGGCCTGGAATTCGGAGTCGCCGAACCAACTCTGGATCGGCCACCGCGACCGCAGCAATGAATTACTCCTGCGCGACCCTTCCCTGGCTTATCCGGCTGCCCGCGACATCATGAGTTTTCCGGGTGGACACAATGAAGGATTTCCAGATACGTCCAAGCAGTTATTTAAAGAAGTCTATGCCGCTGTAACGACTGGCAAACAACCAGAAAATCCAACTTATCCAACTTTCGCCGACGGTTATCGGGAATTATTGATTTGCGAAAAAATACTGGAAAGTAATCGTAAACAAGGCTGGGTAAAAGTGTAAATACGTAGTTTTTCTAATTAAAATACGATGAAAATAGAAAACCCCGCTTTTAACTACGACAAATTCGGTCAACAGTATTCCGGTTACCGCCGCACCGATCCCAGAATAGCCGCGCATGTATTGGCCGCCTTAGATTCTGCTAAAACAGTGCTCAACGTGGGCGCAGGCGCGGGTTCCTACGAACCCATGGATAAATACGTGGTGGCCGTGGAGCCTTCTTCGACTATGCGCGCTCAGCGACAGGCCCAAAACAAAGTCCCCGCCCTCATCGGCTATGCGGATGCTTTGCCGTTCGACGATCAGGCTTTTGATGCTTCTATGGCGATGATAACCGTACATCATTGGCCGGATATAAAGAAAGGACTACGAGAATTGCGCAGGGTTACTAAATCCCAGGTAGTCATTATGACTGCTGACCCGGATGCTTTGGATGAGTTCTGGAATGCGCACTATTTCCCAGAAATAATTGAAGTAGAAAAACAACGTTATCCAACCATTGACTTTATTATAGAATCTTTGGGTGGACAATGCGAGGTCCAAAAAATTCCCATTCCATTAGATTGTATAGATGGTTTTCAAGAAGCATTCTACGGACGACCAGAAGCATTTCTGGAAAAAGGAGTTCGCCAATCGCAATCTGCCTGGGGATTTTTACCAGCAGGACTTGAAGAAGAACTAGTAAAAAGACTAGCCGACGATCTTGCCTCCGGCGAATGGGATCGAAAATATGGAGCATTTAGAACGTTGCCGGAATTTACTTGTTCTTTACGGTTGGTAATTGGCAGCCCGGGATAATTTAGCCAATGCTTTTATAGTTCTTGTTCCGCTTTTTTCCATACTTCCAAAAGTACTTTTTCATCTTCCTCCCAAGTCCAAACTTCGCGCGCATGTGCGCAGCCATTTTGTAACCTTTCATACAATCCCTTTTCTTCGCGCAACCGTAAAATAGCCGCCGCCACTACATCCGGCGATAATTCATTCAGTAATAGAGCCACTTCATAAGACGCATTTAAAGCACGATATTCCGGGAAATTCATCGTCAGCACCGGCACCTCCGCTTGCACATAGTCGAAGAATTTATTGGCCAGCGAATAGTAGTACGACAGCCCGCGATTTTCCAATAAATTCAGTCCCACCCAGGCCTGTGCAGTCAGTTTTTTTAATTCTTCTGGCTGCACAAAACCTAAGAAATGCACCTTGTCTTGTACCCCTAATTGTATCGCTAATTGGCGCAATTCGCTGGAAAGATCGCCCTCGCCTGCTAACCAAAGTTGTACATTATCAAGAAGTTGCATAGCGGAGATGGCTGCTTCTAGGCCTCGCCCTTCATTTAATGCGCCTTGATATAAAACTATAAGGGAATTAGATTTTTCTTTTTTAATGGCTCTACTAATCTTCGGCGTATTTCGCACCACTACAAAAGGCAAATGATATTCTTTTTCAAAAATTTCCGCCAATCCCGGCCCCACCGTATAAGCATACCGATAAAACGGCAAACAAATCCGGGCTACCAAGCCCCAAAAAGTCCGCACAAAAGGCCGATCTACCACCTCTGGCACTTCCGTAAAATACTCGTGCGCATCAAACACCCGCTGCTTACGACGCAGCAGCGAAGCGAAACAGCCAGCCGCCAGGGTATCCAGATCAATAGAACAAACTACTTCGTAGCGAGCGAAGAGTAAATAAATGAAAAGGCGAAGATTATATTCTGCGTAAAAAGCAAAACCCTTCTGGAACCAGCAGCGCAATCGTTTTTGACTAAAAGACTGCGTCCTCAATGGTACAGATTCCCGCCGTTGGCGACCCACCAACTTCACCGTATAGCCATGCGCCGTCAGCGACGTGCAGATGCGTTGCATCCGCTGGTCGTAGGTCAGGTCGTTGGTGACGGTGAAAATGATGCGCATGAACAGGGTTGTTGAGAAGGTTGAGAAAGGGGTGGAGGTTGTTGAGAAAGGTTTAGAATGTTACGGAATCTTGTTTTTCTCAACTTGCGATAGCAAACTCAACGACCTCCACAATCTCAACATTTTACTCTTCAAATTCCATCAATTCCCGATACACCAAATCCACTGGCAAGCCCATTACATTTTGGAACGTGCCTTCGATGCGCGTGATTTTGCAGTGGCCGATCCAGTCCTGCGCGCCATAGGAACCGGCCTTATCGAAGGGCTGGCAAGTACGGATGTAGTAGTCTATTTCGGTATCGGTGAGCTCGGCAAACCAGACTTTCGTCACGCCTGCAAAGGTCCGTTCTCGTTCTTTGGCCAGCAGGCACACGCCAGTAACGACCGTGTGTTGTCGCCCCGAAAGCAGCCGGATCATCCGAAAAGCATCGGCGTAATCTGTTGGTTTATTGTAGATTACATTATCCAGAATCACCACCGAATCGGCGGCCAGTATGATTTCGCGGTCTTGAATCAAGTACGCAGCCGCCTGGGCCTTTTGCTCCGCCAGCCAGGGGGCAACTTCTTCCACTGGCATACTATCGGAAAAACTTTCATCTACATCAAAAGTTTGGACGGTAAAGTCAAAACCAGCTTCCCGTAATAGTTGGCTGCGGCGTGGGCTTTTGGAAGCGAGGATTAGTGGACGCATTGTTATAGATTAGGAAGTGAGGATTAAATAGAGAGCTTCTTATCTTTTTATTATTTGCTGCTCTAATATTTCCCCATTAATATTCATTATTAAAAAATAGCATCCTTTGGGAAGGTTTGACAAGTCTAATTGGTCTTGATAGAAAGCCGCGTCTTTCACAACCCTGCCCAAAACGTCCATTACTTTGATGCTCACATGGTCAATTCCTTTTCCAGTGATTTTCAGTATTCCATTGGTAGGATTTGGATATACCTTAATATTATCATCGTCTGGTATTTCTACATTGATTACAGATGAATACTCAAATTTGCCATCCAGATCAATTTGTTTTAATCGATAATAATTATTGCCCGACTCAGGATTTGTGTGAATATACTTATAGTCATTTGACTGTAAAGAAGTGCCTTTGCCTTTTACAAAACCTATTGTATTCCAGGTTCTTGCATCCACCGAATAGTCCACTTCAAAACCTCCATTATTAGATTCGGAAGCGGTAATCCAGGATAATTCTATACCTTCTTTTTTTGCTTTTCCGGAAAATCCTATTAATTCTACGGGTAGGGGAAGATTAGTGATCTCAAACTCGTGATCAAATCCATTAGTCATTAAATCGGCATTATAATAAGTAATACAATTAGCCAGAGAATCACATAGGGAAAGAGAAACTGAAGCGATCCCCGGTTGCGAATATTGAGGCACGGTAAAAGTTCCCTGCCAAGTCCCATTCAAAACAGTTCCGCTAATCAGGCTGGCATTGAAACTTTGCGAATTTCCATTTGGTAAATTAATACCCGAAAAAACATATTGAATACCACTGAGATCATCATTTGCCTGTATGGTAAAAGTTACCATCTCCGCAGAGGGGCTTACATTGACTGTCGAAGGGGAGATAACTAAAGAGGTTAGCTGTGGTGGGCTTACGTCCACTTGCGCATTGACAATTTCAAATTCGTAGTCAAATCCGGCGGCCATTAAATCGGCAGTATAAAAACTAACACAATTACTATTGGAATCACATACTACTAAGGAAAACGTTACGATCCCCGGTTGCGAATACCTGGGTATTGGGAAAGTTACTTGCCAGGTACCATTCAGCACATTTCCAGCAATTAGGTCAGCATAAAGGCTTTGCATATCACCATTCGGAAAAGTTATGGTCGGCAGAATAGACTGAACTCCACTCAGATTGTCATTCGCCTGTATCGTAAAGGTGGCTATTTTTGTAGAAGTATTTACATCAATAATCGGAGGCGAGACCGTTAAAGAGGTCAGCTGCGGCGGATTTACATCAAGTTGCGTATTGATAATTTGAAGATCAGAATCGAATCCATCAGCCAGTAAATCGGCAGCCGAAAAATCCGCACAAATACTAATAGAATCACACAAGGTCAATGAAAAGGTGGCCACTCCTGGTGCCGAATATTGAGGTACGCTGAAAGTGGATTCCCAGACTCCATGCAAAGCATTACCGGAAACCAAGGTCGCAGGGAGCACTTGCGTGTAGCCATTAGGCAAGGTAATGGTTGGATACACATAATACACGCCGCTTAGGTTGTCCGTTACTTCCATCGTAAATGTTACGAGTGCCGCAGTAGAGGTTACATTGACATTCTGCGGGGAGACCGTTAATGAAATCAGTTGAGGCGGGAGATTATCGGTTTGAGCGAATGACTTTGTGTAATTGGTTACTATTAAACAAATAATAACCAGGTAAGAAGAGGCAAATTTCATAATACTTTTAATTTATGTGAATTTTTGTGGTTATAATCAATTTCTTTATTCCACCCCTACCATTTTCCACCAATCCACTCCTTCCAACGCCGCTACCGGATGCTCCGGCCAGCAACGCAACAACAATAGCAATCCAGTTAGCATAATAACTTTTGTCCAGGCACTAGCCCGACTGAAATCGCGCTTGGTTTGTGCCGTATATATGGTATAAGTCGTAAATAATGCGGGGAGCAGCATACATACCACCCCAGCCATGATTTGCCAGTTGGGCGCGCCGGTTTGTTGCCAGAAAAACAGCAAAAAACCAATCAGGATACTCGCCGTGAGGCCCGTAAATCCAGCGGGTTTCTTGGCGAAACGTACCCCTTTCGCTACCGCCAACGTAGCACATCCGCAAGCCGCATCGCCCTGAAAATCTTCCAGATCCTTGACTTGTTCGCGCAGCAAATTGGTGACAAAACCAAATAAGGCGTATAGCCAGACCAGTCCCACGGCCTGTTGGATGGCGGCGGGCTGCTGAAAAGAACTCAACCAGATGGGTCGTTCTTCGGGAAATAGTATAATAATCGGTACCACCGCGCAGAGGACCGACACCAGCAAATTGCCGATAATGGCCGTGCATTTGAGCTGCCACGCATATAAAAAAAGCATGAACGACACGCCCGGATATACCCACAATGGCCAGCGACTGGCTGGATGCAATGCTATATCAATTATAAAAGCAAGGTAGTGGACTACCGTCACTAAGCCTGCGTACAGCCCCAGCGCGACCCAGCTGGGCAGGTAGCGACCCCAAATGACCCGTTTTGGCTTGTTCAGGGCATCTATATCGCGGTCGTAATAATCATTCAACAGATAACCAGCCAGGGTAGTCAGCACCGTCGCGGCAGCGATGTAGCCAAATGTTCGTTCTGTAAGAATGGGGATGCCGCCCGCCCGCAAAATGGCTGGTCGCAGTGCGAACCAGTAAGGCACGAACTGCGTGAGGAAGACGATAACCAGATTAGGCAATCGCAACAACCGGATAAATGCCAAAAGCAGATGCACGGATAGACAGGAAGTGAGAATGATGTAAAAACGGGCTTGAAAGTAGGGAGTAAAATTGAGAACAGCGGGAAAAATCGAAGACCGCTTGATAAATTGGGTGACGGTTGTCAAGGCGAAAAAAATTGGGTCGCCGGGTAGTCCGTAAGACGTTTGCGCTACCTTTGCCTGAGCTGATAATTGGTGTTGTGTCGTAGTTGTTTAATTTATTCTGGGCAGCCAGTGGTTATAGGTCAACACGGAACTGGTTTGAACAGGATGAATTTATAATGAATTGGCAATCATCTTTTATCGCTCCTTTCACTTTTACTATACTATTTTGGCAACTTTTAAGGGAAAATTATTTGCTGCCAAAAATTAAAACAAGAAAATGAACTTCCACTTCGGCATCCTCGTATTCACCGTACTTTTCGCCTCTTGCGCTCCAAACTCCAAAAAAGAGGATGTAAAGCAATCTTCCCTTCCAATTGTCGGCACCTGGGAATTGATTTCGGCCACTACTACGCAGAAAGACAGCACTTTTTCTACGTTTAATCCGAAAATCAAGATGATTAAAATTATCAATTCTACTCATTTTGCGTTTTTTAGTCATGATTTGAATATGGGAAAAGATACTGCTACGGCCGCATTCACTGGCGGCGGTGGTACTTATACTTTAAAAGACAGCCTTTACACGGAAAATCTGGAATATCTTAATTATAGAGAATGGGAAGGCCATACATTCCCATTTGTAGTAACTATTAAAAATGACACTTTGACCCAACAAGGGCGTAGAAAAAGTAGAGTCACTGGGTATTGAACGCTTAATTGTGGAAAAATATAAAAGAGTGAAGGGCTAAATTATAGTAGGCGTTGAGAGGTTGAGAATGTTGAGGCTGTTGAGATATTTGATTGTCAGTACGTTATATTTATCTTTCGTTCATAACCACTTTGCGTTGACTATATAATCAACCTAATGTAGTTGTCATGTCAAGTGAAGTCGAGACATCTGCGTGTTTTTATGGTATCAGATGTCTCGGCTTCGCTCGACATGACAACTATAGATGAATTAAATCATGATAAGAACTATTGCAATCCTTTTATTGGCCATCGCAAGTAATCTGACAGCCCAAAATTTCTCTTTTAATTTTAACACGACTGGTCGAAGAGTTTGCCTCGTCGAAGCAGAAGTTAATTTAATTACGCCGTCCGTTACTATTAAACTGCTGGATGCTGCCAGTAACACGGCAACCAGTACTGATATATACCGACGTCCGCTGTATGGAACTGGCGCAGACTGGGTATCTGTTACTTCTAATTTGCCACCCGGAACAACCCAATGGATGGACACGGATGTACAGATCGGAGAAACCTGGGAATATCAAATAAAAAGAACTGGCACTTGGACCTACGATGGTCAAGTCTATGATGCTACGGGTTATACAGTAGGCTCACTATTAAAAGATAATACCAATTATCAAGGGCAAATGATTTTACTGGTAGCGGATAATATTGTGAATGGATTACCCGCTAAATATACCCGATTAAAAAAGGAACTCACCGGAGAAGGCTGGTTGATCGACGAAATTATTGTTCCGAGAGCCGCTGGCTGGGATAGTGGCGATACAGTGAGTTGGTATTAGAAACCAGATTAGAACTCTCTATAATAATGCTCCGATCAATGACAAGCCCAAGACGTTATTTATATTAGGCCACGTGCCTATGCCGCGCTCAGGTTCTACTTCCGTGACCGCCCCGGATGAACACGACCAAAATAAAGGTGCGCGCGGCTGTGACGGTTATTACGCAGATATAGACGGGATTTACACGGATACTAATACTTACAATCCCGGCGGCTTAGAAACACCATTGGCCATAAACCTGCCCGGCGATTATAAATGGGATCAGGATTTCTTCCCTTCGGCCTCTGGAAATGGCTTTTGGCAGAGTAGATTTTGCCGATATTATTGATTTTCCTTTATCAGAACTGCAATTGACGGAGCGTTATCTGGATAGATTAAGTAACTACAAAAATGTAGCCGCCGGTTTTGATATGGGCGATAAAACCGGATTTTTCTTGGGTTATGATAATTCCAATGACGGTTCCTACCGCACCTTGCCGAATATCTCCAAAGCAGCGAATGTTATTCAGAATACCATAGGCGCGCCTTATCCACAATGGGTGCAGGCGAATGGACCTTTCAAAGTCTATATGCAGAATCAGAATTTCCCCGAAGTTGGAGAATGGAAGACTTATGGCATGGATGCCACGGTTTTTTCCAGTGATCAGAGTTATTGGGGTTTCAATGATGAACCGCAAAGTTTTTATTATAGTAGAATTAGGGCATTATTGGCAGCAGACACTAAATGTTTAGTAACCCTTTGGACAACTTCGGCGGTGAATACTTTTCATCAAGCCTGTTCGGGAGAGCCGCTCGGAAATGCCATAAAGGAAACGATGAACTATAATGTCATTAGTAATAATATAGAAAGGCCGCCACAAAAATGGGACACCGAAGACTGGTGGAATCGCACTCATTTTGCCTATAACGGTGATCCAACGCTGCGTTTATATCAAACCCGGCCGCCTTCTAGTCTGGTGGTCAACAAAATTAATAATCAGGCCATACTTTCCTGGAATGCTTCTCCTGATTCGACAGTAATCGGCTATCATATTTATAAAAGCACTAATGAATTTGGTGTATTTGAGCGAATAACAACTGCACCATTAAATACATTGAATTATACAGACAGCAGTTACCAGCAAAACGACTGGTATATGATCAGGGCGATAAAAATAGCCGAAAGCGGTTGTGGGAAATTTCTAAATCCTAGTCTGGGTATATTTGTAAAGGGCGATTTTCAAGTTTCCAGTGTTGAAAATATTGCCGATAAAGCCGTGAAAATCTTTCCTAATCCTACAAAAAATACGCTCACTGTACAAGTCGCCGACCGCCAGCAGATAACTCGCTTGTACGATATACAAGGCAGGTTAATATATATAAACAATGTGGTGTCAGAACAAATTGATCTGGCTAATTTTCCGGAAGGTTTCTATATTTTGCAGATTGGAACTGCGGTGATAAAAGTGGTGAAGGAATAACATCTGTTTGCTTTTTTCCTGTGTGAATACTTGGTCAAATTAAACCCCACCCTAACCCCTCCCCCGAAAGGGAGGGGGAGCTGATCGCGGTGTTTTCTATCCGTTATCAGTATCTTAGATATTATATCCGTATTTCATCAAGGCACTGATAATCAATGGCTTGAAACTCGATTTAATCCCCCTCCCTTTCGGGGGAGGAGCTAGGGGTGGGGTTTTACCCGCATTGTTTTAAAAAAGAAGCACTCACTAACCACACCAATATTTGGACTTCCCAACAAACTAAACTTGGACTTTCCAACAAAATGCCCCTACCGTTTTTGCCATGACCTTTGCAGCATCAAAAAAATTTAAAACATGGCAAATTCAAAAACAGATAAATTCGTGCTCGTCACTGGCGGCACCGGCTTTGTGGGTGTACACTGCATTCTACAATTACTGGAACAAGGTTATAAAGTAAAAACGACGCTTCGGTCGCTCAAACGAAAGAGTGAAGTGCTGGAAATGCTCCAATTTGGCGGACTGCATTCTTTTGAAAACCTATCTTTTTATGAGACCGATCTATTAAAATATCTCAACTGGGATAAAGCCGTGGCAGATTGCGACTACGTTTTACACGTCGCTTCGCCTATTTTTTTAAAAGTTCCCAAAGACGAAAACGAAATGATCCTACCAGCGGTGGAAGGCACGTTGCGGGTATTGAAAGCCGCCAGAGATGCCGGGGTAAAACGCGTGGTGATGACCTCTAATTTCGGCGCAGTCGGTTACAGTCACACCGACATGACCCAGATTATTACCGAAGCAAATTGGACCAACCCGAACGAGAAAGGACTGTCTGCTTATAACAAATCCAAAGTGCTGGCCGAGCGGGCCGCCTGGGATTTTATGCAGCGAGAAGGCGGCGATTTAGAACTCTCGGTCATCAATCCGATGGCGATTCTGGGGCCTTCGCTGGGGCCGGACTTGTCGAGTGGGTTTGAATTGCTCCAAAAGGTGCTGGATGGCTCCATGAAGGCTATCCCCAACGTGACGCTGGGCATCGTGGATGTACGCGATGTGGCCGATCTGCATATCCGTGCCATGACCAACCCGGCCGCCAAGAGACAACGATTTTTAGCATTGGCCGGTGGTATTATGTCTTTGCCTGAAATCGCCGCGCTGTTAAAAGATAAATTGGGTGATGCCGCAAAGCAGGTTTCTATCAAAAAACTACCCGATTGGCAAGTTCGGCTGGCTGCTTTATTTAATCCCACAGCCAAAAGTCTGGTTCCGATGTTGAGCAGATATAGAAATGCCAGTAATGAAAAGGCGAAGCGTCTACTGGGCTGGTCGCCGCGCACGAATGAAGAAGCCATACTGGCCACGGCGAATAGTCTGTTGCAGTTTGGAGCGATTAAAGTGGCATCACAAAAACAGAAACCATGAACGATAAAAGTCTGAAAATAATCCTCACCGGTGCCACGGGATTCGTTGGCGAAGGCGTGCTGCTGGCATGTTTAAACGACCCACGTGTAGCAGAAGTGCTAATAGTCAATCGCAAGCATTTTGACCTGCAACATCCCAAGTTAAAAGAATTATTAGTGGCTGATTTTCTTAATCTGGATGCCGTCGCCACGCAATTATCCAACTACGATGCCTGTTTTTATTGCGCGGGTATTAGTTCCGTTGGTGTGAAGGAAGAACAATACACGCGTATCACCTACGACACGACTATTCACTTTGCAAAAGTATTATTAGGGCTTAATCCCGATCTGGTTTTTAATTTTGTTTCCGGGAGCCATACTGATAGTTCAGAAAAAGGCAAAGTAATGTGGGCGCGGGTAAAAGGCAAAACCGAAAATGCACTGCTGCAATTACCTTTTCGCAAGGAATACAATTTCCGTCCGGGAGCCATGCTTCCTTTCCCTGGACAAAAGAATGCGAAGCCTTTTTACGTTTTCCTTGTTAAAGCAATTGCTTTTTTACTGCCCAAACAAGCCTGTACTTTACAAGAAATAGGTCTTGCGATGATTAATGCCGTTATAAAAGGGTATCCAAAGCAAATACTAGAAATACAAGATATAAAGCAATTAGCATCATGAAATTATCCGCTATTACTTCCTGCTATATCGGCCCACAAATTTCTCCGGATCAATTTATTGCCGAGCATTTCTTTATGTACCTGATAAAAGGCACGATAGAATACTTTGACGGCAATAAAATCCATCTCCTGACACCGGGCGAATGCTGTATTGTGCGCAAGAACCATCTGATAAAATACACGAAGCATAAAGAAAACAACGCCTTTGAAAAAGTAGTCGTAGTGTTCGACGAAACCTTTCTGAAAAATTATCAGGAGAAACATAAAGTGCCCCTGACAAACATCCTCACCAGCGAAGCATTTTTATCTATTCCTACAAATGAATTAATTCCCAATTTCCTGCGCTCGCTGGAACCCTATTATACTGGTGAAGGCAAGATTAACGACACCTTTGCCGATGTCAAGCGGGAAGAATTGCTCCTTATCTTATTACAGTCCAGCCCCGAACTGGCGAATATTTTCTTCGATTTCAGCAGTCCTGAAAAAATAGACCTCGAAGCTTTTATGCACAGCAATTATAAATTTAATGTCAGTGTGGAGCGATTCGCTTATCTAACTGGTCGCAGCCTGTCCGCTTTCAAACGGGATTTTGAAAAGATATTCCAGGCCACGCCGAGCCACTGGTTGGTACAAAAGCGACTGCAAGAAGCCCATTTTCAAATAGATAAAAAAGGCAAAAAACCTTCCGATATTTATCTGGACTTGGGTTTTGAAGACTTGTCCCATTTTTCATTTGCCTTCAAAAAACTCTTTGGATTTGCTCCGACGGAACTGGCAGGGCAGCGAAAAAAGGTTTCTGCTATTTAGATCCGTGTTTTGTTCCCGTTCTCCAACAGAAAGCCGAGCGGGCAATCATGGCGCGTTGGCACTATATAAGCAGGAATTATAGATAAGGCGAAGTAGGTTCTAAACATTCTCAACTTCTCTACTTTTGCTATATGATGAACGAATTGAACAACGATATACCGCGCCTCACCCAGGAAGACATTGGCAGTCTGGCGCGAGATAATTTTGAACGGGAAAAGAATTTAAAAGCCAATATCGTCAAAGACTGGCTGCCACGCTATACGGGCATGTCACTCGAAAAATTTGGCCAGTATATCCTGCTGGTCAATTTTAGCGGCTACGTACGCACCTTTGCCGACCAGCATGAAGTACCGGTGTACGGTGCTGACCGGCCTATGCAAGCTGCCACAGCGGACAATATCACCATCATCAATTTTGGTATTGGCAGTCCCAATGCGGGTCTGGTAGTGGATTTGCTGGAAGCCATTCATCCCAAAGCCGTGCTTTTTCTTGGCAAATGCGGGGGACTGAAAACCGGCAAAAACCACGTTGGTGATCTGATTCTGCCCATCGCTGCCGTGCGCGGAGAAGGCACCAGCAATGACTATTTGCCGCCCGAAGTACCCGCTTTGCCCGCTTTCGCGCTGCAAAAAGCCGTCTCTACGACCATCCGCGAATACGAACTCGACTACTGGACGGGAGTGGTTTATACCACCAATAAGCGCGTATGGGAACACCGCGAGGATTTCAAACAACGCCTTCGCGACCTGCGTTGCATCGCCATTGACATGGAAACGGCCACTATATTCGTGGCCGCTTTCAAAAATCAGATGCCCGCAGGAGCATTATTACTAGTCAGCGATATGCCGATGACTCATGAGGGCATCAAAACGGAAGCGGGTGACCGTCAGGTGACGGCCAACTTCGCTGATATCCACTTGCGGGCGGGCGTAGATTCCCTTAAAAAATTGATTAACAACGGATTGACCGTTAAGCACCTGCGGTTTTAAAACACCGCTGCGTCTATGCCTTTGCCTGCCAATTGCTCTGCCAGTCGGGTAGCCTCCGCTTTATTGTTGGTGCGCAAAATAATCACTGCCCACTTGCCATTGCGCAGGGGAGCCACTTCGGCGGTGGCGTAGCGCAATTTAATTACTTCTTCCAGGCGGGTGCGGGCGTTTTCTTTGGAAGTAAACGTGCCAGCGCGGACGGTGTATTTGCCAGTACCCGGACCTTTCACTTTGCTTACGTTGCCTTTAGTGGTCAGGGCGGGAGCAGTGGGGGCACCTTTTTCTGTCAACTGCGTGGTAGGCGCAACCGTTTTGGTGGTGGGTTGAGCGGCAGTAGATTTAGAAGTGGTAGTCGGCTTGGTCGTGGTTGGTTTAGCCGTAGATGTTTTGGTGGTGGTGGGTGCATCCACGATTCCGTTGGCATCGGGCCTTGGCGAAGTATAGTGCGCCGAAGAATCACTGGCACTGGAATAGGTGCTGCCAGTGGCGGTAGAGTCGGTAGCGTAGCCCATATCGCGCAGGGTTTTTTGCAATTCAGCTTCCTCTCGGGCTTTATCTGCCTTTTCTTTTTTCATTTGGCAGGCTTTGTAGCCGAGTATGGCAATCAATGCGACGAGCAGCGCATAGAGTAGGTAGGTGAGCAAGCTGTTGGTTTTCATACGTGCAAAGACCGATTTTAGTAAAAATGAAATATTGTCCGGGCGAAAGTAGGGGATTTTCAAATTGTGTTGCTTTGAAATCTTCGTAGCATCTTTGCCGCGTGCGTCACGGTTGATAAAAGTTTATGAAAAGGTTGATAGTCAACATCGTGTATGAGGATCATCCGTTCATTTTCAGTGTTTGCTATTTGCCTATTGCTTATTTGCCCTTTACGCTATGCTTTCCGTTTTTTCTGACACTTATTTTATGAAACAGGCACTGGCCGAAGCCGTGCAAGCCTACGAAGCCGGGGAAATCCCGGTGGGCGCGGTCATTGTCTGCGATCACCGTATCATCGCCCGGACGCACAACCAGACCGAGCAGCTTACCGACGTGACCGCCCACGCTGAAATCATGGCCATTACCGCTGCTTCCGGGCATTTGGGCAGCAAATACTTACCCGATTGCACGCTTTACGTGACCGTAGAACCCTGCGTGATGTGCGCCGGAGCCTTGGCCTGGTCGCAAATCGGACGCGTCGTGTATGGTGCCACCGACGAAAAACGCGGCTTTATGGTGGCCGGCGGTAAATCGCTTTTACATCCTAAAACCAAACTCGAAATGGGCGTTATGGAAGTCGAATGTGGCGAATTGATGCAAAAGTTTTTTCGGGAAAGGCGGTAGGAAGGGGCAATAAGCAAAATTGCAAAACGCAACCAGCAAGCGGCGGACACATCAAAAATCAACAATCATGTAATCTGCATTCGTCAATCAAAATATTCACTGCAAATACTCCCAAGCCGTCTGGTATAAACCGCGCTGATCGCAGTATTCCAGAAAGGCTTTATAAAAAGGGCTGTTGCCAATCGTCGCCGAATCGCCGATCACGACGAGCAGCATTCGGGCGCGGGTCATAGCCACATTCATGCGCCGATAATCGCTCAAAAAACCGATTTCGTGCTTCTCATTGGAACGTACCAGACTAATGTAAATCACGTCGCGCTCCTGACCCTGAAACCCATCTATTGTGTTGATAGCCAGACCACTGCGCGTTTCGCTATTTCGAGGAACGAGCAGCGGAGCCAGCGTCGCGTCGTCGCGCACCAGTTGTTCCAGATAATTTACCTGCTCGCGATAAGGCGATAGAATGCCAATAGACGGCCACGTATCGGGCGAAAAATTTGGCAGTAATTGCAGCAAATGTTCGCGCACGAGCAAGGCTTCATCAGGGTTGTATTTGCTCTGGTAACGGCTGGAATCTTTGCCCGTCCGGCGGTTTACTTTTTCTTCAAAACCCGTTCCGGCTGTATCAATAAAAACAATAGCCTCCGAATGCAAAGTGCTGACTTCGGAATCCGAAATTTCTGCGTTTAGCAATCCGAAATCCCTATTCAACAAGCGTTGCCGCACCGACTCGTGGGCCTGCAAAGCACCGCCGTAAAAGTATTGATTGGAAAAATCCATGATCGCCTGGTGCATCCGGTATTGCACATTGAGCAGGTGAACCTGCCGGGGAATAAGTTCCAGACAACGTTCGATCAACGTGATTGACAAACCCTGCCGTGCCGCTTCCTGACTTTTCACGGTCGGCGGCAACTGGAAGGGATCGCCCGCCAACACCACGCGGCTACATTTAAGAATGGGAATCCAGGCGGCGGGTTCGAGGGCCTGGGCGGCTTCGTCCATCACGCAAGTGCGGAATTTGTAGCGTTCCAGAAGGGGGTTAGCTGCGCCCACTAACGTACAAGTAATGGCCTGCGCCGAGGTCAGAATTTGTTCCACCAGTCGTGCTTCCAGCGTATTGGCCCAGGCTTCCAGTTCGCGTACTTGTTGTTTCAGGTGCTCTCGTTCGCGGCGGTCTTCGTGGCTGAAAGTCCGTTTATGCCGCTGGGTTTGGCGTCGCCATTCCGCTGCCTGCATTTTCACTTTGCGGATGTTTTTACTCTCTGGATGGCGAGCCAAAATAGCGTCCAGCGTGTGCGGCAAAATGTGTTCATCCACCCGACTTACGTTACCAATGCGCACTACATTAAGTCCGACGGCGGCCAGTCGTTCGGTGAGTAGATCGGCGGCAGTATTGCTGGGCGCAGTGACCAGGACGGTGCTTTCGCTTTCGCAAAGCAGGCGAATGGCGGCGACCAAAGTCGTGGTTTTCCCCGTTCCCGGTGGGCCGTGGATGACCGTCACGTTTGGATTATGAATAATGGCCTGGACAGCAGCATGTTGCGAAGCATTCAAACCCATTTCTTCTTCTACTGCTTCCAGCCGCGACTGATCTGGCAATTCCAGCTGCCAGGATTCCGCGTTCCGCGTTTCCTTAAACGGCGGGCTAAGTAAATCCCGCAATTCCGCCAGTCGGTCGCCTTTGGCCTGCATCACTTTTTGCAACGCCCGCTCCATTTCCTGATAGCTGCGGTCGTCGAAAAGTTGCTCTACACCGAGTTGGCCCTGATTGATCCAATCGGGTACGTCGCGGGCGTGAAGGATGATTTTCAAGCGATTACGTTCCACAAAATGGATGATTCCTGACCTTTCCGGTAATTCTACGTGCGGTGTGGTAGTGAAAAAATTGACCGATTGGCCAGCGCGAAGCTGGTGCGGCTCATTCAGACGACTGGTGCGCTCGACCATCACGAAGGCTTTTTCGCCCAATGAAAAACCCGTTTGCACTACCAACAATGGATACCAGGCGTAGCCCTGCTCCACCCGTTCCGCCAGCGGCCGTTCGCGCACCTGCCGCAGGTATTCCCGCTGATCCTCGTTTTTTTCCTGACGTAGCAGTTCGAGCAGGCGGACGAAATGGGGGTTGGACATGGGAAAGATTGACAGTAGTTATTGATAAATGCAACGGCAAATACTGCTACTTTTCGCCGTAAAGATGCAGTCCACAGACACACAAAAACGAATTATTGGTATTAGCGGTCATGCTATATTTGCCATACTGACGATCATGGCGGGCTATTTCTGGCAAGAACGGACGCTGATTCTGGATGCCGCTTTCCAGAGTTATCTGTTCATTGCTTCTGGCGAACCGGCTATTATGGTGGAGCGTTTTGGCGCGGCGGGCGTGCAATTGCTGCCGCTGTTGGGCGTGCATCTGGGGGCTTCTTTGGCCACGGTTTTGTTTCTGTATTCCATTGCTATTGTGCTGTGGCACTGGCTGTTATACGCGGTTTGCTGGCATGGTTTGCGCGACCGAAAAGCGGCGATGTCTATTTTGCTGTTCGTGATTTTGCTCAGTGGCGATTGCTTTTACTGGATGCAAAATGAGCTGTTGCAGGGCATTTCGCTGTCTTTTTTGTTTTGGAGCTTGGCAGCTAATCTTCCAAAAGTTAAAAATTCTCAGAAAGTTGCGACCGGCGTGGTGGCGGCACTTTTGGCGACCACAGTGATTTATTTTCATCCGCTAATCGTTTTTCCGCTGGGCTTTGCCTGGTGTTTTTGGTGGCTACATCCGAACCAGCCATTTCAGCGGTCTTGGTTAATGGGAATTGCCTTGCTGTTTGCCTGTTTATTTGCTTCCAAATACGTGCTGCGTACACCTAATTTCTATGATCGGGGCATGACCGGGCAGTATGTGCGCGAGTTTCATTTCTCGCTGGAACGGCTGCTGCATTCACAGGGATTGCGCGATTTTTGGCTGCATTGTGGCGACAGTTTGTTGCTTTTCTGGCCGTTGTTTGGCTTGGTAGTGGGTTTCTATATTTGGCAAAAACGCTGGCTCTTGGCGGCGTTGGTGGCGGGTACTACCCTTGGTTATTTGCTATTAATTCTGCAACGGTATTTAGACGACGACCGCTGGTACATTGCCGAAAGCTACTATCAAGCCTTGGCGGTGTTTCTGATTTTTCCGCTGCTTTGGGATGTTTTTCCGCGGCATGAAATTTCGCTGGACTCTGGGTGTCTATTGCTGCTATTCTATTGATTTTCAGGTTGTTTAATATTTATCAAAATCACCAACCTTACTCAGCGCGTCTGGCTTATGTGCGGTCTTTATTAGCAGAAACGCAGGGATTGGCAGGCAGAAAATTCGTCGTTTCGGCCGAAGCGGTGCAGCGCAAGACCTTGCTCATGACCTGGGGTTTGCCCTTTGAAACCTTACAAATTTCTGCGCTCGAATCGCCCGATTCAGCGCGCACGATCTTGGTGGCCGACGATGCGCCAACAGCTGCCGCAGTGCTGCCCCGCGATTCAATGGTCTCGTTTTTGATGTTACCATGCCGTGCTTTCAGCGATTTGCCGGAGCGGTATTATCGGATGCATGATACTTTGCCTTATCAACTATTGCTGCTAAGCAATCCAACCAGTCGTTGAGCTAAAACGTCTTTTGGTAGAAAAGAATGATTTTGCAAAAATTTGGTTTGCCGCCCTGCGTTTCAGGCTTTTCCAAATAATCGGGAAGTGCAGGGTTTTCCAGCATTTATATTTTTTGGAATTGGATCGAACGATAAGTGACCTTCGTCGAATCAAATTCCAAAAACATGGCTTTACCACGACCTTGGCGGAACATTATTTTTTTTAGCCTGTTAATCCAGCGATTTACGGCCAGCGTCAAATGCACACCATGAAAAACGTTTTTACTTGTCTTCTTTTTATACTCCCGGCCCTTTTATGGTCGCAAAACAACACCGTAAATGGTACGGTAAAAGATGCGGAAACCGGCGAAACACTCATCGGCGCGACGGTGGAAGCGGTGGGCCTGGGGAAGGGAAACGTGAGCAATGAGTACGGATTTTACTCTTTTACGGTACCGGAGGGGGTGGATTCAGTCACTTTGCGCTTTCATTACGTGGGCTATGAAACTATACTGCGCACTATAAAGGCTAGCGGCGCGACCCGGCTGAATATAGTGCTGCGACCCGAAGGTTCCCTTTTGAAAGAAGTAGTCGTGCAGGCCAATAGCTTTGAAGACCGGGTGAAAAGCACCGAAATGTCGGTGACGACCATCAGTACGCGCGAGATTAAGGCGTTGCCGGCCCTTTTTGGCGAGACGGATATTATCAAAATATTGCAACTGAAACCTGGCTTCACGCCCGGTTCGGAAGGCACTACCGGCCTCTTCGTGCGTGGCGGCAACAGCGACCAAAACCTCATTGTACTGGACGAAGCGGTGGTGTATAATGCCAATCACTTGTTCGGTTTTTTCAGCACTTTTAACTCCGATGCCGTAAAGGACTTGAAAGTGTATAAAGGGGGTTTTCCGGCACAATATGGTGGACGCTTGTCGTCGGTTATTGATGTACGGATGAAAGAAGGCAACAACCAGAAATTCAGTGGTTCCGGCGGTATTGGTTTGATTGCCAGCCGATTAACTTTGGAAGGTCCGATCAAGAAAAATAAATCTTCCTTCATTGTCAGTGGTCGCCGCACTTATGCGGATTTGATTACCAAGCGCATCAATAAGGCCAATGAAGGCAAAGAAGACTACAATCCCATTCCTGATTATTATTTCTACGACCTGAATACGAAGGTCAATTTTACGCTGTCGGAGAAAGATCATTTGTTCCTGAGCGGCTACTTTGGCCGCGATGTTTTTGGCTTCAAAAATGAGACTTTCAATTTCCGTTTCGACTGGGGCAACACTACTGGGACAGCACGTTGGAACCACGTATTTGGCCCGCGTTTATTTGCTAATACGACCTTTACTTACTCGGATTACCGTTATAAAATTGAAAATATTCTGCAAGGTTTTTCTTTCAAATTAGGTTCCAATGTGAAGGATGCCAATACGAAAGTGGACTTTTATTATCAGCCTTCCAATCGTCATACTGTGCGTTTTGGAGCCAATGCTACGTATCACGATTTCGTGGTGGGTCGCCTGAAAGCGGGCAGCGACGATGGGCAGGTCAATTTCGAGGCGGGCCAGCATTTCAACGGAATGGAATACGGTGCCTACGTGGCCGACGAATGGGCCGCCACGAGTCGGTTGAAAATAAACTATGGTGGCCGAATGTCTGCCTGGTCAAACCAACCGGCGTTTTATGCCAATTTCGAGCCGCGCGTGGCTGCCAATTATATGTTCAGTGACAAGTGGTCGTTGAAAGGCTCCTATTCGCGCATGAACCAGTATGTGCACTTGCTCGCCAGTAGCGGCCTCTCGTTGCCGACAGACATCTGGTATCCCAGCACCAAAGGGGTAAAACCGGAGGGCAGCGATCAAGTGGCCATTGGCACCACTTATTTATTCCGCGATAACATCCTGATTACCTGGGAGGCCTGGTATAAATGGTTGCAAAACTCCGTAGACTTTAAAGACGGCGCAGAACTTTTTGGCAACAATGACCTCGAAAACGAACTGACGATCGGTAAAGGCCACTCTTTTAGTCCGCTGGAACTGGAAATTGAGAAAAAAGAGGGCAAATTAACGGGCTGGATTGGCTATACCCTGGCCTGGGCGCGGCGCGGCAATTTCCCGGATATTAACCGGGGGGATTATTTCTCACCGCGTTTTGATACCCGTCATAACCTGAGCGTGGTGGCCTTATGGGAACTGAGCAAGCGGTGGCAGATCACCGCTACCTGGGTTTATACGTCGGGTTATGTGAGCTGGTTGCCTTCCGGGCGTTTTACTTTCCAGGACGTGACGGGTGCGCCACGGGAGTTTTTGGTACCCATTTATGGCGACCGCAACACTTTTCGGTATCCTGCTTATATGCGCGGCGACTTGGGTGTCGTGCGGAAATTCAATGGTCACCGGATACAAAGTGATTTGACGTTAAGCATTTATAACGCTACTGATCGTCGCAATCCCTACTTCATTTTTCTGGATGCCGAGACTACCAAAACCCCGCTCGGCGAGGTGCCGACGGCGATCAAGGCCAAGCAGGTATCGCTGTTCCCGATTCTGCCTTCGATCACCTGGAATTTCAAATTTTAATTCTTTTTACCTCGCAGGTTTTTCAAACTTACGAAGTTAAAAAAATAACGCCATGAAAATCAATAGCTTATCAATCATATTTTCGTTTGCTCTTCTTTTGCTGGCAGCCTGCAACCTCACAAAAGATGTAAACATTGATCTGCCGGAATATAAGCCGCAGCCTGTAGTAGAGTGCTATCTGGAGCCAGGTCAGCCTTTTCGCCTGCTGCTTACGCACGGTTACGGATTTTTTGATCCTTTTGGGCTGGATTCCAATTTTGTGCAGAAAACCCTGTTGGACGGCGCGACTGTGACTATCACTTACAACAATCGGACGGATACGCTGAAAAACGGGTTGTTTTTGACCTTTGTCGCGCCCATCAAAGTGTTTAATTATCAGAGCAATCAATTAGTACCCAATGGTATCGGGACCAATTATGCGTTGAATATCACCTTGCCAGACGGCAGTAATATTACTGGCCACACGACTATGCTACCCCGTGTAGAAATTGATAGCGTGGTGGTAGAATTTAGTCCCACCATAGATACGCTGGCGCGGGTGTTGACTTACATCGATGACGACCGTACGATGCCGAATTATTATCGGCGGCTGCTCAATTATGGCTCGTTAGACAGCGTTCCGGAGCAGGATTTCCTGGTGGATGATCGCATCGTTAAGACTGACCTTATTGCTTTCGGTACGGGCTACGACCTGACGGAAGGCGACACCGTATTTAACACCATTTTTCACCTTTCCAAGGACTACTACGATTATATAGAAAGCGTACAACTGGCCATTGTAGGCAATATTAGCCCTTTTGCGCAGCCTTCGCCGATCAAAAGCAATGTGAGTGGTTCGGCCAATCCGCTGGGCATTTTCACCTGTCTGGTGTACGACCGCGATACGACCATTGTGGAGCGGTAAGATTGGTGATCGGCAATTATTAGCAAAAGCAGGGAAAAATGACTCTTTTGTGTGGTTTTTAGTAACTTCCATGCGACTTTCAGCATAATATTTGCGCTCAGCTTGCCCGATAAAAAATCGGTAGGTCGCGTTATTCTATTTGCCTGTTGCTATTTGCTGATTGGCAGTCTCCACCTCATTCGTTCAATTAATTACAATGAAGACGTTAGAATGTCTTTTTTCGGGAGCAGTCCTGCTCTTGTTAGTAGCCTGCAACCTCACTAAAGAGGTAAATATTGATTTGCCGGACTATCAACGCCAACCAGTGGTAGAATGCTATCTGGAACCCGGCCAGCCTTTTCGGATGTTGCTGACGCAGAGTTACGGGTTTTTTGATTCGTTTGGTCTGGACTCCAGTTTTGTAGAAAAAACCTTACTCGATAGTGCACTAGTAACCATCAGTTATAATGGTCGCACGGATACATTGAAAGCTGGGAGATTTCCTGATTTTTCTACTCCCTATATCATCAAAATATATAATTACCAAAACAATCGGCTGGTGCCCAACACGCCTGGTATTGAATATACTTTGAATATTACTTTGTCCAATGGTAAAAATATCACTGGACGCACGGTGATGCTGCCGCCACTTTTGATTGATAGCACCGTGGTGGAATGGGACCCTAAACCAGACACCTTTGCGCGCGTGCTTACCTACTTCAACGACGATCCGACCGTAAAAAATTATTACCGTCGCTTGCTCAATTACCAGCGGTTGAAGAGTTTGCCGGATCAGGATTTTTTATTCACCGACCGAGCCAATGTGACCCCGCTGATTGCCTTTGGCACTCCTTACAATCTCATAAAAGGAGATTCGGTCTATAATACGATTTTCAATATGTCCAAAGACTATTACGACTATATAGAAAGCATACAAATGGCAGGCCTGGGCAACATGAATCCTTTTACGCAACCTTCGCCCATCAAGAGTAACGTCAGTGGTACCGCCAATCCGCTGGGCATTTTTACTTGTCTGGTCTACGCTCGTAAAGCGACAGTGATTGTAAGATGATGCAGCACATAAAGTGGAGTTTCTAAAACGCACTTGCGATCTTTATTGAAAACCACTTGGCGATAATTTCGTTTTATTGGGGTTCATTTACACGCTTTTTTAAAATCTATCTTGAAGAAATACGGTGCCTTTATCCACGTAGATGGCCTCAAATTGCCCGTGGAAATTTCTCTGGAACGCCGCGCCAATACCCGCTCTGGAATAACCGGCAGACGCATCACTTTGCGGATGCCGCTCAGAACGGCCCCGGAGGACATTCAACAACAACTGCTGAAATTACAAACCTGGGTGGGTCAGGTTTTTGTTAAAAAGCCGGTACTGCGCGAGGCCTTTGTGGTCAAAGAATATCATACTGGCGATCTACTGACAGTCGGCAAACGCCAATATCGGCTCGAAGTACTGGTGCAAGATCGGGCCACTCATACTGCCCGGCTCGTGGGGGATACCATTAGCATCCAGCTGGCGGCCAAAGCCACGGATTCCCATCGCCATCGTAGTATCAAAACCCTGCTCTCGCGAGTGGTGGCTGGCGACTTTCAGACCGAAATCGCGCGTCGGGTGCAGGACTGGAACGACCGCACCTTTCGCCGCCCGATCAAGAGTATCAACCTGAAATACAACCACAGTAATTGGGGAAGTTGCTCGGCCAGCAACAACCTGAATCTTTCCACCCGGCTGCTTTTTGCGCCGGAAGACGTGCAGGATTATGTGATTTTACACGAGCTGGCCCATCTGGTCGAGCTCAATCATTCCGACCGTTTTTGGGCATTGGTAGAACGCTATATGCCTGATTATCAAGAGAAAGAAAAATGGTTGAAGGCGAATCGGGCGAAGTGTGATTTTTAGTTGTACGGCGAATCCCTGTTTCGCCCGTTGTCCTGCGCGAAACCCGGCAAAGTCATCCATTGCATCTTATTGTAAATTGTTGAAATTTAGTACATTGCCATATTAATCATATTGACCACATTTATATCTATGCCCAACGACTTTGATCGCATACTGAAAGAGAATTTCGAGGCTTTGCTGCCGCATTTATTGCGTAGAGTATTGGGCTTGGAGTTACCACAATTGGAAGATTTGAAAGACAAAATCCAGGTGACGGTAGAGCGCGAAATGGATAATCTGAAAAAAGTAGTGCATCCCGATCCAGCGATGGACTATGGCCTGCATTGGGAAATTCAGACTGCCGACGAGGATATGCGCCGTCGCAATCTGTTGTATTACGCCTTGTTTTTGGAGAAATACAATATTCCGCTAAAACAGATCGTCAATCTACGTGGGCAGTGCGGCTCCCAGGAAAATCCTGCAAAATGTGTTGGACATGGAGGGGCTGTGGCTCGAATTTCAGGTAGTTAGTCTGGGAGAAATTCCCAAAGACGTATTTTTGCAATCGGATGTGCCGGAAGAGGTGGTATTGGCTATTCTCTGCGATTTTGGGGCAGAGCAACCGGAACGAGTGGTCCGGCAGATATTGCAGCACCTCCAAAAACTTATCGGCCGAGTGCCACGTTTAGGAAAATATCAAAGACAGTTGCAAATCCTCTCCCGCCTCCGTAAATTGCAGGCGATCACTAAACAAGAAATATTGACCATGCCACTGCACTATGAAATAGAAACGGATGACCTTTATCTGGAAGGGATGGAAAAAGGAGCCACTAATCTCCTTCGTAATATCGTAATTCGTATGTTGCAAATGGGTAAACTCTCTAAGAAGGAGATTGCACTTAATTTGGATGTAGATATTGCTTATGTCAACGAAATTGAGAAGATGCTTTTTGACACTATTGGGGGATTGCAGTAGATTTTCCTAGATTTCACAATATTTTTATCCATAACACACTGCATCTATAAGTTATGCCAATAGAACACTATGACATTGAAAAAGATGAACTTTATTTAGAAGGGTACGAAGTAGGTATTCTGATAGGTAGAAAAGAGGCTATTGAGAAAGGTAGAAAAGAAGGAGCTGCTGATGCCCTTCGTAATTTTACTATTCGGATGTTACAAATGGGCGAATTCTCCAAAAAAGAGATTGCACTTAATTTAGATGTAGCTGTCACCTATGTTAACGAAATTGAGAAAACGCTGCTGGACTCTTCCAAAGGATTGCAGTAGATTTTTTCTCAATTCATAACCTGACGAAACGGGGTTTCGCTATACATAATCGCCCCTCTAATGTGCCAGCGCAGTAGAGGGGCGTACTTTTACAGGATGAAACACGACATCGCATTACCCGCCGATATAAAATTATTGATCGACACTTTTTACGGCAAAATCCAGTCCGATGAAATGTTAGGGCCGATTTTCAATAATGTAGCCCACGTAGATTGGGCGCACCACTTGCCGATCATGTACGCCTTCTGGGAGTTTCTGCTCTTGGGTAATGCCGACGCTTATCGCGGCAATCCCATCCAAAAACATTTCGATTTGCACCAAAAACATCCCCTCAAAGCGGAGTATTTCGATCAATGGGTTGCCTTATTTCAAACCACCGTAGACGAACTTTTTGCTGGCCCCAAAGCCGAGGAGGCCAAGTTTCGCGCCTTTGCCATTGCCGCTACCTGGAAGCCAAAATTTGATGGGCCATTTGCAGTGAAATAAGGGTGAGGATTTGAATGTTTGAGGATGCGAGTATTTGATTAATAATTGATTGTCATGGTTTTAATCGTTACTTAAATACTCGCATCTTCAACTTCTCAATTTTTCCTCATCACCTCCTGAATCACCGTACCCGTATTGCCGTTAGGCTCCATAATATGCAGCATTGCCGCCAGCGTGGGGGCTATATCGGTGATGTTGATGGGGGCATAAGTGGCACCGGGCAGAATATTCCAGCCATACCAGAGCAGCGGCACGTGCGTATCGTAGGAATACGAAGAGCCGTGGGTAGTACCACCTTTGCCAAATAACTTATCGTCTGAGTGCCAGGCCGGTTCGAGCTGGAAGATAATATCACCCGAACGGCGTGGGTTGATTCCCCGCCGGATTTCCGCCGCGAAGGGATAGTCAGCGGGCAAATCCAACAATTCCTGGCGAGTAAAAGCATCATACACGCCCGGCTGTGCCCGCAGGTAATCAATAACGACATCGGCCACCTCGTCTGGATCAACATTCAGGTCGTCCAGTGCTTCCCAGTTGAGATACACCTGTTGGTTGCCCACTTCATGGATAAAATCGCCGACGGTACCTACCTTGGCGGCAATAGCTTTTTCCAGCGCAGCCTCCGTTTGGCTTTCGGGATAAACGCCCGCCGGGATGCGCAAATCATTCATGTGAACCGGCGTTTCTGCTCCGCCATGATCGGCAGTGAGGAATACCAAAACATTGTTTTTTCCGTACTTTTTGTCTAAAAAGTCGAAAAAACGGGCCAAATCTTTATCTAATCGCAAATAAGTATCCTCCGTTTCCTCCCCATGAATACCAAATTGGTGGGCGCAGTAGTCCGTACTGGAAAAACTGATGCACAGAAAATCCGGGTAATTACCCTGTCCCAATTGCATTCGTTCGGCGGCTTCCATCGCAAAATCGAGGGTCAGACTGTTGCCATAAGGCGTAAAGCGAATCACGCCATAGCCGCCTTTTTTCTTCAATGCGGGCAAGTTGTAGGGCATTTCTCCGGTAAAATAAGGGACGTATTGCCCTTTGTTGTACTGATCCCAATTGGCAAAACTTTCGGTATATTGCAAGGAAGAATCTATCTTCCAGGGTTTGGATAGATAGGCATCGGGCAGCCGCCGGGCGTTGAAATCCTGTACCCATTTGGGCAAACCCAATGAATCGGGGTAATAAGTGGACGTGATAAAGTTGCCAGATTCGTCATCAAACCAGTAGCAGGCGTTGGGAATATGACCTGCGGGCAAAATGCTGGCCCGGTCTTTCAGGCATATCCCCACAACTTTGGATTGGAAGTTGTTGGATAGCCGCAGTTCATCCGTGATGGTCGTAGTCAGCAGTACCGTAGGCGAATGTTGCCCGGCTCTTACATTGGTCGTCCCAACCGATCGGTAGTGCTTATCTGTCGTGACGTAGCGGTGTTCGCCCCACTCCGGGTCCCACCACTCATTGGCCACAATACCACTCAATGCAGGCGTGGCACCAGTATAAATGGCTGCATGGCCAGGGGCTGTGTAGGTCGGGACATAATTGTAGTGCGTATTGGCGCAGGAAAAGCCATCGCGCAATAGCCGCTTGAATCCGCCTGGGCCATATTTCGATTGGTAGCGATAAAGATAATCGTAGCGCATTTGGTCTACGACAATACCCACCACCAATTTAGGTTGCGCAAAACTGACTTGCTGCGCAAAAAGGCCCAACAGTAGAAAAAAGGAAAGTCTAAATTTCATTTTTGTCAAAAGATTTCCGCCAAAACGTAGCGAGGGCGGGTGGCGGTATAGTCCACTCCTTAAAAGTCATGTAAAGTATAGGTAATGTTGAGAAGTTGAGAATGTTGAGGATGTTTAGAAAATTGATTATCAGTGCTTTGCATATCAACGCTATTCAAAACTACTCTGTGATGACTATCATTTTCAAACATACACAGGCTCGCCCTGCGTGAGCGTCCGCGCATTCGCCTCCGCGTGGGGCAATTCATACCGGAAATAAAACCGCAGACAACGCAGCACTTGATCGTAAAATTCAGGTGTAAAGCGGCCACTCGAACGATTTTCCTGCGCCGCCAAAGCCAAGTGCAACCACTGCCAGGCAATCACAATCAGACCAGTCATTTCCATGTACACCGTAGCATCGGCGGTGAAACGTTCGGCTTTTCCAGCTTTGGCAAAACCTACTAAATGCTGTGTTACTTCGGTCAGACGTCGAATTTCCTGTTTTAATTCTTGCGCAAAAGGCAGCAAAACTTCGTCTGAATCGGCTTTTTCCGCCGTTTTATTCATTTCAGCGATCAATAATTGCAAGGCCCGACCATTTTCTACCAATACTTTTCTACCCAATAAATCGAGCGATTGAATACCCGTTGTACCCTCATAAATCGCCATAATCCGAATGTCGCGATAATACTGCTGCAATGGGAAATCCATCGTAAAACCATAACCACCAAGCACTTGCAAGCCGAGACTCACCGCCCGAATGCCTTGTTCCGTGGAATAGGCTTTCACAACAGGCGTCAGGATTTCCAGCAACAACCAGATGTCTCTTTTCTGCGCAGCGTCCATATCTACGTGTTCCAAGTCGCTAAGTTTGCAGCAAAAAGTCGCGAGACTGAGCGCGCCCTCCACGATACATTGTTGGGTGAGCAACATCCGCTGCACGTCGGCGTGGCGCACAATCGGTACTGGCGCAGCCAATGGATCGCGATTGCCGGGCAGCCGACCCTGGGGCCGTTCATGGGCGTATTGGTTGGAAGTAAGGTAAGCCGCGAGGGCCACCGAAGCCGCCGAATGCCCGACTCCAATCCGCGCTTCGTTCATCATCTGGAACATATAGGCCAGCCCTTGATGTGGCTCGCCGAGCAGCCAACCGTGGCAGTCGTCATTTTCGCCGAACACTAAATGCGTGGTGGAATAACCGCGCTGCCCCATTTTCTGGAAATCGCCCGCCGTTTGTACATCATTGAAAATCAATTCATTATTGGCCCCCGGACGCATTCTTGGAATTACAAATAACGAAATCCCTTTCACGCCCGGCGGCGCACCTTCGATGCGGGCCAGCGTCAAGTGGACGAAATTCTCCGCGCCACCATGATCGCCGCCGGAGATAAAAATCTTGTGGCCTTTGATTTTATAAAATCCCTCCGTGGTCGGGTGAGCAACGGTCGTAATATCGGTCAGCGAACTACCGGCCTGCGGTTCGGTGAGGGCCATCGTGCCTTGCCACTGCCCGGCGTACATCGGCAGCACATAGGTCTCTACCAATTCGGGCGAACCAAACGCCGAGATCAATCGCGCCGCACCGCCGGTCAGCCCCAAATACCCTTGCGCGCTATTATTAGCCGCTTCAAAAATGCAATGAATGGCCGCGTAGAGCATTTCCGGCATCTGCATTCCGCCCCGGTCAAAGTCGTCACGGGCCCCGATCCAGCCGTTGTCGCCCGCGCCGCGCAGCACTCGGCCCACCTGTTCGTGGGTACGCACCCTACCTTCCTGCCATTGCGCAGGCTGCTCATCCATCGCTTTGAAATAAGGATGCAATTCTACATCCGCCCAGTCTTTGGCGGCTTGCAGCACCAAATCCACGGCACTTTCGTCGAGGTGCGCAAAGCGGGGATGCTTAAATAAATCTTGCAGGTGGTGGGCTTCAAACAGCAAAAAACGAAGCAAATCGAGGGAAACGTAGGGCGGCATGGTAGAAATTTTTGGCAGTTTTACTTGATGAGTGATACGTTATTCTTGTACATGAATGCCAGAGATGGAGTTGCCGTTGTCAAAGAGAACGCATTGGCTGGCACACTTTTTTTAAGCATCCCGGAAAACACCTTCTTATGAAAGATACAAATGTTCTTGTGCCAGAGCATCAGGCCGGTATACAGAAAAATGCCAGTGAAACCGTAGAATTTGACAATTGGGAAGCGGCGCAACAGTTTTTTCAAGTGGCTCGTAAGCGTTTGCTGGACATAAATAACTGGCAAAATATCACCCATGGATTGAGCAGCACTTTTATCCTGCGCGACGATAAAGGTCAGTCAGTGGGTCATCGTTTTCCCGAAGTGGGCGATTATTTTCAAATTGATATTCCCGGCTCAAGTACGGTGTCGGGCGATGGCCACGATTGGGTAGTCGTTGAGGCTATGGAAGATCGCAGCGATGCAGGCGGCGACGTAATTAGTATTCGGGTGCGGCCAGCCTCCAGTCCGCTGAATGAGCAGCCAGAAACGCAGCATTTTTTGGATAATACGGCAACCAGTACGTTTGTAGTGTCTCGTGTTGGTACGTCGGTCACGGCGGAGATTCATGGTCGCAACGAAAGGCCCAATACCGAAACGGACAATCTGTTGGACAAAATACGCAATGTTGCCACTGCGGTTGGTGCCTGGCTCGGCTTCGCCGATGTGCAATGGAAAAATCTGGCGAAGGCCATTGTGGACCAGCAATCGTAATGCTAACCAACCTTTTAAGGTCGCAATTAATAGGTGTTTATGGTTGGATCGGTGAAGTTTTGTGGCGGTTTTGGCTTGCGCAATCTTTTCATTAAATAATTCACGCTGACCATTACAATTAATCCAATGACATAGGAGCCGACAAACATGAGCCAGTCATAATCGTCTCTGCTTACGGCTTCCCGCTTGGCGGCAAGGCCCCAAAGATTGCCTATTTTCTTGCGAACGAAAAACTCGGACACCAGCATGGAAGCCGACAAACCAGCCAGATAACCGACGGCGAGGTTGGTAATTTCCCCGGCGATAAAAGTGATATACTTTGACATAGAATCAGCAGATTGTGTTTAGAAGCCGAAAAGTAGGAATATTTTGGCCATTATAGTCAGCTTAGAGTAGTTTAGAATGTTTAGGCTGCATTCTTTGTCTGCCCTTAGACCTAATAGGTTTCAAAAACCTATTAGGTCTATAAGCGGCATTAATGTTGCAAAGTAAAAGGAATCGTTTTCGAGCCAGCCGCTGTTTGCAGACGTAACAAGTAAAAACCGGACGGCAAATGGCTTACATCAAGATCAGGGCGGGTACTTTTCCCGGCTGTAATGTCTATTTTTTGCGTAAAAACATTTTGTCCGGTAGTATTCAATATAACTATATCAGCGAGCAAATTTTCTGGTGAAACCATCTCCAAATGGCAGCTGCCATTGTTCGGATTGGGTAGCAGTAAAAGTTCAGAAATCTTGTTTTCAGTATTTTCTGCGGACGATAAAATCACTGGTACAGACTGTACGATAAAGGCGGTATCACAATTATTAGCCACATATAAAGTGACGACGTAAGTGCCAGCACTATCTACTACATACACTTGCTGTTGGGCATTGCCATTTCCCTGCGCCGTACCATCCAATAGCCAGTAATATTCTATAAAATTCTGAGTGGTATTAGTAGCAATAATAGTATCACCTTCTACCTGCACAGTAAAACCGGGAGCCAAAAGACCAAGGTTTACTTCCACAAAATTCGGATAAAAAATAGTATCCGAACCTACTGTATTAGTGACGATTAAGATAGCAGGATAAATACCCGGCTCGTTATATACGACCGTTGGCTCCATCTCCAATGACTCTGCAGGAATAGCACCGGGAAAAAACCAGTGCCAATTATCCACATATTCGGCAGCAGACACTACGGCCTGTACAGACAAAGATGCGCAACCGCTTGATGGTGTGGCACTTGCGCTCGCGTTGGGCAGGGCACCCATTATATGTATAGTCTGCTCCAAAGTATCGAGTCCGCACAGGTTGGTCGCGAGGAGGCGCAACAGGTAAGTACCCGTATCGGCATAAGTATGGGCATTGGGGATGGTCGTGCCGGAAAAAAACGACCCGTCACCAAAATAAACCTGGTAAGAATCGGCATCGGTAGAGGTATTTTGTAATAAGACCGTCCAATCGTCGGTAGTGACCGAGAATCCGGCCGTCGGAGGAGCCACACAAGGCAGGCAGGTGATCCCGGCAGTGTCACAGAAAATGATCTCGAAATCATATAAAAACCCTTGATCAACTGCTTGATTGTCATTTATTTCGAGTCGCCAGACACCTTTTACCGATCCAGTATTAAATTCTTCGAGACAGCCTTCCTCCGGGTAGTAAGAGCCAGAATAACTACCACCGATAAGCCAGCTCTGGAAATTACTCCAGGTCTCTGAAAAACCATTGTCAGGAAAAACCGCCGTTGCGCAAGGTGCGAAGGTAATATTCCAGTAAGCACCATCGGTAGGGCCAAAAAAGCCGGTTGGCCCCACGAGCGTTACCGATTGCCCGGCAGGGGAGAAGAGGCGCATCGTCAAGTCACCCAGGTATTCATGGTCAAAATTTACCCGTACCCCGCAGACTCCTTGAGTAGAGCTGGCGAGATCATTATTGGTAACATTGCTGACATAATAAAAGAAATTGCCCATAAAATTATCGGGCATAGGACTGGGACAATTGACACAACCACAAAAATTAGGAGCAGCCGCCGGAAACTCGTCCGCGCCTGCGTCATGCTTTTGGTCGCGGGATTCGTGATCAAAATCGTCATTAGGCTCCCCAAAACCAGGCGGTAATACATCGATGGCCAAAGCAGTGGCCACCAAATGAAAATCCCGACCCAGATAATCCACGAAGCCTGTACCGCTGGTGGCTTTTAAGTTGAGATTCTCCGTGAGCATTCCGCCATCGTAGGTGTGGATATATTTAGAAGTGTCACTTATTGATTGATATAAAAGAATATTACCCTGCGCAGTCACATGACTTGCATTACAGCATACCACTAATGGAGCCTTACTAGTAGTGTCAAGGCCGCCGTGAAAAATACCCAGTAAAGTATTATTGCGAATAATAATAGCGCCTAATTCGCTATTGAGGCTGTCACTACCTTCCATTAAAACTGGATTGCCGCTTACATCATAAACAATATTATTAAAAATGCGCAAATCCTGTTGTGCAGCATCCTGCCCGTTGGAATATTCAATACCATTTCCATGGCAATTATAGACGCGATTGCGGGCCACTAGACCATAATTGCCGATGGAAATACCTGCGCCACAATAGATTTGGCCACACGCTGCATCCACAGCGTGGTGAATTTGATTGTCTTCTATGCGAAAATCAGGCCCTTGCCAGCGAATACATTTCTCTCTGACATCGGGTTGGCCACCGAGAAAACCCGCGTAACTAATTTCATTGTCATGGATATAAGCGTGGCGCGCATTTCCCTCGCCGAAAAGACCATCAAAATTAGTGTGACTAATAGTATTGTTCCAAATTAGTATGCTATCTACCGCCGTACTATCAGTATTTCCTTGTCCAATAAATATCCCGGCGGCTGCACAACTATCTACTGTACACAGGTTAATATACACAATACCAGTATTGGCAATGCGGATGCCATCGCCGCTCTCTGGTTCGCCTGGCAAACCGTTCACGCGGCGAATACTTGTATCATGTACGCGCAGCGTATCTACTTTCCCGCTTCCGAAACAAGTAATACCGTTGCCTACGTCAGAAAGCTGGCTGCTGGATATATCTATGGTGTGCGCATTAGAAAAGTGGAAAGCACGGCCACTAATATTAGACAGTTGACAATTCGTAAAATTGGCTATCCGCACCTGACGGATTGCTACTCCCGCACCACTTATATTGTACAATTGACTGCTGTCTAGGTAGAAATAATCGCTTCCTTTTACTACTACGGCATTTCCAGTGATATTTTCAAAGGTGCAATTTGAAATTTTGACATAAAACACATTAGTTAAAGTAAGAGCAGCATCGGCTGTAATGCCTGTAAAATGGCAGTTTTCAAACTCAAGATGGGTAATGTCGGCGATGGTAACAGGTTCGGTAAAGGTCGAGTCCTGGAAGGTGATAGATTGGGCGGTGGTTTTTTGGACAAAAACTAAAAAGACAAATAGGGCGAGGAGAAGTTGTTTCATATAGAGATGTGTTAGTTAAAAACAGGGAAATATTAGCTGTATTCTATCTTTTTGGGGGTATACGCCTTACTATAATTAGTTTAGAGTAGTTTAGAATGTTTAGAAAGGTTTAGTTATTGATCGTGAATACGTTATCTATAAACATACATTCCCTTCGAGAATAAAGAACGAAGGAAATAATTACAACTTCTGTTACATTTTTTAATAGGTTTTAATGCCTTAAAAAGGTTTCCGCCTATGGCTGATTCCTGTCTCCCTAATACTGTCTCCTCCCTATTACGCTATTACATAGAAAACTCATCCTCCGGTTCTCACCGAAAGACGATTCGATCATTTATTTTACAGAAAATTATTCTTTCTACTTCAACCGTCCCAGCACCGCCTTCATCCGACGAATAGCCTCCCGTAGCATGGCCTCGGATGCCGCATAACTCAACCGAAAACAATTCGGGTCACCAAAGGCGGAACCCGATACCAGGCCAACGTAGGCGTTACTCATCACGTAGTCGCAAAAATCGTCGGCGTTGTGGATCACCGTGTGGCCATCGCTTTTGCCATAATAAGCACTGATGTCCGGGAAGACGTAGAAGGCACCGTCGGGATTGTTGGTTTTGATGCCCGGTATTTCTTCCAGCAAAGAGAGGATAATGTCGCGGCGTTCGCGGAAAGCTTCGCGCATAGCCTCGGTCGGTGCCATGTCGCTCATTAGGGCTACTGCACCGGCCTTTTGACCAAACGAAGAGGCACCGCTGGTCACTTGGCCCTGTACTTTGGCGCAGGCATCGGCGATGTATTTCGGCGCGCCCATGTAACCCAAACGCCAGCCAGTCATCGCAAAACCTTTGGCAAAACCATTGACCGTAATAGTACGGTCAGCAACGTTGGGGAAACTGCCGATGCTGACGTGTTCGTGGGTGAAATTGATGTACTCATAAATCTCATCGCTCACGATCAGCACATTTTCGTGCGCCGCCACCACATCGGCGTACGCTTTCAGTTCTTCGCGGGTGAAAACCGTCCCGGTTGGATTGCAGGGCGAAGAGAAGATGACGAATTTGGTACGTTCCGTAATAGCATCCGCCAATTGCTTCGGGGTAGGCTTGAAATCGCGGTCCACTCCGGCATATACTTCTACAGGAATGCCGCCCGCCATTTTCACGATTTCTAAATACGACACCCAGTAAGGCGAAAACAAAATCACCTCGTCGCCCGGATCCACCAGGGCTTGGCAGAGATTGTACACCGTCTGCTTGGCGCCGTTGCTGACCACAATTTGCTCCGGGCGGTAGTCCAGATTATTATCGCGCTTGAATTTTTCGCTGATCGCCTTGGTCAGTTCGGGCAGTCCTGGCACTGGCGTATATTTCGTGTAGCCATCGTGCAAGGCTTGCGTGGCCGCAGCTTTGATGTGTTCGGGCGTATCAAAATCGGGTTCACCGAGGCTCAGGCTGATCACGTCGTGGCCCTGGGCGCGCAATTCGCGGGCCATACGGGCCATTTTCAGCGTCTCGGATTCGGAGAGGGCAATAACCCGCTCGGAAAGCATGGATTGTGTAGCAGTCATGGTGGAGAAATTAGAAAACAAGCGCGAAAATAAAGAGTGTTCGAGCAAAAATTGCGACTTATCATGGAGGTGCAGGGTATAGAGAATCTTGCAAGGTGGAGAAAGATATGATTGTCAATGACTTGCATTTTTTTAACTCCTTAAATATGCATCATTTCAAATCCTCTATCAGTCCCTCACCGCTCCATCGCCGCTGCAGTTTCCCGTCGCAGCGGCAAACTGGCCACTTGCTGCCCAATAATCTTGCCCAACCGAAGTCCTTCTTCGCAATCCATGCGGTAATGCACTCCGATGGCCACCCGCGACAGCGCATTTTCCCGCGCCATATCTTCAAAAGAATGGAAGTGGCGCGGCATACCGGCGAATTCCCGGCGCGACTCATGGGTATGGTCAGTGAAATCAAAATCGTCGCCAAAGGCCTCCGTCAGTACGCCAGCGGCAGCAGCACCAAACATAGCATGGCCAGAAGGATAAGAGGGAAAAGGAGGCGTATCATGCAAAGGTGACCAGCCCGGTTGTACCACCCGACGGATGTACGACTCCGGGCGTTCTACATTGTACTGGTATTTGGCGTGCCAGCAAATAATACTTGCATCGCAGAGCGACAGTCCTACTTTCAGGTAGGTCGCGATTACCTCTGGAAAAGTAGGTTGGACTTGGGCAACCACCTGATTCGTGATGGAAATCCAGCGTGCGGCAGGACTCATGGTCAGTCCAGGCAGATCGTCGCTCCAGAACTCGGCAATCCAGTGGTTTTCTTTGGACAGTGATTGCGACATCGAAAAGACCTCGAAGGCATCTGTGTAGAAAGCCGAACCGGGAGCCTCGCTAAAGGCAATCGGTGGCCGGACCGCTATTTGGTCGATGCGGGCTACAAACGTCCGTGCGGTTCCCCAGCCAGGCACCAGCGCAGGCATGGCGTGTTCGTTAGTGGGCTGCCACAAACCCGGGCCAGCGGGAGGAACATAGTGCTGATCGTAATTGTACAAAAATCCATTGTGGCCCGGCACATCCGTGGACGACCAGTGCCAGATCGTTTCGGCGGCGCGGTGCCCGTAGGCGATGGATTGCTGTATAACCTCGGGAGGAAAGGAATTTTTTTCCTGTAATAATTGCAATTGCCGGGTTTCCAATTGGTCAATTTTATCCAGATATTCCTTAGGCGCATTGGGGAAAAAAACGTGCAGGGTATAAGCGTAGGCGGCATTCAAACCCGCTGGCAGGCAGTAGTTTGCCGGAATGTCACGAACCGGCACTCCCCGGTAGCCAGCGCAAAAACTGGATGTCGGCGCGTAATTCTGTAAAGCTGGCCAGGCCGCTTCGTAGCCCGCCAACTCCACGTACGCAAACATCCGGGCACTGACCGGTGCCCGATAGCCAGGCGTGTAGCGTTCCAGATCAAGCACCAAATGATTCCAGGCCAGCGTGAATTCCGTCGCCTGTTGGTATTCGGCGGATTCAGCCGGGGCATCGGACGCACAGTCAGACAGGCTGAACGGAAGGACGGCCAAGAGCAAAAGCAACTTAGCCCACGTGTTTGGATGCAATGTTTTTTTGAATAAAAAATTATTCATTCTGTTAGCGTGTAATCGGTATCGGTAATTTTATTGATGTTTCTTTTCCAACAATTTCAATTTATTATATATACCCTCGTTCGGCCCGTGTGTTTGGTCATTCTGACGGAATCCGCGCATGACGTGGATGCGGCTTTCCCGCCGCAGAGCGGGCAGATTCCGTGAGAACGACAAACGTAGACTATACTATGTAAAAGTAAGCAAAACAGTGTTTCTCCTATTGACCACATTTCCCTTATTGACCACATTTTTCCCTCTATGCCGCTGCCGGAAAGCGCAACCAAAACGTCGTCCCTTCTCCCTGCACCGAAGCCACATCGAGGGCAATATGGTGAATCTTCATAATGCTATCCACCAGTGAAAGCCCAATGCCCGACCCCCGAATATGGATATGCTGCGCGCTGCGATAAAACGGCTGGAAAACCAGTTGCAAATCCTTGACCGGGATGCCGGGGCCGTGATCGGTAATCTCCACGCGGTGCTGTCCCTGCGGATCAAAATGAATCTTGACCTCCACGCGCTTGTCTGGCGAATATTTGCAGCCATTGTCCATCAGATTGAGAAAAGCGGCCCGCAACAGCGGCTCATTGCCCCGGATACAGAGCTGCTCCTCATGGTCGGGCATCCCTTCCAGATCGAAAGCAATATGGTAGTCCGGGCGCAGACGCAGCAGCGCGGCGCGGGTCTGAAGCATGATCTCATCGAGTCGCACCTGCTCGAAAGCGATATTGGCATCCTCCGAATGAACACGGGCAAGCTGTAGTAGTTTCTCGGTTACTTCGCCCAGTTCGCGGGTATCTTCCAGCACCGAAGTCAGCGTATCGCAGTATTCTTCCCGGCTACGTTCGCGGCGGTCGAGGGCA
The DNA here is from genome assembly GCA_965249785.1 of Saprospiraceae bacterium. GTDB lineage: Bacteria > Bacteroidota > Bacteroidia > Chitinophagales > Saprospiraceae > M3007. Next base: position 24,653 of record CBDFMU010000028.1, on the reverse strand, counting down.
ATCTCCAGTTGAGAAATAATGACCGACAGCGGGTTTTTTAGCTCGTGCGATACATTGGAAATAAAGTTTTTTTGCATCCGAAAAGCAAACTGAATGCGGTCGAGCAGCCGATTGAAAGTAATAACTAATCGAGACACTTCGTCGTGGCTATTCGGTGCATCCAGGCGCGCACTCAGGTCGGAGGGCAGGATGCGATCTACCTGATTGACGATGCGGGCCATCGGTGCCAGTGCTTGCCCGGCATAAAACCAGCCTCCCGCCGCGACAATGCCAATACCCAGAAAAAAACTGATGAGCAGGATATTGAGCAGATTTAGCAGTGCTTCGGAATTAAAAACCGATTCTGCCACCACGAAATAGGAAACACCCTGCTGGCTCTTGTGCCAGAGGCCCAGTGCGTGAAAAGGCCCGTGCAGAAAGCGGCGTTCTTCTCCGGGTTTCACGTTGTTCACCGATGATTCAGTCAGTGGTTCGGAGGCGCGGTTGAAAGCGAAAACTTTTTCAAATTTGGCATTATAGATCACAATATTTTCCTGAAATGGCAGGCCCTGGCTGCCTTTATCCTGGTTTTCGGTACTACTTGCCAGTGGCTGTAGCTTGTCTTCATCGCGTAGCACCATCTCGGCCGTCATCAGCGCCTTGGAACGCAGGCTATCGTAGAACTCATTCTCCGTCAGCTGCCGAAACTTGACGTAAATAAAGCAGAGCGAGAGCAGCAGAATGCCCGCGACCAGGATGATAAACTGAATGGAAAGTTTGGTACGTATTTGCATATACTTCGTGGTCTTTGGTATTTGCTCTTTGGGTGTTGGGGCCTGATTTTTTCCAAAGATTAAAGACCAACAGCCAAAGATCTGATTTACGCTTCTTCTTCCCGTAGGATGTACCCGTTTTTAAATTGGGTGTGAATTAATTTCTTTTCAAAACTGCGATCTACTTTTTTACGTAAGAAATTAACGTACACTTCGATCACGTTGGTACCGGTATCAAAATTCAAGTTCCAGACGCGCTCGGAGATTTCGTGCTTGGAAATCACCCGGCCCGGATGGCGCAGCAAGTATTCCATAAGAGAAAATTCGCGGGGGGTGAGCGCGATCTTTTGCCCTTCCCGAAAGAACTCTTTGGTTTCCAGGTTCATCTCCATGTCGGCAAATTTGAGCACGGGTGATGGCTGGTAAGTTTCCACCGGGCGACGCGCCAGGGCACGGAGACGCATCAGCAGTTCGCGAAACTCGAATGGCTTAGTCAAATAATCGTCCGCACCCGCCTCAAAACCGATTACTTTATCGTCAGTTTGGTCTAGCGCGGTCAATAAAATAACTGGCGTTCGATTACCTTTGCTACGCAATTGTTGCAGCAGTTCAAGCCCACTTAATCCCGGCAAAATTACGTCGGAGATAATGACCGAATACTCATTGCGTTCCGCCAGCAACTTGCCAGAGGGGCCATCGCTTGCTGTATCTACTTCTATCAGGTGCTCCTCCAGCCCTTTGCGAAGTGAGCGCACCATTTTTGGTTCATCTTCGATGAGTAACACTTTCATACTCATGGTCTCTACAAATAGTGTGCAAGATTACAGGAAAAGCCGAGGCCATAGCTATCATTTCGGAGAAAGACTGTTTTTTAAGGCCATTTTAAGGAGTTGATAGCAGCAGTGTTGGAAATTTGGCCTGCTTTTGGCAGCGTGAAAACAAGATTCAATATTTAACAACAAAACTTATCACCATGCGATTTTTGAAATTTTACTCCCTTCCGCTATTGGCTTGCCTTGCGCTAGCCTTGGTCTTCCCGGCCTGTCACCATGATACCACTTCCCCTGTTCCAGTCGGAAAGCTCACCAGCGAGTTTGATTACAGCGCGGTGCGCGACTGGAACGAAATGTTTCTGATAGTCGAACGTTATGCTGCCGGCTATCGCCCTGGCCCCGCTCCCCGCGCTTTGGCCTATATTGGTCTGGCTAACTACGAAGCCTGTGTGAGTGCCATGCCAGAGTATCGGTCTTTGGCTCCACTATATTCTGGCTTGAATATTCCTCAGGTCCAGAACGGACAGGAATACTACTGGCCAGCAGTCATCAATGCCTCTTCCGCCAGCTTGATGCGCCATTTTTTCATTGCGGCCACGCAGAATCTCCAGGATAGTATGAATGGGCTGGAAGCCATCAATGAAGCCAAATACAAAGACGAAACGACGCCGGAAATATTCGAGCGTTCCAAACAGTACGGCATTGATGTGGCTGCTGCCGTATGGAACTGGTCCAAAGACGGCGGTGACATTGGTGACGATGCTTACCTGACTCCGTTTGCCAATTATAATTGGAATGACCATTTCCTGAAGCCTGGCGATTGGCAACCAACTCCTCCCGGACCTGCCCAGCCGATGTTCCCACACTGGGGTGATGTCCGCACGTTTGCTATTACTGAAGCCGACAAAATCTGTCCTGCACCCTGGGCTTATGGGGAAACCAAAGAAAGCCGCCTGTATGCCGAAGCGCTCGACGTGTACGCTCGTAATATCAATGCCAGCTACGATGAAGCCTGGATGGCAGAATTCTGGAGCGATGACTTGGTCAATCTGACCTTCAGCCCTGGCCCACGCTGGATGGCCATCACCGATGAAGTGTTGGTGGGTCAAAACAGCAACCTGGAAGTCGCTGTGGTTGCTTCGGCAAAAGTCGGCATGGCCCTATCCGACGCTGTTGTAGCCTGCTGGAAATCAAAATACTATTATAACATAGAACGTCCAGTTTCTTATATCCAACGGCTCATTGATCCAAACTGGAAACCTCACCTTTCCAACCCACTCAATCAACAGATCGGCGTAACTCCGGCTTTCCCAGCGTATCCTTCCGGTCACTCCACTATGGGCGGTGCCGCTGCTGAAATCCTGACCAGTATGTTCGGCATCAGCTATGCAATGACCGACCGTTGCCACGAAGGTCGCCCGGAATTTAAGGGCAATCCGCGCAGCTTCGATTCCTTCTACCAAATGGCTAAGGAAAATGCGGAATCGCGTATCCCATTGGGTGTACACTTCCGCATGGACAGCGAAGCAGGTGTAGAACTGGGCTACCGCTGTGCTCGCAAGGTGAACCAACTGCCTTGGAAGAAATAAGCTTTAATTTTTTCTGTTTGCTATAAGTGCCGACGGCGGCGGGTCTGTTTGATCCGCCGCCGTTTGTTATTAGTCATTTTACTGTAAAATGCAAAGTAGTAATAGTCCGACTTGGAGACGAACTATTACTTTCTAATAGTAGTTCTTATAAACACCTATTATTAAAAACTAATTAGAACCCTTATTTTAAGGTCAAATTAAGCATTGCTGTTTAATGCCAGTGTTCCTTTGCCAGTAAATTAAACAAACATCATGCAAAAACTTATTACACTAATCGCATTAGTACTATTTTCTGCCAGCCAAGTCTTCGGGCAGAAACCCACAGAACCGTCGCAAGAACGAACGCTGGAAGAAGTATCCATATCCAGCCAACGGGAAAATATCCAGCGGTTGCCAGAAACACGTGGTACCTATATATGGAGCGGTAAAAAGAACGAAGTGATCGATCTGCAAAGCACCGATGCCAATATTTCCGAGAAAATCCCCCGCCAAATCTTCGCTAAAGTTCCCGGCGTATTTGTGTACGACATGGACGGCACCGGCAACCAGACCAATATTTCCACCCGTGGCCTCGACCCCCACCGTGGCTGGGAGTTCAATATCCGCGCCAATGGTATTATGACAAATTCCGATATATACGCCTATCCGGCCAGCCATTTCAGTCTGCCCATGGAAGCACTGGGGCGTATCGAACTGGTGCGCGGCACGGGTGCGCTGCAGTATGGCGCGCAATTCGGTGGTATGCTCAATTACGTCATCAAAGAACCCGATACTACCCGGAAGTTTGGTTTAGAAACCATCAATGCTGCCGGTTCTTATGGTTTGTTGAGTACTTTTACGGCCATTGGCGGCAAAATTGGTAAGTTCCAGTACTATGCCTATTATAGCCAGCGCAAGTCCGACGGTTACCGCAAGAACGGTGACTCGGACTATGACGGCGAAGGGGTAGTCTTGAAATATCGGCCATCCAAGGACCTGGTATTGACCGCTACTTTGCTGCGCTCTAACTATCTCTACCACATTCCCGGCCCGCTCACCGACGCGCAGTTCGAGGCCGATCCACGGCAATCTATCCGGTCGCGCAACTATTTCAACCCCGAGATCTACGTGCCTTCGCTGGCTGCCGAGTGGCAAGTGGGCCCGCGTACCCGGATTAGTTGGACTGCATCGGCCGTATTAGGCGACCGCAATAGCGTACAGTTCGACCGCTTGTCCACTATTCGGGACACGATCAATAAAGCCACCAATGCCTACAATGGTCGCCAGGTGGATATTGACCATTTCCACAGCTACACCACCGAATTGCGTTTGCTGCAATCCTATTCGTTGCTTGGACAACTCTCCAGCTTAGCCACTGGTGTTCAATATATTAATAATGACCTGAACCGCCTGCAACTGGGCAAGGGTACAACCGGCTCCGATTTCGATCTGACTATTGACCAAAGCGGTTGGGGGCGCGATATGCACCTCAAAACCCAGAATATCGCTTTTTTTGCCGAAAATAAGTTCCAATTGACCCGCCAGCTATCGGTCAGCCCGGGCTTTCGGATCGAATCCGGTGAATCCAAAATGACGGGCAACATTTCCTACCTGCCGCCTGCGGAAGTGCAGAATAACATCAAGCACCAATTTCCGCTGTTTGGTATAAATGGGGAATATACCCTGGGTAGTGGCCAGAACCTATATGCTGGTTGGTCGCAGTCTTATCGCCCCGTGGTGCTCAAGGACATTATTCCGGGCAACTTCTATGAGCGGGTGGATAAAAACCTGAAGGACGCTTATGGCAATACGGCAGAACTAGGCTGGCGGGGCGCAACCCGTCATTTCAAATGGGACGTGACCGCCTTCAGTATGCGTTATAACAACCGCCTGGGTACGCTTGCCCAATACGAGGGTGCGCTCGATACCATCGTGCTTTTCCGCACCAACATCGGTGATAGCCGTACCAACGGGCTGGAACTGTTCGTCGAGTATCGCTTCCACCTGTCTGAGAATGTCACGGCCAGTATATTTACGTCCACCGCTTATTTTGACGCTAAGTACCTGGAGGGCGATTCCATTCGCCTCAACAAAGACCATAATGCCAGCATCAAAGACAACCGCGTGGAAAGCGTACCAAAGTGGATCAGCCGCAATGGCGTGAATGTCAAGTATAAAGGCCTGAGCATATCGATGTTGTACAGCTACACCGCCGAGTCTTATGCCAATCCGTTGAATACCGAAATCCCTTCCGTCGATGGTGCAATAGGTCTGGTGCCTGCCTATGGTTTGCTGGATTTGAACGCTACTTTCCGGGCTTCGCGTCGCTTGACTTTCCGCTTGAATTTCAATAATATTGCTGATAAACAATACTTTACCAAGCGACCGACTTTTTATCCCGGGCCCGGCGTATGGCCATCGGATGGTCGCAGCGTCAATGCGTCGGTTGGGCTGACTTTTTAAAGAATGGGTTTTAAGTTAATAGTAGATTACACAGAAGGATGATGAAAAGCTGGTCTTGTTCCATGGTGGAAGGAGGCCAGTTTTCATTTTTAATACGTATTTTTGGCAAGAATAGGGTTTTTTACCACCTTCGTCAAACATTACGATCCGGCAAATCTTACAATCGTCGAGGTTCTTGGTACAAACTTCGATTAGTATGCGGATAAATCCCCGCCAGACCTGAATTTTGCCACTTCTACGATGGGACTTTGGTAATTTTCATAAATGAAAATTTACTGACATGCCTTCTTTGGATGTTGTCATTCTGGGGTAAGTATCGTTTGTTAAGTTTTCAAACCGTCATCAATTTCCATCGCCCTTTCATTTTACCAAAAAAATTAAGATACACAACATGGCACGATTAACCACCTTTTCCCGCCTGATCATCACGCTGGGTATTATTGCCGTCGTTTTTTTCGGCGTTCGGCACTTTTTTCCTAATATTGGTACAGCCAAAGCCGACCAAACCGAGCAATCTGGCAGCACTACGACCACTGCTGACCGGTCTGCCGACACGGATAACAGTTCTTCCGGCTCCGCTAATACTGATAATTCCTCCGCCAGTACACCGCCGTCTGCCTTCAGTTACACCCCCACGGCACCCGTCAATGGCAAACTGAAAGGCGTGGTGGAAATGGGTGCTACCGGCTTCAACTCGTTCATTATCCGCATGGATGCGCAGAGAAACTGGAAACTGGAGAAAGCGGATTTCGGGACCAGCCTGGTCTATGAAAAACTGGCCTCCGAAGACGATATCAAAAGTGGGCTGAAAAACTACATTGCTGAGATGCTGGCTTATGGTGTAGGACCAAAAGACATCCACTTCGTCATCAGTTCCGGTGCGAAAAAAGTGGAAGTCACCGCCAAAATAGCGACGCTGCTCAAGAACATGGGTTATTACGTGAACGAGGTGACGCCAGAGCAGGAAGCCAAACTGGCTCTGAAATCGGTGCTGCCTCCAGAATATTACAGCAAAGGTTTTGTGGTGGATATTGGTTCGGGCAACACCAAGATTTCGTGGCTGCCCGGCGGTGCCATCGAAGCCTCCGGCGCGAAGTATTTTCAGAACAATATAGACGATGCTACTGTGTACAGCGAAGTGAAATCGAAGGCCAGCCAAGTACCGTCCAACTTGCGTGGCACCTGCTTCATCATCGGCGGCGTACCTTACGAACTGGCCAAACAGGTCCGTTCCGGCAAAGAACGCTATACCGTGCTAAAATCTCCCTCCGGCTACACCGCAGACGGTGCCAAGCAAAAAGCCGGTCTCAATATCTATAAGGCCGTAGCAGATGGCACTGGTTGCAAGCAGTTTGTGTTCGACTGGGATGCCAATTTCACCATTGGGTTTTTGCTGACTTTGTAGGATAAATTGCTGCGATGAAAAAGCCCGCGCTGGATTTCCAGTGCGGGCTTTTTGTTTTTATTTTTGTAAAATTCCTAAGTCACGAAGGCAAATTGGTTGGAACCGCACTTTCAGAACCTATTTCATCTAATAACCTAGTCAGTCCCAACTCCTCCTCTTGTTCCGGCGTCAGTAGCCGCACTCTGATTTCCAAACGTTGAAGGAGTTGTATCAATAATTGCACATCCTCTTCATTATCAGGCGAAACTATCAAAGTATTCATGTGATTAGTTTTTAGACAAAAATAAGCAGATTCTTAGCAAGGAGCAGTTGAAGTCGACATGGCGAAAATTAGCACATTAACTCACTGCTCATCAAACGACCCCTCCGCATTATAAGTCCGTCCCATATTCGAGCCATTCGTCTCGGAACCCGGCATCTCAAACCAAAATGGCGTGCGTTTTCGGTCGTAATTACCGATTTCATTCATCGTCGCGGAATCATACAGACGACCATTCACCATCGTGTAATGCACCGAATTGGAGTTGCGAATATCCTCCAACGGATTCTTGTCCAGCACGATCAGGTCAGCAAGTTTGCCGGGCGCGATGGAGCCAATTTCCTTGTCCATACCGAGATAAACCGCGCCATTCATCGTAGCACAACGCAGGGCTTGTAGATTGCTCATACCGCCTTGCGCCAACATCCAGAGTTCCCAGTGCGCACCCATGCCTTGAATCTGGCCGTGCGCACCGAGATTGATATTCACGCCCGCCTGTTGCAGTTTATTGCAGGATTTGGAGACCAGAATATGGCCGTTTTCATACTCTTCTTCGGGTGCCATAGTACGGTGGCGGCTGCGCTCGTCGAGGATGTGGCGCGGGAAAAAAGTGCGCAGTTTCGCTTCTTTCCACACGTCCATGTGCTGATACCAATAGAACTCACCATTCAGTGCGCCGTAAGCAACAATCAACGTCGGCGTATTATGCACCTTGGTTTTGCTCCATAAAGTCACCACGTCGTTGTACAGCGGAGCCACTGGAATATTATGCTCGATGCCTGTGTGACCGTCCACGATTTGTGCCATGTTGTGCGCAAAAAACGAACCGCCTTCTGGCACCACCAGCATGTGCAATTCGCGGGCAGCAGCGATGATCTGCTGATTCTGTTCGCGGCGCGGCTGGTTGTAACTTTTTACGGAAAATGCACCCCAGGCCTTGCTGCGGCGCAGGGCCGAGCGGGCATCGTCCAGCGAATTAATGGGGGCTTTAAAATCGCCCTCTGCGCCATACAAAATGGTGCCCGTACTGAATATCCGTGGTCCCACCATGCGCCCGGACTTGACCATCTCGGCATTGCTAAACGCCATTTCAGAATTCACCGAAGGATCGTGATTCGTCGTGACGCCGTAAGCGAGGTTAGCGTAATATTCCCACTGTTTTTGCGGGTTCAGGCCGTAGCGGAAGTGGCCGCCGTGCGCGTGTACGTCAATCATGCCGGGCATAATAGTTTTGCCTTGACAATCAACGATATACACTGGAGCAGCACGTTTTACTTTCTTGCTTTCGTACTCTTCTTTGGTCTCAACGGAAGTAATTTTATTGCCATACACGACCACCGCGCCACCTTCGATCACGCGGTCACCTTCCATCGTAATGATGCGGGCGTTGGTGAAAATAACCGTCCCCTGCGGTACATCGGTGGGGATGGTCAGACCGATTTTCAGGCCCACCGTATCCAGCGGCGGCAACGAATCAGGCGCACCTTCAAGGAAAGTAAAGCGGCGATTCAAATCAGCAGAAAAGTACTCGTCGCCGAGCGTCCAATGCACGCGCTTGCTATCGCCTGACCAGTGCAGGGACACACCAGCGTCGCGGGCGATTTGCGCCACGGGGAAAGCTTTCGTGTCAGCACTCAAATCCACGGCCTGGCCCGCCAAAGGCAAAGCGCACACATACACCTTATGCAATTCACTGAACGCCAGCCATTTACCATCCGGCGAAGGCACCCATTGATTGGCATATTTACTTTTGAAAAGTACCTTCTCGTCTTTGCCATTCAAGTCAAAAGATTTGTAGGCTTTGTCCAGACTGCCAAAAAGGTAACCGCCCGTATTGACATAAATATGTTGGCCATCGGGCGAAAAACGCGGATTTTCTCCTTGCTCGGTTACGAATTTCAAATTGGAACCGTCCACATTCATGGTGTAAATGCCCGGCTTCTGGGTATTGACATAACCCAATTCATCGTCGCCGTCTTGTTTGCGGAAGACGATCATTTTGCCATCCGGCGAAAAAGAAGGCGTGCGATAAATGCCTTTGACGATCTTCAAAGCAGCGGGAACACCAACTTTGCCCGACTGAAAATTCAGCAAATCCTGCGTACAAATCGCGCCCATCTTGCCGTCTTCCCAAGTGACGAACACGATCTTTTTGCCGTCTTTGGAAAACGAAGGCTCGGCCTCGATGCTATTGGAAGCAAACATCTGCCGCGCTTCGCCGTTGGGCAAGTCCTTAATATATAAGCGCCCAGCAGCATTGAAAATCAGCGTCTTCCCGTCCGGGCTGGTTACGGCCTGACGAATAGCGTGTGCAGTAAATTTTTCTTCAAACACTTGATTATCAAAGTGCAATGTTTCCGCGACTTTGGTTTTTACCTGACAGGTGAAGGGTATCGTACCGACGGTTTTTGTCATTGCGATTTGCGAATTCTGCTCGGCAATCGGCACCGTTTTGATACCACCGCCAGCCCAAATCACAATCGTCTTGCCGTTCGGCATCCATGCGAAACCGGGATAGCAACCGAACGTGCTCCAAGTCTCTTGCTGGTCTTTGTCCAGACCGTCATAAACGGGGTATTCCTCGCCCGTCTCGATGTTGCGCAGCATCAGCACGGTTTTGGTTTCCATGCGATGCACGAACGCCAGCCATTTGCCGTCCGGCGACACCTGTGGACGCACGGCACCGCCCGAACCGCCCGTCACATCTTCCACCTTGCCCTCCTCGCGGTCGTAGCGGCGAATGGCAAAAATCTGGTTGTTCGGGTCCTTATTGTACTGGAAAAAACCGCCCGGATACATGTCCTCGCTGAAATACACGTAGCGCCCGTCGGGGCTGACCGAAGGCTCATTCACGTCCTGCTGATCGTTTTTGCGCTTGGTCAACTGGATGCCGTCGCCGCCGCTGAGGTGGTACATCCACATCTCGCCCGCGCCCAGCGAACGGGTGCTAGTGAAGTGCTTGCGGGCTACAAAGTATTGACCGTCAGGCATCCACGTGGCGTTGTTGAGCAGTCGGAAACTTTCTTTGGTCACTTGGCGGGCCTTCGAGCCGTCGGATTGCATCACCCAGATATTGTCGCCGCCCCCCGCATCGCTGGTGAACAGGATTTGCTTACCATCGGGCGAAAAACGTGGCTGCACCTCCCAGGCCAGACCGGAGCGAATGCACGTGGCCTGCCCGCCGCTGATCGGCATGGTGTAAATATCGCCGAGCAGATCGAAGGCGATGGTTTTGCCGTCGGGACTCACGTCGAGGCACATCCAGGTGCCTTCGGAGACGGTGAAACTGACGTCCTGATAGGGCACTTTGCCCGCTTTGGTGGGGTCGTTGACATCCCATTTGTTCTTATCGGTTTGGGCAAACAGGCTGACCGTGCACAGGATGGCACCGGCCAGCAGGAGGGAATTTTTCATGCGTCTTTGATTTTGCGGGGCATAAATACGGCTTTTTGAGGGGATGTGGGGTGGGGTAGGGCTTGGTTTTGGACTAAATGGGGGGTGGAGACGTTTAATGGCGCGGCTATCTTTATCTGCTTTCGATTAACTGTCTTGTCCTGAAATAACTTTACAGGTGGTTATCTTTGTCAGGTTCCATCTATGCAAACATGAAATATGTTGCTCCGCGGTATAATTGTTTCAGCGTGTTGGGTGTGAACAAAACGGGTCTTACCACAAACTAAATTTACCATACATGGACAAAGAACATCTAATAAATTTCATAAAGGAAAATATTCCGAACGTTCCGGTAAGCAGTCAATCACTGATATCCATTGCCGAACAATTTGACGAAAAAACTTATAAACAAGGCAGTTATTTACTAAAAGAAGGAAAAGTAAGCGACTATTTTTATCTGTCCGAAGGCTTTCTTAGAGTATTTACCTATGATACGGATGGCAATGAGATAACGACCTACTTTTATTCCAGGGGCCATATCGTCTTTGATGCCTCCTCTTTCTTTCTGCGTATTCCTTCTACTGAAAATATTCAGGCAGTCACCGAATGTAAAGGGTATTTGACGAACTTTGAACGCTTAAACGCACTTTTTCACCAGGTTCCTGAATTTAGAGAATTTGGAAGACAAATTATCGTGAAAGAGTTCGTTGCTTACAAACAGCGAACTTTGGCCATGATTAATCAAAGCCCGGAAAAGCGCTATTTGAAATTAATGGAAAGAAACGAAGATATATTTAAATATGCTCAACTCAAACATATTGCCTCGTATCTGGGCATTAGTGAAAGAACACTGAACCGCATAAGGCTCAATTTTGCAAAAAAACCTTCTTAGATAGCCTGCTCTGTATTTTACGCCATTTGTCGTATGCGCCAGTTTTAAGCGAGGATACCTTTGCATCATCTAATAATAAAAATTTGATGCAATGAGAAAGAAAGTCTTAATCACCCTGGCCACCGGCAAAACTGGTTTTTTAACTGCCAAACAATTATTGCAAGAAGGTTTTCAGGTGCGGATTTACGTGCGTTCCAGAAACGAAAAGGCCTTAGCCCTGGAAAAATTAGGGGCTGAATTAGCCATTGGTGAGTTTAACGATTATCACCGACTAAAAAAGGCGTTAGAAGGTATAGATAATGTTTATTACTGCTACCCGTATAAATCAGGGATGTCAGATGATATAAAATTATTTATTCAGGCAGCAAAAGAAGAAAAAATAAATGCGGTGATATTTATGGGGCAGCGTATTGCAGAGTTCAGCGATACAGGCAGTAGTTTGACCAATGATGTAAGAATTACTTACGAACTATTAGAAAAATCAGGTTTAGAGGTAGTTTATTTCGTTCCAGGATATTTTGCCGACAATGTGTTTGTCGTAACCGAGTTTGTGCTTCAATTAGGAATTTTTCCTAACACATTTGGCAATGGGAAGAACCCCTGGATTTCTATTGGAGACATGAGCCGGTGTATTGCCGCCTTACTAAAAGAGCCTGAACCCTATTTTGGACAACGCCTGTATCCAACAGGGGATAAATCTATTTCAGCCAGAGAAATAGTCCATATATTTTCAGAAGTAAGAGGCAGAAAAGTTCGCCTGGTGAACATTCCTGACTGGCTTTTTATTAAATCCGGACTAATGATAGGCAAAGAATATGGCTTTGATACTTATGCCGTGGTTCAGGCAACCTTTTATAATAAACAAATGCAAATGAATCGTTTCGATATACAGCCGACCGATATAGTCAAAAAATTAACAGGTAGAGAACCAGAGAATTTTGAAACAATTACCACGGAATATTTTAGCAATTCAAAATATAAAAAAAGAAATGTTATCAATTGGTTTTCTGCATTTAAAAGATTCAACATCATGCCTTTTACAAAAGTGCCCGGTAAAAGGGAATTGGCCACCATCAATAAATGAATGCAGTGTGATAAATTAAAACTGGCCTTCCCAATCCCCTCACTCCAACCCCAGCACCTTCGGCAGAGCGACATTTTGAAGTGGACACTCATTCCACCGTTTCTTGTTGGCGTGGACACCAACAAGGACAGAGTCATTCCGCAACGAAGTAGAGGAAACTACACGACCAGGATTCCAAATAGATTTTTGAGAACATGACAATAAGGGCAGAAAACTAAAAAGCAGTAACCAGAATCCCGGCTACTGCTTTTTTATGAATCTAATAGCAAATGCTTAGCCACTTATTTTAGTGGCATCAAACAAAAACCGATACTCTATCTTATCGTTAAATTTGGCGTTATTGGTGTTATAGATCAGGTCGTACACCGCCGCCACGCTATTGGAGAAACGTTTGAACACATCACTCAATTCTGCGGTGTTTTTAGGAAACGAAAAGTCTCCGTTTACCGCAATTTGTTGTAGGGTACTCTGATCTACGCCCCCTTGATTGCCCACAAAACCAATCGTATAACTGGCTATATCCAGGTTGTTCAATTGACTGATGACACTAGTCGCATTACTATATTGCGGATCAAACTGATAATTACTCACGCCATCCGTAAAGGTCAGGATGCCTTTCCCTCGGGCACTGGAACTACTTAATAATTGAATAGCCGAGTTAATAGACTCATAGAGGGCCGTTTCACTCTTGCCTTCCAACACATAAGCACCAATATCAGGCGAATTAAAAGTAGATTCTGCATTAATAAAACCAGTTAACGTAGAAATATTAGAACTAAATCCACTGGCCACGCTGCCTCTGGAAAATTTGATAATATTAATACGCGCACTTGGATTATCCGTCAGCACTTTGGAGACCATCGTCTTGGCATTGTCTTTCAGGGAGGCAAGATTGGCACCCAGCGAACTGCTCACATCCAGTACCATCACAATATCCAGACTTTTAGAAAAAGTATAAGTCAGGGTATTCTCGTCGTCCACTATCCAGGACGTGCCATTTTTACGCTCGGTGGTAATTTTATCAATGGCATAGACCGTTTTACCGAGTTTGAGGGTGACTGCCGCATAATTGAAATTGATACGTCCGCCTTGTTGGGTAATAGTCGGGGTGGCCTCAATATTGATTTCTTTGGAAGACTGCACCTGATCTACCGTCAAAACAGGAGAGCCAGCGGGCGGATTTTCGTAATTGGCATACAGCGTAAAATCATGCGTATCTTCTATTACGGGGTCCGGATCTTTTTTACAGGAGGAGAAAAACAGCGTCAATAAAGCGAAGGAAAAAATCAGTTTTTGCATCAGTCAGATTAGTTTGGTTAAAATAAACTAGCAGTGCTAACGACTACGACAGCGGAAAAATTATAGTGGTGGTAGAGCGGCGTAGAATGTTAACGTAGATTTATGATTTGATAACCAACACTTTATGATTTGATTGCATTCAATACTCCTTGGCTTCCACCACGCCAATGGTTGATGGCGACCAGTGAACACCGGAAGCATCAGGGAGCGTATTAATAATCTTTATGCTATTGAGCCGATGTTGGCATCCTCACCAACATCGGCGGAACACCAGAGTAGTCTCACTTAGAGTGAGACTACTCTGGTGTTCCGCTCACTTTTCCTCCCCCAACGCTGCCCGCATTTTCCAATAAATCTCCGTATTTTCATAAATGCCGGAAAACTGATTCGCCATCGGGCCATAGGCGAACACCGGCACCAAAGCGGCCGTGTGCAGTCGGGTGCTAAACACCGGTTTGAACTCCTTGCGGCTATCGGCCTGGTTGAGGGAAAAGCCACCGCATTCGTGGTCGCCAGTGACGAGCACGAGCGTTTCGCCATTGGTGGCGGCAAATTCCAGGGCCTGGCGCACCGTTTCGTCGAAATCGAGCATTTCGGCGCGGAGCCAGTTGCGGTCGTTGGCGTGGCACGACCAGTCAATCTGACTGCCTTCTACCATCAGGAAAAAGCCCTTTTTGCTGCGTTTTTGTAAATAATTGCAAACATAGTGAGTAGCCTGGGGCAGGTACTTGCGTCCGGCGGATGCGGTTGGCGGCTCGCGTTCGGCAGTAAACAGCATAAATGGCGCAGAACCATCGAGGGGTAAGCCCTTGCTCGAAACGCCATGCCGAAGGACGTAGCCACGCTGACGCAGCGAATCTTCGAGATTGCGCTTGTCGGGACGTTGATTGAAAAGTGCCTCGCCACCACCGACAAAGCAATCGAGTGGTGTTTTCAGGTAATCCAAAGCCATTTCCTCGGTGAAAGCCCGCAGTTCGCTGTGGGCAATAAAACAGGCTGGCGTAGCATGGGTGGCAGTACAAGCGACCACGATGCCCGTGGCATAGCCGCGATGGTCGAGGTCTTCCAGAATGGTGGTACAAGGTGTGTTGTCGGGCGGCAACACGCTAATGGAACTGTTGGTCGTCTTCTGGCCGCAGGCAAAAGCCGTGGCCCCGGCCCCGGAATCGGTCACCAGATTATTGGCAGAATAACTCTTGTGAAAACCGACGTAGCGAAACTGTTCAAACACGGATTTGCCCACGCCTTTCCAGTACAAACCCGCCGATACCTGGGAGAGCGCCATGCCATCGCCGATGAGCAGGATAATATTTTTGGGTCGTGCCGCAAACGTAGCCGCTTGAAGATCAATGGATTGCTTTCTGGAAGCAGCGCATCCGGCAAAGATTATCAACACAGGCAGCAGAAACAGGCGGTTCATCGTTGTGTAGGGAGGGGGATAAAGGGTGGAGGATGTTGAGAAAGGGTTGAGTGGCTTCGCCGTTGAGGAGGTTGAGAATGTTGAGAAAAAGTTGAGAGGGTGGAAGAGGTTAGATTTCGCTGCCTTCATTGGCGAGGACTTCAACATCGCTTGGAACAAAATTTAACGCTGCTTTTTCTCAACGGCGAAGCCACTCAACAACCTCAACAATCTCAACCTTTTTACACCAACAACCCGTCCTTCATTTCCAGACAGCGGTCGGATAAATCGGCCAATTCCTGGTTGTGGGTGACGATGACGAAAGCCTGGCCATAATCCTGACGAAGTTGGTGGATGAGGCGGTGCATTTCCTGCGACGCGCCGCTATCGAGATTGCCGGTGGGTTCGTCGGCGAAAATGAGGGCCGGTTGATTGATGAGGGCGCGGGCAACCGCCACACGTTGTTGCTCGCCACCGCTGAGTTCGCCGGGTTTGTGAGTCAGGCGGTCACCGAGGCCGAGGTAGCGAAGCAGTTCTTCGGCGCGTTTGCGGACTTGGGCTTCGGGCGTTTTTTGAATGAAACCCGGAATACATACGTTTTCCAAAGCCGTAAATTCGGGTAGCAAGTGGTGAAACTGGAACACAAAGCCGATGTGGCGATTGCGAAAAGCGGCCAGTTGCTTCGAGCGGAGTTGATTAACGACTTGCCCATTAATACTCAACTGTCCCCGATCCGCTTGATCGAGCGTACCGAGAATGTGCAACAGCGTACTTTTGCCCGCCCCGGATTTGCCAACAATGCTGACAATCTCGCCGGGCTGCACAGCAAAATGCACGCCTTTCAGGATTTCGAGTTGCCCGTAGGATTTATGAATGTCTTCTGCCAACAGTACCATGCAGCAAAGGTCGGAAAAATGGAGCGAAGCGACATCCCGATATTTTTATCGGGAAAGCAATTGAATAGTACGAGTTTTTGATTCCAGAGATGCGCTTATTCAACCCCAACCCCTAAAAGGGGAGCGGCTGGTGGATAAGCCATAATTTGTAATCATTCATAATCAGAAAGTACTCCCCTTTCAGGGGTCGGGGGTGGTGAAGAGGAATGCAGCAATGAATGATTTAACCCGGAATGATAGAGGCTCTCTAACCGTGGCTTGACATTTTTTATAAATCCCAAACGGGCGCACCTATCTTTTTGCTGCCTTACCAATGAAAAAGAGATGACAAATATATAATTTGCACAAAACCAGCCCGCTATCAACCTTGGCGGACGGCAATAATCCAGTATGAAGATTCTCCAACTCTCGAAAAAGTTTCCCTATCCGTTGAAAGACGGCGAGGCGATTGCGGTGACGTATCTGGCGCAGGCATTCGCCAAACTGGGTAATGAAGTCACCTTACTATCGATGAATACCAGCAAACACTGGTTCGATATGGGTGATTTGCCCGCCGATTTCGACCATTATGCGGCTATTTATACGGCTTATGTGGACAATCGGATTCGGCCTTTGCCGGCACTGCGCAACCTGTTTAGTCAGAAATCCTACCACATTGAGCGGTTTGAGGAAGAGACTTTTGCGGCGCAATTGAAAATGCTGTTGCAGCAGGAGCCTTTTGATGTGGTGCAACTCGAATCGGTGTATCTCGCGCCCTACATTCCCATTATTCGTCAATTTTCGTCGGCCAAAATCGTGCTGCGCGCGCACAATGTGGAGCACGAAATCTGGGAACGCGTGGCCACGAATGGCTCGCCCTTAAAGAAATGGTATTTGCAAAAAATAACGCCCCGGCTGAAAAAATACGAGGTAGAAAACCTCAATAACTACGATCTGGTGGTCGGCATTACCGCCCGCGATGTGGAACGTTTTCGTCAATTAGGCTTGCGCCGTCCCGCGACGGTGGTGCCAATTGGCCTGGAATGCCGCCATTATTTGCCGGATTACAGCAGTTTTCAACGGCCACTCAGCCTGTCGTTCATCGGTTCGCTCGACTGGATGCCCAATCAGGAAGGCCTAAAATGGTTTTTGGAACAAGTCTGGACGCCACTGCTGGCTCCGCGTTTTCCCAATCTCACTTTCCATATCGCCGGACGCACTGCTCCCGACTGGATTCGTCGTCTGAATATGGAGCGGGTAATTTTTCACGGCGAGGTGGTGAGTGCGCCTGCTTTTATCAATCAACATTCGATGATGGTCGTGCCACTGCTCTCCGGCGGGGGCATGCGGGCCAAGATTCTGGAAGGGATGGCCGTCGGTAAAGTCGTGCTTTCGACCAGCCTGGGTATGGAGGGCATCGAAGCGCGGCATCAGGAAGAAGCCCTGTTGGCTGATACGCCGGAAGAATTTGCGGCCGCTCTGCAATGGTGTTATGATCAACCGGAGGGATTAATAGCGATGGCGCACCGTGCACAGGTATTTTGCATGGAAAATTACGATAACCTGGAAATCGGGCGACGATTAATAGATACTTATCATGGTTTGGTGGGGGCGGCTCCGGTGTTGAGTTAATTTGTCATGTCGTAGTGAAACGAAGATCATCTACACAAGCCATGTTCTGTCAGATACCTTGGCTTAGTAAATTTTGGGTTACTGGGCTTGTGTAGGTATCTACACTGCGTTGCGACATGACAGCGCATCGTTTGCGAAACTTTCAGAGTTTCGTAAACGTAAAGTGTCCCTTCTACGTTTAAAATCCTCCTGCACGTTTACGAAACCTCGAAGGTTTCGCAAACGCCTCGCCACACTTTTTGTGAACATAAAAGGCTCATTTTGAACAAATTACTTCTTTTTATAGTGCATATAGTAAAAGCCCGCACAGTCTGTCTCGTAGCGTTTACTTGCTTAATGTTTCTAAACACCAGCCATGCACGAACAACCACGCCACCCACCAAAATAATTCATAATTCATCATTCATAATTCTTCCCCCTCCGCCCGACACCTTCACCGCCACGCTCACCCTCTCCGATTCCATCATTTGTCCGGGAGAATGCGTGAAATTGACGATTGGCGATCTGCCCGGGAGTGTAATGATCAGTTTTATGATTCCGCCCGGTGGCCAGCCCGACCCGACGCAACCGGGCGTGCTGTGTTTTATTCAACCTGGAACTTACACCATTACCCTGCGAGCGGAAATGGTCGGGGAACCTGTGCAATTAGTATCGCAATCGGTAAAAGTGATGGCCATGCGCGATGAATTTCCCAACGCTTTTACGCCCAATGGCGATAATATAAATGACAATTATCAACCACTTTTTATGTGTCCGGTCATCACGACCAATTTCGCGATTTACAATCGCTGGGGCGAGAAGGTGTTCAGTAGCACCGACCCAAATGCGGCTTGGGATGGCACGGTAGATGGCGAACCTGCGCCTGCTGATGTGTACGGTTGGCGATTGGAGTATGAGGCGTTGCGGGATAATGTGCGAACGCCGATTACGGAGAAAGGGGATGTTACTTTGCTGCGATGAGGGTTGATGCTTTCTCTGGTGTTGTCACTTTTTTGTCTTGACACAAAAAAGTAACCAAAAAAAGTCAAGGCTTTATGGAAATCCTTCGATTTTGCCTGGAATTTCCGGCGGCAGAGAAACCAAACTCGCCCCTCCTACGTCGGGACTCAAACATGGTTTCTCTCATGCCGCCTCCAATTCCGCAAAACCGGGATTTCCATAAGGCCGTTTACGCGACAAAAAATTGATAGTCAATAGGGTATTGCCTAGAAATCCTTCTTCATTACGTCTCTGGACGCTGGCGTTTTTCGCGCTCGTATTATGCTATGCCATTTCCTATGCTCCCTACGGCACCAATGAAACCGACGGCGGATGAAATTCACTGGATTAAACAGGGATAAGTTTTGGCCGCGGGCGTTTTTTCTCACTGGCTTGGCTTGGCAAATACTGAATGGCAAAACACTTTATCAAGACATCGTATATGTGCGCCCGCCCTTGCCCGTGTGGCTGCGCGCTTTGGAACTACAACTCTTACCTAATCAGTGGGCCATCCTCGGCGAACGCTGGATTTTCTATATTAAAGTCGCGACTTATAGTTGGTTGGCGGCAGCAATACTGACCAACGGACAAGATCGCTGGCGACTGGCAACGTTTGGTTTTGTGGTGTCAGCGCACTGCTACCCGGCGGCGGCCTGGCATACGGTGGACGGGATTTTGTTTGCCGTGTTCTCGGCCTGGTGCTTGTTCAAAATGCCGGGACGTTGGAGCGTGATGTTGGCGGGTGTGGCGCTGTTTGCGGCGTTGTTGTGTAAACAATCGTTTTATCCACTGGCGTTTTTTGGATTGGTAGCGGCTTGGTTATTTAAACCTGATAGGTTTTTAAAACCTATCAGGTTTCGATGGCTGCAATTCTCGGCCGGATTTCTCCTAAGCACCGCCTTGTTTTTCAGTTACTTATATCAAAATAATCTCGTCGCCGGCTTTCTGCGCATGACCAATGGCGCGGCTTCCGGCGGACAAGGCCTGCAACACGGCATACTGGATTTCTTTCGGATTTCGCCTTTGCTGCTGGTTGTTTCGGGATTGTTGCTGGGCGTTGCTGTCTGGTGTTGGAAGAAACAGCAGCCAAAAATGCTCTATGCAACCTGGGTCATTTGGCTGGCCGCACTAATTGGTAGTTACGCTTTTTCGATCTGGCAGCGGCAGGATTTTACAGTACCGTTTGCGCAATCGCGCTTATTATTTTGGCTGGCTTTCGGCCTTATTTGTTATAAAATAGTTCATAGTTCATCGTTCATACTTCAAGTTCCCGCGTTGTTTTTGCTGAGTATTTCGTGGTGTGCGGCGGTGAGTTGGGGTTATAATTTGCCGATTTTGTTTGCTACGCCGGGGGTGTGGGCTGTATTAGAAATCAGTCGGCGGATATTTCAAATAAATAAGACGGCACAACGTGGCAATAATTGGAACGCGGATGACACAGATGACGCGGATTTGCACGGATTAAAAGAAATTCCGCTTTTGTCCGCAAACTCCGCGTCATCCGCGTTCCAATTACCC
The DNA here is from genome assembly GCA_965249785.1 of Saprospiraceae bacterium. GTDB lineage: Bacteria > Bacteroidota > Bacteroidia > Chitinophagales > Saprospiraceae > M3007. Next base: position 4,363 of record CBDFMU010000028.1, on the reverse strand, counting down.
CTACGATTAGCCAGTTTACTGGCTTTGGTCGCGCTCTTGACCATCTTCCGCTTCGGCTACGAGTTCGTGTACCGCGACGGGCGGCGCAGCGAAATGACCGAGAATCTGGGTCGCATTTTCCCGGCGTTGAGTGGGATTTATTCCAATGCAGAAACGGCTGATTTGTATAAAGAATTGAAAATGCTGGCCGACCGCTACGGCCCGAATGTCAAGACACTGCCGTCTTTTCCGCAGGCAAATTTTCTGACAAATACCGCACCGCCGCTGCCGCTTGATTGGGTAGTTGCCCGCGAAATGAATACGGATAGTGCCTTCGTAATGAGGGTTTTACAAGAAAAAAAGCCAGTGCTATTTATTGAAAAGCAATACTTGACGACTATCGAAACCGACCCGCAACTGGCTTTGGTGCGCTCCATCGTTCGTTCGGCAACGCGGTTGGAAGAAACGCCGCATTTTCTGGTGGTACAGTGATTGGCATGCGGAGTTCGGCATGCGGAGTTCGGAATTTTTGACCTATCTGCGCAGCCGTTGTTCTGAATAAAGTATTTTATTCTAATATATTGGAGAAAGCGATTTATTTTTGCTTCCCCGAAGCTGTTCAGGTAGCAATTCTTTGCCGATAAAGCATCGGTACTTCCTGTTGCCCCAATTGCTTATTGCCTTATTTGCCAATTGCTTTTTCCCTCCATTGCTCACCGATTTAAATCCGTTTTTGATGAAATACTGCTTTGCCCTCCTGTTGTTGGCCTTCGCTGGTCAGGCTGCCTTTGCCCAAACTACTGCCTCTACCTCCCGCGAAACGCCTATGGACCCTGTATTAGGCCCGAGAAAAATGGAAGTGGAACGCTTTTCTACTCAACTATCGCGGCTGCGCACGGCCTGCACCGCCCGGAACGCGAGCGAGACCGCCGTCTATGAATCTGCCCTCCTGACCGCTATGCGCCAGGCGATGGAAGAGCGCACGATGAAACCGCTGCCGCTGCCTTCCGCTGCGCGGGATTTGGCAAGAATGCAGGAGATTTTCACGTCTTATATTAAGTACACCAGTTTCGATGCGGCCACGCCAGCAGTGGCAGACGCCAAGTTTACCTTACTAGATAATTTCCAGCAATTGCTTCAAAATCAATATGATGCGTTGAAGTAATAGGTCGTGTCATGTCGACCGAAGTGGAGACATCCGAGTAAAAATACAAGATGAAGCATACATTGGTTATACGCCCATGTATGCTTCATTTTTTAAATAGCCAACGCCGTCCGCTTGTGGTACAAACTATACGACACAAACAAAAACGCGATCGGCAACACCATAAATAAAATGCCTGGCTGAAAACCGTCCGTGGCGATCTGGGAATAGGTGGCTCCGATCAGATCAAAAAACAAACCCGCATACGCCCATTCCTTGATGCGCGGATAGCCGGGAACGAGGATGGCGATGACGCCCAGCACCTTGGCCCAACCGATAAATGGCATGAAGTAATCAGGATAACCCAGATGCCGCATAAAGGTGACCGCATCCGGCACCATCATGATGTCGGGGACGGAAGAAAAGAGCATGAAGGCGGCGAAGATGCCGGTGATGATCCAGTAGAGAAGGTTGGGTTTTTTCATAGTTGAATCAGTGATTATTATTTTGGATGCTCGTCATCAATCTTTTGTTTGATTTCAAGTATTTCGTCTATGGATAATCCAGTCGCCTTAGTGGCATCTTCAACGGATAAATTCATTCTTAGCAGGTTTTCGGCTACTTCGTATTTTGCATCTTGTTTTGCGCCCTCTTTTGCATCGTCAATATCTTTTTGTAAAGTCTCGTTATAACTGGCTATATCGCGTTGCTCTTCTAAAAATCTATTGTAATTACGGCGTTGGCTTGGGGTGAGTTTGCCCACCGTTAGTTTCTGTTTAGCCTTAACGATGCCCTTAGCCGTAAAATCTTCTTTTATCTCGCCTTTTTTAAAGAAATACACCCATTCGTCAAGCGTATCCTTAATATCTTCATCGAAATCAGCGGCTTTTATCAGGTAATATTCCGGGTAAAGATCTTGTGGCAAGTACTTGCCAAACAAGTTGCGCTGTTCTTCTGAAAGATTCAGTACATCCTTTTCATGGATGCCCGTAAATATGGTTTGGCCATGATAGATATAGTCCACTCCCTGACCTGCTTCAAAATATACAACACTAACAGAAATCACTTTTTTAATAGTAGAATATGGCTGTCCTTCCTGGATGTTTTCAACCAATGTTTTTGCCGTACCATATAGAATGCGTTGCAAATAATCATATTCTTTATTATTCTGGATTTCTATAATAATACGCTCGTCCCTGTCATCTTTTACAAGGACATCTACCCGATTAAATTTATCTTTTTTCGACTCTTTATTAGATTCACTATCCAGTATTTCCAGAATTTTTACATCTTCTTTAAGTAATTCTGATAAAAAACCTTCGAGTATCTCAAAATTGGATTTGTCGCGAAGCATGAACTTCACGAACCAATCAAAGCGGACAAGTTTTTTTTCTTCTGTCATGTAGGCCAGATTTTAGTGCAAAGATATGGAAAATACTTTGTCAGAAGATTAGCAAAAAATTACTTGTATGTAATATCAATTATTGGCAATTAGAACATACTCGACACTTTTTAAAATGTGCGGGCCAATATAAGGACTTAACCCATTGGTAGTCACCACTTCTACTTTATAGCCTTTAAACATCGAATCCAGCAGCAGACAGACGCCATGAAGTTATCGAAGGTTTCATGGCCTTCTTGAAAATCTACTAAAATGTCAATATCGCTATCTGCTTTTTGCTCTTGACGGACGTAGGAACCGAACAGACCGATTTTGCTAATGCCGAGTTCGCGAATTAGAGCGGCATTATGCTTGATTTTGTCCTGGATGTTGTTCTTTTTTAGCATATTTAAAAGTTTTACAATAGACCTGCCTATCAGTATTTATTTTTCTTCTTTAAACATTAAATCTATTACTGGGCTTGAAAGAATTTCAATTTTCATAAGTGTTAAAACATCTAAAAGAAGTTCTTTTTTGATACTATCGTTATCTATTTCTTTTATGGCATCTTCAAGTTCTTTTAAATTTTTCTTTACTGATTTGTCCAGTTTTATAAAAAAATCTTTATATGTCTTGGCATCGCCTTCTATTTCAAGTTTCTTTTTTAAACCACCTTTAAAAGAAACTAGGATCTCTCGCCCATCTTTATACAAATCTTCAACACATTTTTCAAGGCTTCTCTCTAAGGATGAATCGAAGTTATGTGGATATAATTTGCGCATTTTATTTGTCAATCCATCTATCGCTTCGAACGCATCTACATAATTATTTACATGAATATTATGCATGAATTGATTTCGAACATTTGAAAAATGTTCAAGTGTACTCTTTTCTTTTTTTGTAATAGAGTCATTGTCAATAAGTAGATTTAATTTTTGATTAAAAGAAAGGCTGCTTGATTTGTTCCCAAATGAAAGTGAGTCCTTTGGACTGGCAACATTCAATAAATAAGCAACTGCATTGCTCGCAATATTTTCAAGTATTAATGAATAACTAAGTACTTTGGCTCTTTTTCTGACTTTTATCATTGTATGGTATGTAGTTGATGATAATTATTTTATACTGAAATAGGTGCCTGTGATAAATGCAAAGTAGTTTTGATGAGGTTAATATGCTAATGAATTAGACATTAAAAATTTCAATCCTCTAACGTTCCTATCACTTGCTTTGAATATTACAAAATGCGCCACATCAAAAGCAAAAGTAACGTAGTCTAACAATTCCACAGAATTTTTACAACTTTACAAAAACCTACAACCCCACCCCCAATACCACCCCAGTCCGATAATAATCCCCGCCAAAAAAACTACTCACTACATCTATCCGAAACATCCGAAAAGCCTTGAAACCGAGATTCTCCAAACCGACATTGACTTCCCAGTAGGGCAATTGATAAGGATAGGCAGGGTCATTGGTCGGTTGATCGGCATAGTAGAGGCTCGCGCCGAAGACCTCCTTGATGTTCAGTTTGCGTACACCGGGGATTTTGTCCAGCAGCCAGCCTTGCAGGTGATGTTGCAGGTGCGCCTCCACGTAGGGCTGATCGGTGCTGAACGCGTAGTAGGGGAGTTGCAAAAAGCCGCTGCTGTAATTGATCGGTTTGCCGAAAATGGTCTGATTGCCCATCGCGTGGTGGAAATCCATGAAGCCCAACTCGGTTTTTTGTAAAAACAGGCCGCTGCTCACGTTCAAATCCGTGAAACCCGCCAAACCCCACGACAGGTTGTCCTTCCGAATCTGCACCTCCGCAAAATCGTAATCCGCCGTGCTGCCGCCCACGCCGGGGATGGCCTTGCGAT
>CBDFMU010000027.1:0-291913 GCA_965249785.1 Saprospiraceae bacterium | reverse complement strand
GTACTGCCTCAGCAACCGCTACCGTGATAGTGAAACCAAAACCGGTAGTCGTCATTACGGGTAATCTGATGGTCTGTGCGGGTTCGAGTACCACCCTGACAGCTACGGGCGGCACTCCGGTATGGAGTCCTGGCGGTCAAACCACTCCAACGATCACCGTAACGCCCACAGGGACTACGACTTATACGGTCGTGGTGACAGGCACCAATGGCTGTACTGCTTCGGCAACCGCTACCGTGACCGTGAAACCAAAACCAGTGATCGTCATTACGGGTAATCTGATGGTCTGTGCTGGTTCGAGTACCACCCTGACAGCTACGGGCGGCACTCCCGTATGGAGTCCCGGTGGTCAAACCACTCCGACGATCACCGTAACGCCCACAGGGACTACGACTTACACGGTCGTGGTGACAGGCACCAATGGCTGTACTGCTTCGGCAACCGCTACCGTGACCGTGAAACCAAAACCAGTGATCGTCATTACGGGTAATCTGATGGTCTGTGCTGGTTCGAGTACTACCCTGATAGCTACGGGCGGCACTCCGGTATGGAGTCCCGGCGGTCAAACCACTCCGACGATCACCGTAATGCCCACAGGAACTACAACTTACACGGTCGTGGTGACAGGCATCAATGGCTGTACTGCCTCAGCAACCGCTACCGTGATAGTGAAGCCAAAACCAGTAGTCGTCATTACTGGCAATCTAATGGTTTGTGCTGGTTCGAGTACTACCCTGACAGCTACGGGCAGCACTCCGGTATGGAGTCCCGGCGGTCAAACCACTCCGATGATCACCGTAATGCCCACAGGAACTACAACTTACACGGTCGTGGTGACAGGCATCAATGGCTGTACTGCCTCAGCAACCGCTACCGTGATAGTGAAGCCAAAACCGGTAGTCGTCATTACGGGTAATCTGATGGTTTGTGCTGGTTCGAGTACTACCCTGACAGCTACGGGCGGCACTCCCGTATGGAGTCCCGGTGGTCAAACCACTCCGATGATCACGGTAACGCCCACAGTGACTACGACTTATACCGTGGTAGTGACCGGTGCTAATGGTTGTACTGCCTCGGCCACGGCCACGGTAACAGTGAAACCAAAACCGGTAGTTGTCATCACGGGTAATCTGATGGTCTGTGCTGGTTCGAGTACGACGCTGACAGCTACGGGCGGCACTCCCGTATGGAGTCCCGGCGGTCAAACCACTCCGACGATCACCGTAACGCCCACAGGGACTACAACTTACACGGTCGTAGTGACAGGCACCAATGGTTGCACTGCTTCGGCCACGGCCACGGTAACGGTGAAACCAAAACCGGTCGCGGCTATTACGGGCAACCTGGTCGTCTGTCCAGGCTCGAGCACGATTTTGACGGCTAGTGGCATCGGTACTTATAAATGGCAACCAGGTGGACAAATTACCCCTATTATTACTGTAAGTCCCATTGTGAACACGATTTACACAGTCGTAGTAACTGGCACCAATGGCTGTACGGCTTCGGCTTCTGCTACCGTGATTACATTTTGTGACACGGTACCCTGTAGCTGTCCAGGAGGTGGAATGGCGGGTGCTAATCTAGTCACTAATGGACATTTCTCACTGGGCAATGTCGGCTTTACTTCCGGGCTGACTTTCAGCAACAGCTGCAGCACTGCCGGGTTGTATAGCGTTAAGCAAAATTTCAATGCCTTCTGTTCAGGCTGGAATAACTTGCAAGATCATACGCAGGATGTTCAGAAAACTTTTTTAGTCCTTGATGGTAAAGATAATGGTGCTGTTGCTACTGATTTATGGCGTAATGATGTGTTGCTGTCAGCTAATACTGACTACTGCTTTTCCTATTTTTGGGCCAGTGCTTACACGAATACCGACTTGAATTTTCAGTTACAAGCCTATATTCCGGGCCAGCCTGATTTTATCATTGGCTCGCAGACAATCAATCAAACGATGACCCAGTGGACACCCGCCAGCTTTACCTTCAATTCCGGGGCCCTAACGGGTTTCCAAAGCATCCGCTTGCGCCAGGTGACCGGCGACGACCATCGTGACTTCGGCATTGATGATATTTGCCTCAGAAAAGTGCAGAGCGGCTGCGTATCCCCCGCCTGGTAACATGGTTGGCTGGTGGCCAATGGATGAACAGGGCGGTGAACTCACTGTTATAGACAAGATCGGTCTTCACAATGGTCTCCCTAAACCCGGTAGTACGGTCGGTAACTCCAGTCCTACTCCAGTGCCGGGAAAAGTGGATGGCGCATTGCAGTTCTTCAGTCCAGGATTCAACTCCGTAGAGGTTGCTGATGCGCTCGATCTCAATTTTGGGCAGGGAAACTTCTCCATAGATGCCTGGATTAGTACAGGTATGGGAACCCAGACCGAACCAATCGTGGATAAATTAGGTAGTTCCAATAATGGCTACTCCTTTTCCATCCAGGGTACGTCTCCCTACTATCCAACTCTAGTACTTGGCCAGGGCACTACTGTGCAAGTATTGACGGGGCCTCCCATTACGGTTGGAGACTGGAACTTTGTCGCAGTCGCAGTCAATGGACAGACCGCTACTTTCTATGTGGGCAATAGTACCAGTGGTTTTTCTACCTCGAATGTCGCTATCAACGGCACATACAATGCTTCTAATACCTCGCGTCCCTTGCTAATCGGCAATAACCCGTTTAATCCGCATTGGGATATTGCGATCGATGAGTTGGAGATATTTAACCGGAATGTCACTGCTACAGAGTTTCATGCCATCTGGCAAGCGGATAGTTTAGGCAAATGTAAGCCGGTAGCTGTACAAAATTCCATCGGTAGGTTACCCACCCACACCTCCAGTTTATCCATGCGCATTTTCCCCAATCCCAACCTTGGCACATTCACCGTCAAACTACCACAGCCTGCTACTTCTGGCTTGACTTTCCGCGTGGTTGATCTTACCGGGCGATTGGTTATGGAGCATCCGATGGAAACAGGAAGCGCGCTCCAAACGGTGCAGGCAGATGACTTGCCCGCAGGCATTTATTTCCTGCAAGTCATAGCCGAGGGTAGGGTGATGGCAGTGGAGAAATTCGTGAAGCAGTAATTTCTCGTTTCATTTGCTCCACCACACCATTTTTGTACGTATTTAACCTGACGCATGAGTCATTCCAAAAATTTGGGATGGCTCATGCTGTTTTATAAAATGTTGATAATGCGAATCGTGGGTTTAATCGATGACCTCTTATTCGCTAATTTCAAAAACGTGGAAACAGGCATTGCGCAGCGTATATGTGGCCTGCGGCGTTTTTTGCGTATAAAGAGCAGGCTGCCCGGCACAATGCCGGACAGCCTGCTAATAATTTTTAACGATAGAGGGATAAAGAAAGGCTTTTGTAGGGAAGACCAAACTCAACGACGCGTCACCACAGACAGGTAAGTCACTAGCCAGGGGAGGGTACGCCCCAAAAGGAGCACACAGAGGCAAACGTACAAAATAAGCATAATCGGGAGGATTGATAGAATGATGAAATACAAAGCCGGGTAATTGCCGGAGGATTATTTCGTGCAACGCTCAAAGGTGAAGATTTTTAATAAGTCGCCAAATTTTTGGCGCGAAATTTTTTATTAAATTGCTGTTGACAAAAAGCATGGTCACTTTTTGAAGAGGAAGCCCTACTTTTACGCCCGAAAACGGTGTCAATTGTACCGGCGATGTGACCATTTGGCACTTGTGTACGTCCATATGTAACCATTATTAGTCGTCCATTGGCATAACTTTGCCTGCACCTTTCTGGGAAAACTGCCTACTTTTCGCGGCAGCATTTTTCCTTTTCATCCTTTAAAAGTCTCTGGAATGGTTTTCGACAATATCCTTGAAACAATCGGCAAGACTCCTCTGGTCCGGCTAAACAGCATTGTTGCACATCTCCCGGCTACGGTATATGCCAAAGTTGAGTCTTTCAACCCCGGTTTGAGTGCCAAAGATCGCATCGCGCTACACATGGTGGAGCGGGCAGAACGCCTCGGCAAACTCAAGCCCGGCGGTACTCTGGTGGACGCTACGAGCGGCAACACCGGGTTTAGTCTGGCGATGGTAGCCGCTATAAAAGGCTATAAATGTGTTCTTACCGTCACCAGCAAGATTTCGGAAGACAAAATGAACAACCTCCGCGCAATGGGTGCCGAGGTGATTCTTTGTCCGCAGGAGGCCAAGCCAAACGACCCGGAAAGTTACTACCGCCGCGCCGAACAATTGGCCAAGGATATTCCCGGTGCCTATTATGTCAATCAAAATTATAACCCGGAAAACGGGGAAGCGCATTACCTGACTACGGGTCCAGAGATATGGGAACAAACCCAAGGGCGCATTACGCACATCGTCGGCGCGGCCAGCACAGGCGGCACTTTGTGTGGTTCGGGCCGTTATTTGCGCGAGCAAAATCCTGATTTACAGATCATTGGCGTAGATGCCTATGGCTCGGTGCTGAAAAAGTACCACGAAACAGGCATTTACGATGAAAAGGAAATCTATCCTTACCGCATCGAAGGCACGGGCAAAAACATCATTCCGGCCAACATGGATTTTGAACTCATCGACCGTTTCGTCAAAGTGAGCGACCGCGATGGTGCTTTGATGGCACGTCGGATCGCCCGCTCGGAAGGCATGTTGGTGGGGTATTCGAGCGGTGCGGCGTTGCAGGCTTTGGAACAAATCAAAGGCGATTTCAAAGAAGGCGATGTCGTGGTGGTGCTCTTCTCCGACCACGGCTGCAAATACGTCACCAAGATATTCAGCGACAAATGGATGATCGCGCAGGGCTTTATGGAGGAAGAACTGCAAGCGGTGTAAGGTTGTTGAGAGGTGGAGGATGTTGAGTCTGCTTCGCAGGTTGAGAAATGATATAGTGTGTTCAATAACTTTATCGTTTCAATGCTCTTAATCTTTTCTCAACTTTTCTTCTCAACCTTTTCCTCAACAACCTCAACACATTTCTCAACCCCTCAACAACCTCAACCTTCTCAACATATTTAAGCATGCAACTATTGCAAATTGACCGCCGCACGGGCCTGACCCGCGAGGAATTCACCGAGCAGTATCTAAAACCGAAAAAGCCAGTTGTTTTCACCGATTTGGCCAAAGACTGGCCCGCCATCAATAAATGGACGTTCGATTTTCTTCGGGACAATTACGGCCAACTGGATGTGCCAGTGATTGGACCGGACTATCATAAACCCGGTCCAAATTACATGAAGGCGGGCGAGACGATGAAATTCGGGGACTACCTGACCATGATTCAGAAAGGCCCAACCGACCGCCGTATATTTTTGTGGAATATCCTCGATCACGCCAAAGAACTCGTTTCCGACGTAAGCAATCCAACTGTTTGTGACGGCTGGGTGGACAATTATCCGTTTATGTTCTTCGGCGGCGCAGGGGCTATCACCAGTCTGCACTACGATATTGATTGTTCGCACGTCTTCCATACCCACTTTTGGACACGAAAACATATTGTTTTATTTGATCAGGCGCAAAACCCGTTCCTGTATAAGCACCCTTATACAGTACAGAGCCACGTTAATCCCCTGAAACCGGATTTTGAAAAATATCCGGCGCTACAAAAAGCAACTGGCCACGAAACCATTCTTGCGCACGGCGAGACGCTCTTTATTCCCTCCATGTGGTGGCACCATATTGAGTACATGGATGGTGGCTACTCGATCAGCCTGCGCTCGCGCGACTCGGTATTAACCCAGGCCAAGGGACTCTGGAACATCGCTCGCCACTTCGTTATTGATAAGGGTATGAACGCTGCAATGGGACCAGGCTGGAAAAAATGGAAAGAAGAACAGGCACAAAAGCGGGCACAAGAGGCTTTGCAGGAAGTGGCGTAATTAAAGATAAAAGGCAAAATAGCAGTAAGCAAGTGGGCACAAAATCTCCCTGTCATCTACAAATATAAGTAGCTAATTAATTGCCTTTAAATTCTAAGCATTGTAATGACCGATCAAGAAAAAGTAGAATATTGGGTAGATCTGGCGGAATATGATTTGGAAACGGCCAAGGCTTTATTAGATAGTAAACGTTATTTATACGTTGGTTTTATGTGTCATCAGGTGGCAGAAAAGATGTTAAAAGCATTGTACGCCTTGCTTATTCAGGAAGTACCACCAAAGACGCATAATCTGATTAGACTAGCAGAACTGACAGGTATTCTTTCAGAAATGCCTCTTGCAGAAAAGCAAATGCTCACTGAATTACTACCCTTAAATATAGAGACACGTTATCCTGCTTATAAGAAAGAATTGTTGAAAGAATTAAATCCAGCGCGATGCAAAGAACTTTTGCTATTGACCGAACAATTAAGCAATTGGATAAGGCTACAGTTGTCCAATGGGCCAAACAATACGCCAGTTTAGTCCAAACACTTGTTCAACCGCATAAAGTAATACTATATGGTTCGTTTGCCGAAGGCAACTGGCATCAGGATAGTGACATTGATATTGCTGTTATTGTAGAGCAACTTGGAGATGATTATCTAACTCTTTCTTCCAAGCTTTGGTGGCTGACTACCGAAGTTGACACGCGCATTGAACCCTTACTTCTTGAAAAAGGTAATGACCCTAGTGGCTTCTTGGAGCATATTTTAAAACATGGCATTGTCGTTTATGATCGCGATGCAGCTCTCGTCTCCTCATCCCAACCTGCTTCAGTAGCCTAGATTGCACATCATTCATCACTCATAATTCATAATTCAAGAAGTGGATTTATTCGACCGCATTCTCCAACAAGCCGGGCCGCTGGGCAAATACGCCGAAGTCGCCGAGGGCTACTATATGTTCCCGCAATTGGAAGGGGAACTGGGCAACCGCATGATGTTCAAAGGCAAAGAAGTAATTTGCTGGAGCATCAACAACTACTTGGGCCTCGCCAATCACCCCGAAGTGCGTCGCGCCGACGCAGAAGCCGCCGCCCGCTGGGGACTGGCGTATCCGATGGGCGCACGCATGATGTCCGGCGAAACCAAGTTGCACAAGCAATTAGAACAAGGGCCTCGCCAAATTCGTCGGTAAAGAAGACGGCTACTTGCTCAACTACGGCTACCAGGGCATTCTGTCAGTGATAGATTCCCTGTTGAGTCGCCACGACGTGGCCGTGTATGATGCGGAAAGCCACGCCTGCATCGTGGACGCGATGCGCATGCACATGGGCAAACGTTTCGCCTATAACCACAACGACATTGGCAGTCTGGCCAAAAACCTGGAACGCGCCAAAAAATCACCGACGAAAGTGGCGGTGGCATTCTGGTCATCACCGAAGGCGTATTCGGGATGCGCGGCGATCAGGGTAAACTACGTGAAATCGCGGCCTTGAAAGAAACGTACAAATTTCGCCTGCTCATCGACGATGCCCACGGTTTCGGTATGTTGGGCAAGACGGGTGCCGGTGCCGCCGAAGAACAAGGCGTGACGGATGACGTGGATTTGTATTTCAGCACTTTTGCTAAAAGTATGGCCCTCATCGGTGCGTTTATCGCCGGGCCAACCGACATTATTCGCTTCCTGCGCTACAATATGCGCTCGCAGATTTTCGCCAAATCACTGCCCATGCCGCTAGTAGAAGGCGCGATCAAGCGTTTTGAACTGCTCCAAACCCAGCCACAACTCCGCGAAAAACTCTGGCAAAACGTCCACCTGCTACAAGGCGGCCTGCGCGAACGAGGTTTCGACATTGGCGACACAAATACTTGTGTAACACCCGTTTATATGTACGGTGAGGTGGAGGAAGCATTGGCGTTGGTGAAAGACCTGCGCGACGAACACGGCGTTTTTTGTTCGGTGGTAGCTTATCCCGTGATCCCAAAGGGGATGCTCATTCTGCGCCTTATCCCCACAGCGGTGCATACTGAAGAAGATATTCGCATAACGCTGGACGCTTTCTCTGCTGTGCGCGAGAGAATGCAGGCGGGTGCTTATAAGAACTATGTGCCGGAAGTGATTGCCTAAAATGAGCGTGATTTTCTGATATAAAACAGGAGCTATTTCGAATTTTTGCTGTCGCATCTACACAAAAAAGTTCAACGGTTAAACCGTTGGACTTTTTTTGTATAAATTGTAAAAAAATTACGTGAATTAACCACGATAGACAAGTGTCTAAGTGACCGTCGAACTATTTTTTGAATCGGTCGATGGAGAAGTGCAGTTGTATCCTTCGGCAATTATCTAACGGGTCTTTAGCTTAACTTATCAAGTTTTTACCGTTTCCCTCACATATCTAACCGTTATATAGAAATTTGGCCCTTATTTTGCTTATTGTCTCATGAGTTACACCCTGGCAGCTCATCTGATATTTATTTATTATCACTCCCGCTCAATCAACCAATATGACTACTACTACACTTATTGAAGCCATTCCCCTATTACAAGAAGCTTTGATTCGGCAACTGGAATCTAGCGAACAAATTACCGTTACTACTGCGCTTTCCAATCTTGTTAGCATATCCCTATTACTCGAAACGGAGCAACCAGACCTACTTTGGTTAGATGGTACTATCATTGATTTACAAAATAGCGACTTTATCAGAAGCGTAAGAAAGAAAGCACCTAACACCAAAATTCTGCTCTTTGGCAGTGGAGAAAGCGTACCGGAAATAAAAAAGTATTTCAAACAAGGTATACATGCTTATCTACCCAAGACGGCAACAGCCACGGACATCCATCTTGCCATAGAAGCTATTATCATCAATAAACTATATATTCCAGCTTCGCTTCCAATGGACATTCACTTCCTGGTTGACTGACCCATTGCCCAAAAGGAAATCAGCGCATAAACTGACGCAACGTGAAAATGAGGTGCTATACCTCATTGTAGAAGAATATACGACTAATGAAATCGCCAAAAAACTCTTTATCAGTCAATGTACCGTCGAGACCCACAGGGTAAATTTGATCCAGAAATTGGGCGTGAAAAATACGGCGGGATTGGTACGGGTGGCGTTTGAGGCGGGTTTATACGGGCGGGGGTGAAAGGGTCGAGACGGCACGTTCCTGTTAACCATGCGAGACAACTTGCGCCAAATTACTTAGTGCTCATTGGCGAGGACAGCGATCGTTTTGGCAACGCCGAAACACGGTGTAATTGGTGGCCTCGCTGCGCATGGTGGGTTTCAAGTCGGTAGTGATTTGGACCTAGCCCTTGGCTTGCTTAATTCACGCGGATAACACTAAATTCTACTACGCCTTCGACCAGAAAGGCCGACTGATTAATCTCCAGCCCATTAAAGTGCCGGACTAGAGGGTTTTAGGCATAGGAGTATTAGTTTTATTTTTGGGAAGGATGAGTCTTTGGAGTATTTTTTGGAGATTATTGGAGGGGTAGATGTGTTTCTCACTGCCTGTTTAACGGCATAAGCCATAGTCTTACTGTGTGTGAAAATATGCCTATATGTAGTGCCATACAGACGATATAGTACTATTCTATACTTTCTAGTACTTTCACTTCTATATTTCTGATCACCTCATTGCACTGGGCACAGGCCAAACCTTTACGTTGTCGAAACCAACGGCATTTTTCGCGAATGGGACAAGGCTGAAGTATTCCACTCTCTGCATTGTCAATTGCTTCAACAAGCTTGTCGATCAAGCTACACTCGCGTTCATTAGATTCCCAATGTTTACACCCTCTTTTAGCACAGTTGCCTGCAAATCGAAAACGTTTTTCAGGCTCTCGTCCTTTATGTGCTTCTTCAACAAAAGTTTCATCAATTTCTATAGTAGCCTTGATATAGTCTATGAACCCTTTTGAGTTGACAATGCCGTACAACTGCACACCGGGTCGACAAACATAGCTAGGACATAGCAAATTTTCTTCTGCTTGTTTTAATTTTTCCATCTGCTATCATTTGAATTTTATTAACATCTGTTTATTGCATATGCAGACAACATAAAATTATGCGTAGCTGGTTAGCAATTAAGTAACGATATTGTAAACACCGCACAAAGCGGTGAAATCTTGTTGAATGCCATCAAGAAACTATACAAATTAGAAAATCATCCGGTGATAAACTAAATATCAGGCAATGATATAAACCACCCTCCTAAAATGATAGGGAACGTAAATCCTCTAAATTTGGGATTTGATTCTATCTTTCGATTAATAATAAGGTCACCCTTGTTATCAATTTTTGCCAGCTCCCGCATCACTGCCTCTTTAATGCCGTGGTCAATCTGCTTGATTTGGTTTTTAGACAGATTTAGGCCGTCCAGCGACACGGCAAAAACAACGCCCTTCTCAGACGTTAACTGTTTTTGCGTGAGGTCGTTTTTCAGATTTTGTAATTGCTCAATTAGCGTGTTCATTAACGGTTCATATTCGCTATCCATTAGATTCCAGTTTTGTAGGTAAAATTTTTACCCGATTTGTGAAAATAGTGATTTAAAATAAATTATCCTCAACTGTGGCACCTATTTACCATAGACTTCTTGCGAAAGTTATTAAATTTGCGGCATGAGCAAATATGATCAGATTAAAACCTTGAATGCCAATGAGTTTCGTCGTTTGACAGGGGTTCGCAAGGAGACCTTTGCCACGATGCTGACAGTTTATGAATCGGCCTTGGCTCAAAGTAAAAAGATAAAAGGGCGGCCTTCGGTGCTGTGTACTGCCGATCAATTGTTGATGATGCTGGAATACAACCGCGAATACCGGACCTATTTTCATATTGCTAACAGTTATGGTTTAAGTGAGTCCAATGCCTACCGATGTATTAAACGGGCCGAAGAGTTGCTGATTCGTTCAGGTGAATTTAGTCTTCCAGGGCGTAAAGCCTTGCAAGCCAGCGATATGCAGTTTGAAATGGTGATTGTAGATGCCACGGAAACAAAAATTGAGCGGCCAAAAAAAAACAGCGCTCTTTCTATTCTTCCAAAAAGAAGCACCACCACCTCAAAACACAAGTAATTATTGATCAAAAGAATGGTCAAATTATCTGCACCGCTTTTGGTAAAGGTCACTGGCACGACTTTAAATTGTTCAAAAAAAGCAAGATTCGTTTGTCTCCCTCTGTTTTGCTTTTAGGAGATTCGGGCTATCAGGGCATTCAAAAACTCTTGAAAAACAGCGTTATACCGATAAAATCGACCAAACTTAATCCACTGACTACCTCAGAAAAACAGGAAAATAAAGAATTATCTGCGGTAAGAATCAAAGTCGAAAATGCATTGGCTTTTATCAAAAGGTTCAAGATTTTTTCCACTCAATACCGAAATAGAAGACGCCGATTCGGACTACGATTCAACCTGTTTGCAGCCATTTGTAACCTGGAAATCAACCTTTTATGAGTTTCGCAAGAACTCTAATTAGAATAGTTGATTATTCTCTTATTCTCTATGAATAATCCTTTTGTGTCCAAGTGTGCTTTAAATAGCACTCATCCTAAAATAGTTCAGGTATCCTTCGACCGCTAATTAGTTTTCACTAATTTTGTTAATTCAATGAGGCGAAATGGGACGTCTTTAATGTGTATTCTATTTAAATAACTGATGTTACATAAAATATAGAGACCAAGTAGAGGTTTCGTATGCGCTTTTCTACAAAATCACTATAGCTGCACATAACATCAGTTAAATAAAAACACTAGAAAAATCTTAAAAAGTAAATGTAATAGAAATCTCTAAAGGGTCAAAACTAATTTCTACCTTAATTACAATGCTTTGGGCATCATCTGGGTCAATATCGCGAAACACACGTCCTAACTTTCCTAACGTGGTTTCAATTAACGCAGTCTGAGGTTTAGAAACCTTTGAGCTAGTTTTCAATCCCTCAAGCAATTTTATTGCCTTTGAGATTTCTGTTACCTGAGCAAATTCTTGTTTTTCCATTTTTTAAGAATTAACAAAATGAATGAAATTATGTAAATACGATTTATGGAGATTTTATGTGAAATGAAAAATTATTAAATTTTTCCTGTAAATTATTTAATGCCATACTTTAGGCTTAACTAATCCCGGCCCTTAGCAGTTCTTTGGGTTTATACTGCCCATGCATTAAGGGCGGTTTGGCAATTAAAGACTAAAAACTTGTATTAATACGGCATTAACTTCAAGCATCTCTCACCAATTCCTTCCACAAAGTAAAGCCCTCCCATTCCCCCCTCTTTCCCCATAAACCACCCTCCAAAAAATATCCATGTTTTTCGGGAGAGACATGTTGTAAATTCCGGCCCTGCGTTTTGCTGCCGATTACAGGTACCATATCCGCCACCATGCCACCACAGCTCCCTACATTTGGCCCGCTTTCTGCATATATCGTTCTTTGTTCCCAAGGGCCGAATCCTCGTTTTTATCACTACCTGTCAAAATTCAATGTCAAAAAAACGCATTCTTATCGCTGGCGGAGCTGGCTTCATCGGTTCGCACTTGTGCGACCGTTTCCTGGCCGAGGGCTACTCGGTGATTGCTATGGACAACCTGCTCACCGGCGATCTGGCCAACATCGAGCATTTATTCAAGGAAAAGGACTTTGAATACCATCACCATGACGTAACCAAATTCGTCCATGTGCCAGGACAGTTGGATTACATCCTGAACTTTGCTTCGCCCGCCAGTCCCATTGATTATTTATTGATGCCCATCCAGACGCTCAAAGTGGGCGCGTTGGGTACCCACAATCTGCTTGGACTGGCCAAGGAAAAGAAGGCGCGCATTCTCGTCGCTTCTACCTCGGAGGTGTATGGCGACCCCGTCGTGCATCCGCAAACGGAGGAATATTGGGGCAATGTGAATCCCGTCGGGCCGCGCGGCGTGTACGATGAAGCCAAGCGTTTTCTGGAAGCCATCACGATGGCCTACCATAATTTCCACGGCGTAGAGACGCGTATTATTCGCATTTTCAACACTTATGGCCCTCGTATGCGCGTGAATGACGGGCGCGTACTGCCCGCTTTTTTTAGTCAGGCCATTCGCGGCGAAGAACTGACCATGTTCGGCGACGGCATGCAAACCCGTTCGTTCTGCTACGTGGACGATCTCGTGGAAGGTATTTACCGCCTGCTACTCAGTGATTATCACCTGCCCGTCAACGTGGGTAATCCTTCGGAAATCACGATGCAGCAATTTGCCAAAGAGGTGATGGCATTGGTACAAAATCCCAAGGCGCGTATTGGCTACCGCCCGTTGCCCGTGGATGATCCGAAACAACGTCAACCTGATATCACCAAGGCTCGCAAAATACTGGGCTGGGAACCGAAATTCGACCGCGAAACTGGGTTGAAATTGACTTATGAATATTTCAAGAAAGCGGTGAAGGTGGAGGAGTAATTAAATGTGGCTAATTTGATAAATGTGGTCAATGCGTAAATTAACAATGAGTGTTCGGCTGGTAGCGGGACGCTCATTGTCATTTAAACTAAACTAAATCGTTGGAGTCCAACCCTTTTCAACAACTTCCGACTTATGACGCACCGACTACTCTTCGTTTCTATTGTATTGTTTCTCTTCATTTTACCGCTTTTCTCTCAAAATTCCAGTCTGTATTTTCCGCCTAAAACTGGCACTATTTGGCAAACCACCGACCCTGCCAGCCTGGGTTTTTGCCCGGCACGAATAGATAGTTTGTATCAATTTCTGGAAGCCAAAAACACCAAATCTTTCTTGTTGCTGCAAGACGGCAAGATCGTTTTGGAAAAATATTTTGGCACTTATACCCAGGATTCCATTCATTACTGGGCCTCGGCGGGCAAGTCGTTGACGGCTTTTCTGGTTGCTCAGGCACAGGAAGAAGGCTTGGTGGATATTGACGAAATGACCAGCACTTATCTCGGTGATGGCTGGACAAGTTGTACACCCGAACAGGAACACGCGATTACCCTGCGCCATCAACTGACCATGACCACGGGTTTGGATGACACGCCGACCATCACTTCACCCGATGCGAATCTTTGTACCGAGTCCGCTTGCCTGCAATATCTGGCTCCGCCCGGCACGCGCTGGGCATATCACACGGGGCCGTACCGACTTTTGCAGGATGTGATTGCCGAAGCCAGTGGCTTGACAATCAACCAGTTCACCAAGTCGCGCTTATTTGATCGCACGGGTATGAAGGGTTTGTGGTACGAGGATGTGCAATACGGACGTGCCCGCGATATGGCTCGTTATGGTCTGCTCATACAGGCCCACGGCGTTTGGGATGGCGATACGCTGCTGCGCGATCAGCAGTATTTGTACGACATGATTCATCCTTCACAGAATCTCAACAAAAGTTACGGTTACTTGTGGTGGCTCAATGGGCAACCGAGTTTTATGTTGCCGAGTGTGCAATTAGTAATTCCTGGAAAATTATTCCCCAACGCGCCCGATGATATGTTCTCGGCTTTGGGTAAAAATGACCAGAAAATCCACGTCGTGCCATCCAAAGGATGGGTGGTGGTGCGGCAAGGCAACAGTGCGGGCTACACCAACGGCGCGGGCAATGATGTGCCAATTTCCTTTGATAATGATCTCTGGGATTATCTGAATAAATTGACTTGTGCCGCTACGGCAACCAAGGAAGTGACTGATTATCAAGTCCATATATTTCCCAATCCGACTACGAATGATTGGAAAATGGAAGCCACAACGGCAGTAGAACGTGTAGAGATTTTCGATATTCAGGGCCGACTTTTACAGTCCTTGGCTTTAAATGGTGTTACCAATTTTCGGATAAGTGCCGCCGGATTGCCAGAAGGCATTTATGCAATGAAGGTATTTGCCGCAGGCGAAATACGTTGGGTGAAGTTGGTCAAAGCCAACTAATAGACGCAGGTTTTTTGAAACCCAGGCACGTACCAATCTTTTCATCAGGATTACGCAAACCGCGTAGCGGTGACATTACAGAAGTAAAAAAGTGCAGCGTAAAAAGACGTAAAACTGCGTAGCGGTGACATTATAATGCCACCGCTACGCGGTTCCAACGATTCCAAACGAGCGATGGCTGTACTTTTACCAGAATGCCACCGCTACGCGGTTTGCGCTAAATTGCTATTTGCCTTTCGCCAATTTGCCCTTTCATTCAATTCCCCGCCTCCGGCAAAAACGACAAATCCACATAATATTTGCGCGAATTATTTGGGTCAATCAAGACTGGAATTGGCCGATTGGCCAAGTAAGGGGTCGGATCATACCAAACAGGATCGCTCTCAAAAACCTGCACCTGCTGCGTCGCCGGGTCCAGCCATTGGCAGTGGATGACGTATGGCGAAACGTTGTTCATTCTTATCGAGGTTTTCCACGCCACATCAGTGAACGAAGCGGTGATCGTTTGGCCGTTTTGCAATAGCCAGGCGGTATCGCGCTTTTTAAGATGATGATAGAGCAATCCACCGTAGCCAATACCACCGAATATTACAAAAAACAGCCCCATAATCATCGGGACGAGCCAGCGACTTAGCCCAGACAGTACGACTTCGCGTGGGTTTTTAGGATCGTACCAGAGCGTCACTTTTTCGCCGATGTTGTAAGCCGGTGGACTCGAATACACCTGGGAAGCATACGTTTGCCGATCTCCCGCCGCTGTCTCAAATTCGACCACGGGGGCTTTTGATTTGCTGCCAACCAATTCTATTACGGTGCCCGTAGTACGCACGCCCTCGCGGGTAAAACGATTGGTATAAAACCACAGGATGACCCCGATCAGGCCCATAATGGTACTTGTTAAAGCGAAAATGCCGAAAAAGACGGTGTAAAAATCCTTTTTGAAGACGTTTCTCATATTAATGGGTTTAGAAAGGTTTAGCAAGTTTAAAAAGGTTTAGAAACTGCGAAACGCTACTTTTGCGCTCCAATTTTTCAAAACAAATGACAGAACAAGAAATCGTTCGTCGGGAATCGCTGCAAAAACTGCGTGATCTCGGCATTGATCCCTATCCAGCCGAGCAATATGACGTGACGGCCCACGCCGCCGATATTCTGGCCAATTACCAGGAAGAAGTACTGGAAGATGGTCAGAAAAACCGCCTGAATTACCAGGAAGTAAGTCTGGCCGGGCGCGTGATGTTTGTTCGGGAAGCCGGTAAAGCCCTGTTTATGGGCTTGCAGGATTCCACAGGTCGCATCCAACTCTACCTGCGTCGCGAGGAAATTTGTCCCGACGAAGATAAATCCCTGTTTGATGTAGCGATCAAAAAATTGCTCGATCTGGGCGATTACATTGGTGTAAAGGGCTTTGCTTTCAAAACTAAAACGGGTGAAATATCGGTCCACGTACAGGAATTTAAGTTCCTGGCGAAATCGCTGCGTCCGCTGCCGGTGGTGAAAAAAGACGCCGAAGGCAATGTTTTCGATGCTTTCACCGACCCGGAACAACGTTACCGGATGCGCTATGTGGACTTGACGGTCAATCCCGAATTTCGCCAGACGTTCATCAAACGCAGCAAACTCATCCGCACGATTCGGGCTTTTCTAGATGATTTGGGACTGTTGGAAGTGGAAACGCCCATTTTGCAACCTATCCACGGCGGTGCAGCGGCGCGTCCTTTCAAGACGCATCACAACGCGCTGGATGTGCCGATTTACATGCGCATTGCCAACGAGTTATACCTGAAACGCCTCATTGTGGCAGGCTTCGATGGCGTGTATGAACTGGGTAAAATGTTTCGCAACGAAGGCATGGACCGCACCCACAACCCGGAATTTTCCATGCTGGAATTTTACGTAGCTTACAAAGACTACAATTGGATGATGGATGTGACCGAGCAAATGTTAGAAAAGGTGGCCCGCGCGCTCAACGCCGACGGCGGCTCCACGGCGCAGGTGGGCGAAAATCTGATTGAATTTGCGGGACCTTATACGCGCCTCACGATGTACGATGCTATCCGGCAGTACACCGGCCTGAATGTGGAATTGAGTACCGAAGAGGAACTGTTCACTTACTGCCGCCAGCAATATATCGAAGTGGATGCCACGATGGGCAAGGCGAAACTGATCGACGAGATTTTCGGGGAAAAAGTGGAGCCGCACCTGATCCAGCCGACTTTTCTCATTGATTATCCCATCGAAATGTCGCCGCTGACCAAAAAGCACCGCAGCAAACCGGGTCTGGTAGAGCGTTTTGAAATCTT
The DNA here is from genome assembly GCA_965249785.1 of Saprospiraceae bacterium. Lineage (GTDB taxonomy): Bacteria > Bacteroidota > Bacteroidia > Chitinophagales > Saprospiraceae > M3007. The sequence continues at coordinate 274,842 of CBDFMU010000027.1, read as the reverse complement.
CGTGAACGGTAAAGAAGTGGGCAATGCTTATTCGGAATTGAACGACCCCATTGACCAGCGCGAACGCTTTGAGGAACAACTCACCCTCGCCGCGCGTGGTGATGAAGAGGCGATGATGATGGACGAAGATTTCGTGCGCGCCCTCGAATATGGCATGCCGCCTACTGCTGGCATCGGCTTCGGTATTGACCGTCTGACGATGTTATTTACGGGTCAGACTAGTATACAGGAAGTGCTGTTTTTTCCGCAAATGCGGCCGGAGGTGGGGTAGGCAAAGGGCAAATTAGCAAGGGGCAATAAGCAAGAAAAACACTGCGAATACTGGCGCGAGGTTTCGACTTCGCGCCAGTAGTATTTTAATCAACAAAAATGTATTTTTCCAAAAACCTGCTGACAATCCCTTGTCACTCGGCCCCGCCACTTTTGTGTCGCTTTCACTTTCAACACAAAAGTCATGGATATCAAAACGATCATTTTCTGGATTCTCCTGCTGGTTTTCGTCGCCCCCGGTTTTTATTTTGGCTACGCCAAAGCCATCGCCACGCCGGATAAAATTGTCCATTTCAAACGCCTCGGTATTTCTGTTTTCTGGATGCGCCTGCTGGGTGTGGCGGAAATTTTATCGGGCATTGCCCTGTTTTTTCCGGCCACTCGGCTATGGGGAATGATTGGCTGGGCGGTCATTTTGCTGGGTGCCAATTATTACAATATCAGCCGAAAAGAGCCGAAAGAAGAGTTGTACGCCTCGGCGGGAGTGTTGGCATTGCTGGGAGTGATTTGTTGGTTGAGTGAGGGGTAAATATAAAATCTCCGCGCTGCTAAAAGGCTCCAACCTTACACATTGGCCAACAATTCCCCATCTGCACGGTTCTAAATCCCATGCGCAAACTCGTCATCGCCGTCACCGGCTCTTCCGGTTCTATTTATGCCAAGGTGTTGCTGGACAAACTCGTCCAACTACGTGAGCAATGGTCGGCGGTCGGCGTAGTGTTTTCTCCCAATGCCAAGGTCAATTGGGAACTGGAAATCGGCCCGGTGGATTTGGAGCAGTATCCTTTCGATTTTTATCAGCAGCATGACTTTTTTGCGCCATTTGCCTCTGGCTCAGCGCGTTATGATACGATGATCGTGTGCCCTTGCTCCATGGGGACGCTGGCGCGCGTGGCTACAGGCGTGAGCAATGACCTCGTCACCCGGGCCGCCGATGTGGTGCTGAAAGAGCGGCGGCGATTGATCGTCGTTACCCGCGATACTCCGCTTAGCCTGATTCATATTAATAATATGAAAACTGTGACCGAGGCGGGCGGTATCATCTGCCCGGCTTGCCCGTCGTTTTATTCCAGGCCGACGACTTTGGAAGAAATAGCCGCCACGGTAGTAGATCGGGTGCTTGATCTGGCGGGCCTGGAACAAACGAGTTATCGCTGGGGCGAAAAGGATTGAGGCGGTTTGTATGGTAAGATAGGAATTGGTGCCTACATTTGGCTGACAGAACTTTCCTTCCCCCCTAACATCTCTAATCCGCCATGAAGCACCTATTCCTGCTTGTTTTTACCTGCCATTTCCTGTCCGTATCTGCTCAATCGTCCGTACCACCAACTTTTTCCTGGGTCAAAACGATCACTTTTGCCAACAGCAGTTCCGGGGCAGAGGTGTTCGATTTTTATGCGGATGCGGTGGGAAATTCTTATGTATATGGCATTTTTGAAGGCTCCCTCAATTTTGGCAACGCTATTTTCCTGCAAACGCAAACTGCCGTAGAAGGTTATTTTGTCGCCAAATATGCACCTGATGGGGCATTGCTCTGGGCGCAGAAAATAGTAGCTCCCAATGGCGGTGCGATTTATTCCGGCCAGAATCCTGGCGGTATTGGCACGGACGCGGCTGGCAATGTGTATATCTCCGGCCAACTTTCCAATGTCTCGCTCGATTTCGGCGGGGTGGTGCTGCAACGCAGTTGCGCCGGTGCACCCATGTGCAGCGATCTTTTTGTTGCCAAATATAATGTGGATGGCCAGGTACAGTGGGTGCGACAAGCAGTGGGTACGGCAGGGACTTCTCAAAAAGCGACCAGCCTGGTGGTTGGTACGGATGGCACGGTGTTTCTGGCGGGCAACTACGAAGGTCAGCGTCTCATTTTTGACGAACTGCTGAGCTACACCGGCCTGAACACTGATGGTATGTATCTGGCCCGCTATAGTCCAGACGGGACCGCCATATCGGCTTCTTTTTTTGATAATGGCAACAGTTATAGTCAGCTGGAACACCTGGCCATCACTCGGCAGAATGAGGTGCTGGCTACGGGATACTACACGGATGAAGGACTGCAATTTGGCAACGGCATTAGTCTGGAACCATTTGGCAGCGACAAGAACTACTTTATCGTGCGGTACAATGCGCAGGGGGAAGCGCAAAAAGCCTATAACCTGCATTCAGACACCTATCTTGATCTGCTGGACGTGGCTGCGGATACCGCCGGGCATCCTTACGTGGTGGTGGATTTTGCAGCCAACCTGATCAGCGGCAGCGAGTTGGTGGCGACGACTCCCACTGCCGACGATGCCAATGGTATTTTGTTGCACCTGATTGATAGCGTATTCAGCCCGGTGGTCGCTGTACAGTATGCCGGGCCAACGTATCCGCTAGCCAATGTAGCCGTAGACCCGCACAACCGCTTTTTTGTTGCCGGGTACTTTTCGGATGCGCAACTGACGGTAGGAGACACCATGATTACCAATCAAGGTTGCGACGACGTTTTGCTGTTGGGCGGTTCCAATGATACGCTGCCTTTGAACTGGGCGCGATCAGCGGGCGGGATAGGCTGCGAGGCTATTCTCAGTGCTTATTTCGGGCGTACTCTGGCTACCGATCAGCTGGGCAATCTGTACACGGTCGGTTCTTTTGGGGATATTATGCAGTTGGATGGATTTAGTAAAACTGGAAATGGCTTATTCATCGGTAAATTGCCTACTGGTACTGTCGGCACCCATAGTCCGACGGCGGCTAATCTTGATTTTCAGGTGTCCCCTAATCCCAGCCACGGCGATTTCGGTATTGCGGTAGATGATTGGCACGGTCCGGTGCAGCTAAGTCTGTACAATGCGCAAGGCGGCGTTTGCTATCAGCGTTCCCTCCAGCAGAGCGATGATCTCCATTTTCATCTCCAGTTGCCCAGCGGTTTATATACCGTTGTTTTAGTGGAAAAAAATAAAATTGGGCAGCAAAAACTATTGATAGTCAATGCTTTTTAATTTCTGGCATTAGCCGAACCATTGGCATCGCCTACTTTTACGCCCTTAAAACTGCCAGCAGTAAAATTGCCTTGCAAATTAAAAATTTGAATTTTTTCCTGCGGCAACCCGCTCGCAAAAGGGTTTTGTGGATTCCCGAAAACCGTAGAAGCCGGAAAAAATCGCCACGATGCATTGTCTGGCAGAGCTGGATAAATGCCTAGAATGAGTTTTCGCCCCTCTACAATATCAAATGCGGTCACGGTATTATTGTGGTTCACATCGGCAGCGATGATTTTCCAGGGCGAATCCAGCGTTTGTATTCCCAAAATATGGTTGACCATCAAACCCAGGTCATAGGTCGTTACCCCGTTCAAATCATTGGTGTCGCGCACCGGAGTTAGCGAATAATTGGCACCAGCGGGCACGTTCGGAAAATTATAATACCCCAGCGTATCCGTATACACATAGCCACTGGTACCCCCGCTGATAAATATTTTGCAATTCGGAATAGGGATGCCAGTGTAAGTCAAAACGGTGCCGCTCACGCTGTAAGTGACTGGAACAGGCTGAAAGTAACCGTTTTGATTCGTCGCGCCAGTGTTCCCTGCATCGAGCCAATCGCGCAGCCGCGTGGCCGAGGTGCTGCCGTCCTGCCAAGAGAGCGCGAATCGCCCAAAATAGCTGCTTAAAATGATGCATACATTGAATTGATTCCAGACACCTCCGTGCAACTGGCCAATGATCCGCTTATTAACATCAAAGAGCGGACAGCCCGAGGAGCCGGGTTGAAAAATGCCATAGTCCGGCACCACTTTCAGGTGACTATTGGGTGGCGTGGTGCCAAATTGTCCGCCCCAATTGATCGTCGCGGGGTGTATAACAGCGGAATTAGTATCCTGCGAAATCTTTTTAATATCTCCGGCAGGATGATGAATGAACGTGGTACGGGATACATTGCCAAAAGTGTCGCGGCTCCAGCCATTAAAATACAGCCCGTAATTGGCAGGTATAGGACTGGTTCTCAGCAACATAAAATCCGTCTCCTGACGATAGGCAATGCGGTCGCAGCCGAGCACTGACTTCGGCTGTGGCTCCAGCGCAGGATTGGTGCAGCCCACACTTTCATAGTCAAAATCAAAACGCCACAGGCTGAAATCCGGGTTCTCGCCGATCCGCTGGCAGTGGTTGGCGGTGAGGAAATAGGGTTCTGGCGTACCTGCTGTATTAGCGATGAGCGTGCCGCTACACCAGCCGCTTCCGTTGGAAAAAACCATCAGGATGCGGGCCACACCCTTTTTTTCTGTCTGGAAATTGGCCCCCAAGGGACAGTTTATGTTGATGTTACAAGCCTCTGATTCCTGAAAATCTTCTGGTGCGTCGCCATTTTTCAACGCTTGCCGATCATACACATAGTCTACCCGGTGAAGGTGAATTTGGCCCGTTTCCTTGGCATCTGCTGGCACTTGATACTCCAGCAGGGCAACGTCGCCACGCAATACCCCAATCAGGAATTTGCCGGAAGGCGTAATACTCTGCGCGGTGTAGGCACCGAAGACGCGCTGGCCATTGGGCGAACTGACAAAAAACTGCGCCCCCGGCACTGGATGAAAATCATCGAACATAAGTACGAGGCCCAAGGCACCGGGCGATTGCAGGACGCACTGCCACACGCGGTCGCCGTTGGGCAGGGTGGTCCAGGTACCGGAATTGGTTAGAGAAATGTTGGCATTGATAGGAGCGGCAAAGCGGTTCTGGCCGGGATTTTGGTCGTCGTCGGCCCAGGCCTGGGCTACGTTCAATGCGGGCAGCACTACGGGCGCGGGCATTTTGCCGGATAAAAAAACAGTTGTTTCGGGAGAAAAACTGGGTGGAAGTCCGCCTTCGCTCACTTGTGCCATAGCACGGATGGCCAGCCCAAGGGCGAGCAGGGTAAGTCGGTTTCGCATGATTACGGGATGGTTATGTTGTAAGATCGGAAATGGATTAAAAAAAGCGTAACGAAAAACAGGCCAAAAATGACGCAAGACATGAAATCGGTAAAAAAACTGGAGCCATCCCAATTTTTCATCGAGATGGCTCCAGTAAAGAGAACATTTTTAGAAAAAATTCATCAAAACGGACTCAAAATATCCGGGTTATTTACAAAATCCGTATCGGTAAGAGTATTCAAGAAAGCAATAATAGCCGACTTCTGGTAAGGGGTAAGACCAGAATAACGCACTGGGTTAGTGCCTGCGATAGGGTAGCCGACTTGCCGGATAAAGGGGTCTTCGTTGGATACACCAAATCCATTGTGGCTGTAATGATCCAGCACTTGGTCCAGGGTCTGAAAACGCCCGTCGTGCATATAAGGCGCGCTGAGCGCAATATTGCGCAGGCCTGGTGCCCGAAACTTACCGTTGTCGGTAGCCAATTTGGTGACTTCGCCGCGCCCTTTATCGACGAAATCGTCCAGCGAACCCACGCTATCTATCGCGTTATTGAAAAAATTATTAGTTGTGAAAGTCTGTCCACCGTGGCAGTGAAAGCACTGCGCATCGGGCAGATTCACCCCGTAAGCGTTTGCTTCATCAGAAAACATAATTTTCCCGTCAATTTCTTCGTCGGTGAACTCTGCTTCGCCGCGCAATAATTTATCATATTTGGAATTGCCGCTGCTGATAAGAATTCGTTCAAATTGAGCCAACGCCTTAGCTGTCAGTTCTTTTGTGATTTCGTCCGTGGAACTAATGCCGAAAGCTTTGCGAAACATGGTGGGGTAGGTGGGGTGTTCTTGCAATTTCGTCACCACCTGTGTCCAGTCGGCGTGCATCTCAATGGGATCTTCTACCGGGTGCAGGGCCTGATCTTCCAGGGTCTTGGAGCGGCCATCCCAGAAGAGTTTATCAGAATAAGCGACATTGAGCAACGACATCGCGCTGCGCCGTCCCGCCAGCCCATCTACGCCTTTGGAAACAGCCAGATTGTCTGTAAAACTCCCCTGTGGCAAGTGGCAGGAGGAGCAGGATAAAGTGCTGTCTTTCGACAAAATGGCATCGTAAAACAAGCGACGACCCAACTGTACGCCGTCGTAGGTCATCGGGTTATCGGCCGGAATCAGGATTTGCAAAAAACCTGCTGGCTTTATAATCGTATAAGGTTGGGGAGCGTAGGGGATATTCAGCAGATTCCCGGAGGTGCTGGGGCCACTGGGCATGGGGTCTGGATTGCAGGCAGTGAAAAGAATCACTGAAAATATGGCCAAACCAAACAAATATTGTTTCATTTTATAAAAATTGATTGTCTGCAAGCAGGCGAAGATGTTTCAAAAGTTGTTTGAAAATTCCTGTTTTAAAAAAGCAGGATTTCGTACTTAATACACTGTAAACAAGTTATTTTGAATATTTGAAGATTTGAGTATTCGATCAAATACCTGATTATCAAGTGTTTTAATCGAATACTCAAATACGCGCATCCTCAAGCATTTTAATTTACGATGTACTTAATTATTGCAATTTCACGGCATTACCAAAATTGCCCATCAGCGTTTCCATGATGGCTACGCCATTGGAGCCGTGCGTCGAGCTGGGCGTGGTTTCGATGTCGAACAGTTGGCCATTGAAAGTAAATAAATCTTTCAGGTCCAAAGCCACGGTCAGCTGGCCCCCATCTTTAGTCACGACAATATCGCGCTGAAAGGTAAAGGTTTTGTAGCACTGATCACCACCACAGTGGTAGGTCAGATCGAGGGCCGTAGTAGCACCGGGCAGAAAACCGGCTCCCTCAATTTTGGAGAAAATATAACTTTTCCAGCCCGGCCAATACTCACTTTCCCGGTACAGCGGCGTGCCGGGCTGAAAGTCAGCAGGAGTCTTGGCATTCAGATCGGGCCTCACTCCAAAACCCAGCCGAATGCCCGTGTAGGTATCAGCAGCAGCAGCAGCTGGATAATTGATGACTACCGTTTTGGTCACATTCGTGGTGGCATCTTCCGGGGTAAAATCCAGGTATTCCACATCCGATAATTTCACTTCTGTGGTGCCTTTTAGCAAAGTAATATCGGAAATATAGAGATTGAAACGCGAAAAACGCACCGGAAAACTGCCATAATTATAATCCTTCGCTTTTTCCAGCGTCTGGCCGTCGTACGTGGCTTTGAAAGTCAGTTGGACATCGGATTTAGGGGCGGCCTCCTTATCCTTACAACCACTGGCCAAAACAATAGACAGTGTTACCAAAGGCAATAACCAGCGAAGATTCATATAACAGCAGTTTAAAAGTGACAATTCTCTATTTAGACGTAATGTGCGCAAATAGTAATGGCCCATCGAAGTCAAATGACCCGAACATGACATTGGCCCGCCTGTTTGGAAAGGTAGGTTTAGCGCGGATTAGGTACTGCGAAATTATTGCGAAACGCTGAAAGCATTCGGTAAGTTGGCCACGATCTGCGACTTCCACGCTGATATGTCGCCAGTGGTCAAATCTACGCCCTCCAACAGGCTTTTGTAGTCGGCCAGGAGACGCAGGTGGAAATCATAGCCCGTGACGTGTTGGACCGAATTATTAGTTTTGATAAAAAAGTCACCTATATCGGCACGACTGAGCGAAATGGTGTCGGGTAGGGTAGTGCTGAAGGTATCGCGGGTGAGGACGATCTGGGCAAAAATATAACCCACCGCTGGTCCATGCCACAGGCTGTCTGCCTGGGTGCGCAGTGGGTGGCCCACTGGCGCAAGGCGGGGAATGACGCGTCTCGCTGGTTCGGTCAGTCCTAACCGGATGCTGACGTTGTCGAAAGTGCCGTCGGTGCGAAAATCGCCGATGTTGTTGCTGAAAGATTGACGGCGGACGAGCAGAAAGTCGTTCGTCAGGGTTTCCGTGATGGTATCCAGCCCGGTGGGGCCGAAGGCGCGCAATTGAACAGTATCGCCTACCGTGTGAAGAATGCCGTTTTGAAATAATTGAAAATCAGACAGGTAAAAAGTCACACTTTTCAAGCGGAACAGGTGATCGTCCAGCGGGGCAGGGTAGGCGGCATTCTCTGTAAAACTCAGGGTATCGAATCGCTGTACCACATCCAGCACGAGTTTGGGATATTCGCAGCAGCAGTCCTTGTCGGCACTGGCATCGAAATTGGTGGCCTCCACCGCCAGGCAGCCTTCTTTTGGCTCGAAGCAAGCGGTCTGAATTAAAATAAGCAACAAGCAACAGGCACAGGGCAGTTTAAAATAAGCAAAAGGCAAAGGGCAAACTGGCGAGTACTGCCGACTTACCTTCTGCGCTTTGCCTTTTGCCTTTTGTTCTTGTTGCATATTGACTGGTTATTTTCCTTCCTGGGCCACTTCTTTCATCATCTGACGAATGATCTGCTTCACCTGCGACGAGAATTCTTTTTCCAGTATCCAGTGTCCGTAGTTTTTTTCTTTGCGCAGCACCTCTTTTACCTCCTGGTTAGCGTATTTACCGAAGGTAAAAATAACCTTGCCGTCGGGCTGTACGCGTAGTTTCTGAGTGGCATCCAGGAAATTCAGATCATTGGTAAAATCGTGCAAAGCCTGCATATCATTTTTGATCGGGGCCGGGATGAGGAAGCCCTCTTCATTCAACAGGTCTTTGCCTTCATAAGCCCGCAATTGGCCTTTAAACACTTCCAACGTCGCTTTCACATCCGCCAGCGCATCGTGGGCATCTTCCAGCTCTTGTCCACAGTAGAGGCGGTAAGCAGCGCGTAAAGTGCGGGGTTCCATTTTGTAAAAAATGCGCTGCACATCAATCAGGCGGCGTTTGCTCACGTCGAATTCCATTCCTACCCGCGCAAATTCTTCCATCAGCATAGGAACGTCGAAGCGATTGGAATTGTAGCCCGCCAGATCAGAATTTCCAATAAAATCCCAGATTTTTTGCGCCACCTGTCCGAAGGTTGGCTTGTTAGCCAGGTCTTTCGGCATGATGCCGTGGATTTGCATGGACTCCTCGGAAATCGGAATGCCGGGATTGATGAGCATGGACATCTCGATGGGCGGCTGACCATTTTTCAACAATTTTACCATGCCCAGCTGTAGAATGCGGTCGCGAATTACGTTGAGACCAGTGGTTTCTACATCGAAAAAAACCAGGTCGCGGTCAAGGTGGAGCTCCATCCGAATTATGTGTTTATGAAGTATGAACTATAAACTATGATGTATGAAGACTGTGTTCATCGTTCATACATCATAGTTCATACTTGTTTACTGCTGTTGCGTTTCGTTATCCAGTAGATTTTCATCCAGCAGACCCCGCCGCTTGGCTGCTTCACTGTAGCCACGTAATTGGACGATGGGTTCTTTTGATTTGCGCCGCATCCGAATGTTCAAAAATTCAGTGAACAGCGAGAAGAAAATAGCGAAATACAAGTAGCCTTTCGGAATTTCCCCCTTGGTCAAATGACCGCTGTGCGCTGCCTCGGCGATGAGCGAAAAACCGATCAGCAGCAAAAAAGACATCCCCAGCATTTGCACCGTCGGGTGATCATTGACGAACTTGCTCACTGGACCCGAAAACAGCATCATAATTAATACAGACACTATTACGGCAATAATCATAATGACTAAACTATTGGGAATGCCGTTCGCAATACCGATGGCGGTGAGGATAGAATCGAAAGAAAAAACTAGATTAATTAATGCGATTTGTACAATGACCTGGCTCAAGGCAGAGGCTGGTGCTTTCACGTTTGGATCGTCATTGTCGCTATCGCCTTCCAGTTTGTGGTGGATTTCGGTAGTCGCTTTATATAACAGGAAAAGGCCACCCAGCAACAAAATAAGGCCTTGGCCAGTCAGGCCAACCGTGCCGCCCGCTTCGGCCTGGGCCGTATCTGTCACCAGGAAATTTAGGGGAATCAATATCTTGTCCAGTGCCATTACCCAGGTAATACCAAACAACAAAATAATCCGCAAGGCCATCGCCAGCAGCAGACCCACATTGCGCGCTTTTGGCTGTTCAGAGGCGGGTAATTTGGCAGAGACAATAGAGAGAAAAATAATATTGTCCACCCCCAGTACAATTTCGAGAAAAGTCAGCGTAAGCAAACTGACCCAGACGGAACCGGAGGTAAAATCAGGCATGGACAAAAGATACATCACTGGAAGTAGCGTTTTAGATGTGCAGAAATTCGGGCGCAAACTACTGCTTTTCGTGGTACGCCAGCGGACATTTGGTCATTTTAAACTCCGCGTTTCGATCTGATGAAACCGTAACCCTTACTTTTGCGTATGCAAGAGGGGCTTTTCCTTCCAATAAAAAAACAACGTTTTATGAAAAAATTCTTTTTACTCCTGCTGTCCGGTTTGATTTTCCAGGCCTTGCCTGCCCAAACCCTCGCCAAGAAATACGTGTTGCTGGAACAAATCACCAACTCGCGTTGCTCTATTTGCAAATCCAAAAACCCGGCTTTTTATAGTTTGATCGGGCAGGCCCAATACGCCAGTGATGTGCACCATATTGCTTATCACCCCTCGTTTCCTTATAATACCTGCGTTTTTTATCTGGCCAACACCACCGAAAACAACGCGCGTGCTGCACTTTATGCCTCCCAAAGTACGCCGCAGTTGGCGCTCAATGGCACCCATTTGTCTCCGGACGGGCCACTATTGCCAGAGCCTACCCTGCAAGCCGCATTAAACCAAACCAGCCCGGTCTATCTGCAAGTAACCGAGACGACTGGCGTGGGTGCCGAACGAGTGGCTACGGTCAATATTCATACAGTGGGCGAAGTACCAAGTGGCTATAAACTCTACGCAGCACTGGTGGAAAAAACCATCAATCTGACTACGCCCAACAATGAGCCGGTGCATTATAATGTGTTCCGCAAAATGCTGCCTGACCTCAATGGCCTGACTTTTACCCCGGCTGCCCTGGGACAGAGCGTGACTTTTTCGATTCCCTACACGCTTAATCCCGCCTGGAACCCGAATGAAATGTACGTCGTGGCCTTTCTGCAAAATCCGACCACTAAGGATGTACTGAATAGCGGCACTAAGTTCGATGCAGCCGTGTCGGCTACTGGCGAGGCTAATAAACCACAGTCTTTGCGTATTACGCCCAATCCGGTAAACGCCCAGGCTTTTGCCCAAATTGGCGATGACCAGGCGGAACAAGTAGAAATATTTGGCAGCAATGGCCAACGCGCAGTACTTGCCTTTTCCAGCGAACAAAATGCCGTTTCGTTCTCGACTGCAAGTCTTGCGCCGGGCCTTTATTTCTTGAAAATTACTGGAAAAAAGGGTGTTTATACCGGAAAAATGGTGAAGGAGTAGGAAAGAAGAAGATCAGTATATATGCCATGTTTTTGAAACATGGCATATATCTTTCGTCCGGAAGTTGGGAACTATTAGAACATTTATTATCTCTACTCTCAAAACACCTATTTTTGCTCAAAATTCTCCCTTATGGGCAATATACATACCCAACAACCTGTCCGAATCGCGCGCCACTGGCTCAGTGGTACCTCTGCCGAGATTTGGCTGGGCCGCCGCCTGACCGAGGACGACTTGGTAGAGTTTTGCGCCGAAAATCCCGACCTCCGTGTAGAACTGGACAAGAATGGAAAACTAATCATAATGCCCCCTATTGACATAGATGGTGGTATCAATGAAGGTAAAGCCTTTGGATATCTTTTTGCCTGGTGGCTCACCCATGAAAAAGGGGCTGCATTCAGTCCTACTACGGGTTTTAAACTTCCCGATGGTGCGGTTCGTTCTGCCGACGCTGCCTGGGCTTCTCCGGAAAAAATCGAGGCCCTCAGCCCTAAGGAACGTAAAAAATTTGCGCCCCTGGTTCCTGATTTTGTCATCGAAATTCGCTCCAAAACGGATCGGCTCAGCAAATTGAAAAAGAAAATGGCCGATACCTGGATCGCAAATGGCGTTCGTTTGGCGTGGTTAATTGATCCTAAAATGAAGACCGCTTATGTCTACCGCTCCGACCAGTCAGTGGAAGAATTCAGTGGTTTTGATCGTTCGCTTTCAGGTGAAAATGTCTGTCCGGGTTTTGAATTGGATTTGCGAAAAATAATTTGATTTTCAGTAACTATGTAGCATGTTTCCCATTCCCGAAGGGAATCTATGTTTATAGATCGAAAGACCAGGTTGGTCAGAATTCCGAAGGAATTCTATGTGAAAACGTATTCGCTGTTCCTGTGCCACGTCCCCACATGAAATCCCTTTGGGATTTTGAAATGTTTTCTTTTTACTATCTATAAACATACATTCCCGAAGGGAATTTTACACCTTCCACAATCGCAAAAACAACACTTCCAAAGCCAAAAACAGCAACGCAAATACCACGCACCAACGCCACAACACAATGCCCTGATCCTGTTCGCCCACCACTTGCGTAAAGTTGGCTTCCGCGTTTTCATTCAATACCTTCATATTTTTGGGCAAACCTTCCGTCAAAGCCTCGTCATTGCGGTAGCGCAAATCGCTCTCCTTGCGGTCATAATTGAAAGCATATTCTGCCAAAGTAGAATCGCCCTGTAAGCCCAGCCGATACCAGCCCGCCTGTTGCACCTGCATTCCCGGTGTGAGTAGCACTTTGGAACCCAGAATGCGCTGTTCGGGAATGAATTCTGTACCCGACGCTTCTGTTCCGCCTGTTTCCGTGGTGGATTTTAATTTATAGACCGTTTCGCCGCTGGCCGCCGCCCGATGCTGCGCTTCCAGCACTTCGTCGCGCCCAATGGTATAGGCAATTTGGCGACCCTTAGTACCAGCGATGGCCATGCGGAATAGCATTGGAACGAAGATTTCACCGTTGCGAACCAGGTCGCTGACTTGATCGTTCAGCGGCGCGGCGCAGCAGTACAAGGCACCAGATCCCTGCGCGAATTTGGCCAGTAAAGCCGAGCCATCACGGTAAGTCAGGATTTGTTCGCCGCGATTGGGAGCCAGTCGGAAATTGCCTTGCGTAGCGGGCAAGCGGAGATTGGCAGATTTATTCAAAAATACATCCCGAAAAACAAATTCTTCCGTATTGACCTGACTGGCCTGACGCGGGGTCGGATCGAAGCCGCCGAGGGTGCCGCCCTCGAAATTTTGCAGCAAAGCGTTGTACGAATTCAGGTCGGCATTTTGAGGTGGAAACACCAGCACATTGCCACCATTTTGGGCAAAGTTTTTTAATTCCGCCGCCAAACCCGAAGAGATAGCGGGAATTTCATTCAGGACAATGAGTTGGTAATTCGAGAATTTGGAATAATCCAGCGAACGAGCGTCGGCATTATCCAGTTGAAAATATTTCGCGCCAGCAAAGGCATTACTCAAGTATTTGTTCTGCGCTAAACCATTGACTGCCAATACATTGATCCGCTCAGCAACGTAGAAAGAGAAGTAATAATCGTCGTCAAATTGGATCGGATAATCCGTCACTGAAAGTTTGGCTTCATGCCAACCGGAATGCAAAATATTGAAACTCACTGTATCCAGCCGGGTCGTGCGGGCGGGAATGCTCAGCGCGCCCACGGGCTTGGCCTGTCCATCCTGACGCAACGAAAGACGTACCTCTTCCGCCACTTCGTCGCTACGATTCGTGATCTTTACGAACAAGTTGGCAGGCTGATTCAGGATTTGCACTGGATTTTCAAACCATACACTGTCCAGCGAAATATTGCGCTCTTGCACGGCTCGCATCGGCACCAGATTCACTTCCAATAAACTATCTTTGAAATTATTCAAGTCCACAATGTTCTCCTGAAAATCGCTAATCACGAAGGCCACTCTACTGTCTTGGGTGCCAGTGTTCAAGGCTTGTTGCTGGCGGACGAGTACCTTGGACAAGTCGCGGGTGGCCGGGCTGGTACGAATTTCTTCAATGCGGCTGAGCGCGTCGTCCTTGCTGATGAGGCGTTGATCGCGGCCCTCAAAATCGTTGGTTACAATTTGAAAACGGTCGTCTACGGCGTAGGCAGCCACAATGTCGCGGGCGCGTTGCTTTGCCAGTTCCAGCAGTGACGCTGACTTGGACAAGGCATTCATACTGAAAGAATTATCTACAAAAACGCTCACGGCTTTCTCGCCTTTTTTCACATTGGAAGAAAGCGGAATAAAGGGCTGCGCAAAAGCCAGCACCAGCGCGGCAATGGCCAGACAGCGCATGAGCAGCACCAGCAAATTGCGCAATTTCTGGCGGTTGCTGGTCTCTTCTTTGACCTCTTTCAGGAAGCGGACGTTGGTAAAATACACCTTTTTGAACCGCCGGAAATAAAACAGGTGGATGATTACTGGAATGGCCAGAACGGCCAGTGCCGTGAGAAAAGCGGGAAACAGGAATTGCATAGTCGGATAAGTAACGGCGGGTTCAGCCGCCGCAATATCTATTTAACGTCGGCGGCTGAACCCGCCGATATTGCTCGACTTAGACGGTTTTTTAGCCTAAATGTTTTTACGGGAGGCAAAAATGGGCATTTTAACCGATCTGGTGATTTACTTTTGCTGAAACGACTCGTCAAATTCCGTTCTTAATCCATTTCACCCTTCCATTTCCTAGCACATGACCGATACATTTCCCCTTGTTTTTCAACGTTTTGCCGCTTGTTGCCAAACCCTGTTTTTGGGTATCATGTTACTGCTTGGCAGCAAAGCAGACGCCCAAACGACGCTTACCTGGTCGCAGGATGTCGCTCCCATTCTCTACAAAAACTGCGTTTCCTGCCATCGTCCCGGCCAGATTGCGCCTTTCAGTCTGCTTTCGTTTCAAGACGCTTATGATCAGCGGGCCAGCATTCAGGAGAGCGTGGAACACCGCGAAATGCCGCCCTGGCCACCCGATCCGTCGTTCCGCCATTTTGTGCAGGAACGCTTATTGACGGCAGAAGAAATTGAAAAAATAACCGCCTGGATAGATCAAGGGGCAGCGGAGGGAAATCCTGCTTTGGCACCGCCTGTTCCGACTTTTCCCAGTGCCGGGCAGTTTGGACCACCCGATATAAAGTGGCAAATTCCGACCTATACCGTGAATATGCCAGCGGGTGGCGACGATTTGTATCGCTGTTTTGTGATCCATAATACCCTGCCCGACGTGGCCTTTATGCGCCTGATGGAAGTGGTGCCGGGCAATCGCAGCATCGTTCACCATATTCTGGTGTATCAGGACACGACTAGTAAATCCGCCGATGCTGACGCGCTTGATCCGGAGCCGGGCTTTACCTCGCTGGGGCCGGGCGGCATTTTGATCGGCGAATGGGTGCCGGGTCAGAAGTTCCTACCGACGCCGGATGGAATGGCGTTTCGCATTTATCCCGGCTCCGATATTGTGGTGCAGGTGCATTATCCGCAAGGTTCGCAGGGGCAGATGGATAGTACCTATCTCAATGTTTATCTGACCGAAGCAAACACCGGGGGCAACATCCGTGAGCTCTATACTTCTTCGCCGCTCAATTACTTTTTTCCGCCATCGCTTTCCTGGCTAACTAATTCGTCCATTGAACCTTGGCCGCTGCTGATTCCCGCTAATGAATCCAAAGAATTTACGGCTAAATACACAGTTCCTATTGATGTTTCAGTGCTGGGCGTAAGTCCCCATGCACATTACATTAATAAATCATTCGAGGTATTTGGCGTGACCCCGCAGGGTAATATTATCAATTTTATTAAAATCCCGCAGTGGGAATTCCATTGGCAGGGTTTCTATTATTATCCACAACCAGTGTTTGTGCCAGCCGGTACCGTTTTGTTTGCCAAAACAGTCTATGATAATACTACTGAAAACGAAGAAAATCCATTCTTTCCGCCGCAAGACATCCCTGCCGGAGAAGCCACGACGGAGGAAATGCTTTTAGTCTATTTCACCTACATGGCTTATCAGCCAGGCGATGAGAATTTAGTGTTGTATGATAGTACCATTTATACAGCAACACATCAGCCAACTGCTGTTAATACTGGTGTTTCGGTTAATTGTGTACCAAATCCAGCCAATAATAGTATGCAAATTGTCTGTGATTTAACGGATAATTTAAACTTATTACGACTGGAAATACTGGATTTGAATGGACGATTAATAGAACAAAAAATAATGACAGATTCGCCAATAAAAGGTCGGCAAATAGTGAACTGTAATGTAGCCAATTATGCAAACGGTACTTACTTCGCCAGATTAACGACGGAACGCGGAACTGTTAGTCGGCAGTTTGTAGTAATGCATTAATTTTATTTTCTAAACCTATCAGGTTTTAATAAGTAGTAACTAATCATGCAAGCCTATCAAGACCTCTTACGCCACATCCTTAGCCACGGCACCCGCAAATCCGACCGCACTGGCACCGGCACTATATCCGTATTTGGCTACCAGATGCGCTTCGATTTGCAAGCGGGATTTCCTTTATTAACGACTAAAAAACTACATACTAAAAGCATTATCCACGAATTACTGTGGTTTTTGCAGGGCTCTACCAATGTGCGCTATTTGCAGGACAATGGTGTTCGCATCTGGGATGAATGGGCGGATAAAAATGGCGATCTCGGCCCAATCTACGGTCGTCAGTGGCGCGCTTGGCCCACGCCGGATGGACGCACGATTGATCAGATTACGGATTTGGTAAAAACAATAAAAACCAATCCCGATAGCCGCCGCATGGTTATTTCTGCCTGGAATGTGGCTGAATTGCCCGAAATGGCGTTGTCGCCTTGCCATTGTTTGTTTCAATTCTACGTTTCTCCCCCCTCCAAGGGGGGATCAAGGGGGGGGCTCTCCTGCCAACTCTACCAGCGTAGTGCCGACGTGTTTCTCGGTGTTCCCTTTAACATCGCTTCTTATGCTCTGCTTACGCTGATGCTGGCCCAGGTCTGTGACCTCGAACCCGGCGATTTTGTCTGGACGGGCGGAGATACACACTTGTATGTCAATCACTTAGAGCAGGTGGATTTGCAACTTTCCCGTGCGCCACGCCCTTTACCAACCATGCAACTAAATCCAGCGGTAAAAGATATTTTTTCCTTCCAATATGAGGATTTTGAACTACTGAATTATGAGCCGTGGCCGGGGATTAAGGCGGCGGTGGCGGTGTGAAATTTTTTATTCTCCCTCAAAATACTAGTCTGCGGTTGGATTTTGAAATGGAGCCTAACCAGTTAGCCGCCTCTCTGCCCCACATTCAGCCCCAGTGGAATACGCATCGCCTGTGCCAACCAGTTGTACCAACGCCCCAGTATCGGACCTGGTTTTCCTTCCGCTTGCGCGATGCGTAACAAGGCTTGGTAGTAGGCCGGCGAGTAGCGCAATCGGCGCGGCAACAGCCGATAAAACCCGCGCACGAATTTCAGAAAACGCTCAAAACGAACAGGATAGTTAGCCGACAATGGTATTCCCAGACGTTGCGCCAGTCCCTCCGGCAGTCCTCCGGCAGCCAGCAAATTGGCCATTTTGGTCGGCGTAAGTCGGTGATGGAGAATGGCCTGGGCTACTTCGCGGGTGCTAGGCGTGCTACCCAATAGCGGCGAGTGCAGCATTTCCGAAAAATACTGCCTAAACGCCACTAAATCAGGGGGATACACTTCCAATGGAATGCCCAGCAACGTAGCCGCCACCTTGCTTTCTTCATAGAATTGCTCCCGCCAGTCGTCTGGCAAACCTTTGAGTGGCACTTGTTCAAAGACTTGAAGGGTGGTCTCCGTCAGCGTGGCCAGCACCCAAAGCAGCAGAGCTGGATCGGTAGCCTGGTAGCGATTTTGGCCATCCGGCATTGGCCCACCAATGGCACTATGCACCCGCCAGAGGTGTTGGGCCACTATATCCGCCTGGCTTTTATCACCAAAATAAATCATCGCCATCGCCGAAAAAGTGCGAAAGCCACGTCCCAGCGCGTCCTGTTTGAAATTGCTGAAATGCGCCACGCCCTCCGCTACCGCCGGATGCGCGATTTGTAACAGCAGTGCCCGCACCCCACCGATAATGACGATGGGTTCGCGGTAGAGCCGCCAGGTCATGGTGTGGGGGCCGAAATAGCCGACTATATCGGAGGTGGGCACTGCATCGTCACGCTTCAACTTTTTTTCTTGAATCATTTTTTATAGACTCAACGTAAATTAAAGAGTGGAGAATGTTGAAGAGTAGAAAAAGTTAATGGTCAGCCCTTAGAAATTCATTGTGTTCAAAACTACCCTGCATTGACTATACAGTACTTTACAGAAACGCCTAATAACTTGTATGTGAATGGCTTGGGCGCAGAAGATATTGAAAAAACTTTGAATTACAAAGTTATTTGAAAATTGTTTATCCGCAAGTAGACGGCATACTTTTTTTTAATTCCTTTTGGAAACATTAAAATTTTCCAGCCTGCAAACTGCAATTCCGTTTTGCCCGTTAAGCCTTTGACCTCACTCAATTATTCACTAACCGATTTACAAAAATCTTCACAATGATGAAAAAAGGACTCCTTTTTCCGGCTGCTCTGCTGGCCACCCTTTCCCTCTTCGCGCAGCCTACTTTACAAAACAATGTTTTCCCCAACATTGGCGATGTAGTCACCACTAGCGATGCAGATACTATTAATATTGACCCAGGGGGCGTAGGGGCTAACCAAACTTGGGATTTTACTGCGTTGACTCCTCTAGCGGGTACCACGGCCACCCAGTATACGTACATTGCTGCCACAGGTACGCCGTATACAGCGGAATTTCCAACGGCCAATATTGTGGCCAAAATCGCTGGAGACACGGCCATTTATTCCTACTTCAACAAGGGAAGTGGTGATCTTGCCTTGCTGGGTACTGCCAGCCTGGCTTTTTTACAAAAATATACCAATCCAAATGTTGTCCTGGAAACACCGCTTACTTTTAACGGTTCATTTTCGGATGATTATGCTTACACCATAGACGCAAACACTGGATTCCTCTTTAACTCCGAAGGTTCACAAACCGTCACCTACGATGCGTATGGCACCTTAAAAACGCCTTCCGGCACTTTTACCAACGCCATTCGCACGAAATCGGTGTCCTCTGAGTCAGATTCAACAGAAATATCTGGCGTGGTGCTGATTACCCAGACGGATATTACTACTTACAATTGGTTTGTGCCCAACCAATCCGGTGCGGTGGTGAGTATTAATTATACCAGCGGCTTTTCCGAAACCCAAATTCCTGGTTTTGATACGCTTATTACGCAGACTCCGCTTACTAAGTCAGTTAGTTATACAACAACATCTACTACCAGCGTATTTAGTGCACCTGCCACTTTATCAGGTTTGTACATCACCGCTATTGGCCCAAATCCTGCGGTGGATCAATTGACGCTGCGTTTTAATGCTGTAACGGGCGATCAGGCCCTGCGGGTATTGATTACCGACGCGACTGGAAAAGAAATACAAAATCAGGCTATTCGCACTGTAGCGGGCGAGAATACCTGGTCTGTGCCAGTGGGCCGCCTGGCAGCTGGCAATTACTTTTTGACGCTCACGGATGGACGCGGAGTGATTACTCGGGGCTGGGTGAAGCAGTAGGGAATTTCTTTTTGATAGGCCGCCATCTTTCTTTTTGGGGAGGGATGGCGGCTTTTATTTGTGGAGTTTATGGGCATGGATGGCACTTAAAGCTGTTTGAATGACTTGGAAAAATGGTTGAGTTTAAGGAAAATACGTTAGATTTGCCCTGTTGCAAAATATGCTGACCGGTAGGCATAGCGAATATAAACGCAACAGATGGCTAAGTGAGAAACATGACCAAACAAGAACACATTGATTATTGGATCAAAAGCGCAACTGACGATTGGGAAACAGTACTTTCACTATTTGTGACCAGACGATATACCCATTACCTGTTTTTTGCGCACCTTGTTTTAGAGAAATGGTGCAAAGCACATTGGGTCAAAGATAATATAGAGAATTTTCCTCCGCGAATTCACAATTTAGTAAAAATTGCAAAATTAACCAATCTTGGATTGTCAGATGAGCAAATGGACTTCCTAAGACAATTTAATGATTTTCAATTAGAAGGCAGGTATCCTGACTATCAGTTCGAGATATATAAAAGGTGCAATGCCAATTATACAAAACAACTTTTGGAACAGGTAAACGAAATTAAATTATGTTTACAAGAGAAGATGTAATCAATAAAGTCAAGTCGTTCATTGGCGAAATTCTGGCGCAGGGTATTCCCTTGCAAAAGGCGATTTTATTTGGCTCCTACGCTAAGAACAACCAGCGTGAAAACTCTGATATTGATGTAGCATTAATATCAGACATCTTTACTGGCTTTGGGTTTGAAGACAGAAAATATTTTAGCCGAATAAATAATAAGGATGTATATGTTGATATTGAAACCAAAACATACTCAACCAATTACTACATTTTAGGTGATCCATTTATTGTTGAAATCAATAGTACTGGTGTAGAGTTGTATAATGTAATGCAAAAGGGATAATACTATGATAAATTAAGGGTTTATGAAACAGGTATTTAACCCTTTCATAAACCCTTATCAGCCTTGCTCAATCCGCGTTTCCACTACATCCACCCCAAAAACGGATCCTCCAATATCTTTTTCAATTCCACCACAAAACGCGCCGCATCGGCCCCATTGATCACCCGGTGATCCCAACCAATCGTCATCGGCATCATCAGGCGCGGCTCGAAGGCGGTGCCATTCCATTTAGGCTCCATCGTAGCCGCCGTGATGCTCAGGATGGCCACTTGTGGCCAGTTGACAATAGAAATCATGTTGGTGCCGCCAATGCCGCCGATGTTGGACAGGGTAAACGTACCGCCATCCAGGTCGTCGGGTTTGTTCTTGCCATCGCGGGTGCGGGTGCTGATTTCCGTAAGATCAATAGCAATCTGTTGCAGGCCCTTTTGGTCGGCATTGCGAATGACTGGCACCAGCAGACCGCGCGGCGTATCTACCGCAATGCCAATGTTGATGAATTTCTTATAAATCACCTCATTGGTGGCCTCATCCAGGCTGGCATTGAACTGCGGCATTTTGCGCAGCACCGAGCATAGGGCCTTGGTAATAATAGCCGTAGTAGTCAGGTTGCCACCGGCTGCTTTGACCTGCTCTTTGTACTTGCCGCGCAACTCTTCGAGGTGGGTAATATCCGCTTTCTCCGAAATCCAGGCGTGCGGAATCGTATTGAAAGCATAGTGCATATTATCCGCCGTGAGTACGCCAATGCGGCTGAGCGGCTGACGTTCGATGGCCCCGAATTTCTCGAAATTGGGCAATGTTTTGCGAACCCCCCCGGCCCCCCCTGTAGGGGGGAGTGCACCGCCACCGGTGTCAATTTTCTTTTTGACAAAATCCACCACATCCCGGTAGGAAATACGGCTGCTGCCATCGGTGGGTCGCA
Organism: Saprospiraceae bacterium; assembly: GCA_965249785.1. GTDB lineage: Bacteria > Bacteroidota > Bacteroidia > Chitinophagales > Saprospiraceae > M3007. The sequence goes on along the minus strand of CBDFMU010000027.1, from coordinate 253,312 downwards.
CGTCGGTGAGGGTGACCCCAAATTCTTTGGCGCGTTTTCGGGCCAGCGGCGATACGCGATATTGGCCGGGCTGACTGGCCACTGCTTCTGCGGCTGGTGCCGGAGTGGGGGCAGGCGGAGGTGGAGCGGGTGCCGCTGGGGTCGCCACAGGCTGTGGTGAAGAAGGTGCAGCTGCCTGCTTGGTTTCCGCGCCCGCTGGCGCAGCTGGCGTACTGGCAGCTGCAGGCGGCGCGGCAGCACCATCTGCGGCTTGCAGACGCAGGATGACCATGCCTTCGGTGACATCGTCGCCTACTTTCACGGCCACTTCTTCTACTGTACCGTCGGCATCCACGGGCATTTCAGCGTCCACTTTGTCGGTGCCGACGATCATGACGATCTGGTCTTTGGTCACTTTGTCGCCGGGTTTGACCATTATTTCGGTCACTTTTCCGGTGACCCCTTCGCCAAGGGAGGGTAGTTTATATTCGTAAGCCATGATTATAATTGACTGGTTATTTTTACCCGTCGAAGTCTTTTCAGACGAAGGCGGGATGATTGGTGTATTTGCTAAACACACTTTTCAGGATGGTAAAATACACGCTCCTGGCGGTTCGCAAAGATGAAGCAAGTTTTGGGAAATACAAACTTTGCGTCCCGGCCATTCCCCAAAAAACACATGGGCCATTCCGAATTTCGGAATGACCCATGTGTTTTGGTTGCCTTTTGAAAAAACTGGCAGAGATGAAAATTACTGGTACTGCTTGTTAAATTGTTGATTTGCAATTTTATATCCCTGTTTTCGCAAACCTTACTGCTTCACAATCTTCACTGCTTCGGCTGCCCAGGTGCTGTTAGCGAGCAGCGCAAAATAGGTGCCGCTGGCGAGGGAACGAAGAGTCAGGGGCAATTCATTGACCCCTTTATCCAGCATGACGTTTTGCTCAAAAGCCAGGCTACCAGACTGATCAAAGATTTGCAGGTGAGCTTTACCTGCCACTTCGATGTTTACCCGAAGGGTAGCGTTATCAGTGGCTGGCTGTGGATATACCAACGTGGTGATGCTGCGCGGGGCATTGTTGTTCAAGCTATTACCACAATTGCCTCTTGGGAGGCTCAAAGTTGCCGTCTTTACTGAGTTGGTAGTCGTGGATGCTATATCGGCGGTAATGGATAGGCTTGCGGCGCTGGTCAAAGGAAACACGATGAGGTACATTTCGGCAGTTTGGCCGGGAGCTAGGGTCGGGATGGTCCAGGTTTCGCATTTTACGCCACCGGCGCAATATTGGTTGTAGGTTCCGGCGGTGCTCCAGGAAGTCACGTAGGCACTGCCAGCAGGCAATGGCAATTTGATAGAAACATTATCCGCAGCGTAAGGATCATTGTTGGTTACTGTCAGTTTGAAAGTGCTGTTTTGATAAGCACAAAAAGTGGCATCCTGGTTGGTCAGTTGGAGGCTTACATTGGCATCCCATACGTTATAGCCATCCAAACGCAGGAAATCTTTCATAATTGGGGTCAGGTCGGTATTGTCCAATTGACCGCGACCAGTAATACGACTGGCAAAAGTACCGCCCACATTATCGTCGCTGCCAACCCAAATATCCTGTGGCGTGTGGTTGCCAGGTGTACCACCCACCGTAGTACCGTTGCCGTTCATCACCGGGTTGGAACCGTAAGCGATAACGATACGGGCAGCAGTCGGAGAAGTTGGTTGGGGCCATTCGTACCCCTGGAAATTGTACAGATTATATTCCGGGAACCAGGCTGCACCTGGTGTCACGCCGACAGGAGCGATGTTGCCACCGCCTCCATTGGCTGCTTCCTGTTTAGGTGTTTTGGCGTAAGTACGTACTTTGGTACCGTTGTTTTGAGCATCCGCTTCGTCGTGCAAACCGACTAATGCCAGGCCGCCACATTCGTGGTCAGCTGCCGAAAAGATCAATGTTTCGCTATTGGGATCTTCCAGCAATTCACGCCCTTTACCGATGGCATAATCGAAAGCCAATACTTCTTTGATCAAATAATCGGAACCATAAATACCTGGCACCACCGTCGTACCACCCACGTACAAATCTTCTGGCGAAGGCGTTTCGCGGTCGGATTGCAGGATGTACTGACCATTTTCGGCGCGAATGCCGCCCGCGTTGGCGTGTTCCAAGTGGTCAATCCGACCACCTTCTACCATCAGGAAAAAACCTTTTTCTCCGCCCTTACGCTTCAGGACTTCAATAGCGATTTCAGTCATTTCAGCCAAATTCGGTTCCCACTGCTGCACCAGTTGGCGATCTTGCTCATAGTCCATGTGCGAAGCCGTGAACAATCCGAGCAGTTTTTTGTCGCTGCCAGGTGTGAATTGGTTGAGATCGAGGCCATTCAGCGCGTCTCGGCTGTTTATGTACACGTAGCCACGATTCTTGGCAATGTCTATCAAATCAATATTATCCGTGCGGCTGCCCGAAAGGCTTACGGCCGTACCGGCGGCATTCAACACTGCATTACCTTGTGCATCTACCACTGCTTTATTGGCCGAAGCGACGGTTTTGGGCAGGAAATGGCGGGCACCACCACCGAGCAATACGTCTACTTCTACACCGACTTTCGGAGCAGGCAGCACCCAGTGTTTGCCGAGGCTATCGTAACTCGCACCATAGATCGAACTATATTGTTCCTGGCTGCTGGAAATGTATTGAGAAGCAATAGCATCCTCGAGATCGCGATTCCAGGTGTGGGCAGCGAAGTCGGCAGGGGTTGCGTGTGTGATGCGGGTGGTCGTCACCAGACCGACGGCATAGCCTTGCTTTTTCGCATATTCCAGGATTGTTTCCACCGATTGGCCAGTATACAGGTTGAAGGCAACTGCTTCGTTGGTCACTTTACCTTTTTTGCCAGCGGCATATACTGTAGCACCTGGAGCTGAGTCGGTAATCCAGGAATTGAGCGAGTGGGTCGTCACCGTAGCCGTGTAACGCAGATTATCGGCTTGCAACAGGTGGAAATTCGGATCGTCAGAAAAGCGGGAACCCTCATGACCCTGGCCCAGTGCCATGCGGGCAGCGTCCTTGGGAGCGAGGCCATAGCCGTCGCCGATATACATGATTACGTTGCGGGGTTTCTGAGCAAAAGCGGCCGTCATGCCGAGTATCAACACTGCCAAAAGGCTCAGGCGAAAGGTAGTTAAGTTAAATTGTGTCATTATGGTATTGAAATAAGTTTGGTTAAAAAAGTGAACGGTCAAAGGTAGGGGTACTCATTCCGCGCCTCCGGCAAGCCATTGTTAAGTCTACTTCACCAAATTGTAAACACAAAGCATTAATTTACAATTACTTAACTGGAATTTCACTACAACTTAAAACGCTACCACGCTTAGGGTATAGAACTTTGTGGTTTTGTAAAACCACCCTGTTATGTCCACTTTTTCTACCAAAATTATTTGTTCGTTAGCACTATTGCTGGTCACCCTGCATGGTTCTGGACAATCCAGTCAGCCTTCTTTTCAATCGGGGGAAACCATTCTAGCGGTACTCCAAAACGACTCTCAAATCCTGTTGGCAACCAATCAAAAACTATATGTCCAGACCAAACGTGATTGGCAGTTGGTAACGACCATGCCTGCGCCAATCCAAACCACCGCAGTCGCCCAGGGACGAATATGGGCTGGTGGCCAAAGCGGGCTATACTGGTGGGAAGCCAGGCAAAAGCAGTGGCGGAAATGGCAAGGCGCAGCCGCCAAAGGAGCGATCAATACGCTCAATACCGACCCCAGCACCGGCAATCTGTTGGTAGCTACTGCCACTGCTGGTGCCTTTGTTTTACGTGATACAATCCTCTCACGTACCCTGGTGAGCCAAGCCGAGACGCAAACAGTATGCACTTGTGGCTCCTATCAATGGATCGGTACCCCCACCGGGCTGCTACGCGTAGATGCCACCGGGACTATCCAACGCTACGCAGAAGAAGGCGTAATGGGCTTTGAAATACCCGATAACATCGTGGAAAACCTCTTTTGCAGTCGTAGCCAGTCCCTCACGGTATTGATGCCAGAACCATTGGCCTTTCTACCCATCGAAGCCAGCGGTGCACCTGCGCACGGCGCACATTTCGACTACCTCGGTGCTGCTGGCAATACAGTGTTCAACCAAGTGGAACTATCCAACGGTGACTACCTTTTCTTTACGGCGCAGGGCATATTGAGGTTGCCAACTACCTTTCTGCACGATCACCGGGAAGTACTCGGTAGCGTCGAAGTACACGATGACCGCAACAATCCGCAAGCCGCCTTTGTGCTGTCTACCCGCTTTACCAGCGACCCAATGCTGCAAAAAGAAGTGTGGAAAAAAGGCTTTTGGGACAAAAAAGGTAACCTTTGGCTAACCAGTGACCAGCAGGTAATACGCGTAAAAAAGCGGGATTTGGGTTGAAGCACATTATGCTGTCAACTTTAAAGGAAAATAAAAGAAGTGGAACATTTTTTTTTGACGTAGCCCAAAACAAACGCTATGCAAAAAGGAGCAAAAGAAAAACCACTTCATCCACCCCAGGCGCAGCACAGACAGCCCGGTATCGAGGCGAAAATGACCCCGCAGCCCGAATTTATGGGCAAGACCGAAGGCTCAGGTCGCCTGAAAGGTAAAATCGCAATCGTCACGGGCGGCGACAGTGGCATTGGTCGAGCAGTGGCGGTAGCCTTTGCTAAAGAAGGTGCTTCGGTAGTCATCAGTTATCTGAATGAAACGGAAGATGCTGAAAAAACGCAACAGGTTGTGGAACAACTGGGGCAGCGATGCCTGTTGGTTCCCGGCGATGTGAGCGAGGAAAAACATTGTCAGTCTATTGTAGCCAAAGCGGTAAAGGAGTTTGGCCGTCTGGATATTCTGGTCAACAACGCGGGCGTACAATTTCCGCAGGACAGCATCGAAGATATTACTGCCGAGCAACTACACCAGACGTTTGCGACCAATATTTTCAGCCACTTTTACCTCTGCCGTTTTGCCCTGCCCCATCTAAAAAAGGGCAGTAGTATTATCTGTACCACTTCAGTGACGGCTTATCGGGGCAGTAAGGAGCTTTTGGACTATTCTGCCACCAAAGGAGCGATTGTGTCTTTCGTGCGTTCGTTGTCCGCTGCTCTGGCTGAAAAAGGTATTCGGGTCAATGGCGTGGCACCCGGCCCGATCTGGACACCACTAATTCCAGCCACTTTCGATGCCAAAAAAGTATCCATGTTCGGTTCTGATTCGCCGCTAGGCCGCGCTGGGCAGCCCGAAGAAGTGGCCCCTTGTTACGTATTTCTCGCCAGCGACGACGCGTCTTACATTACTGGACAAGTATTACATCCCAATGGTGGGGAAATTGTGAACGCCTGAAGGTGGGGCATGATTTTTTTAACATTTCCTTAAAGCGAACTAAAAACACTTTTCTAACCAATCAAATTCTTAATAAAATGAAACACCTTAAATTTTTCTCTCTGCTGCTGGCACTGGCCAGTTTCGCGATGACTTCCTGTACCAACGATAAACCGAAAGACAGTGAAAAAATGGCCGACAAAGCCAATGATGCTAAAACGGAAACTAAGAAGTCGGAAGAAGATGCTGCCCTGCTGGTGAGTGCTGTAAGTTCTGATTATTATGAAGTAGGGGCCGCTGAAGTAGCCGCTACTATGGCTACGCAGGCTTCTGTGAAAGAATTCGCGACGATGATGATGACTATGCATAAAACCATGATGGACGAAACCAAAATGCTGGCTGCCCAAAAAGGTTATACCGTGCCTACCATGATGGCCAATGACTACATGACCGATGTAAACGACATGAAGAAGTGGACCAAAGGAAAGGAATTTGATACCAAATACATCAAAGCACAGATCGATCAACACCAAAAAGTGCTGGACGATGTCGAAAAACGGATGTCGGCCACAGTAGATAGCGACGTAAAAGCCTGGACTCAAAAAGCTTCCAGCGCAGTGCGGATGCACCTGGATAAAGCGAAGATGATTAAAGACGAACTGGATAAAATGTATAAATAACACCAATAATCAGTTGGTGTATAAATAAACATTCAATCAAGTTTTTCTGAATACCACGGGCGGGCTGCGCTGACTTCGGTCGGCGTAGCCTGTTTTAGTAACGTGAATGATGCGGATATTAAAGACTTGGCAGCTATTAGAAAACCTCTGCGAAAAATCCGTGTTGATCTGTTCAGGCTACGTTGCGTAGATTGCGGCGTTTTTCACTTCTTTTCCATTTTTAGCCATGCCTTCCGTTGTCCGGGTTGCTTTGGCGCTGATAGCCGGTATAGCGGCAGGCGTTCTCACAATGGTGTTTATTCAACGCTTTTTGCCTTTTCAACCTCCATCCGGGGTAGATTATGCCAGCGGCAAGCCTTTCAATAACTGGGTCGGGTCTTTGCCACTCTGGGCTTTTCAGGTAATGTTGGCTGTTTTTCTGGTTGGTGCTATGGCGGGAGGCTTCGTCACGCGATTGGTCGCTCCCGGTGCTGCTGATTTTCCCCTGGAACTCATTGTTGGTTTTATATTGCTTTTCTATTCTATTGTTAGTTTTCAGGCCGCCCCTACACCTCCCTGGTTGACTTATGCGTCCTGTCCGGGCTGTATGATTTTTGCCTGGTTGGGGGGCTGGGCTGGCAGGCGGATACGGACACCCATTAAAATGTCTTCCTATTAGAGGAACTATTTATGCTAGCCTGGAAAGGATGATGAACGGCTTTAATTACTAAAAAACAACGAACATCAGTTACAAAAAATACTGACTCACCTCTATTCCGACCAGCCCTGAAAGGACGGATTAATTCCCCCGCTCAAAAAACACAAAACCATTTTTACGATACAATTCATGCACATCCGGCAGCGTAGGGAGTTCGCCCAGGTTGGTAATTTTTGCTACGAAATATACTTTTTTACCCGGCTGACCATGGGCTAGATTAGGGTAATCATCTACCGTCTTATCAGTCCCTATTGGCCGTTTATTAGTATAAAATAAATGGGCATAACTTTTAAAGCCTACTGGTTGCACAAAGCAGTCTTCACTAGATTTACTTTCATAAAAATCAATAGCTGCCCGCTGGGAATAAGCCTCAATATTAGGCACAATAAACAGCAGCGTGACCGCAGTACTGACCGCCCCGCCGCCAAACGCTACCTGCGCCGCTAGCCAGGGCCGATGACGCAGCCAGAATACCGTAGCCGCAATGCTCGAACCTGCCAAAATAAGCCCCGGCAAACCCTGCCACATTTGCCAGCAAACGTGCGCATCCAGATTCGCCAAAGCAAAAGGATCCTTCGCCAGCAGTGGACGCAACTGGTCAATATGTTGTCCCAGCCACGGCAAAGTGACAATAGCCCCGCCCAGCCACACGCCCAATGCCGGCAGCAATATCGAAGTAATGCGGGGCCGCACTTCCCAGCAAACCGCTCGCCAGATCGTGACGGCACCGAGGTAAGTCAGCGGAAAATAACAAAGCGAGGAATAGTGGACAATTTTAGTGCGTACTATGCTAAACAAAATCAGTACCACCCAGAAAAGCAGCTGCATCCAGGTAACAAAATCGGCGCGTTTGCAAGCATCCAGCGTATCTGATTCCAGCATTTCATCCTGGCTTTGCTGGTCGCCCCAGAGGTTGGGCAGCGCAAAAGCCGAGACTGGAAAGCAACCCAGCAACAGCACCACAAAATGATACCCGAAAAAGCCGCCGTGGCCCGCGTCGGGCGTAGTAAACAGCCGGATTTGATAGGTAATAAATTCCTGCACAAACCAGGTGCCGTGCAGCATAACCTCTACGCCAAACCACAAGCCCGCCGCCACACCTGCCGCTGCTGAAAACAACAAGAGATGTTGAAAATAACCTTTGGCACGAAAACGATAACGCGCCCAGTACAGCACCAAGACGAGCAGGACAATCAAAAAAGCGGTCGGCCCTTTGGTCATAATAGCCAGCCCCAGCATACCGCCGCCGAGCAGCAGCGGGCGATAACGGAGCCAGAAAGACAAGGTTTTTTCCGTAGAAAAAAATCGCCATCGAAACTCGATAAACCCGTATAAACCGCAGAAAGTGAAGAAGTTGAACCAGGGATCAATGATGCCACTGCGAAAATATAAATGTGGCAGCAGACTTCCCAGCCACGCCAACGCCCAGATCCAGCCAAACAGCCGATCGTGCAAGCGGCTGCCCAGGCGATAGACCAGCAGCAAGGTCGCCAGCCCACAGAGAGCGTTGGGGAAACGGGCCGCAAATTCGCCCACTCCAAAAACCGACATCGCCGCTGCCTGCATCCACAAAAACAGCGGAGGCTTTTCCCAAAATGGCTCAAAATCAATCTGCGGACGACCCCAATCGCCCGTACGCAGCATCTCGCGCGCACATTCAGCAAAATTGATCTCATCCCAGTCGAAGAGGTGGACACCTCCCAGCAAGGGAAAGAAAAAAAGCAGGGCCAGGCCCGTCAAAATGAGGTAATCACGCCGCATATCGGCATAAAACATTGGGCGGGGTACAAGGTTGCAAGGGGAAAGCAACGGGTTTTTTTCAAATGGTAAAAAAGAAGTTTTGATCGCCAACCAAGATATTCTCCATTCTGCCCCTCTTTCCACTTTTACTATACCGTCGGCCATAGAGGACAGCATAGTTTTTTCGTCAGCATTGGCTGAAAGTGGACTTGAGGCAGCGGTATTTTTTCTTTCCCCGTAAGTTTGCCCGGAACTCTTCTTCGTTCCTCGTTTATAATTCATCGTTCAATATCTCCCATGCGCAGTTTTTCCTGTCTCCTTTTTTGCATCGTGCTGACTATCAACGTACTGACTGGCCAAGTCTCCATGTTTCAGCGACTGAATGTGCCAGTTTATCAAAATGGCCAGTTGTTGTCCGCGCCTTTTGCCGGAGGGCTGAATGCGCCGCAGTTTTCCGCTGCCGATCTCAACAATGATGGCCTGCTGGACCTGGTGATTTTTGACCGGGCGGGCGACGTGTTTATCACCTACCTGAACGAAGGCACGCCCAACGAAACGAGTTACACTTACGCGCCGGAGTATGCCTGCAACTTCCCGGTACTGACGGATTTTGTGGCCCTGCGCGATTTTAATCAAGATGGCGCGGCCGATATTTTCTGCGCCTCTACGCTGGTAGGCAGTCAGGAAATCCAGGTTTTTCAAGGGTATTTTGATAATAATGTCTTGAAATTCAGACAATATTATTTTGGCTATCCGGCCAGCTGCGACAATTGCAATCCATTGCTCTTGTACTATCCAAGTTCGGCGGAGGGTTTCTGGAACAATTTTTCTATCAGCAAATCTGATTATCCGGCAGTGGACGACATTGACGGCGATGGCGATCTCGACATCATTGCGTTCCCGTCGGGCAATAGCACACACTTGTCCTATTTGCAAAATCAGTCGGTGGAGATGGGTTTTGGGCTGGACAGCCTGAAATACGAACTGGTGGATAATTGCTGGGGCGGTTTTTTGGAAAATGGTCTGACTCGCTGTCGCAGCGAACTGGCCAGCACCCCCAATTGTTGCGCCCCCTGCCTCGCACCTGGCACCGTGGATGATCGCAACGAACAGCATCCAGGTGCTACGGTGATGACTTACGATCAGGACGGCGACGGTGATAAAGAAGTGGTATTGGGTAATATTTCCTTCAATTGCCTGAATATGATGACCAACGGCGGCAGTGCTGACCATGCCTGGATGACCGCGCAGGACACTTTTTTCCCCACTTATGATGTCCCGGCGGACGTTTCGGTCTTTCCCGCTTCTTTCTATCTCGACGTAGACAATGACGGGCGCAAGGATTTAATAGTTTCGCCCAACAACAAGACCATCGGTGAAGATCAGCGCTGCGTTTGGTTTTATCGCAACGTGGGCACGGCAACCGTACCAGATTTTGAGTTGCAAACCCAAAAACTCTTTGTGGATGGCATGATTGACCTGGGTACGACGACGCACCCGGTTTTTGCTGATGTGAACGCGGACGGGCTACAAGACTTGATTGTTGGAAATTATGGTTATTTCACCAAAACAAATTCTACCGCCACCAATGCCAGTCTATACCTTTTTCTGAACACCGGTACGGCGGCAGCGCCGGTCTTTCAACTGAGTGACTCGGATTGGCTGGGTTTGTCTGAATTTGCGCCCAACGACTTTGATTTTGCGCCAACCTTCGGCGATCTGGATGGTGATGGTGATGACGATCTGGTGGTTGGCAGCAATCTGGGCAGCTTGTACTACTACGAAAACGTGGCTGGCGCGGGCAATCCCATGAGTTTTGTCCAGGATATGGATGTCATGTGGGTGCTGCTGGATGTGGGTCAGGCTTCTGCGCCCGCTATTTTTGATTTGGACGGCGATGGATTGAAAGACCTGCTGGTGGGCGAACGGCAGGGCAATATCAACTTTTTCAAGAATATTGGATCGCCTACGCAACCGATTTTTTCACCGACTATTACGGAACCGAAACTGGGCAATATCACGACCGCACCTTTTTCCGGGGGTATCGGTTTTAGTACGCCTACGGTGCTAAACACCAACGATGGCCCCCTGCTGGTGGTCGGTGGCAACGATGGTACGCTTCGGGCTTATTTGAATTTGACCCCTACCAATATCCCCTACACGTTGGTATCCAACACCTGGGGCAATATAGATGACGGCAATCGCAGCCACGCCGGTTTCGCTGATCTGGATGATGATGGCTACGTAGATCTGGTAAATGGTAATTATCGCGGTGGCCTCACTTTGTACAAAACCATTATGGCTGATTGTACGCCTACTACTGCCACCCACCTTCCTCCGGATCGGCCCCTCCTGATTAGTCCTAATCCCGCCCGGAGCTGGGTGCAGGTGACCATGCCTACATCGGAATTAGTCGAATGGCAGGCATTTAATACCGTTGGACAAATCGCTGCCAATGGACAAAGTGACCAGGGACAATTCACTATTTTGGTCAATACCTGGCAGGCAGGCGTTTATTTCTTAGAAACGGTCAGTCACGGCCAGCGCAGGGTAACTAAATTGGTCGTACAACATTGAAAATGATCGAGCAAGAAGGGGTCGTTCTACCACCGATTGAGTAATTGTTTCCACCATAATTCCTTGATTATCCAATAAATATGTCTTCCGGGTCGCTGGCAGCCCCTCACGGCAAATGGTTAGCTTTGGCACTAATCTTTGGCAAATAATGGAAATAAATACTTTTCACTCTTCAAATTTTTTCAGCCATGAAAAACGAAAAAGATCAGAAAGAAGAAGGTTCTTCTAAAAAACGCCACCAGCAGAGCGGAGATCAATTGCACAATAAAAGTGATGTGCCAACTGGCCTGGAAGGTGGCCGGGGAGCCAATAAAAATGACGATCCCAGCGAAGATAGCAAAGGAGGCGGCAATCGTGGTCTTGGCAATCAGAAAGGGGCCAATCAAGGCACGCATCAGGGCCGTAAACATTAAAAGAAGTGCCGACTATATTCAAATTTGAAACAGGCAGTGGCCTTTTATAAAATTAATTTAAACCAGGTGTAGTTTGCTCTCCTGAAGGCAAATGGACCAAAGAGCTTGGCGGCATAGGTAATATGTCCGCTGAGCTTTTTTTATGTTTATTAATAATGCAAATCATGGTTTTGGCGGAGTAAGCATGTGAATGTCGAGTACTTAGACCTGTCAGGTTTTTTGAAACCTGACAGGTCTGGTCGCTGACCACCTGAAAATCAGCACCCATTTTTAACCCATGCTTTGCAAGGCCTGGGAGGGCCCTTCACCGCCTACTATAATTATCCACTATCCTTCCTTCCACACGCCCACACCATCCATGAGGGCCACTTCCCAGTGTGGCAATTCCAGTCCAAAAGCCTTTTTATAATTCCGAACGGCCTGTTCCGCAAAATCGGCTACGCCACTACGCTTCACCAGATTGATCGTGCAGCCGCCAAATCCGCCGCCCATCATGCGACTACCCAGCACAGCCGGATGTTGGCGCGCTTGTTCCACTAAAAAATCAACCTCCGGGCAACTGATCTCAAATTCATCGCGGGCCCCCGCATGTGCCTGATATAACAAGTCACCAAACTCTTCCAGTTTTCCTGCTTCCAAAGCCTGGCAAGCGGCCAGCACCCGCAGATTTTCTTTTACTACGTAATGACAGCGTTTAAAAACAACTTCCGAAAAGTGCTGCTTTTCTGCTTCCAGCATTTCTAAAGTAACATCACGCAGACTATGTACTTCAGGGTATTTTTTTTGCAGTAATCGTACTCCTTCTTCACACTGCTGACGGCGTGTAGCGTATTCAGAATCAACAAGTTGGTGTTTCACTCCGGAATTGCAGAGCAGCAAAGTATAATCTGGAAACTGGAAAGGGTAATAACGATGCGTCAGGCTGCGGCAATCAATTTGCAGCGCATGATTGGCGCGGCCCATCAGCGAAGCATACATATCCATAATCCCGCAAGGCATCCCGACAAAAATGTTTTCCGAGCGTTGTGCCAGACGCGCCAAATCAGGTCGGGATATACTTAAATTATATAGTTCATTTAGTACAAAAAGCATCCCGCTTTCCACTGCAGCCGACGAAGACAGCCCGGCCCCGAGCGGAATATCGCCACCAAAAACGACGTTCACGCCCTGTACTTTTTTGCCGTCTTTATGCAGTTCGCTAAAAGTGCCGAGCAGATAATTTGGCCAGCCCTGGTCAGATTTTTCTAGTTTATCTAATGTTGTCTGATGCTCTTCTTTCAAATCGTAGGCATACAAATTCAAAGTCGTATCGGTACGCGGTGATACCGCAAACCAAATAGCCCGATCAATGGCCGCTGGAAGCACAAAGCCTTCATTATAATCGGTATGTTCGCCGATCAGATTGATACGGCCGGGCGCACGCACCACCAGAGTTGGTGCTTCGCCAAACCGCTGGCGAAATGTCTGAATAATTGTTTCCGGGTACATAAGTAGTTGGTGGTTATTAGTTATTGGTTATTAGGTTGATGATCAATATAGTCAGTTTAGAGTGGTTTAGAATGTTTAAAGAGGTTTAGTTTTTGATCCTTAGTACGTTATATTAGAGTTCTTGCGAAACTCATAAAAGGTTGATTTCCAGGTTACAAATGGCTGCAAACAGGTTGAATCGTAGTCCGAATCGGCGTCTTCTATTTCGGTATTGAGTGGAAAAAATCTTGAACCTTTTGATAAAAGCCAATGCATTTTCGACTTTGATTCTTACCGCAGATAATTCTTTATTTTCCTGTTTTTCTGAGGTAGTCAGTGGATTAAGTTTGGTCGATTTTATCGGTATAACGCTGTTTTTCAAGAGTTTTTGAATGCCCTGATAGCCCGAATCTCCTAAAAGCAAAACAGAGGGAGACAAACGAATCTTGCTTTTTTTGAACAATTTAAAGTCGTGCCAGTGACCTTTACCAAAAGCGGTGCAGATAATTTGACCATTCTTTTGATCAATAATTACTTGTGTTTTGAGGTGGTGGTGCTTCTTTTTGGAAGAATAGAAAGAGCGCTGTTTTTTTTTGGCCGCTCAATTTTTGTTTCCGTGGCATCTACAATCACCATTTCAAACTGCATATCGCTGGCTTGCAAGGCTTTACGCCCTGGAAGACTAAATTCACCTGAACGAATCAGCAACTCTTCGGCCCGTTTAATACATCGGTAGGCATTGGACTCACTTAAACCATAACTGTTAGCAATATGAAAATAGGTCCGGTATTCGCGGTTGTATTCCAGCATCATCAACAATTGATCGGCAGTACACAGCACCGAAGGCCGCCCTTTTATCTTTTTACTTTGAGCCAAGGCCGATTCATAAACTGTCAGCATCGTGGCAAAGGTCTCCTTGCGAACCCCTGTCAAACGACGAAACTCATTGGCATTCAAGGTTTTAATCTGATCATATTTGCTCATGCCGCAAATTTAATAACTTTCGCAAGAAGTCTATTTCATCTTTGTTCAAAACCACTCTGCGTTGACTATACTTTATCTTAATATTAAGCTAAACTAACGGAGCCGAAGTACAGAGTAGTACGAATCGCGGGGTTCCATAATGCAAAATATTGATTGTTATTAATTTAGATATGTAAAGTTTATAAAACCTATGGCATATACACAAGTTGTTAGACTTTTGATATGCTGCGGTTACTTAAAGGTTATCATTGCTAATCAACACAATATGACCCCAAAGGGGTCGAATATGAATAGCCGCCAGTGAAACTGGGGGAAAGGGTGGAAGTCAAAACTTACGGACGCGAGTATTGGAAGATTTGATCAAACACTTGATAATCACGTATTTGATCGAATACTCAAATCTTCACATACTCCAAACAATTTACATTACACGTACAGCATCTTGAATACGAATCATCGTATTTTCTGTTTCTCCCATCCAGACGACGTTTTGCCCAAAATAAATTTTGTTGCCAGCACGCCGAAAGGTAGCCAAAGTTTTGAGCGGTTCGTGGGCACGGAGAGCCGTCTCCTGATCAATAGTCGTGATCACGCAGCGTGCGCAGCGTTTCACGCCTCTAAATGGCACCTCACCAATCTGGAAATCCGCCCACGTATCTTCTATAAAGGGTGTGCCACCAGTAAAGACCAGATTGGGGCGAAAACGGTTCATCGGCAGCGGCTCCGCTAGCCGCGCATTCAAATCGTTCAAGGCTTCCTGACCAATAATCAAAAAAGGAAAACCATCCGCAAAACTGACGTATTGGCCCTTCGGCGCGTAGCGACCATCGGCAGCCCGCCGGGTCGTATCGGGCATCCGCACCAAGCGCAAATGTTTGCCCAGCATATCTGAAAACCACTCATTGATCTCCTTCGGCAACAGCCGCGCCGCACACCGATTGCTCCATACCTGCACCATTACTTTTTGCAGCTCTTCGGCTGGCATATCCAACGGAATTTGTACGCGCTGCGTAGGGTCGTGCTTCGCATACACCGTCAGCCAGGGATTATCTACCGCCGTGGCCAGCAGCGCCATATTGGGCAACTCACGCTGGGTGAGAAATTCGCCAGTATCGTCCACCAGCATCCAGCGACGGTCGTACTGCAGACCCCGCCGCTGCACTATCGCCTCCTGTAGCGGGATGCCGCCGAGCGATTTGATGGGATAAATCCAGATTTCAGAAAGCTGCATGCTGTAAAGAAAAGGTGAGGGAAATTATTTCTGTCTAAATGATTTATAATCAAAGAGTTTTAAGGAAATTCAGTCTGCCGGTAGCCATTATTCCTGCCTCTCAAAGTTGACATTTGAAAAATTCATTATGTTAATAAAATAAAATTTTAACAAAAGCGTAAAGAGAAAGGATATTTTGCATCGTGCTTCCTTTCTAATCCTCGTCTTCTTAAATCTTACTTCATGCAGCAGATTATTTCAAATCCCCCTTCCCGCTTCCACGCGCGGGACATGAATCCCCCTTTACCAACCCGATTGCCGATTTGTGGCCTGGTATTGTTAGTGAGTATTCCGGCAGCTTTGCTGACGGCGATTATCATGGGTTTCGTGCACGCAATTCGTTTTGTCACTAAATCTTTTTGACGAAAAAACGCATTTCATTTCTACCTCCTCGTGGAAACGCTGATCGGACATCCGGTCAGCGTTTTTTTTGTTCTTTTTCCGACCCCTGTATCGTCGAACCCCCTTCGACGCAAGAAAAGCTTAACAACATTTGGCTTTGCTTGCCGATTTTGTCACATATTTAATTCAATCAACTGCTGCGCAATAGCCAGCGGGTCGCCGTGATCGAATTCCAACGGATGCAGTCTGGTGGACTTACTGGTTTCTATACCGTGCTGGTAGGTTTTGTCATAGTAACGTAGCGCGATTTCAGCCGCCGCCGCAAAATCGTCGCGTTGCAATGCTTCCAATGCTGCTTTGAGATGTTGCCCACCAAGTTTGCGATGTAGTTTTCCAAAAGCCGTTTCCAGTTCGGTCTTGTCGGTGCCCACATAGTCATCCAATAAATTCTGCAAACGCGACGTATGCGGAATTTGTAAATTCAATAAAGGGGCGACCATCATTTGCCGCCAGAAGGCATTGGGAATATAAATGCGGCCAATACTATGGCTTTCGTTTTCAATCCAAATGCGGCGAGTGGCATCCAGGCTATGGAGAGCGGTGTGCAGGTCGTTTTCAAACTGCTCCACCGTAGGCTGCGGTAGTTCACCAATAGACCCGAACGCCGAACCTTTATGGTGCGCTAATCCTTCTAAATCAATCACTTGCTCGCCCAGTTGCCGCAAGGCGTGCAATATTTTAGTCTTGCCCGTACCCGTACTTCCACCAAGCACGAGCAGCGGATATTGTTGCTCCGCTAATTCCGTCAACACCCAGGTCCGGTAGGCTTTGTAGCCGCCACTAAGGGTCAGTACATCCAGGCCGCCCTGGCGCAATAGCCAGGCCATGCTCCCGCTGCGTTGGCCGCCCCGCCAGCAATGCACTGCTACCTGGCCCTGCGGAGCGAGTGCCCGCGCCCTGCGCACGAAGCCCGCCAGCTTGGGGCCGACCAATTCGAGACCCATTTCCAGGGCCAGTTCGCGACTTTGCTGCTTATAAATAGTCCCGACAATGGCGCGTTCGGCATCGCTGAAAAGCGGAAAACTGATCGCGCCAGGCACGTGGCCCTGCTCATACTCGCCGGGCGAACGCACGTCGAGCAGCGGGCGGGTGGCACAGGTAGCCAACAGATTGGGAGCGGTGAGCGAATGTTCCATTAATACTGTACCGGCGGGTTCAGCCGCCTGTTTTACTGTAAACGGCGGCTAACCCTGCCAGTACATATGCCAAAGGTAGAAAAAAGGGGCAATGCCCGCCGGCACCGCCCCTGAAATGGACTACATAAACGCTTCTTGGTTGGGTTGGTTGAGTGGTTATTGGTGGAATAGTTATTGGTTAGTGGTTTAGTAAGTTGTTAGCAATCACTAATTGACCAATATACCAATAACTAATAACCAGTAACCACTAGCCAATTACGGATTATTTGTCACTTCACCCGACCCAGACACCGCCTGATGCACCGGCCCGTCCACATGCAAGTGAATTTCGCCAGAGCCAGACACCGCAACGTCCGCTTCCTTGCCTTTCAAATCATTGGCGTGGATTTCGCCGGAGCCGCTGATCGCATAGTTTTGGCTATCAGCACGTCCCATAAATTTCATGTCGCTGCTGCCGGAGATATGGGCTTCGAGTTTTTGTACGTCAAAGGAGCCTTTGAAGTCACCGGAACCGCTGCTATGAATCGCAAAAGCATCGCCGTGCACCGTAGAAGCGATCTCTATATCGGTGGAGCCGCTGTTGTTGATTTCCTTGATGCTGCGATAAGTGATGGTGATGCGGGCGTGGAAGTTGCGGTAATTTCCTCTTTTCATACCGATTTCGAGGGTCTGGCCTTTTACTTCGGTGATGATTTTATCTACATCAATGCCGGAGGTTTCGAGCGTGACGCTTTCTTTATCACCTTCTTTCAAAATTACGGCATCATAGCCACCGGAAACGGATACTTTTTCAAAACCGCTCAGGCTGCGGGTGGTGGTAGCGGTTTGGGCTGTCAAACTGGCTTGCAGCAGAAACAGGGCGAACAGGGGCAAATAAAGCCGGGAAAAACGCATAGTCGGAATTGCTTGAAGTGAAGAATAAGTTGTTTTCAAGCAAAAGACGGGCTACTGTAGTAAAGGTTGCAGCTAGGTAGGGAAAAGGCGAAAGCAAAAATTATATTTATTCGAGTAGTAATATCTCATTTTTCCCCAATCTTCTGATTTTAATATTAGCGGAGTCTGGCCTATAGTATACTGTATAACTTGACCCAAATACACTTGGAGCTATACTCAAAATGGAAGGTATCAATTTTTACCACTATTTTCTCGCAAATGGAAGCATACATACATTTACTCATTGCTAAACCCGTTGAAGCATCTGAATTAAGAATAGTATCAAGTACTATTTTATCGTCTATAAAAACTTCACTTCGCATATTATTAAACGAAGACATAAAAATTATATCAACAGGCGATTTTCTGAGCACAAGCCATGATACTATTAAAAACACGACAGTAATAATTATTAAATAACTATTATTTCTTATTCGAGTATTATATATCATTGAAGCAATACTTTAAAATTAATAATGTATCCCGTTTGTGTAAGGTCTAACTCGCGCCAACAAAACCAAAGGGGCAAAAGAACAAGTAACCACTTGCTCATTTGCCCCTTTGCTTATTTACTCCCTGCCTCTTAGTACGTCACCATCGGCTCCATATCCTTGGCCTGCGCCACCCAACCCTCGATCTCGGCGAGACCCGGTACGCGACGAACCAGGTTTTTGGCCTCATTCAGTTCGGTCACTTTGGCGTGCAGGTTGGCGGGTACGCGGTTGCGCAGTTCCTTGATGGTATCTACGCCCGCCGCTTCCAGCAGATCGGAGAATTCTTCGCCCACACCTTTGATACGGAACAGGTCGGCCATATTGACCCAGCGCAGTATTTTATCTTCATCAATGCCGGATTTGGCTGCTGCATCCCGACGGCCTTTTTTGCTGGCCCCGAGTTCGAGTAATTCTTCGACGGTTTTGATGCCCAGTTTGTCGTGCAAGGTAGCGGCGTGGGTCTTGCCAATGCCTTCGATGTCAATGAGTTTGCTAGCCATAGTTTGGTTAAGTATAAGGTGAAAAAAACGATTAGCGGTTGGGGATTTTTCGAGGGCGAAAGTAGCGTTCAGATATTGTTTATGAAAGATTTAGCCTGAAAATTTCTAGGAGATGTGTTAACGATTTCCAACGGGAAAGAGCGGCCTGCAAAAAATAAGGGAGCGACGACGGTCACTCCCTTAGTAGCAGGAATTTCAACTGCTGGCAATATTATTGTAATTTCAAATAAAACTTCCCCTCCGTCAGAAAGACCGAATCGGGCACCCCCGGCAAAGTACTGTGGCCACGCCCGCTTACCCATAAAGACCTGAAAGCGGCCCTCTACTTCGTTGGCAATGGTATCGAAATGCAGTACTTCGATAAAATTGTCAGTTCGGGTAGTGTCAGGGATAAGAAGTCGCCGATACCTTCGTCGTACGTTGGCCATAGTATATCCACCATCTGGTATCCCATTATTAAAATCAGGAAGTGATGTTCGCCATGGTAATATGAATGTTGCCCTAGCGCCAACGGAATATCCGTAATAAAAGGCATGACTTCTGATGCTTAGACCATCAGGGTATTGTTTCAACCTTTAAAGCGAGAATCTTTGCTTAGTAAGGTAATCGTAATAAGTCTTATAGGGAACATCCCAAAGCACCCCATTTTTCAAAACTGAACTTTCTCCAAAACCAATAATATGCTGCACCGTATCTATTGGCACAATAGTATCAATCGGTTCCGGTGCATTGATAATAATCTTCTCTTTCTTACAATTGGGCAATAAAGCCGCTATGCAGAGTAGGAGGAAAAATAAATATTTCATGGCGGTTAATTTTTGGAAATGCCCAAGGATAAATACGCAGGATGGACGATTCCATAGAAGTTATCCAACTGAATTGATGGGACAAGGTAAACTTTGTGTTGGAAAACTACCGAATGATTTTTGTCCGTCTTCCATGCTGAATATCGCCCTCCAATCCCCACTTTTGCCTCGCTTTATCATTTTTTAATGAAAACAACTATGTCAAAAATCATTAAACTTGCTCCCTTCCTGCTGCTGGCACTGCTCTTTTCTGCCTGTCAGCTTTTCCATAAAACCGGCACCAGCGGCAGAGACGATGGCCGCATCGAAGTAACCTTCCTGCAAATGAATGACGTGTATGAAATATCACCCAGCCCCGGAGAAAACACGGGCGGCCTGGCGCGGGTCGCCACTATTCGCAAAGAACTGCTGGCCAAAAATCCGAACACCATCACCGTACTCGCTGGCGACTTCATCAGTCCCTCGGTGATCGGGACGCTCAAAAACGACGGCAAACGCATCCGGGGTAAGCAAATGATAGACGTACTGAACACCCTCGGGCTGGATTGGGTGGTGATGGGCAACCATGAGTTCGATTACGACGACCTGTTTGATCTGCAAAATCGGATAGATGAATCCAAGTTCACCTGGATGGGCGCGAACGTGCGCTTGAAAAATGGAACTGGCACCCAGCCATTTTTCAAAAATCGCGCTGGCAAACAGGAGCCTTTTCTGGATAATCAAGTGATTACCCTCACCGATGCCGACGGCACCAAAATACGTATTGGCATATTCGGTGTATTGATCAATACCGGGCGCAAGCCTTATGCGGAGTATTCCGACTGGGTGCAGGCGGCACAAAAAAACTACGCCGAACTCCAGCCCAAAAGCGATGTAGTCGTAGCACTCACCCACCTTGGTCAGGAAGAAGACGAGAAAATAGCCGCTTTGCTCCCCAATATACCGCTCATTATGGGCGGCCACGACCACGAAAACCAAATCCACAAAATCGGGAAAACCACCATCGCCAAGGCTGATGCCAATGCCAAGACGGTATATGTGCACACACTGACCTACAACACGCGCAAGAAAACCGTCAGCCTGCGTTCCGAGCTGCGTCAAGTGAATGGCAGTATCGCCGATGAGCCGGCCACCGCTACCGTGGTGGCCAAGTGGGAAAAAATCAAAAACGAAGCCCTGGTATCGGCAGGTTTCGATGCGGCGGCTCTCGTCACCAAACTCAATGAACCACTCGACTGCCGCGAAAGCCTGTTACGTTTTCAGCCCGCCAAATCCGGCCAAATGATTGCGCAAGCCATGCTGGCCTGTTCCAAAAACAAACCCGATTGTGCTATTTTGAACAGCGGTTCGGTGCGGGTAGACGATATATTGACCGGCGCACTGACCGAACTCGACATTGTGCGATTGCTTCCCTTCGGCGGTGGACTGGCCGAAGTGGACATGAAAGGCAGCTTTTTGCGTCGCACCCTCGACGTGGGCTGGAAAAATAAAGGCAATGGCGGCTTCCTGCAATGGGCCAATATTGGCCACGACGAGGCGACGGGTGCCTGGTCGGTCGGCGATCAGCCCCTGGACGATACCCGCATTTACCACGTTACGCTGCCCGACTTTTTGCTCACTGGCAACGAACAAAACATGGGTTTTCTGCAAGTAATCACCAAATCGAACGGTTTTATAGAACCACCTCCCGATATGCCCGTCATCACCCGCCCCGATGCCCGCAGCAAAACGGACCTGCGTAATGACATCCGACTGGCCCTGATTAGCTTTTTGCGGAGCAAGTAAATTTCTTCAAATATTCAAAGAAGCTCAGTTTACAGGGTATTAAAAAGGCTATTTTGACTGCCAGACGGCAAATAGAACAATTTTTCGCACTACTTCACTGCTGAATCAAACTTTCTCTACCTTTGCGGGCCTTTTTCAAAAAGGGGCCGTACCAGCGCAGTTTGCACCTTACTCATTTTTTGAATTTTAATTGAACATGGCAAAACGTAAAGTTTCCCCAACCTTAGAAGAAACCTCCGTCCAGGAAGTCTACGCACCGACCGTTTCATTTTTAGAAAAATACCAAACCCTGCTAATCTATGTGCTGGGCGGTATACTCGCGTTATTTCTGGGCTATTGGTTGTACAAATACCTCATCGTAGCACCCAAGCAGGAAGAAGCGGTCGCGGCCATGTGGCACGCCCAGGCCCTGTTTGAGCAGGATTCCTTCAAAATGGCCCTCGAAAATCCGGGTGGTGGTTTTGACGGGTTCCAGACATTAGCCGATAAATACAGCGGCACTCCTGCGGGCAGCACCGCTTGCTACAGTGCCGGTATCTGCTACCTGCACCTGGGCGATTATGACAACGCCATCAAATATCTGGACAAATCCAGCCCGGGTGGCACGCTGTTGCCCGCCATTCGTCTTGGCGCGCTGGGCGACGCTTATTCAGAAAAAAAGGATTACGCTTCGGCTTTGAAATATTACGACAAAGCCGTGGATGCTTCCGAAAATGAACTCTTAGGTGCCTATTTCTTAAAAAAACTGGCTATGCTGAATGACTATCAAGGTAATAAAGAGGCTGCCCTGAAAGCCTATGAGCGTCTCCGAACCGATTATCCCAACCAGTCGTCGCAAGATTGGCGGGAGGTCGAAAAATACATCTACCGCGCCCAGGCTGCTGGTAAATAATATTCGCTGATTGCCTTTAGTCGGGCGCAGTAGTAAACGGGATTTGTCGATGGCGGCAGGTCCCGTTTTTTTTATGGTTAAATTGGCGTTACTGGGCTATTGTGGCGCGGAATACAGAAACTCCCTATCTTTGCCGCAGTCCTTCTCAAAAGATAGTCTCTCCACTATACTAAGCTACGCGAAAACGCTGTTTATCAGTCGTTTTTGCCACAGCCTTAGTCGTTTCACTGATTGTATTATTTATCATAGTGAAACGTACCCATTTTTGTTTTAATTTAAAACCATACTGCTATGTACACGAACTTTCGTGCGGCGTGGTTGTCGTTGGCATTCGCCAGTGTGACAACTCTACTGGCTGCCCAATCTTCGCAATCGGAAGACCTTCAACGAGCGGATAAACAGTACGACCTGTACGCTTACAACCTCGCCCTGAAAACTTACGAGGAGGTCTTGAAGATTCAGCCTAATAATGCCCACGCCCTGGCCCGTACGGGCGATGCTTATTTTCAACTCAACCGACCCGAAGATGCGCTGCCGTGGTATGATAAAGCGGTGAAACGCCAGGATGTAGAACCAGAAGCCCTGCTGCACTACGGCAAAGCACTGTTGCAAACCGGCGACTACGCGGGGGCCAAGAAGTGGTTTCTGCGCTACGCGGAAACCAACGCCACGGTGGGGGAACACTACGCCAGCCTGACCGATTATGCAGCGAAGACCGCCAATAAGGAGGCCTTGTATACGGTGAAAAACGAAGCTCTAAACACCGTCGCCGCCGATTTCAGCCCGACTTTTTATGGAAATAAGGTGGCTTACAGTTCGTCGCGCATCGATATTCAGCGTCAAACCCAATCCAAGTCAAATTCCGACTGGTCGGGCGCGGCTTACAACCAGCTGTTTGTTACGCAGCGCAACCCGGATGGCATTTATTTGCAAAAGCCGCAATTCCTGCGTAGTGATCTCCAAAACGCCTATAATGAAGGGCCAGTCAGTTTTTCTGCCGATGGCAAACGGGTAGCTTTCTGCCGCAACAACTTCATTGATGGTACGCGCCAGATCGCCGAAAAAGGCTTGAACATGAGCCTTTACACCGCCGATGTAGTAGATGGTAGCTGGGTGAATATCAAGGCTTTTCCTTACAACGGGTCTGATTTTGCTACCGGCTTCCCAACGCTCTCGCCGAATGGTAAAATGTTGCTGTTTGCTTCCAACCAGCCCGGCGGATTCGGTGGTTGGGATATTTATGTATCCAACTGGGTGAGTGACAACTGGACTACGCCCCGCAACGTGGGTACGCCGCTCAATACGCCCGGCAATGAGGTCACTCCTTTTTACGATGGCAATAACCTCTATTTTTCTTCCGATTGGCACAATGGTTTAGGCGGTTTGGATGTGTTCCGCGCTGAACTGGGAGAAGAGTCGGTATCCAACGTTTTTCACCTGGGGCCTGGCATCAATTCCTCGTATGATGATTATGGTTTCGTCTACAGCGACGCACAAAACATTGGCTATCTGACCAGCAACCGCCCCGGCGGACGTGGTCATGAAGATATTTGGCAGGTCATTAAAAAGCGGGACAGCAATCCGCCAGTAGCAGTAGCCACGGCAAATACTACGACTATTCCCGCGCCGACCCCTGCTTCCCCCACGCAATATTCGACCCCCGCCACTCCTACGCAATATTCCGCTCCCACTAATATTACTCCCATCCAATATTCTACTCCTACCACTACCACTACTGCTGCGGTAGCGGAATGGGGCGGCACCCTGTACGTATTGGTGAATGATGAATATGGCAATATCTTGCCCAACGCGAACCTGGATTTTTCTACCTGCGGGTTAGGTACGGGTCATACCGACGTGGATGGCAAGTTTTTCTTTCGGCCACTTTCTTACACCGTGGATTGCAGCGTCGAAATCAATAAAGAAGGCTATCAGGATACCCGCGTAGATCTGACCGGCTTTGGTCAACGCAATGTCGTAGTGGCCATGACCCACGACAAACGGCAGGAATTTATTGGTTCTATTGTCGATCGGCAGACCAGAGCTGCGCTCCCGGAAGTAGTAGTGGAAGTAAGTTATGGGGGTAAAACCATCCAGACTTCTACCGATTATAAAGGGGCCTATTCTCTGGCACTGGAACCCGGTGCCACTTATAACCTGAGCTACCAGAAATCAGGCTACAACAGTTACACACTGAGAACCCGGCCCGGTACTACTGGTATGTCTATTCCACAAGTGCAGCTCGAACGCACGGTGGATTATGCCGCTTCCACCGCCTCCACTACTCCCGCTACAATAGAGCGGCCAATGCAGTACAACACCAAGACGGTTACTACGCCGACACCGAGCATTTCCTTGTTGAGTGCTGCCCAGTCCACCCCCGAACCTGCGCCCTTGCAGCCGATCAATGGTTATTCTATCCAGTTAGCGGCCACGCCGGATAAACTCACGACGACTTTCCTGAGTAAATACGAAGAGTTGAGCAAATACGGCAATTTATACGCAAAAAGTGAGGATAAAGTGAATAAAGTACGCCTGGGCATCTATCCAACCAAAACCGAAGCGCAGGAAAAATTGAAGTTGATCCAGAAAAAATCCGCTTTCAAAAGTGCTTTCGTGGTGGAAGAACGCGGTGCCGATGATAATCTGGTCGTGGGTCCGCCTACCGCTACCTCCACCAAAGCGACGGTTTCTGCTCCCGCTCCAACCCAATACAGCACGAAGGGGGTGCTTACACCTGCCGCAGATGACAATTCAGAAGTGCGTTATTCGGTGCAGTTGGGTTCGTTCTCTGCGGATAAGCCTATTGCGATCAGTGATTATACGCCGCTGGCAAGCTTGGGCAATATCTACACCAAGGCCGAAAATGGCTCGAATAAGGTCCGGCTGGGTGTATGGAGCCAACACGGCGATGCAGATGCAGCCAAGAATGAAGCCGTCACGCGGGGTTTCAAGGATGCCATTGTGGTCACTGAAAAAGCCAGCGACCAAACTTTGCAGGCCTTTATGATTACCAAACCCACTGCCCCGACGCAGTATTCGACCACTACGGAAAAACGCCCCAGCACCACCAGTAAAGGCGTAGAACCAGTGCGGCCTACCCAATATTCTACCAAGACACCAGTCGCTACCAGTGCCACCAATTACTATTATATTCGGGTCGCGGCGCTCTCCAATCCGGAACGCCTGGATCGCGAAAAACTGGCTGGTCTGGGCAACATCGAATTACGCAAGCTGGACAACGATATGACCATTGTGCTGCTCGGGGCTTTCGCCGACCTGGAATCAGTCACTTCGGTATTGAATCAAACCCGTGCGCGGGGCCTGAACGAGGCGTATATTGTGAAGGAAGAGAAGGGGAAATTGGTGCGGGTAAAGTAAAAATGATAGTGATAACCGGCAGATATTTGAGCAGGCCATCCGATTGGATGGCCTGCTCTTTTTTATGCCGGGCAAGCATTTTGGCGATTCAAAAAATGCCTTCTCGCTGCGCCAATTTTTTTTATTTTTTTTTCATCTTCCTGGCAGCGTTCTGCCATAGGTCGCCGTTTTTACTTTGAATTTCATCAAAAACAGGTTGGCCAAACCAGAAAAGAGCGAAAAGGCTGATCTCCACGACACGTAAGCAGGTTTTTTAGTTGGTTTTGTTTGTTGCAATGGGCCCATCTACGGATGGGCCTTTTGTATTTTTCTACCTTTGCCGCCGCTATGCGCGTTTTCACGGATTTGACTGTCCTACCTGTTTTTAGAAAAGCCGTCATTACCATCGGTTCGTTCGATGGAGTGCACACTGGGCATTGGCACATATTGGAAAAAGTGCAATCCATTGCTCAGGCCACTGGAGGTGAGAGTGTGGTCATTACTTTCGATCCACACCCGCGCACGGTGTTGGTTCCCGGCGATACAAATTTCCAGCTAATCACGACTACTGCTGAAAAGATTGACTTGTTGGCCACCTGTGGGATAGATAATGTCGTAGTAGTCCCCTTCGATGCTGATTTCGCTCGCCTGACCGCTCGCCAGTACGTCGAGGATTTTTTGGTCAAAAAATTCCAGCCTGCCCACATTGTCATTGGTTACGACCATCGTTTCGGCAACAACCGGGAAGGCAATATTGATTTTTTGAAACAATACGCCATAGCAGCAGGCTTTACGGTGGACGAAATACCAGCGCAAGAGGTGGATGCCATTGCCGTCAGTTCCTCCAAAATCCGCCAGGCACTGGATATTGCCGATATAAAACACGCTAATCGACTGCTGGGGCATCCGTTTTCATTTTCCGGCAAAGTAGTCCATGGCAATCACATCGGGCGTACCATTGGATTCCCGACCGCTAATATAGAAATTGCTGATTCTTATAAACTGGTTTTGCCAGAGGGTATTTATGCCGCGCTAGTGAGGTTTGCTCGCGAAAGCCCCCCTCTTCCCCCCAGCCCCCCCTTACCCCCCCATGAGGGGGGGGACACTACTCACGAACCCCTGGCTTCACCTCTTTCTCCCCAAACGGCGGAGCCCAATGTACTCCCCCCGTCTACGGGGGGGGCTACCCACGAACTCTCTGATACCCAGAAAGAGCAAACAAGATCAACCCAAGCGGCGGAGCCCAATGTACTCCCCCCCTCTACGGGGGGGCCGGGGGGGGCTGCCATGCTCTACATCGGCCATCGGCCTACCATAGAAAATGCTGGCCATCAAGTCATTGAAGTCAATATCCTGGATTTTGAAGGTGACTTGTATGGTCAAAATCTAACGGTGGAAGTACTGGATTTTATCCGCCCGGATAAAAAACTGGATGGTTTAGAAGCTTTACAGGCGCAGATTGCGGCGGATAAAGTGGAAATAGAAAAGCGGTTAGGTCTTCTCCAAGAGGTGCAGGGGAAGGCTACCACCGTAGCCATCGTCATCCTGAATTACAACACCCGCCGACACCTGGCCGAATACCTGCCCTCGGTGATCGCCCATAGCCAGGGGGCGCGTATCATCGTGGCGGATAATGGTTCGCCCGATGATTCGGTAGCGTTCCTCCGGGCAAATTACCCAGCAATAGAAGTGCTTGATTTACAACGCAATTACGGTTTTGCGCAAGGGTATAATGAGGCCTTAAAGCAGGTAAAAGCGGACATTTACGTTATTCTAAATTCCGATGTAGAAGTAGCCCCAGGTTGGTTGGACCCTGTACTGAAAGCAATGCACCGCGATCCAAGCATTGGTATTGCGCAGCCAAAAATATTGGCCTGGACCGATAAAGTACGCTTCGAGTACGCGGGCGCGGCGGGTGGTTGGATAGATGCGTTGGGTTATCCGTTTTGTCGGGGCCGCATTTTTAGTCAGTCGGAAGTAGATCATGGGCAATACAACCAGCCACAGGCGTGTTTTTGGGCAGCAGGAGCCGCATTTTTCGTTCGGGCCGACCTGTACCACGCTTTTGGTGGTTTCGATGGCGATTATTTTGCCCACAACGAAGAAATTGATTTTTGTTGGCGCATCAAGCGGGCAGGCTACTCGGTTTGGTGCATTCCGCAGTCGGTGGTGTATCACCTCGGCGGTGGCACGCTGGAGTATCAGAGTCCGCGCAAGGTGTTTCTCAACTTTCGCAATAGCCTGTACACTTTATTGAAAAATGACTCGGCGGGCAAGCTGTGGTGGTTGCTGCCAGCGCGGTTTCTGTTGGATGGGCTGGCGGCTGCGCGGTTTGCAGCTAAGGGCCAGTTTCGGGCTATTTGGGCTATTGTGGAGGCGCACGGCTCTTTTTACAGCACTTTTAATCGTACCCTGCGCAAACGGCGGCAAATCGCACAACTCATTGATCAACACCGCATTGGGCCAAATGACAAAGCCGGTATTTTTCCTGGCAGTATTGTGCTCAAGCACTATTTGGGCCGAGTAAAGGAGTTCTCCCGGTTGGTTTATAAAAAGGAGTTGTAAAAGTTAATAAAGGTTGATTATCAAAATTTTGCACCAGAACTATCCGTCGCTCCGTATCTCTACACATAAGCACATTGACCACATTTTTTTAATACGATGCAATACGAACTTATCCACGAAGACGAACATATAGTGGTGGTCAGTAAACCCGCTGGACTACTCACCATCCCGGATCGGGCGGGCAATAAGGACAATCTGGTGACCGCGCTGGAGCGGCACTATGGGAAGATATTTATTGTGCATCGCCTGGATCGGGAGACGAGCGGTATTCTGTGTTTTGCCCGCAATGAAGCCGCGCATCGCCACCTTTCCATGCAGTTTGAACACCATACCTCCGACAAATTTTATTATGCGTTGGTAGACGGCATACTACACCACGACGAGGGAGAAATAGATAAACCCATCGCGGAACATCCCGGCATTTCGGGCAAAATGGCCATTCTGCACACGGGCAAACCGTCGCTCACTTTTTATCGGGCCATTGAGCGGTTCAAGCATTTCACCCTCGCTGAAGCCCTGCTGAAAACCGGGCGTACCCACCAGATCCGGCTGCACTTTCAAAGCATTGGTTATCCGTTGGCGGTGGATGCGCTGTATGGCCGACGGGCCGCTCTTTTTCTGTCCGAGATCAAGGGGAAAGCTTACCGATCGGGCAAATATAGCGACGACGAACGCCCGATGCTGGAACATACTTCGCTGCACGCTTATCGCCTACGTATAGATCATCCGGTGACCGGCGAGCGCATGGAATTTAAAGCAGAATTGCCCAAGGATTTTGCGGCGGTACTCAGCCAATTGCGAAAATGGGGCGGTTGAAGAAAACAGGCAAAAGTTTCACTTGCATGAATAATTAATACATTGCAATCCAAGTTTTGGGACGTTTTGCTTACTCTCTGCGGCCTCCCCCGGCCTAAAGGCCACCCCCTCCAAAGGGGGATACCGAGCGCGACTTCCGCTTATTCTCTCTTAGCCAAGTGCGGAAACTATCCCCCTTTGGAGGGGGTGGCCGTAGGCCGGGGGAGGTGGTTTGCACTCAGTTTTTGCTAAACAACTTAGATTACAGTGTAATTAATGCAACCGCTGCAAATACCGTTCAAATAAAGCAGCGTTGGCAGCTTTGCCAGAAATAAAATATTCTACTTCCCCTGCACCATTGGTATTTAAATTGCTGCCCAGTTGCCGCTGCAAATTGCGCACTGTGCCAAGATTACCGTCAATGATCTGGATACCAGGCAGCACCTTTTCGAGGATAGGTTTAAAAAATAGGAAGTGTGTGCAGCCCAGCACCGCCGTGCCATAGTCGGCCAGCGTAAGGCCCGCTAATTTTTCTGCCAAATAAGGCCGGATTACCGCCTCATCGAACTCAAAACGCTCGGCGTAGCGCACCAGCTCCTGCAACGGCAAGTAGTCTACCAACCCTTCGGTATCCACGCGCGCTACCAGGTTCCTGAATTTTTCTTCCCGCAGCGTCAGTTCCGTAGCGAACACCAGCACCCGCTTATGCGTACTCCCGGTCACGGCTGGCTTTACGGCTGGCTCCATGCCGATAACCGGAAACGTATATTGCTGTCGTAAATCTTCGATGGCTGCACTCGTGCCGGTATTGCAGGCCACTACCAGGGCTTTCATACCTTGATCGGCCATAAAAGCCACCGCATCCAGCACTAATTGGCGCACCTCTTCCTTGGGGCGCACGCCATAAGGGGCATGGTCGCTATCGGCAAAATACAGGTAACGTTCGTGCGGCAATGCCCGTAAAGCTTCCTGCAGCACGGTGAGGCCACCAACGCCGGAATCAAAGAAACCAATGGGCAGGGAAGACATAGGAGAAAAGGCAAAGGGCAAAAGAGCAATAGGCAAGTAAAAAATAAAAGGCAAAAAGCAATCAATGGCTCTTTATTTGCCAATTGCTTCTTGCCTTTTTGTCAATTGCCTTTTATTTTCCTTGCAGTTTCGCCTGCACCAACTTCGTTACGTCCAGCGTTTCGTCGGCATAAAGCAGTACTTGCGTGCTGAAGTCAAATACCATAGCAAAGCCATTGGCTTTGGCCACGTCATTCATGGCTGTGTTTACCCGATCGAGCAGCGGCTTATACAGCGTTTCGCGTTTTTCGGAGAGCTTCGCGTACACATCCTGCTGGTATTTGCTGATAGAGTCCTGTTCTGTTTGTAAGGTGGCCTGTTGCACCTCTAAATCTTTGGGAGAAATCTGGCCTTCTTTTTTCTTGCGATCCAATTCAGCGGCTTTATCCTGCAAGGATTTCACCATGTCTTGGCCTCTCTTGGTCAACTGGGTTTGAAAAGCCTTGAGTTCACTATCGGCTGCCTTCACTTCCGGCAAAGTAGAGAGCAAGTCAGAGGAGTTGCAAAATCCGAATTTTTGGGCAAAACTGGCCGTTGTCAGCGTTAGCAGCAGCGCAAGGGTCAGTACAATAGATTTGTTCATTAGTAAAAGTTGGTGTGTTGATATTATTTGAGTATTTGACTATGTGAAGATACGAGTATTTGAGCAAATTAACCCAGTAATCAGTCGCTTTGCTCAAATACTCACCTCCTCACATCCTCCACTAATTTACTTGCTTTTCAACAGTTTCTTGATATCTTCGGTCTTGTCGTTCTTTTTATCGGCGTAGAGCATACCCGAAGCACTGCCTTTATCGAAGATAAAATCGTAGCTCTGCGATTCGGCATACTGCTGGATGGCAGCATACACCTTATCCTGGATTGGTTTCACCAGTTCTTCGCGTTTTTTGAACAGCGCGCCTTCCGGGCCGAATTTCTGCCGTTGCAGTTCGCGCACATCTTTCTCTTTGGTCATAATTTCTTCTTCGCGCTGTTTTTTCATTTCTTCGCTCAGCAGCACTTGTTCCGCCTGATATTTGCTGTACATGCCTTTTATTTTGTCCTGCTCCTGGGCAATCTCTTGCCGCCATTGGGTAGCCACCTGATCGAGTTGTTGTTGTGATTTCTGGTATTCCGGCATACTCTCGAGGACTGCCGTCACATCTACAAGAGCGAGGCGCTGGGCACTCACGGCACCGGCAAAGGCCAGGGCACAAAAGGCAGAGACAATGATTTTCTTAATCATGGTTGATTTGAAATTGTTGGTTGAATTGTTTAGCGATCTTTGAAGACAGCCTGCCAGAGCAAAAGCGGATTGCTTATTTGCCTGTTGCCAGTTGCCTTTTGTTTTCAGGGTCAAAAATAGCGGTTTCGGGCGTAAAACGCGGCCTTCTGACGGTATTTGCCCGTCGGGAGTTGCTTTGATTGTTTAATTTTTTTTACCAAATGAAAATTAACCGCTTCATTGTCAAAAACTTATCGGGCAAAATCCAGGCAAGACCTGCCCAACCTTAACCCTGGTTTAACGGGGTTTTAAAGGATTTTAACGGCGCAATCTGCGGATTGTTCGCGTGGTCGGCCCGGCCAAATTTGCAGCAAACCCTATCTTCGCGCGATCTTTTCTTCGGCTCCCTCTTTTTCTCTCACGCTTCTCACACTCTTACCTTTCCGCCCGCCCGTGCACCACCACCACATCAGCCCTGCGCCGCTTTCCCTCGAAACCCTGTCCGCCGTCTTGACCGAACATAAACCGTTGGCCCTGTCCGACGTGGCTCGCCAGCGCATTCGCCATTGCCGCGACTATCTGGAACGCAAAATCGCCGACTCGAACGAACTGTTTTATGGTATTAATACGGGCTTCGGTTCGTTATGCGACATTCGTATTTCGGACGGCGATATTGAGACCCTGCAACACAACCTTGTGGTGAGTCACGCCGCCGGAACGGGCGATCCGGTGCCGCCGGAAGTGGTGCGTATTATGTTGTTGCTCAAAATTCAAGGGCTTTCTTACGGCCATTCCGGAGTGCGTGAAGTCATCGTGGAGCGGCTAATTGAGTTTTATAATGCCGATGTTTTGCCGGTCGTGTTTGAGTTGGGTTCGCTGGGTGCTTCGGGGGATTTGGCTCCGCTGGCGCATTTGAGTTTGCCGCTGATTGGCCTCGGTGAAGTATGGTATGAAGGTCGTCGCCAGCCCGCCGATGTGGTGCTGCAACAACACGGTTGGCCGCCGCTGACTTTTCAGGCAAAAGAGGCGTTGGCCTTACTCAATGGTACCCAGTTTTCGGCGGCCTACGCGGTCTGGTGTCTCCTCGAAACCCGACGATTAATGGCCCAGGCCGACTTGAATGCTGCGATTGGTTACGATGCTTTTAATTGCCGATTGTCGCCGTTGGACGTGCATTTGCACGCAATTCGGCCCCACGCCGGACAGGTTTTTGTAGCCAATCATTTAAATAACTTATTGAAAGACAGCGAAATATCGGCTACCGAAAAAACCAGTGTCCAGGACCCGTACGCCTTTCGTTGTGTGCCGCAAGTACACGGAGCCAGCCGCGATGCCATTACTCACATCGAACACATGCTGACTACGGAAATTAACTCCGTGACCGATAACCCAAGCCTTTTCCCCGACGACGATCTCATTCTTTCCGGTGGTAATTTTCACGCCCAACCGCTGGCCTTACCACTTGATTATCTGGCTATTGCACTGTCCGAACTGGGTAGCATCAGCGAACGCCGGGTGTATCAATTGCTCAGCGGGCAGCGCGGACTGCCTTGCTTCCTGACCGACAATCCCGGTCTGCATTCCGGCCTGATGATCGCCCAGTACACCGCCGCTTCTATTGTCAATCAAAATAAAATGCTTTGCTCGCCCGCTTCGGTGGATAGCATTGTGAGTTGCAACGGACAGGAAGACCACGTGAGCATGGCCGCCAATGCTGCCACTAAAGCCCGTCGGGTTGTATTAAACCTCGAACGGCTGCTGGCCATCGAATTTATGACCGCCATGCAGGCGTTGGAGTTTCGGCGGCCTTTGCAGTCGTCGCCTGTTATTGAAAAATGGTGGTCGGCCTATCGGCAGTTGGTGCCGCGACTGGCAGAAGATCGGATACTGAGCGTGGATATGGAGCGGACAGTGGGGTTTTTGCGGGAGAATACCCACTGATGAACTTATTACCCCTTGTTAACCTTTTAGTTATCGTGCATCTCCACCACTTCCAGCTCACCAATTTCAAAAACTACGCGCAACAATCGCTCGAACTCTCGCCGAGGCTCAACTGCTTCACGGGCCGCAACGGCATGGGCAAAACCAATGTGCTCGACGCTGTGCATTTCCTTTGC
The DNA here is from genome assembly GCA_965249785.1 of Saprospiraceae bacterium. Taxonomy (GTDB): domain Bacteria; phylum Bacteroidota; class Bacteroidia; order Chitinophagales; family Saprospiraceae; genus M3007. The sequence continues at coordinate 220,103 of CBDFMU010000027.1, read as the reverse complement.
CTCTGCAAGAGCCACAGCGGACTGCCGGATCGCAATCTGGTGCGGCATGGCGAACCCTTTTTGCGGCTGGAAGGTCGGTTTGAACACGAAGACGAGCAAACCCGCATCGTCGCCAAATTCGCCATAGGCCAGCGCAAAGAGATGGAGCGCAACGGCGTGACGTACCCGCGCTTAACGGACTATATCGGTCAATTCCCGGTCGTGATGATCGCGCCGGACGACGTTTCGCTGGTGCAAGAGGGGAGTGAGGAACGTCGCCGTTTTCTGGATACTACGCTGGGACAAATTTCGCCCGGATATTTGCGCAATCTGGTGGTGTACAATCACTTATTGCAACAGCGCAATGCTTTATTAAAGACTTTCGCCGAAGAACGCCGCTTCGATGCCACGCTGCTGGAAAGCATTGATCGCCAAATGCCCGGCCCGGCGCAGGCTCTTTTTGAACAACGGCAGGCTTTCATCACAGAATTTCGGCCTTTATTTCAAGTCGCGTACAGCGTACTTTCCGAGGGTCACGAAACGGTAGAAGTCCATTACCGCTCAGATTTGGAAGAAGGTAATTTGGCAGAATTGCTGGTCGCCGCGCGCGAAAAAGACCGGCTGCTCCAACGCACCACGCGCGGTCCGCATCGCGACGATTTAGCCTTGATAATGGACGGCTTGCCAGTCAAGAAATTCGCTTCGCAAGGCCAACTGAAATCATTTTTGCTGGCGCTAAGACTGGCACAATATGAAGTATTACGCCGCGAAAAAGGCGTGGCTCCACTGCTCTTACTGGACGATATTTTTGACAAACTGGATGAACACCGGGTACGGCATTTGGTCGGCTTATTACTCAGCCGTGATTTTGGTCAAATATTCATTACCGATACGCAACGATCTCGCATTGAGACGATTGTACAATCCTTTACTGGCGAATACCGAATTTTTGACGTATCAGAAGGAACAATTCAATAAATGCTGCTGCCACCTATTGTTGGCATAAATTCATCATTCATCATTAATTTACCTCGCCCTCAATCCACAATATCTCCGGCTTCCGTTGGCGATCAAAAAACACCCGGATTTTTTTGCGAAAATGGCCGCTTTGCGCAGCATCGTATTCCACCGTAATATCGCCGATAGTGCCAGGGGCAATAGGCGTTTCTGGATAACGCGCTGCCGTGCAGCCGCAGGTCGTACGCACCGTTTGCAGTAAAATCGTGTCTTTACTTACATTTTGAAAACGGAAAACATAAGTTGCTGGTTTGCCCGCCCGGAGACTGCCAAAATCATGGCTTTGCTCCGTTTGCCAGATCACTACTTTTGGCGATTCTACGAGTGTTGGCAGGGTGGGGGAGAGCCAGCCAACCCAGCAGAGCAGCGGCCAGATGGCCAGATTACCTATTTCTTTACCCAAAAACTGTAACCTCGGTGCCAAGACTGGTGTCCAAGTGAGCATCGTGTTGAATATTTAAGGAATGGGTTTGAACAAAGCCGCAATGTAAAGTACCAGCGAGCAATTAACTAACCCTCCTTGAACTTTTCTAAACCACATTACACTATTCATTCAAAAACGAACCATCTTTTCTACTATGCGCAACCTGCTTATTTTCCTGGCCCTGGTGGGCATTTTTGTGATTGGCAAACGCTCTTGCCACTTTATTTCCCTTCCCGGCATGGGCCTGCGTGGTAACGGCGCGGTCAAAACCGAGTCCCGTTCGGTGCGTGATTTTCATGCGATTGACCTGAGCCTGGCGGGCGACGTGGAGTTCAGTGTGTCCGACCAATATTCGGTAGAAGTGCAAGCCCAGGAAAACCTGCTGCCTATCCTGAAAACCGAAGTGGAAAACGGCACGTTGAAAATCTATTTTAGCGAAAACGTAAGCCAGTCCGACAATGTAAAAATCAAGGTAACTGGTCCTTCTTTTGATGGGCTTGATCTGGCCGGCAGCGGCACTATCCGGGCGATGACGGCGGTAAAATCTTCCAAAATGGACATGGATGTCTCCGGCTCGGGGAATGTGTATCTATTGCAAGGAGATTTTGGCGACATGAACTGTGACATTTCCGGTAGCGGTGGCATTGAACTGGGCGGCATCACTAATACGCTGAAAATTGACGTATCGGGTAGTGGCGACGTGAAGGCCAAAGAGTTGACTGCCAATGCATTAAATGCCGAAGTGGCGGGCAGCGGGACGATTACCTGCCACGTGACCCAAACCTTGAAAGCCGACATTGCGGGCAGCGGCGAAGTCTATTATCTGGGCGAACCCAGCGTAGAGGCTGACGTGAACGGCTCCGGCAAAGTGAAAAAACTGTAAAGACGTTGGACTTTTAAAATATGGTGCTTTAGACGTTGGACTATTGGACATTGAGTTGTCTGATAGTCTGTCCTAATAGTCCAGTCAGCCAACGTCAACTAAACTTTTACCTTTGCCGAAAAATTCCCTCTGTGGATACGGCCATTCCTACCCAAATTCCTGCGCTGCAACTGGCAAGACTCAACGGTCAGCCGGAAATTTTTTTTTCTATTCAGGGGGAAGGGAAAAGTATAGGTGTCCCTTCTATTTTTGTGCGCACTACGCGTTGCAACCTGCATTGTATCTGGTGCGACACCGATTATACCTGGAACTGGATCGGTACTCGTTTCGCGCATGTCCATGATGTGCTGCCGGGTTACCAGAAATTTGACAAAAAAGAATGGATTGCAACCTGCCCGGTGGAGGAAGTCGTAGCGCAAGTGGCTGCTTACCCTTGCCGCAACGTCATCCTGACTGGCGGCGAACCACTTTTACAACAGCGTGGCTTGGTCGCTTTGATGCTCGCGCTGCGCGAGCAGTCGCCGGACTACCGTTTCGAGACGGAAACCAATGGCACTTTGCTGCCCAACCTCGATTTTGACGTGACTATTGATCAATACAACGTCTCTCCTAAATTGGAAAATAGTGCCAATTCGCGCAAACTGCGCGAAAGACCCGCCGTTTTGCGTTTCTTTGCCCACCATCCGAAGGCGAATTTCAAATTTGTCATCGCTGCCCCCGACGACCTGTCTGAAGTGCTGGATTTGCTTGACCGTTATGCTATTGCGCCGGAAAAAGTATGGCTCATGCCCGAAGGTACCAGTGCTGCTGCCTTGGCCGAACGTCGATTTTGGTTGGTAGATATTTGCAAACAGTATAACTTTCGCTATTCCGACCGTTTGCACGTGCAAATTTGGGGCAGCAAGAAGGGGGTTTGAAAAATTGTTGAGGGGGTTGAGCAGGTTGAGGGGTTGAGAAATGTTTACTTTCCAATTCATTATGATATTATTAATGCGAATTATGGGTTTGGTTAAGTAAGTATGTGAATGTTAAGCACTTAGACCTTCCAGGTTTCAAAAACCTCGAAGGTCTCGTCACTAACTACCTGAAAATCAGCGTCCCATTTTTAAAGCCATGATTCGCATTAGTACTCAAAATCACTCTGTACTAGTTAAATTTTCTCAACTCCCTCAACCTTTTCTCAACTTCTCTCAACAAAACACCTAATTACCTAAAACTCACCTCCTATGTCCGTTCAACTCGAACAAGCCAAAAACACCGCGCGCAGGATTGGTCGCCGCGTTATGTGGCTGCTATTGATTGTCTTTTTGCTGGTAGTAGCCGGCTATTTTGCCTACAGCCAGCTCACTTATTCGGACGGTCGGAAGTCCGGCCAATTGGTCAAAATTGCGCGGCGCGGAGTCGTTTTCAAGACCTTTGAAGGCACGCTGAACCTCTCCCCCAACGGCATGATGACGGCCTGGGAGTTTTCTGCTCAAGACAATGATATTGCTAAAAAACTCCAGACGCTGGATGGCAAAATGGTGATTGTGCACTACAAACAGCGGTATCAAGTTTTCTTTTGGGAGGGCGATACGGAGTATATCGTGGATGATGTTCAGGCGGTGACGCAATAGAAAAGTCCGCTGCCTTCGGTCTACTCCCCAAGCTGGCCGCTCGCTTTTCAGCCCTTTGACGAGGTGATTGACCGTAATTTAGCCACCTTTACGCAATTGGGAGACCAAATAAAAAATATGTTTGCTTGGTGGGAACAGGAATTTCCTGCTTTGTTGCATCTTCACGGCAGATTTTTACCTTCGTTCACCGTTTTGAACTTATTTGCACAAAAATGCCTACCCGTCGTCGCGTTTTGAAAACCCTTCTGGCCGGGGCTGCGGCTGTGTCGGCTGCTCCTGTTTTCATGGCTGCTCAGACCACGGCAAAACCACGTCTTGCTTCAAAGAGCCGTATCCGCCACTCGGTGTGTCGGTGGTGCTTTAATAACATTCCTTTGGAAGAACTTTGCGTGGCGGTGAAGCCCATGGGCATTACGGCTATTGATCTGGTGGGGCCGAAAGATTGGGATGTTTTGAAAAAATATGGACTGGATTCCTCCATGTGCAATGGCGCAGAACTGAATCTGGTGGACGGCTGGAACGATCCAAAATTTCATCCCCAGTTGATCAAGAACTACACCGAAATGATCCCGTTGGTGGCCAAGGCAGGCTACCGCAACCTCATTTGTTTCAGTGGCAGTCGTCGGGGTATGGATAACGAAACGGGGCTGCAAAACTGCGTGGAAGGGCTGCAAAGGGTACTGCCACTGGCCGAAGAAAACGGGGTAGTCCTACAGATGGAGGTACTCAATTCCAAGGTGAATCACCCGGACTATATGGCCGACAATACCACTTGGACGATAGAACTCTGCAAACGCCTTGGTTCCGAAAATTTCAAAATTCTTTATGATATTTACCACATGCAGATCATGGAAGGGAACGTTATTCAGACCATCCGTGATCATTACCAGTATTTCGGCCATTACCACACCGCCGGGGTGCCGGGCCGCAACGAAATAGACGAAACCCAGGAACTTTACTATCCCGCCATTATCCGGGCCATCATAGAGACTGGCTTTCAGGACTATTTGGCGCAAGAGTTTATTCCAAAGGGAACGGATAAATTGGCGGCACTACGTAAGGGAGTGGAAATTTGTGACGTGTGAAACTCAAAGAATGAAACGATATTTTACCTATACAGACGAAAAAACAGACAAGTTCTGGTCCATTGACATCATCGGAGAAACCATCACGATTGTCTATGGGAAAGGCCATACACTTGGGGTGACGCGCACCAAAAAGATGGAGAGCCTGGCCGAAGCCGAGGTGGAAGTCGAGAAGATGATTCGCGAGAAAACGAAGCATGGCTATCGCGAAACGGTGGAAAAAGTCCTCGAGAAGTTTGGGCAAGCCGACTTTTGGAGCCTGATCGAGCGCGCAAAAACGAATTCCGAAGACTTGGAAAGCCAGGTGGAGTTGCTGACGGAGTATTTGTCGCAACGCTCGGTAGACGATATTTTCGAGTTCCAGCGCATCATTGATCAGCAGTACCTGAACTCCTATCTGCACAATCTTTGGGGCGCCGCCTACCTCATCAATGGCGGCAGCTCTGACGACGGGTTTGAATACTTCCGGGGCTGGCTGATCGCCAAAGGCAGGACTGTTTTTCAAAGTGCGCTGGAAAACCCCGACAACCTGGCCAAATATGTCCAGGAAGATGACTTTGACTTTGGAGAGTATGAATCCGAAGAGATGTTGTCCGTGGCTGCGAATGCTTTTGAACTAAAAACGGGCCAGGCCGCGGAGGAATTTGATGATAAAAACCCCCGAACCCCCTACCCGGAAATCAAACATGACTGGGATTTCGACGATGAGGAAGAAATGAAAAAGCGTTTTCCGAAGTTGTGGAAGAAGTTTGGGTAGCCATAATTGTTATGTCGGGCGAAGCCGAGACACGACAAAAGCTGTTCACGACTACTTTGTATTAATTACACTATAAGTTTTTATACAAATACTGTTTTGTGAAACAGTTGTTCTACTTAAATGTATTACTGCTTTTGGTTTTTCAATTTGCTTGCAAAGAAAAACCCAGTAATAACTATGAAAATTGTTGTGGTACTCTACCTACAACAGAGGCTTTTCTAATTAAACAAGATACGTTCGATGGAGCTGGTAATTTGATTGATTCCGTCTATACGGCTCATCTATATGTTCCAAATATATTTATTCCTGATAATAATAATGGAATAAATACTGCTTTTGAGGTTATAATTGGACCAGGAGTGGAAAGGATTATATCACTGGTTCTTTCTGATGAAAATGGTAACGTTCTTTTTCAGGAAGAAGATTTTTTACCAGACGCAAATAACTTTGCAGCAGGCTGGAATGGTAAAAAATCTGATGGCAGCTATTACTATGGATCTTTCAACTACGAAATGAAGGTTCGTTTTCTGGATGGACAAACGAAGACTTATATTAATAAAGCGTGCTCTGTACATTGTGGTGACAGCGATTTCCCAACTAACCGGCTACCAGATTGCTTTTTTCCTTCGCAGAATAATGGCAATGGCGAACCCGACCAACACTATCCAGCTTCCATTGATTGCTTTTAAAAACTACTCACGTTCTTGATTATCCAATTTTTATCATAAAAATCATGGCTGAAAAATACGATGCAATCGTCGTCGGCTCCGGTATATCTGGAGGCTGGGCGGCCAAAGAGCTCACTGAAAAAGGGCTAAAAGTACTGATGCTCGAACGTGGCATGGACATCAAGCACGTCGTAGACTACAAATCGGACGGTCATCCGGCCTGGGAATTTCCCCATCGTGGACGGATCACCAACGAAATGAAGGCTAGCCACCCGGTGCAAAAACGTGATTACCCGTACACGGAGTTTACGCCGGAATGGTGGGTGAACGACCTCGAATGTCCCTACACCGAAGTCAAGCGTTTCGATTGGTACCGGGGTTTTCACGTCGGCGGCAAGTCGCTGATGTGGGGCCGCCAAAGCTATCGCTGGAGTCCGATGGATTTTGAGTCGAACGCCCAGGATGGTATGGGCGTGGACTGGCCGATTCGTTACGAAGATTTGGCTCCCTGGTACGATTACGTGGAACAGTTCGCAGGTATCAGTGGTGCCCTGGATGGGCTGGCGAGTTTGCCGGATGGCAAATATCTCCCACCGATGAACATGAACGTGGTAGAAAAAGAAGTGGCCGCCCGCATCAAATCGAAGTACGAAACTCGCCGCATGATCATTGGTCGCACGGCCAACCTGACCGAGCCACACAACGGGCGCGGCAGCTGCCAATATCGCAACCAGTGCAGTCGCGGCTGTATGTTTGGAGCGTATTTCAGCACCCAATCGTCCACCTTGCCTGCCGCCGTCGCTACCGGCAATCTCACGTTGCGGCCTTACTCTATTGTCAATCAAATCCTGTACGACAAAAATAACAAGCGGGCCAAAGGCGTGCTGGTGATTGATGCTGAAACGATGCAAAATATTGAGTATGAGGCAAAAGTGATCTTCGTGTGCGGTTCCACCCTCGGCTCTACCCAGCTGCTGCTGAACTCTATCGAAATGGGCGGGTTGCCCGATGGCATTGGTAACAGCAGTGGCCAACTCGGTCACAACCTGATGGATCACCACTTCCGTTGCGGAGCCTCCGGCACGATGGAAGGCTACGAAGATAAATACTACTATGGTCGCCGTGCGAACGGTATTTATATTCCGCGCTATCGGAATTTCTTTGGCGACAAGCGCGAATACCTGCGCGGATTCGGTTATCAGGGTGGGGCGAGTCGTTCCGGCTGGAGCCGCGATGTAGCCGAACTCAGCATTGGCGCGCCTTTGAAAGAGGCATTGGTAGAACCAGGTGCCTGGAGCATGGGAGTCGGCGGATTCGGTGAGATGCTGCCTTACTTTGAAAACAAAGTGACGCTCGACAAAACGAAAAAGGATAAATGGGGCCAGTATGTACTCGCCATTGACTGCGAAATCAAGGAAAATGAGCTGAAAATGCGCAAAGACATGATCGCAGATGGTGCCGAAATGCTGGAAGCTGCCGGTCTGAAAAACGTGAGTACTTACGACAATGGTTCGTTCCCCGGCATGGCCATCCACGAGATGGGCACCGCCCGCATGGGCCGCGATCCGAAAACTTCCGTGCTCAATCGCTGGAACCAGATGCACGATGTACCCAATGTGTTCGTCACCGATGGCTCGTGCATGGCTTCGACGGCCTGCCAGAATCCTTCGCTGACTTATATGGCCCTCACGGCGCGCGCAGCGGATTATGCGGTAACGTGAGTTGAAAAAGGGGAATTTGTAGTAATTTCTATGGGCAGATTTTCAAGTCTGCCCATAGATTACAATGCAGATTCTACATTGACAAAAGTAGAAAAGCAGTACTTGTTTTTTGAATTAAGGAGGGTAACAAGTAATGGCGAAGAACAACCCAGATGTCTTTTCCTGCACCTGTACTACATTAATTTTACTATTTTAAACCTTCCTTCAATCATGAAACATTGTTACTATCAGTTCTGCATTAGTTTTCTTAGTTTTTGTATTGTACCTGTTTTAGTGATTGGGCAGACCGACGGTACCCCCGATTCCACTTTTGGGCAGGCTGGTGAAGTCATTATTCAAGATTCTGACAAAACCTATTATGGTGGGCATACTGTGTTACTGCCCGATGGAAAAATGATCGTGGCTGGCAACGAATATGAAGAGCTGGGTGACGATGGAATACCTGTACTTACCCGTTTGATGCCGGACGGTTCGCTGGATACGAGTTATGGAATTAGGTGGACAAGCACGACCCGATCTAGGCCCATCGAGAGGTAGCGGAAATCGGCAGGATTGCCTCTGTCAGCTGCTGGGAAATTAGTGGTGATCGGTGAGCATTTTGGGTTCTTTTTTTGCCACCGGGCTATAGTTATGCGTTTGGATGCCGACGGGCACGTTGGATGCCAGTTTTGGAGATAGATGGAAGTGGTGATAATCTGTAATATCTATCCCAAGTAGTGAGACCAAGTGCATCTGCTTTGCTGATAAAACCGGATGGTCGTATTTTAATTAGGAGGTTCTCTGTACTATAAGCTGGGTGGCCCAGGCAACGTGTACGATTTTTTGTTGGTGCAACTGTCTGCCCAATGGAACACTAGATACTCCAACTTTGGCACGGGTGGTTTTGCCAGCTGCTGGTTTTGTCAGCTGGGCTGGAGGAAATACTTTCGTTAGCCCTACAGGCCGACGGCAAAATTGTGGCGGCATCGGCGGTAATGCCACCGATAGTTATGATATAGCAAATCGTTCGTTTTCAGCCTAGATGGGGCTGTTGACCAATCTTTTGGCGACGATGGCGGTATGTTGGTCGTTTAACATGGGGACGCGACGACGACGTGGCTTGTTTACGCAGTGAGCCGTACAAAGCGATCAAAAAATCGTATGTCTGCGGAACGTAAGTTTTGAAAGTACATCGGCGGGATACTATCGGTCGAGATTACTGCTTTTCAGGCTCAATACCGGACGGCGATTTTCGACTCCCACCTTTGGCAGCGGGTGGGCTAGGTATTTACCAATCTTGGGCTTTGCTGGAATTTGCGCGCTACCCTAGTATTGCAGTCCTGATAGAAAAATACTCGTATTGGCGCGGAAAGTACGGATTCTAGGTAACTACTTGGCGATGAATCGACGATTTTGGGTATTGCGTTATAATACCAATGGCTCGCTGGATACTACTTTTGGGCAGTTAATGGCAAAGTTCGGACCCCAACTCTACGCATCAATCTCACTGAAAGTGCCGATTGATCTTCTCTTGCAACCCGATGGAAAAATCATCCACACCGGTACTGCCGTAATAACGAGATCGTCTTGTGGCGCTATCTGAACGATATTATGGTCGGTACGACAGAAAAGCAACTTACTGATTTTCAGTTCCAATGCTCGCCTAATCCTGTAAGTGATGAAGTTAAGATGTCTTGGTTACTAAAAGAATCAAGTCAGGTGCGCTGCGATTTGTACGATGCACAAGGTCAGTTGTTGGAAACAATTATTCCACCCAGTTTTTTACAAGCTGGCGTACAGCACCAGAATGTCCATTTTGGCAATAATATTCCAGTTGGAGCGTGTTTTTTGGTGCTTCGTGTTAATAATGAACAACAAGTAATGAAATTGATAAAAGGGTAGAACGGTTTGATAAATCGTTTTTATAAAATAAGAGCAGTATAATGTAAGTAGTCTATAACCTTCAAAAAATAAATAACTTTAATGAAAAACCCCGCGCTTTGTTTCGTATTTTACCTGTACGCAATAAGTTCATTTGCACAAACCGTCGACACCCTCCAAACATCCTGGGAGGTGTTGCCATCCGCCCCGAAAGGTATTTTCCATAAATATTATCAGCACCAAGGCCGATTGTATGCCTCCGGTCAAGCCGACCCGAATGGCAATAACCACATCTATCAAAGCGAGGACGATGGGCAGAGCTGGTCGCTGACGCCAGGTGGCAACACCGGTCCTTATGTTCGCCGTCCTTTGTGGGCGGACGAAACCACGGTCCTGTCCGCCGCTCCCGACAATGATAGCTGGAATATTACTCGCCTGGACGAAGGCAGTGATTCGCTGGTACTTACTTCGGACGAGATACCACTGGTCCAATCAGACCTTGGTACCCAGTCGGCTTGTATACCTTGGGCCAGCGAGTTTTTTCGGGTGAATGACTCGACTTATTTTCTCTTCAGCGGCTGCCGCTGGGTAGGAGGAGAGGGGCCACCCAGCAACAGCACGTTGTACTTTTCCGCCGACCATGGCGTAACGTGGACGCATAACTATAACGGCATCAATTTGCCCTATACTTTTACCAAAGTACCCGCTACCGACACTTTTCTGCTGGTCGGGTCGCAGCAGATCGGCTATTTTACGCGGCCCGACCTGACTGGCGGAGTGGTAAAGCCGATGCCTGTATATCCAGACTGGGCAAATCCTTATGCCCACCCTTTCTTCGTGGTGCATTTGCATGGAGTAACCCATCTTTTTTTCCAGTACGAGAATCGGCACCTGGTCAGCCATGATTTTGCGGAAACCTGGGAAAGCGATACCCTGCCTTATCGGAGTATTGTGGAGGTTACTCAAGTGGATACCTTCGTTTATCTTTCCACCAGTGAGGGACTGTTTCGCTCCAAAGACCAACGGGCCGAGGAATTTGTAGCAGTGTACAACGGTCAGATCGTGCCGTCCAATGTCCACGGTTTCAGCCCTTTACCCTCCGGGTTTTACCTCAATGCAGCAAGCGGTTATACCCTCCGCTCGACCGATACGGGTAACACCTGGAGCATTGCCACTCCCGGCATCGGTGAGGATGCAAGTGCACTGTATTATAATGATGGCGAAAAAATTTGGTCTTCCAACCAAAACCTGGGCCTGTTCAGGCTGGATGAAACAGCGGAAACCTGGTCGGTTTTGCGTGGCGGACAGCTGGCCGAATTGCAGACCCCTTCTGTTTTTCAAGGGCAGGCTAATTATGGTAGTTTAAAATTCCCGATTGCCTTGGGGGGGTATCTCTTTTTAATGGGTTGGTAGAAATAGCCCGGGCCCTGTGGTGTACCGATCAGCGGATGATGGAGATAGCTGGACCCGTGTTTTGGAAGTAGATCACGCTGGCGGATACAACACCTTGAATTACGACACCAAAGTGTTTACCAACAAGATTTTTGTCGTTGCAGACCAAAATATCTACGTCAGCGGTGATCTCGGCGTATCCTGGGATAGTATTATCATCAACGATTATTTTCAGGGTCTCCAAGTTATAGGCGATACGGTGCTACTGATCCATGACAGGTGGGACACTGACTCCCAAATCCTATCCACTACCGATATGGGGGCTACCTGGGTGGATGTCACGCCTGATGGCCTCTCGCCGGAGCGGCTTTTGAAACAAGGCGACCGTTTGATAGCCCTGAGCTGGGGTGGCCAAATCTACTACTCCGATGATCGGGGCAATAGCTGGGTGCAAAGTGGCCACCCTATTTCGGATTTAGATCCTTCTGTAGCGGCACGAATTGTATTGGCCACCGATTCACTCTTGATTGCAGGAGAAAGTTCTGAGAATTTTTTCGTCACCCGCGACCTGGGGCAAACCTGGAAGCTGCTTATACCGGGCGTGGTGACTACTTATTGGAAAGATTTTTTTGTTAAAGATGGCTTTTTATACGGTTGGGCCAGCGTCTATACGCCGGAGATTGATAACAAGAACAGACTAATGCGCACGCCGTTGCAGCCTATTTTGGACCGTCTGCCGCCGTATTCAGCCACTACCGGGCTGCTCAAGGGCCGCATTTTCAAAGACTTAAATGGTAATTGCCAATATGATCCAACCGACCTGCCAGTGGCCGGGAAATCTATTCGTTCCCAACCCTACAATCGGTATTTTGTCACGGCTGACGACGGTACTTTCCAAGAAATGTTGCCAGTTGGTACTTATGAATTAGCCATACAAGGAGAAAAATACTATTTGCCTGCCTGTGGTGATACTATTGCCACACTGCTGGTGTCTGCCGATAGCACTACTACGCAGGATTTTGTCTTTGCGCCAAAGCCCGATATTCGAGACTTGGCAGTGACGTTGACGGCACTTACTCCGGCACGACGTGGTTTTTTGGTAAAATACAAAATCAAGGCTCGCAACGTTGGCACAGAACCGCTCGAAAACACGCAGATTAGCTTTGATTTTCCGGCTGCCCAACTTGTTTTTGAACAAACCAACCCTGCTGGCATTTTGCAAGGAAACTCCGTACGGTTTGACCTGGGAACGTTGGCGATCAATGAAGAAAGGGAATTTTGGCTCGAGTTTACGGTAAGTGTGGCGGGTTCGCCTATTGGTACATCCCTGTTACTGAATGCGGTGGGTAGCCACGCGCATACCGATTTTGCGCCCGCTGATAACCTGGCTACGCTGACGCAGATCGTGACCGGCTCCTACGATCCAAATGATAAATCGGCCAGCCCAGATGGATTTTTACCGCCTGATAATCAACAAATTGAGTATAAAATCCGCTTCCAAAATACCGGTACCGACACGGCTTTCACCATCGTCGTTCGGGATACACTGGAAGCCAATTTCGACCCTTTTTCGGTCAGGACCATTGATGCCAGTCATCCGTACCAATTTTTCATAGAAGGCTCGCACATACTTAAGTGGGTTTTCTCCAATGTCCTGCTGCCCGATAGCACCGTGAACGAATCAGGCAGTCATGGTTTCGTCCGTTTCAGCGTTTCACCGCGAACCCTGCTGCCCATTGGGGCTGGACTGAGCAATTCGGCAGCCATTTTCTTCGATTTCAACCCGCCAGTCATCACCAACACGGTTGTCTCGGAAGTTGGGATTATCACTACTTCCACGCACCAGCCCAATGCGGGACCAAAGCAAGTTTGGAGCACTTATCCGGTGCCTTTCGACGATGTTTTGCAGTTGCAATGCGTGACAGAAGAGTCGGTTTCTGCTAATATCAGCTTACTTGACCTGAATGGGCGTAGTGTAATGGAGATTTCCGGCCAAAAGCAGTTTGCGAAAGGGAAGAGTACCTTATCGCTCCAAATACCTGATTTGCCTGCTGGTATTTATTGGTTGCGGGTAGTGTCGGGCAGTGAATCGTGGATCGAGAAAGTCACGAAATTAAATTGACGGATAGTAAATGAGGCCAAGGTTGTCGTAAAATAAAAGTCTATGATTGATTTTCAACTACAATCTTTGCCCAATCCAATAATTGCCCAAATCAACTTATCTTGGCTGCTGAAAAGAGCCGGGAGGTGAGAAACTATTATTTTTGAAAAATACGCAAATAATGACCGGTACGCGCATGGATCGCACCCAAATCCGGGTGTATAAAAAAGGAGAGGAAGTCCAGTGACTGGCTTTTCGTTCCGCCTATCGAATGCATCCGGGCTTTGGAGCAAATCGCATTGTTAAACGCGACTGGAGTTAGTTTACCCAAATACCCCATCATTTGATTCATTTTTATAACAACACAATATAAAAAAAAATATGAACCGACGCGAACTTCTTCAACGTACCGCTATCGTGATTGGCGGTAGCCTGCTCGGCGCTGATAGCCTGCTGGCCAGACACCTAGACTGGGATGCCATCGAAGACCTGCCGGAGGGAAAAGCCATCGGCCTGTTCAGCAAAAGCCAGGTCAAACTCATGAATGAAGTGGCCGAAACCATCATTCCGACCACCAACACGCCAGGGGCCAAAGCCGCCAAAACGGGCCAGTTCATGGCCACGATGGTCAGCGATTGCTATGAACCCAAAGACCAGCAAGCCTTCGTGGCCGGGCTGCAAACCTTGCAGGACGAATACAAAAAACGCTATGGCAAGACTTTTATGAAAGGCGATGACAAGATGCGTCACGACTTTCTGACGGAACTGGACACGGAGCAAAAGGCCTATAGCACAACGCGGAAGCCCAGCGACCCCAACCACTACTTCCGGGTCATCAAAGACCTGGTGCTGTGGGGCTATTTCAGCTCGGAAATCGGCGCGACGCAGGCCCTGCGCTACGTGGCTGTGCCGGGTCGCTATGAGACGATTGATTACAAAAAAGGTGATCGCGCCTGGGGCTAAACCCAAGGTAAAAAGAGCAAATCTCAGATCAATTTTTTATTATTGACCGGGTGATGCCAATCATCTGGTCAATAATTTATGTATATTACAATAGTAGTTGATGGAATAGTATGAATTGTAAATAAACCATGCAATAAAGCTTCCTAACTATTTAAACCTCGCAGGTTTTCAGAACCTGCGAGGTTTAGGCAAAATGCGATAACAATATATTGTCTAATAGCAATATTTATATACTTTTCAATTAAACTTCTATACTTATGAAACGTATTTTACTATTCATTTCCGTTTTCTGCGCCGCCCCCCTTCTATTAATGGGGCAAAATCCAGGCACGCCTGATCTCGGTTTTGGCCAGGACGGCAAAGTCCTTATCGAAGACTCCAGCAAGATTTATCATGGTGGCTATACGGTGTTGTTGCCTGATGGGAAAATTATCCTGGCGAGCTATGAGTATGAACTGACTGGTGGGAATCGAAAGATGATGGTAACCCGTTTGCTACCAGACGGTTCGGACGACGCTACTTATGGAACGAATGGGCAGACGCAGCCAATAGACTTAGGCAGCTCTGGCGAAATCAACAAAATTGCCCTAACCACAGAGGGAAAAATAATAGTGATTGGCAGTATGAGTACGCCTGCTTACACTGCCTTTGTCGCCCGTTTAGATATCGATGGTGAATTAGACTCCAGTTTTGGGCAGGGCGGAATAGTGGTGCTTGATAATTGGGACAGTGCTGCTTTCTATGCAATACTAATAAAGCCAGATGGCAATATATTACTCGGAGGCACCACTTATAATACAGATTTCGGCAGCTCTTCTAATTTCTTTTTAGTACAACTCCTTCCAGATGGAACGCCCGGCTTTTGGGGCAGGAGGCACCGCAATCGCTGATTTTTTCCAAGGCATTGAAAATGTAGAGGAAATACGGTCGTTAGCACTCCAGGCCGATGGAAAAATTGTGGCGGCTGGGAATAACAGAACCTTTAGTTCCAGAATAGAAATTATCCGCTTTAACACTGATGGCACTATTGACCAATCCTTCGCTACCCAGGGCGCGTTTATCTTTGGAGCTACAATCGGGATAGAAGGTACACTGGCAGTAGCCGTTCAAGATGACCAAAAAATCGTGTTTAGCGGTTTCCGACAGCAAATACACTTCCATATTACGCTCTTTAGGCTCCTTCCCAATGGAAGTTTGGATGTCGCTTTTGGCACAAATGGAGTAGTGTATGCAGATTTTGGCACCTCGGATGTTGCACGCTCTATTGTACCGCAGCCCAATGGCAAAATATTAGTTGGTGCAGAAAGCAAGGATTCTATTTCGCCTAGTAATAATGTCAATACAGGGCCATTTTTAGTGCTGCGTTATAATAGCAATGGTTCCCTCGACTCCACTTTTGGGAATAACGGGCAAGTGAAAACTCCAGCTTATGAATACGGCTTGGAAGACGGTGACCTTATGCTCCAGCCAGATGGAAAAATTATTCATGCGAGCAATCTCAAACATAAAATAGTGCTGTGGCGCTATCTGAACGACCTTCCAGTTGGTTTGCCAGAAATCCCTGTAAGCGACTTTCAACTTCAATGCTCGCCCAATCCAGTAAGCGAAAGTGCCAACTTATCATGGACACAAGAAGAATCGGGCGAAGTACACTGCGATTTATATGATTGGCAAGGGAAGTTCCTTCAAACGATTATTCCACCCACTTTCGTGGCTGCCGGTCTACACCAAAAAACAATACATTTGGGAAGCGAAACACCAAATGGCACCTGTATTTTGATCTTTAAAGTTGGGAAAGAGCAGCAAATAGCGCGCCTGATAAAGATGTAAAACTGGCTAGCTAGCCATACAGGCATTTGTTATCAAGTAACGATTTTGGCGGTAGCCAATGGTTTCCGGCTGCGCCGATGGATAAATGCCATGCTGTTTATAGCACCGCCATACCAAGTGCTGGAAATCAATAGAAAATTTGTTGAACACAAACGGTAGGCCACTGGCCTTGGCAGTGCTTAGGCACGTCGCACAATATTGATTTGAAAAACGAAAAGTAATCTGGCAGCCAGCTATTACCTTATTTCGCTGAAAGAAGTTAAAGGAGAAAAAAATTTCCCCTTTTTGGGTTTGACTCAAAAGTAATTTCCACTTTTGCCTTAATTCCGAAATAAGAAATTTATTAACTTTTAACCTTTTCGTATGATTAAGCACCTACACACTTTCCTCACCTTTTGCTTTGTGCTGCTCCTATCGGCGACTGCACTGGCGCAAACTCGCGTTACTGGCGTAGTAACTGATAAATCTGACGGCTCCACCATACCCGGCGTAACCATCCGCATCAAAGGTGCCAGTGGCGGGGGCACCACTGGCCTGGATGGCAAATTCAGCTTTGAGGTACCCGCGAAAGCCACTACCCTGAGCTTTACCTCCACTGGCTATCTTACCCAGGAAATGGATATTCCGGCTTCTGGCTCCATGACGGTCATGCTGGATGTGGATGTCAACACCTTGGGCGAGGTAGTGATCAGCACAGGTAGCCGCAGCAGCCAGCGCACCATCACCGATTCGCCACTGCCGATTGACGTGTTGTCGGCCCGGGAATTGGTGGCTACGGGTCAGAATTCTTTCGATAAAGCACTGCAATACCGCGTACCTTCCTTTAACTCGGTAAATACCCCTGTAAACGACGCCACTACGCTGCTCGATCCCTACGAAATCCGCAACATGGGTCCCAGCCGGACCCTCGTGCTGATCAATGGCAAGCGCAAAAACCTGAGTTCGCTGCTCTATGTGCAGTTCTCGCCCGGTCGCGGTGAGACGGGCGTTGACCTGTCTGCCATTCCAACCGATGCCATCCAGCGCGTGGAAATTCTGCGCGACGGTGCTTCCGCCCAATACGGCTCCGATGCCATCGCGGGGGTGATGAACGTTATTTTGAAAGACCGTTTTGAATACTCCACCCTTAACCTGACCGCCGGTGTCACTGGTAAAGGCGATGGGGAAAACTATGGGGTGTCGTACAACAGCGGAGCCAATTTCGGCGACCGGGGTTTCGTAAATTACACCCTGAACTTTACCCAGCAAAACAATGCCGTCCGTTCCGGGAAAGTAGACGTGCCAACCGAAATCGCTACTTTTGGTGGTTCGCCAGCACAAAATGCCTTGATTACCAATTACTTGCATGACTATCCAACGGCAGGTAACATCAACGGCACGGGAGAAGTGAGTGCAGCCAGATTTGAGATCAACACGGGCATTCCTGTCGGGGAAAATGCACTGGTGTACGCCAATGCCGCTTACGTGACCAAAAAAGTATTCAGTGATGCTAACTTCCGCCCGCCTTACTGGCGCCAGGATCGGGGCCTGCTCCATAGCCCCACCGACAATGGCGGCAAAAACTATCTCACCGAAGCGACCTTAGCTTTTCCGGGAGATAATGTTGACCTGTATAAAGGCTACATCGGTTATTTGCCGACTTTTGAAGGCGACTTGACCGATTATAATATGACCGTCGGGGCTAGGAATGAACATAATGGCTGGAAAAGCGACCTTAGCCTTACCCTGGGCGGCAATCAGCAACGATATACAGTAGACAACACGGTGAATCGGACTTTGGGAACTGCCAGCCCGACCCGCTTCAAGCCGGGCGGCTACGGCTTCAGCCACGTGGTGACTAATATTGACGTGTCCAAAGCCGTGACTGATAATTTTGTCGTCGCTTTTGGTGGAGAGGCTCGCTCCGAATCCTACACGATTTTCGCGGGCGACACCGCCTCTTACTCCGGCGAAGGTTCCAACTCGTTTCCGGGCATCAATGCCACCAACGCTGGGGTCAACAGTCGCTTCAACCTGGGCGGTTATGTGGATTTGAGCTACGACATCACCAAAGATTTCCTGATCAATGGTACTTTCCGCACCGAGAACTATAGCGACTTTGGCAGTGCCAATGTTTATAAAGTTTCCTCGCGCTACAAACTGATTAATGATAAAGTGGTGCTGCGCGGCTCGTATTCCACGGGCTTTCGCGCACCCACCCTGCACCAGATTTATGCACAATCTGTACAGGCGGCGTTCGTGGGTGGTACCATCCAATTGTCGGGTCTTTTCAACAATCGCAGCGCACAGGCCCGTGCCTTGGGTATTCCGAGCTTGAAACCTGAAAAGTCCAACAACATTTCCCTCGGGGTGGGTCTCAACCTGAGCAAGAATTTCAGCTTCTCGCTGGACTATTTCAAGATCAACGTGAAAGACCGCATTGTATACAGTTCCTCCATTTCTTCGAGCGACCCGACCAGCACACTCGGCATGATCCTCTCCAATGCAGGCGTAAGAACCATCCAGTTCTTTATCAATGGTATTGAAACCAATACTTCCGGCCTCGACTATGTGCTCGCTTACCGCAACTTAGCCTTGGGCGATGGTAAATTGAACGTCAATCTCGCGGGCAATTTCATTCTCGAAAATGAGATTGTGGGTTCGCCTACTGATCCACCAGCCATTAAAGCTGCCGGTTCGAGTATTTTGAATGCGCAAATTAGGTCGCTGCTGACGGAGAGTCGCCCAGAGTATAAGTCTATCCTGGGGCTTGATTATACCCTTGGCAAATTTTCCTTTGGCCTGAATAATACCTTGTTTGGACCTACCCGCTTCCAGGATTTGGACAATGGCGGGGCTATTATGAACCATATTAAGGCTGAGTTTGATCCGGCGGTAGTGACGGATTTGAGCGTGACGTACGGCTTTACGGATAAAATTTCGCTGACCCTGAACTGTAACAACCTGTTGGATGTGTTGCCCAAATGGGACTTGGTAGCCATTGATGATGAAGGTGCGCGCGCCATCGCCGATCAGGCGGATAAAAGTCTGCTTCGGGGCTTTTTAGGCTTCAGTGGCCGTTACGATATTCTGGGCTATAATGGCTCACAATTCAGCCAACTGGGCCGCACATTTAATGCGCAGTTGTCTATTCGGTTCTAGTTTGATTAATTAGTAGAGACGTTGTTTGCAACGTCTCTACTAATATTAGCACCCCCTGTCATGATTATTCAGCCCTTCACCCCATCGTACACCGAAGAGGTCATTAATCTAATCCTGAGCATCCAAATTGGGGAATTCCAGGTGCCAGTTACCCGGCAAGACCAGCCCGATCTGGAGCAGATTCCAGTAGTGTATCAACAAGGCAAGGGCAATTTCTGGATCGCGCTGCACGAAGGAAAAGTGATCGGCACCATAGCGGCCATTGACTTTGGCGATAATAAGCTGGCCTTGCGAAAAATGTTCGTCCACCGTGATTTTCGTGGGCGGGAACATGGCACTGCCCAACTGCTCTGGGAAACGCTGCTCCAATGGAGTACGGAAAGAGCCATACAATCCATTTTCCTGGGTACTATTGAAAGGCTGGCGGCGGCGCGGCGGTTTTATGTCCGCAATGGATTTATAGAAATTGCGCAAGCAGAATTACCTGAGAATTTCCCCCGTATGGCGGTAGACACGATTTTCTACAAAAAAGAATTAGCAGTATAAATGTAAAAACCATCAATTGCTTGAAATTCAATAAATTGCATTGTTAATTTGTCTCTTTCCTTTCGCTTCTTGCCTTTTGCCATTTACCTATTTTTATTTCAGTCCCCAGCCTACAATCACCCAAACTTCCCCGCCCTCCACGGCAAATTCTTGCAGCACCTCAAACCCAACCCGCTCGTGCGCCCGAAGGGAACGCGTATTTCGGCTGGATATATCGGTGACGACCATCTCAAACCGTTCGGCATGGAATTCTTTCAACCCCTGATAAAGCCGATCGAAAATGCCCATGCCCCGATAATCTTTCGCCACGCAAACCTGGCCCATGACAAAATAATTAACTTTCAGAAAAGGCTTTTCGTGCCACTGCAAATGGTCGAGCCGCTCGAAGAGCGACTCCAAAAAAGGGATGGCAGCGCGAAACTGCGGGAGCGTCGTGAGTGCATAGCCCACCACTCGCTCGCCGTCTTTGGCGATGGTATGCGGGGCCGCATCGTTCATGCGCCGCAGGATGTCGAGGTCGTGAACGATGGTCACAAAACCTTGCGCCAGAGCCTCTTCGGGCGACAGGTGGACGGCCAGGTTTTGCTGCTGCAGATGCAGGATGCCCAGCAGGTCTTCGGTGGTTTTGGCTTGTGTGATCTGCACCATACGGGTTGGCTGGATGTTGAAAATTTTGGCGCAAAATAGGATAGAAAGTACTTTCCGCGAGGAACGTATTGGACTTAGTGTTGGTTCATAAATGGAGGGTGTTCAGAAAAGTGTGGCGCATCTTTTTCATCAGGCTTAATAGCTGTTTAGCGCAAACCGCGTAGCGGTGACATTCCAGAAGCAAAAAAAGGTACAGCGCATAAAGACGTAGAACCGCGTAGCGGTGACATTATAATGCCACCGCTACGCGGTTTGCAACGAACAGATATTTATTTTAACAAAAGATAGATACATCCTGTAAGCTTTTTGACACCTAGGAGGTATAATATAGTAGTCCGAATCGTGGGTTTGGCTGAGTAAGTATGTGAATGTTAAGCACTTAGACCTGACAGGTTTTTGAAACCTGTCAGGTCTGGTCACTAATCACCTGAAAATCAGCACTTCTTTTTAACCCATGATTCGCATTAGTAGTGGTAAAGTACTGATGATCAAAAACTAACCCTTTCTACACCTCTCTAAACTAACTATAACCCATTACTACATTTGCATGAATAACCTATACGTAGATTTGGCCGAGGTATATGAAGCCATGTACCGAACTTTTATTGACTACGAAGCAGAGTTTGCTTTTTACGCCCAACTGCTTGACACTCAAAAAGGCGGCTCAGTAGTGGAGATTGGCTGCGGTACGGGCCACCTTGCTTCGCGATTTTCGCAAGCGGGCTTTCCATACATCGGCCTGGATTTGAGTGCCGATATGCTGGAAATAGCCCGCCGCAAGCACCCCGACGGTGTTTTCGTGGAAGCAGATATGCGCCAGTTTGACCTGCCCGAACCAGCTGATGCTATGATTATGACCGGGCGCACCATCAGTTATTTGCCTAGCAATCAAGACTTACATGACTGTTTCGCTGCTGTGCGCCACAACCTGAAAGCGGGCGGCCTGTTTTGCTTTGATTTCATAGATGCCAGCCGATTTATTCCGGCCATATATGGAGGGCAAAAAGTGGTTCACCGGGCTGAGTATAATGGTCAGCGTTTTTTTCGGGAAAGTTTTTGGCAACCAAATCTACTTTGCGGCTGGGCCTTCGATTGGCAGTCCATTTTTTATCGGGAGCAGCAGGACGAGTCAGTCAGGATCGGGGAGGATCATTCTACTATCCGCGCTTTCACCAGAGACGAGATCGAATTATGCCTCAAAATTACGGGCTTCGACGTACTAAAATGTCTGGACCGCGCTTCTTACGCTTTCGATACGTATGTCATTGTTGCCCAATCGCGTTAATACTAGTCTTTAGTCGAAGAAAAATTTGAAAAGGCCCCCAATCAAACTCGAAAAGTGGAGAAAGCCAGCCCGGATATGCGTGGTCTAACAGCGACAATCATACCTTTGCGCTCGGAAAAGTCAGATAATTGGCAAGAATTCGTCCTCGTATAATGTGGGCGAACCTTTTGTCGTTGTGGTGCGTCCGTCAACAAATGGCGGTAAAAAACCTTTTATACCCAATACCTACTTTCACAACCACTATTTCAGTCCATGAAAAATTTGAAAAATCTATTTCTGGCAGTCCTTGCCATCGGTACGATGGCCCTCACGGGTTGCCTGCACATTGTCGAAGATGTTACTTTTCACGATAAAGGCAACGGTACCTACAAGATGACGCTCGATATGAGCGAAGTAAAATCTATGATGGAATCTATGAAAGGCATGGTGCCCGACAGTGCTTCCGCCAAGCCTGATTCCACGGCTATCATGGATGGCGCGATGGGAGCTATGTCGAACGAACAAGACAATTCGATGGGGCAAATGGGCGAACAACTCGCTACAGTAATGACCACGCTGAAAGGCGTCGAAGGCATCACTAACATCGTGGAAAAAAACGATACTACCACCTATGTTTTTGGTTATTCCTTCGATTTTGCGGACGTAGCGGCCCTCAATCGTGCGTTGAAAATCATTAACAAAGATAAGTTCGACAGCAAAACCGATGAGGTGTTCAGGTTTACGGGTAAAGCGTTTGAACGGCTCAGCACCGGCGACATTGGTGGAGAAATGAAAAAAGCCCTGGCTGAAAACGAAGGCGAAGGTGGAGATAGCGAAGGTGCCGAAAGCAGCATGGATATGATGAAAATGATGTTTGCCGATATGACTTACCAGCAGGTCTATCATTTCCCGGATCGTCAGGTAAAAAAAGCCGATAACACGCTGGCTGAACTGACCGATGATAACCACACCATCAGCATTACTATCAAACCTTTCGACGAAGAACAGGCGAAGAAAAAAGTATCCGTGGCGACCGTAGCGAAGCTGAAGTAAATAGGCAACTAGCGAGAAGCAAAAATAAAGGGCAATTAGCAACTTCCAGTGCTGGTTGCCCTTTTTCTTGTTTTTTCCTTTATTGCCCTTTGCCAGCTGCTCTTTCCCCTTCTTCCTGGCCTCCCCCTACCTCGGCTGTCACCAGAGCTGCCCAGCGACGCACAGGTTGTCGAAGTTGTGGATTCCAGCAGCCTGTAGTCCAGTCCAGTGCTTCCAAGTTGTTGAAATTCAACTTATAATCAAAACCGGAAGGCACATCATTGCAGTAGCCATGATAATAATAACGCATACCCAGCCGCTGGCATTCGAGTATTTCCAGCAGCATAGTATAATTGCCTAAACCGTATTCCTGGTATTCCGGCGCAAAAAAGCAGTAGGTTGCCGACACGCCTTCCTCGCCCAAATGCATAAAACTACAGGCAGCCAGATTCCCTTCAATATAGATGCTACATTCCTGCCCCGGTACTGGCTCGCGGTGGGTATTCGGCCCCAGAAACGAGCGAATAGACATCGGGCGACGGTCCTCAAAACGTTCGCAATGCCGATCAAATAAGGTCGTTTTTTCGTCGGTCAAATAGATCGGGCCACGCCGAACATCCAAATGCGCATTGCGGCGCAGGAGTTGCCGCTGGCTTTTAGAGAAATGGAAATCTTCCAGTCGGATACGCAGTGGAATGGCGCGACACATCTGCCGACGGCACACGGAGAAATTGTGCCTTACCAGCGAATTGCCCAGCAGCCGCCATCCAGTAGCGAGATAATCATCGAACAACTGCGGGTGCAAACGCTGCATCTCCACGCGGTCGTCAATGACATCGTCTAATTGTTGTAGGGTAGGTTGGGTTTGCATGATGGATACGCAGCAAGCAACTGGACGGTAGAAGTTTCGGCAATTTTAAGGGATTTTTTTCAAATAGAAAACTTCTTATACTATTGATAGAATCAAACTGGATAAGTCAGGAAACTGGAAAAAGTTGAAAAATTTTGGGTAATTATTGTTTTATATGGTCTTTGTCTTCAAAACCGCTACAAATAACCATTAGTTTTGCCAATTACTCTTTACTAGTTGTTTACTGCTTTTTGCAAATTTACCCATTTATAGTCAACGCAAAGTGGGTTTGAACGAAAGATAAATGCAATGTGCTGACAATCAGATATCTCAACAACCTCAACATTCTCAACCTCTCAACGCCTACTATACTTCTTCTATGTCCACCAATACGTCCACTGCGCTGCTATATCATACTTACAATAGCTTGTTCCTGAGTTTGCCTTTCAAAGGTATTGAAGCAGCCGGCACCCATCTGGCCTTGTTTGCCCAATACTGCAAAAATGGCTTTGACGCGGGCAAACGTCCAGACGAGATTGTGGAGGGTTTCTGGAATGAATATTTTGAAAATGCGTCGCCCAAAGAGCGGCACGATCTACTGTTTTATTTCATCCAATACGTAGAGCGGCAGGTGGTGTTGTTCGATTCGGTGGAAGATGCACTTTTCGCCAAATCCACGAAATGAACGGCCCCGGCTCTTTAAAGCATCTGCTTAATCGGCTCGATTCCAAGGATTTACAGGAACAACTGCTCGAAAAAATTCGACATTACAGCGTTCGTTTGGTGCTCACGGCGCACCCCACGCAGTTTTATCCCGGCAAAGTATTAGGCATCATCAATGACCTGGGAAAGCAGATTCGGGAAAATGAACTGGAGGAAATTCAGTCGCTGCTCATGCAATTGGGCAAAACGACCTTTGTGAATCGTGAGAAACCGATGCCCATTGATGAGGCCATCAGTCTGGGCTGGTATTTGGAAAACGTGCTCTTTCACACGCTGCCCGACATCCTGTTCCGGCTATTGCGCGCCCTCGGCCAGGAGGTGATAACTTTTGAGAATCCACGGCTCTTAGCCCTCGGTTTTTGGCCCGGCGGCGACCGCGATGGTAATCCGTTCGTGACCGCTGATACTACGCTGGAAGTGGCCCAACGCCTGCGGAAAGGCATACTGCGTTGTTATTACCGGCAGGTTCGGCTATTGCGCCGCCGCCTCACTTTTCGCGGGACGGAAGAGTGCATTATTGCGGCGGAAGAAAAAATTTATAATACGCTGTACAATCCGCAGGACGAAAGACGCTACAACCGCTGCCAGGACTTACTGGATGATTTAGTGCGGGCGCGGGAAATTCTGATTAGCGACCATGACAGCCTGTTTTTAGATGATTTGGACCAATTCATCCTCCAAATCCGCGTGTTTGGCTTCTATTTCGCCAGCCTCGATGTGCGGCAGGATAGTCGCAAACACACCGAAGTGTGGCGGGTTATTTTGCAAAATTGGCAGGAAAAATCTCCTTCGGAAACGCCGTTCGATTACGATGCCGCCAGCGAAATCGAGCGGATGGATTTCTTGCTCAATACGCCCATGCGCCTCGACGAAAACGATTTCACCGACCCGTTCGTCAAGGAAACCATCCGTTCCTTTCGCATTATCAGCGATATTCAGCGCGACAATGGCGAAATTGGCTGCCACCGCTACATTATTTCTAATTGTCAAAATGCCGGGAACGTGGCCGAAGTACTGGCATTGGCGCAGTTGACTTTTCAAGATGCGCCCAATCGCAAAGGCGGTGACCCGAAGAATATTCCGCTGGACATCGTGCCGCTGTTCGAGACCATCGATGATCTGGCCGATTGCGGCGCGGTGATGCAGCAACTTTACACGCACCCGCATTATGCCCGTCACCTCGCGGCGCGCGGCCAGGTGCAGACCATTATGCTCGGCTTTTCCGACGGCACTAAAGATGGCGGTTATCTCCGCGCCAACTGGAGTATTTATCGCGCCAAAGAAGAATTGAGCCGGGTGAGCCGCACCAATGGCATCTCCGTTATTTTCTTCGATGGTCGGGGTGGGCCTCCGGGACGCGGCGGTGGCAACAATGCCAGTTACTACGCTTCTCATGGACAAGACATTGAGAATCAAGGCATTCAAGTCACGATTCAGGGACAAACGGTGAGTAGTACTTATGGCACCAAAGCAGCGGCGGCATTCAATATTGAGCGACTGTTGACGGCGGGCTTAGGCAATCGCCTGTTTCCCAAGCAATCCCGCGAACTCAAGCCCGCCGATTACCAACTGCTCGATGATCTGGCCGATGCGGCTTACCAGTCCTATTTGCAGTTGAAAAATCACCCCGATTTTGTGCCGTATCTGGAAAAAATAACGCCGCTGAAATGGTACGGTGATAGCAATATTGCCAGTCGCCCGACCAAACGGAGCGGCGATGCAGCACTGCGATTTGAAGACCTGCGGGCCATTCCGTTCGTAGGTGCCTGGGCGCAAATGAAGCAAAATGTGCCCGGCTACTACGGCGTGGGGAGTGCTATTGCGGCCTTTCAGTCGTCGCGGCACGAGGAGTTGCACGCGCTGTATCAGCACTCGCTTTTTTTCCGCACCCTGCTGGAAAATTCGATGCAATCGCTTTCCAAATCCAATTTCAAAGCCACCAAGTATCTGGCTAATCACCCGGAATTCGGCGATTTTTGGAAGATGCTGTACGACGAATATGAATTGACCGACAAAATGCTCCGCGAACTTTCGGGTCAATCGAAATTGCTGTCAGAAAATGATATGTCGCGCTCGAGCATTGAGTTGCGCGAGCAAATTGTGTTGCCGCTCATTGCTATTCAGCAGTATGCGTTGCAAAAACTGCAAGACGACAGTTTGCCGGAAGCAGACGCGGCTATTTATCGCAAATTGGTGCTGCGAGCGATGTTTGGAATTATTAATGCAGCGCGGAATGCGGCGTAGGGAAGTATAAATTTAAGCTACATCCCGAATAGTTTTAGACAAAGTAACAATTGATTCTAACTAGCAATAATATCTGTAATTGCTGTTACCCATAATCTACAAACTGCCGCTTACGAAACGCTGGAAAATTTAGCAAACGTCGTAAACGTGCTTTATACGTAAATTATCATGTATTGCTTTTCGCTATTCCCCACTCAATTACCTCCTGAATACTCCCATACACTGTCACCCCACTAGCCAGCCACGCTTCAGGTTCCACCCACTGAATTTCCTCAATATCTTCCTCCGTTTGCGGAGTCACTTCGGTGTCATGAGTCTGCATGGCATACCACCAGGTTTTTTTCAAAATGCGATTTCCCTTATGTGGATAGGTGTGGTAAGTGTGACCAAGAAGCGTTCCGAGCGTCAATTGTTGCAGGCCGGTTTCTTCCTGCACCTCGCGCACAGCGGCTTGTTCGGGCGTTTCACCGGGATCAATTTTCCCCTTGGGCATATCCCAGGAGCCGCGCCGATAGAAAACCAGCAATTGACCCTCCACATTTTTGACATAACCGCCTGCCGCTTCCAATATTTTGAAACATTCTTGAAAATCACTCCATAATTGTTCCAGATCATCGTGAAACAAAACGACGGCATGCTGCTGCGGATTCTTATCGAGCAGGTCCAAATACTGTTTCAGCATTTTTTTTCTGCCAATGTAAGGCGCGACAAACGTCTGTTTATCAGCACTATAGCCCAGTTCGGCAGCCCCCGCGACCGTGGTCAGAAAAACAGGCGTACCATTTATGTAGATTTTATACTTTTGCGGCCCCATTTTTTCGAGCATTTTTGTCGCAATATTAGGTGTCATCGGTACATTGAGCGTCATTTGGCGCCACTTAAAAATATCACCATGTTTTCTGGCGGTTTCCAAAACGCCAAATTATTCAACAGTAACTGATGCAAGCTACCGTCGCCCGCCACCTGCTCGCCGTTCAGGCCGTGAAACTCAACCCCCACGATCCCTTCACCTGGGCCTCCGGGCTGCTGTCGCCAATCTATTGCGACAATCGGGTTGCCCTTTCCTACCCCGACGTTCGTACCTATCTAAAAAACGCGCTGGCAGAACACTCCAGGCATTTTGGCGATTTCGATGTGGTAGCCGGAGTCGCTACGGCGGGTATTCCGCACGGTGTATTGCTGGCCGATATTTTGAAAAAACCTTTCATTTATGTTCGCGGAAGTGCCAAAGACCACGGTCGGCGCAACCTGATCGAAGGTGAATTGCAGGCGGGGCAACGAGTGTTAGTCATCGAAGACCTCATCAGCACGGGCGGCAGTTGTCTGTTGGCCGTAGATGCCCTGCGTGAAGCAGGCGCGGAAGTCGTCGGCGTACTGGCTATTTTCCAGTATGGCTTTGCTGCAGCTGACACTGCTTTCGCGGAGAAAGGAGTGCTTTTTCAAACACTGACTAACTATGATGCGCTCGTTCAGGAAGCCGCTCACAGTGGATATATTACAGCGGCTGAATTAACTATTTTGAAAAAATGGCGCGAAAACCCTGCGGGTTGGGGTGCCTTATACGCTTGAAATACAAACTATTACACCCATAAAACACGACTATCATCCAATAATTTGACTAAAAGTAGTTTAAGCCATTTTACGGCAATGTGTTGAATTTAATTCGCCACTATATTGTCTAATAGTACATTTACTTAGCGAGCACTACATCTAACTAATTTAATCGAATGCAGGTCATCACCTCTGATTCTGAAAATTTTCTCCGCCGTTATCTCAATAATGCCAGCCCCACCGGTTTTGAATGGTCGGGACAAAAGCTGTGGCTCGAATATCTTCGTCCTTATCTGGATGAATGGCAATTGGATAATTATGGCACCGCTTATGGCATCATCAATCCCGGCCAGCCTTATAAGGTGGTGATCGAAGGTCATGCCGACGAAATTTCCTGGTTTGTCAACTATATTTCCGACGACGGCTTCATTTACGTGATTCGCAACGGCGGCAGCGATCACCTCATTGCGCCTTCCATGCGCGTGTGGGTACACCTGCGCAAGGGCGGCAAAGTAGAAGGGCTGTTCGGCTGGCCCGCTATCCATACGCGTACTGATAAAGATGCCACCCTGGCGCCGATGCTCGAAAATATTACCGTAGACGTGGGCGCAAAGGACAAAGAAGAGGTGTTAAAAATGGGTATTCACGTGGGCTGCGTCATTACTTTTCAGGACGAATTTACCATTCTCAATGATCGCTACTACGTCGGGCGCGCTTTGGACAACCGGATTGGTGGTTTTTGCATTGCCGAAGTTGCGCGTTTATTGCACGAAAATCAGATAAAACTGCCTTACAGCCTGTACATCGTCAATTCCGTGCAGGAAGAAGTCGGGTTACGCGGAGCGGAGATGGTGACGCACTCTATTCGGCCAGATGTGGCGATCATTACCGACGTAACCCACGACACGCATACGCCGTTGATTAATGTAAAAAAACACGGCGATACCCGCTGTGGCAATGGCCCTTCAGTGACCTACGCGCCAGCCGTGCACCAGGGATTGCTCGATCTTATTATCGAATCTGCCGAAGCCAAGGAAATCCCCTTTCAACGGGAAGCCGCCAGCCGGGTGACTGGCACCGACACCGACGCTTTTGCTTATTCCAATGGTGGCGTACCTTCGGCATTGATTTCTTTGCCCCTGCGTTATATGCACACCACGGTAGAAATGGCCCACAAAGACGATGTCAATAATCTGATCCGGCTGATCTATGAGACGCTGCAGCGCATCGAAAGTGGTCACGATTTCCGGTATTTTTCAACGCTGGAGGAACGTGGTATTCACAATAGTTTATCATTCATAGTTCATCGTTTATAGCTTTACTATGGAATACGCCGCCTGCCAGGTTTCTATCGCTCCTTTGCGTGCCCAACCCTCCGACAAGAGCGAGATGGTATCGCAACTGCTTTTTGGCGAAACGATGGAAATAGATGAGCAAAAAGACAATTGGCGGCACGTGCGGTGCAGTTGGGATGGTTATAGCGGTTGGGTAGATAGTAAGCAAATCAAACGCTTGACCCCCAGCGAGTTCGAGGACTCCCGCAGTCAGTCGGCCATTAGTCTATCGCTGGTGGAAGGGCTTATGGCCGCCGATCACTTCATTCCGATTACATTGGGCGCGGTGCTGCCTGGCTACGACGGACTGCGCTGTCGGCTGGGGGAACAGTCTTTTCAATTTTCTGGTCCAGTCGCCACGCTTGGTCAAGTGCCGCAAACCAGCGACTGGTTGGTCAGAATTGCCCGGCGTTATCTCCACGCGCCTTATCTCTGGGGCGGGCGTTCGCCGTTCGGAATTGATTGCTCTGGATTGACCCAAATGGTTTTCAAAATCGCTGGCGTACGCCTTCTGCGCGATGCGTCTCAACAAGTAAATCAGGGCCGTCCCGTAGATTTTATGGAACAATGCCAGGCCGGCGACCTTGCTTTTTTTGATAATGGTAAAGGTGATATTACGCACGTGGGCATCATTTTGCCGGATTGCCACATTATCCATGCGTCGGGCCAGGTACGAGTAGACAAACTCGACCATTTCGGTATTTTTAACCGCGAACAAAACCGCTATTCGCATCAGTTGCGTATTGTAAAACGGCTTTTGCCGGATGCGCCTGCGGAGGTGCAAACAGCGGAAAGTGAGAAGACGGGGGAAATGGCGGCGCAGGGGGCATTGTTTGGGTAGGAATTTAATTAATAAACAGCAGTGGTAGTTCGACTCAAAGTTGGACTACGACTTACTCTGGTTGTGCGTAACATTAGTTAGTTAACTACCAATGTGGGTTCTTCTCCTCTGCCAAAACCAACCGTCTCGCGATAAATTTGTGGTGAAACGTCGGCATTAATTTTAAAGAACCGGCTAAAATAAAACTCATCCGTATAGCCGAGTTCGTAAGCGATCTCTTTGACTGGCTTATTCGTTAAATACAATTCGCGTTTGGCTTCAATAATAATGCGTTCGGCAATTAAATCAGTCAGCGTTTTATTAAAATAAGTTTTAGTGATTTTGGCCAGGGCTTTGGCCGATATATTCAACACTTCCGCGTAATCACTGGCTGAATGTTTATTTCGATAATGGGTCTCTATCGCATCTTTCAGGTTTTGCAGAATAAAGGGTTCTTTTAAATCCGTTGAATGGGGCTGTGCGTCCGTATTCTGTTGTATTTTTAGTCTGGATGCTGTAATTAATAGTATTTTCAAGTAAGAAACTAATAATTCATACTGCGCCAAAGCTGGTTGGTGCATCTCGGTTTTTATCTGTTCCAGTACCATTTTAAAGGTAATTACCGAAGGTTCGTCCATTACAGCAAAAGGCGGCTGGTAAATATTGTTAAACAGCACCCCGGCACAGGTTACTTCTTTGTGGTGTTTGTGGATACAAAAAAAATCGGGATGAAAATAAATCGCCACACCTTGTATGTTTTCCTGAGCAGAAAGCATGAAAGGTTGATAAGGCGCAAAGGCAAACAAGGTATTTGGCACAAAAGGATATAAAGAAAAATCTGATTTTACGTCACCATTGCCTGCTATGACCCAAATAATGGAATAGTAATTATTTCGCTGTAAATGATCGAAATGGCTGTTATCGTCAAAAGAGAGTACCTTGAAAGCCAGATTGCCATTTTGTGGATTGATGAGGGTAAAAGAGGAAGGATGAAACATTATGGTTGTTGAAATGTTGTTAATCAATAATTTACATATTTTATTCTATGTAGGTGGACAGAATTAATTGACATTTAAAGTTGTGCAAAAAAAATAATTGCTAATGAATTATCGCCTGACTCCTTAATACTGTCTCCTTACTTATATGGTCGCAGGAGGCTTATTCTTCGGTTGCTGGCGCAAATGCCTCTTCTATTTCTTCCAACGTATAGCGCGGGGTAATATGTTGCGGGCAATTCCAGTCATACGCTTCTACGTGTAATACAATCATTCGTTCCGGGCGAAACTTATAAGCCGCCAAATCAAGGGATTTATACAGATCGGGTTGATCTTGCAGGGACACTATTTCGGCTTTGGCGTATATTTTAAGCCTTGTTCGGGCTGGATAATCCACCAGAATAATCGAGACCTTATCGTTCGTCGCCAGATTGCCCACCGAAATATACTGCATATTCCCTTTAAAATCAATAAATCCCAGCCGATTGGCATCCAGCACCTTCAAGAAGCCTTTTGATCCGCCTCGATGCTGAATATACGGGTAACCATTCTCCCCGATGGTCGCCATATAAAAACTATCCCGTTGGGCGATAAAATCCATCTCTTGAACAGTGAACCCATCCAGATAAGTCTCCTGTTCCATCCTTGCGTAGGCAGCCCGGCTACCCAGTTTTTCCTGCATCGCTTTGACGGCGGCAGTAAAGGCGATTGCGCCAAAATTCTTTGCCATGACTTAGATTTGATGGTACAAACTATAATTTTCTATCCTGCTCTGCGATGGCCAGGTCGTTGATA
Organism: Saprospiraceae bacterium; assembly: GCA_965249785.1. GTDB lineage: Bacteria > Bacteroidota > Bacteroidia > Chitinophagales > Saprospiraceae > M3007. The sequence continues at coordinate 187,864 of CBDFMU010000027.1, read as the reverse complement.
CTGGCATAACGTCGGGCCATCAGGCCATTTTCATCGAATTCCCAGTTCTCGTTGCCATAGGCCCGAAACCACTGGCCTGCCGCATCCTGGTATTCATATTCAAAACGAACGCGCCATGCGATTGCCACGAAAACCCCATAATTCCTTCCGAAGTTTATAATGCAATTCTTTTTCCCATTTCCGTTGCAGAAAGGCAACTACCGCAGCGCGTCCATTGATAAATTCTGTACGGTTACGCCATTCGGTATCCACGGTATAAGCCAGGGCAATACGTTCCGGGTCCTGACTATTCCAGGCATCTTCCGCCATTTGCACTTTCTGGCGGGCAGTTTCTTCGGTAAAAGGGGGGAGCGGAAGTCTTTGTTCCATAATATTTAAATTAGAAAAAATGGAGGATGGAGAAAGTAGCCGTTTGTACTTTCTCCACCCTGTAACAGGTCTATTATCAATACAAAATTTATACTGCCGCCGCTTCCAGCACAGGGGCTACCGGAAAGTCAATCGGCACCTGCGTGATATTGTGCAGGTAATTCATTGCGATTTTATCGGCGATGGCCATCACCACATCCACCAGCGAGCCCTGGGTATATCCGGCATCAAAAAACTGCTGCAGTACGACCTGATCGGGGTGGCCTTTGGTCGAGGTGATTTGCTCGGCCAGATCTACCATCGCATGCAATTTTGGATCGAATGATGCGCTGCCGCCCCTGATTTCCAGGATTTGGTCATCACTGAATCCATTCATTTTCCCGAGAACGGTATGGGCGGACTGGCAATAACGGCAGCCATTTACCTGACTGACTACCAGGTTCACTGCTTCTTTTTCTTTTTTAGTCAGGGATGTTTTGCCGTTCTGGAATTGCAGGTAGTTGCCCAGGCCGGTCTCCGAGTAAGCCATTACGGCGTACAAATTCGGTACGAAGCCCAGTGCCTTTTCCAGGTTATCAAAAATAGACTGGTTGCCCACGCTAACGGTGGCTTTGGTTGGAACCGTGAAATTGGTCATTTTTCTTGAATTAACAGGTGATGTCTGATTGACGCTGCAAAGGTGCGGCCGTCTTTTCTCCTGAAAAATGGAGGATTGCCGCCACTGCATGGACATTTTTCTTCGACCCTATTCCTTCGCCCATATTTCCACCACATCCCCGCCCACTCGATAAACCTCCCGTAAAACTGCCCCCACTGGCACCCTCGGCGCGGCCACTCCTTCGCCCAAACTACGCTCATTTTCTATCACCCGAATTTCATCCCACCAGCCTTCCGCTATCCATTGTTGCAACGTCTGACTGCCGCCTTCCACGAATAATATAGCTCTGTTATCAGTATGTAATTGTGCTAATAAATCGGAAATCAGTATTTTTTCGGTAGTGCGAAAAAACTGCGTTCGCTCCCAGCGGCCTCTTCTGGGCGGTCCAAATATCCAGGTGGGAACGCTGTCATCCAATAAATGCGCCGTACCAGGAAGCCGACCACCAATATCGAAAGTCAGGCGCAGTGGAGATTTTCCAAAAAACAGGCGATTATCCAATCTTGAGGATTGTCTACAGATAGCCGTCGTTGATCCCACCAAAATAGCGTCCACCTCGCTGCGCCAACGATGTACCAGCCGCTGCGTCGCTGGTCCGGAAATAGCGGTGCGTTCGCCCACGCGGCCCAGATAGCCATCGCGACTTTGCGCCCATTTTAAGATAATGTAAGGTCGTCGCTCAGTAATCCAGGTAAAAAATGCGCGATTGAGCCAGCGACCTTCGGTCTCCAAAATGCCCGCCGTGACTTCTACACCCGCCGCCCGCAGTTTTTGCAATCCTTGGCCTGCCACCAAAGGATTAGGATCAGTGGTACTGACCACCACGCGCGGTATTTTTTGAGCCAATATCAAATCCACACAAGGCGGCGTTTTCCCATAATGGGAGCATGGCTCCAGTGAACAATACAGGGTAGAGTGGGGGATAAGTGCTTGACTTTCAGGAGACACGGAGTTTATGCAATTCACCTCGGCATGGACCTCGCCGTAGCATTGGTGCCAGCCTTCGCCGATGATACGTCCCTCGTGTACTAGTACCGCGCCCACCATTGGGTTGGGTGATACACTGCCTGCGCCGAGACGGGCGAGTTGGAAGCAGCGGCGGAGAAAAGGTTCGTGTGGAGTGATTTGCATAAATCGTTAATGTCGCTTATCTTTGACAACAAATGTTCAAGGCAATCTACAATTTTATGGTAGCATTAACTTTAAAAGGAACTTATCAAAACGGCCAGTTTTTTCTCGATCAGCCTGTAAACTTTGCAGAGCAAGTAGAGATTGTAGTAATTTTTTTGCAGCCTAAACAAGCCAAAAAAATAAATCCTGAGAAATTCTCCTTCCGCAAATCTTTGGAATTAATCAGTAATGCCAAAGGAAGCCTATCTAGTATAATTATTGAAGAGCGTAGAGCAGAAAAATGGTAATTTTTTAGATACGCCTTCTTTGGTTAAACTTTATTACAAGGAAGCAGATAGCGAATTTTTTATTGATAAGATTGCAGAAAAGGCATCTGTAATCTATTTGTCTGAACTTTCAAAAGTAGAATTTACCTCTGCACTTTGGAAAAAAGTCAGAACAGGCGATATTGACCAAAGTACTTGTGAAAGCGTTCTTGCTTTATTTGATAAAGATCAGGAAAACTATAATTGGATTAGCTTTGATACTCTAATTATAGAGACAGCCAAAGGGTTATTTAAAAAATATGGTTTGACAAGCTTGCGTGCATTGGATGCATTACAACTTTCAGCGGCTTTAAAAATGCGAAATGAGGTGGAGGTTTTTATAACTGATGATGCCTTTTTGCGAGAACTTTTTGAGAAGGAAGGCTTGGAGACAACTCTTTAATAGAATTACTGCAACAATTCCGCCATTTCCGTCTGCATCCTTTCTGCCTCCGCCCGCGCCTTTTCCGCAAAATCCTCTCCATTGGAAGCGTACAAAATACTGCGTGAAGCGTTCACCAGCAGCCCGCCATCTTTTGTCAGGCCATACTGGCAAATCGCCGCCAAATCACCGCCCTGTGCGCCCACGCCGGGTACCAGCAGGAAACTATGCGGTGCCAGTTCGCGGACGCGGGCAAATGCTTCGGGATGCGTCGCACCTACCACAAACATCAGGTTTTCGGTAGACCCCCATTCTTGGGCCCGACGCAGCACCTCTTCCCACAGCGGCTTGCCAGTCGCTTGCAACTGATGGCTTTGGAAATCTACGCTACCAGCATTGGAAGTAAGGGCCAACAGAATCGCCCATTTGCCGGGAAAGCCCAGAAAAGGGTGTCACGCTGTCCGCGCCCATGTACGGCGCAATGGTCACGGCATCGAAATGCAATTGATTGAAAAAGGCTTCGGCGTACATGCGGCTGGTGTTACCAATATCACCGCGTTTGGCATCGGCGATGGTAAAGTGTTCATTGCCAATGTATGCTACGGTTTTTTGTAAAGTAATCCAGCCGCTTGGGCCCAGGGCTTCGTAGAATGCCAGGTTGGGTTTGTAGGCCACACACAAATCGCGGGTAGCATCAATAATGGCTTTATTAAATTCAAATACTGGGTCGGGCAGCTCCCGTAAATGTCGGGGAATCTTACTGATTTCGGTGTCCAGGCCGATACAGAGAAAAGATTTCTTACGAAAAATAGCGGAGACAAGTTGGGCGCGGTGCATGGGCGAAGGTAAGCCAAACGGCAATAAGCAATAGGCAAACAGTAATAAAGCAATAGGGACGGCGCAAATCATTGATTCCGCTCCATGTAGTCTCCCCCTCACTGGGGAGTAGGAGGGAGCTAACCCGCAAAAGGCAAAAGCTCAATTTGCTAACATTGCCCTTTGCTTATTGCCAATTTGCCTTTTCAGCCTCACCCTGGCAGCGAAATTTTTCCCATTCCCACCAGAGGAATACCGCCAAGTCTTTGGTTGTCAGCCACTTCACCAGCTATTGTTTCATTGGCCAGTACGGCAAATAACACCGCTTCCTTAGCGTCGCCATTTACCCCTAATACGTTCATTGGATGAATCGGCCAGTCTGGTAAAATTTCTTGTAAATACTTCCAAATGAGTGGATTATGCGCACCGCCGCCGCTAATATAAAGCCCGGGTTTGGCGGTCAGCGGTACACGGAGCAAGGCTTCGGCTACTGTTTGGGCAGTCAGTTTAGTAAGCGTCGCCATTAGGTTGTAGGGATTGTTGTGACCTTTTGGCAGCTCTTGCAGCGCGGTTTCTACCCAGGTAGCACTGAAAAGTTCCGGCCCTGAAGTTTTTGGGAAAGGCGCGGCAAAAAAAGGCTCGGCGCGCAGTATGTCGAGCAGGCCTTGCTCTATTATGCCCGCCGAAGCCAGCATAGCATTTTCGTCGAACGGGACCCCAAAAAGTTTCCGCGCAAAGGCATCGAGTAGGGTATTGCCCGGCCCGGTGTCCGTCGCGAAGGCTTTAGTCGGGTCGCCATCACCGGGGAGAAAAGTGAAATTGGCGATGCCGCCGAGATTTAACAGAAAACGATCTTCCCCGGGTTGAGAGAACAGAAAATAATCGCCGTACAGTGCCAGTGGAGCACCTTCGCCCCCAGCTGCCAAGTGTTTTTGCCGAAAATCGCTGATCGTGATGATACCTGTTCGGCGCGCTATATGGTCGCCATCACCGATTTGCAAAGTGGCATTGGGATAGTCCGCCAGTCCGTGAAAAATACGCGGTGCATGATAGACCGTTTGGCCGTGGCTGGCGATCAAATCCACGGCTTCGGGAGCGATATTCCATTGGCGCAGACAGTCCAGCACGATGGCCGCATGGCGTTCGGCGATGATTACATTTAGCAGCGTCAGAAATTGGAAGTCCACTTCTTTTTTGGCAAAAACCTGCCGAATCGCGGTTTTGAAAGCCTCGTCATACGGTACGGTGGCAAATTGCTCGACTACGATTTTGGTTTTTATGCCAGTACCAGTGCAGTGGCAAAGGGCTACGTCCAGCCCATCCAGCGAGGTGCCGGACATCAGGCCGACAATACGCCGCGCTCCCTGTTCGGCGAGCGCGGCGAGTTGCTGGATGTGGGGACGCATGGTGGGTAATTAGTATTTTGCTACCGTGATACTCAAGGTGGTTTCCGGCGTAGAAAGTCGGATGAAATAAGCACCGTTGCCCAGGGTGCTGAGGTTCAGCAATTGCTCGTGCGGACCTTCCACCAGCGTCTCATTTTTCAGCACTGTCTGCACTAAACGTCCCTGTGCATCAAATACTTCCACTGTCGCCGGTTCTTCCTGGAACATCCAGAAAGAATAGACTGCGTAGCCACCCGAAGTGGGGTTGGGCGTGAGTTTGGGCTGCTTCGGATAGTTGTTGGTGATTTGAGTGGGCGTGATAAAGACAGGGCTGCCAGTCAGCTCCACCTGATTGGTGTTGCTGAGCTGGTGGGTTTGGCTATGGCTGTAATGCCAGGGCTTTATATCGAGATATTTCAGGTTAAAATCCGTTGGGAACGCGTAAGTGGCCTGGGCAGCTTCGCTTTTATCCTGCGAAGTTGCCGCCCATAGTACGTAGGTGAATTGCCCCAGCGTATCTTTGAAAGCAGCCCCACGGATTTTATCCGGCAGGTGTAACCGTTCGGTTTGCACCTTGTTATATTTTTTGCCCGCCAGTTGATCGTGCGTCGTTTTCATGGCCCAGGCCTCGCTGGTCGGTTCTCCGGCAAACGGCAATACATTGTTGAGATTTTTGAACAGACCCATGTAAGAGAATTCATTTTGGGCCTCGCTTTCCGGCTTTTCATCCGCCAGGGCGTAGGTATGCATTTGAGCGATGCCCTTCATTTGGGCGGTTACGAGGGTTTTAATCAGAAAATTGACCTGCGCATCATCGGAGCCGATGTACTCGCCAAAGGCTTTTCGCGGCAGGTTGAATTCTGTACAAATCCACAATTTTTCAGGATACTGGCCATTGCCGTAGCCATAATTTTTTAGCACTGTATCGAACTTGTCGCGTAGTTTCCAAATGCCGTCTACCGCGCAATCGGAGTGGCGAGTATAGCTAAATCCAGAGATTGCGTTGTTCCAGGTGCGCATGGAGTTATCCAGGTGCGGATAGGAATGGAAGCTCATACAATCGAAATAGGCACCTCCTGTGAGCGGATATTGCCCGGTCACTGCTCCCCCAAACGGCTCGTCGGTATAACGGCAGATGACATCGAGAAAGCTCGGCCAGCCCAGCCCACCGACGGCGACAAATGCTTTTGGATCTACTGATTTGATGATTTCGTAGCTGATGCGCAGGGTACGGATATAGAAAAACGGGGGTGCTTTTAGTTTGGTTTCGCAGGCTCCGGGCGCATTTTCCCACCAGTTGCCGGGCGTGCCAGGTGGTGCCCAGCCATTGCCGGTATCTACGTCCGGCTCGTTCCACACTTCATAAATTTTAATCAAGTCTTTATACGTCGTGGCCATTTTCCAGACATACAGCGCGTAAGGATTGTTATCATTGACAGGAGTACCATTTTCGCCATTATCCCAAATCGGTTCATACAAATTTTTGAACATTTCACTGCGGCTGTTGGGGCAATAGTAGGCATTTTCGCGGTTGCGGTCGGCTGGAAAACCGATGATGGCAGTAACATTGCGCAGGCCAATATCCTGGTAATACTGAAAAGCGTCTTTCCGAATATCGAATCCCCAGTAGTCCAAAAACTGGTCGAACAGACCGGGCCGAATCGTCGTAATACCCACGCCAGGTACTCGGCCATCGGGCGTACCGTGGGCCAGGGCGGCCAATTCTTTGTCGTAGTAATAAGGCGGATAATAACCCAGGTTGGTACCATAGCCAAACTCGCCTTCGTAACTGGGGACGAAGTCGTTGGCGGTGGAAGCGGGTTGGGCGCAAGCCACCAGGGGGAGGATAAAAACGAGGCAGGTAAACAATCGGTGCATGATTAAAAATTATGAATGTTATAAAAAATGGTGTGTAAGCAACATTAGAGCCGGTGGTGGTATCCATCGGAATAGGCTGGGCTATGTAGTAGCTACACTGACCAGTGAGCGGGGCTGGCCGCAGGTCAAATAAACATGATTAGACACAGGGGCGGTGTCGGCAAAAAAAATCAGGCAATCGGATCGGATAAGTGGAATCGGATGGGAAAGGGACTGACGCTGGCAACCTGGCTATCGCTTACACGATCGGTCAGGTGACCTACTATCTGGTCAGCAAAATAAAGGGGATAACTGGCTGGAGGGATATAATAGCCAAGGGACTGTCCACCGCTGGGGGCGGCAAAAGCAGTTGGGAGGTCAGCGACAAAAAGAAGAACGACGGCAAGGCAGGTAAACAATTGACGCATGATTAAAAATTAGTAAGCATTAGAAGATGTCTCGTAAACGATATTGTCATTGGCTATTGTTTGCACTGGATGAATTTAACATATACATATCTGGCTTGTTGTCATCTAAAAGAGACCTAATGAGGCGCATAAACAAGACGTGTCGCTACATAATTCTGTACAAAAGTATGAAATTCATCAAATTAGCAAGTTATTTCGCTATTTTTCGATCAGCTTATTATTCGCGTCCACCCTTTTTAAGAAGTACCTGCTACCTGTCAGATCGGTTTACGAATGATTTGCTGGCCAAACCTGATCGTAAAATCGCCTGGACAAACAACCAAAGTCCGGCACACTTTATGTTTGTAGGCATTTTGGTGGCCATCTTCCCGATGAAAAACCGGGTTATCGCGTTGCTACATTTGCCTTTTTGATTTAATCTCCCTTAAAACGATGACCAAATTGCTCGCCGACCGTGTCTTATGTTCCCTGCCTTACACCACCATTTTTCCTGCCTCTTTCTCTGTTTTATTTGCCAAATAGCGGCTGCTGACTGCGTAGACAGCATTCGCTGGAGCGTGGATCCGGTGCAATGCAATGGCCTGCGCAACGGCATCATCCATGTAGACAGCATCTTTGGCGGCGAACCACCCTACTATTTTTCCTTGGATGGACAGTCGTTCAGTACGCGCCCTACGTTCGATCGGCTGGCAGCGGGAGAGTATATTTTGCGGGTAAAAGACAATTCCGGCTGCGCCAAAGAGTGGACCGTCGTAGTGACCGAACCGGAATTGTTGCAGGTAAAATTGCGCACTAGTGATAGCTTGGTGGTGCCCGGCGAGGTCTTTTTGCTTTATGCCGAAGTGGAGCCACAAACTGTTCATTTGCAAAACATTACGTGGCGGCCTCCCGAATTATTTACTTACTTCGACACCCTGCTGCAAAGGGTAGCGATCACCCAAAACACGACTTTCGCCATCGAAATCCAGACTGATGACGGCTGTATTGCACGCGATCAGGTCACAGTGAATGTCGAAAATGCCAACCTGTATTTTCCAAATGTCATCAAACCCGGTAGCAATCAAGACGCTTATTTTACCCTTTTTGCCGATGAAGGGGTTGCGCGCATCGTGACGCTACAGATATACAGCCGCGCCGGTGGGATGATTTTTGAACGCACCGGCTTTTCTCCCAATGATCCACTGAAAGGCTGGAATGGCCGTACCAATGGCAAAGCCGTGCAAACCGGGGTGTATCCCTGGCGGGCGGTGATAGAATATCTGGATGGTAATGTGAAACATTTTTGGGGTACGGTGACGGTGGTGAATTGACCTGGAATACGGAATTGGCTCGGTTCTGCCTTCCGCATTATCCGCGACCCTTAAAACCCCAGTTTCGCCGTCGTCTGGCCCTCCAGCACGGTGGAAGGAGAGATTTTTACCGACAACTGCTGGTCCTCGCGGGTCGTCAGTGTCTGACCGTTCTGGACTTTAGTGCCGTATTCTATCACGGTAGCCGCTGCGTCGTAGAGTACTGCGTGGACTTCGGCGGCAGAATGAGTAGACTGCACAATTTCCATTTCCGACAAGCCAAATTCCCGTAAACCAAAGGTATAGCCGCTGCTTTTATCGTTCGCTTCCGTGGTGCCGAAATGTACCCAGCAATAAACAGGTAAAGAGTTGTTAGTCAATAAATTGTGCGCCGCCGCCGTGTAAAAACCTTTGGACAGCAACAAGTATTGGCTGCTCATATAAATGCCGCTGGAGCGAGTATTTTCCAGTACGCCACCCGCTATTCGGGTAAACATTTTATACAAATCCAAGACGTGCGCAGGAGAACCGATGACCGACACGACCACTTGCGCCTGATGTCGGCCAGCCTCTTGCGCCGCCGTGCGCCAAAGCCAGGATAAATTAGCAGCCGCCTGAATCTCTTTGGGCGCAATCGGATAATCCAAATAAGCCAGCGTGACCGTAGCCCCCGGCGTGGTAAAAACCAAAGTTTTGGCGTTCGTTGTTACGGAATCGGTGCGAAATTTCCAGTCAGTTTTTAAAGTAGCCAACAGGGTTTTGAAATCGGGAGCAGTTTTTTCGTTCAGCAGCACTGCACCAGTCACGACTTTTTGGGCAGCCGCCACCATCGTTTTTTGTGCTGGCGTACCAGTTGACTGCGGTTTTTTAGTTTGGGCAAAAATGGTGGAAGGTAAAAACGCGACCAGGGCCGCAAACAAGAAAGTATAACGCATAGTGTTGGTTTAAAAAGTAGAATGATCGCCCCTCAAACGCTCGAATCGGGTTTTGTGGGTGAAGAAGGGTATATTTTTTTTGTAAAAAAACGCCGTGCAAGTACCGGCGGGTTCAGCCGCCGAAAAAGCGCAGCAACAATTTGGTACGATAATTCATCAATAATTACGGCACGAACTCCAGGTAATACAGCACATATCCTTTGAATTGTTCTTGTGCAGGGTACGCTGCGTATGAAAACCGGAAAACGTTTTGCCCACGCCGCAGGGCAGTGATCGGAAGCGTAATTGATTGTAAATCATCATTTTGTCCCGATACAGCGAGTGGAAACCTGAAACCATTTATTTCCAGTGCAGCTTCTCCGGCAGTCTCTACGAACTTCGTCCGATAACGCATTTGAATGGACGATTTTTGCAGCAATTCATTCGGCACTTGAAAAGTCAAATCACGGGAAAATGGCTGGTCTCCACGGCCAATTTGCAAAATCATGTTTTGATGTAGAGGTTCCGGCGTGGCTTTGTCCCATCCAAATAGCAGCACACTGCCATCCACCGATGCTTCGGGATAAAAATGCAGGTGCTGAAAAACAAAATTTCGAGCCGCTGGATCGGTCATTACACTTTCCAAATAAAAATCGGCCAGCAACCATCCCCGGTTATTAGTTTGGACGGTTCGCACTAAATCCGACGTGGTCTGCGCACTACTTTTCCTGGCTGCATCGGGCGCATTCGGCACATATTTTTTTTGATGGAGGTCGAGATGCAACTGCCGAAATGGCCCTACATCGCTTCTACCCAAATAGACGGAAGCTATTTGGGGCAGGGTTGCCAATACAACATCTGCTGGTTGTAAATGATTTTTAAGGGCATCGCAAGTACTCTTCCAATCGGAAAAAACGCACTCGATGATGCGACTGTCTGGTTGGTTGGTGGCTGAAAAAGAAAATTTAAAAACTGATTGGAGATTTTTGAAAGGAAACATTGGAAGTAGTAAAACAGCAGATATAACCAATGCAATAGCTGGTTTTGGCGCATTAAAAAACCGCCTGGCTCTTTGTTGTATTAATATTCCCAGTTCATATAAACCGTAGGCAGCGAGCATTAGATAAAATGGATAAATAAAAATTAAGTAACGAGCGGCGGTCGGTTCGCGAAAAATAAATGATAATAGTAAAAAAGGGAAAACGAAGCAGCACAGGAAAAACGATAAGGCTGTAAACTGCTTTTTTACATATAACGCCATCAACCCCAAGATCATAAAAATGGGCAAGTAGGGCCAATCATGCAGCAAAACATTAGAATAAGTAGAGAAACTATACCAGGGTGCTTCTCCATATAGTTTTTTTAAATGTTGTCCATCAGGTATTGCCCAGGCTAATAATTCCTGGTTGCCAGCAAGGAACCAAAAAGCAGCTGCTAATAAAACCACTATCGAAATTGCTGTTATAGTGCCGATTTTATAGTTGTTCTTTACCAAGGCTACTATTCGGTTTCTATTTAATATAAGCAACCAAATAAAAATAGTACTGATGAATAACAGCATTAAGTAATGAGAGAAAAAACCAGCGACAAAAGTCAGTAGCAATAGTGCGCCTTTTGGCAGAGAAATTCTGCTTCTTTCTTCGTGTTTAGCATTTGTCAGGTTTATTATCTGAAAAGTGGCCAGCAGCACGAAAAACAGAAAAATGGAGTAGTTCCTGGCCATTTTTGACCAGAATATAAGATACGGCGAGAAAGCAGCCAGCGTAAGTGCAATTACACCCACCGGAGCAGAGAATAAACGTTTGGCAATCAAATAAATTAGTGCCACACTGCCAAGCCCAAACCCCATACTAACTAGCCTCGCGCTTTCTACACTAATGCCAAATAATTTGAAAATCGGCACCAGCAGCACTGTAAAAAATAACCCATTGTTATCATTCCCAGCCAATAAATGTCCAGTGCGCAGGAAATTTTTTGCCTGCAGCAAATGCACGGTTTCATCCAGCCAAATAGTCTGCTCGCCTAAATGCCAGACTCTGAGTAGCAGCGCACTAATAAAAAGTAAAACTACCAGCCAGCCATGCGCAGAAATGAGGGAAGATAAAATCAGGCGAGGCGAAGTCATGTTTGGTCAATCTTGATGAGCTTAATTACTGATGTTATAGTCCACACAAAGTGGTTTTGAATAAAAGTAAAATGTAAAGTGCTGACAATCAAATATCTCAACATTCTCAAGCTCTCAACGCCCACTATATGCACGATATACAAAGCAACGTTTACCAAACTCTTGAAAGTTTCGCAAACGTATTCGTGTTCGTGCGTGACATCAGCTATTTATAAAAAAGTGGGAAGCTCATCTGGCATGAGCCTCCCACTAAATATACTTCATATAGGACTACACTACCGCAGCAGCGTCACTTGCCCATGGCGCGTATCCATCTCCCCACCAGCGTAGCGCACCTGAATGACGTAGGCGTACACATCGCTCGGAGCTTCCTTTCCATCCGTCCGTCCGTCCCAGTTGCTTTGGCTCCCCGTAGACTCGAATACCTTCTGCCCCCAGCGATTATAGACCGTAAATGACACCACTTCGGTATTCGCCCCATAAAATACCGGTCCGAAAGTGCTATTAATATTGTCGCCGTTAGGCGTGAAAGCATTCGGCATATCGAAGCAGCGCATAAAATTATACACCAGTGGGTCCGACACTACTTTGCAGTTGCCCAAGGTAGCGATCACTCGGAACTCCACGGTTTCGCCGTTGGGAGTGATCAGCAGGGAATCGCCCGTGGCATTGGCAATCGTTTCATCATTTTGCGTCCAGCTCAGGATAGCCGTCGAGGGAGTCTTGGTCACTTTCAAGACGATGGGCGTACCCAGACAAAGGCTGTCGTTGGGTGGCGGCGTTCCATTGATAGCGGAGATCGTCGGGGTAGGGGCAGCAGTTATTTGCACCGCATCCGTGAGCACACAATTATTGCCATACATCAATTGGACGGTATAGGTACTAGCTCCTGCGGGTGGTCGGACCTGGATGCTGTCGGTCGTTTGGCCACCAGGTTGCCAGGTCAACGTGCCGGGAGTGCCGGTCGTAATGGCTTGCAGAGTTACATTTTGTCCGAAGCAAACATTCTGATCGGGTCCAGCATCCAGCGTAGCGTTGGCCACTACTACTTCTACTTCGCGGGTGCTGCTGCATTGTGGCCCTTGTGCAACCACTTTATAAGTCGTAGTTACAGTGGGCATTACCGTCGGGTTGGCTTCCGAAGCCGTAAAACCAGCCGGTACGGAAGTCCAGGTGTAAGTGGTGCCAGGTTCGGTTGGACCACTGTTTAGCAGGATGCTGCCACCGGGACAAACCGTTGGATTGGTGGGCAATATCAGCGTAGGTGTGGGCAATACAGCTACCGTAATGCTTTCCCCAGACGGACAATCGGCATCGGGCGTCGTCACCATATAGGTGGTCGTAGTAAGCGGGGTGGCTATCGGGTTTGCGCAATCGGTGCAGGACAGCGAAGCATCCATTTGCCATTTGAGCTTTTGGACGGGGTCTACGGTAACGGTTAATTGCGAGGATTCGCCGGGACAAATACTCGGTGGTGCGGCAGTAATGGTGAGCGTCGGTACTGTACCCACTTTCACTGTAATAGAATCTTTGGTAGAGCAGCCGCGATTTTCAATTTTTCGGGTAAATACCTTGGTCGTGGTGGCATAAATAACCAAATTCCACAAGTCCAAAGGCGTAACGTCGCCGCCGCCAGAAATCCATTCCGGCATAAGATCTGGGAAACTGGCGGGTTCAAAAATTTTGGACAACAAAAATATGGTATCGCCGGGGCAGTAAGTCGGCTTGTCGGGACTGAGGAAAATCGCACTGTTGGGCAGCGAATCCACGCGAATATGCACCGAATCACGCACCAGACAGCCGTTCAAGTTGGTAGTGGCGAAGATCGTCACCGATTCATCGGGAGAAGTGGTCACGCTTGTTCCGGTCGGGCTGCTCACGTAAAAGCTCGGCGTCCAGTTGATGGTTCCTGCCGGCTGGGTTTGGGCATCCAGCGTGATCGTATCGCCGAGGCATATTTCGCGGTAGTCCGCACCGACAATATCCACGTTGGCGGGAGTCACCGTCACCGTTACACTGCCCACCTGGCTGCAAGCACCCGTGGCACTGGTGGCGGTGAGCGTATAAGTGGTGGTCTGGTCGGGCAGCGCGATGGGCCCGCTGCTAGTGGGATCGCTCAAGCCAGCGGTGGGAGTCCAGGAATACTTCGTGGTAGAATTTAATACTTCGCCCAGTTGTACGGGGTAATTTTGGCAAACCGTCGTGTCATGGATAAGCGTTGGGAAAAACAGCGTATCCACCGTAATAGTCACGTCATCCGTCACTGTACAACCGGCAATCGTCACTTTTACCTGGTAATTGGTCGTTTCGGTGGGTGAGGCGATAGGATTGGGATCAAACTTGTCGCTCAATCCCGCCGCCGGTGTCCACAGCAGCCCGGCATTGTTTACGTTGTTCGTGCTTTGCAGCGGTACGCTTCCGCCCAGGCAAATATTAGGCGAACCGAGTACGGTAGCCGTAATTTCGGGACTAATAATTTTAACATAAGCCGAATCCTTGTCCACGCAGGTGCCGACGGTGCCGGTCAGTTCCAGCCAGGTATCTTGCGTCGGCGTAATGGTGGGATTGGCAATAAACGGATTGCTTACCGCGCCGGGTGGTGTCCAGAAGTACGACTGAGCACCGATGGCGTGGAGCTGCAAAGTGCCGCCAGCGCAGACCAGCAGCGTGTCGCCGCCACTCACCTGCACTTCTACGTTATCGTTCAGATTCACGGTCAAAGTAGAAAAAGTGACCGTACCGCAACCAAAATTGCTCGAAATGGCGATGATAATGGTCTCTGAACCTTCCGGAATATTGTCGCCAATGGGGGTGATCGGGAACGACAGTTCGGTTTGGCCAGGCTGGAAAGTAATGACGTTCGGAATATCGAGCAGATAATCTACGCCAAGCGTGGCCGTGCCGCTGATGGCAATGGAGTAGGAAGTGGCCACTGGTTTCGGTTCGGTGAGTTTCACCACCAGTACGTCCTGTGCGCCAGTACAGCTTTCAATGAAATAATTAATGCCGCTGGCAAAATTGATGGTCAGTGCCGGACCGCCACCCTGGATTTTAGATATAAACACCCCCGAATCATAATTGTCATCGGAACGGTCAGCAATGGCGAATTTCAGGTGATAAGTATTGCAGGGCGTTACTTTGGAGCGGGCTGTCAGGCTTTTTTTAACCCCCAGTGAGTCAGACGTGAGGCCATCATATACCAGCTCCTGACCAATAGAATAGTCGCGATAATATTGCCAGTTTTGCTCAAAATTCACGCTATTGATCTCTACTGGCGTGTTAGTGCCCGGCAGCGTAGCGATATTTTTCGCTCCACCCAGGGCCGGATCACCCGTAATGCCGGGGCCGGAGATCAGGAAAGCAAAAATGTCGTTGAATTGTGTATTTACAAATTCCGGGTATTCCTCCGAACCAAACACGTACTCAAAACTAAGTTCGTCGGTGGCCGCAAACACATCCACTTCCACGACGCAGGCATCTTGCGAAGCCAAAAAAATACCTGCCTGCGACGAGAGCGTGTCCAGATCGGCATCACCTGGTTCACCCAGCATGTTGCCCACAAAATTGCTGCTTGGCCCGACCGCATCGGCCGCCAGACCGGAGGTCAGCACCAGACCTTTGTTCATTTGCAGGTCATTATTGTCCGAAGGGTAACTGAACGTGGCGTACCCTCCGTCGGCGCATTTCACGCCAGTTACATTCACTGTCGTGAAAGGCGTGGCCACAAATGCTGCAATACTATCCTGATTAATATCGGGATTTAAACTAATATTATCTGGTGCCGGGCAAGGGTCGGTACTGCATTGCCAGTGGCCTTGCCAGCCCTCAAATTCTATGTCGTTGTCCGATTGAAATTGGACCGTCATACAGCCGCTCGCTGCTTGCACCGAGTAGCAAACCCCGCCATAGTTATTGCCATCGCCGCCAGCCACTACCCCAATCGGTTCGCCGGTAGCGGTGGCACCATCGTAAAAATTAAGCACGTCGGCATCACTTTCTATATTGTAATAATCCAGCGTAAACTTGATGCAGGCGGAGGGCTGACTGGGACAAATTACGAAACTATTATCTTCGTCCGGGCCATAGTCATTGTCGGGGCCACCAGAGTCGTAGAGCGTACCAGAACACAAGGTGGAGCCGCCCTGATCAATGGTGACAATGGGCGGTATTTTATCTACGCAAAGCGTGAAATCGCCCCAATTCGGTGTAGCCGTAATCGAATAATCCGACACCCGAATAAAGTAAGTGAGGCCCGGAGTGAGGCCCTGTAAATCCAAGTGCAAGCTGTTTTCGCCCACCTCGGCGATGGCACATAACAATTCAGCGAAACCATCGAAGGCACAATCGCCCCGGTAAACGGCAAATTGCGGGTTTTCAATTGAGTTGGTTCCTACGCCCGTCAAAGTGATGCGATAATCGAGCAAAGTATCCGAACAAACGAACGAAAACCATACGTCGTGGGTCGCAATGCCGCCATTGAAACAGGAAGGAGAATTGTCAAAACCGATATTGGAATTGGTGGCTCCGACATTGGTAAAAACAGTCGTTGGGCAGGTAGGTGCCGTACCTAATTGCACCAAACTATCGCAGGCAAAATCGTCGTAAGATAAATGTTGAGCGGTCGTTTGGGCGGCCACGGCCAGCACGGACCAGAGAAGTAGAAGTTTTTTCATGTCAAAATTTGTCTGAATCACTATCGGCGGGCGAAGAAAAAGAACTTTTAGCAGGTTTAGAATAAAAAGCAGAAATATGACCGTGTGAAGCAATTGGTAATTTTAGCAAGGGAACGGGCAATTTTAAGAAGTAACGGACCATTGGAAGGAAAACAAAAGGGCAAAAGGCAATTGACACTAAGCAAAACGATCGCGCTTCTTTCCGGGCATTCACTCGCCCTGTTGGTAAGATGCAAAAAAGGGGCGTGTTGCAACAGATCAGTGCTCACATTTATCCAGTCGCGCCCGAACTTCTTCCAAAGTAAGCAGCGGATTTTGATTGCCCAGATGCGTATTTACGTAGTTCAGCACATTCGTGATGTCAATATCCGAAAGTTTATCGGCAGCGGGCATTTCTTCGGCATATATTTTACCGTTCACCTGGATGCTGTCCCGCAGGCCATAGCGCACTATGCAAGCTAATTGGTCATGATTTTTCGTCAGGTAGTCTGCGCTGATCAGCGACGGAATAAGTGCGCCCAGCCCCTCTCCCGTGTCCATGTGGCAATTGGCGCAATAGCTTTTATAAATGCGCGCCCCATCCTGATAGGGACTGCGTTCGCAGGCGGAAAAAATGAAAAGCGCGCCGGTAAAAAGAACAATTTTGAAATAGTGCATCGAAGCAGAGGTAAGCATCAATTTCTGGGTGGCAAAACGGCGAAAGTTATTCCTGCCGATATTCAACGGCTGCCGCCGTACGCAGGTTGGGTTGGACCAATAAATAAATACACCAAATGAATAATCAAAATTCGGGATGAATCATGTTTTATACCCTGCCTTTTTACTTGTGTAATGGCACCGCTATGCAGTTTTTCTCCTATACCCATCTATTTCGGAAACTGCTCAGCCAATAACTGGTCAATCTGCAGCATGAACCGATCCACCTCATCCGCTTTGGTACCATCACAAAATGCCCGGACGTGCCGGTTTTTGTCCACCAGAATAATCCGTCCCGAATGATCAAAACCGCCCGGCGAATCGGGATCTTCCGTAGCCACACTGAAATAATCGTCGGCAATGCCATAAATAGCGTCGTGATCGCCCGTGACGAGGTGCCATTTCCGAGCGTCAATGCCCAGCTTTTGCGCGTGCCTTTTTAGTGCTGCCACCGTGTCATTGTAGGTATCAATGGAGTGCGAAAGCATCAGCACCCGGTCGTCATTTTTGTATTTCTCATAGATGCGCAGCCCGTTCTTTTTCACCTTCGGACAAATGGTGGGGCAGTGGATGAAGAAGAAATCCGCGATATAAATTTTGCCGGCGAAAGTAGCATTGGTGATGGCCTGACTATCCTGATCAACAAACCGAAAATCCGGGATAGAACGATAGATGGTGTCGCCTTTCGCATCCAGATCGCGCTCTCCCAGAATAGGCAGAACAGGCTGGTCGGCAGTATGCTGACAGGCCAATAAAGTGCTGATAAACAGGCAAATAAACAGAATAGAGCGCATGGTGGAGGGAAAATGAGCAAGTAAGCAAAAAGGCAAATGAGCAAAAAGCAGCTAGCTTTCAATGGGCGTTAGTGGTAGTCTCACTTATACCATCTAGTACACTGTAATCTAAATTCCTTGAGGATACGAGTATTGGAAGATTTGATTAAAACACTTGATAATCAGGTATTTGATCGAATACTCAAATCTTCCAATACTCAAAACAACTTAGTTTACAATGTACTAGTCTTTATGCAGCTTTTTCCCGTCCGCCAGGGCTTTGTCCACTGCAGAACGGATTTTGAGCATACTTGCCTTTTGTTCTTTCAAATATTTATTTGCTTCTTCCTGGGTCATATCACTCGGCGCGTGGTAGTCGCGCATCCAGGCCATCATATCGAAACCAGCCCGGCTGATCTCGGCAATGGCCAGGGTATAAGGATTCCGAGCGTCGACCTGCACCGTTTTGAAATCCTCTTTCAGCTGCCGCCCCACGCGTTCCATCTCCGACGATTCTTTCATGACCTGATCGTGCAGCGTATTCACTTCTTCTTCCAGCATTTTGTTGGGATTATCGGGGGGCAAACTGTTGTTTTTGGCGGCGGCGGCTATTTCTATCGCGGCGTGGCGCAGTTGGTCCGACCCGGCGACTTCCAGATCCATTTTGCATACCGGGCAGGTGCCAGGCTGATCGTAAGTTTTGCCTTGCTCACAGTCCATCGGGCAGATGTAGGCAACTTTCTGGGGGCTGACCATGGGCGCGTCCGCTACATTAGGCGAAGCGGTGTTGGTAGAGGTGGTTTTGGGATCGTTTTTGCAGGCAGCCAAGGCTAATAAGCTGAAAATAGCCGGAACGAGTAAGCGCAATGCTTTCATTTTTTCAAAAAAATTGAATAGATGTACAGAAATTTTCCTCGTCTCCGCAGACGGGAGCGCAAAGGTAAACGCACGGTACGTCCCTTTTCTGTCACAAAGCATTTTTTAACGGCACTCTAATTTAAGGCGACTGGTTCAGGAGCAGGCGTATGCGTCATCGGTAAAATAACGTGGAAGGATGCGCCGCCTTTTTCTTCGTTTACCGCGAATATTTCTCCCCCGTGATTGACCGCAATGCGGCGACACAGGGCCAGACCAATGCCTGTACCGACGTAAGATTGTTTGTCGTGCAGGCGCTTGAAGATGGTAAAGATCTGCTCCGCAAATTCGGGTGGAAAGCCAATGCCATTGTCGGCAAATACCAGTTCATAGTAACTGCCCGGCGCATGGTGGCCACCATACTGATATGCTTCCTCTGCACTCAGCAGTCGTGAAGTAATGCTGACAACAGGCGTTTCCTGCCTGGACGAAAACTTAAGCGCATTACTGATCAGGTTGCGGAATAGTTGGGTCATTTGCAGCGGAATCGCTTCGATCTCTGGCAAGGGGCCGACCTGTATTTGCGCCTTTTGCTCGCTGATAATCAGGTCGAAATCAAGGATGACATTTTTATATATTTTGTTTAAATCTGTATGGACAAACTCTTCTTCCTTCCGGGTCGTGCGCGCATAATTGAGCAGGTCATCAATGAGCAGGCTCATCCGCCGCGCTGCCAGGGATATTCGGTCTAAGTGTTCAATCCCATCGATGGGTAGAGCAGAGCGAAAACGCTGTTGTAAAATGTTGGAAAACGTCGAAATCTTGCGTAGCGGCTCCTGTAGATCATGACTGGCTACGTAAGCGAACTGTTGCAACTCGTCGTTGGAGCGTTTGAGCTGGACATTTACCTCCAGCAATTCCTCGGTGCGCTCTTTCACTCGGCCATCCAGTGCTACATTCAACAGTTTTTGTTCATGGATGTCGTTGCAGGAGCCAATATAGCCGGTGAACTCGCCCGAAGCCGAGTAGGAGGGTTTGCCAGTATCCATCAGCCAGCGGTATTGGCCATCGTGCCGACGCAGGCGATATTCCATCTGAAAGGATGTTCGGGCATCAAAATTGGAGGTATATATTTCCAGACAACGCTCCAGGTCGTCGGGGTGAACGCCTTCCACCCAGCCATGACCCAGCTCCTGTTCGAGCGTACGGCCACTGAATTCCAGCCAGGTATTGTTAAAAAAAGTACAGGCTTTGTCCAGGCCGGCTACCCAGATCATCACTGGCGCATTGTCGGCCATATCGCGGAAAGCAGCCAGTTGTTGCACCCGCCGCTGCGCCGTCACGTCTTCGATGGCCAGCACGATCATTTCCTGCTGCGTCAAATTCTGGACTAGCCGGTGCGCATTGAGCATCATAACCTTCTCGCCAATGCCTGGAAAATTATGCACCACCTCAAACCCGTAAAAATGGTTACTATGCGGGATGAGGTCTTCCAGCAGCGCACGCAGCTTGGGGATGTCCCACTGGCGGTTGCCCAGAGCATAGATCAGGCGGCCCTCGGTTTCTCTTTCGGTGATCTGAAAGGTTTTATAAAAAGTTTTGTTGGCCGACTTTACGCGCAGGTCCTGGTCCAGCACAATGAATGACTCGCGGATTGTATTAAATACGGCTTCGGAGAATTCCTCGGATTCCGATAGCTGCTGGTTGCGCACCTGCAATTCCTGGTTAGTGGCCATTAATTCTTCATTGGTAGCCTCCATCTCTTCTTTTCCAGTCTCCAATTCCTCATTCAGACTTTGCAGTTCTTCGTTGCTGGCAACTATTTCTTCATTCGCCGACTGTAGTTCCTCATTGGTGGCTTCCTGTTCTTCGGTGATAGATCGCATATCTTCCCGAACGGCCGCCAGTTCTTGTTCTAACTGTTTGATCTTCTTATTTTTGGCTACACCGGTTTGGGCATCGCTAGCGGGTAATGGCGAGGTGTTTTCCGTAAAAAGTACCAAAAAAAGTCGCTCTTCCGTTTCGCTTTTGAGCGGTACTATTTCGATAGAAACAAGGTAGTTCTTATCCTTGACCGTGATCGGCAGCCCGACTTTTTTGACGCTTTCTCCTAGTTTGCCGGCTTTATGTACGGCATTGCGCAGCTCGAATACCAGCTCCGGGCGGGCCATTTTCAGCAAGTTGAGCGTAGCCTTGCCAGAGGCGGGTTCTAAAAAAAGGCCGGTCGCCCCGCGAAATTGAAGAATGTCCATCTCCTGATTGACCACTACGGTGGGTGGCACGAACTGGTGGAGGAGCAATTGATCTACCCGCATTTCGAGCGTGTCATGCGGGTCAGGAACTTTTAGAAATGTTTTCCGCGGTTGTCCTGCCTCCGTGTTTGCTTTTTCCGGCAATTGACGGCTCATCTCCAGAGAGGTCCAGTGCGACACTTCATTTTTGCGCACATACACTTTCTGTTTTCTTTCTACCTGCGAGAAAAGGCGGGTGGAAGTACCAATAGTCTCCGATTTGCCGAGAATCAGATGGCCATCGGGCACCAGCGCGTAGTGAAAGGTGGCGAGGATTTTCTTTTGCAACACCGGATTCAGATAGATAAACAGGTTGCAGCAACTGATGAGGTCGAGTCGGGGGAAAGGCGGATCTTTGAAGATATTGTGCGGTGCAAATACGCAGCGGTCACGGATGGATTTGGCGATGCGATATTTGCCGTCTACTTTGGTGAAAAAGCGTTGCAGACGCTGGGGACTTACATTAACCAGCTCGTTCACGCTGTATAGACCCTGCCGCGCCTTGTCGATGACTGCATCACTCAGATCAGTGGCAAAAATCTGGATCGCGGTTTCGTTGGCTTTGGTGCCTAGTATTTCGGCCAGGATGATGGCCAAAGAGAAAGCTTCTTCGCCAGTGGAGCAGCCCGGCACCCAAATGCGCAGGGTATCGTTGGGCGACTTGGCATGGAGCAGATCGGGCAGCAAAGTTTTTTTCAAATAATCCAGCGTATCCGGGTCGCGGAAGAAGCTGGTAACGTTGATGAGCAGATCGTTGTAGAGCAGGCCAGCCTCGGCGGTATGCTGGCGGAGGTAGGCCAGGTAGCCTTGCAAGGTATCCACTTTGTGCAGTAGCATCCGCCGGGTGATGCGCCGCTTGATGGTGTTCATTTTGTAATGGCTGAAATCCACGCCGCTGGAATTTTTCAGCAGTTGCAGGATGCTTTTTAGGTCCAGATTATCGTCGAGGATTGCCTCTTCCGGGCCTTCTTCCAGGATGATCTGCTGGATTACTGGCACTTGCTTGCCCAGGCGTTCCAGTTCCGTGGCAATCTTGGCGGGCGGCAATATGATATCCACTACTTCCTGATTAATAGCCGATTGGGGCATACCCTGGAATTTCGCCGATTCGTCCTGGGCCAGGGTGATGCCGCCTGCGCCTTTAATGGCCTTCAGCCCCAGGGTGCCGTCGCTGCCCGTACCGGATAGCACCACCGCGATGCTACCCTCTTTCTGCCGCTCGGAGAGCGAGATGAAGAATTGGTCCACCGGCATAGGTATGACGGGCCTGGCCTGGCGCGGGTCGAGCGTCAGCACCCCGTCAATGCTCTCCATGCTCTTGTTGGGCGGGATCACGTAGACGTGGTTGGGCTCCACTTTCATCAGGTCTTCCGCTTCCTGCACTGGCATGGAAGTATGGCGGGCCAGAATGGAGGACAGCATACTAGCGTGATCGGGATCCAAGTGCTGAATATATACATAAGCTAAACCCGTAGTGGGCGACAGGTGTTTCAGCAACTGCGTCATTGCCTCCAGTCCCCCCGCCGAGGCACCGATGGCCACAATGGGGACGGGTTTGCTCTTTGGAGCTGCCGTCTCACTCTTAGTAGATTTGTTCATGTTTGTTGCTTCAAAACTACATTTTTGGGGAGGAATAAGGATATAAATCTCTCATTATAGCTATTTCAACTGTAAATGACTGGGTTTTTTTACAGTTAGTCTTATCTTTGTAGGGCTATTTTCCCGTAGCAGAAAATAAGGTGTAAATAATCGCGCCATCGCTGAGAAATATATCGAATACCGGTAGTGCAAATATGTCATTATCAATAAGTTTTGAACAAGAAAGGTCACCAGTTTGGCCTACAGGTCAGCAACGATAGATTACTTCCAATATTTTTTCTTGTTTACCATGTTGTTTGTTTACTTTTGGCAACCAAATTCCATAAAACGTCCTATTTACTGTCTCCTACCCCATGCTGGAGGGCTGTCCCGCTGTTTCTTCACGTTCATTCCTTATGAAAGATACTGACAAAAAAGTAAAAACCGTCTTAATCGTAGACGACGACGACGATGATCGAGAGATGTTCCGCGAGGCTTTGCAATTAGTGGACGACCACGCCAATTGCCTCGTGGCGGAAGATGGCAAAAAGGCACTGGATTTGTTGCGTATGCAGCCAGACCACCTCCCTGATTTTATTTTTTTAGATCTCAATATGCCCCGCATGGATGGCAAGCAATGCCTGGCCAAGATCAAGCAAGACGAATATCTGCAAAAAATTCCGGTGATCATTTACACCACTTCCAAGCACCCGAAGGATATGGAAGAGACAAAAAATTTGGGTGCCGATTACTTCATCAGCAAGCCTTTCCATTTTGATGAAATCTGTAAATTTATTACCTACGTATTAAGCGAAAATTGGAAACGTTAGGCACTCAGCAGGCAGTATATAGCGCGAATTGTTATATTTGTGCAATATTGTGGCAGTTCCTATTTGACGCTGGAGCAATTCGTACATTTGTCCATTGGAAGCCTGCCTTTCTTCGCTGTCTCTTTACAGTTTTGTAAACCATTGCTTTTCAATCCTCTCTTATGGGCTACCTTTCGGAAAAAGCAAAAGTCATTATGCTCATTGATGATGATGCCGATGATCGGGATATGTTTTGCGAAGCTCTCCACGTAGTAGATGACTCGGCGGAATGTATTGCTGCGCAAGATGGTGCTGAAGCACTAGGAATGTTGCGAATACAGGATACACACCTGCCTGATTTCATTTTTCTGGACCTGAATATGCCGCGTCTGAACGGCCAACAATGCCTGTCCGAGATCAAGAAAAACCGGAATCTGCTCCACATTCCAGTCATCATTTACACTACTTCCAAGCAGCAAACCGATATAGACGAGGCAAAAAGTCTGGGGGCTGCCTACTTTATCACCAAGCCGAATACCTTCGATGGTATTTGTAAGTCCATCGCCGGTGTGCTGCGCAGTGGACACTGAACGCGCTGGATAGCCCCTATTTTTTCGACAATAATTTCGTAATAGCCTGACCGTGAATCATTTGATTCGCTTGGGTGCATCCCTTTTGTCACCCTGCCGGGACCTGTCCGCGTCGTGGACGGTTTTCGTCAAAATGACAAAATAAAGCGTATCCGTTGCATCCGCTGTGTTCGCCAAAATGCAGGAGCAGACCGGCCGATTTGAAAAAACAACGGCTCAACTTAGCACCGGTCAAAGAAGTCGCGCTATACTTGCCGGAGCAATCGCCTTTTGCGATCTGTCTCCTGACTCCTTTTTCCTAATTCCTCTCTTCTGCTATGCTGCTTGCCATTTCTCCCATCGACGGACGCTACGCCGACAAAACCAAAGCCCTGGCCGAGTATTGCAGCGAGTATGCCTTGATTCGCTATCGGGTTTTTGTTGAAATCCAGTATTTCATTGCTTTATGCCAATATGGTTTACCGCAATTGGCTGGCTTTGAGGAAGATAGGATTGATGACCTGAATGCTATCTTCGAGGGCTTTGGCATGGCCGACGCGGAACGCGTGAAATCGCTTGAACGCACCACCAACCACGATGTAAAGGCCGTGGAGTATTTTTTGAAAGAACGTTTTGACGACTTAGGTTTGGGAAAATGGCGTGAATTCGTCCACTTCGGCCTCACTTCCCAGGACATTAATAACACGGCAACTCCGCTCCTTTTCAAACACGCCCTCGAACGCGTTTATCTGCCGCAACTGGAACGCGTGCGCGACCAACTCGAACAGCGGGCGCAGGACTGGGCGCATGTTCCCATGCTCGCTCGTACCCACGGCCAACCGGCTTCTCCAACGCTATTAGGTAAAGAATTCGCCGTTTTTGTGGAGCGGTTAAGAGTACAGGTGGAACTCTTGCAGGAAATCCCGCATCGTGCCAAATTCGGCGGGGCCACGGGCAATCTAAACGCTCACTTCGCCGCCTATCCCGATTACGACTGGCATGAATTCGCCAACGATTTTGTCCGGGAATTTCTCGGTTTGGAGCGTTCGCAGCACACCACGCAGATCGAACATTATGATTGTCTGGCGGCGCAATGCCATGCCCTGAGCCGCATCAATACCATCTTGATCGACTTTTGCCGCGACGCGTGGACCTACATTTCGATGGAATATTTCCGCCAGAAAATGGTGGCAGGCGAGGTCGGTTCTTCCGCCATGCCGCACAAGGTGAATCCCATTGATTTTGAAAATGCAGAAGGTAATCTCGGCCTGGCGAATGCTTTATTCCAGCATTTCGCCGAAAAACTCCCCATCAGCCGCCTCCAACGCGACTTGACAGATTCCACCGTGCTGCGCAATCTCGGCGTTCCCCTCGGCCACACCCTGATCGCCCTGCAATCCATCGAAAAAGGCCTAGGCAAACTCCTCCTGAACGAAGGCCAACTCTACGATGACCTCGAAGACAATCAGATGGTCATTGCCGAAGGTATTCAGGTCATTTTGCGCCGCGAAGGTTATCCGCAGCCTTACGAGGCCTTAAAAGCCCTTACGCGGGGTAGGGGCGGCATTACCCGCGAGGATTTGCACGGGTTTATTGATGGGCTGGAGGTGAGCGAGGAGGTGAAGGAGGAATTGAAGGGGCTGACGCCGCATAATTATGTTGGGCGATAGAAATCATCACCCGAAAGTCCTGCGCTATGCAAAAATCTTCCTCTGATAAACCTGGTATGCATTTGAACGCGGACCCGAAATTGTTTCAATATGCCCGGCTGAACAGAGATCAATCGACGCAGACAGAGGCTATATTATGGGAGTCTTTACAGCGTAAGCAATTAGGGGGCTTTAAATTTCGTCGCCAGCATCCGATCGGTAGTTATATCCTTGATTTTTATTGCCATGCCTGCAAATTATCCATAGAATTGGATGGCGGTTATCATAGCCTGGAAGCGCAAAAAGAATATGATAGGAACAGATCAGCAGACCTCGAAGCAGTAGGGATTTTGGAATTGCGATTTACAAATGACGAGGTTTTGGATGATTTTTCGAGCGTTTTGGGTCGTATAAGGGTTGCGTTGGAGGAGCGGAAGCTGCAAATGCTTGATGGTGCGATTACCCCCGACCCCTAAAGGGGGGTACATCTTTGGATAAAGCATGATTTACAATCCTATATAAACCGAGATGTACTCCCCTTTAGGGCAGGGTTGATTGATTCTAGGTATTGCCTTGGTTTTGGAAGAGCTTAGCGAGTTCATTGACTTTATTGGCGAATTTAGCGAAAGTGTTTTTTATCACCTTATATCCATTGATAGTCAATGTGTTGACTATAACATTATTTAATTGTATCAACAGGGAGACTTGACTATGTTTACGCAATGTGGTGGCATCCTCTTTCATGTTTACGTCCTTGGCCCAGTGTAGGTTGTTCTCAATGGTCCAATGGGACTGGATGGCCTTTGCCACCCGATCAGCCGCATCCATAGGCTTGCTCAGGACATAAAAGGCCGTTTCGTCAAAGGGAGTACCTTGTCTGGTGCCCCATCGGCGAACCTTGACCACTCGTTGGATGCCATTCCAGCCAGATGGCTGCTCCGCCATCGGACCATACAGTTCGACCTGCCTGTACACATGACGACCATGTCCTTTTTGGTCGTATTCATGCGTGGATATCGGTGTTGCCACCCGCGTGTGCTCGGCTATGGCCTGCCACAGCACTGGACAGTTTCGCTTGACCTGTGATAGAAAGTGGCAGCCGATTGATAACATCAGGTCAAAAGTTTTTTTTTGGTGTGCGCAGCATCCATGGTAAACACTCTATCCTGCAACCCTAATTCCTGCACCAGTTTGCGCAGAGCCTCCACTTCCCCGCCCGATCCCCGGTTTTCAAAAGGCTGTGTGCCATAGACCAGACCGCTTTGTTGACCAAAGGCACTCACCGCCGCCGAGAAGTTCTGCAACCCCGTGTTGCCGCCATTTACGGTCGATTTGACTGCTTTACCGTCTAGCGATATAAATTCATCCGACCACTCCGCATGGTAGGCCCGTGCCCAATCAATAAACTTATTACCAGACAGCTGAGACCCCAACCTCGTCAGAATCGTGTAGAAGGTCTGGTAAGTCGGTACGCCATGCTGTAAGTTCAACGCCTGGGTCAGTTCCAAAGCATTGGCATTGGCAAAACGTTCAAACCCACGAAAACCCTGATGACCACTTATGATGGCCATAATGACGATCGACAGCACATTATAAAGACTATGACGTTGTCCCTGACCCCGTCGAGGGTCGTCTAGCATGGATATAAATTCTCCTAAATTGTACTTCATATTCAACATTTATTGCCAAAAATCGCTATGCCCTAGAATCAATCAACCCTGCCTTTAGGGGTCGGGGGTCCAGAAAGCAACCGCTCACCCCGGAAATATAGTCCTCTAATTATTCAACATCACCGGCATCACCAGCATCAAAATATCGCGGTTAATATTCGGCTTGATTTTGATGGCGATTACCCCGACCCCTAAAGGGGAGTACATTCGGGTTATGTAGGCTTGTAAATTATGCTTTATCCCGAGATGTACTCCCCTGTAGGGGTAGGGGGTCCAGAAAGCAACCGCTCACCCCGGAAATATAGTCCTCTAATTATTCAACATCACCGGCATCACCAGCATCAAAATATCCCGATTAATATTCGGTTCCGCATCCACGGGCGTGAGGATACCCGCGCGGCTTGGCGTGGAAAGTTCCATTTTGATTTCATCGCCGTCCAGCACACCCAGCATTTCTACTAAAAACTTGGCATTGAATGCAATACGCATCGGGCTGCCCTCATAAACGCAGGTCATTTGCTCAGTGGCTTCATTGCTGAAATCGAGGTCTTGTGCGCTCACCGTGAGGCTCTGGTCGGTCACGTCGAGTACCACTTGGTTGGTGGTTTTGTTGGCATAAATGGCGATCCGTTTCAGCGAATTCTGGAAATCGGCGCGACTCACGGTCATGTTGTTCGGATTGTCCACCGGAATGACGGCGTTGTAGTCCGGGTAGCGGGCGTCGATCAGGCGGCAAACCAGATTCATGCTGCCAAAGGAGAAAAACGCGTTGGCTTTATTGAAAGAAATAGTCACCGAATCGCCTACTGGCAAAGCATTTTTGAGCAGATTTAATGCTTTTTTCGGAACGATAAAGGTTGTCGTCACATCGCCTGCTACTTGGTGGGTGGTGTATTTGACCAATTTGTGGGCATCCGTGGCGACACAAACCAGTTTATTTTGTTCCAATTGGAAATACACGCCCGTCATCGCCGGACGCAGTTCGTCGCCGGAAGTAGCAAACACCGTTTTATTGATGGCTTCCAGCAAATACTGGCTGTTCAGTTTTATGGTTTCCACCGTATCCGCTTCCGGGATGTTGGGGAAATCCGCGCCGTTTTCGCCTGCCAGTTTGTATTTTCCGTAGGAAGACGTGATTTCAATGCCGAAATTTTCCTCGTTCACCGTGAAAGTTACGGGTTGTTGCGGCAAGGCTTTCAGCGTATCAAGCAGGATTTTGGCGGGAATAGCCACCGAAAAATCGTCGTCGGCCAATACTTCGATGGTCGTGGCAATGCTCGTTTCCAGGTCCGTCGCCGCAATGGTCAGTTTCTTATTTTCGATTTTGAACAGAAAATCTTCCAAAATAGGCAGCACGGGATTGGAACCAATGGCCCCGGAAGCGATCTGCAATTGTTTCAATAATTCGGTAGAAGAGACGCTGAATTTCATAGCGGACGGATAAGTTGGTGTTGTTGGAAAAGGCAAATTAAGGCAACAAGCAAAAAAGGCAAAGGGCAAGAGGCAAAAAGCAATATGCAAAGAGCAAAAAGCAAAAACTACAAATATCAAATCCCGCTCAATCGACCCTCCCCCATTAAGGGGGGAGTAGGAGGGGGGCTTACTCGCAAATTTGCCCCTTCAATTTCTCGCGGCGGCAAATGTAGCACCTCCAACACTCGCAATCCCCTGAAAAAACTAACATTCTGTGGAAAAGAGCAGAAAATTCTACCTTTGTCCCCCTTTTGGCCAAAGGGGGAAAAACACACAAAAAATGCTCAACCGTACCGCCGCCCCGCCCATTTACGACATCCGCAACCTTCAGTTGCCGCGCCCCCGGATCATCCATTTGGACAATGGCATTCCCGTGTACGTGCTGGATTCGCCGGGCATCGAGATCGTCAAAATAGAAGCCGTCTACCACGCCGGACGTCCCGAAGAAATCAAACGGCTGGCCTCGCGCGCTACCACCCGGCTGTTGCGGGAGGGCACCCAGAGCCGCACGGGGGCCGAAATTTCGGAGATATTCGACTTTTATGGCGGTACGTTGGCCACGCCGACCAGCCTGGATACGGCCAATATCGTGCTACTGTCTTTAAAAAAATACGCCGCCGAATTGCTGCCCGTTTTTGCCGAGGTGTTGCAGGAGCCGGTGTTTCCGGACGGGGAACTGGAGACTTTCCGGCGCACCAATTTGCAGGAATTGCAGGTGGAACTGGAAAAAGCGGAAACCGTCGCTTACCGCCAGATCACGGAACTGATTTTTGGAGCCGATCATCCTTACGGTTATAATTCAGTGGCCGCCGATTATCCGGCCCTGCAAGTTGCCGATCTTTGGCAGTATTATGAATCGTGGTATACCCCCGCCAATTGCCAGTTATTTGCCAGCGGACGCATTGATGACGAGATGTTGAAATTGCTCAACGATCATTTGGGTCAAAATAAACGCGTGGGTTTAAAGCCTGATTTTCAGTCGGTTGTGAATCCTTTGCCGCCGAAAAAGGTGAAGATCGCGCAAGCAAATTCCTTGCAAACGGCTATTCGCGTGGGTCGTCGGATGTTTCCGCGCCAGCACCCGGATTTTAACGGGATGTTTGTACTGAACACCATTTTGGGAGGCTATTTTGGTTCGCGGCTGATGACCAACATTCGCGAGAAAAAAGGTTATACCTATAATATTTACTCCACGCTGGACGCGATGCTGCACGATGGTTGCTTCTACATCGCGACCGAGGTAAACAGCGACAAAGCCACGGCTACGCTGCGCCAGATTATGGCCGAATTGAAAAAACTGCGCGAGGAACTCGTTGACGATCAGGAACTTGGCATGGTGCGCAATTATCTGCTCGGTATGCTGCTCAATGGTCTCGACGGTCCGCTGAATGCTTCCGAACTGGTGCGCAATATTCTGGTGGAAAACCTGCCGTGGGAGAGTTTTGAGGAGACGGTGCAGGCCATTCGGGAAATCACGCCCGCGCAATTACAACACCTCGCGCAACGTTACTGGCAACCGGAAGATCTCTGGACCGTCATCGTCGGTTAGTTTGTAGCGATTTTGTTAACTAAAACCCTACCCGGATATGGTTATTTTAGTCAAGCATGCTTTTTTTTATAAAAAGTAAGCATTTTTTACAGCAGAATTACCCGCAATCCTGTGTAGTTTTGCGCGCTTTAATCGAAAAACCCTCCTTATTCGCACTCACTTCCAAATATATCGATACAGTTGAACTTTTTTAAGTTTTTTAAGCAGGAATTGGCCATTGACCTGGGTACCGCCAATACCCTTATCATGGTAGACGATCAGGTGATCGTGGATGAGCCTTCTATCATTGCCGTGGACCGAAGGACCGGGAATACTATCGCCGTGGGCCACCGCGCGATGCAGATGCACGAAAAGACGCACGAAAATATCAAGACGATCCGCCCGTTGAAAGATGGGGTGATCGCCGATTTCCAGGCTGCCGAGGCGATGATCGAGAGTATGATTCGCATGGTGGGTAAAAAAAGCAACCTGTTCAGTCACCTGAAAATGGTGATTTGTATTCCCAGCGGTATTACCGAGGTGGAAAAACGGGCGGTGTTTGACTCTGCTGACCACGTAGACAGCAAGGAGACTTACCTGATTCACGAGCCGATGGCCGCTGCGTTGGGGATTGGCCTGAATATCGAAGAGCCGATTGGGAACATGGTGATCGACATTGGTGGTGGTACGACGGAAATCGCGGTGATTGCCCTGGCGGGTATTGTTTGCGACCAGTCTATCCGTATTGCTGGCGACGAACTGACCAATGACATCATGGGTTACATGAAGCGCGAGCACAACATCCTGATCGGAGAACGCACGGCGGAACAGATCAAGATTCACGTGGGCTCGGCTTTGCATGAACTGGAAAATCCACCCCCCGATTACGCCGTAAATGGCCGTGACTTGATGACGGGTATTCCAAAACAAATCAAAATTAACTATCAGGAAGTCGCTTACGCCCTCGATAAAAGCATCAGTAAAATCGAGGATGCCGTACTGAAAGCCCTCGAATTGACGCCTCCGGAATTGGCAGCCGATATTTATCAAACGGGTCTTTATTTGACTGGTGGCGGTGCATTGCTGCGCGGTCTGGATAAACGCCTGGAGGCTAAAACCAAACTTACCGTACATATCGCCGACGATCCACTTCGCGCGGTGGTGCGTGGTACCGGCCTGGCCCTGCGCAACTCCGATAAGTTTACTTTTTTGATTGACCGGAAAAGCGTTTAATTAGCTATGAAGTATGAACTATAAACTATGAACTATAACTGTGACTTATGAAATGGGGCCGACATACGGTGTTCTGTGGTTTATATTTCATAGTTCATACTTCATAGTTTTATAACTTATAACTCATAACTCATAACTAAAAACCATGGGTTCCCTCCTCCAACTATTTATTCGGAATGGTGGCTTCGTGACGCTGGTGTTAGTGGAGGCTTTCTGCTTTTACGTAATTGTACAGGCCAATGCTAATACTCGTCAAAGGGCCATCTATGTACATTCTTTTGGCCAGTTGGCGGGCAATATGCTCGAGCGTCGCCAGCACCTGCTGGATTATTGGAGCCTGGATGCACAAATAGACAGTCTGTCGCAAGAGAACAAAGAGTTGCAGGAGGAATTGGCTAATCGTCAGTCGGTGCAGGTGGAACACCGCGATACTTTTTTTGCCGTTCGTTTTGATTCGCTGTTCCGCAACGACTCGGTGCGCCACCGGGTCACTCGCCCCGAATATGTCTATATCACCGCCACCGTAATCAGCAACGCCATCAACGGGGCCAATAACTGGCTCATGCTCAATCGCGGGAGCAGCGACGGCATACAATCCGATATGGCAGTGGTGACGCGAAGCGGCATCGTCGGCATTGTGCGGCAAGTAAACACCCACTTCGCCCTCGTTATGTCCGTGCTGCATCGGCAAACCAAAATATCAGCGGCCTTGAAAAAAGAACGCGCTTTTGGATCATTGGTCTGGGAAGGTGGCGATCCCGATGTCATGACCCTGAAATTCATTCCCAAGCACTTTGACAAAATCCAGGTGGGCGACAGCATAATGACCAGCGGTTTTTCGCAGATGTTTCCCCCCCGGCACCTGATCGGTATGGTGGCTCAAAAGCCGCAGCAAGACCCGGAAAATCCCTATTTTCTGACTATGCAGGTGCGCTTGAACCAGGAAATGTCCACGGTGCAAGAAGTGTATGTAGTGAAAAACCTCTTCGCTCCCCAACTCGACAGCTTGCAACGTTCGATTCACGATGAACAGTAACCTCTTTTCCAATCTCTGGCGGTTTCTGCTGCTGGTAGCGGTGCAGGTGCTGTTTTTGAAACAGGTCTCCGTGAATGCCGGGGCGTATTTCAATGTGCTGCTGTATCCATTGTTTGTGCTGCTGTTGCCGGTTCGGCTGGGCGTGCCTTATCTGGTGTTGCTGGGCTTCACGGTGGGGATGACGGTGGATTACTTTTACGTATCTTACGGGCTACACGCCAGCGCGGCCGCTTTTTCCGGTTTCGCCCGGAGCATCGTTTTCAAAGTATTCGAGCCAAAAGGCGGCTTTTCGGGCAAAGAACCAGTCTTCACTCCCTACTATTTCGGCTGGTCCGTTTTTGCGCAGGCGGCATCTTTGTTTTTCTTTATCCATATTTTCTGGTATTTTTCGGTGGACTATTTCTCCTTTTATTATTTCAGCGACATTGCGTTAAAAACCATCGCTTCCTGGGCACTAACGATGATCTTTGTAGTGTTCTATGGTTTCCTGTTCAATCCGAAGCGATAAAAATTAAGTATGAACTATAAACGATGAAGTATGAAAGATTACCGTTTATAGTTCATCGTTTATACTTCATAATTCATACTTAAGACATGGTCATCTCGCGCGAACGGCAACGAAATATACAGTGGGTGATAGTGGGCTGCGCCCTGGCACTGGCGCTAAAAGCCGCACAATTACAATTGTTCGACGACTCGTTTCGACGCAGGGCCGACGCGACTACCATTGAAAAACTAACCGTGTATCCCCCGCGCGGGCTGGTGTTTGACCGAAATGGCAAACTCATCGTGAACAACGAGGCGATGTACGACCTGATGGTGACCTACAGCCAGGTGGATTTCGAGCAGATGAACGTGCCGAAATTCTGTGATTTATTGGGCATTACGCCGGAAATCTTTCAACAAAATATCACCAAAGACTGGCGCAGCGGCAAGTTTTCCCGCTCGGTACCCTTTGTTTTTTTGAAAAAACTTTCCATTGAGACTTATGCCCGTTTGCAGGAAAGCCTCTACGAATTTCCGGGTTTCTTTGTGCAGGTGCGGAACATTCGCGGCTACCCGTACCACGCCGGGGCGCACGTGCTGGGCTACATCAATGAGGTGGACCCGCGCGACATAGAACGCTCGAAAGGCGTGTACCAATCCGGGGACTATATTGGCGCAGCCGGACTGGAATCGCAATATGAAACCTATTTGCGCGGCACTAAAGGCACGACTTCGCTGCTCAAAGACAACCTGGGCCGCACCGTCGGTAAATACGAAGAAGGAAAATTTGATACGGCAGCTGTGGCCGGTAACGATCTTATTTCTTCGATAGATATTAATTTGCAGGTCTATGGCGAGTATTTGATGCAGAACAAAACCGGCAGTATTGTGGCCATCGAGCCAAAGACTGGCCAGATACTCTGCATGATCAGCGGTCCCACCTACGATCCCAATCTGCTCACCATGACCCAGGAACGCGGGCAGGTGTTCAGTCGTCTGCTGACCGACCCGTTGAAACCTTTCTTCGACCGGACGGTGATGGCCAAGTACCCGCCGGGGTCTATTTTTAAAACAGCGGTATCATTGGCAGGTTTGCAGGAAGGGATTATCGGAGAAAATTCCGATTTCAATTGCTATGGCGGCTATTTTTACGCTGGCCGACTCTATAAATGTCACCACCGTGGCCACCTGAATGGCGTGGTAGATGCCATTGCGTATTCCTGCAACACTTATTTTATGAGTAAATACCGCGACGTCGTTGATCGTTTCGGCTTCTCCAATCCGCAGCAGGGGCTGGATAGTTTTAATGTTTATCTACACCAGTTTGGGTTTGGGACGCAGTTGGGCATTGATTATCCCAACGAAAGTCCCGG
The DNA here is from genome assembly GCA_965249785.1 of Saprospiraceae bacterium. Taxonomy (GTDB): domain Bacteria; phylum Bacteroidota; class Bacteroidia; order Chitinophagales; family Saprospiraceae; genus M3007. The sequence continues at coordinate 153,513 of CBDFMU010000027.1, read as the reverse complement.
CGGCTATCCAACCTCGGCATACTATAACAAATTGTACCCGAAGAACCTGGGTGGCTGGCATTCGCCGACGATCATGTCCTGTGGCATCGGGCAGGGAGAATTGCAATTGACCACCCTGCAAATGGCTAATCTGGCGGCCTGCATCGCCAATAAAGGCTACTGGTATGCTCCACATTTAGCCAAGGAATTTCGGGATGGCCCATCTATTCCAGCGATTTATTTCAAAAAGAACCACGTCAGCGTCAATCAGCATTATTTCGACCTGGTGACTGAGGGCATGGCGGAATGCGTCAATCGCGGGACGGCGCGCATTGCGAGATTGCCCGATATTCAAATCTGTGGCAAGACGGGCACCAGCCAGAATCCGCATGGCGAAGATCACTCAGTGTTTTTTGCGTTTGCGCCCAAGGACAACCCGACCATTGCCATCGCTGTGTACGTCGAAAACGCTACCTGGGGTGCCCTGTATGCCGCGCCCATTGCCAGCCTGATGATCGAAAAATATCTCCACGACACCATTTCTACTGCCCGCAAGCCGATAGAGGATCGCATGGCCAAGGCCAATCTCATTGAGAAATTCCTGGCCAATCGTCCGGTAGTCCGTAAAACTGCTCCGGTGCCGTCCCGCGATTCATTGCCCGACCCGGCCAATGTTCCCAGCGACGTGCCGGATGGCCAACCTGCCTTAGGGCTCACCAATCCGATTAAGGAAAATCGGAAGCGGTAGCTTGATCCTTTAACGTCCCGTTTGCACTTCCGAAGGTTTGTTGGCGTTTTCCCCCAAAACTATTCGACCATGCAACGACACTATCTCTTATTGGTGGCAGCCAGCTTGCTGTTCACCGCCTGCAAAAAAGAATCTGATTCAACGAGCACGCAGAATCTGCAATTTCAATTCAAATTCGACGCCCAGCAACCGCGTTTGAACAATATTGGTCTACCTGCACCTTTGCCTGCTGGGCACGCTGCGCAAACGCCGGAATTTCGGAAAATGAGCATTCACTACCTCGAACTGGCACCTACTGCATTCACAGCTTTGGGTGCTGGAGCGGTACTCTACAAAGCCCCGGAAACGACCAAAGGTGGCGACAATGCCATTGATTTTGATCAGGCCATCCTGGCTGCGTCGGGCGATAACTTCTTGAAAATCAATCTGAAAGACGTACCACCCGGTACGTATGAATGGGTGCGCGTCAGTGTGGCTTACCAAACTTACGATGTACAATTCAACCTCAAAAATCTGCCAATTTTGGGCGAATTGAATCAGCAAAAAGGCACCGTGTCGTCCTTTTTAGGTTTTAATACCTACATCACGACGGTGCAACCGCGCGAGAAAACGCTGAGCGTGAACGACGATAAAAAGCAGGGCTTTTGGGCTTTTGAAACCAATTTGACGGCCCCATATAATACCTATAATCAACTATACTCCGGCGAAGCTCCGGCGGGCGCGACCACCGTAGTAAATCCACTCTTCGCCACTAGCCCGATCCCCGCTGGCTCTTGTGTGGTAACTGGAAAATTCGCTACGCCGCTCGTGGTTACTGGCAATGAAACCAGCGACATAACGGTCAAACTCTCCTTTTCTATCAATCAAAGTTTCGAGTGGGTGGATGATAATGGCAACGGCCAACTCGACTTTTATGGCGACGGTGTTACTCCGGCGGAAAAAATCGTGGACATGGGTTTGCGCGGCTTGATTCCTACGTGGCAATAGAAAAAGGGTTTAGAAAACAGGTTGGATGATTTTGTTCAAATGCAAAACATTGATAACCAATGAAATTGTACTTGAATAAACCACTAAACCTGTTTTCTAAACCCCTTCCTAACTTTTTTTTAAACCTATTCCACCACCACTTTCCGCGTAGTTACGCCCGACTGGCCCACCATTTCCACTCCATACATACCCTTACCCGCTGCCGTCAGATCAAGTTGCAGCATCGTTTCGTTGGGCTGAATCTCGCGTTCCAGCACCACTGCGCCCGTCAGACTGACGACGCGCAACAAGGCACCTGGCTCCAGTTTGCCGCCCACATTGATAATGCCGGTGGCAGGATTCGGGAACACCCGCAGTTCGGAAGCAAACACCCGGCTGGTCGGATAATCAAATATCGGGTGAGCATTGCTGGTGTTCGTCTGGACTGCCGTCAACGGATTGGCCTCCGCAAATGGCTCGGTACGAGCCTCGGATTCGTCCCCGCCAGTGAGCGGCAACACCGGATTGGTATAAGAATAAGCAGAACTCAGGTCAATGCGCGTACCGCCGACGATAAATTTGCCGTGTGGATTGATCATAAACCCTTCGCGCAGGCCAATGTTATTATTTAAACTGCGAATAGTACCAATATTGGCACCCGCAAAATTCATCCGCTGGTAGTACATGGCACCGCCAGTCGAAATAGGGCCCCGCCGCCAGGAAGTAACGATTTCCGTCCCAGCATTGATAATAGCGTTGTTAATCCAGGCAACCGGCGTACCAGTGGCCGAAGTGTTGACCTGGTCATTGATTTTGACCCAGGCGACGGCACCGCTATAAGCCAAACGCGCTGTATAGACCCCGGAGAATGAGTTGGAAAAAGTCGAACCCGTGACAATAAAGCCCTGACCGTCAGTCAAAGGTGTGATTTCCTCAAATTCACTGTAGCTATATGCCGACCCGTCAGGAGCGGGTGCATTGCCCAGATTAATTGTGGTGCTGCCCTGGTAATTGCCCAGATAGTCAATTCTAACCACCCGGTGATCGCCTGCCAGGACGTAGCCAACGCCACCAACCGTCTGCGAAATAGTCCAGGCAAAGCCGGAAACCGGATATTCATACGACCATTCGATCACTCCATAAGCGTCGAATTTCACCGCAGCAAAATTGCCGTTGCTGGTCGATCCGGAGGCTACCCAGCCGCCGTTGCTGGCCTCCGTAACGCCTCCGAAAGTAATACCCATTGGCAGTACCGAAGCACGATCCCAGTATTTCTGGCCGATCGCATTGGTCAACAGCGCGTAAGCCTTGTGGCCACCCTGCTCGCCAGCCGACACGACAAAGTATTTGATTGGGCTGGAACTGACGGTAAAGCTCTTCCAGAAAGGCTGCAGGCTGGTAAAGCCGCTGGCGTACGTCTGTGTCCACTGTGCCTGGCCGAATTCATCAAAGCCCGTCATATAGATAGAGGTATTGGGCGAAGCAAAGTATTTATCGCCGGCAATAACATAACCCTGGGGAGAATTGGGCTGGACCTTCCAGGCAGCGTGGCTCTGATTGTGCCAGACATAAGTGTTTTCAAAAATCTGCGCTTGTACAAATGACGTACCTAGCAGAGCCGCGAAGAAAATGGTAAAGATTCTGGTCGAATGTTTCATTTTAAAGGTGCATTTGATGAACGTATAAGTATAGTACCAACAGCTAAGCGGGCATACAGATACCGACGCAGACTAAGCTGTGAGCCTTTAAAGGAATAACTTTTCTTCAACGAAATGGGAAACTATACGATCTATCGGCCATCTGCAAAAGCATACAACCGATAATACGCCGAAACGGCAGATTATAAGCAATAATTGGGCCGAAAATAGAGTAGAAAAAGATTAAGAGTAAAACTTAACAGACGTATTAAAATGCCGATAATTATAGCACAAATATATGTGCTATATAGACGCTTGGCAACTTGTAATAGCTGAGGAAGCATCTTTTTTAGCAAATGCCTCGTTAGTTATTGACTATCAATAAGTTATTTTAAAATAATTTTTTGTAACTGGTAAATATAAGTTAGTGCTTGGCTTTTAGGAACGACACCAAAAAAAATATCACCAACGTCCTTGTTCCAGTAGCCGCAGTGCGGCGAAATATTGGTAGATCAGAATGGACAAAGTTGATTTGGAGGTGCAGCGCACCGTAAATCTTTATTTTGAACCCGTTCCCGTGAATTTTAATTTAAAATACTAAACATTCTACTCCCCAGGCCGCCATCAACGCCACCAAATACCCGCTATACCACCGTATATCCAACCAATCCACAGTGCGAACATCACATTTTTTCTCCAAAAACCAGATCAAACCCAGTTTTTCTACCCAAAAAGCCAGCACCACCGACCACGCTAGTCCGGGCAGCCCAAACCAGGCGATCAGCCAAAAGCCCAACCCGATTTTTACTACTAATTCTACTAATCCGACTTTAAAGATGACACTTGGTTGCCCTCGCGCCAGCACAATAGCGTTGGGGAGGAGCACCCGGCTGGCGGTGAGCAGCAGATAGATATTGAACAGGGCTGCACTAGCGGCAAAATCGGAATTGAAAATAAGCGGAAACAGCGGTTTAGCGAGGAACAGGAGGATAATAGTAACGGGAAACAACAGGTGCATGAGCCGCAGCGATTTGCTTTTTAGTTCAGCCAAACCTTGTGCCGGAGCAGCGGCCAGCCGGGGAATCATTGCCATGCCGAGCGCAGTGGCTAAGGCGGTAGCCAGCGGCAGTTCCCGCGAGCCGTAGCGAAAAATAGCGAATACGGCTTCGTCCTGATAGTACCAGCTCACTAGCCAATTATCGAAGAGTAAGACAAAATTTCCTACTAACACATTCAGGATCAAGGGCCAGGAGAAACGGAAATATTGCTGCCACAAGTCGGTGCGCAATCCCACCCGCCCGTAGCGCAGCACCACCCTGGCCGTCCACAGCCATTTCAAAATGCTCAAACCCGCCAACGCGGTGAAGCCGCCACTTAGACCGTAGCCCAACTGCACCGGCACGAACAACGCCAAGATATACAGTCCAAAAGATACAACGCCCCAACCAACAATATGACGGGGCCGTTCATGCAGCAAGTAAATATACTCTACCGGAAAGGTGGGCAGTTGGAACAATAAATACAGACAAAACAGGCGGTAGCAGGGTACGCCAGCCTGACCAGTCAACAGCGGTGCTACCCACTTTTCACCGAAAAAAAGCAGGATAAACAGTGCCAGAGAAATGCTGCAAAAAACCAGGAAAACGTTGAAAATGAAATGCTTACGCGCTGTGCCATCCAGGCGGGCAAATACCGGCGACATTCCCTGCAACAGGCCGTTCACCCAAAAGAATGCCACGATGCTGCCCAAATACAACAGCAGCTCGTAACTGCCAATATCGGCGGTAGAGAGGCCGCTTTTAGCGAGCAGGATGCTGGTGAGCAGCACGGAGCCAAAGCGCATGATCTGGAAAGCCTGGAGCGCGCGGGTAGTAGAAATTTCCAAAAGGCAAATAGGCAATAAACAAAGTCATAGTCCCACTTCAAGTGGGACTATGACTACGTAGAAAAGTCTTAGTATATTAGTACATTATAAACTAAATTTATGGAGGATGCGAGTATTTGAGTATTTGATTAAAACACTTAATAATCAGGTAATTGATCGAATACTCGAATCTTCCAATACTCAAATAAACTTAGATTACAATGTACTTAGACCTGCGTCAACAATTTATCTTTCAGACGTTGAAATTCCTCGTCGCTGATAATGCCCGCCTGGTGTAGTTCCGCCATTTTGCGCAGCTTGTCCAACGGACCATCGGTACTGGTGGTAGTATGCAGGGTTTCGGCTACTTTTTTACCACTTTCCATCTCGGTTTTGTAGCCGCTACGGGCTGCTTTGAGGTCGAGATCGTCCAGGGTGCCGCCGCGCTGAAAGTGGCTGCTGACTACCTTGCCCAGCGCGTAGGTGGATGCGCCAGACAATACAGGCATACTCAATTCGCCGATGACCGTCCCGATACCGGGAATGATCTTGATGAGGCTGGCTCCCAGCCGCGCCGCGCCGCCACTGACCACCGCAGAAATGATGTTTTTGCCTAAGGCATCCATAAAGCTCACGCCGTAGACTTTGGCAATGGAACGCAACATATTGAGCTGGACGCCACTGACGGCCAGCAAATCCACGCCGGGAAACGGAATGAGAGCGGCACCCAACGAAAATCCGACGTGGCTTTCGATGATTTCGTTGACTTTAAGTTGTCTTTCTTCTTGATTCATGATCTTGGTTAGATATTTTTCCTGCTGCAGCAGATCGTACAGCGAGAACAAGGTTTTCATAGTCAAAGTTGAGCGGTGGTAAAGATCGAAGGGAGCAAAATTTCTGTTGGTCAAGGTGTGACTGGCTTTTTTCATTCAAACCAATTTGTGCCGGACTTATGCTACGAACCCAGCGATGAAGGTACAAAAGAGTGGGCCATGCAGCGACGATCCCACAATTAACGACCAAAGCCCAGCATTGGCAGATAAAAAAGCGAACCGGGCGGCACAATAGGCCATCCGGTTCGCTGGAATTAAAATTGTAAAGCAGAAAAAATCAGCTATTTAACTTGCCAGACATTACCACCGTTGTCGGGGTAGGATTGCCTTCAGGCTTATCTTCGGCAGAAATGGCAAAAGCTACGGCATTTTCCATGTAGGGCAATTTTTGCCAGCCACCAGTAGGATTCATTTGTACCATGCCCATATTGACGGGCTTGTTATTCACAATGGCCCAAAACTGGAAATAGACTTTCGGATGATTCGGTGCCTTGATACTGGCCGTGTTCAACAGCGTCTCGCCCAAATTGGGATTATTGTACACCATCGCACTGGCATCCTGGCTAGTACTTTTCAAGGTAACAATTCTGGTGGCGGTATCCTGGAGCATGGCGAAGAGACGATCCTGGTTCTCGGAGCGTCGGCTACAATCCGCCAGTTGAGCTTGCTGGCTAGTGTTGTCGGTACGCAATTGTCGGTTTTGATTCCAGAAAAATACGCCTGCTAATAAAAGTGCCAAAGCTGCCAATTGGAAAGTGCGCAGCATCACTGGCGAATAGCTGGTGAGAGCTGGCGCGCTCATGGGAGCAAGAGGGGCGGACTGCTGCGCGATCTGGTCAAGGATGCGGCCTTTCATCCAGGAGGGGGGAGCAGTGCTTAATGCCTGCGCATAGCTCTCCAGGGCCCGCTCGATAGCCGCCATTTCCGCTTGCGCTTCTGGGTGTTGAATAAGCATACGCTCCACCAAGCTGCGCTCTTCGGCAGTCGCCTGCCCCAGCACGTAGGATTCCAGTAAACCGGATTGGATGAACGATTGAAGATCCATTTTTTATTTTTTTCGACCCTGAGTCGATATTATTGAAAATAATCCGGTCTTGGCCGGAATGTAAATCGGTAACTGAGTAAAGTAGAGCAGGTTTAAAGTTGAAAAGGCTGAAAAATTATATCTACCAACCAGAGTTTATAAAACTTTTTCCTTTTCTATCGGATTTTTTCAATGCCTCCAGATTTTTAAACATTCTCAAAAAAATATTAAGCCAGATCGCCCAATACGACAGCCAGCATTAATACCGCCGCGTAATTTTCTCCAAACACTTTGCGCAATTCCACCATCGCATAGCGCAAACGGGTTTTCACCGTTCCCAAAGGAATACCCACTTCTTCAGCTACCTCTTCCTGCGTATATCCCTTGAAATAGATTAAATTAATCAATATCTGGTACTTTTCATCCAGTTTATTGACGATCTCCTGTACGCCCACATGATCAGGATTAAGGGTCTCGCCACCAGAAGCCTGCACCAGATTGTCCAGCGAATCGGTTTTTCGGTAATGTTGAAAATAAGCCGTTCGGGTAGCGTCTATCGCCGTATTGCGGGCAATATTCAGCAGCCAGGTAAACAGCCGACCTTTAGAAGCATCATAGCTGGCACCGTTGCGCCAGGCTTTCAAAAAAGTATCTTGCAAGACCTGTTCGGCTAATTCGCGCGACTGGACAATGCGTAGCACCACCCCGAAGAGTGCGTCTCCGTAAGCCGAATATAGTTCGCCAATGACGAGGCGGTCTTGTTGTTGTAAACGAGAAATGAGTTGATCCTGCATGGTTGGAATGCCAGTTGGCCGGCGGGTTACCGAATGACTGGACAAAAGTGCCTGTTTTTTCGAAGTCCACAAAGTTTATGGATAATTTAAACCCCTGTGCCTTTGCACCGGATTGTACTTAGCAGGAAATAGACCCGAGGGATTATAGTCAGGATAGGGTAAGCAGGACGGCAGCAGAGAACTGAAAATAAATAAATTCTTCTGTGCAACCTTCTATGCAACAATTTACGAACAATAGATTAGGTTGGTTTTCAGCGGGGGCAACTTTGAGGTTTGTTTTAGGAATATTAACGGTTTCAAAAATGTAAAAGGCAAAATCTGCCTGGCAGGCTGGGGCATAGTGGATGTTTCCAGGCTATTGCCCAGAGACAATTTTGCTTATTTGCGAAGCTGGGTATTGCGCAACCAAACCACCGAAAGTGGATGTTTGCTGGCAGATGGTGCGCTTTGTCCTAATCCTGGCTTCATAAAACTGCCCAATACAATATCTGGCCGGCCATCGCGGTCGAGGTCGCCGACATCCATCACCAGCCATTTGCCCTGATCGGCATTGGCGAAAGTGGACACGTCGAATTGTAGATTTCCCTGATTTTTAAAAAATAGAAAACCTTCATTTGGCTGTTGCTGCGGATCGGTAAAAAAGGCGGTCACTGCCAAATCCAGGTCGCCATCGCCGTCAAAATCAGCGGCGCGCACTTGGCCAGCCCCGTGAATGGGGTAGAAATATTGCTCCGCAAAATGATTTTGGCCGTCGTTCAAAAAGATACGTAACCCATGATATCGCTTCTGGGAATAGGAATAATCGGCATTGTCGCCATTGGTATAAATAATGTCCGGGTGGCCGTCGGCATTCATATCGGCCACTTCCATGCTGCTCGATCCATACACGGGCGGAAATTCCAGCAGCATTTGCTCCTCAAAATGGCCGTTTCCACGATTATAAAAAACAGAAATGCGCTCCCAAGCCTGGCACATCAGCACGAGAATATCTGGCAAACCGTCGTTATTCAGATCCACTATACGCGTCATGCGTGCGCCGGGCAGTGCTTTCAATATGTTTTCCCGTTTGGTTTTTCCATCGTACCAGGCCAATTGCCCCTGTTCGTGGCCATAATTGCAGATCAAATAATCTGGCACGCTGTCCTGATTGAGGTCCTGCACGGTGAGCTGCACCGGGCGACGCAGCGAATCAATCAGCAGGTCGGTCTGCTTTAAATTAGTAATTTGTTTCAATTTCCCTTTCCGACTGTCGCTAGGGTCCATAATGCCCATTTCCAAAGCCAAATAGCGTTGCCCATCCAGCCAAACCAGGTCGGAGAGCGGGCTTTCCATACGCATAGAATCCAGTTTTCGGAACGATGGGTCATACACTTCCAACAAGTTTGTTTCGCGCCGGGAAACGAGTAAATGCCCATTGGCAACGTCTATTTTGACCATGCTGACCATTGGCAAGCGGTTGCCTTGTTCTGCCAAAGCCTTGACTTCAAAGAAGGGTAATCCCACTTTTACCGCTGTTTTGGCAGCCTGTGGCAAAGGCTGGGCGGGCGCATTCGTGACATAATAATCAATTATTTTCTGCCAATCTTCGGCAGCCATCATGGGCGCATCGGCATACGTGCCGGGCTGTAAAGCGGCCCGCAAATCGTCCTCGTCCATGTCGCCCATTTTTTCGCTGAGCGGTCGCATCCCCAGCCGGTAAGCCATTTCGGGCAGCACACCGTTTTTCCAGGTCGCCTTATCCAGCAAGTCAGGGGCGGGGAACAAATGGCAACTGCTGCAATGAATGGTCGCCAATTCCTGGCCCGATAGGGTAGAGGGCTGGGGCGGAGTGGCGGGACTGGGGTGGTTGGGAGAGGTGCAAGCGACTATGGCGAGCACTATGATTGGAAAATAGCGGGAAGTCATAGGGGAGAAGGTGGGTTTAAGGTGGCCATCATGACTAGGTAGGGCCGATCATACGAAGGGCAACCAAGGATCGCCTTCGTATAATCGGCCCTGGTGGGCATTTTTGTTGTCTCGTGGTCAACTAATCCTACAACTGCTTACTACGAGTGACTTTACCAGCCCGATCATAGAATTGTACCTCCTTGGCTTGTGCATCCAGCGAAAGACGGCGCGGTTCCTGCGACAAATAAGCACTGCCCCAGTAAAATTCCTGTGTCCTTTTTTGACCGTTTTTTAAAGTGATAACCGCCTTTACTTCATTGTTAGTCAAAGGAATAGAAACGGTGGGCTGAGCGGTCGGCGCAAAAACAAACAGCGCGTCCTGGTTTTGCGCAGCCAGCAGCAGTTCTTTGCCATTGGCGACACCGATGCGCGTCAAGCCGCGCGCATCGTGCGGCACGTAGAAGTGACTTTCTTCCAATTCCATCGCCCGAAATTGGCCGTTGCCGGTGTTGCGTAGCACCAAACCATCGAAGGCATCGGCGCGGCCTTGGAGCAGTTCCATGCCATAGTCATTGCCGACCATCAGCAAATCCAGGCGACCATCCTGATCTACATCATAGGGCAACATTCCGTAAATCGGGGCGAGTTGCGCCTGCGCAGGTAGCGGGCTAATCTTGAATTTTCCCTGCCCCAGATTTTCGATATAGCTGCTGGCCATCCAGTTGGTCTTCATAATCATCGCATCTTTCAGTTCGTCCGGCTTGAACACATCCTGCACCGTCGCCTGGCCAAAAGCCGCGTAGGTCAAAAATTTGCGCCGGATGGATACCAGCTGTTTCACCATATCGTCGCGGGAATGGTAGAAATATTCTCGTCGCTTGCCCAGCGAATCCTGCCAATAGCAGGAAATGAAGGGATCCATGGAACTATTATTGTCAAAATCCTTGGCGTACAGCGTCAGCGGTTCATGGCCAGTACATTGGAAATACAGGTTTTCCCCGAAGCTGCCCGCTACATAATCTACGTCGCCATCGTTGTCGAAATCGGCACCCACCAGACTGGTCCACCAACTGGTTTTGTCGCCGATGCCCGTTTGCGCCGTCACATTGCGCAGTTTTCCGCCATCATTTTGCAAGAAAGTCAGCGGCATCCACTCGCCCGTCAGGATCAGATCGGGCTGATTGTCATTATTGAAATCCGTCCACAAAGCGTCGGTAATCATGCCAATATGTTCCAATTCGGGACACATCTCTTTGGTCACATCCGTGAAAACGGGATGGTCTTTGGTCTTGGAATCATTGCGCAGCAGCATACTACGGTCGGCTTTGGGAAAAGCCAGCGGTAATACGCGCCCGCCCACAAACAAATCCAGATCGCCATCACCATCAAAATCAACTGCTTTCACGCATTGTCCGCTGGCCACTTCGGCGGGCAGGGCATCGGGCATCGGCGTGAAATTCCCATGCCCATCATTGATACATAGTACGTCCTGGTAAAATGGCGACCCCGCATTGTACTCATAACTACCATGGACGAGGTAGAGATCGTTGTCGCCATCGCCGTCGGCATCGAACAAAAGTGTGCCGAGTTCTTCTCCTTTTTTGTCTGGGTCAAGTTTATAGGAAACGGATTTTTTGATAAATTTCCCATCAGGCTGTTGGATCAGCCACGTACCGTCGCGTTTGTCGCTGCCGCTAAAATAAATATCGTCCAGTCCATCGCCATTTGCGTCGCCGACAGACATACTTGGCCCGTATTGCGAAAACTTATGCGGCAGCGTTCGCTGAATATCGAAATCAATGAAGTCTTTTTCGTCATGCACATAGTCCAGGCCCCATTGCGCCGGATTTTGTGGGGTGACTACGCCCGCATATTTTTGGCTAAATGGTTGCCCGACGTGCTCTCCATACTTAATAGTGAAGGTTTGATTGGCAGAAATATTGGTGAGTATAGACGTCTCTTTATTATTCCAGCGCACTATAATGGAGTCCACCTGCCTGATCGTGTCCAGCCCAAAGTGGAGGATATTTTCGGAGGTAGAGTTGTAACCGCGCGCAGAAAGGGCCTCTGCCGCCTGTTTTTGTCCCGCCCAGCAGACGGTGACTTGCGCGCCATACGCGTCAGGATTGGTTGGGCTGCCCACCAGTTTGATGCGCAGGTAATTGGGTTTCTTGGCAGATTGCTGCAAGGTATTTTGAAAGACAAAAGCCTTATCATTAATATTATTGACCACCAGATCCAAGTCGCCGTCGTTGTCCAGATCGCCATAAGCGGCCCCGTTGGAGAATGCGGGAATATTGACACCCCATTGGTCAGAATAGTCCGTAAAATGTAAATCGCCATTATTTCGGAAAAGGAATTTTGGCACTTTGATCTTCGGAATCATGTCCTGCAACTCCATGGGCGGCACCAAATAACTCACCGAACTATGGTAAGTGCCAAAATCATGGTCAGTCACGTCGCGGGGAAAACCGTTGGTGATAAAAAGATCGCGGTGGCCATCGTTGTCAAAATCGGCCATCAACGGTGTCCAGCTCCATTCCGTCTCCTGCACGCCCGCCAGAAAGGCTACGTCGCTATATATTGGCAAACCCGTCGCCGGATTGAGACCCCGATTAAGTTGCAGTGTGTTGCGGGAATACTGGTATTCATACCCATATTCTTCGTTATTGGCATAAGTGGAGTAGTTATTTGCACCTAGAAATAACTTTTTCCGCTTGTTATAGTACGGCAGCATTTCGGTGGTAAACAGGTCGAGCTTGCCGTCGTTATTAATGTCGGCCACATCGCTGCCCATCGCCGAAGCAGATTGGTGCTTAAATATCTGTCCGATCTGGTTGGTAAAAGTGCCGTCGTGGTTATTGATATAGATCAAATCATTAGTAACATAGTCATTAGCCACATAAATGTCGGGCCAGCCATCTTCATTAAAATCGGTAATCAGGCAACTGTGGCTGTAACCTTCCCAAACCAGCCCGGCCTGCGCGGTCACTTCCGTAAAAACCGGATGCCCGGTTATCGGGTCTGGATCGTTGCGGTAGAGCCGGTCGCGATTAATAGCCGTGCCGTCTTTCACCTTGGGAACGTAGCGGTTGGGATTGGGCCGATCCATAAAATTGGTGGCGAGAAACAGGTCCAGATCGCCATCCTGATCGTAGTCGAAGAACTGGGCATTGGCGGAATGCGTGGTATCGGCGAGACCATAAGCCTGGGCCATTTCGGCAAAATGCGGTATGCCCTGCGCGTCATTTCCCTGGTTGATAAACAGCAGGTTTGCTCTTTTTTCGGGATTTTTTTCAAAGGTGTTACAAATATAAATGTCGGATTTGCCATCGCAGTTGATGTCCAGGATATTAATACCCGATGACCACTGGCCCGGCCTTTTCTGGGCGTTGGCTTTTTCGGTAACGTCCTCAAACTGCATATTGCCGCGATTGAGGTAGAGTTTGTTGCCGACTTGATTTCCAGTAAAATAAATGTCTTCCAAACCGTCGCCATTCAGGTCGCCAATACCGACTCCGCCGCCGTTATAAATAAACTCCGAATTGAGGATATTCAGCGAATCAGATTCGGTAATAGTATTATTAAAGTCAATGCCGGTTTTTTTACTATCCAGTAATTGGAATAGTTTTTCTTGTTTCTTACAGCTGGCTAATACCAGTATAAAAGAAAACAGGATTAGAGCGCGATTCATATAGCCAATTAAAAGTAGTGGAGAAAGTGCAGTTATTCAGGGCCGATATTGGGGAGGATGCCAATAAGAACATTCAGGTTTGCAGGGTGTAAGAAATGCTTTTGCACGGACATAAAAAAGGCTGGACATGTTTAAATTTCTGCTAAACAAAAATCTAAACACACCCAGCCTTGTAGTTAGCTATTTAACCAATTAACTAGTAACCAATTAATAACCCGGATTCTGCTTCAACACGTCTGCTCCTTGCAAATCAATTTGCGACTGCGGAATAGGATAGACTTCGTTTTTGCCAGCGGTGAAATGAGCACCACCCAGCGCAGTAGCCAGACGAGTACCATCTGGCCCTTGAAGGTAAGCATTAAGCACCTGAGCGGCAACGCCCCAACGCACCAGATCGAAGAAACGGTGTCCTTCGCCGGAGAGTTCGAGTTTGCGCTCCAGGCGGACAGCAGTACGAGCCATGTCCTGGTTGGCAAAAGCTGTATTGTACAAGCCAATAACGTAGTTAGCAGCATTTGTACCATCCTTCTTCACCCAGGTAGCGGGATCAGCAGCACGCATCCGTACCATGTTGATATAGGTGCGGGCCGTTTCTAAGCTGCCTACTTCTATTTCAGCCTCGGCAGCCATCAGTAATACATCCGCAAAACGAATGATCGGCTGGTTTTGCCCTGTGTAGCCACGCGTCCAGGAAGAACCATCGGTAAGGGTGTTCTGTGTAGCCCGATAGAACACGAATTTCTTCGGTGAATAAGGGCCACCATACGATTGGTCCCGAATCCAGTTGTCGCCGGGGTGAGCAATCCAGTCAAGGTACGGGATGCCACGACGGCCTACGGAGTGGTCGAGGCGCGGATCGAGATTACCAGCATCTGGAGTGAATGGATCGGCAGATTTCAGACCGAAGTCGCTTTTTACCTCATTGGCAGCCTGGTTATAAGAGTCATCCAGCAGCGGCAGCCCGTTGGCATCGGTGCGGAAAGAATTCACCAGATCGAAGCTGGGCTGGAAAAACCCGCAGCAACCTGCTGGTCCATCGGAGCCAGTGTTGTAGGGGAAGTTCAGCACATTCTCGTTGTTGGTATTGGCAACGCTGCCCGTGTTGACGGCAGCTTGTGCGGCAAACACCATCTCCTTGCTGTTATTAGCCTCCGCTTTGAAGACATCAGGGTAGCTATCCTGCAAACCATATTTTTCTCCACCAGAGGTTTTGCCATTGGCAATTACGTCGGTGAAAAGCGTTTTGGCTTCGGCGAATTTGTGCTCATACAAATATACTTTGGCGAGCAGCGCAGCGGCAGCCCACTTGTTAGCGCGGCCCAAAGCAGATTGGGTTTCTGGCAGGTCTCTCTGGGCAGCTTGCAGATCGGCTTCGATCTTTGGCCACAGATCGGCACCGTTCGGCACTTTTACTGCTGCTTCAGAAGTCATGGTCTCGTCCACATAGGGCACATCACCCCAGAGGCGCTTCAACTCAAAGTAATAGAGGCCACGCAGAAAGTGGGCCTCGGCACCAATGCGCGTTTTGTCATCCGCCGTCACCGTTGCATCAGTAGTAGTGCCGAGCAGGCGTAGCAAGGTATTACACCGAGCTACTCCTTCATAGGTAATCCGCCACTTACCGCCAACGGCACCATTGTTCGACAATGTTTCATAGCGCTGGATTGGATTGACTACGGTTTGGTCACCAGCGTTGGAGCCTTTGTTGGCTTCGCCACCCAGGATACTGCCGTGCAACCAGTTGCCCATGCCAGTATAAAAGTCGGCTGCACGTCCAGTTAGAATGCTATAACAGCCGATCAGCAGGCCATCGAGGCCTTTTTTGCTACTCAGTACTTCTTCGGTAAGCGACCCATTGGCCGGTACTTCCAGAAAGTCCTTTTTGCAGGCCGAGACCACGAGGTTCAGTACCAAAATGATACTGAGGGCGGCCATGACCTTGGTGATATGATTGAATGAATTTTTCATGTTTTTTCTTTATTGGTATGAAAAAATGTATTAGAGTTAATAAAGGTTTATAACGATGTAGGAAGAATAATAAGTACCTGCCTGCTATTCAGTAATAAACCCTTATCAACTACTGACTAAAAGGTGACGCCCAAACCGACTACAAAACTTTGCGTGACCGGATAGTTACCTACATCAATACCGAAAGTAGTATCGGCTGCTCCACCCACTGCCGGGTCTAGACCCTTATACTTGGTGATGGTGAAGATATTGTTCAGGCCAACATACACTCTCGCCCGTGATACATCCATCCGGCTTGGCAGCAGACTGGCTATGTTATAGCCAATGTTGATGTTTTGCATCCGCAGGAAAGAACCGTCTTCCACATACCAGGAGTTAGGCTGGGTGTTAGTGCTGAAGTTAGAAGCACCCTCGAAAATAGGTGTTTCGGCATCCAAGTTGTCGGGTGTCCAAGAGTTCTTGACCCGGGCACTGACCGCTGCCCCTGTAAAGGATGGATAGAAGTCCGTAAACCATTTCGACAGGTTAAAAATCTTGTTGCCCAACGAAGTATACAGATAGGTCTCCACGTCAAAGTTGCCGAGAGTTACCTTCAGGTTTAGACCGCCAGTGAACTTAGGTACCGGGCTGCCGATGTGGGTACGGTCTGCAGCGTCTATTTTGCCGTCGGGCTTACCAGTCAGTTTGCCATTGTCGTCCAGACCATTCAGGTCAGCATAACGGAAGCGACCAGGGCCAGCACCATCTTGAGTAGGTGCCGAAGCCACCTCAGCAGCATCCTTGAAATAACCCAGCACTTGGTAACCATAGAAGGACGAAATGGAGTAACCCACTTCGTTGCGGATCATGGTTGCTCCGAGACGGTTGCTGGCAGGGAAGGCATCGAAGTATTCGATGTTATCCGCCACCTTGGTGATTTCATTATGCAGCCAGGAGCCGGTCAATGTTGCTTCATAGCGGGAGTTACTGCCCAGTCGGCCTTTATTAATGAGCTGTAGATCAATCCCTTTATTGACCATAGAGGCCACGTTTTGGGAAGGAGCAGTAGCAAATCCGCCCAATACCTGCGGCAATGGCACTTGGAAGAGCAGATCGTCGGTCTCTTTTTTCCACAGATCAAGCACAAAGTCAATTTTGCCGTTCAGCAACAGAAACTCGAGGCCTACGTTGCTGGTTTTGCTGGTTTCCCATTTGGCTTTTGGGTTACCGACCTGGCTTTGGTAGAAGCCTTCTGCCACGGTGGTACCCGATCCGCTGATATCGTAGGCGGCGTTGCCGAGACTGGCGGCAAAAGCACTGAACTGATTGGTCGGGCTGACCTGGTCGTTACCCATCAGACCGTAACCGGCCCGCAATTTCAGGTCTGAGATCCAGGAAACGCCTTCCATAAAGCGCTCACTGCTCACACGCCAAGCGGCCGAGATCGCTGGAAACGTACCGTAGCGCGTATCCGGGCCAAAACGGGAAGAACCATCGCGGCGCACAATACCAGTGATATAGTATTTGTCCAGCAGCGAGTATTGTACCCGACCAAAGTAAGAACTATAGGTAAAAGGAGTCGCCGTAAAGCTACTGACCTGTCGGCTCAACACGTCGCCGAGGTTAATGTAATTAATGCTCTGCGAAAACGGATCAAGGCCAGAGGCACTAGTAGTATGGAAGATATTGTCTTTAATAGCCTCCTGACCAACCAATGCTTCTATTCCATGAATGCCAAATTTCTTCTTGTACTGGACGGTATTGGTAAGTACCCAAGAGAAGAAATTGCCACTATTTTCCCCGTAACCGAAACTGGAGTTGTTTTCCGAGTTTTCATAGCTGATCCGGTTGTAAAAATTCGAGGCAAAGGTGGAGTAGTTGCCACCAAGGCTGGTTCTGAACGTAAGGCCATCCAGGATGTCCACTTCGGCATAAATATTACCAAAACCGCCCACACCGAAGCCACGGTTGTTCTTCACGCCATCGCGCTGTGCGACTGGGTTGGCTGGGTTGTTGAAGCCTTTGGCCGCTGTGCCAGCGTAGCCACCGTATTCGTCATACACTGGAATGATCGGAGCCATCCGGAAAGCACCCAGGATCGAGTTCTCGTCTTGAGAGACACCAGACCCGTCGCCGCCGCCGCCCTGGCCAAGTACCTGACGATAGGTAAGCTGGAAGTTTTCGCCAATGCGTACCCGCTTGCTCAGATCGAACTCCGTGTTCGCCCGAACGGTATGCCGCCGAAACTCATTATAGAGCAAAATACCGGACTGATCCTGTACGCTCAAGCCGAGGTAATAGCGAGCATTTTCCGTTGATCCACTGAAGCCTAGATTGTGGCGCATCAGGGGCGCAGTACGGGTAATAGCACCATACCAGTCGGTACCCTCTTTGTTGGCACGTACCACCTGATAAATATTACCATTAGCTGGGTTGACGTTGTATTTCTTGCTTTCCACGTCCAGATTTACCTGGCTGGCCGAAAGGCCTGCTAACCCACCAACGTTGATGAAATCAGGTAGCACCGGGCGGTCGCCTGTACCATACTGCGGGTGGTTAAACACTGGCGTAGTACCCGTAGCAGTGGCGGTATTGCGGATAGCTTGCCAAGTCCAGTCGGCTTGCTCCTGCGGGTTCAGGATGTCAATTCCTTTGCCCGGATCGGTCCAGCCGAAAATAGCGTCGTAGGTCACTTTAAGCGGCTGTGGCTTTTTAGGCCCACGCTTGGTAGTGATCACGATTACTCCACTAGCGGCACGTGCACCATAGATAGAGGCCGAAGAGGCATCTTTCATGACGGTGGTGTTCTCGATGTCGTCAGGGCTTAGAAAGTTAGCATTCTGAGTCGGTACACCATCTATTACGAAGAGCGGCTGGTTGTTGTTGAAAGAACCAAATCCGCGGATACGCACTTGACTAGAGGTACCTGGCTGGCCATTGGTAATGACCGTCACGCCGCTGACTCGTCCCTGCAACTGCTGTTCGACGTTGCCACTTGGCACTACCGCCAAATCTTTGGTTTTGACAGTAGATACGGCACTGGTGGTCTGCTTCCGTGTTTCGGTACTGTAGCCGGTCACGATGACTTCCGAGAGAGCCGATTCGGAATCCTGCAACTGCACCGCAAAAGTGCTTTGCGTGCCCACCGGAAGTTCCTGCGTAGCGAAGCCAGTAGCAGATACAACAATCACGGCGTTATCACCATTCACCGTAACAGCAAAATTGCCATCGGCATCGGAGACGGTACCGCTGGTAGTGCCCTTCACCAACACGGTAGCCCCGGCTAAGGGACTGTTGTCGGAGGAGGTAAGAGTTCCCGTTATCTTGCGCTCTTGCGCCGATAACGAGAATGCGCCCAAAAAGAAGAGCAGTAGCCAGACCACTCCAAACTTAGGCTTTAGGTAAAACGTTTGATTCATAATGA
Organism: Saprospiraceae bacterium; assembly: GCA_965249785.1. Classification (GTDB taxonomy): domain Bacteria; phylum Bacteroidota; class Bacteroidia; order Chitinophagales; family Saprospiraceae; genus M3007. Next base: position 134,716 of record CBDFMU010000027.1, on the reverse strand, counting down.
AGGATGAGTTTAAGTTAAAATTAAAAAAATGAAATTCGATTTGGAACTCAACAGAGGGAAATGATAGGCGCTGAAGAGGATAATGGCAGAGAAACCTATTCTTGCCGAGATAGCAGCAGATGCTTGATTAATGCGATACATAATTACTCGCAGGCATTTTCTCCAAGGCGATCTGTAGGGCTAGCCGAAAACATGGTTCAAAATATGCCGGGCTGTTTTTTGAAAAATATTATTCCATTTTACCCTTTGCAACGTTTATTTAATTTTGTTTTCGGTTCATTGTATCATTGTGGGACAATGGTACGAAGTTGATCAAAATACACCAAAATATTTGACCACTTTTGCAAAAAAAAATTCAATGCAACGCCGAGAGACTTTCACCGAACCAGCTACCGAGCCGGATAAGTTTTTGCCCAGCATCTCGATTGACTGCGTGATTTTCGGGTTTCACGACGATCAAATCAAGGTATTGCTGATTAATTTCAAGCATACCGATATCTGGGCATTGCCGGGAGGTTACATCCGTCTGGAGGAAGACATGGATGAGGCGGCAAGCCGTATTCTACGCGAGCGTACTTCGGTGGAAAATATTTTTCTGGAGCAGTTCTACGCGTTTGGGCATCGCGAACGCGTGTGTGGGGATTTGCAGCAAAGAATATTCGATGCCTTGGGCATTCCGCTGTCGCCGAGTGCCTGGATTTCCCAGCGGTTTGTTTCGGTCGGTTATTATGCCCTGGTTGATTTTTCCAAGGTAATCCCTAATCCCGACGAGCATCTGGAGGTCTGCACCTGGTTTGGATTTGACGAGCTGCCCGAACTGGCTTTCGACCACTCGGCTATTGTGCAAAAAGCCCTGGCGACCTTGCAGTCGCGGCTGGATCATAATCTGGTGGGTCTCAATCTGCTGCCCGAAACCTTTACGATGGCAGAACTGCAAAGCCTGTATGAGACTATTTTGGGCAAAAAACTGCTACGGGCCAACTTTCAGCGCAAGATGCTGGGCCTGGAAATCCTGGAGCGAGTGGAAAAGCGGTTTTCGGGCAGGGCGCATAAAGCACCGTATTTGTACCGCTTCGATTTGTCGAGGGAGCAGGCTGACTTTCAGGAGCGTAGTCCCTGGAAATAAGCCCGGTGCTGGCTTTTTATTTCCGCTTCATCACCAGACTATCCATCGGCCAACGCGCCTCCAAAGCAGCGCGGCTCACATTAGCCCAGTCAATTATTTCCTTTTTTTGCGTTGGGCTGAGCACGGCATCGCGGTGGATAAGCGTATACGAAGCCAGCGGCATTTCTCCCTTGTCCACCTGTTCCTTGATTTCTTCCAGCGCATGGTATTGCCGTGGCAGTTTGTAAGCGGCAAATTCAGCGAAGTTGAGGTGGCGTTTGCCTTCGTTAATATGGTCATTTAGCCAAAGGCCGACGGGTTGTACTTCGGCATACCAGGGATATTCGGTGCGATTGCTGTGACAGTCGTAACAAGCGGTATGCAGCGTAGTCTGCACGGAAGCGGGTGCCGGAAAGGCGCGGGAAATGTCGTTAGCAGAATTATCCGACAGATTCCTGGCGGGACGGACAAATTGTAGCAGCAACAGGATGGCCAGAAGGCCAAGTAAGGTAGGACGAATGTATTTTTTCATGAGTTAAAATTGATTATTTGATGTACTGTACGGCACTTTGTTTTGATACGCCATTTTCATTAAACGCTTCTATGGCAAAATAGTAATCCTGTCCTATATTCAGGGCGCGAAGGTCCAAAGTTGTACCGGCATCCGCCCATAATTGGTAGGTTTGGTACAACTTGTCGCGGTCAATGCCCCAGAGAATATTGTATCCTACGGCTCCCGGTACGGCCTCCCAATTTAAGGTGGCATCGCGACCATCTTCGTGACGTTGCACTTTCAAATTGGCCGGGGTAGCGGGCATGGGACCACTGCCATTGCCAAAAATACGAATGTCTGAAAGGGCCAGATTGGGCGTAGGAACGTGTACGTTTTCAAAGCGAATGTAGCGCGTTTTTAGTGGAGTGGGCAGTTCATAATACAAATTCGGGCGGTTTTCTTTTCCTTTGGAAAAATCGGCCAAAGGTTCCCACTTCTTCCCGTCATGGGAATGATACATCTTGAATTGCAAGTACACTGTGCTATCATTGACAAATATATTTGATTGATAATCAGTATAATTTAATTGAAAAGCCTTGACTTCATATTCCTGTTGCAGATCAATAGTTGCCCATTGTCCGGCAGCATTGGTGCCTGCTACCCAGAACGAACGAACGTTTTCGTCGGTCAGATTGGCGGCTTTAAACTCATTGCGCTCGGTGGAAGCAGTACAAGGTTTTTTGTAGGAAAGCAACATCCAGCCAGTGAATAATTCGTCTTTACTGGTCCATTTTTTGGTGGGCAAACGGTGGGGAAAATCGCCGAAACGGGAATTGGCAAACAATTGTCCGTCGCCATCGAAACCCGCCGGGAACATACTCATTCGTCGCTCAAAATTCCAGTTAACCGCCACCCAGGGCGTGCCAGTGTTCCAGTAATTGCCGTATTTATCCTGAAAGGTATTGCCGTGGCCGCAGCCCATCATAAAACCGCCGGGCTTGTAGGAAAAAGGGTTGTATGGCGCATACGTGAAAGGCCCAAGCGGCTGATCGGCGGTATAGACCCCGTTGGCATATACGTTGTATTCGGTGCCGGGCGCGCCATATTGCAGGTAGTATTTTCCTTTGTATTTATTCATCCAGGCCCCTTCGGTAAAAGGTCGAATATTAGATGTATGATTGGGCCCAAAACGTTCCCAGCCATGTTCTTCTGGATGCAGGAAGAGCATTTCCTTGGAAGTGCCGACATAGCTGAGGCGTTTGTTTTTGTCCAGTTCGATGCCATAAATAGGGAAAATATTGGACGAACCCCAGTACATATACCATTTGTCCCATTCTTCATCGTAAAAAATGGTGGGGTCCCAGGGACCGAGCGCGCCGGGCAGGCGAGGCATCAAGCGATTGAAAAATTCGAGGTGACCAGTCTCCGGCGTAGTAGTATAAAAGATAGGCCGCTGCTCAAAAGTAGATTGGAACAAATACATAGTATCGCGTACCGACAGCGCGGCGGGTGCACACATATCCTCCATCGGCCACTTATCCGGCTGCACGAATTTCCAGTGCAGCATATCCGTGGAATGCCACCAGCCGCCGGAAATAGTGGCAAATAAGTAGTATTCGCCCTTATGCAGCACTATAACTGGATCGGCGGCGGAGCGGTAAGAAATGTTTTCGTTCAGTTGCTCGAAATTATAGCGGTAGTCGAGGTCGATGGGATTGCAGTAGGTTGTCTGGTTGGGGAGTTGGGCTGGGAGGGTGCTGGTTCCTGAAAGAAGGAAGATTATTAGCCAGATGGAGAAAAGCTGTGTCGGCATAGGGAAGATGTTTCGGAAAAGGTAATAGACGAAAAGAATTTGCCTATATAAACATAAATCGAAAAGGGAAATCTTCTATAAATCGTTGGTTTTCTGGCAAACCATTCCATCGTTCCAAAGCTTGCCGACGCGAAACGACTTGTCCAGAGTGATTAAACTGGAAAATTTCGATAGTAGTTATTGCTTTCCGCTGGTCATCATAGGAAGCATTTGCGTTAACCTCTATCTCACTTGAGTTATAATTGTAATAAAAATAGCGTTCAAAGGAATAATCCTCGGCATCGGGCTAAAGTAAAACCATCTGAAAAGTCTTCCATTTTGGCTCTTTGGCAATGCCCACAAGAGGAATAAAGATTAACCCAGACATAAGACTGGTGATAAAAAGCAGGATTGCCCTTAGGCCGAAAATGATCAATTGTATCATCGCCCAAACGAGGAGGAAAAGCATCGCAATAAGAGCAGTGCTGTTGAGTCTGGCTAGCAAGTAAAGGTGATAATAACTGGTTGACCGGCAGACCATTATGAGTATACCACTGAAAGGTTGCCCCTAAATTTCTTGCTCTTAAATTTGCCCACTGTTGATTCCAACGAGCGGCATTCTGTGCCAGGAAATCAGGCTCGTCATGGCGTAAGAAATATTTCATCCTAGTCGTCGGGATTTAAAGGCTCAATTGTAAACCCAGCCGACGGTTGATTTGACGAAGCTCCATCTCAATGATTTGTCGGACTTCCTGGCTTTGATTCGCTAATGCCTGACCAGCCTCTAAAAATGAGTTCTGTGTTTCTCCGTTTGTCCCTTTAAGTATAGCATCTCGCAGTTCGTAGAAATTTTTCAATTGTTTATCTGCTTCTACGCCATATTCAGAAGTAATGTCAAAAACTTCATCCAGCCAGTAACGGAAGCTCTTGGCATCTTCCGACAACATTGGATAGCCTTCCGCCAATTGGCTATCTCCATTTGGTTTTACTAGTTTATGAATCCATGCTCCATCCACCGAACCCACCACAAAAGGTGAATGCGTACTAATAAAAATCTGCGCGTTTGGAAAAAGTTTTTGCACAGCGGGCAGGATTTTGCGCTGCCAGGCCGGATGTAGGTGCACTTCGATCTCGTCTAAGAAAAGGATGAAGTTTCGCTCAAATACTGGTATGTCATCTACCCATTTTATCCGATCCATACGCATGAGTAGATCGGCTATCCAGGAAATAATGCTTTTCAGGCCATCGGGCAGTTGGTTGAAATCAAGCCGTTCACCGTCTACTTCAATTTTAACCGCAAAGGGCTTAGTTTCTAACCTACAAGAGACTTTCTTGCCAATTATATCGCTAATTGATTCTTCCAATCTTTGAATAGCTATTCGTCGTTGCTTTGCTTCCTCAAACTCCTGTTGAGAAGTTGCAATGGCTTCGGCGGCTATTGTGTTGGCTATCCATTGCAAGATGCTTTCTGGGATATTGGTTCGGTGAAAGTCCAGTGTTCCTGCAAGGGGGTGTTCGGATAACTCCTGAATACCAGTAATCTGAAAGTTTGATATTTGGCGATAACCTGAATAAGCAAAAAAAGCAAAAGGAAATGAAAAAGTTGGGATTTTGAAACCTGTCCAAAAATCTTCTATAGCCTCACTTATAGGCGGTATTATCAATTTTGATTTCAAGGCTATCTGTTGTCGTCTGCCAGAACGAAAACCCAATTGCGCGATATTTAACTCGTTGGTTTTGCGACATTTATCAAAAAAATCTGACGATACTTTCATCTTTAAGCAAGCCGTCATCATTTCCAATATAGTACTCTTACCTGTACCATTTTCTCCAGTCAGGATATGAACTTCTGCCTTGTCTAGCATAGGCTTTTCCGGAAAGTTCAACCTTAATTTTCCGAAAGGCCCAATATTGATAAACTCAATGTCTTCTATTCTTAATGACATGGAGGCAAAATTATAAAATTATCTCCGAAAAAACTTTCTTAAACGGTGGTGACGGGCCAGTTACAGATCAACTCTGCCAAACCGCCCCAAAAACCCCTCTTCAAATGCACTACCAATCGGAATTTCCTTGTCGCCAATATGAATAATCTTATTGCGCACAAACCCAATCCGCGCTAACGGCACAATAAACGAGCGATGCACCCGAATAAAATCCTTTTTCGGTAGTTTTTCCAGCAGGGTTTTCAGCGTCATGCGCACCACCAAACGCTTCTGGCCGGAAGCCAAATGAATTTGTGCATAATTGTCCCAGCCCTCAATATAAAGTATGTCTGCCACCTCAATTTTAGCTGTGCCGTAGTCCACGCGGAGCGATAGTTGGGATGGCGGCTGATTCGTTGCAGTAGCCTGTTGTCGCAGTTGAAAATTTGTGTGGGCCTTCTCGACTGATTGGAGGAATCGCTTGAAAGTGAAGGGTTTAAGCAGGTAATCAATAGCATTGAGGTTATAACTTTCCACGGCATATTCACTATACGCCGTCGTAAAAATAACCATCGTGTCGGGCGGAACCGTCTGGCAAAACTCCAATCCCGTAGTGTTGGGCATATTAATATCCAGAAACAATATATCTACTGGCATCTGTTCCAAAAAGCGGCTGGCTTCTCCCGTTCGCGAAAAAACCTGGAGCAGATCAATAAAATCTATCCGTTGGCAAAAAGCCGCCAGTACTTCCAGAGCAGGTGGTTCGTCGTCCAGCGCGATAGCAGTCATAAAGAAGGTGAAAAATTGAAAAATTGGAGGGAGTTAAGAAGCTGTCAGGTATTGGTATTTTCACCAAAGCGGCAAAATCACTATAAATCCACTATAACAAATCAATAGAAAGCGTAACGTTAAAATCGTGGTGTGTTTCCTCTACTGTCAGCTTATACTGGTCAGGATAAAGTAATGCCAATCGGTCGCGTGCATTGGCCATTCCAATCCCACCTTCGCTTCGTTCGTACTGCGTTTTTACTTTATGATTAGTAATAAACAAGGTTAATCCTCTTTCCTGCAATTCGATGTGTAATTGAATGTGCGAATTTTCATCTGGATTGACTCCGTGTTTGAAGGCATTTTCAACCAAGGAAAACAGAATCAAAGGAGCAATTCTCTTCCCGGCTGGACGACCCGTTAATTGATAGTCTATTTGCACCGTATGGCCAAGGCGAGATTGCTGCAAACGAATATAATTATCAATAAAATCTAGTTCTTTTTCCAGCGCCACCTCATGACTACCCGCATCGCGAATAACATAACGCAAAAATTCGGACAACATTACAATACTATCGGCAGCTTTTTCATCTCCCCGAATGACTAGTGCATAAATACTATTCAGTGTATTGAACAAAAAATGCGGGTGAATCTGAGCTTTCAAATAAGACAGTTCGACATAGAATTTTTCTTTTTCCACTTGTTGCAAATGGCGTTGCATACGCAGAAAAAAAGAAGCCGAAAATCCAACCAGAAATAAGATGGCCATACGCTCCATTGGTACATTTCTGGGCGGATGCTGTTGCGACTCCAAATCAAGGCGATCAGTAGGTGCTATATTAGTAGGGCGTGTCTGCTCTCCATGCAATATATTAGGCAGTAATAGTGGAAGTAGAAAAAAACACCCCACGACTACTGCATAAAATAGATATTTTTTAGTGAGATATAACTTCGGAACCAGAATATAGTAATTCAAGTAAAAGAAGCCAACTAGTAGTACATATATACCAAAATCCATCCGCTCGCGTGGGCCATGCCAGTCGGGCAGGGTCAATAAATCGCCCCGCGTGAATAAGTACGGTAAAGCCAACAGCACCAGACATATAGCCACGTGCAGCAAATATTTCCACCAACGATGTTGCATTGCCGGGGAAAGTTAAGTGGTTTTGCGGATCCTCTGGTCAGAATAGTGGCCAAATGCCCGAAAGTAGGGGCGACAGAGCCATATCGCAAATACTGAATAGAAGATTAGTACATTGTAAATTAAATTTATTGAGGATGCGAGGATTTAATTAGAACACTTGATAATCAGGTATTTGATCGCATACTCAAATCTTCAAATACTCAAAATAACTTAGATTACAATGTAATTAGTATATCCATAATATCTTATTTTTGTCCACGAACATTCTCAGTAGGCAACTATAAGCGACCTAGTAGAACATAAATTCCACCAATCATGGGCAAACTAACTACCTACACCTTCACCACCCTAAACGGCTATTACAAAGGCCCTAATGAAGATACTAGTTGGCACACGCACGGCGCAGAAGAAAGTGAATACGCTGCCGAAGGTGCCCAATCGGATAGTATCCTGCTGTTTGGTCGCGTGACCTATCAGATGATGATCCGTTTTTGGCCGACTCCGCAAGCCCTCGAAATGATGCCCGAAGTGGCTAAAGGCATGAATGCATCAGAAAAAATTGTCTTTTCCAGCACCCTCGAAAAGGCCGATTGGCAGAATACGCGGATAATAAAAGATAATATAATCGAAGAAATAAAGAGATTAAAAGAAACCTCCGAAAAAGACATGACGATTCTGGGCAGCGGAAGTATCGTTACGCAGTTTGCCGAACATGGTTTAATTGATAAATACCAGGTTATGATAGACCCGGTTGCTTTGGGTAATGGTGTACCACTATTTCAAGGTATAAAGCGGAAATTAAACTTGCAATTGACCGATAGTAGAATATTCAAGAGCGGCGTGGTGCTGCTTTCTTATGAACCAGCGTAAAATAGAAACAGTATGCCACAGCCAGTGGAAATCGCAATTTAATAGATTTCCTATCTATTATTTTGCCTCACCTCGAATGCCAACTCCGACCGAAAGAAACAGACATTGAACTCTTGAAAAAAACTGGTTTGACCCAAAATCAAAGGGATTTGGTCTGTTTTTGCCCAGGCAAATACCAGTTTACAGGGCTGAAAAGTCCCAACCTGACCAAAAATAACTAGGCCTACGGCTTCTATCTTTGCAAGATTACCCGAAAGTGGTACTTGCGTTTTATATTCGTTCCATTCCAATCCTAATAGTTTGCCTAATCTGTAAGGTAAAACATTGATCGTTGAGCCTGTATCAAGCAGTCCATGTGTTTCTATTATTCCATCGCCTGCAATCAAAGAAATGGGTAAATATGGCAGCAATCCTGTATTGCCGCTTGCTCTTTCACTCAGTGTATAGGGAATCCGCATGGAATTATCCATAAGTTGGAGGGATAGGCTCGTTCAACAACTGTGTAAGCACATCAGATGCCTCATATGCATCCAGCGGTGTCCAGACTGGATAAGATTGATTGGACACTAATAAAGTACTATCCTGTCCTGCTAATTCCGCAGCAAGTATCTGAATCAACGTAACTTTTTCCTGCCACTGTAATTTTTGCAACAATGGCAGTAAAGCAGTAATACTTTCGCTGAATACGCCCATGATTTTCTTACAAAGTTAAAGGGTAACTATTTAGCAAGTGCTGGCTCGATATTCTGGCCGACCACCGGACAAAACGGTATAAAGTTCCTTGAAAGGATTGCATTGGAGTTTACGGATGGTGGATACAAATCCTTGTACACGGGCATACATATTCGCTCCCTTGATGGTTCGAAAGCATCCGCTGACCTTCATTTTGGTTTTGGTTGGCCGGATGTCGCGTTCGGCTTGATTGTTCGTAAAAGGCACCTGGCTATGGAAGGCAAAAGCCAGAACAGCGGCTTGGTGTTTTAGTAGCCGGTCGAATAGATTTCTGCCTTTTGTTTGTTTTTGTTTGCCACGCTGGTGCCGAATAGGCGGAGGTTCCTCCTGGTCAGCCAATTGGAGCAGTTTTTTGTACTTGAACAGCGTCTTTTTGTGCTTTTCCGACGGCAAACTACTTTTCCCCTGTTCGGTTTGGCGATATAGATCAAGCAAAAAAGCATGAAATTGGCAGGCCCATTTACTTCCATTTTCGATTAGGGCATTCAGCTCCCGGAGTAAGTGAGCGCCACAAACGGCATGTTTGCAATCGGAAAACTGGAAGTAAGTTGACCAGCAATCATGCACCGCCCAGTTCAAAAATTCGGGTAAAATGGAAAGGTCCTTTTCGTGAGCTTCCCGACCACGTCGACGGTGAACGAACAAATAAGTAAAGCGCTCATTACTGGCTACGTGTTCCCAGTATCGCTCTTTGCCAACATAAAAACCGGTCTCATCATAGTTTACCACCTCACTGTGAAGCACTTGCGCCTTGATATAGGTCTCTTCTGCTTCTAAGTGAGCGTGTGCGCCTTCATTTTGACTTTGCAGTGTTCCTTCATTCAGGGTTATGCCGTAAAAGTCCTGGAAGATCAATTGCACTTTGTTACGTGGGATGCTGTAGGCATTATTCAACAGAACGCTCATCGTTTGTATTCTAAGGCCATACTGGGTAGGAGCCGAAACCTGAGCAGGAAATTTTCCTTGGTTTTCATGGTAGCAACCACAACATACCCAGTCTAAAGCACGGTGTTCCGTCACTTCTATCCGTGGCGGCGGAATATCAAAAACCTGGCGGCGGGCCCGAATAACCAACCGCTCCTGAAAATGCACTTTGCCACAATGCGTACAAACCGAAGCCTGATGTTCAACAATATGATCTGCTTTATCCACCATTTTAAGTGTACCCCCATCATGCCCTTTTTTGCCCCCTACCTTGCCGCCTTTGGTTCGTGGAAAGGCCGCACCTTTGCGATGCAGGTCCGAGGAGGGTGGCCGACTGGAATTGCGGCTGTTCTGATTAATCTGTGCATCCAATTCTTTTACCCGAAGCATCAATTCCTCCACTGTGACCAGCAAACCTTTAATCATCTGATGGCAACTTTCTATGTCTTGCGGTAAACCCATTGCAGAGGTAAAATTAAACTTTTCTTGATTCCCTTCTAAGTCAAGAAAATCTTGCTAACCAGTTACGTTAAAGGATTGTTTGTAAAACACAAGTGGCACACCTCAAAGGTGTGCCACTTGTAATCTCGTAATCTTTCTACACCTCAATCGGCTTATGATAAGCCGTGTTCAGCCAGCCGGTATGCAGTTTATTAAATTGCCGCTGCATCAGAGGATTTCCGGCGATTACGTTCAATCCCCAGTCATACATCCGCCAGGGTTTGTAACGCATGAGCATTTGGTAAGATTGAATCTCCCCATCCAGACGGCGATACACGGCGTGGTCGTAGTCTTTGAAAAATTCCGCGTCGAAACGCTTGGCCACAAGGGCGCGCTGGGCAAAATGTGCCGCCGCAAAACCCGACATCATGGCCGTGCCGATGCCTTCGCCGCTGGTCGGACAAACCAAAGAGCCAGCATCACCAGCCAGCAGGTAGCCATCGCCGAAGTCGCGCCGCCGCCGCGAAGCCAGCGGAATACCCCAGCCGATGGGTTCTTCCAGCGGTTCGCCCTGCGCGAAATAAGGCGCAGTAATTGGGTCTTCCTTGATAAAACGCTGCATCAATTGTCGCAAATTATGCTTGCCCTGTGCAATCAGCGTACTGCCCATGCCATAGCCGACATTGGCCTCGCCATTGGGCAGCGGAAAGAAATAAAAATAGGACATCGGTAGCCCCTTTGGCAGGTAAATATTGATCAGATTATCGGGATGCAGGCCCGTCAAGCCTTTCCAGTATTGCCGCACAGTACCCGCATAATGGTCGCGCTCGATGCGCCGTTCGCCGATGCCACGCAGCACCACTGAGTGATCGCCATCGGCACCAATGATGAGTGGTGTGCGAATTTCCACCTCTTCCCCCGTTAGCGACTTGGCTTGCACCCGCCAGCCGCCTTCCACGCGTTCTACTTTTTCGACGGGCAGACCTTGCCGAAAATCGGCGTAGCGTGTATCCAGTCTTTTTACCAGGAAATTGTCGAACACCAGCCGTTTAGAGGTCCAAAGCACGGGCTGCACGGGTTCTCCGGGCTTGCTTGGCTGCTGGCGGAATATGTGCGCTTTCCCGTTAGGCGTAATAATTTTCGCGCCCCACGAAGGAATAATTTCTTCCCCGGCGAACAGTTCGGCGGTGGGAATATCAGGATAAAGGTGGTTCAGCACACGGACCACTTTCAGGTCGAGGCCATCGCCACAAACTTTGTCACGGGGAAAAACAGCGGCATCCACAATCGTGTGCGGAATGCCCATTTTGGCAAGAAAAAGCGAGGCGGTTACGCCGGCCGGGCCAGCGCCGACGATGAGTACGTCGGTGGAGAGAGTAGTTGACATAGGCCGCAAAGGTAGCACTCCATTTTGTTCCACCAATACCCTTCCTTTTTCCTGACACTACTTTACATTTAGCCCTCCAATGTGGATTACTGGATATTTTGATTTTTAGACTTTGGGTTGGTCAGCATTATACGTAGTAAAAATAGGAATACCGACGATACACAAATGCGGGTTCTCGCAGGTTTTTTAATTTTAAATCCACGAAAATCCGCGTCGTCTGCGTTCCCATTGACTCTACGTCAGCCGTTTTAAACAATTCAAGATGAAACACCTTCCTATTCTTCTGCTGGTTTGTTGCACGCTATTTGCCTGCCAACAATCCACTCCATCTACCACTAACGCTACCACGACTACTGTGCAACCTTCGATTTTTAAGCCTAATCAATATACGGCTCCCCATGCCGAAAAGAAACCCAAAGAACTCGTGTCGGCCAGCGGCGATAAGCGCGTGGATGACTATTATTGGCTGCAAGAGCGCGATAATCCTGCGGTGACAGCCTATTTGGAAGCCGAAAATCACTACGCGGATTCGGTGCTAGCTCCGGTGGCTGGACTGCGCGAAAAACTGTTCGAGGAACTCAAAGGTCGCATCAAAGAGGACGATCAATCGGTGCCGTATTTCAAGAATGGCTACTGGTACCACACGCGTTTTGAGCAGGGCAAAGAGTACCCGATCTATGGCCGAAAAAAAGGTACACAGGATGCACCAGAAGAAATATTGGTCGATGTAAATGAACTCGCTAAAGGCAAATCCTACTGTCAACTCAGCGGCTTAACCGTCAGTCCCGACAACAAAATGCTGGCCTACGGCGTAGATTATACAGGTCGAAATTTGTTTCAATTGTATTTTAAAGACTTGACTGCCAATCAATTACTGCCTGATGTCTTTGACTATGCCGGTGCAGCAGAATGGGCCAACGACAACAAAACTATCCTCTATGATACCAAGGATAAAGTGACGCTGCGTAATGATAAAATCTGGCGGCACGTCGTCGGCACAGACCATAAAAAGGATGTGCTGATGTACTATGAAAAGGACGAAACGCAGTACGCCTACCTCAATAAGTCCAAGTCCGAGCAGTATTTTTTTATCAATTCCGCTTACACGCAGACGGTCGAGGTGCATTATTTATCGGCCAATGAACCGACCGGAAAGTTCCAATTGGTGCGTCCACGGGAGAAGGATTTCTTCTACACGCTCGATCATTGGAACGATAAATTTTTAATCAAAACCAACTGGAACGCCCAAAATTTTCGCCTGATGGAAGCCCCCATCACTGCGCCGCAACGCGAAAACTGGAAGGACGTGCTGCCTCATCGCCCCGACGTGTTGCTGGAAGGATTCACGGTTTTCAAAGATTATCTGGTTACACAAGAGCGCAAAGGTGGACTAAAACAACTGCACGTTATCCGTTGGGCCGATCACAGCGACCATTATCTGGACGTTGGCGAGCCGACCTATGATTTGGATTTGGGGGAAAATCCTGAATTTGACACCAAAACCGTGCGCTACGTCTTTTCTTCTCCAAAAACACCTGCCAATACCGTGGACTACAATCTGGAAACGCGGGCCAAAACGGTGAAAAAAGTACAGCCCGTGCTGGGCGGCTTCGATTCTAATAATTACCAGACAGAATTCGTGTGGGTCACGGCCCGCGACGGCGTGAAAGTGCCGATGTCTTTGGTGTATAAAAAAGGCGTCGCCCGCGATGGCAGCGCGCCCTGCTACTTATATGGTTACGGTTCCTATGGATTTTCCTACGATCCAGGCTTCAATCGTAACTTAGTCAGCCTGCTCGACCGGGGTTTTGTCTGCGCCATTGCCCACATTCGCGGCGGCATGGAAATGGGCTACCAATGGTACGAAGACGGCAAAATGATGCATAAAATCAACACTTTCAATGACTTCATTGATTGCGCGGATATGCTGGTGAAGGAAAAATACACGGCTACCGACCGCCTGTTTGCCAGCGGTCGCTCGGCGGGCGGCCTGCTGATGGGGGCGGTGACCAATATGCGTCCCGACCTGTTCAAGGGCATCATTACCGGCGTTCCGTTTGTGGATGTGGTGACTACGATGAGTGATGCCAGTATTCCGCTGACCACTGGCGAGTATACCGAATGGGGCAATCCCGCCGATTCCACTGCCTATAAATACATGAAATCCTACTCGCCCTACGACAATGTGAAGGCGCAAAATTATCCTAACTTGCTGGTGCTCACTTCGTTCTCCGATTCGCAGGTGCAGTATTTTGAACCCGCCAAATACGTGGCCAAACTCCGCGAATTGAAGACGGACAACAACGCGTTGCTATTTCGCACCAACATGACCGGGTCGCACGGCGGCGCGTCGGGGCGTTTTGAGGTATTGAAAGAACGGGCCTTGGAATATAGTTGGATGCTGGGTTTGTTGGGGATGGACGGAGAGAAAACGAAGCAATAAGGTTTGTTGAGGAAAAGGTTGAGAATGTTGAGTCTGCTACGCAGGTTGAGAAAGGCACCATACTGTACCCTTTTTTCTCCACCTGCGCAGCAGACTCAACCCTTTTTCTCAACAATATTTCTCACAATCTGCCGGGCATGCGTCCGCGAGTTCTCAATAAACCAAACGTGCGTATCCATGCCCCCACACACCACGCCAGCCAAATAAATGCCGGGCAAATTACTTTCCTGGGTAGCCGAATCGTAGGTGGGATGGAACCTGCCGTCGCTGGAAAGGGCAATACCGATCTTTCGCAGAAAATCGAAGTTGGGTTGGTAGCCCGTAGCCGCAACGACGAAATCATTGGGCAAAGTGACCAGGCCGTCGGGTGTTTGAATATCCACCTCCAACGGGCGAATGGCGTGGAGCGATGAATTAAAATAGGCCTTGATGCTGCCTTCCTCAATGCGATTGACAATGTCGGGACGCGCCCAGTATTTCACTCGCTCCCCGATTTCCGGGGAACGGATGACCATCGTCACTTCGGCCCCTTTACGGTAGGTTTCCAGGGCGGCATCTACCGCTGAATTATTGGCACCTACCACCACCACTTTTTGTTTGTAATAAAAATGCGGCTCCGCATAATAGTGGGTCACTTTGGGCAAATCTTCGCCGGGAATACCGAGTCGCACGGGCAAATCATAGAAGCCCGTGGCCAGCACGATATTGGTCGCATGGTAAGTTTCTTTGGAAGTAATAACGAGATAATCGTTACTATTTGGTTCTTTTTCAACGCTTTGCACCTCTTCAAATAGCTGCACATTCAGTCGCCGCGAATCTGCCACCCGGCGATAATATTCCAGGGCTTCGTTGCGCGTAGGTTTGACACTATTGGACACGAAAGGCACTTCCCCGATCTCCAGTCGGTCGGAAGTGGAGAAAAAAGTCATGTTGGCCGGATAGTGATACAGCGAATTGACCAGCGTACCTTTTTCCAGGATGACGTAGCGCAGACCCGCCTTTTCGGCTTCCAAGCCGCAGGCCAGACCGATGGGGCCGCCGCCGATGATGAGTAGGTCGTAATGGGCCATGCTGGCAGTAGTTTATAAAATCATCTCTTAAAGACGATTTAGCCCATTATTGTTTACTCATGTTACGCACCGGTATTTTTATCAACCCACCACTTTAGTCGTGGGTTGAAATTGACCATGCGTGACATCAGTTACTGATGTTACGCACAATCTACAAACCAACGTTTACGAAACTCTTGAAAGTTTCGTAAACGTATTGATCGTGTGGCGTTTGCGAAACCTTCGAGCTTTCGTAAACGTAATTCGTGCGTAAGATCAGTTATACATTCAATTTTCCAAATCACGCCTGGTCACATCCAGCAAACCACGTCCGTGGAAATCAAATTGGTTGTGTGTCTGTACTTCTCCCATAAAAGCGATGTTGCTTTTTATAATGCTAAATTTCAAATACTTCCTTTCTACACTCCTCGCACATGGGCCGTCTTCTTCGCATAAATCTACCCAACAGTAGTGTTCCATAAGAAATATGTGGGGTTCTTTCGTGGGCAGCAGCGTCGAAAACTGGTGGATAATAGCATCGTCAAATCCATAATCTTTTTCACCATCCGTATATCTGAATTTCCCCCTGAGAGAATCAGGGATTATTAAATGGGCTACTCTTCCAGATCTAGAATATTTTAGCGTTTCTGAGTACAAGGCATCATCGAAGCATACCTTGCCCATAAAAACGGTCGTATCCCGGCTATAAAGCAGTGGATCAATCTTGGGCAGGCCTTTACCCACTATTATATGTAGATATCTCTCTTGGGCTAAAAACTGGAAAATGGCACGCTGGGTCAGGTTATCTGCTTTATTTATTTTAACACTGTTTGTAGTATATTTATGTGAACAAGAAACTGCAAACAGACAACAAAAGGAGATTAAAATTACAAAATATGATGTATTCTGCCGTGCGCGGGTCTTACGACCCCGCACCAGCGGGCACATTCGGCTTCGCACTAAGGTAAAGAACCAGCAAAAAGTTGATGCTTTCCAGATGGAGAAGACTTTTTGTGTATGTGTCACATTAACTTATTTTAATGAGTTTAATGTACTTAAAGTGGCCTGAGAAAAGTTTATTTTCCTCAGTACCGTATTTTTATATTTCTGAAAAATTGATGTCACACAAGATAATTGGGTTGCTATATATCCCCAAAAATAAAAAGCCTTCGGAAAGTGTCACCACTTTCCGAAGGCTCGATATCTGGTCACTTAGACAAACTTTCGGAAAGTGAAAAACTTTCCGAAAGTCGTGATTTTACTTCGTAGTCGTAGTGGTAGTCGTTTTTTTCTCCCTCACTGGTTTGGTCGCATCGGTCTTGGCAGGCGTAGCGGTCACTACTTTTCCGCTACCAGACACCACATCTTCCCGGATAAGATCTACCACCAAGGCGGAAGCGACGAATATAGAGGAATAGGTACCAAAGAAAATACCCACCAACATACCGAACGAGAAACCCTTGATGGCACTACCGCCAAAAAGGAAGAGCAACAGTACCACCAGGAACACCGTACCGGAAGTGATCAGCGTCCGGCTCAGCGTCGTATTGATGGCCAGATTAAAGACTTCTTCTTTCCGTCGACCGCCGAACGTATTGATAAATTCCCGAATACGGTCATACACGATCACGGTATCGTTCACTGAGAAGCCGATTACTGTCAGGATACAGGCAATAATGGCCTGGTCAATTTCCAGCGAGAAGGGCACTATACCGTGCAGCAACGTGAAGAAAGTCAGCGTAATAAGTACGTCGTGAAACAAAGACAGTACCGCACCCAGGGAGAACTGCCAGCGACGGAAACGAATCAACAGGAACAGAAAGATCAGCGACAGGGCCGCAAAAGCAGAGTAGAACGAAGAGTTCCGAATATCATCGGCCACCGTAGGGCCTACCTGACTGGAAGACGTAATGTGTGTGCCTGTGGAGGTCGTTTTCTTAAACGTCTCCAAGTCGTTTTCTACACTATTAGCACTCTTCAGACCATCATACAGTTTGCTTACTACCTGGTTAGCCACCGTAGGGCCGGTTTCGTTGATCAGATAAGAAGTGGTGATGTTGTAGGTATTCTGCGTATTGACCGCCTTGATGATCGGATTGCCACTCAGCGACTGAGTCAGCGAGGTGCGAATCTGTTCCACATCTACCGGTTTATCAAACTGCACATTGTAGGAATAACCGCCTTTGAAATCTACCCCCAGCTCGAAACCACGGGTAAAGAAAGAGATCGCGCCGATCAAAATAATTGCCCCGGAGAACATATACGCATAACGGCGTTTGCCCATCCAGTCATAGTGGAAGCCAACCAGCCATTTTTCTGACCACGGGCGGCTATAGGAAAGTTCGCCGCCGCGTTCTATCCACCATTCGGTGATCAAGCGGCCTACCAGAATAGCAGTGAACAGCGAACTCAAAATACCGACCAGCAGTACCGTACCGAAACCTTTGATCGGGCCAAGACCAAAATAGATCAACACTATAGCCGTCAGCAAGGTCGTGACGTTGGCATCCAGAATAGCGGAAAGTGCTTTGGTAAAACCAGTCGAAACCGCCTTGCCCATGGAAAGCCCGTTACGCAATTCCTCTCGAATCCGTTCATAAATGATAACGTTGGCATCCACCGCTGTAGCCAGCGTCAGTACGATACCAGCGATGCCAGGCAGCGTCAGTACTGTACCCATCGAGGCCAGTGTGCCAATGATGAAAAACAGGTTGGCCAGCAATGCAATCACACTGATAACTCCGCCCCGGTTGTAATATGCGATCATGAAGGCGCAAAGCAAGCCCACCGATAACAGCATGGTAAACAGTGACTTATTAATATTTTCTGCGCCCAGTGAAGGTCCAACCTGGCTCTCCTGCACAATGTGCGTGGTAGCAGGCAGTTTACCTACTTCCAGGATGCTGGCCAGGTTTTTAGCTTCTTCGAGGGCATAATTACCAGTGATAGACGAGTTGCCGCCCGTGATCGGATTGATTACGCGGGGAGCACTCACCACTTCATCGTCGAGCACAATAGCGATCTCGCGGTTGCCATTGTCAGCTGCTTTCTGGGTCATATCGGCCCAGATCTTGGCACCTTCATTATTCATGGCCAGACTCACCGCAATAGTACCGTTTTGATCAGGCTGAGCACTGGCGTTAGTGACCATAGCACCATCCAGGCGGGCAGTCTCCGCGCCACGGAATTTTTTGATTCCGTATAGTTCGTATTTGCCCTCGCCACTGTCACCTGGGCGACCATCATCGCCCAGTGGCTTTTGGCCCCAGCGGAAATCTATATCGGCAGGCAACAAAGGCTTGGCTTCCGGGCGGGCCAGTGCTTTACTGATTTGTTCCCTTTTATTTTTATCCGCATACCCGAGGGCGGCACCCCCGCCTTGCATATTGAAAGCAAGGGCAGAAAGAATTGGTCCAGCGGCTACGGTACCCGGTGCTTTTGGCACCAGTTTCATTTCCTTTGGCTTCGTGGTATCTATCTGGCCGGTGGTTGCATCGGTTGGATACGCATAGGTCGTATCCATTTGTGCAGGAGTGGTCGTCTGTACAGTGCTATCTCCAGCGTCGATATTTTTCAGCCTTGTATCCGCAGCGATCAAAGCATCCCGCAATCCCTTATCCGTAATCCGATAGGTATCCCAAAACTCCAGTTTTGCCGCCGTGGTCAACACTTGACGCGCCAGTTCAGGGTTGTCAATGCCAGGCAGTTCCACCAGGATCAAGTCCCGTTTGGCATCCAGGCTGACGTTGGGTTGTACCACGCCGAGTTTATCAATCCGCTGTTTGAGGCGTTTGTAGGTCTCTCCAACCACATCATTGGCCTTGTCCCGCAAGGTACGCACCACGTCAGGATCGGGTGAGTCGAATTTTATGGTGCTTTTGAGCGACTCATTACGGGCAAACACGGAAGCCAGCGATTTGCCGCCGGAATTATCTTTCCAGGCTGCCGCAAACAGCGTGATATAATCCGCCTGCTGAATGTGTTGGGTGGCGGTGGCTTTATCCAGTGCTGCGATGAAAGCAGGATCCGTCGAATTGCCGGACAGGTTTTTGATAAAATCGCGCAAGTCCACCTGCAGCAGCACACTCATGCCACCTTTCAGGTCGAGTCCCATCGCCAACTGGCTTTTCTTCAAGTCGGCATAGGTGAATTTTTTGATGAACGGAATGCTGAAAACCGTTTGGCTAGACAAGGAATCCAGGTAGCCAGCATAGTTTTTCTGATAAGTAGTTTTAGCGTCCCGCGCCGACATATCGGTGGCGTAGCGCTGGGCATCGCGCTCTATCTTGCTCGTGGGAATCACGAGCGCAAACTGATACGCACATACTATGGTGAGCGCAATGAGGAAAAATCTGACAACGCCTTTGCTTTGCATACCTCGAAGGAGTAATGGTAAGGAAAAATGATTTAAAAAATAGTGGATATGGAGCGGCTAAAAGCAGCTTTCCGAAAAAAGTGCGCAAATATAGGGACAATAGGCAATTCAAAAGCATTTAGGGGAAATTTCATCGCAAATACCTTTCCAAGTTGAACCTTTAGACACTGGACTGTTGGGTATAGGACTGTAAATAACCTTCTCCAATGGCTAATTTGAATAATCCGAAGTCTATTTGTCTAAAAATCGAACAGTCCATCGTCCATCGTCTATTCTTATTTTTTCTTCCAAATATTATTTTCAAGATTAACATCCGCCATCCGATGGCTGGGGTCAATCTCCACCTGGGCAATTTTTTTGGTCCGTTCTGGTATATCGAATTCGTAAGTCGGGTCTACCCAGCGGTGATCGGGCAGTACGGTGCGCGGCGTGCCATCTTCGGCGGGTTTGGCTCCGCGCATTCCTTCTAGCGGCGCGTAGAAAAGCTCGTGGTCCCCATCGGTATAAGTAACCATAATATCGAGGGGCATCGCCATTCTGCCGAGGCGTTTGATGATTACGTGGGTCGTTTTACGCCCGTCTGCCACAATGGAATCCACTGCGTAATCTATGCTGTTGGTGGTATTGACCCAGTCTTCTTTATACCAGTCAAGTTCGATGCCGCTTTGTTTTTCAAAAATACGGATGACATCATTAGCATTGGGATGTTTGAATTTCCAGGTGTCGAAATAACGCAGCAAACCACGATCAAAATCCCTTTTGCCAATAATATATTCGAGTTGGTTCAGAAAAATCGAGCCTTTCACGTAAGCCGCCAGGGAGTAAGCGTAGTTGGTATTAAAATGGTCGGCATGCGTGGTTAATGGCTCCTCTTTGCCGCTGGCCACCAGCGCACTGTAAGCGGCGTAGGTGCCGGAGAATAGATTTTCCTCGGCTGTTTTACCGGGCAACAATCCTTCGCGGGCCAGTTGATTTTCCACTACATCGGCGGCGTAGGAGGTGAAGCCCTCATCCATCCAGGCGTACAGGCTTTCGTTGCTGCCGAGCGTCATCTGGTACCAGGAGTGCAACTGTTCATGGATGGCCACTCCGACGAGACTATTGAGGGGCCGATTGCCGGTGATCAGGGTAGCCAGGGGATATTCCATGCCGCCGTCGCCACCCTGGATGAAGGAATATTCATGGTATTGATATGTCCCGAAATGCTCGTTCATAATGCTGCGGGCGCGACTCATGATAGCGGGCAATTTACCCCATTGATCGTCGTAGCCTTTGCCTTTTTGCCAGACAAAGTTCATGATGGAGCCGTCGGCGGCGGTGATTCTGGTGTGGGTATATTCCCGGTCGGCGGCCCAGGCGAAGTCATGGACGTTGGGGGTTTTGAAATGCCAGGTCAGTTTGTCGCCCGCTGGTTGCTGGACGGTTTCGCCCGCATTTTCATAGCCATAGCCTATTTCCAGGGGATTCTGTAAGTAGCCACCCGCAGCGATGAGGTAGCTTTTATCCATTTTGATCGTCACATCGTAGTCGCCCCAAATGCCGTAAAACTCGCGGGCGATGTAGGGATTGGCGTGCCAGCCCTGGTAGTCGTATTCGCAGAGTTTAGGATACCATTGGGTCATCGAATATTCCACTTCTTCGCGGCTGTCACGCCCGGAGCGGCGTATTTGTACTGGCACCTGGGCATCCCAGTCCATGTCAAATACAGCATTGGAATGAGGCATAATCGGTTCATCCAGGGTCACTTCGAGAATGGTGCCGTTCACTTCGTAGCGAACAGCTTTGCCATTGAACAGCAAGGATTTGGGTTTGATCCAGCCCTGTTCTTCGGGCTTTAATTTGAGAATGCGGTCGGCCACGCGGCCATCGGCATCGGCAATGGTGCGCGAGCGAACGTCCATCATACTGCCGGGCTGGAAGGCGTTGAAATACAAATGGTAAAACACCTTTGGCAGCGTATCGGGGCTATTATTGGTGTAGGTAAGGCGTTGGGTACCGTGATATTGGTGGCCGACTGCATCCATATCTACCTTCATTTCGTAGTTAACACGCTGCTGCCAGCGGTCGGGCTGGGCATGGAGGCTGACGCAAACGAAGAGCATCAACAGCGTAGGGAGAGA
Source organism: Saprospiraceae bacterium (assembly GCA_965249785.1). Classification (GTDB taxonomy): domain Bacteria; phylum Bacteroidota; class Bacteroidia; order Chitinophagales; family Saprospiraceae; genus M3007. The sequence goes on along the minus strand of CBDFMU010000027.1, from coordinate 113,148 downwards.
CTTAGTGAGCATAATAGGCTGAAAGTGTTGAGGATGTTGAGCAGGGATTGGGTGCAAAGATTGGTTTTTAGCCAGGATTTACCGGATTTTTCAGGATTGACAGGAGGAAGAACATTCTTTTTTGTCTTACAAATTTTTTGTTGACTAATAATTTCAGGCAGAAGCACAAGATTATGGCGTAATTTTTCCTGCCCTGAAAACCCGGCAATTCCTGAAAAATTTTACAAATTCTGTCTAAATCCTTTACCCGTTTGCTTGTGGGGTCACAATTTTACGGCATAACAGCCAAGTGGTGGCTTTTTTTGGAACAACGACGCGTTACGCGGGGTGTTCGTCCTATCTTTGCCCACCGAATCCATATTTTTTAAACGTACAGAAGATGAAAATTCGTTTCGCCCTGATGCTGGTGATCCTCGCCGCAGCCACCCGCATTCTTCCCCATCCGGCCAATTTTAGCCCGATCGCGGCAATGGGCCTTTTCGGAGCCGCCTATTTTCAGCGTCGCTGGATGGTGGTGCTGGTCCCTTTTGCAGGCTTATTCCTCAGCGATCTGGTGCTCAATAACGTTATTTATCGGGAGTTTTACCCGCAATTTACCTGGTTTACTTCGCTCTGGATCTATGCCGCTTTTGCTTTGGTCATGCTGCTCGGTTGGGCTATGCTGCGCCATCAGGTGAAGCCCGGACGAGTGGTTGCCGCCAGCCTGTTATCGTCGGGCATTTTCTTTTTGGTCACCAATTTCAGTGTGTGGCTCGAAAGCGGGATGTATTCCCGAACGGTGGCCGGTTTGCTGGGTTGTTACACTGCGGCACTGCCATTTCTGACCAATACTATTCTGGGCGATCTGTGTTTTTCGGCAGTGCTGTTTGGCGTGTACGAATGGAGGAGTAAACGAGTTATGAGTTATGAGGTATGAGGTATACTCATCATTCATAAACTTATTATTCCTGCGAATTATAGGTTTAAAATTTTCGGACAATTAGTTTAAATGATTGACATTCAAACATTTATTAGAGTTTGTTATTCATAACTCATAACTCATAACTCATAACTCTTTCCACGTGTCTTCCAAACGTTCGCTCGACGCTAAAAAAGTATCCGAAAGCCGCACGGTGATGACGGAACTGATCATGCCCAATGATACCAACTCGATGAGCAACTTGATGGGCGGTTACCTCATGCGCTGGATGGATATTGCCTGCGCGGTATGTGCAGGTAAACACTGCGAATCGCACGTCGTGACGGCTGCTGTGGATCATATTTCGTTTCAAAATCCGATTCACCTCGGGGATGTCATTACGCTGGAAGCTTGTGTAACGCGGGCTTTTACGACCTCGGTGGAAGTTTTTGTGGAGGTGTTTGCCAATGACATCAAGGGGCAGCATCCGCGCCGCTGCAACCACGCATACTTTACTTTCGTGGCTTTGGACGACAAAAAACGCACGCCGGTAGCGGTGCCGCCGGTGCTGCCGCTCTCCAGCGAGGAAGAACAACTCTATGAAAGTGCTGCCCGCCGTCGCGAGATGCGGCTCATTCTGGCCGGGCGCATTGCTGCTAAAGATGCCACGGAAGTGCGTAAGTTTTTTGCAGATATTTCTTAAATTGGGCGGCCACCAGAGTTGCACTCGCCGGTTCCACAGCAGCTTTGACAGAGATTATTTCATTTCAAAACGATCAATCGTCCCTGCCATCGGCCCCGTTCCGTCTGTATGCTGACCAGATAAATGCCTGGATTCCAAGTACTTACATCTAGCATGGAGGCGGATAAATTCTCCATAGATTGGCTCAAAACCAGTTGGTCAGCCATATTCCAGATGCGCAGCCGCACATTTTTAGCGCCATCGGCTGGCCATTCGAGCCGAACGGTGGTCTGGGCAGGCTGGGGGGAAATGCGCAGTTTTCCGGCTGTTTCAGCCAGCGGTTGGGGGGAAGCATCGGTCGGGGAAAGCAACACACAGTAATCTTCGATTTGTCCGAAATCAAAGGATTCGCAGGGCAAAGGTGGCTGGTTGGTCGCGTTTTTGGCTTTCATCAATATCCGCATCCGTGTATAACCGGCCTGGGTAAAGACAGGTATTTGCAAATGGCCAAACATGGTGTTGTTATGGGCGTAACCGGGATCGAAAGCCAGCTCGCCCGCATCTGTAAAGTCGCCATCTGCATTAAAATCTATATAAATCCGAAAATATTCCTTGGCTGGCGTTCCGTAGAAGCCGGGTGTCACGGCAACTGACGGAGCGGTAAGCGGGTGCAATTCGAGCATGGTTGATTGTTCGCCCGTAAAATTCTGATAGCCTCCACCGCCGATACCCGAGGTGTTCGACCAGTCTCCTATAGTGACATCAGCGATCCATTCGCCCGACGATTGACCTGCATTGGCAGCACAATAGTTAAGGCCGTTGCAGGGTTCGCAGCTGGTGGCAAACTGAAACATGGACGAAAAAGGGGAGAGCAGGTTATCGCATTGACCGTACACCTGCACCTCGTAGGAAGTACACGGCTGCAAATCATTGATCGTAGCCATATTACTGGTGGTCGCCACCGTCAGCCAGTTGCTACTGCCAGCCACGCGATAGCGCAGTACGCCATTGCTCCACGAATTAGACCCATCCCACGTTATGGCCAGCGAGTGAGTCGTCGCTTCCTGTAAAATAATCGTGCTGGATGGCGCGCAACATCCAGGGATGGTGAGTTGGGCTGGCACCGCCCAGGCAGTAGTTTGCCCGGTCGGACAATAGCCTTGCAGAAAAAATTCATAGCCCTGACAATACCCCGGCAATGGTAGGACAACCGGACTCATGACATCCGTTTTTACGATCCATTCCGACTGGTCAGCGAGACGATATTGTAGATTAAATTTTTGATAATCAACCACTTGTGACCAGCTAACAACCATCGAAGAATCCTGGCTCTCCGCAGTCAGCGCAGAGACTGCAGGGCAGGCATTGGATACATTATTGTAGTGGTTGAGGAGATTGAAAAGATTGAGCCGACCGCCAGTACTGGTCAGGCCGACCAGGCTGAGATTGGGCGTTGTAGTGGTGAGCAGTAATTCTTTCACCCAACGGGCAGCGGCGGCGGGGTCGTTTTTGGCGAGGGCGATCAGGTTGGCATTGGGCATAGAATAGAGCAGCGCAATCGCTCCGGTCACTTGCGGAGCGGCGTAGGAAGTGCCGGAAAACTGTCCATAGGTATTGCCTTCGCCCAGCGTAAATACATTTTGTCCATACGCACCCAGGTCAATATTTTTTGCCCCCCAGCCAGCCAGCAGGGCTTTTTCGTCATTGCGCTGTAGGCTAGTGACGGCAATAAGATAGTCGCTGGGACAGGCGGTTGGCAGGTCGCCGGTCAAGTCTACATCCACCGCCAGATTCGCGGTAGCAGCTACGCTCAAAATACCCGCCGCGCCCAGCGTATCGAAAGCGGCACACCAGAGCGGCGCATCCACTGGCTGGCCATAATTGATGCCCCAGGAGCAATTGATCGCCGTTACAAAAGCCCCCTGCTGGCCATTCGTGCTATTATACAGGCAGCGCGCGGCCCATATATAGTCATAGGCCGCCAGAATGGAAGCCTCACTGCCGCTGCTAGCCACAAACATGATTTTTACCCGCCAATTCACCCCGGCTACACCAATTCCATTGTCGCCACGGGCACCAAGCAGGCCACAAATGGGCGTACCATGTCCGGTGGTCTGGCCGGTAATATCGTCGTTTTGGGCATCCACATTCCAGCCTCGAAAGTCATCGGTAAAGCCATTTTGATCGTTGTCCAAGCCGTCATTGGGAATATCTGCCCAATTATGCCAGGCATTGGCCGCCAGATCAGGATGCTGAAAATCTGCTCCGCCGTCAATGACCGCCACCACCAGCGTATCGCCCAGCGCACTCAAACCGCCCGTCGTAAAATCCCAGGCTTGATCGGCATCCAGATCGGCATCAAACAGGCCACCGCCAGCACCATTATTTACATATTGCCACTGCTCCCCGACCAAAGGATCGTTGGGAAGTACGCTATTTTCGGGGCCACCCCGATTTTCCAGCCAATGGTTGAACTGTGCTATCCGTACTTCGGGTTGGTGCCGCAGCCAATCGAGTGCAGCCTGCTCGGTGCTTTCTTCGCTGGCAGTCTGTAATTGCCAGATATTAAGCAGATTGGAGACTTTTTTTTGTACAAAAAAGGGGACACCTAAGTCAGTAGAGCCACGTCGTGCCAGGTTTTCCACCTTGGTACCCGGCAGCAGACTGACCAATAACTGACCCGGCAAATGAGCCGGGGATTGGCCTTTTGCGAGAAAGCCAGTAAATAATATAATGGATAAAAGCAGCAGAAATCGTGTTCGTAGTATCATCGCGATGAGCACCGTGTCGGGCATGAACAAAACGGTGCCAGGGACAGCCGGAGGATAGGCGAAAGGACAAAATTTGGCTACTCCGAAGCTGTTAAATAAGTTATTTGTCGCAGGCAAAATTAAATCCGCCGGGGCTGCCAAAACGATAAACCTGCCGGAAAGCACATTTTTGGCAAAAGTTCCGCCGTTCCTTTTATCTTACCCAAACTTCTTGAAACCACCGTTGCAAAACGAAATACTGTCTCATTACCACTTTTACGATCATTAAAGAATGAACACTATTAAACGTGGCTTTTTGCCAAATTTCTGGCCTATGTCTAAATTTTACCTGCTTTCTCGAAACGTCCGGTTTCCCCTCTTTGTGGCTTTTTTAGCCGCTTTTTTAATCACTTTCGCCCCCAATAGAATCTTCGCTCAAGGCTGTGCCTGCTCCAATTGTCCCCAGTTTATGCCGGACAATTTTGTGGGAGACTTTAATATCAGTGTGCAGGGTGCTACCAATCCTACGCTGGGTTCGAACGGCCAGGGTATTTGCGGGGTCAATATCCATTTTGACCACGAATACCTGGGTGATTTATCCATTACCCTCACCTCGCCCAGTGGCCAGAGTGTCCAACTGGTTGGCCCGATCGGCTTTTTCGGCCCTACCGATGGTACCACCTGGGACGTTAGTTTTCTGCCCTGTGGCGATCCTTCGGTCATGCCAGATGGTGCTTTCAGCAGCACCTGGCAAAACAATCAGGCTTGGGGCTTAGGCAACTCTTACACCGGGAGCTATTACCCTGCCAACGGCTGTTTGCAAAACTTTAACAGTGGGCCCGTCAATGGTACCTGGAGCCTCACGGTACAGGATGGTCAGGCGGTGGACGTAGGTAATTTCTACAATTACGAAATTATTTTTTGCGATCCATCCGGCATCAACTGTTTTTCGTGTGCAGCCAATGGAGGTAACCTTTCCACTACGAGCGTGACCGCCTGTGAAGGATCGCCCAACCTGAACCTGAATATCAATCCTACTTACAATCCACCAAACTCCGTCGCGCCGCCCGCAGCAGACTACTCCTACACCTATGTAATAAGTGGGTCTAATGGAGTCATTCAGGGCTACGAGCCAGGGCCAGACCTAACTGCCTATCCCGCAGGCACTTATACGGTGTGCGGACTATCTTACCTGAATGGAGAAGAGGGCAACTTTCCTGCTCCCGGTTCCATCACCAGTACTCAACTGAGTACCCAGCTGGGTTCGGGGCAGCCGCCGTTTTGTGGCGATATGAGTACGGGTTGCAAAACGGTTACTATCAATGCCGGCCCGCCGGATGAAGAAGTCTTTGAGACGATCTGTTTCCCTGACTGCTTTAGTTTTCATGGCCAGAATTATTGCAACCCTGGTACTTATACCAAAAATTTGACGCAAAATGGCTGTGCCTATACAGCCACTTTGAACCTGACCGTGGTAACGGTCCCTCGAACTGATATATACGAAACTATTTGTGAGGGTGAATGCTCCCAAAATTTCGGTTTTGAATCGGCTTGTAATACTGGTTCTTACACGCAAACTTTCCAAAGCTATCTTGGCTGCGACAGCGTAGTCAATCTCGCTTTGACCGTCACTCAAATAAACGTGGACATTGACCCACCGCAGGAGCTGAGTTGCACCCAGTTGTCTGTACCGTTGCAAGGGTCTACTTCTGCCTCCGGTAGCCTCACTTATAATTGGCAAGCCAGCAATGGTGGCAATATCGTTGGCGTTAGCAATGCCGCTAATATTGTGGTAAATACGCCGGGGGATTATGAACTGACGGTGTGCCAGAATAACGGCGGTATGATTTGCTGCAATTCCGCCAGCGTCACCGTTACCGACCGCTTTGATCCGCCCGCGGCTCCTGATGTGATTACCGGCCCGAATGTGGTCTGTACGGGAGGAAACCTGAACTTTAGCATTACGCCAGTCGGAACTGGCGGCACCTACAACTGGACCGTGCCACCAGGCGTAACAATTAATAGCGGACAAGGCACTACCAATGTAAGTCTGACCTGGAATAGCATGACTGGCGGTAGTGTATGCGTGACCTACAGTAATAGCTGTGGTACCAGCGACCCCACCTGTCTGCCGATCACCATCCAGCAGGCAGCCGTACCGACCCAACCCGTGGGTGCTACTACAGCCTGCGCGGGTGCTACCCAGAATTATCAAACCACGGCTAATCCCAACGCCACCAGTTATAACTGGACCGTGACGGCTCCTGCCACTATCGTTTCCGGTCAGGGTTCTAATTCCATCACTGTGAATTGGGGCAACAGTACCGCTGGATCGGTTTGTGTGAGTGAGGTAAGTTCCTGCGGTACCAGCCAGCCGGTTTGTTTGCCTGTACAAATCACTGCACCACCAACGATGCCCGCTTTGACGGGAAGTGCCACTGGCTGCGACGGGGGCGTTGCCAATTATTCCATCACCGCGATTGCTGGAGCAACTTCATACGCTTGGCAAGTAACCGGCGGTACGATCACTAGCGGTGCTGGCACTACGGCCATCGCCGTCACCTGGAATGCTAATGCCGCCACCGGCTCGGTCTGCGTTACTGCCACTAATAGTTGCGGTACTAGTGCGCCCAGCTGTCTGAATGTATTACTGGGTGCTGCCCCGGCTCAGCCCCTAATCAGTGGTAATAACGCCATCTGCGCAGGTACTTCCGGCATCTATTCCGTGGCTCCGGTCACTGGCGCGACTGGTTATACCTGGTCCGTGTCCAGTGGCGGTACTATTGCTTCTGGCCAAAATACGACCTCGGTAAATATAAATTGGTTGAGTGCTCCCGGCGGCAATGTTTGCGTAGCAGCCACCGGTGCCTGTGGCACGGGCCCACAATATTGCCTCCCAGTGGTCGTATCCACGCAGCCGGTCTCCAATGCAGGCAACGGGGGAACGGTCTGCGGCAATTCTTTCAACCTACAAGCCACCCCTAGTGTAGCTGGTAGTAGTGGCCTGTGGCTGTTAGTACCAGGTGCGCCCGGTCCGGTTGTTTTTGCCAATCCCAACAATGCCGCCACCAGCGTAAGCGTGACCCAAACGGGCATTTATCGCTTTGTTTGGCAGGAACAGCTGAATACTTGTACCAGTGATGACTCGGTTACGGTCTCTTTTCGTGATTCACCAATGACCGGACAGATCGCGCGTACTTGCGACGCTACCAATCAAAATTACACCGTTACTTTTCCCATTACAAATGGCACTCCGCCCTACACAGTACCGGGTGGCACGGTGAGCAATGGAGTGTTTACCTCCAGCCCTATTCCCAGCGGAAATACCTATTCCTTTCAGGTGACGGATGCGAATGGTTGTAAATCTGCCGTACTGACCGGAAGTTTTAGCTGCGCTTGTACTACCAGTGCTGGCACGATGAGCCTGACTGCGCTTTCTGCCTGCCAGGGTAGCACCGTGACGGCGACCCACCTGGGTGGTCAGGTATTGGATGCTAATGATGTGACAGCTTACGTATTACATACGGGTAGTGGCACGACGCTGGGTACTGTACTCAGTCAAAATGCGACTGGTACTTTTGGTTTTCAAAATGGCATGGCTTACGAAACAACTTACTACATATCTTTTGTAGCCGGTAATAGCCTGAATGGTCAGCCTAATCCTGCCGATCCCTGCTTTTCGGTGGCCCAGGGGCAGCCCGTTGTCTGGCACCAAAATCCTACGGCCAATGCCGGCACGGATGCCAGTACCTGCGGTCTCAGCCTGACCCTCGGCGGCAATACCAGTACTGGAACCTCCACCTGGGTAGTGGCCAGCAGCCCTACAGGCGGTACTATTACCCTGAATAATGCGCAAAGCCCTACGGCCATAGCGACCGCCAGTGCATTTGGTACTTATACGCTACAATGGATCATTAACAATCTCGGCTGCCGGGATACCGATGTGGTGCAATTGAAATTCAACAGTTCGCCGGTTATTGGACAGCTTACCCGTACCTGCGATGGGGCCAATCAAAATTATACGGTTTCCTTCCCGATTACGGGCGGCACTGCTCCTTATACGGTAGCGGGCGGCACGGTTGCCAACGGCACATTTACTTCCACGCCTATTGTCAGTGGCCAGAGTTATTCCTTCCAGGTGACCGACGCGAATGGGTGTCAGTCTGCCGCTCTGACGGGGTCTTTCAACTGTTCCTGTAGCACTGGTGCGGGTACGATGAGCCTCACCGCATTGTCTGCTTGCCAGGGCACCAGCGTAACCGCTACCCACATCGGCGGCCAAACCCTGGATGCTAATGATGTATCGGCCTATGCGCTCCATACCAGTAGCAGCACTACCCTGGGCACTGTTTTGAGTCAAAACGCGACGGGAACTTTTAGTTTCCAAAATACAATGTCTTATGATACAACGTATTATATTTCATTTATAGTTGGCAATAACCTGAATGGCCAACCTGATCCTGCCGATCCCTGCTTTTCCGTAGCACAGGGCCAGCCCGTCGTCTGGCACCAAAATCCGGTAGCGAACGCCGGAGCAGATGCCGACACCTGCGGCCTCGCTTTGCCATTGACTGGCAATACTAGTGCGGGTATAGGAACTTGGACAGTGGTGAGTAGTTCCCCTGGAAATACGCTCAGTTTGGGCAGCACCCAGAATGCTGCTACCACCGCTACCGCCAGCAACTTTGGGACGTATTCTTTGGCCTGGACTATTAATAATATGGGCTGCAGCGATGCCGATACCGTGCAACTGACGTTTAACAGTAGCCCAGTGGCGGGCCAAACGGTCACCACTTGCGATGCTAATAATCAAAACTATACTGTTAGCATTCCGCTCAGCGGAGGCATTCCGCCCTATTTGGTGAATGGCACTTCGGTAACAGGCCCTACTTTCACCTCTGCGCCGATTGTCAGCGGTACTGCTTATACATTTGCTATTACTGAATCGAATGGTTGTACTACTACCGATGTAACTGGTTCTATCTCCTGCAATTGTAGCACCCAGGCTGGTACGATGGACACTGCTGCCCTGGCTACTTGTGAAGGCGGCAGCATCACGGCTACCCATGTGGGCGGAGAAAATCTGGATGGAAATGACGTGACGGCCTACGTGCTGCACACTGGTAACGGCACTACTTTGGGCACCGTTCTGGCCCAAAATGCGACGGGTACGTTTAGCTTCCAAACTGGCATGACTTACGGCACTACCTATTACGTGTCGTTTGTAGTAGGAAACAGCCTGAATGGCCAACCCGATCCGACCGATCCCTGTTTTGCGGTAGCTGCTGGTCAGCCCGTGGTCTGGTATCAGAATCCGGTAGCCAATGCTGGCGTGGATGCTGACACCTGCGGAGTTACCTTGTCGCTCCAGGGCAATGCCGGTCCGGGCCAATGGACGGTCAGCAGTGCGCCGACTGGCGGAACGCTGGTATTTACCGATGACCAGGATCCGCAGTCGCAAGTCACTGCGTCAACGAACGGCTCCTATTCGCTTACCTGGACGGTGACCAGCAACGGTTGCATTAGTACGGATCAGGTGGATTTGCAATTCCATAGTTCTCCATCGCTGGCCAACCTGGTGCGTACTTGCGATGTCGCCAACGAAAATTTCACCGTCACATTGACGCTGACTGGAGGCACCGCACCATACACCGTAAATGGGACAGCAGTAGCCGATAGTACGTTCGTTTCTGCTCCTTTCCCCAACGGGCAGATGTACACTTTCAACATCAGTGATGCCAATGGATGTAGCGCACCGACGGTAAATGGCGCCTACAGTTGCAACTGTAGCACAGATGCCGGCACCATGGCCGCTGCTACATTGACTGCCTGCGAAGACGAATCTATCACTGTTACTGCCAATAATGACCAATCGCTGGACGGCAATGACATAACGGCCTACGTGCTGCACGATGGTTCTGGCCCTTCGCTCGGCAACGTGCTGGCACAAAATATGACAGGCGTGTTTTCCTTTCAAAGTGGCATGACTTTCGGGCAAACCTACCATGTATCGCTGGTAGCAGGCAATCCCCTGAATGGTCAGCCCAATCCACTTGATCCCTGCTTTTCGGTGGCCATTGGGCAGCCGGTCGTTTGGTTACAAAACCCGACCCCCAATGCAGGACCAGACACGGCAGTTTGCGGAACAACCGTGACGCTGGAGGCTGCAAGTGGCAGCTTCCCTGGGGTCTGGACACAAGTATCCGGGCCAGATAGCACCACTGTATTTTCAGGAAATACGCTCAGTAATTCTATAGCAACCGTGTCTAAATCAGGTACTTACGTCTTCCGCTGGACGGAAGCCAATGCTACTTGCACGGCTTTCGACGAGGTCACGGTGAACTTTAATGCCCTGCCCACGGTGGATGCGCTGGATGAAACCTGCGACGGCACCAATACGGTATTTACCGTTACTTTCAACGTTGTTGGTGGCACGGCTCCCTATACGGTAACTGGGCTGGCAGGTACATTTAGCGGTAGCAGTTTTACTTCCGCCAATTTGAATAGTGCTGCCAGTTACTCCTTCCACGTGACGGATGCCAATGGCTGTTCGAGCGTGGAGGTATCCGGGTCGAAGAACTGCAATTGCGCCACCGACGCGGGCAGCGTAGTGCCTACGCCCGCTACTTTCTGCGCAGATCAACCGGCGGTCGCTACCTGGAATAACGATGCCACTTTGGATGCTAACGACTTGGTACAGTTCATTTTACACTCCTCCTCCGGCACTTCGTTAGGCACGATATATGCGACTGGGCCGGAGCCATCCTTCCTGTTTGGCAATGGTTTGCAACCGAATGTAGTGTATTATATTTCGGCGATTGCCGGCAATAACGTGAATGGCGCAGTGGATTTGACAGACGATTGTCTGTCGGTGACACCCGGTACGCCCGTGCAATGGAAACTTTTGCCAACGGCAGATTTGACTGGCGACGCGACGATTTGTACTGGGGTCAGCACTTTCCTGTCGTTTAGCGGCACCGGGTCTTTCCCGCTGCAATTGAACTATGTCACACAAAACGGAGACAGCAGTTCGATTACCTTGACCAGCACGCAGGCGGTTACATTGGAAGTAATGCCCGCTACCACTACGACTTATACATTAACCAATGTGGTAGATGGTACACTCCCCGCTTGTAGCACAGCACTGACTGCAGAAGCGACGGTGCAGGTCAACAACACCATAGATGCAGGGACAGCTGCGGCAACCTCGTTTTTCTGTGCAGGCACTAGCCAAACCGTCGCTCTGGCCCAACAACTCGTTGGGGCTGATGCGGGCGGCGTATGGACAGAAACCTCTGCCGTACATTCTACAGGAGCGGCTTTCAATGCAGCCGCAGCGACGTTCAATACCACCTCACAGGCTCCCGGCACCTACACTTTCCGTTACCTGATAGACGCGGCGGCTCCTTGCGTGGATGACGAGGCGACGGTGACAGTGGTGATTACTCCAACCCCGGTTGCCGATGCCGGGCCAGATAAGACGCTGGACTGCAATATCTCTTCGGCTACTTTGGGGGGCGTAAATACGACCGCCGGAACGGGCATTTCCTACGAATGGACGCTGGACACAGCCGTGGTGGGTAATAATAAAACGTTGACTACTAGCATACCCGGCACGTACACACTGCTGGTAAGTAGTGCCGCCGAATGTACTGCCACGGATAGGGTAGCGGTGATTCTGGATGGCGACTTGCCTTCGGCTCGACTTTCGGTAAAAGGTGTACGCTGCTTTGGCGATAAAAACGGTAGTATCCACGTGGATTCGGTTTTCAGCAGTCACCCGCCCGTGTTGTTTTCGCTGAATGGCGGAGCCTTTAGCACCAATACTAATTTTGCTCCCCTCACGCCCGGCGACTACACCGTGGCTCTACAAGACGCTAATGGCTGTGAATGGACCTCGAATACGTTGACGGTAACGGAACCGCCGCAGTTAATCGTCACGTTGGGGCCAGACCTGAATTTGGCGCTGGGCGATTCAGCACTCGTAGAGTTGCAGGCGTCGGACTCTTTATTGAGACTGGATACGATTATCTGGCATCCGCTGCTCGACTCGACGGCCGTTGGGCAGCCCTATCAGCACTGGCTTCCTACTGCCTCGGGCGCACTCAGCGTCCACGTAGTGGACAGCAGTGGCTGTGCAGCCGACGATCGTTTGCTGGTCATTGTTGACAAGCGTCGCCACATTTACATTCCAAATATTATTCAGCCGAGTGCCGCAGGCAACGATCTGGTTACGGTCTTTGGCGGAAGTGATGTGGCGGAAATAGAATCGTTCCAGATCTATGATCGCTGGGGGGAGCAATTATTTGAATTGCTGCATTTCCAGCCAAATAACGTAAGCGATGGCTGGGCTGGAAGATACCGGAACAAGGAAGTGACGCCCGGGGTGTATGCCTATTACGCAGTGGTGCGCTTCAAGGATGGCGAACGGGAAGTATTTGCTGGCGACGTTACGGTATTGCGGTAGATTATGAGCGGCGTTGGCAAAAAAGGTGGATTTAACCAATTGACTTGGTACTCATAAAGAAGGAAGCCCGCTGTCGAAGGAACACTCCGGCAGCGGGCATTTTTTCTTCCAGACCGTTAATGTGGCAGGAAAGCATTCCTCGAAATTTATTTTTTCTTTCCTTTGCATTCTGCCCGCAAAACGCATTTTTCAGATCAGATTATTTTATCAGCCAATGATTTTATTTGGTGATATAAGACACTGTAATGTGAGTTTTCTGAGGATACGAGTATTTGAGTATTCGATTAAAACACTTGGCAATCAGGTAATTGATCCACTACTCAAATCTTCCAATACTCAGAACAACTTAAATTATAATGTAATAAGATCCTTTCACCAAATGGAAGCAGCGTTTTTTTCTCCTGCGGAATCTCTGCTAAAGTAGTTTCCTGTTTTTTTAATCTACAGTACTTGACAATGCCTGGAGTACGCATTGTTGAACAATTTTCATCATGTTAGTTTGCTAAATTGCCCGTTATCGTGAAAAGAATTTCCTTACTATGTACGCTGCTGATCGCAGCCTTCCGAATCTACGCCCAGACCATACCTGCCGCTTGCGCTGGCGATACAGAGCCCGCTGAAGACTGTAATTCTACCTGTATTTCCTGCAATTTTGATGGTTATACGGGTACTACGGCTGGGTTTACGGCCAGCAGTGTGCCGAGTTTTTGTAGTGACATTCAGAATGACCAGTGGATAGGCTTTATTGCGAGTGCAACGAGTGCCAGCTTCACCGTTACCCCTTCCGCTTGTGCCAATGGCGTACAGGTAGCCCTCTACGGGGGTTGTGGAGAAAATTTTATTGCCTGCAACGCTGGTAGCCCGGGCGGCGGCAACGTACCCAGAACTATTACGGCCAACCTTGTCCCCGGCACCAATTACTACTTATTAATTGATGGATATGGTGGTGACCAATGCGATATAGCCATCAGTGTCTCACCCGCTAGTGCGGTAGCAGCAGCCCCGGTAGGTCCGGTGGGTGCGGTGAGCGGGCCGATCAGAGCCTGCCCTGGCGCGACGCTTACTTATACCGTACCCGTAGTGAGCGGTGCTGGTACCTATACCTGGACTGCGCCTCCCGGTGCTACGATCAATGGACAGCCTTCTCCCCTCATTTTTGACGCTCCAGGCGGCAGAACAGTAGATGTTACTTTTGGTGCTCAGAGTGGTCAGGTGTGTGTAAAAGTGGACAATACCTGTTTTCAGGGTGGGACGCAGTGCAGAGACGTAATAGTGGCACCAATTCCGCTCACGACCCTGCAGACGCAAAGGGTGTGTCACGAAGAGGTACCTTACACCCTGCCCTGGGGAGATGATGTATCTACCTCCGGTACTTATTCGCATACTTATATGTCCTATCAGGGCTGCGATAGTATGGTGCAACAACAGTTGGTGGTCAAACCAGCAATCGTGACCAATGCGCCAGCGCAAACGATTTGCATTGGTGATTATATCACAGTGTGTGGTATAGACTATTACCAAACTGAAATGATCAATCAGATTTGCACCATGCAATCTTACCTGGGCTGCGATAGTACGGTGAATCTTTCCCTCACTGTGCTCAATCCCGTAGCCAACATCATTGGTAGTGGCACTATTTCCTGCACCAATGCTTCTATTGCCCTGACCTCTTCCGCGTCGCCAGTCGGCACCGTAAAGTTGTGGAAGACCAGCACTGGGGTCGTATTGGCCGCCAATGCTAATGGTATAACTGTCACACAACCCGCCACTATTTATTTAATTGCTACCCAGACCAGTAATGGCGTAACTTGTACAAAATCCGACACCATCGTTATTACTGGCAATACAGCGCCTGTTTCAGCCACGGCTTCCTACACCGGAATGCTGGGTTGTAGCGGTGGTAACGCCACCTTACACGTACTGACCGGCGCTGCCACTCCTACTTACACCTGGTCTGGCCCCGGTGGATTTACATCTATGGCTGCCAGTCCCAATGTAACGGTGGCTGGTACCTATACAGTGATCGTGCGAGATGGAGTGAGCGGCTGTACAGGGACTTCGAGTGTTACTGTTACTGGCAATAATACCCCGCCTACGGCCTCTGCTTCTGCTGCCAATACTCTTACGTGCACGGTCTTGAGTACTACACTGACGGCTACCACCAACGCTACTACCCCTACTTATAGCTGGAGTGGTCCGGGTGGATACAGTGCTACTGGTGCTACACCCGCCACACCAGCTACGATAGCGGGTACCTACACCGTCACAATAACGGAAACTTCCAGTGGATGTACCAATACAGCGACCGTATCGGTGGTTTTGAACAATACGCCTCCCGGCGTGATGGCCACCGTAACTGGTTCGCTCAGTTGTACTACTCCCAATGTCACTCTCAATGCAACTACTGCGGCGACTAGCCCTTCCTATTCATGGAGTGGCCCCAGTGGTTTTACCTCCACTTTACCAAATCCGTCGGTCAGTGTAGCTGGTAATTATACAGTCACTGTGACAAGCAGTGCCAATGGTTGTACTAGTTCGACCACGCTCAATGTGCCGAGTAATAATTCCCTGCCAAACATCAGTACCGCCGGTGCTACGTTAAGTTGTACTACGCAATCGGCAGCATTGACTGGTAACTCTACTACTCCAGGCGTAACTTATGGCTGGACGGGTCCAGGTGGATTTACCTCCTCCCAACAAAACCCAGTTGTCAATATGGTAGGGAACTATATCCTCACCGTGTCTGCTACCAATGGTTGCGCATCTACTTCCACGGCAGTTGTAATCGGTGATTTTGCGCCACCTACTGGCGTAACGGCTACCGGTGGTTCGATCAGTTGCGCGGCCACGGCTGCCACGATCATGGGCAATTCCAGCACGATGGGCGTTACTTACAAATGGACGGGACCGAGTGGATTTACTTCCACCCAGCAGAACCCTTCGGTTACATTACTGGGCAACTATGTGCTGACCGTCACCGGAATGAATGGCTGCACGGCTTCGGCCACGGCTACGGTTACTGGCAATAATACTTTACCGACCGTTAGTGCCAGCGGCGGTACAATTACCTGTATCGCCACCGGAGCTTCACTCAGCGCGACCAGCAGTGCCAGCAACTCTACCTACTCCTGGAGCGGCCCTGGCGGATATGCCGCGATGGGTGCCATGCCAGCGACGCTGGCTACCCTCAATGGCAACTATATTGTCATAGTAACGGATTTGGCCAGCACTTGTACCGCTACGGCCACGGCAATGGTTACTTCAAATACGACCCCTCCCGGTGCCACCGCCACGGTGACGGGTATGCTCAGTTGCCCGACCCCGACCGTAACGATCAATGCCAATACGGCAGCTACCAACCCTACCTTTTCCTGGAGCGGCCCGAGTTTTACTTCAGCTTTGCAAAATCCAACCATCAGTGGAGCAGGCACTTACACCGTCACGGTGACGGGTAGTGCCAATGGCTGCACCAGCACCGCTTCCGTAATAGTACTGGGTGATAATTCCCTGCCAAATGCTACGGCGACTGGTACTGCGCTCAACTGTACGACGCTGTCGGATACCATTACTGGCACAACCACTAGTCAGAATGTAACTTTTAAATGGACTGGCCCTAATGGATTCATGTCTACGCAACAAAACCCGGTCGTTGCTATGCCAGGTGCTTATGTCCTTACGGTAAGTTCTACCAATGGTTGTACAGCAACTTCCACGGCAACTGTGACGGGCAATTTTGTCGCGCCCACTGGAGTTACAGCGACTGGTGGCGTGATTAGTTGTACTGCTTCCATGATTACTTTAATGGGCAATTCCGCTACTGCAGGCGTTACCTACAGCTGGACGGGGCCAGGTGGATTTACTTCCAACCAACAAAATCCTTCGGTCAATACCGTGGGCGATTATATATTGACCGTCACCGGAACAAACGGTTGTACTGCTACCGCTACGACAGCAGTAACACCGGATGCCAACCTGCCCGACGCATCGGCCAGTGGAGATACGCTTAATTGCACCATAGCCTCCGTTACTTTGAACGGTGCTTCCATGACGACAGGTGTTACGCCTTTGTGGGCCGGGCCAAACGGGTTCACTTCCAATCAATTCACTCCAACGGTCACACAACCAGGTACTTATACATTAACAGTAAATAATCCCGTTAATGGTTGTTCCGCGCAGGCTACCGCCGTCGTGGTATTGGACACTGTTGCGCCCGGCGCAACGGCCGTCGCTGGTACGCTTACTTGTACTAATCCGAACTTCACCTTAAGCGGATCATCCACTGCTACCAATGTCAACTGGTCGTGGGCCGGGCCAGGCGGTTTTACCTCTACCCAGCAAAATCCGGTCGTCACCGCTGCGGGCACCTATACATTGACCGTAACTGGTTTGAGGAATGGCTGTATTAGCACCAGTTCCGCTATATTACTGGCCAATCAAAGCGCTCCTGTCGCTGCTACCACGACGGGCAATCTGACTTGTACCGACACGTCCATTACTTTGAATGGCAGCTCGACTTTGATGAGCACTTATAATTGGAGTGGACCTGGTGGATTTACATCCAGCAACCAGAACATAACCGTTTCTGTATTAGGTGATTATATCCTCACCGTGATGGCCACTAATGGCTGCACCGATAGTGATACGGCGACCGTAACTCAAGATATTGCTCCACCGGGTGCTACTGCCCAGGGCGATACCATTACTTGTGCTGCACCGACTGTTTCCATTTCTGTCAGTTCAACTGCGACAGGAGCGACTTATAAATGGAGCGGCCCGAATGGTTTTACTTCTACACTAGCGATGGACACAGTCAATGCCGGTGGCCCCTATAATGTTACGGTGACTGGGTCGAATGGCTGTACCAGTACTGCCACGGCAATGGTAGAAGCGAATACTGAATTGCCGGTTCTACAAGTTTCTGCCCCCGATACGTTGACCTGTATTACTACTACGGTAGATATTCAGGCTACTATCAATAATCCTGCTTCGCCAATACAAACCCTCGCTTGGACAGGGCCCGGTGGATTCACTTCCAGTGTAGAAGACCCATCGGTCACTGCTGCGGGACTGTACAATTTAGTGGCTACTTCTGCCAATGGTTGTACGTCAGCCATGAATGTGACGGTCAATGAAAATGTTGTACTGCCTAATGCCACGGCGCAAGGGGGTACGCTGACTTGTAAAACCATTTCATTGAATCTGGATGGCAATTCCACCACTTCTAATGTCGAATTTTCCTGGACAGGCCCCGCAGGGTTTACTGCTACCCAGTCTGATCCCAGTGTAAACGTAGATGGAACCTATGTCTTGACCGTAACGGCTAGTAATGGTTGTACTTCTTCCGCTACAACTACTGTGGCCATAGATACCATTGCACCCGGTGCTAACGCCGTTTCTACGACTAATTTGAGTTGTGATAGCCTGAGTACTACTTTGCAAGGCAGTTCGCCGACGGCGAGTGTCGTGTATGAATGGAGCGGACCGGGCGCATTTTCGTCTACTGATCAAGATACGACGACGATGGTGCCTGGCACTTATTCTATCACTGTCACCAGCAATGCTAATGGTTGCATCTCCGTGGATAGTGTTGCAGTTACGCAGAATATTGCGTCCCCTAATGCCAGTGCGGTGGGCAATACGATTGATTGCACTTCTGGCAGTGCTACTTTGACCGGCAATTCTACCACTCCCAACGTCACCTATGCCTGGACAGGACCCGGCGGCTTTACTTCTACCAACCAGAATCCCTCGGTCAATAACCCAGGTGATTATATCTTGACCGTCACTGGGCCGAATGGCTGCACAGCTGTAGATACAGCGGTCGTAAATTCCAACCAAAATGTACCCAATGTAGTGCTTTCTGCACCACAGACATTAACTTGCACGAATGATACTCTGACGATTACTGGCACCGTGAATAGTCCCGCTTCCGGTTTCACTGCCGTGTGGAGCGGCCCCGCTGGATTTACATCTACTGATTCTTCTATTCAAATAACAGTGCCCGGCCCTTATACCTACACCGTTACGAATACGGCTAACGGCTGTAAAGCACAGCCATCGGTGACTATTGATCAGGATATTCAGGCTCCGCAAGGCGTAATCGCTACGGGTGGCTTGCTGAACTGTACCAACCCTACCATTTCGCTGGATGCTTCTACTACCACGACTGGCGTGACGTATACCTGGACGGGTCCCGGTGGATTTACTTCTTCGGAACAAAAGCCGCAGGTATCTAATGCTGGCACCTACACCGTAATTGTCACGACTACTGCTAATGGCTGTACTGATTCCGCCACTGCCGAAGTGACGCAGGACCCAACGGTACCTAATATCACCGTCACTACTGATACGCTGACTTGCTCGTTGGATTCGGTAGTATTAAAGGCTACCACCACTACTCCCAACGTCACCTTCGTTTGGCAAGGACCCGGTATTACCAATAACAGCACCGAACAGAGCCCTACAGTTTCAGTACCCGGCCCTTATAAAGTTACGGTAACTGCAGTGAGTGGTTGTACTTCGACTTTTGATATTGTAGTGGCCCAGAATATAGCCAAACCAACGGTCACCACCCAGGGCGATACGCTGACTTGCACCGTCCCCACTGGTACGATTTCCGCTACTTCCGCCACGGGCATCACCTATGCCTGGAGCGGCCCTGGTGGATTTACCTCTGCGTTAGCTACGGCAACCGTGAACGTAGTCGGTACTTATACAGTGACGGTGACTGCTGCCAATGGCTGTACTCAATCGGCGACGGCTATTGTTTCGCCAGACAGCAGTATTCCGCAAGTAACGACGACTGGAGGTATGATTAATTGTAAAATTGATTCCGTGACGCTCCTGGCAACTTCCAGCGTACCAGTCACCTGGCTTTGGTCTGGTCCCGGTGGATTCACCTCCACCCAGCAAAATCCAACAGTGACCGCACCAGGTGATTACACCGTGACGGCGACGGCTTCCAATGGCTGTTCTACCCCGGCGGCGGCTACCGTGTCAGCGGATACTACTGGGCCAAACGTGTCGCTGGCTACGCCAGGTCAGCTCGATTGCGCAACCACCCGGGTCAATCTGAACGCCACAGTCCAGACAGCGGGCAACTATACCTTCACCTGGACTACTACCAGCGGCAATATTTTGACGGGGGCTAGTACACCCACGCCACAAGTAAGTGCAGCGGGCAACTACGTGATAACGGTCCTAAATAATGTCAATGGTTGTACTACCATTGATTCGGTATCGGTGCGAGT
The DNA here is from genome assembly GCA_965249785.1 of Saprospiraceae bacterium. Taxonomy (GTDB): domain Bacteria; phylum Bacteroidota; class Bacteroidia; order Chitinophagales; family Saprospiraceae; genus M3007. The sequence continues at coordinate 93,101 of CBDFMU010000027.1, read as the reverse complement.
GGATCCATCCGTCCCGTCGGCGGCACCACGGCACACGCGCAACGTGACCTGCTTTGGAGACACCAATGGTTCCATCGTGATTGATTCCATCATTGGTGGGACCGGGCCTTTTGTCTATTCCATTGATAATCTGCCTTTTGGACCCACGGCGAGTTTCAATTCCTTGCCGCCCGGTGTCCACTCGATAGTCATTCAGGATGCCAAAGGCTGCGAGCTGGAGGTGAGCGCTATTATTATGGAGCCGGAAGAACTGATCGTTGCGCTTGGCCCGGATACGACCATCCACCTGGGCGACGAAATCATCCTTTCTTTAAATAATATCGTCAATGATACCTCGCGCATAGCCCACTTGACCTTTACGCCAGTTGGTTTAATTACGGTGAATTCCAGCGGCCTCGATACGCTGCATCCCACCTACTCTTTCCGTTATCAGGCGATGGTTGTGGATTCCAACGGCTGTAAAGCCTCGGACGAACGTGCCATCATCGTGGATAAAACGCGTTATGTATACATTCCCAACATTTTCTATCCAGAATCTACCACCGATAATAATCTGTTCATGATTACTGGCGGTAAGGATGTAGCGCGTATTAAGACCTTCCAGGTGTATGATCGGTGGGGTCAGGTCGTCCATGAGTACTTCGATTTCCTGCCCAATGATGTAAACTCTGCCTGGGATGGTAAGATAAAAGGCAAAAAGGCCAATCCGGCAGTCTTTGTGTACTATGCGGAGATTGAATTTGTGGATGGGGAGACCGTCTTGTATAAAGGGGATGTCATGCTGATGCACTAGTTTTTTTGATCTACAAAAAAGCCCTCCGATCTTGACTGATCGGGGGGCTTTTTGCTGAAATTTGCGCGTTTAATAACCGCTGTTACGCAGCATCAATTAATAACACCCTGGTTTCTATCAGCAAAAGATAACATCCAAACAATTGAAAGACAAAAGCCAATACCTCGAGGGATTGAATACCCTGCGGTTTTTTGCCGCCCTGCTGGTATTAATAGGACATAGTCGGGAGAATTTAGTACAGTATAATATTATGTGGTTTAATAATTTCCCTTTATTTTATAAAGGAGATATTGCCGTAGATTTTTTTTTCGTGTTATCAGGTTTTTTATTAACCTTTTTAGCAATAGGCGAGTATAAAAATTTTGGAAAAATTGATGTCCGGAAATTCTATTTAAGAAGGATTTTCAGGGTGTTGCCACTGTATTATCTTTCCGTGTTGCTGGCTTATTTATTACTTGGCGTTATTTATCCAGCCATCAAAGGGCAACAATATCTCGCTTTTTCTATTGGCGAAGCACTTCCTTACCACTTATCGGTATTACCCAATTATGTGATGGCCAGATGGAACGACAACATCGGAGCACTATATAGCCTGTGGAGCATCGGCGTAGAAGAACAGTACTATTTATTTTTTCCGTTTTTGATGGCTTTTGTCTTAAAAAGAAATAATGCGCTATCAAAATTGACGATAGTAGCCACAGTCGTTTTCGCGCTATATTGGCTGCTATTAAAAAACGTGATTGTTATTGACAACGAAGTCATTCGGAAGTTTCTGCTGACCATGCGCTTTCACATGATGCTGGTTGGAGGGATAGCGGCCATAATATTCGTTTATCAGTATGAAAGAATCGCTGCCGTGCTGGAAAATAAGCTATTTCAAGTACTGGTTTGGATAACGATGTTGGCCATTGTTTTTTATCCTGATATTTCGGTCAGATTTGATTTAATTCACGGCCTTGTATTTGGTTGTCTGGTGATGATCGTTGCAAACCGAAAAAACAGGTTAATTAATATAGAAGTACGGCCTTTTATCTATTTAGGCAGTATTTCCTATGGCATCTATATTTTTCATCCATTTGTATCTTATTTTTTAAGGTTATTGATGGAAAAATCAAATTTCATCCTGCAAACAATGACCTTGCTGCCGGCATTATATTATCTTTCGGAAGCAGTATTATCTATAATAATTGCTCATATTTCTTATCAATATTATGAGACTTATTTTTTAAAGATGAAAGCAAAATATATGTAAGATGCCTACTATACTGTAAATTAAGTATATTTGAGTATTTGATCAATTACCTGATTATCAAGTGTTTTAATCAAATACTCAAATACTCACATCCTCAAGCATTTTAATTTACAATGTACTAAATATACCCGAAATAACTACCCACCGATCACCCACACCCGCTTCCCGCCTCCACAGTCCAACACGACCTGTAAAGGATCAAATTCCAAAGCCAGGTGAGGCGAAAAGCGCGTTCGGTTTTTAGTAGACACTTCGACTTGCCACTCAATGGATTTTCCGGGAGGCAGCGTACCATTGGGCAATTCCCGGGGTGCTTTCAGGGACATCTGTTCCGCGAAAATGGCTCCACGCGTCAGTTTGCTACCGCTCACGAAATAAGTATTCAACACGACCGCACCGTTTCCGCCGAACAGCCGGGCAGCGGTGTTACCGGCATTGCGCAGCTGAAACTGCACCGTGAGGGTACGGTCATTCTGACGCAGCAGATACGCGGTATCGAGCACCAAATCGGCGCAACCAGGCAAAGCAGCCTCTGGTAAAGTGTCGCGAAAATTGATAGAAAGCACTATCCCTGACCGGATTTCACCGGGGGCCAGCCGAAAATTTTCCCGCTGAATGGCCTGTTGCAACAGTGCTGATCGGTCGCGGAGGGCGACAGGAAGATGCAGAGTATCCAGCTCGACCACCAGCGGCGGAAACAGTAGTTCTTTGCCTTGCAACATCAGCGGCAAACGTCCGGTATTGGCGACCTGACAACGCAGCGTAATGCTATTACTACTTTCCCGCAGGGTCTCAAAGCCAAAAATCGCCACTCGCAGGCCCTGATAGTCAGTCTGCGCAGCGACCGGGCCAGGCAGCATTCCAAAGAGCAGGCCCACCAAAACCCAGCCGATGTTGTGGTAGCCGCCCTTCACGCCTCCTCCTCTTCCAGGAAATTAACTGGTCGATTAATGCTCTGCTCCAAAGAGATAAAAGTTTCGGTACGTTGAATGCCGGAAATTTTCTGAATTTTATCGTGCAAGACGAGGCGCAGGTGATTCGTATCTTTGCAGACGATCCGGGCGAAAATGCTGTACAGGCCAGTGGTATAGTTGGCTTCCACGATCTCCGGGATGGCTTTCAGACGTTCCGACACTTCGTCGTACAGCGAACTTTTGTCGAGATAAATGCCGAGAAAAGCCGTGACATCGTAGCCAAGTTTGTGATAGTCCACGAGCAGGCTGGAACCGCGCACAATGCCCATCTGTTCCATCTTCTTCATGCGAACGTGGATGGTGCCGCTGGAGACAAAAAGTTGTTTGGCCAGATCGGTGTAAGGTGCTTTGCCATCTTCGATGAGACGAGCGAGAATTTGTTTGTCCAGTTGGTCAATTTCCGGATTTTCTGTCATAATGAGGGCGGGTGATGGAGGATGTTTTTACAAAAAACAAAGTAAAACGACAATAAGATTGAAAAAATTGGAACAAAAGTAGAGTTTTTTTGAAACAGCAATAATTTTTAAAAGTTTTATTGGCGGTTGTTTACAAATAAATAAGTCTTGCTTTTCCACCATCTATTCTACTTTGCGGCGACACAAAAATCGGCCAATAACCAAACAAGTGATTTATTATCAATTTTTTACAAACCATTATCACCGCTTCCACCACTATCCGCGTTTCAAATTTGAAACGTTCTAATGGCTTACCATGACGGAATCTAAATTACAGGCTCGCCTGCCCCTTTTACTCGCCGCTACCTTGGCGGTTGGCATGTTTATCGGTCAAATGCTTCCGCACCACGACCGCGATATACGTTTTTTCCCTACTTCGTCGGCGGGACCAGTGGCCGGTGCTTTGGATGAAATTATCCGCTATATTCAGGAAAAATACGTGGATACCGTGGACGTAGCGGCCCTGAAAACCGGCGCGATTAATCGCCTGCTGCAACAGCTTGACCCCCATTCGGTCTATATTACGCCCGATGAAGTGCAGGCTGTAGAGGATGATATGAGCGGCGGTTTTGAGGGCGTGGGGCTTGAATTTATTATGGTGGACGATACGATCCAGGTGGTGACCCCGATTGCTGGCGGGCCATCTGAAGCGGCGGGAATTTTGCCAGGCGACCGATTGGTACACATTGGCGACTCGCTGGTGGCGGGCGTGAAAGTAGATAATGGCAAGATTTACAGACTATTGCGCGATAAGAAAGGTACTCAGGTGCGGCTGGGCATTCGGCGCGGGCGAGAAACCACCGAACGCGAATTTACTGTGACTCGCGACATCATTGCCGTGCATAGCGTGGATGTAGCCTATATGCTCGACGACCGGACGGGTTATATTAAAGTCAATCGGTTTAGTGCCAATACGCAGGAAGAGTTCATGAGTAGCCTCCGCAAGCTGGTGGAGGAACAGCGCATGAAAAACCTTGTCCTCGACCTGCGCGGCAATCCCGGCGGTTATTTGCAGGCGGCGACCGATCTGCTCAGCCAGTTTTTCCCGGAAGGCAAGCTACTCGTGTACACCAAAGGCCGCACCCATGATATCAAGGAGTATAAGAGCAATGGCCGCGCCCGGTTCAATATCGAAAATGTGGCAGTGCTGATTGATGAAAACTCCGCTTCTGCCAGCGAGATCGTGGCTGGTGCGGTCCAGGATTGGGATCGCGGCTGGATTATCGGGCGGCGTTCGTTCGGTAAAGGCCTCGTGCAGGAACAGTACGATCTGCACGACGGCGGCGCACTTCGCCTCACCGTGGCGCGTTACTACACCCCCAGCGGACGATCCATCCAAAAAGATTATAAACACGATGCTGATTATGAGCATGAGGGAGAGCGGCGGCGCAAAAGCGGGGAACTTTCGGATGCCGCCAAGATAGTGCAGGCCGATACCACGAAATATTACACCGGCCAGAGCCGTATCGTATTTGGTGGTGGCGGCATCACGCCCGACATATTTATTCCCATAGATACTTCATTTTCAAACGCTTACTTCCAAAAAGCCCGAGGCTTCACGCCGCAGTTTGTGGCCCGATGGCTGGAAAATCACCCCCGTGCTACCTTGCCTGCCAATCTCAATGATTTTGTCCATTCCTTCGTCGTCTCTGATGCGATGCTGGAAGAACTTGTCGCTTATGCAGAAAAACAGGGCATTCCGCGCGTTCCTAACCAACTGGCGCAAGAGCGGAACGAGTTGAAAGTGCAAATTAAAGCCCGACTGGCGAAAGTGCTTTTCCAGGAAGAAGGGCTGTATCGGGTGCTGAATGATGACGATCCGGCAGTGGAAAAAGCGATGCAAATTGTCAGAAGCGGCCAGCAGGTAGCGAAGAAATAACGGCGTTTAGATTTATATAAGTAAGCCCGTCCTTAGGTAGTATTATCTACAGAAGGACGGGACATAAATTTTAATTGATATATTTCATGATTTGCCTTTCAATATTTTGTGTACCAATTCTCCATCTTTGGTAGATAGATGCAGATAATATACGCCTGCTGGTAAATAGGCTAGATCAATGGTTTGATCTGCAGGACTTGGACCACCGATCCAGAGTTCCCCCTGACTATCAAAGACGCGGTAGCGCTCGAAGGCAATCCCCTTCAATTGAATCAATCCAGTAGTCTGGATGGGCGATAGAATAATGGGCTGCGCAGAGCTGGCTTTTGCACTATTGCTGACCGTGGCATTATAAAAGGGCTGCGCTGGCGGACAGGACGGGCAAGCCGCATCTGACAAAACGACGGAAACGTCAGAAAGGGTTTGGGCGGAAACAGTAATTTGGCAGTATAATAGTCCTGCCAAGATGGGCAAGCATTGGAAGAGATAGCGCGTATTCATCATGTGGTGAGATTAATACGTAAAAAAATCGGGAGGCAAGTTTATAGTATAAAAAATCGGGCCACTGCTATGTTTTTGGCTAGCTTATAAACTTTTTATAAGAAAAATGACCGTTCCACGACACAAATGCCTTGTTTTTACCAATTTTGTGGTATAGTTGCTTTCCTAGTATTGGGCGTGGCAATTGTTTTTGAATAAGCCTTTATTTTTCTATTCAAGGGATTTCTGAAGCCTGCTCCCCAACGCCTATTCGTCCCTTGCATTGTTTTTATCACACGACACTTCCTCTTTTTCCTTATTTTCCGACTTCTAAAAATAATAGCCAAGTGCATCGGCTTCCTTTCCGATAGCCCTTATTTCCTTAATCGCCTAGCGTAACACTATGAATAAACCGCTCCTCACCAAGAGTATCCAAATATTGCTACTGGTCGTTTTGTCAATTACCATCCTGTATGTGGCGCGCGAATTTTTAGTTCCTATAGCCCTGTCAGGCTTGTTGGCGATGCTGTTTCTGCCGCTATGTGTCTGGTTAGAAAAGAAAGGGCTGAATCGTGGGCTGGCTTCCTTGGCCTGTGTATTGTCGTTGCTGGCAGTGATTATTAGGATAATTATGCTATTGAGCTGGCAGATGTCGAATGTAGTGGACGACCTGAGTCATGTCAAAACAGTGGCTTCCGACCGATTGGAATAGTTGCGTCAGTATCTTAGCCAGACAGTCGGGATTTCGCGGGAAGATCAGGAGACCATGATGAAAGAGAGCCAATGAAGCCTTATGGTTTCTTGTTGGGGCCGCCGGAATCGAAATCGAAGGGTAGCGGCTTGAAAGAGAAAATTAAGGGGTGGTTTAGTAAGGGGAAAGAATGATTTTTGATATTAAGGAATGGGCAAATAATAAGTGAGTACAATGGTTCTGGTATATCTTGTCATCCTGACGAAGGAAGGAACTGGCCGGGCTTGGCTGACAATCAACTACTTAGCCAGTTCCTTCCTGCGTCAGGATGACATTTCTGGTGGTGGATGTTTACAACTTATTTCTTACCCGTTCTTAATTCATCCGCTGATTAAGTATAAGAATTACATTGTTTTAAATTTAGATCAAAACAATCAATTATTTAGCCAATGATTACAAGTTTGGTTACTGCTCAAAAGTGGTTTTTATCCGCGCAAATCCGCCTCCTCGGTGTCGTCCGCGTTCCCATTACACTACGAGCGTGCTTACAGCTACAAAGCAGTTTCCATCTTATTTTCGATACTTTATTTTGACACCTTTCCTTACCAACAGCGCAACGAAGTCTACACATTGCCCATTTTGGTCTACTCATTTCTGATTAATCGAATTAGCCGTCTTTCTTTGCTTTGTTTTCAGGAATTTTATTCAAAAACCAATGCCATTTCTTTCCTTTTTCAACATACAGCACCATGAAAAAACAAGTCCACTTCCTGCTTTTTGCCGTCCTGATCACGCTTCTCGGCGGTGTCGCTATTTCATTTCAAAAAAATCCCGTAGTCATTGAAAATCAGACTTTTGGAAACATTCCCGTTTTCCGCGACCTCAATAAAAACGGCAAAATGGACGTTTACGAAGACCGCACCCAACCAGTGGAGGCCCGCGTAAATGATCTGTTGTCGCAAATGAATATTGAAGAAAAAGCGGGCATGATGTTCATTAATGGCACCGTCATCAACGAGGACGGCTCCATCGAAAAAAAGGAAGGTGGACAAGGCCCGGCGGCTCGTATGCCTTCGGCTATTGAGAATATTCGCGACCGCAAAATGAACCACTTCAACTACTGGGCCGGGCCGCCTACCCGCCAAATGGCAATGGGTTACAATGCTATCCAGAAGGAAGCAGAGAATACCCGGCTCGGTATTCCGGTCACGATTGCCTCCGATCCACGCCATTATTTTAGCAGTAATATCTTCACCGTGGCGGCCACCACTTTCTCGCAGTGGCCAGAGCAACTCGGCTTTGCGGCCATCGGCGATGAAAAACTGATGCGTCAGTTTGGCGATATTGCCCGACAGGAATATCTGGCGGTCGGCATTCGCGAGGCCCTGCATCCGATGGCCGACTTGGCCACCGAGCCGCGTTGGCCACGCACGAATGGTACTTTTGGCGAAGACGCGCAACTTTCCGCTCGAATGATTAAAGCGTATGTGCTTGGTTTTCAAGGAGAAAAGTTGGACAGTAATAGTGTGGCTTGCATGACCAAACACTTTTCCGGCGGTGGCCCACAAAAGGAAGGCTTGGACCCACACTTTGAATTTCAGAAAGGTCAAGTGTATCCGGGCAAGAATTTTAATTACCACCTGATCCCGTTTGAAGCGGCTTTTGCGGCCAAGACTGCCGCGATCATGCCCTATTATGGCGTACCGACCGGCCAGACCAGCGAAAACGTAGGTTTTTCTTTTAATAAAGACATTATTACGAAACTGCTGCGCGGAAAGTACAAATACGATGGCGTGGTCTGTACCGACTGGGGCCTCATCACGGATGCCCCGATGGGACCGGGTATCATCTGGCCCGCCCGCGCCTGGGGCGTAGAAAACCTGAGCCGGGAAGACCGAGTAAAGAAAGTTATTGATGCTGGTTGCGACCAGTTTGGCGGCGAAAATTGCCCGGAATTAGTAGTAAGTCTGGTTAAATCTGGCAAAATAACTGAGAAACGTATCGACGAATCCGTGCGGCGTTTGCTGCGGCAGAAATTCATCCTCGGCTTGTTCGACAATCCCTATGTGGACGTCGAAAAAGCGGTGCAGACCGTGGGTCGCGCCGATTTCAAAGCCGCCGGAGAAGCCACGCAACGCCGTGCGTATACCTTGCTGAAAAACTATAAAAACTGTCTTCCACTCAACACGAAAAAGTGGAAAATCTACGTCAAAAATATAGATGTCAAAGTAGCCTCCGGCTATGCAGAACTAGTAGACGATCCGAAAAAGGCCGATTTTGCCATAATTCGTGTCAATACGCCCTGGTATCCGGTGGAAACAGATAATCCGTTCGCCAAAGGCTTTCACCACGGCGATCTGGACTTCAAAGGCAAGGAGAAAGAGGACATTTTGACGCTCCTGGCTACTGTGCCGACTATCGTAGATATTTACATTGATCGCCCGGCGGTGATCCCCGAAATTAGTGCCAAAGCCTGGGGTTTGCTGGCGAATTATGGCGCAAGCGACGCGGCTTTGCTGGATGTAGTTTTTGGTAGAGTGAAGCCCGAAGGTAAATTGCCGTTTGAGTTGCCTTCTTCTATGGCCGCTGTGCGCCAGCAAAAAGAGGATTTGCCGCACGATTCCAAGAATCCCACTCTATAAGTTTGGTGCTGGATTGAAATACACACGGTAATTGTTGGGCTAAATTATAGTCAGTTTAAAATGTTTAGAAAGGTTTAGTTATTGATCTTGAATACGTTACATTCGGTCTTTATTCAAAACTACTTTGCACTGACTATACTTTTGTTCAATTTTTACGCCGTTATGCACTAGGGATTAAAGAGTAATATTCTATTTACAAGAGTGGCACACCGTTTAGGTAGGCCACTCTTCTTTTTTATTACTAATTTATAAATTCAGGCGGGTTAGTAGCAGAGCAGTGCCACGCCGCTTTTTTAGATTTTATTATTTATAAATGTCATAATATCTCTTCACAAGTCCATTGATAAACCTTTTTAAGTAATCTTCACTTAAAAATGAATTTGACCAGTTCTCATATCTTTGACATTGCACACCTAAATAAAAAAAGTACAAACTCACGCCAAGCATAGGGATAAGTCGTTTTTCTTCCTTGCTTATTGTGGTTATAGATTCATAACCACTAATAAAGCTGTCTATTTTAGGTTGGTAGTCTTTTGCTTCGTATTTCTCAATATTATGAAGTTGCATAATATAATAGGCAATATCCAGACAAAGCCAGCCATTGCCGCAGAAATCAAAATCAAAAATGGTGGCGACGTTTTCGTCTGTAATATTTAAGTTATCGAACCATATATCCAGGTGAACAATTCCTCGGCGAATTTCCTGCCCATCAACATTTGAAAATTCTTGTAATAAATATTCCTGTGTTGATTGTATAAAACCCAGCTCCTTGCTATCAGCCGCCAGGAATTTTTCTATTTGTTTTAAAGGTTCTACAATAAGAATTTCAGGTGTATAAGTAACTCGATTCAATGCTTGGTTATTTGTTACTTGATGAAACCGAGCCATCAGTGCTCCAATTTGAAAATGGACTTCTTTGGAATAATTGTGAATTTTATGTCCATTGGCATAGGAAAATAATACGCCGTACCTGTTGCCTTCCGGGGCATTTAAGGTTTGAATATAATCATCTCCTTTATCAGGAAGCGGATAAGAAATAGAAATGTTATTCTGTTTAAGCAGATTTAATAACCTGATTTCTTCCAGTATTTCTGCTCGGCTGCGCCAGTCCAGACTGTACACTCTAAATACATATTTTTCTATATTGTCACTTACCAAGTAGGTATCATTTATACCTGCCCGAATAAAAGTGCATGCTGTTTCTTTACTCAATGTGTATTTTTCCTGCAAAAAAAGTCCAAGATGTTTTGCTGAAAGATTGGAGTTCGTTACTGGAAAAACATCGTGCATTTGTTTGATTTCTTGCTTTTAAATTGACAACAATGGATTGTTTGGCCAGACTACTGGACATTTTTGAAAAGAGGTGGCGAAAGCCGATATTGTGTTTGCAACAACATAATAATCGATGCTTCCACCACACATACGCAAATTTAGTGTTTTGTATGAAAGTTATGGCTTAGGGGCCGTAAAAAATATTTGGCTTTTAGTCTGCCTGCTTCCTTTAGCGCGCACGGTGAACCTTTACAAAATGAAGGATTACGTTGGCGGGGTACTTGGCAAGGATGGTTCGAAGGCCAATAGTGATTATAAACGGCTGATTCGTTTTTTCCAGGATTGGGGCGAAAGCAGGGCGTTGTTACACGATTTGATGCGCCAAAATCTTCGGTTTTTGCGTGGTTTAGGCTTTAAAACCCTGGTCATGGACGGCACGAGTTGGACGCTTGGGGAAGCGAAAGTGCATTATTTGGTGCTGAGTGTTCTGGTTGGTTCTGTGGCCGTTCCGATTTATTGGGTGCAGTTGGAAAAGATAGGCGCGTCCAGTCAGGCGGAGCGCAAAGCCATGTTTGAGCAGGCATTTTTGCTGTTCGATCTGCAAGGGATGACGTTGTTAGCTGATCGGGAATATATTGGCAAAAATTGGTTTAACTTCCTCAAAAAGAACAAGATACATTTTGTTATACGGCTTCGGGCAGGCGATTATTTTGAAGAGGTGAACGGGGCCAGAGGTAAGGGCTATGAACGTATGGTGACTAAGTGCGGCTTAAAAGACAAATTGGTTAAAAAGCAGATTTTTCTGGATGGCCAGGCCTTCACCATCGTTATGATGCCTAATCCCAAGGTGAATGCAGAGGAACCGGTGATGATCTTTTTGACTACGCTACCCAATGCCGTCAAGGCCGCTGAATGCTACGTCAAACGTTGGAAAATCGAATGCCTTTTCAAACACCTAAAAACGAACGGATATAATCTGGAAGACCTTAATCTCAAAAATGCTAGCAAAAACCTGTTAATGATGGCGATCGTTACAATAGCCTATACCTTGGCCATTCAAGAAGGCTGGAAGCACCAAAATTATATTGCAACGCAACGTTATCAGGACGGGACTCAAACGCCAGAAGTGTCCATTTTTAGAGAAGGACTGGCAATCCTAACCACAAAATGCTTCCGATTTATAGAATTTATACGATATGTTTTTAGCATGCTAAGCCCGAAAAATCATCCCATTTCCAAAAATGTCCAGTAGTCTGTTGTTTGGCACAATCTTGCGATTGCTGTATAATTGAATATATGTTTATTTACTGATATTACGCAGGAATCACGTTTACGAAACCTCGAAGGTTTCGCAAACGCCACGCGTTCTATACGTTTGCGAAACTTTCAGGAGTTTCGTAAACGTCAATTTGTAGATTGTGCGTAACATCAGTTATTTATCTTTTATAATATTAGCGATTTCTTTTACTTTCTCTATTGAAAGCCCTGTTATCTGCGCCACCACCTCAAAAGACAAACCTGCTTTTATGGAGTTTTCTGCTACTTCTTGCATGGCACTTGATAATGCAGTTATTACTGCCGCTGATACTGCGGTTGATATTTCCAGTTGTACGGTCTCTACAAAACTGGCATCACTTCTTTGTGCCTCCATATATTGGTCATATTTCTTGCGTTCAGTTGGATCTAACTTCATAATGTCCAGTTTCTGACTCGCCGATTTCAAACCCTTTGCCGTAAACTCATCTTTGATTTCTGCTTTTTTTAGAAAATATATCCATTCGTCTAGCGTATCCCTGGCAGTTTCATTGAACCGATTTGTTTTTATTACATAATATTCTGGATACAAGTCAGATACTGATGTCTTTCTGAAAAGTTCTTTCTGCTTTTCAGATAATTCCAGTTCATGATTGCTGTGAATACCAATGAAAGTAGTCGTGCCGTGATACACGTAGTCATCTCCTTGACCAAGATCAAAATAGACAATGTTGACAGAATATACTTTTTTGACTTGGGAATAAGGCTGACCTTCGGCAATATGCTCCACGATAACTTTCGCCGTACCATAGAGCATCCTTTGAAAATAGTCTGCTTCTCGCGTATTTTGAATCTCTATGATGACCAATTCCCCGTTTTTATTCTCCACGAGAATATCTACCCGGTTGAATTTGTCATCTTCCGTTTCTTTATTGCTTTCGCTTTCCAGAATTTGCTTTATCTTGAAATCTTCCCGCAGCAACTCGGACAGAAACCCTTCCAGAATGTCGAAGTTGGCTTTGTGGCGGAGCAATTTTTTCATTGCCCAGTCGAATCGTACTAATTTCTTGGCCATTTTTGATTGAATTTATGCAAAAATACTTTAATTACCCACCAATATTCTTTAACGCTTCATTGATTAAATATTTTGTCTCTTCAAAATCTTGCTTGTTCTTAATGTTTACCTCAAAGTCTCCTGTGCCAAAATGACCAATATTTGTCATGTCACGGCCTTGCTTTGGCAGAGGTTTTATTTCCGCAGGATTTAATTTTAAGTATAGACTTATCTTGTTTTTGTAAATCTGTAAGCACGTGAAATTTTGACTTGTCTTATACGCAATATAATGTTTTTTAGGTGTTTCTTCTATTGAATTATCTATTTGTATAATATAATCCCTTATGTCGTTAAAAATTTCGAGCATAGCATGATTTAATCCTTCTAAATGCTGCTCAATAGTATAAGTTGCTGTTTTTCTTGTTATTGCTGCCTTTCGACCGGCTTCCACCATTGTTGGATTTTTAACCCCTATTTCTTCAATTTCTCGATGTATTAATGTTGTCGAACGGCGATAAACCTCATCAATATTGAGTATACCATTTTCATATATTTTATACTGCCATAACTCAATGTTGGCTCCCATAACTTGTACAGCATGTAGGTCATATTTTTTATACTCAGGAGCAAGACAAATTACTCTGATATCTGACCAATCAACTTCTACGTTTTTCCCAAAGGCTTTGTTCGCCGCAATTTGGAAATCACCTTTGTGGTCTTTTATCCAATGCAGATAATACAAACTTTGGTTAATCAATTCGGAAGAGGCAGATTTTTTGTATTCAATTATAACTGGGTTTGAATCTTCTGATATTGCTAATGTATCAATTCTGCCAGAATGGATATTGCCAGTTGAAAATTCAGAGGCAATTAGTCGACAATTAAATATTGTTATCAAATTTTCTTCAACCAGCCGCTGTAAATCTTTCTCTAATTTAAAATCGCTCGGCTTTATCCGCTGTGCTCTTCCTTTATTAATTTCAAAAATTGCCATAATTATTCTTCTGAATTTATTGTAATACTGCAATATTGTTATCAACAACAAACTTTATTCCGGTAAAAAGCGATGTTTGTTAATCTTACAGATAGGTTTATTTTTTACAAAAATAAGCATTTTATGGAAACTTTCTTCACCCTCCGCCCCCCAACAAATACAACACCGCCATCCGCACCGCCACACCATTTTCCACTTGTTGCAGAATAATATTATGCGGCCCATCGGCTACATCGGAGGTGAGTTCCACGCCGCGGTTGATCGGGCCGGGGTGCATCACCACGATCTCGCGGTCGAGTTCACGCAGCATCTGGCCAGTGATACCGAAGTATTGATGGTATTCGCGCAGACTGGGAAAGTACTTGATGTCCTGCCGTTCGAGTTGAATGCGCAGCACGTTGGCCACGTCGCACCAGCGGAGGGTGTCGCGCACGTCGTGGCTGACTTCCACGCCCAGTTCGGCATAGTGCTTTGGGATGAGCGTCGGTGGGCCACAAACCCGCACTTTCGCGCCGAGTTTTTGCAGGCAAAATACATTGCTCAATGCCACCCGGCTGTGCAGAATATCACCGATGATGGCTACCTTTTTGCCCGCCAGATCGCCGAGTTTTTCGCGGATAGAGAAAGCATCGAGTAGGGCTTGCGTGGGGTGTTCGTGGGTGCCGTCGCCCGCGTTGATGATATTGGCAGGAATGCGGCTGGCGAGGTAGACGCAGGCGCCGGGCGCGGGGTGGCGCATCACCACCATGTCCACCTTCATGGCCAGGATGTTATTCACAGTGTCCAGCAGGGTCTCGCCTTTGCTCACGCTGCTGCTGCTGGCGGTGAAATTCACGATGTCGGCACTGAGGCGGCGTTCGGCCAGTTCGAAGGAAACGCGGGTGCGGGTGCTGCTCTCGAAGAAGAGGTTGGCCACCGTGATGTCGCGCAGGCTGGGGACTTTTTTGATGGGCCGATTGATGACCTCCTTGAAATTGTCCGCCGTTTCGAAGATTAGCCGGATGTCGTCTTCGGTGATATTTTTGATGCCAATTAGGTGGCGCGTAGAGAGACGTTTCATAGAAGAAAGCAAAAAGGCAAATTGGCAATAAGCAAATAGGCAAATCGATCAAGAGTTGCTTTTTTGTCTCTTGCTATTTTGCCTATTTCATTTATGGTTTATAGGGGAATAACAATATTTCATCATCGCCGTGGATTTCCTGCCAACGAACTTTCACGTAGGCTTCATCCAGCGCATCCACGCTGATACCAATATAATCGGCCTGCACGGGCAATTGACGATTGAAGCGACGATCCACCAGCACCAACAATTCCACGGACTGCGGGCGACCGTAATGCTGCAAGGCTGATAAAGCCGCCGAAATGGTGCGTCCGGTGTACAACACATCGTCCACCAACAGCACCTTTTTACCTGCTACGATAAACGGAATGTCGTTAGGGTGGGGGACCAACGGGTTATCGCCCGTGCGGAAATCATCGCGGTAGAACGTGATGTCCAGTTTGCCGAAATCAATCTTTTTTTGATCCAGCAATTCTGTCAAACGAGCATGGACGCGCTGAGCGACCATTGTGCCGCGCGGCTGAATGCCAATGATGCAGGCATCAGTGAAGTCGCCCCAATCTTCCAACAGTTGGTGGCACAGTCGCTCGATGGTGAGCGCAAAGCGTTCGCGGGGGAGAAGTGTCTTTCCGGTCGACAAGGCGTTTTTAACTATAATGTATGAACTATAAACTATGAACGCAGGATGATGTTTGTGCCAGTGGCGGCAATGGGGGCAAAGATATTTTTCATAAGGGAGAAACCGCCTTTTTGAGTCAGGATTCCGTATTTTTGCCAGTACATTCCTCCATGTGGCCCATTAACCAATCACTACTAACCAATAACTATTCAGGTTATGGAAGTTTTGTCAAAAAAGCAACTTACGCAGATCTTTTGGAATTAGATATTCCCGAAGGAGATACTGGTATTTATGAACTATTAAACGGCGAAATAGTGCGATGGTCATCCCCTAATACTCCACATCAAAGAGTTTCTACGAATCTTTTCCTCCAACTTGGAATGTATAAACTCCAAAAGAAAGTGGGGGAGATTTTCCATGCTCCTTACGATGTTTATTTTGACGAATACAATGCAGGTATTCAACCAGATATTCTTTTTGTGAGCCACGAACGAAACTTCGTCATCCGCGAAAATAACGGCGTAGTAGGCGCACCCGATTTGGTCATCGAAATTCTTTCCAAAGGCACCGCCGCCAAAGACCGGGGAGTAAAGAAAGACATTTACGAGCAGTTTGCGGTGCGTGAATACTGGATCGTAGACCCAGAAGTTCGCAGCATCGAGGTGTATCAAATGGAAAATGACCGTTACCGTTTAGTGGCGTTTGCAGCAGAGGAAGGCACTATAAAATCATCGGTGTTGACTGATTTAGAACTGGATGTGAGTACAGTTTTCTAATGTTTTAATAGCATTTTATCGAACCACACTTTTTAAAATCCCCATTCCGCGTTCAATTTCTTCGTCATTGACCGCCGCAAAACCTAACCGTGTAGCATTCAAAGTGGGACTATAATGCAGGCCATCCGAAATCCAAAGGCCGTTCTCGCGACTTCTGCGGGCTACTTCGGGCAGTGGAAATTTGCAGTCAAAACGCGCCCACACTGCCAATCCGCCCGTGGGTTTAGAAAATTTTACTACGTCGCCCAATTCCGTTTTCAGCATTTCACAAAACAAGTCGCGGCGATGATGATAGATTTTTTGGGCTTTTTTTAAATGTCGCCGCATCTCCCCATCGCGGAAAAGCACGGCCACCGCTGCTTCTAATAAATTGTCACCTTGCCGATCAATGATGCGCCGCAAATTGGCCATCGCTTCAATTACCTCCGCCGGAGCCACCACGTAACCCACGCGCAAAGCCGGAGAAAATACCTTGCTCAACGAACCGACATACACCACATTCCGGCCTGCATCGGCGGCAGCGAGTGGTAAAATCGGGTTGCTGTTATAATGAAAATCGTAGTCGTAATCGTCTTCCACAATGCAAAAGCAGTGCGTTTGAGCCAATTGCAATAGGCGCAAACGACGTTCGGCGGGCATGATAACCGTTGTCGGATGCTGATGGTGCGGTGTAACGTAGACCATGCGAACCGCTGTTTTTTGGCATAATTCAGCGATGGCCTCCACGTCAATGCCATGCTCGTCCACGGGAACGGTCAACAATTTCGCGCCGCCTTGCCGGATAATTAAATTACAAGACGTGTAGGACACCTCTCCAACCACCACCACTTCGCCGGGCTGGATAATACATTGTACCGCCAGATGAATCGCCATCATAGTGCCGCGTGTAATCAGCACATTATCAATGGTTATTGGAAGCGCACGACTTTCACGGAGGTAGTCCGTCACGGCGGCGCGGAGGGAAGGTTCTCCGGTGGTTTCGCCATAAAATAGCAGATTTTTGCGAAAACCCTGACGTAATGTCGTTCGGTAAGCGCGGCTCAAAGCGTCCCAGGGAGCGATGCGCACGTCGGGGAAACCATCGTTGAAAGACAGTGCGTTGGAACTTTTGACGAGAGGCAAGGCCAGTAGCGGGTTGGGCTGGAAGCGAAAACCGGCCTTTTGAGTGGCGTTGTCATTGGAAGAAATACCACCTTTTTTGAAAGGAACCGGCTTGATGTCCGGTAGTTTTTGACTGACAAAAGTGCCACGCGAGTTCTGGGTTTCGAGCCAGCCTTGGGCCAGTAATTCGTCGTAGGCGGCGACCACTGTTTTGCGATGCACGTGTAGCAGTTCCGCCATCGTTCGGGTGCCAGGTAATTTTGTGCCCGAAGGAATAATTCCTCGCCGGATGTTTTCGGTTAAAGTCGCGGCTATTTGCAGAAAAATGGGCGTTTTGGCGGTTTTGTCAATTAACAGCAGGGTGGAGTAGGGGAGCATTGGAATTAATTATGAATTATGAATTATTTATGCGAATCATGGGTTTAATACGCAAAATGTTGATAATCAGGTGCGAGATTTGACAACTTTTTGAAAGTTGTCAAATTTGAGGGCGTAAATAGTTGAAAATCAGCATCAACACTCCACCCATGATTTACATTATTTGTGCAAGTTTGCCACACGCAAAGTTGCACAGTTTCTCTCAAAAACCGGACTATCGATTATTTAAAAACCGGATGATTCTGGTAGTCCAAGACTGCCCTAATTTTGTCACTTGAAAAACAGTCTTCCATGAAAAAATCAGCCTTACCGCATCCGCCCACTTACTTCGATACTTATATAGATCAAGTGCCCGATGTTGAACTTTCGGAGGCGTTTCAACAGAGTGTGGCTGCGCTGGATACCCTTGATCTGGCAAAACTCCATGCGCTCGGCGACCGCGTGTATGCGCCGGGCAAATGGACTGTTCGGGATATATTTCAACACATTGCGGACTGCGAACGCGTTTTTGCTTATCGCGCCCTGCGATTTGCACGTAACGACAAAACGGCTTTGCCGGGCTTTGATGAGAACCTTTTCGCTCAATATGCCAACGCGAATCACCGCTCGTTAGAAGATATTCTGGCAGAAGTACGCAGCGTCCGGGAAAGCACGAGATTGCTTTTTAATTCTTTTGACGAAGATGCTTTGCGGCGTACAGGCCTGATGTTTAAATCGGAATTACCAGTGTTGGCAGTTGGTTTCGTAGCGGTCGGGCATCAAAACCATCACCTGCGGATTATGGAAGAACGGTATTTTCCTTTGGTGTAATGGTTATTGGTTATTATTCTATTGGTAGCTAGTAACTGGCTTATAATTGGTTCTAATTTTCTAATAACCAGTAACAATTAACCAATAACTTTTAAAGGCATGAAAACAAAAAATTCCCGTATCGAAGGTAGCCGTTATTATCCAAAACGCTATGACTTTGAACCTGCTACCCGCGACGCTATTTTGGACGAAGGACTGGTTTGCCACGTCGCTTTTAATATAGAGAATCAGCCTTTTATAATTCCAACGGGTTATTGTCGCGTAAATAACACATTGTATTTGCACGGCTCGGTGGGCAGCCATTTTTTTATGCAAATGGCGCGTGGTATTCCGGTTTGTGTGAGCGTAACTTTAATAGATGGACTGGTGCTGGCGCGCTCGGTGTTTAACCACTCTATGAATTACCGCTCGGTGGTGGCTTTTGGTAAAACAAGGCTAGTGGAAACGGACGCGGAGCGTTGGTTGGCCGCCGAAAGATTCACGGAACACGTCATGCCCGGCCGCTGGGCGGATGCGCGACAACCGGATGCCAGCGACATGAAAAAAACCATGTTTATCGCCGTCGAAATGGAGGAATCGTCGGTCAAATTTCGGTCGCATGGCGTGATGGATGAGCCGGAAGACATGGAACTAAATGTGTGGGCGGGCGTGTTACCGCTACAACTGATGCCGTTGGCTCCGCAGGCTGACGAAACTGGCAAACAGAATTTATCTCTACCCAATTATATTCAAAATTATCATCGCTAATGACTGATTATCAAATAGTTGCGAAAAATAATGCTTCGCTGGCTAAGTGGATTTATTTGCTGGCTCTCTCTTTGATTTGGGGCAGCAGTTTTATTTTAATTAAAAAAGGGCTGACAGGTTTCGGCTATTTTGAGGCGGCAACTATACGATTAATGGCGGCAGGTCTGGTGTTTTTACCTTTTGGTTTGGGCAATTTCCAGAAAATTCCGCGCAAACTCTATGGTTACGTGGTGCTGACGGCTTTGCTGGGCATGTTTATTCCGGCGTTCTTGTTTTGTCTGGCGCAAATGAAAGTACAGAGTTCCGTAGCGGCCATGTTAAATGGACTTACCCCGGTTTTTACTTTCGTTTTTTCTATTTTAATTTTTAAAATAACTTATAAAATCAACCAGGTTCTTGGCTTACTATTAGGTCTGGTCTGCGCGATTTTGCTGGCGGTGGAGCGTTCCAGTACGGCTATTACTTTCAATTGGAGTGCAGGACTGATTATTATAGCGACGCTGTGTTATGGGTATAATATTAATTTGATTAAACAACGATTATCGCATATTCCAGCCTTTGTACTCTCCACAGTGACGGTTTCACTGACTGGTTTACTAGCGTTTCTAGTGGCTTTTCTACCAAATATTAATGCCTATCATCCTGCGCAAATGCAGTGGCTGCCGCTGGTGTCGTTGATTACATTGGGTGTTTTTGGTACGGCTATTGCTCAATTATTACAGTATAAACTTATTAAAACGACGTCTGCTTTATTTGCCAGTTCTACCACTTATATTATTCCGGTAGTGGCAGTTTTTTGGGGATTATTAGATGGTGAAGCATTTAATATTGTCCATGTATTGAGTATTGTGGGGATTTTGTCGGCGGTGGTGTTGATTAGGAAGGGTTGAGGATATTGAGAATGTTAGAGAGGTTGGGATATTGATTGAGAATACTTTAATTCGGTTTTTTAAACCCAGTCTCATTATTTATAAAAACGGCTTTAATACGTAATTTGGTTAATAATTGACGTGTGGTACCGTACAGGTGGCCACACGTTTTTGTCATACATTATATAGCATTCCATGGAAATTCTCAATAGTACGCTCCACGACATTGATACCATTTTTGAATTATATGATGCTGCTATTGCGCATCAAAAAGCAGTGTCGCATCTGCATTGGTTGCCTTTTGAACGCAGTTTAATAGAGAAAGAAATCGCGGAAGGGCGACAATGGAAGATTGTAATAGATGGCGAAATAGCCTGTATTTTCATGTCGGCTTATTCCGATCCAAATATTTGGGGCGAAAAAGATGCTGACCCTGCTATTTATCTACATCGCATTGTGACTAATCCTCGATTTCGAGGTCGGAATTTCGTGGCCATTATTGTAGATTGGGCCAAAGAACACGGTAAAATGCTGGACAAACAATTCGTTCGGCTGGATACGTGGAGTGATAACTTGCGCTTGAAGGAGCATTATTTGCGTTGTGGATTTCAGTTTGTGGGCGTTGTTACGCCGACTAATCTCGGTACTTTGCCGAGTCACTATGCGGGTATTTCTTTGGGGCTGTTTGAGATGTTTGTATCATAGTGCCACTACTGACACGGCTTGGTTACCGTAATGGCATGGCTACGCCATTTTTTCTGTTGTTTATTCTGGCTCTTGGAAGATATATTTTTCATCGTGTTCCACCTCGAATTTTTGCAAAAAGTCAAGGTATTCATCCCGAAAATTGCGCTTTCTATGATGCGCTTCTTGATTTTCAACGTATTTGCAAACAACGGATACCTGCGATTTTGCGTAGGAAAATGCCCCATAGCCTTTCTGCCAATCAAATCGGTGGTCCAGAAACTTTTGTTCATTAATCCAGCCTGATGAATTCGCCTTGACTTCGCGCATCAAGTCGGCCAGTGCCTGTTTTGGATTTAATCCGAAAAAACAATGGACATGGTCAGCCACCCCGTTGACTATTAGGGTTTTATGTCCAAGATTATTGATGATTTGGCCAATGTAACCAAAGAGTTCCTGTCGAAATTCAGGTAAAAGTAGCCCTTGTCGGAATTTGACCGCAAACACGGTTTGAATATGAATCTGGTAATAGGTATTTGCCATTATAAATAAGTTTTGACTTTAAAAACTATGTAGACTGCTTTTTGCATAAAAGCCACATAAATGCCGTAGGCATGACATTCCGGTAGCCAATCAGAATGATTGGCGTGAATGCCGTAGGCATGGCATTGGTAAAACGCAGGTTTTATCATTTTTTTCCCACGCCCTTAAACCCGGCCGTTTTTATTTGGTCTATGCTCTTGTTTTCCCGACCGGTCCATTGCAATAATGGAAGACAAACGCCCTTGCAACACATCTATAAATGATGTCGTGCATTTCATTCAAAAACGCAAAAAATATTACGAAAAATGAAAAAGTCCCTATTGTTTCTCATCGCGTTGTTCAGCATTACGCTACTTTTCAACGCCTGTAAAAAAGACGACTCCCAAGTCAGTGATACCGACGTCACGACCGCCGAAGACCTCTCTACCAATGAAGATTTTGACGAACAAATTGACTTCGATGCCGACCTAGCCGTGGAAGATCGGGGTGGCAGTGGGGGTTGCCCGACAGTCACTTTTGCGCAGCCGGAAGGCACTTGGCCCAACACGATTACTATTGATTTTGGTACGGCCTGCACTCGTCCTGACGGGCGCGTATTGAGTGGCAAACTCATTGTGAATCAAACAGATAAGATTCGTAATGCCGGAGCCGTGCGCACCATTACGCATGATAATTTCTTTGTAGACGATGTAAAAGTGGAAGGTACGCGCACCTGGACGAATAACGGTCAGGATGCAAATGGCTTCTTGTCCTATACCAAGACGGCTACGGATATGAAGTTGACCTTTGAGGATGGCACCAGCACTACCTGGAACAAGACGCGTACTAGTGTTTTAATAGAAGGTGGCACTACCGACACGCATCATGATGATGTGTGGAGCAGCACAGGGACGGCCAGCGGGGTGAATCGCCACGGCGAGGTATTTTCGGCCACTATTACGGAGCCACTGATCAAACATGCGGACTGCCGCTGGATTTCGCAGGGTACGCTTTCAATGGTACATGGCACTCGCTCTTCCAGCCTTGATTTCGGTAATGGCGACTGTGATCGCTTTGGTAAATTTACTAATAATAACGGTAATACGTTTACTATTCGGTTGCGGAGATAAATGAGTTGATAAAGGTTTATTATTGTTTATAATAATTGATAATAAACTGTTTGTCAAGTACTATTAATTACTTTGCATTCATAGAAAACCGCCACATTCTACAATAGAATATGGCGGTTTTCTACTTAAAATACCACGGCGGCTGAACGCGCCAATACTACTTCTGCTCCTTTCGCTTCTTTAATTCCACATCCAGATAAGACTCCAATGCACTACGCGAAATCAAACGGCTGACGACCCGATGCTGACGATCAAGCGAAATCAGGGTCGGCGTGCTGGGTGCCGGAAACTGTCGGGCGATGGTACCGCGCTGTTCCTGCGGAATGAAAACATTGACCCAGGGCGTGGGCGTTTGTTGGAGAAAGCCGCGCCAATCCTGTTCATCGCGGTCAGAAGAGAGCGCATAAACTTCCAAACCGAGCGGATGATATTTCTCATAAATCTTTACTAATTCTGGTTCAAAATCGCGGCAATGAGAGCAAGTGCTGCGCCAGAAAAGCATTAGCGTCAAAGGATGTTGAGCGCAAACGTCGCTTAATTTAACAGGCTTTCCATCCAGGCCGGGCAGTGTCAGGTCGGCTGCTACCTTGCCAGGGGTAGCGTTTTTGAGGGCTTCCAGCAAAGATTGAACATTATTGGGCAATGGGTTTTCATCGGTACAATCGGGTGCATACCAGGAAAGAAGATAACTCAGTCCGTCTTCCTGACGGTAATCTATCATCTTGTCTACCAGGTACTTGAACAGAAAAGCGTCCACTGCATCATTACCATTACGCCGCGACATTACCCCTTCTACGAAGGCTTTATTGCCTACCGTATCGCGGTCAAAATATTTAAAATAACGGTTGAGGCTTTTTATAAAAGCATTGTGGGCCAGAATGTGTTCGTGGTGAAAAGGGATGCTTTCCAATGCCCGCGCTTTTGCAAATTCATTGGCAGTCATGTGCGCCAACGCCACATTATTGGGATAGTCCGTCCGCACCGGTTCAATGAGCAGCAGGGCCACATCGGCAAGAAAGGTATGTGGATGACTTTTGGCTACTTCGCGGCAGCGGTGGTTGAATTCTGACTGTTCGGCATCCATTTGGTTCGCAGAAAAAAGGTCGGAACTGTCACGGCGTTGCATAAGTTGTTGATGCGCTTCCATTAAATCAACATACAGGTTATTTTCTGGCAAACCCGCGAGGCGCACTGATTGGCCCTCCATCTTATTAAAATCAAGGTCGAAATGTAGCGTCAGAGCAGCGGGAAGACTATCAGGCAAGATAAAATCTACCCAATGATCGGCTACGCCCAAAGCACGCAGGCGATATTGACCCGCTTTCAGGCCACTGAATGCTGACGAAAAGGTGCCATCGGTAGCTAGCGGCATTTCGGCAATAGGCTGCCAACGATCCGATTGCCAGGCTTCCAAAGCAGCCTTTGCAGCAGGAGACAACGGGATAATTTGACCACTGAAAGTAATTTGCGCTTCAATAGAAAAACAGCAAATACAGAAGAGCGTAGTAGAAAGAAAAACTTTTTTTAGGCGTGCCATGGTTGACAATAAGAATCGGATAATGTAAATTCTTGGCCTCAAAGTTATGGCTGGTTTGGGAGGGTTTGGAATAATTTAGAAGGGTTTAGTTTTTCATTAACCCTGCTCACTTCTGATACAAAGTCAACTGCATAGAACCGTCAACAGCACCTTTTTTATCGTAGTTTTCGGTTTTTACCATGCCGATGTTTTTGGCGATCCACAGCGCAGCGTGATAGGTTCTTTTGCCAAGCAAATTCATCTCCAAATCGTAGGTGATTTTCATGCAATCGAAAGTACCTGCTTTGGTCGTTACTTTTTCGGCACTTTCTACTTTTCGATTAGTAATTTTATAGCGTGTCTTCATTAATTGCATTCCACCAGTCGACATTTTAATCAACATTTCGGCATCGGGTAGCATCTGACCAATTTGCATGGTGGAAGGGTAAGCTAAGTCGCCTCCTTCGACCTGCATTTCCATACCAGAACTATTGGAACTACCCGCTTGAGGAGGCATTAATGCTTGCATATTCATATAAAACACGCCCGCCAGGC
Source organism: Saprospiraceae bacterium (assembly GCA_965249785.1). Taxonomy (GTDB): domain Bacteria; phylum Bacteroidota; class Bacteroidia; order Chitinophagales; family Saprospiraceae; genus M3007. Next base: position 68,594 of record CBDFMU010000027.1, on the reverse strand, counting down.
ATTTCAGGGTATAACTACGAGCGTAAGTTTCCTTGCCTTTATCGTCCATTCCTTGCGCATCCATCGTGGCGATGATGGTGTCTTTGCTATTCTCCACTTTACGACATAACTGCTTGATTGTCATGTCGGCCTGCCCTTTTTTATTAAAATTGGTATATTCGAGGCGAGTACCTTCTTTCAGTACGCCGTAAGTGGCGGCGCAATCTTGCGCGAACGAGGACTGTATACTGACAGTCAGCAATAATAAGAACAAGAGATTTTTCATAATCGGTTGGATTTGATTAGTGAGAAAGAATTGTAAAAGCTAACGGAAATTTATGGTTTCAAAACACTAAAATTAAATCCCCTTCATACTCAACGCCACCCGTTTCCGTGCATAGTCAATCTCCACCACCCGCACCATCACCTGCTGGCCAAGTTGTACGACTTCCAACGGATTGCGCACAAACTGGTTGGACAACTGCGACACGTGTACCAACCCGCTCTCCTTCACGCCAATATCCACAAACGCACCGAAATTGGTAATGTTGGTGACGATGCCGGGTAACACCATGCCGGGTTGTAAATCATCAAGGCCGTGGACGTTGCCGAAGGCGAAAGATTGGGCCGCACCGCGTGGGTCGAGACCAGGTTTTTCAAGTTCTTTCAGGATGTCTTGCAAAGTCGGCAAACCTACATCGCCCTGCACATATTTGCGCAAATCTATTTGCTGACGTCTCGCCTTATCTTGCACTAAATCAACGACTTTGCAACCCAAATCAGCGGCCATTTTTTCCACCAAAGCATAACGTTCAGGGTGTACCGCCGTATTGTCCAAAGGGTTTTTGGCTTCGCGAATACGGAGAAAACCCGCACATTGTTCGTAGGCTTTATCGCCGAGACGTGGCACTTTTTTCAGAGCGGCCCGGCTTTGAAAAGTGCCATTTTCGGCGCGGTAGAGCACGATATTTTGGGCGAGGGCCGGACCTAAACCAGAGACATACGTGAGCAAATGTTTGCTGGCTGTGTTCAGATTAATGCCTACCGCGTTCACACAACGCTCCACCGTGCGGTCGAGGCTTTCTTTCAATTGTGACTGATTGACGTCATGCTGGTATTGGCCCACACCAATGCTTTTAGGGTCAATTTTAACCAGTTCGGCTAGTGGGTCCATCAGACGGCGACCAATGCTGACGGCTCCGCGCACGGTCAGGTCTTCCTTCGGAAATTCCTCGCGGGCGGCCTCCGAAGCAGAATAAATGGACGCGCCCGCCTCATTAACTGGAAACACCTCAATAGGGCGAGCAAACTTTATTTTTTGCAAAAGATCCATCGTCTCACGCCCGGCGGTGCCATTTCCAACGCCAATTGCTTCGATGTTATATTTCTCGGCTAAATGTTCCACAACAGATTGACTTTCAAAAACTTGTCGCTGCGGTTCGTGTGGATAAATGACGGTATTATGCAGCAAATTACCATTGCGATCCAGACAAACGACCTTGCAACCGGAACGAAAACCGGGGTCAATGCCCAGCACGTTTTTCTCGCCGAGCGGCGCGGCAAGTAATAATTGGCGCAGGTTTTCAGCGAACACCCGAATGGCTTCCAGATCGGCTTTTTCCTTGCTGCTGTTCCGAAATTCTGTTTCGATGCCGGGTTGAAGCAGGCGTTTGTAACTGTCTTTTATCGCCTGCCGCACTTGGTCGGCGGATTCTCCGTGGCCCTGAACAAATTGACGATCAAGGTTTTGCAAAGCCAGTTCTTCGTCGGGCGCAACGGCCACGCGCAGGAAACCTTCTTCCTCGCCCCGACGCATAGCCATCAAACGGTGCGAAGGACATTTGGCCAGCGGCTCACTCCATTCAAAGTAATCGGAGTATTTTTTACCCTCTTCCTGTTTGCCCTTTACGACCCGCGAAGCGATGATCGCGCCCTTTTCAAAATGTCGCCGCACACGATCACGCGCCACTTTATCTTCGCTGATCCACTCGGCCATGATGTCGCGCGCACCTTGCAGGGCATCAGCGGTAGTCGGTACTTGGTCCGTAATATATTGCTCCGCTAAAACTTCCATCTCACGGTCGCGCTGCGCAAAAAGACGTTTGGCCAGCGGCTCCAAACCTCGTTCGATGGCGGTGCTGGCGCGGGTCTTGCGCTTAGGGCGATAAGGCAAATACAGGTCTTCGAGTTCGGTCAAAGTATCTGCGGCGAGGATGGATTTACGGAGTTCCGGCGTGAGTTTCCCTTGCTCCTCGATGCTTTGCAAAATCGTCTCGCGGCGTTTATCCAGTTCCTGGTATTTCTTCCAAAGGTCTTGAATGTCAGCGATTTGCACTTCATCCAATTCTCCGGTGGCTTCCTTGCGATAACGGGCGATGAAGGGAATCGTAGCACCGGTTTCGAGCAGTTCGAGGGTGGCTTCTACCCGGCGCAGGGAGATGGACAGCGACTGGGCAATGCGTTGGGCGTAGGTGGACATAACTGGTGTTGGGTGGAATGCGGTTAAAAATCGGGAACCGCAAAGGTGGCTTTTTGGCCATTAATTCACCCTATATACCGTCCACGTTTTCGTAGATGTTGGTTAATTTTAGCACACAGTTCAGTTTAGGAAGCGGCACCTCAGATTCCATTTGGCTAAACACCTCAAAACGCCAGCCCTGATCATCGCGACTATATAACTGCACTAGTGGTTCGTACTGTGAAATAATTAAATAGTACTGTAAAGAAGGCAGTTTTACGTATTCGTTCAGTTTTGTTTCGTTATCCCTATTCGCAGATTCCTTTGAACTAACCTCAATGAGCAGCACAGGGCTACTAATGGCATGCGTTTCAGTAATTGTATCTTTTTTTACTAAAACTACATCGGGATAACGATATTTTTTATTGAGTTCCACAATAGTGCGTACCTCGTGGCGGATGATAAGGTAGCCCTTAGAGCGCAAGGCCAATTCAAGATAAAAACCGCAATTTCCTGCGACAACATTAGCGGCTATACTTTCTCCTGACATAGGAATTATTTCTCCATTGATAAATTCATGGCGGATTTCCGAGTGCTTTTCCAACTCGAAATACTCTTCGACGGTGTATTTTTTTTCGGCGGTAGCCGACATGGTCATTGTCATGCGCCTTCTTTTTATTGGTGCAATAATACATCTATTTTCTCTAAAAAACACAATTTGTTGGTGACTTTCCCTAGAAAGTGTAGTCAATAGCATAATTTTGTCAGTCATTTATTCCTATTTGATAATTCATCATTTATAATTCATAATTTCCTAATCCTTGCATGTCCTTCCAATCAAATCCCCAACTCGAACTCGCTTTCGATTACGTGCGCAATACGCACAAGAATATTTTCCTGACTGGTAAGGCAGGCACTGGCAAGACCACTTTTTTGCACCAAGTCAAGCAGGAATCGGCCAAGCGCATGGTCGTGGTGGCTCCCACGGGCGTGGCGGCAATCAATGCGGGCGGCATGACGATTCACTCGTTTTTTCAGTTGCCATTTGGGCCTTTTTTGCCGGGCAATGCGCAGGAAGCAGCCCGTCAACGACGATTTTCCGGCGAAAAAATACGCCTGATTCAAAGTCTGGATTTATTAGTGATTGATGAAATTAGTATGGTACGAGCCGATGTGTTGGACGGAATTGATGATGTTTTGCGTCGCTATAAAGACCGTTATAAACCCTTCGGCGGCGTGCAATTACTGATGATTGGCGATTTGCACCAGTTGCCGCCTGTGGTGAAAGACGAAGAGTGGAATTTGCTGCGCGAACATTACCAGACGATGTATTTTTTCGGTAGTCGTGCCTTGCGCCAGACCGATCCGGTGTCTATTGAATTGAAGCATATTTATCGCCAATCGGACGCTACGTTCATCAACTTGCTGAATAAAGTGCGCGACAACCAGATCGACGAGGAAGTACTGGCGGCCCTCAATAGTCGTTATGTGCCTGATTTTCAACCTACAACAGATAAGGCATATATTACGCTGACGGCCCACAATGCTTCGGCGCAGGAAATTAACGGTGAAAAATTGGTCGCTATCGACCAGCCTTCCCAAACCTTCAAAGCCGTTGTAGAGGGCGATTTTCCCAATTTCGCCTTTCCCGCCGACGAGACTTTTGAATGCAAACAAGACGCGCAGGTGATGTTTGTCAAAAACGATATGGCGCGTGAGAAGCGGTATTATAATGGTAAAATTGGGAAGATTACGGGTTTCGCGGAGGGCGTCATCTACGTTCGTTGCCCCGGCGAAAGCGAAGATATAGAGGTAATGCCCGTCGAGTGGAGCAACGTGAAATACACGCTGAACGAGCAGACCAAAGAGGTCGGCGAAGACATACTCGGCACGTTCACGCAGTATCCGCTCAAACTGGCCTGGGCCATTACCATCCATAAAAGTCAGGGGCTCACATTCGAGCGGGCCATCATCGATGCGCAGGCGGCGTTTGCACATGGACAAGTATACGTGGCATTGAGTCGTTGTAAAAGTTTTGAGGGTATTGTGCTGCGTTCCAAAATCGCCTATTCGAGCGTTAGAACCGACCAAGTGGTGAAAGATTATACGGACGAAGCCGACCGAAATGTGCCCGACGAAATGCATTTAGTACAAGCGAAAGCGGCATATCAACAAATGTTGCTACTAGAATTATTTGATTTTGGCTTAGTACGTCGGCAATTTATGCAGTTGAATCGCTTGTTTTTAGAACACGAAAATACGCTCCATGCGGAGGCTGGAAATCAGATAAAAGCCCTGGAAAATCAAGCCATTGAGCAGGTTTTTACGTTTGCTGAAAAGTTTGTTCCGCAAATCCGACATTATTTTACGCAAACTATTTTACCCGAAAAAAATCAGGAATTACAAAGTCGTTTGCAGAAAGCAGGCGTATTTTTTGCAGAAAAACTAGGCCAAAATCTATTACCCGCTGCTCGGGAGATTAATATTATAACCGACAATAAAGCCGTTCGAAAAGCGACGCTGGATGTTTTGGAGGGCTTACAAAAAGAATTATTTGTCAAAAATGCCTGTTTTATAGCGACACAGCAAGGTTTTGCTGCTGATCGTTATCTGCGTACTAAGACGGATGCGGAACTGGATTTTCAGAAGGCACAAAAAGTCGCCGCCCCTGCTTCTATTAATCATTTTATTGCACCCACGGATATTCCGCATCCCGCTCTATTTGTCCGCTTAAAAAAGTGGCGCGAAGATATAGCCGATGCACACGGCGTAGAGGCATTTCAGGTAATGCACAATCGTACTATATTTGAATTGCTGCAATTTCTACCACTAAACATTAATGATTTAAAAAAAATAAAAGGCATTGGCTTAGCCAAAAGTCAGCAATTTGGAGCCGATATAATTAGTATTGTTCAAGAATATTGCATAGAACACCGTATTCCAACTAATCATCTATCTGGATTAGGTGCACCAATAGAAAAAATTATAAAGCCCGATACTAAAAGGCTGAGTCTCGAAATGTTTCAGGCGGGCAAAACCATCGACGAAATAGCCCAGGAACGTAGTTTTGTGCGTGGGACTATTGAGGGACATTTAGCACATTTCGTAGGCTTGGGCGAACTGGATATTTTTACCGTAATGGATAAAAGCCAAGTAGAAGAAATTGAGCAATTTTTTATTAAAAATAGCACTCAATCAAGTGCTGAAGCGAAGGCACATTTTGGAGAAAAGTATTCTTATAATGACTTGAAAATGGTCAGATTTTACATGAGCGGGGTGGCGGGGAATGAATAATAAATGTAGTTTATAACTGATGTTATGCACGATCTACAAACGGCTAAAATACTAGTGCTATTCAGTCAGATGCTCAATATTCTTGTCCGGCACCAGCCAGATCACCGAGACGATGCCAAACATTAACCCTGAAATAGTGGTATTATAAAATGCAGCGCCGATGGCTACAGCATACAATGACATCGAAATAAAGCCCTTGCGTTGTTGGGAGGCATAGACCTTGGTCAGTCGTTCATCGGGCTTGTGGCAAGCCTGAATGACTTTTTGCAAAATGGTATAACTAACCCCGCAAATCATTAACACGCACGCATAGACGATCACTGTGTTTTGGGCAAAATGATTCTCGCCCATCCAGCCGGTAGCGAAAGGGATGAGTGACAGCCAAAACAGTAGATTCAGGTTTGACCAGATGATGCCCACTGATACCCGGTTCACGATGTGTAATAGGTGGTGGTGATTGGCCCAATAGATGCCTACAAAGACAAAACTCAATAAATAGCTCAAAAATATGGGCAGCAGCTCCTTTAAGTCTACCCATTCTGCCGTATGAGGCATTTTAATTTCGAGCACCATAATAGTGATAATGATGGCTAATACACCATCGCTGAAAGCCTCCAGGCGGTTTTTTCCCATAGTAAACTTCTGTTAATTACGGGCGCAAGAAACGTCAATTTCCTGGTTTTCAAGCATTGCCAGCCAATAAAAACTGTTAGCCAGGTCGTTTTCCCCATAGCAGCCAAAAAAATACCCTGTTCACGGCCAGCCGCAACAGGGTAACAGGTATAATTCGGATAAGGATAGCCAGGCTTTCTGGAGCAAATCCTACTGTATTACTGTAAAAATTAAAATTTTACCTCCACGATAATTAAGCAACAGTATTGCGGCGTATAGAACCAAAAATAGCCGATGCTATTGCTAAGACTAGTAATAGGTGAATGATGCTGCCTGCGGTGGAGAAAAATGCACCGAAGACCCAAAAGGCCAATAATATGGCGGCTATGATATACAGTATGCTACGCATGAGATGTTGTTTTAAAAGGTGAATGTGAGTGGTGAGAAGTCGTCTACTATTAAGCAGCCGTCTTTTTTATTGGTTTCGATTTAGCTGTTTTTGTCTTATTCGTTTTCTTGCGCTGGGTGGCTACTCTGGTTTCTAATTGTAATTCTTCCAGAGCATCTGCATCGCCACTATTACGAATCTGCTGATACTTTTCGGCCAGTTTAGTCAATTCATCATCGCTCAAATTCTCAATATCAATCATGATATTATTAGCTTTACCCAACTTGTATATTAATTCATCCAGTTTCAATTGTACTGCCTTTCCATCGCGGTTTTGTGCTGATTGTACTAAAAAGACCATTAAAAAAGTAATAATAGTAGTACCAGTATTGATAACCAATTGCCATGTATCAGAATAACCAAATAATGGCCCGGTAACCGCCCAAATTAAAATGATTGAAAACGCTAGTATAAAAGCAATAGGTTTACCAACGTAATCAGATATTTTTCGCGCTACTTTTTCAAAGTAGGCTTTTATGTTACTCATGGCAGTAGAAATAGAGGTTTAGGAAAAATTCAGTTATTTGTAGATAAGGATAAAAATAGTGTGCCACTTTTATTGCAAAACTACTACATGGCAAGCCTTAATTTATCAGTCTCAATTTGTGTAAAATATTCCCCAGATTTTTTCAATATCCTCAGCGATGATTCCAAGAAAGACAGTTAAAAGTTATCGCCTGCCTGATCGTCTTCCAGAGAATCTTTATCTGCGCCGAGGCTGAAATAATCATTCTCCTCATCATCTTGCGGTTCCAGGTTGGTGCCAGCATTCTCAAGTTCTTCGTCTGGCATATCCAGGTCTTTACCGGTAGCGGAGATCGTACCGGCATATTCGTTGAGCGGTTCGCCATCCAGATCGGTATCATCCAGGCCCTGATAATTATCCATTAATTCGTCATCGCCGCCATCCTGATCGAGATATGGATCGCCGAGCAGCGTCAAATCTTCTTCCGTGACGTTGGCCTCCGGGTCGGTGACTTTCGCGGCAGAGGTGTTTTGCAGGCTCGGCAGCACATCGTCCAAATCGCTGGTTGCCAGATCGGGACGTTTTTCTCCACCCAATTGACTGACGGCCTGGTCGCGCGCGTCGGTCCAGGTAACACGGGAAAAATCTTCCACATCTACATCCACGCGCTCGGAGTCGCTATTTACGTTCAAAATATCTTCGCTCGCCGGATGGTGCGGATAACCTGGAAAATCCAGGTCCTGATTTTCGCGGTTGGCAGTCGGGTCGTGGGCGGGTTGGTGAAGTTCGTTGGGAGAAGGATCAGGTTGCTTTGTCATGATGATTGTTTTTGAACGAAAGGATTTAAAAAAGTATGCCGGAGGGGTTGAGAAAGGGTTGAGGATGTTGAGAAGGGGTTGAGGGTGTTGAGAAGGGTTGAGGATGTTGAGAAGAGGTTAAGGATGTTGAGAAAGGGTTGAGGATGTTGAGAAATATCCAGCGTCTTCTAAACATTCTCAACAACTTCAACAATCTCAACCCTTCTCAACAACCTCAACAACCTCAACAACCTCAACAACCTCAACAAACCTCAACAACCTCAACAACCTCAACAATCTAAACATCCTAAACATTCTCAACAACCTCTAAATTTCACTATATTTGTGGCTCTGTTTTTAGGTATCACCAAATTTACATTTGCTTATGCGCACCATTGAAAGTCTCCTGGATGAATATGGCGAGAGCCACCGCAATCCGACCAATAAATTGGTACACTGGATTTGTGTACCCATCATTTTCTTTTCGGTCGTAGGATTATTGTACAGCATCAAACTCGGTGGGCTAATGCTCACGCCGACTTTGCCGCTCAATATGGCGATGGTGACGCTGGCAGTATTACTTATTTATTATCTTCGGTTGTCGCCTGCTTTGGCCGCAGGGATGGCCTTGTTCGCACTGGTATGCCTGTTTCTTTGTCAACAAATTGAAAACAGCGGTGCTACGCTCTGGCAAGTAAGCCTGATGCTGTTCGTTTTGGCCTGGATTGCCCAGTTTTGGGGCCACAAAGTGGAGGGTAAAAAACCTTCCTTTTTAAAAGACTTACAATTTCTACTGATTGGCCCAGCCTGGCTAATGAGTTTCATTTATCAACGAGTAGGAATTGCGATTTAGCAGAAAGCGGCGGCAGGACTTACCTTTGCCCGCTAAACTGCTCGCCTGACTTATGTCGCGTATTTTTTTCCTGTTTGCGCTGTGTTATTTGACCGGCGCACCCCTCAATGCCCAGTCTTCTGGCCCCGTTTTTCCCAATTTGACTGGCCAGACGCTACTTGATAGCCTGTTCCGTCATTATCGGCCCAATGTGGTGCTGGACTACGCCCATGCCCGCGATACGCTCTTTGCCAAAGTGCTGGCCAAAGACGACGATACCCTGCGTTGCATTTATACTAACTATGGCCTTTATCTTGATCCCACGCAAGACCCCACCCAGTACGTGTATCTGAATGGTAGTACTGATGGCATGAATACCGAACACGCTTATCCGCAGGCTAAAGGTGCCACCGTTGGTACGAATGCGCACGACGATATGCACCACTTATTTCCCGCACGCAGCCCGGTCAATGAGGCACGGGCCGACAAGCCGTTTGCTAATATTCCTGACGCACAGACGCAAAAGTGGTTTATCGGAAATACCGTACAATCTAATATTCCCAGCCAAAATATTGATCTATACGCCGAATCAAATGCTACGGCCTTTGAGCCCCGAGAAGCCGCCAAAGGTGACCTGGCGCGGGCCATTTTCTACTTCTATACGATGTACCGCAATCAGGCGAACGCCGCCGATCCTAATTTCTTCGAGTTGCAGCGTCCCACTTTATGCCAATGGGATCAGCAGGATCCCGCCGATGCCGCCGAATTGGTCAAAACCTGGCGCATTGCCGCTTATCAGGAGGGCAAGCCCAATCCATATATTGTAGATTGCACCTTGGCCAGTCGCACCTGGTGCCCGACGGTGGCCGCGAGTTGCTCGGTTGGTACGAGTGCGGCGACTACACCACAGAATATAGGGTTGCAAGTCCTGCCCAATCCGGTCAGTGGACCCGCCTACTTAGCCGTGACCTTGCCTTTTGCGGGCCAATTGCGCGGCCGGGTGTGGTCGGCGCAGGGGCAGGAACTGGCCACTTTTGAGTGGTCGGATGTGCAGGCAGGTACCGTGCGACTGCCTTTTGAACTGCCGCAGGCAGCCTTGGGGAGTGGTTGGCTGGGATTCCTGCAGGTGCAACTGGATGGACCAAATGGCCACCGAATGCAGACGATTCCATTGATCGCCTTGTAGAGCAGGTAGCATTAAAGTTTGGCCATAAAACGATTTTGTTTTCTTTTTGCTGCTGTTTTCCGAAAAAATGTTTTGTATTAATTAATTGATAATCAATTGGTTATTGTACGTAATCAATTTTTTCGTAAATAATTATGTCAAAATGTTTGCTTTACAAAACAACTTGTTTAGTTTTGTACTGTTTTTAGGAAACAAAACAGCAACGCTCACAAAACGAGACAGTTATGGAACTCGAAGTTTTGGAAAGTAGGAAAGGAACCAAAGTTGTTACCGCCTCTAATTTTCACGCCGCTTTAAAATTGCCAGTACGCCAATACGGGGTGCAGGTACGTCGCTGGATGCGCGATGTGTACGAATTCCCCGATGGGATTCGCCGCCCGCAGCTCTACCGCGACTATGCTAAGCGGCCCCGTCCCGGTGAGCCACTGGAGGACTTTTATCTCACGCTCGAACTGGCGAAACTCATTGCGCTGCGGACCAACAGCAAGCATAAGATGAAATACGCCCGCTTGCTGGATGTCGTGGAACATAACGGGCAGATGAATCTTTTTCAAACGGCTGCCTGAATAAAATTCGCTAATTTTCCTTGGTCTTATATTCGCCAGATCGCTGTAGCAGCGATCTGGCGATTTTTTTTGACTAATGACGAAGGCACATTAAACTTACAACCTTTATATTGGTCATAATGAGCAAAATCCGGTAGTCTTGCTTTCAACCCTGGTGACAAACAAACCTGCAACAGACGAACAAATCATGGCGATGTTGCGCGCAGTGCCGACCTTCGAGCGCGGATTCCGTCAATTGATGACGCAGTACCGCGAGCGGCTGTACTGGCATATTCGACGGCTGGTGATGGTGCATGAGGATGCTGACGACGTGCTGCAGAACACCTTTATCAAGATTTATCGAGGCGTGTTGCAATTTGAAGGCAAATCCAAACTGTACACCTGGCTCTACCGGATCGCTACTAACGAAGCACTGACGCACCTGCAAAACAAGGCCCGGCACGCCTCGGCTTCGCTGGATGATGCTGCTTCGCTGGCAGCAGGAAGGTTGCAGGCCGATCCCTGGTTTGATGGCGACGACTTACAAGTGCGGCTACAGGCAGCTATTGCGCAACTGCCTGATAAACAACGACAAGTGTTCAATTTACGTTATTACGATGAAATGCCTTATGAAGAAATGTCGGCTTTGCTGGGTACCTCGGTCGGTGCTTTGAAAGCCTCTTTTCATCATGCGACCAAGAAAATTGAAGCGGCTTTTCGCGAAGCGGAAGACTGAGTTATGAGGGAGGAGTTATAAGTTATGAGTTACGATGTTAACCACCACATTGTCCTTATTGACCACATTAATCACATTACTTTTTAAAATTATGAAAAATCTGGATGACGAACTGCGCGATCTTTCTCCCTTGCTCCGTGATCTGAAACGGCAGGACGATGGTTTGCGTGCGCCGGAAGGTTATTTCGACGACTTTGAAGCTCAAATGTCTGGCAAATTAGCGGCCATCGGTGGTGGCAAACCGTGGCCAGAACAACAAACTATCCAACCATACAACCTGGTTGGCAAAGTAGTCGCTCGCCTGACCTGGTCCAGGACTACGGAACTCGTTCAGCGAACCACTAAATTGCGACGCCAGGCATTGCCTGCTCTGGCGGCTGGTTTAGCTTTGGTAGCAGCTGCCGTGTGGTTTTTTAGGTCTCCCTCCATCGTGCATCAAGCCCCGATGCTGGCCCAGGTAACCATGCCCGAACTGAGCGAAGAGGATATTGAAAGCTACGTGCTGGAAAATGTGCATGAATTTGATACCGAACAGTTGGCTTCCTTGCCAGCCGTGGAAACCAGCGATGCAGCACCGGAGCCAACCATCGCCAAACCTTCGCAAAAACGGTCGAAGCGACAACAGGCCCTAGATAACCTGCGTCCAGAAGACGTAAATAATATGCTGGATGGACTGAGCGACGAAGACTTGGAAAAACTATTGTAACTACGTGGAGAGGGTAAGAATAGTTGAGTTTGTTGAGAAATAACGTTTGGACATGGAATGATCTGCACTTTTCTAAACCCTCTCTAAACATTCTAAACCCTCTCTAAACATTCTCAACCCTTTCTAAACCCTGTCAACCCTTTTTCAACATTCTCAACAAATTATTGCCATGAAGCGCATTCTTTTTCTCGCTTTCATCTTATCTGCTTTTCACGCTGTGGCACAAGCACAGCCGGAAGCCAAAGCGGGTGATCGCATCCGTGCCTATCGAGTGGCGGTTTATACCGAAGTACTACAACTTACCTCGGAGGAAGCCCAGTCTTTCTGGCCGATTTTTAATGAATATACCACCAGTCGGGAGAAACTCCAGCAACAATTGAAACCTGATCGTCAGCTCGACGGCATGAGCGACGCAGAAGTGGAGGAGTATGTACGCAAGTATTTCGATGCCCGGCAACAGGAAATAACCCTGGAAAAGGACTTGAATACCCAGCTGCGCAAGGTACTTTCGATCCGCAAAATTGCCAAACTGCCGGTTGCTGAACGAGAGTTTCGCGAGGGGCTGGTGAAAAAACTGCAGGCATTGCGCGAACGCAAGGCCGAACGCCAGAACCTGCGTCGTGGTGGAGGACAATAGAGCAAAGGGCAACTTGCAAAGGGCGAAAGAGCAATTATGGTTATTCGTACACTGTTTTTTGAGTTTACTTGAGTATTTGATCAATTCGTTGATTATCAATTGCTTTGGGCGAATACTCAAATACTCGCATCCTCAAGGAGTTTAATTTACAGTGTAATTAGTGGTTGCCTTGCTTTGCTTGTTTGCCCTTTGCTTTTTATATTTTTTATCTTTCCTGTAACCTGTTTTCCAAAGGGACTGTCATAGGGGCATCAATAAACAAAAATCCTCTTTTCAGTTCACAACAAAATCACTTAGGTTATGGAAGGCCCAATGGCAATCATATTTCTTTTTGGCGTAGCACCGATCGCCACTTTCTGCATGGTTTGGGGCATTCGCTACCTCGAGAACAAGGAAAACATGGCGATGATCGAGCGCGGCATGAATCCCAAGAACAAAAAGCTGAACCCTTCGCAAACCCTGAAAAACGGGATGATGTTCGTGGGTGCCGGTATTGGGCTATTGCTTGCCTTATTTGTGAGCGAAGGCGCTTTCCGCGATGCTTCCGAGGGCATTCGGACGGGCCTCTTTTTCGCCTTCATTGCGTTGTTTGGCGGCCTTGGTATGTTGGCTGCGTATTTCTATGAACGCAAAAACCCGCCCAATTATCCGGAGGTCTAGATAGGGCATTGCGACTATTCACCGTCCGAATTCTCTATTTTCGCATTCCAAATCCTCCGCTGTTTTCTAATAAAACGTCGGGGGATTTTTATTAAGCAGCGTGCGGGGCCATGCGCTTTAAATCCATCTTAATTTTCTGTAAATATTTTGTTATAAAACAGAAAAATGCTGGATTTGAAAAGTGTTAACTTATTTTAATCAGCGAAGTAGGTTAATGTTGTTGACTTTTGCAGTGTTTTGCAACCCGTTTTACCGCTACTTCTATGTCGCTTCTGAGCGCTATCATTCAAAAGTCGGCGCGCCTGAGCGCACGACATACGGAACGTTCCCTCTCTTTTCCTACCGAGTTACAGGATCGCCAGTTAATTGCCTTGTTACAAAAAGCTAAAGGGACCGCCTTTGGCCGCTACCACGGTTTTCATGAAATACTGCATTCCGAGGACGTTTTCCGCGCTTTTCTCCGCCAGGTGCCAGCTACCGATTATCACAGTATGTACGACCGCTGGTGGTCGCAGGCCCATCTTTCCGATACGCCAGATGTCTGCTGGCCCGGCCAGGTGCCCTATTTTGCACTTTCGAGCGGCACCAGCCAGGCCAGTTCCAAGTATATTCCGGTCACCGACGATATGCTGCACGTCATGAAACGCAGTGCTCGACGGATGTTTGCCGACATGAGCCGCCTCGACCTGCCAGCTACCCATCTTACCCGAAGAATGCTGATGATCGGCTCCTGTACGCAGCTGAATCGCGAAAGGCAGCATTGGTCGGGCGACCTTTCCGGCATCATTGGGCTGAACCGTCCGCGCTGGATGGAACGCTACTATTCTCCCGGGCGCGAGATCACCGATCTGCCAGAATGGAGCCAACGCATCGAGCGGATTGCGGAAGCGGCTCCCGGCTGGGACATCGGTTCGGCGGTGAGCAACCCGATGTGGATGCAATTGATCCTGGAAAAAATCATTGAAAAATACGGTTTGCGTAATATTCATGAGTTGTGGCCCAACTTTTCGGTGATGGTACACGGAGGCGTGTTTTTTGAGCCGTATCGCCCGACTTTTGAGCAATTGCTGGGTAAACCCGTCCATTATATGGACAGCTACATGGCTTCTGAAGGCTTTTTTGCCTATCAAAAAGATTTTGCGGTCCCCTCCATGCGTCTGTTGACGGCGGCAGGTATTTTCTTTGAATTTGTGCCATTTACAGAAAAAAACTTTGACGACAATGGTGATCTGCTGAGCGCGTATCCAGAGAGTGTCCCCCTCGATCAAGTGCAGGAGGGGGTCAATTATGCCTTACTCATCAGCACCTGTGCGGGTGCCTGGCGGTATTTACTAGGTGATACAGTGCAATTCACGGATACAGAATTTGCCAATATCCGCCTCACTGGTCGCACCAAACAGTTCCTTTCGGTTTGCGGAGAACACCTTTCGATTGACAACTTGAACGAAGCCGTGCGTCAGGCCGATACGCTGCTGCACGCCGGAGTGCGGGAGTTCACGGTAGCCGGAGTGCGGGAAAATGGACATTGGGCACATCAGTGGTATGTGGCCTGCGAAAATCCGTTGGTGAGCGAAACCGCCTTTGCCCAGGCAGTAGATGCGGCACTCTGTCGCCTCAACGATGATTACGCCGTAGAACGCATTTACGCGTTGAAGTCAGTGCGGGTACAATTTTTGCCAAATGAAATGTTCCTGAACTGGTTGGCACAACGGGGAAAATTGAATGGCCAGGCTAAGGTGCCACGGGTACTGAAAGGCAAGTTGCTGAGCGATTTTACGGCATTTATAGGACACGAACAACCAGCCTAATATCTCTGGCGGCTACCTGCCGTGAAAACTTACCGAAAGTTAGGTACGATGTTCCGCATTTTGGGAACATGAGCCAAGAAGATTAATACAAAAAGTAATAAAAAAGTGAAAAAACAGCTTTACGCCGGATTTTCACCAAACTTAAACCCATTTTCGTGTACTGAGTAAGCTAACTGATTGCCCCGCAAAGGTGCGACAGACCCAGCTTGTAGCCAAAAACGGTGGATTAAGTTTGGATGAACAAAAAGTTAAGTCCGCTTTACTCCAATAAACAGGCAGTATTCCCAAAGGCCCAGAAAAGCGGGACGTACTTCCAGATATTCTGTACGGAATTTCGACTGCAATAAGGGCAACAAATGCGCCTCCATACGGACGTGATTTTTGCCCATCCACCAACGAAACAGGCGGCTCGGCGAATAATGAAAATCCACCAAAGCGATGCGGCCACCGGGCGACAAGTCATCATAGGCCGAAGCAACCGCCTTTTCCCAACCCGGGTTGAACATACTCAACGCGTATGAAAACAGCACAAAATCAAGGGGTTGCGGCAGATCGAATGCTTGAGCGGCATACGGACGCTCATACAACTGAATGCGAGGCTCATACTTTTGGCTGGCCCGGCTCGATCTGGCCAGCATATCAGACGACACATCCACACCAATAAGCTGCAACCGGGGATGCTGTTGCGCCAGCCGCAGCAGATTGCGCCCAGTACCACAGCCCACCTCCAGCAGCGTTTGCTCTTGCGTATCTATCATCGGTAAATGCTTCAATAGGGCATTGCGACCGAGCAGAAACGTCCAGCGCGTAGCATCGTAAATCGCTGCATGCCACCGATAATAGCTGCGCATAGCCGTCGGTTGCGGATGAGAAAGTTCCTCGTTCATACCTTAGTGTTGAATAGTAGCTATCCAGGTGCTGGCATAAGTGCCTACCCGGTCATTGGCCTGCGACCAGACGGCGGCCTCCGGGTCGAATAGGAGCCGTTCGCGGGCGAAAGCGGGCAAAAAATCCAATTCAAATGCTGCCGAGCGCAACAACACTTTGGCCCCCGGCGCGGCATTATCCAATATCAATCGCCACTCCTCCTCTAAAGCTGGACGAAGGTGGGCTGCCAGCCAATCCTGGTGATCGAGCAACACAAAATGAGTATATTGACCAGGATATTGTTGCAAAAAACCGCTCAACGAAGTAGTATAGCTACCAATACGTTCACTACGTTGGCGTAGAGTCGAAAAATGTTCAGCGCGCAGGTAATTAGGGCAGCAAGTCGGCGTATAGCGGCCATAAAAGTACAATTTCCAGAAATAGTTATCTGCCAGCGGGAGTTTCGTGAACACCTGTCGGAAGCAATGGCGCACATAACCCACCATACCATCCGGGAAATCCGCTGCTGCCAGATGTTGCTGGCTTTTAGGCACACCGAGCATACTTTGCACCAGGTGCTGGCTAATCAGCCAACGCAAGAAACGCCCCAGTAATAGTGGCTCTAACTGTTCATACCACACCCATTGTTCGGCCAGACTATCCGCTTCAAACAGCCGTCGGGCGAGGCGCACTACATCGGGCTGACTATTTAGCCACTGGCGGATGAGCCAGGCCACCGTGCCGCTGCTACCATGCCAATAGAAAGACGAACGCAGTCCTTTACCATTGAAACAGTGCATGTTACGTTGCCAATATGGTTGCGAAAATTGTTCGGGGAGGCGATCCTGTAGGATGTCGTGAAATATTTCACGGGTACGTGGCGATGCACCAGTACCCATCAAATCAAATAGCGCGGTATGGTCACCACCTTTCAACAACGCGACTTTCAGATCAAGCAGCGCATTCTGGCGTGGATTCAGGTCAACACAATGTACCTCGGCGGGATCGTCAAGCAAGTAATCGAGCGCATTACAACCTGCACTGGTCAGCATCACTACCCGGCTCCAGGCATCAAGTTGGAGCAGCTGGCGGTCGCAGCGCGGATCTTCCCAACAAGTATTATAAACAAGACTATGACCATGAATACGATGAAAAACCTTTTCGCTGATTGTGTGAGCAAGCCCCATGCAGTGGTTGTTTTTGGAGGGCGAAGGTAGACGGGCGAAAAAGTGGAGTAGCTAGTAAGGAAGTTATGTAATCATTAATTCCATGTAAAGTAAAAAAGGAGTGTAGTCGTGAACAGTTTGTATGCCAAGCAGCCATGCTTGTTTTTGAGGAAATAAGCATAACTTTGAAGCCACAAAATCTCTATCACATGGGTGAATTATTATCAAAATTTGAACTTCTGGACTATACAGGTAAGCAAGAACTACTTGACTACCTGGATCTTCTAATTTCCAAGAGGAAAAAAAAGAAGGAGAAAAAAGAGATTTGGCGTGAAACCGTAAAACAAATTCGTGATCATCAGACTGTCGCGGATATGATTAAGGCGCAAAATTATAAGGGCTTTGATAAAGAAGCATTTGACCAAAGCATAAAAGAAATGGATGTGCAGGAACCTATTGAAGAATTACTTAAAGGGCTGACTCCATAATCTTTTTATTGGATTCCAATATTCTACTGCACTATATTCGCCAAAACGAAATTACTACGCTAATTGGAACCCAGTTCCAGCCTTCAAAATAAAAACACTCTACTTACTTCCTTCGTCTATTGGCGCAATCCTAGTCTTGCCTATTTCAAGGTTGGCAGAATAATTAAGAAATAGTTAAACCACAAATGCTTATAAAATGGGCAATCTGGAAATCAGTAATGCAATTAAAGAAGTTGATAAAACTCTTTCAGTTCAGGTTGAAGATATAAAAAATACTTCAACTATGAGTTCACTTATATTGTCCGTATGTTTAATTGACACACTTTCAGGATTTTATGGCGGTTATCAGGGCAAGGGAAATAGTGAAAGGTCGAGATTTGAAAATTTTACAAAACAATACCTTCCAAAATATGCTGCTAAACTTTACAAAGTAAGAAGCTATTTATTGCACAGTTTTACAAATACTTCCAATTTTATGTTTGTAGCAACTAGTGAATTTTCAGAGGCTTTCCCAAATATAAGCGGTTTTGAAGGAATGCCATTTTTTAATCTGGTCGAATTTAAAGAGGCAGTCATTAAGTCTTATGAAAATTTCTTGCAAGATGTGGGTGAGGTAGAAAATAGAGATTTAAGGTCGAGATTTATGAGTAGATATAAAAGTGTAGGTATAATTAAGGACGACTCAATACTAGTAATGAGGGAAAAGAAAGATGGGAAGATAGTTTCAAAAATTGACCCCAATAGGCCTTTTGATCCTGCTAACCCAATTACCTTTTATGCAGATACAATAAAAACCAAAAAGTGATCTTAATATATCATTGGTGTTTAAAATAAAGAATTGATAGTCAACGATTTAAATAAAAAAATCCTTGATTGTGGCTATCAATGTTTTCTTTAAATAATTTTGATATCTGCCAACACCTCCCGCACTTCCCCCGCCACTTCCAACCCCGCATGGCGACCCACATCCTGAAAAATCCGTCTACCATTTTCCAGTAATTCCACCTCAATCGTGGCTTGCAAACTCTCATTGATTTTGCCCGTCATTTCCCCGGAAATAGGCAGCACCAAGGCTGTTCCCGGTGCGTGACGGGCTAAGATTCGTAGTTCCGTGTGCGGATTTTTGAAAATCAAAGTCACCGTGTCTTCGCCAATTTCCAGATACTTTTTGGCACCCGTATAAGTCGCGAATTTGAAAAGCCGCCCTTCCAGCCAAAGTCCGCTAATAAAACCCACGAAATGGCTGTGCAACCACGGAATATGCGCCACCGAAGCCATAAGCGAGGCTTGGTCATTCGCAAAATGATTGGTCTGCATCCACACATAAGCCCTTGGAAATGACCGACCCCAATCTTTTTCAATATAGCCTTTTCCGCCGGAAAAATCAACCGTGCGCTCCGTTCCACTCGCTGCGTCTTTGATTTGCAGAGAACCCTCCAAACGATGGTGCATGCTCACCACGCCATGATTACATTCCATAAACGGCACAAACGAATACCAACCCATGATGCCCGGCGCGCCCAGCATTTTCGGCCAGGGAATGGTATTTTGAAACTGAATTTCACCACTTATTTCCGGCAAATTGAGGCGCATTTTGTTGGCAGAAAAGAAATTGCTGCCAACTTCCAATTCAAAACGTCCTTCGGCAGGTCGAAATTCTTCGCTTTTAAATGGATGATAACTCGCCCGACAATTCGTACCGTCCATCATCTGCACAAAAGCATGACTTTCCCCATCCGGCGACATGGCGATGCCCGGAATGAAAGCCAGGGCCAGACTTTCATCGGCGGAAACAATCTTATAATACCAGCCCTCGAAATAGCGGCGCGTGCGGCCCCAACCGTGATATTCGTCGGGATGCCAGGTAGAACGAATGCGTTTTAGAATGTCCATGCCCCAAAAACGGTGGGGATTCATAAAGGTTGGCTACTTTTGCGCGCCTGACCAGTAAAGCCCTGTCAAATCATTCATTCACTCATCTATTCCACTGAAAAATGAGCGCAATCCGCGAAATATTAGCCAGAGAAATCCTCGATAGCCGAGGCAACCCCACCGTAGAGGTGGAAGTGTGGACCGAAACCGGTTTTATCGGTCGCGCTATGGTGCCGTCCGGGGCCAGCACGGGCGTACATGAAGCCGTCGAACTCCGCGATGAAGATCCGAACCGCTACCTCGGTAAAGGTGTGCTGCAAGCCGTGAAAAACGTCGAACTCATGCTTCGTCCCGAACTGATTGGCCAGGAAGTGACCGACCAGATTCGCATTGATCGCCTGATGATTGAGCGCGACGGAACCCGCAACAAGGGGAAAGTTGGTGCCAATGCCATCCTCGCCGTGAGTCTCGCTGTGGCCCGCGCCGCTGCCGAAGAACTGGGTCAACCGCTGTACCGTTACTTGGGCGGCGTGAATGCCCACGTATTGCCTGTGCCAATGATGAACATTCTCAACGGTGGCAGTCATGCGGACAATGGCATTGATTTTCAGGAGTTTATGGTTATGCCGGTGGGTGCCAATACGTTCAGCGAAGGGCTTCGGATGGGTGTGGAAATATTCCACCACCTGAAAAAAGTGCTGAAAAGCAAAGGCTATTCGACCAATGTAGGCGACGAAGGCGGCTTTGCACCAAATATCAAAAACAACGAAGAGGCCATTCAATTAGTGATGACGGCCATCGAAGCCGCTGGCTACCGCCCGCTGGAAGATATAGTGATCGCTCTTGACCCAGCGGCTTCTGAATTTTATGATTCCGAAAAAGGCGAGTACGTGTTCAAGAAATCCAGCGGCGACCGGCTGTCTTCCAAAGACATGGTGGCGTACTGGAAAGACTGGTGCAATCGCTACCCAATCTACTCCATCGAAGACGGCTTGGCCGAAGACGATTGGTCGGGCTGGAAACTGATGACCGAAACGCTGGGTCACCGCATCCAACTGGTCGGCGACGATCTTTTCGTGACCAATGTGGAACGTCTGCAACGCGGCATTGACGAAAAAATCGCCAACTCCATCCTGATCAAAGTGAACCAAATTGGCTCTTTGACGGAAACCATCGACGCGGTGAATCTGGCCACTCGCCACGCCTACACCTCTGTCATCAGTCACCGCTCCGGCGAAACGGAAGATACCACCATCGCCGACTTGGCCGTGGCTCTGAACACTGGTCAAATCAAAACTGGTTCCGCCAGCCGCTCTGACCGGATCGCTAAATACAACCAATTGCTACGCATTGAAGAAGAACTGGGTGATGCCGCTACTTATATGGGTAAGGCGATTTTTGGGTTGTAGGGGATTGTTGAGAGAGTTGAGTAAGTTGAGGTTGTTGAGAAATGGCCTTGTTGCTTAATGAACTGATGTTATGTACAATCTACAAACCAACGTTTACGAAACTCTTGAAAGTTTCGCAAACGTACTGATCGCGTGGCGTTTGCGAAACCTTCGAGGTTTCGTAAACGTAATTCGTGTCTAAGTAAATTAAAATAGCACATAAATATGAGTCACTCTGAAATCTTCGGGGTGACTCATTTGTTTTAGTTTGCTAATGGGCGCAGTTCTAAAATTCCCGAAGGGAATGTATGTTTATAGGCCCTGAGAAAGTCGGATAGCAAAATCCCGAAGGGATTTCATGTGAAAACTTTTGAAAATGATGAAATAGAATATCGATTTGATAATGGTTAAAAACAGCGAAATTACTCTTCTCCAATAATCTCGCTGATTACTCCTCGACCAATGATCGCCGTTCCTCCCTCCGCCATAATAAATGAGCGGCCTACAAAGAATTCTTGGTCAGTATTTAAATCCTTGTGAAAGTAAGTCTTAATCAGCCGATTCTCATACGATTGAGTCATTTCTAGTACCTCATCCACTTCTAGTACGATCAAGCCGGAACGAATAACCTTGTCCGAGAAAAAAAGTAGTGGTCGGTAGGTATTTCCAGTAATCGGAACCTGCCGGAACTTGTTATCAAAAGATAGATCGGCTTTAATTAAAAACATCTCTTGCTTGTAGTTTATGGAATTAGCTACCGCCATCCAACTTATTAAAAACAACCAATTACCTCAGGAAAGTCCAACCACCTGGGCTGATCTAGGCTGTGGCTCCGGTCTTTTTACCTTCGCTTTGGCAAATTTACTAAAAGCCGGAAGTACAATTTACGCCATAGATAAAAGCCCGGTACGCCTCGATTCATTTCCAGCAAATGGCGTAGAAATCAAGACTTTACAACTAGACTTCGTCAGTGAAAAACTGCCTTTTCAACAGTTGGACGGGATTCTAATGGCCAATTCGCTGCATTATGTGCGAGATAAAACGGTATTAATTCAGCAATTATTGGAGTGCTTACAACCAGACGGCCAGTTTTTAATGGTAGAATACGACACCGATATGCCCGTACCCCAATGGGTGCCGTATCCACTTAGTTTTCGTTCGTTACAAAAACTTTTCGCAAACGACTCAGTGCAGCATTTGGGCGAACATCCTTCCGTGTATGGGCGGGCGAATATGTACGCGGCGTTGATTTCTCAGTCGTAAGTAGTAATAGTCTCACTTGGAGTGAGACTATTATTTTCAACATTATTTAGGCATAATCGGCTCCTTACGACGTCCCCAATAAATGAAAAGGGCGAATGTCAGCAAGCCAAAATTGAACGGCGTATTGGCTCCTTCGCCACGAGAAAAATGAAAAGCAATAGCCGACACCATGAGCGCAGTACAACCCAACGCCGCCCAAGCCGTCAATTCCGGCCTAATTCGAGTAAGCGCAGGTAAAATAAGTCCAAGACCGCCAAGTGTATCAATTACACCTGTAAAACGCAGCAGGGTAGGGTACTCGCCCGCCCAGGGCCACATGGCGGCAATTTCAGCCACCGGCTTAACCAATTTAAATATTCCGGTGCTGATGAAGAAAAGGGCCAGGATTATCTGGACGACCCATAAAGCAATGTGCAGAGTTTTGGATGTTGTTTGCTGACTGGTCATATTGAAAAAGTAGTTGACTAATGCTGCAAAAGTACCCAACTTGCGGTTTCAAAAAGTAAGCAGTTACCTGAAAGTAAGCAGTATGATTTTAACTGAGAGCAAAACGAAAAGTCTGGATTGTATAGAGCAGATGCTCCCGATCCGCGATGCGCTGGATGTCATCAGTGGCAAATGGAAAGTACTGATTTTGACTTCCATTATGCACGGCAAGATAACAGCCTATGTATTGATTTTTATCGAATACCAGCACTAAGTAACAGGTTCCAGAAGCATTATATCCTACCTCATAAAGAAGTTTTGTCTCAAATATTTCATCGGTTAGATTACGTTCGGGATTCTCTTTCTCTAATAAAATTTTCCCCCGTATTAATGAAGTATATTTCTCACCTGGGCCTAAAATGGCGATAATTTCCACTATATTTTGAGATGGCTTTAAATGATTTTGCACTAAATCACATAACATTTTCTCTCTATTACTTAAAACCTGATAATAAAGATAGGTGGAATCAGCATTTAAAAAATATCTGTTATTCAAGTCAATATCACCTTTTCGCCAAGTAAACTGATTAAATCTCTTGTGCCACCAAAAACTTTTTTCATATTCATGTAAACTACAATCTGCTTGTCCACAAGAATAGCAAAGTATAAGAATTGTATATATAAATGCTTTACCCATATTGTAGTTTCTTTGCTAATTATGCGATAACCTTTCATGATAATTATAACTGCTTGAAAATCAATACCGTATTCCCCAAAATGGCGGCTCTTCCGCCTTCCGCTTCTCTTCCAAGTGCTTGCGGATAATATCGTCGTAGGCGACCTCATTGATCTTTTTAGCTTTGATTTTTTTAGGCGGGTCTAGTTCAGTGGTGAGTTTTTTTAATTCAATCTTATCGGCGGTAATCAGCATACCGCCGTCATTTACGTCCGCTTCGAGGATAAGGCCGGGTAAGCCACCCAATCTTTCTGGCCCAGCTGGCACCGGAATATCCAGTGCAAACCAGACGATAATTTTCTGTTTTTTGAGCGTATCTTCCTGAAAAGCATTCATACAAACATGACCCGCCACTTCCTTCATGTCGTTCATAATCTTCCAGTTAGGAGCAAGAAGGGTGTCTTCGACGAGGTAGATTTTACCCAGCATCTGGATCACATCGTGCATAGTATTGGTGGCGAAATCACGCTGAATAGTGTACGCATCTTTGCGCCAGGCATAGCCTTCGTCATTCACGTCCGCGCGTTCGTCCGAATCTTCATATTTGCTACGGGTCGGGCTGAAATATAGATTGGCGTACTGTTTCCACTCTGATTGATTGCCCCACATATAAGCAACGCGTTCTTTCCGTTGCTTGCTGAGATAATCTACGGCAGCCATCTTTTTTGTCCAATTATGAACAATTAAATAGCGCACTGTGCCTTCCATTTCCTGAGCATGGCCCATTAGTGCGGAAAGCAGAAAAATATATAGAAACAATTGCTTTTTGACTTGCATGGAGAAATTGGTAATTGGTTAATAGTTATTGAAAAAATGGTATGAGATCAATTGAAACTTAAAGAAGATATTGGCACTAATAACTAATGTACTAACAACCAATAACTATTTTATTCCCAGTTATTCTTTTTAAGTTTATTTTCATAGCCGCGCACATTATAACTCACGCTCAACATATAGTAACGTGCTAGTGTACTGGCAATATTGCGCGTCACATAATTCTGCGAACCACTCTGAATAATACTCACCCGACGATTCAATAGATCAAAGGCCGCCAGACGTAGTTCCACGCGGTTGGTTTTACCCAATAACCGACGCACCGAACCATTCCAGATGGGTACATCGCGATTGAATCCGAAGCGGTTATTGCGATAAATAGTGTAGTTAAAATTGCTTTCCACAAAGAATTTACCAGCGAACTGCCACTTCACCGACGCATCCATACTATGATTCTGAATGTGTTGATTTTGTTCTTGTTGAATAGAGTATTTCAGGTCGTTGAATTGCAATCGTCCACCGAGTCCAACGATCAATTTCTGATTCGGCGTGAGATTAAAACCGAGGCGTCCGCCATAGCCATTATTATTGGTTTCGTTACGTACTTCATTCACAAAGGCTGGCGTCTGACCGATATTGGCATTAATACCACCATTGAGCGTAAGTTTGGTTTTAATAATGGGGAAATTAAACCAGGAATACGCCTCTAAATTATTTCCGCCACTAATATTATCAGGTCGCGTAGTAGTGCGAATACCAATAGTGTCAATTACTTCAATAAATTGATTGTAAACGATTTGATCGTTATATTGGCTGTACCCGGCACCGATGCCCAAATTGGCGAAAGTAGCCGGATTCCAGTAATTGTAATTGAGATTTATCTGATTAATACGCTCTGGACGCAGGTCTGGATTACCTTCAATGCGAAATAAGGGGTTGTTTACACTGGGTACTGGTTGCAGATCGGTGAGTTGCGGTGCATTAATACTGTAAGAATAATCGAAATTTACACTAGTATTATTTTTAAATTCGTAATTGAACGACACATTAGGGGTCAAGTTGGAGAATGTGCGGCTAACTGGATCAGTAAGCAATGCTTCATTGCGGTCGCGAGAATACTCTCCGTCTAACCGAATTTGTTGGGCCGCTAATCCAGCCGAGGCGTTCAAACCCTGAAAAGAATAGCGTACACTGGAACCAATACGTTGGTAGAGCGTATTTTGGTCATAAAAAACGCTTAATGAATCAATACGAATATCGCCGAGTTCCCGGTTGTGTGCTTGACGATTCACTGCATTCTGGCTATTGCTAAAATTATAAAAGGTCTCCCAAAACCACTTTTTTGCTAATGGTTCCGTAAACAATGCACTGGCTTTCCACTGATTGGTTTTATTAGCATTATTATTTAGCAGGCGAACCTGATCGCTAAAAGTCTGCGCCTCAAAGAAACGATTAATAGAAAACAGGTTTTCCGTACCGTCCGATTGGTCACTATTGTAACCGCCACTAAAAGCAATAGAGCGACCTTTTTTCTTAAAACGATGTCTAAAAATAGCGGCACTCGTGACTCGCCAGGAATTCAGTCGTGTATCATTATCCAGATTTAGTCGATTGCTGGGTTGGTCGGCCACATCCAGAAAAAGTTGTGATTGCTTGTAGTCGGTTGTGTTTTTGCTGAATCGACCATTCCCCTTGACAATCAACACATTATTGGAATCCAAGTCTTTTTCAAAACGCGTACCGATGCTGTGGCTGCCCCGAAATTCCATCCGATTAGTCGTGTCCGTATTGGTAAAAGAACCCTCGGGTAAGAAGTTCTCCCGGAAGCCAAATTGGTCGAGTTGCAGAGCGGTTTCGTTATAGAAATAACTGAGGTTAAATTTCGCTTTTTTATTGTCGAAATTATAGTTCGAGCCACCACCAAAGTTCCTGGTGAAGCCGCGCCCATCGAAATTATTCAGGCCTTCATCCCCCCCGAAGTTGTAGTACTGATTGGCACCGCTAAAACCAAAATCACCATTGTCGTAACCACTGAACGTACTTTGGCCTTTGAATTCGCCGTAATCTTCCCAGTTTACGCCGGTTTGATTAATGTTATTGCCGTAGCCAATAAATGACAATTGTTGTTTCTGATTAAAACGGTTATAATTGCCACGCGCCGCCCAGCGATCCGAACTGCCCACCGCGCCAGTTATTTTGCCAAAAGAACCTTTTTTGAACTCGTCTTTTAGTTCCAGATTCATCGCTTTTTCCTTTTTGCCGTCGTCCACGCCTGTCAGTTTAGTCTGTTCTGATTTTTCGTCATAGACTTGTACTTTGGAAATAGTTTCCGCGCCGAGATTCTTCGTGGCCCCTTTTGGGTCGTCGCCGAAGAAGGTTTTGCCGTCCACATACACCCGTTTCACATCCTTGCCCTGTGCGCGAATATTTCCATCGGCATCTAGCTCAATACCGGGCAGCCGACGCAGCAAATCCTCCACTGTAGAACCGGGCGGCACCTTGAAAGTAGTGGCATCATATTCAATCGTATCGCCATGTATACGCAGCGGAGCCTTGGCCGTTCGGATCACCACTTCCATCAGTTCCGTGGAAATTGGCTTAATCTTAATGGCCTTTAAATCAGTCACTTCTGCATCTGAAACTGGCAAATGTTGCTGGTAAGGCAAGTAACCAATGTAGGAAATTTTGAGTATGTAGGGCACATTGCGCACGTTTTTAAAGAAAAATGTACCATGTTCATCGCTGCGGGTAAAGTTAGCTAAAGTAGAGTCTTTGGGACTGAGCAACATGACCGTTGCGAAGCCCAATTCGGCACCAAGCGTGTCGGAAACTGTGCCTTTAATAGTCGTTTTAGAGGGATTTTGACCGGACAAAAAATGGCTCGCCAGCAGTAGTAGGAGCAACGGGAAATAAGAGGCTTTTTTCATGGAGAGTAGATTCGAGAAAGTGCGGGATGATAACGAACGGTTAAACGCTGACATTGTGATGACAAACATGAGTCCTGCCAAATTATTATGAACGATGCGGCAAAAGTATAAGATGGACCGTTTCAAGCCGATAAATGCTTGTAAAACAATGTAAAGGAGTTGTAAAATCTGATGACAAATGTCGGAATACTTCTTATTAATCCTCCAATACAAAATTCTCCAACGTCTTTTTGTTATAAGCCTTCCAGCCACCCCGAAAATCGCGGCAGGAGACTTCTATAAATTTTTGCATACGTTCAGAATTAAGCTGTACTAGCAATTTCTGGTAATCGCCAGTATATTTTATGCAATAACCGGAGTAGAAAGTAGCGTCTTCGCGTTCGGCTAAAATGAAATTGGGTCTTAAATTCATCGGCGAAAACAGTATTTTTTTGCCAAAACTGGTGTCTAATCCCTGGCTTCGGCCAAAGGCGTACCAGGCAACTGTATTTATTTTGCCATTATCTCGTTTGTCTAGTTCCGACTTAACGGACAATAAATATTGATATGCCAAAGGATAGATTTCTGCTAATTCTCTTTCTGGAATTATCTGGTGCTTGCCATTTACTTTTTTATAGGGAAATAGGACTATTTCTTTGATTGGCTGCTGGCTATTTTTATAAGTGGAGGCTTTAATAATGGGTTTGGTGATACTTTTTTCAATTTGCACCAAATCTTTGAATTTACTACGTACCCAAACATATTGCGCGTCTTCTTTTTCCACGGGAAACATATACGCCTTGTCGCATAATGTGGTGATGCCAACGTGAATTTTCACGACTGTTCCCAATGGACGGCCTTTTACCTGCTCTACTTCTTCAGTGCTGAGTTGCCAGACACTATTTTGAATTTCATCAAAAGAAAATTCTTTCGTCTTAAAAGTAGTGGTAGAATCTGCTTTTTCAAAAATAAAGTTTGGCTGGGAATTTTTGGTAAAGATCGTTATAGCTGCGTAAGTGGAAGCATTTTCAAATATCTGTATCTCCGCGTAATTAGTAATTTTTACCAGATTCTTTTGTGCAGCAAAAAACTGTCGCAATGGCTTGGCCGTTTCGGTATAAAAATAAGTATTGGGGGTAATAAAACCGCAAATCCCATCTTCTGTCAGCAGAGAATGGGCTAATTCAAAGAAAGCCAGGTAAATATCGGTGGAGCCGCTTTTACAAAAGGTATAATTTGCCTGTATATATTTTCGCTGGTCTTCCTCTAAATGCTGGATTCTAATATAAGGTGGATTGCCGACGATAAAATCGAATTTTTCTGCTGGCTGTGCTTCGCCGAATAAAGTTGAAGCAAGATTTAATTTAAATAACGCATTGCACTCTTTTATATTCCAGCTTACAGAAATTCCCAGGGGTTGAATAAGTATATTTAGATTCTGAATGCAGAGCGTAATTGCTTGACTATCAATGTCCCAACCATATAGATTTTCTAAATTTTGCTTTAAGTTTTCTGGTTTTGAATATTGTATGATGCGTTTGGCTACTTCAACCAGAAAACGTCCGTCGCCACAAGCGGGATCAAGAATTTTTTTCGCTACTGTTGCTTCCTTTATATAACCGACTTCATCCAATATTTTGTCAACAATATACGCGGGCGTATAAATTTGACCGTTCAATTTCTCTCTGGTATATGTTTTCGCGAGACTCGCCATTCGTGTTTATTTGAAGGGCAAAAGTAGTTTTTTTAATTGGTAACCTTGAATTTTGGAAATAGCATCATTCATAATTGGCGTGGTAATATCCTGAAAATCTACTTCATACGTGTCGCGCTGAAATTCAAAGCTTCCGCCGTTATCCTTGGTGCGTTTAGTCCCTTTTTTATAGAGGATGCCTAATTTGTTTTCCATGATTTCGCTTTTTGAAACGGAACCCAAAAAAGAGGCGACATATTGGTCAGCAGCGTTTTTATGGAGACTAATACAGAAGTAATAATCCGTCAACACATTTGCTCGTTTCATCTGGTAAGAGGGTAGATTCAAGACATAGTTTGTACGCAGATTACCGTCTTTTCTACCCATTGTTTTTACATCGAACGATTTGGTTCCGCCGTCAATTTTTAAAGAAAAATCCTGGCCAAAATCCTGACCATCTATCGCTCCAAAGGACCGGGTGGGGCGCGGCAAAGCGTAGACATCCGCGAAAACGATCTCTCCCAGCGTACCCGTAAACCGAAACTCCCGCTGCCTTTCTCGACCACCGGGATCGCGTGCAAAAATATCGGTCACCGGATGATGTGCAATAGAATGTTCTACCAATTCATAGGCGGTTTTTATCTGTTCATCGTGAACATTCAACTGAAAAAAGTATTCATTACGCATGTTGGTTGACCTTTGATGGATAGTTAATTCTCTTCGTTTTCCTCACCAGTATTGTACAAATAAACGTCTGGCTATTAAAAAGTAACAGTTTCCAGTAATATTTTTCCGCTTTGGCGACTTGATTTC
Organism: Saprospiraceae bacterium; assembly: GCA_965249785.1. Classification (GTDB taxonomy): domain Bacteria; phylum Bacteroidota; class Bacteroidia; order Chitinophagales; family Saprospiraceae; genus M3007. The sequence goes on along the minus strand of CBDFMU010000027.1, from coordinate 39,038 downwards.
ATTATTTTAGCTTTTGTAGCCTATCTTTGTGCAACACTTGTTTTTTTAAGAATAGCATAAAAACCATATCTCCTTGGATTTTTCCGAATTTGGCCTTCATCCCGATCTGCTGGACGGCATTGATGCGCTCAACTTTACCACCGCCACTCCCATTCAGGCGCAAACCATCCCCCTTATTCTGGCTGGCAAAGACGTGATTGGGGTCGCCCAAACCGGCACTGGCAAGACGGCTGCGTTCGTATTGCCCATCATCCACAAAATCATTGAATCAAACGAGGCCCATTTTAATCAGGCCCTCATCATCGTGCCTACCCGCGAACTGGCCATCCAGATCGAAAAAGTAATCGAAGCCTATTCGTATTTCAGCGGCGTATCGGCCATGGCTATTTATGGCGGCGGCGACGGCAAAAGTTTCAATCAGGAACGCACGGCTTTGACTGGCGGTGCCGACATTATCATCGCTACGCCGGGTCGCTTAATCGCTCACATTCAATTGGGTTATGTCAATTTCAAACGACTGCGTTTTCTAGTCCTTGACGAGGCCGATCGAATGCTGGACATGGGTTTTCAACCCGATTTGTTGAAAATATTTGACACATTAAATCCAAAACGTCAAAGTTTGCTCTTTTCGGCAACGATGCCGCCCACGGTGTTGCGCCTGTCTAAGTCGCTTGTTGAATGATCCGGCAATGGTTAGCATTGCGCTGTCCAAACCCGCCGAAGGCGTAACGCAAAGTGCTTACGTAGTAGACGACCGGCAAAAATTGCCCCTGATTGTGGACTTGTTGAAAGACAAAATCGGGCAACGCATTCTGGTGTTTCGGCTCTTCCAAACAGTCGGTGAGCCAACTCTACCAAAAACTGCGGGCGCGCCAATTATCGGTTGGCCTGATGAGCAGCGACCTCGAACAAGAACAGCGCGAACAGGTGATGATGGATTTCCGAAATCGCAAAATCGATGTACTGGTCGCTACCGATGTGGTCAGTCGTGGCATCGATGTGGATGGCATAGATATGGTCATCAATTATGATGTGCCGCGCGATGCCGAGGATTATGTGCACCGAATCGGGCGTACCGCGCGGGCTGCCCGCAAAGGTGAAGCCCTGACGCTCATCAATCAGATGGACCAACTTCGGTTTAAGAAGATTGAACAACTGATTGGTAAAGAAGTGGAAAAACTGCCTGTACCAGCGCAATTCGGGGAGGCTCCGGCTTACACGGGTGCGGCTCCTCGTCGGGATGGATTTGGACCTCGCAATAATAATAGTGGCGGGGGTGATCGCAAAAAATCCTCTTCGTCGCGCGGCCCCTCGAATCGTCCAAAACAGCATCGCCCCGATAATAGAAACGGCCAACAAAAACCAAAGAATACAGGGAGTTAACGATGAACTATGATGTATGAACTATGAGTTCAAGAGCGTAAATATCTGATTGCAAACGCTTTATTTACGTATTACAGTTCATCGTTTATCGTTCATACTTCATCGTTCAAATAAAATGACTTTTTTCCCCGAGGTTCCGCATCGTCGTTATAATCCGCTGACTGGCGAGTGGGTGCTGGTGTCGCCGCATCGCGCTAAACGCCCATGGCAAGGGCAGGTAGAGCCACCGACTGCCGAGAATCGCCCGGCCTACGATTCGACCTGCTATCTCTGCCCTGGCAACGTCCGCGCCAACGGCGAACAAACGCCTAACTATCTGGACGTTTTTGCCTTTACCAATGATTTTTCGGCGTTGCTGCCGGAAGTCGCGCCTGCGGTTCAAACCGATGGTTTGTTACAAGCCGTCGCCGAACCGGGCATCTGCAAAGTGGTCTGCTTTTCGCCGCGACATGACTTGACGATTCCGGAAATGGAAGAGGAAGCAGTATATTCCGTGGTAAAACTTTGGCAGAAAGAATATGCCGAATTGGGCAATTTGCCCTACGTGCAGCACGTCCAGATTTTTGAAAATAAGGGCGCGATCATGGGTTGTTCCAATCCGCATCCGCATGGGCAGATTTGGGCGCAAAACACGATTCCCGAAGAGCCGCTAAAAAAACAGCATTTTCAAGGCGAGTATTTTCAGAAAAATGGCCGCACCCTGCTTGGCCGATTATTTGGCTCAGGAAAAAAAGCAGGAAATACGCATTCTATTTGAAAATGAACACTTTGTGGCGTTGGTGCCGTTCTGGGCAGTGTGGCCGTTCGAGGCGATGTTGATTCCCAAGCGTCCGATGACCAATATTACCGAAATGACCGAGGAAGAAAGCCGCGCCTTTGCTGCCGCCTATCGCCAACTCACTATTCGCTACGACAACCTTTTTCAAGTCTCGTTTCCCTATTCGGCGGGCATTCATCAGGCTCCCACGGATGGCGAGTTGCACCCCGAATGGCATTGGCACATGGTTTTTTATCCACCGCTTTTGCGTTCGGCTACGGTCAAGAAATTCATGGTCGGCTACGAAATGCTGGCCACGCCACAACGTGATATTACGCCCGAAAAAGCGGCAGAGTTGTTGAGAGCGTTGCCGGATGGGCATTACAAAAATATTGAGAAGAAAAGTTGAGAGGGTTGAAGCTGCTGCGCAGGTTGAGAAGAAAAGTTGAGAGGGTTGAGACTGCTGTGCAGGTTGAGAATGTTGAGAAAGGCGATAGCAACCTCACCTCAACCTTCTCAACTCCTTTTTTTCTCAACACTCTCCACATTTTCTCAACATCCTCATCCCTTTTTCTAAACCTTTTCCCTCAACAACTTCTCATGAACATTCTCGTTACCGGCGGCACCGGATTCATTGGTTCGCACACGGTAGTTGCCCTTTCTGAGGCAGGTTTTCGCCCCATTCTGGTCGATGATTTTTCCAATTCACAAGCCAGTGTTTTAGATGGTTTGGCCAATATTTTAGGGGAGAAACCGACTTTTTATAAAGAAAACTGCAATGATTACGACGCTATGTGCCGTATTTTAAGAGACGAGCAAATCGGCGGTGTTATCCATTTTGCGGCTTCCAAAGCAGTGGGTGAATCCATGCTGGAACCGCTCAAATATTATTACAATAACCTCGGTTCGCTCACTACTTTGTTGCGGGCTATGAAGGCCGAAGGGGTGCCAAATTTGATCTTCTCTTCCTCCTGTACCGTGTACGGCGAACCGGCAAAATTGCCCGTTACCGAAGAGACGCCCGTGCAACCCGCTTCCTCGGTGTATGGCAATACCAAGCAGATCGGCGAGGAGATTTTGCGCGATGTAGCCGCTGCCGATCCTACGTTTCACATCATTTCGTTACGTTACTTTAACCCGATTGGCGCGCATCCGTCGGCCAATATCGGCGAATTGCCCATCGGTGTGCCAGGCAATTTGGTGCCATTTATTACCCAAACTGCTATTGGGATTCGCTCTTCGTTGACCATTTTTGGCAATGATTATCCAACCTCCGATGGCACTTGTGTGCGTGACTATATTCACGTAATGGACTTGGCCGAAGCGCACGTAGCGGCTCTGAAGAATCTGGATAATTCGCAGACGGAAAAGGCTAACTATCAAGTTTTTAACGTCGGAACGGGCAATGGAAACAGCGTCTTGGAATTGGTCAAAACCTTTGAGGAAATTAGCGGCAAACCCTTGAATTACAAGATCGGCCCACGACGACTGGGCGATATTTCGGCAGTCTATGCCGATGCCACAAAAGTAAATAAGGAACTCGGCTGGACGGCCAAACGCAGTCTGCGGGAAGCACTTACTGATGCCTGGCGTTGGCAGCAAAGCCTGTAACGCCAACCTTTCGGTTGGTGCTTTGTTCGCCAACTAAAAGTTGGCGTTACTATGAATCGAACCGAACACCTGCAACGACTGCGCACGGAAGTTTTTGACCTCTGCATCATTGGCGGCGGCGCATCGGGAGCGGGCTGCGTGCTGGATGCGGCGTTGCGCGGGTGGAAAGTAGCCTTGATAGAAAAGGAAGATTTCGCCGCAGGCACGTCGTCGCGGAGCACCAAACTCATTCATGGCGGTGTCCGATATTTAGAACAAGCCTTTAAGAATCTGGATGTTGCGCAACTGCGGCAAGTTCGGCATGGCTTGGCGGAACGTCATACGTTGCTGGCCAATGCTCCTCATTTGGCGCGACCTTTGGCCATTCTAACGCCCGTTTTTAGTTGGTGGCAAGGGCTGTATCTGCGCATCGGGCTGTGGCTCTACGATTGGTTTGCCGCCCGAAAAGACCAATTGCCAAAAAGTCGCTGGTTGAGTCGTACCGAGGCTTTGCAACGAATGCCCGGACTTTCTCCCAATATTCACAGCGCAGTACTATATTATGACGGTCAATTGGATGATGCCCGCTACTGCCTCGCCATTGCGCAGAGTGCCGTCGAAGCAGGTGCGGTGGTCGCCAATCATGTAGAAGTAATTGATTTTCAAAAAGATGCGTCGGGAAAATTGCAGAGTATTTCTTTGAAAGACAATCTACAAAACGAGGTTTTTGACTTGCGCGCCCGGCTATTTTTAAATTGCACTGGGCCTTACGCCGATAGTATTCGTCAGTTAGCAAATTCAGATTTGTCGCCGCGCATCCGACCTTCCAAAGGCGTACATGTGGTGCTGCCAGCCTCCGTTTCGGGCAGCGCGGATGCAATGTTAATTCCCAAAACGAGGGATGGGCGCGTCGTTTTTGCCATTCCTTTTGAGGGACAATTGCTGCTTGGCACCACCGATAATGACTATCAAAATCTAACACAAGAGCCTGTTTTAGAGGCCAATGAAGTAGATTTTTTGCTCGACACTTTGCAGCCATTTGTCGCCAAAAAACTAGGTAAAAGTCAAGTAAAAGCAGGTTTTGGAGGCTTGCGGCCTTTGGTGGTTGGTTCTCCACCTCAATCGGATCATGCTACGGCAGCCAAAAAATCGAAATCTACCAAGCGACTTTTGCGCGACCATGAGGTGGAATATGATCCCGCTTCCGGCTTGCTCAGTTTGCTGGGTGGCAAATGGACAACGTACCGCCTGATGGCTCGCGATGCGGTGGATGTAGCGGGTGAGTTGTTATGCAGTTCGGTCAAATCCACTACTGCGGAACATCTATTAGTCGGTGCAAAGAATTTTGCTCCAAATGATTGGCAAAAACTGATAGAAACCTATCATTTTGACGTTGAAATTGCCCATCATTTGCACCAAAAATACGGCGACCAAGCGAGCAGGGTAGGGGACTTGACCTTGGAAAATCCGGAATTGGCAGCGCGTTTGCATCCCGATTTTCCTTTTATCCGCGCCGAAGTGGTGTATGCAGCACGTTGCGAAATGGCCTGCACCCCGCGCGATTTTCTGGCGCGCCGCATCCGGCTGGAAATGATGGATTGGTCGGCGGCGCAACAAATTACCTCCGTTGTGGTTGATATCATGGGCAAAGAACTGGGTTGGAGTCCGTCCACCATACTCGAATCCGCCCGCGATTATCAGGCCTTAGTTCAGCATTTCAGAGATCATTTACATTAAAATATTTAACTATGTCAACGACAAGCAAAGACCAACACGTCTTTTTGAAAGATTTGCACTACGAGCATAATTTGTGGTTCAACGAACTAAAATTCTATAAAGAGGAACTCGGCCTCCTGGAAAATCGGTTGAAAGAAATCCTTGCCAAAAACACTGGCGACGAAGCCGAAGCCAATGCCGAATCTTACCAAAATCGCTTCGATATACAGCGCGAACGCATCAGCGATTTGAAACATCGCATCAAAGGCCATGAAAATCATCTGGTGGATTATGCGGAGAATCACCCGATTGCGGTTGACCATGTGCATTTCACCGATCACACGGCCATGCGTGAAGAGATGGAACAGTTTCGTGCACTGTACGCGGAATTGAAAGAATCTTTCAACCGTTTTGCGGTGAAGTGGATGTAGTTTTTATTGAGTATTTGAGGATTTGAGCAAATACTCGAATCCTCAGATACTCGTGCTTTATGCCGCCTCTACTTTTTTTACGAACCTCCGAATCACCAAAACCAAAATCACGCCCACCGTTCCGGCAAATGTCGCCCATTTCAGCAGGCGAAATACCGCGCAAAGCATCGCCGTCGTGTCGCTCCAATCCGGGTAATTCGAGAGCATCATCACGATAAAAACGTCCTCCACATAGTCGAAGGCCAGCATTATAAAAGGCAATATATTCCAACGCCGCAATCCGCTGTCAAGCGGTAGAGTTTGCATTAACAGACTGAGAATCAACGAAAAGAAAGCGGCGTAAGCCAGTGGATACAAAATATCCAGCGTCAATTCCGTGCGTCGGTAGTAGACACGGCCTGCATCGCCATAGTCCGCTACTTGCTGTTTTATCTTGGCTATATCAAACCCAATGCCGAGGTCAATAATGCCCACTTCTTTGCCAGCCGCTTCATTAATGACCTTTTCGGCGTGGGGTAGCAGCATCGCGGAAAACAAAATGTAGGCCACAAAGGCGATGCCTAGCGTCCGCCAGGAAGCATAGCGATGGAAGAAATCGGAGAGTGCTTTCATGCGTTAGAAAATTTTATAAAGACGGCCAAAAGTAAAGTATTTGGAAGGAGAATTCTTCCATAAAAAACTGGACATTCGCCCCGTCTCGGCTTTCATCGCCGCATTCATTTATTTCAATTCGTCATAAAATGCAAACTTTCTTCGCCGAACTGATTGGTACGGCACTTCTTATTCTGTTGGGCAATGGCGTGGTCGCTGGTGTCGTACTACGGGACACCAAAAGCGAAAACGCTGGTTGGCTCGTCATTACCATAGGCTGGGCCTTAGCCGTCACTTTTGGCGTGTATGCGGCGGGCAAGGTCAGCGGGGCGCACCTCAATCCGGCGGTTACGCTGGCTTTGGCGGTTACGGGCCAGTTCAGTTGGGCCAACGTTCCGCTCTATCTTGCCGGACAAATGATCGGCGCAATGATCGGCGCGGCACTCGTGTATGTGCATTATCTGCCGCATTGGGCGCGGACGGAAGACCCAAGTGCCAAACTCGCGGTGTTCTCCACGGCTCCGGCGATTCGTAATACATTCAGCAATTTTATCGGTGAATTCATCGGTACGTTCGTGCTGCTTTTTGGCCTTTCTGCATTGGGAGCTAATGAGTTTGCCGAAGGTATTAATCCGCTGGCGGTCGGGGCTTTGGTGCTGGCTATCGGTCTGTCGCTGGGTGGCACTACGGGTTACGCGATCAATCCGGCGCGTGATTTGGGGCCGCGTATTATTCATGCATTATTGCCGATTCCTGGGAAAGGTGATTCCGATTGGCGTTATGCGTGGATTCCGGTGGTGGGGCCTATTGTTGGTGGAATTTGTGGCGCGGCGGCTTATCATTTGTTGTTGGGGTAGGTTTTGGTGTAATTGGCTATTTGATTATCAAAATATGATACAACAAGCATATTTCTCAGGAATAGAAGAAAAAATATTAGTGAATCTACGCAAAGCCAACAAAAGTATTAAGGTGGCAGTTGCGTGGTTTACCAATCCTGTTTTATTTGAGGCTATTTTGGAACGTGTGAATGCTGGTATCCCCATTGACCTGATTCTAGCAGATGATAAAATCAACTTTATTAATAACAAAATTGATTTTCAACTGCTTGTTAATGCAGGTGGAATAATCAGAATATCCAGATACCCTAAGTTAATGCATCATAAATTCTGCATTTTAGATGATAAGATTTTGATAAATGGCTCTTACAATTGGACTAAAAGTGCAGAATTTTCCAATCTGGAAAATATAGTCATTTCAACGGAAAATTCATTAGTACAGCAATTCGTGGATGGTTTTGAAAAACTTCGGTTAATTACTGAGCGAGTACAAGATTGTTCATCTATTGTAACACATGACTATTTTGGCGAAACTGCGCGGGAAAGTTTATTTAATACTGCATATTCGCCACCATCTACTATCGAAAACCTTAATGAGCCAAACTCTATAATATTATCACATTCAACACAAATAGATAATCTTTTTGAAGAAGCACAACAATTGTATATGCAAGCCAGGCATAAACCAGCATTGGCAATTTTACTTAGTATTATAAAAATAGACCCTAATATTGCCAAAGTTTATGACCTCATGGCGTGTGTAAAGTGGCGACAAAATCAGTTTGCCGAACAAGTTGAATTTGCCAATCGTGCTATTGAGATGGATACTCAGATGTGGGAAGCATATAATTTGGCGGCCATCGGCTATTCTCATCTTGGCAATGATGCAGAGACTATTAGGAATTATAATATTTGTATCAATAAAGAGCCGAATAACTATGTATTTATCAGAAATCGAGGCTTGTCCTACCTGGATTTGGATAATGATTCAAGAATTTCCATTGATAGAAGAAAACAACTTAAATTTAAAGAAAAAGCAATTATCGATTTAGAGAGAGCAATTGTCCTAACCAACCAATATGAGGTGGAACACGATGATTATATGTTATATTATGCAAGAGGCACCGCAAAACTGTCGCTGCATGTAAATAAAGCACGTCTTGCAAAAGGAGATTTAATGAAAGCCCTCAATATGTACAATGTTGCACCAAAAGACCAGCAAGACGTTCATATTCTAAGAGAAATAAATGCTGCTTTAAAAGAAATTAGCAATTATATTTAATTTATACGGACTAGAATACTTTGAGTCATAATTCCCGATTCCTCAATAACTATTAACCGATAACTAATACCCGCCATGCAATACATCCTCGCCATAGATCAAGGCACCACCAGCAGCCGCGCCATTGTTTTTGACAAACAAGGCAACATCATCGTGACGGCCCAACAGGAAATCACGCAATACTTCCCCAAGCCCGGCTGGGTGGAACATAATCCCGTCGAAATCTGGGAATCGGTGCAAAGCGTGGTGCGCGAGGTGCTGGAAAAAGTCAGCCCCAACGACATCGCCGCCATTGGGATTACCAATCAGCGCGAAACCACGGTAGTGTGGGACAAACGTACGGGCAAACCTGTTTACAACGCCATTGTGTGGCAAAGCCGCCAGACGATGGATATTTGTGAAGCATTGAAAGCCAAAGGGTTAGAGTCCGCCGTGCGTTACAAAACCGGGCTATTGATAGATGCCTATTTTTCTGGCACTAAAATCAAATGGATACTCGACAACGTCCCCAATGCTCGCTATGATGCCGAGGCGGGTCACCTGTTATTTGGCACGATTGATACCTGGGTACTCTGGAATCTCACGCAGGAGCAGATCCACGCGACCGATTATACCAATGCGTCGCGCACGATGCTGTATAATATTCGCGAACTAAAATGGGACGACGAACTATGTCAGGCGTTGGATGTACCCACTTCCATGTTGCCCACAGTGATGGATAGTAGTGGTGTTTATGGTCACGCGCGGCTTGACGTGTTGGGTCTTCCCTCCTCATGGGGAGACGGACGACGGGCAGGTTTCCCCCCTTATGGGGGGACGGAAGGGGGGCTTAATTCCGGTGAGCGGCATGGCGGGCGACCAGCAAGCGGCTCTGTTCGGGCAAGCCTGTTTTCAGCCCGGCGAAGCCAAAAATACCTACGGAACCGGCTGTTTTATGCTGATGAATACGGGAGAACAGGCGGTGGCTTCGCAAAATGGTCTGCTGACTACCATCGCCTGGGGCATTGATGGCAAAGTGGAATACGCGTTGGAAGGTTCTATTTTCGTAGCGGGAAGTGCGGTTAAATGGATGCGCGATACCGTCGAACTATTCGTGGATGTGGCTGATACAGAACGTTATGCGATGAGTCTGGCTTCCTCGGAAGGCGTGTTTTTCGTGCCGGCTTTCGTGGGTTTGGGAACGCCATATTGGGATTCGGAGGTGCGGGGTTCCATTTTTGGCCTCACGCGGGGCAGCAGCCGGGCACACCTTATCCGCGCGACGCTCGAAAGTGTGGCCTACCAAACCAAAGACGTGTTGGCGGTAATGGAAAAAGACTCCGGCATTCGGCTTCGTGCCTTGCGCGTGGATGGCGGTATGGTCAAGAATAATTTTTTGATGCAGTTTCAAAGCGATCTGCTGGGCGTACAAGTGGAACGGCCCGTCGTGCAGGAAACAACTGCGCTGGGAGCCGCTTATTTGGCGGGGCTGGCCGTCGGTTTTTGGCGTGATAAGGCCGATATTTCTACTAATTGGCAACTTGAACGTCCTTTCCGACCCAGTATGGCGCGGGTGGAGGCTCGTCGTTTGTATCGAAATTGGCAGTTGGCGGTGAAGGCGGCGCGGGTGTTTAAGGTGCGGTAAGTTTGGTATGTTGCACAAGAAACTAATATAGTTTTTTAAGTATACAACTCGAATGTTCTAATACACGTCAGGTAAATAATTTTAGCGGCATATTGCTAAATATTATAACGTCTTGACTACATAAAAATGAAAAATATCCTTTTTTGTATTTTTTTATTGGCTTATTTAAGAGGAAACGCCCAAGGTTTTAGTCTTGAACTGGAAGGAGGCACCGTATTGGGAATTAACAAGTTTACTTACACTAATGGTGTTAATCATAACTTTCGGGAACATCCTGTTCTTGGGCCAAGCATAGGAATATCACTTAGTAAGTTTTCTAAAAAAGAAACTGCAAAATCTTATTTCTCGCTGTACTTTGGCACTAATGCTAAGTCAGTTGCCGTCATTGTAAAAAGAGGGGGGCATCTTTCTTTAAAAGAAAGTGGCAATGGAGGCGACCCAAACATTGCATTAAGGTGGAATTATTATGGAAATAATAAACGACCTTACGGCAGTGGAATTATGCTAGGTCTTAATGTAGAATATATCCGCAATAGATTTACTGCTTTGGGAGGTATTGGCTCTCTTTATTTAGATAAAATTGTCAAGTCTTACGGTATTAATCCTAGTTTGCAAATAGGTATCTTCAAGGGATTAAAACTTACAGAACATTCTTATCTTCGATTTGCTTTGTATGGCAATATCGGTTTTAAAACCACCTCTTATTGGTATTACCGGGCCGTTGTTGAAAATATTAAATATACGGCCGTGATAAAGAGTAAAGGCGATTTTATTAATTTATCGGTGTGCTATGGTTATTGGCACAAAAGCCGGTAACCGTCGTTAGGAAGATGGTGCTCAATATCCGGTTTTCGGGACTATGCAAAAAAGATCCCTTCAAAATTTGGAATATTCATTCCAGTCGCTCTATCTTTGCCCCGTGGAAAAAAAGGAGAAGATCATGTTGGCCGCCATGCAGTTACTCACGGACAACGGGGTACAGGGCACGCCTATGTCGGCTATTGCCAAAGCCGCCAATACGGGCATGGGCACGATCTATAACTACTTTGCCACCAAAGAGGATTTGATCAATGCCATTTATCTATATATCAAACAGAACGAGATGAAAACCGTCCTGTTATCGCTTGATAATGAATCGGTTAAACGACAATTTGATCACTATTATGCGGCTTTAACCCGCTATTTTATCCTGCATCCGCTGCATTTTCGGTTTATGGATCAATTCCATAACTCCCCGATTCTAACCCTGGAAACCAAGGAAGAAGGGTTGAAAACGATAGACGTGTTTTCAAAATTAATTGCCGAAGGTCAGCGGCAGGGCATTATCAAGGCCATTGGATTTGATGAACTGCTCTATTTTCTCAACGGCGGACTGATGGGTTTTGTCCGCTGGATTTTGACTGCTAATAAAGAATTGACCCAGACTTTGCTGAATAACCAATTGCGTATCGCCTGGGATGCCATCAAACAGTAATATTTTTTTAATCAAAATTTGGAATGAATATTCACTCCAATAAACATCAAATCGCTTAGTTTTTACATAATTTCAACATTCTCCACATCTTTAACACAACAACATGAAGAAGATTTTTATCACCGGCACCTCCACGGGTCTCGGTAAAGCCACCGCCAAACTATTCGCCGCCAAAGGCTGGCAGGTCATCGCTACGATGCGTCACCCGGAAAAGGAAACGGAACTGTCTGCACTGGAAAATATTACTTTATTACCATTAGATGTGACTAATCCAGAACAGATCAAAAGCACCGTAGAAAAAGCCATTACACTGGGCCCGATTGATGTGGTGTTTAATAATGCTGGTTATGGTCTGGCTGGTCCGCTGGAAGGCACAACCGATGCCCAATTGGTGCGCCAGATGGACACGAATTTATTGGGCGTAATTAGAGTGACGCAGGCTTTTATCCCGCATTTCCGCGAGAAAAAAAGTGGCTTGTTTATTACGACCACTTCTATTGGTGGTTTGATTACGCTACCCTTTAATTCTGTTTATCATGCCACCAAGTGGGCTTTGGAAGGTTGGAGCGAAAGTATGGCTTTCGAACTCAACAAGTTCGGTATTGGCATTAAAACGGTGTCGCCCGGCGGTATTCATACCGATTTTATCAGTCGTTCATTAGATATGGGCCAGCACGAAGCCTACGACACAATGGTTGACCAGATGTTGCACGAATTTACCAAACCGGAACGCGCGGCAACTTATTCTACTGCTGAACAGATTGCGGAGGTGGTCTATACGGCGGCAACGGATGGAAAAATCCAGTTGCGTTATGTGGCTGGCGAAGATGCCAAAGCGATGTATGCGCAACGTTTGCAAGTCGGCGACGAGGCCTTCCGGGCGGGCGTGGAGCAGATGTTTTTTGGACAGAACTAACTGCAATGCCTATACTATGTGGGCTATAATAAAGTACTATGATTTAATGTAATTCTGATACTGTGTAGTCCTAATTGGCTGCGCAGTATCAGAATATTAAGTCCTTTTTAATCTCCGTTTTTGCCCGAAAGAATAGCCACCAAAACAAAGGCTGTACTAATGACCGCCGCTATTGTTCGCACCAAATGCCAATTACCCCAAGGCCCCTCGAAAGCCGCTCGTTGTGCCGCCATTTCCTGTGAAGAAGCCTTGGTAATATCAAATATGTCTAATGCATTATTTAATGGCACATTAAATAGCATCGTCACACCAAAAACACCGAACACATACAAGCCAGTTGCCAAAAGCAAATAACGGAAAGTAACAGAATTACCTGTATCATAATATAACCAAGTCGTTAATGGCAATAAAAATACTGGCCCAAGAAAGCCTATAAAAAACACCGGATTTAGAATAGCGCGATTGATAGACTGCATAGCCGACAAATAATTACTGTCCGACAGAAGATGCAGCCCGGGATTGACGGAGCAGGCATAAGCATAAAGTAAGCCTGATGATAGCGCGGTCAATAGCGTGGTAATTAAAAGAATGGTATTTTTAGACATTGGTAAATAGTCTTTTATTTTAATAAGAAAGCCCCGGCGTTTTGCGCAGATATTCATCCGAAGTTAATTGTTTTAGCATAAAATCGGCAACATCAGCGCGGGAAATTTTCAATTTAATAGATTTATCATTTGCTGGGAAGCCATGCCGATAATTTCCTGTCACCACGCCATCGGTGAAGGCTGCGGGGCGCACAATTGTCCAGTTCAGATTACTTTCCAGAATGTACTTTTCCTGTACCTCATGGTCGAGAAACGCATCTTTCAAGAACCAGCCAAACATAATTCTTTTCCAGAAAAAATTCAAATTCCCCTGACTGTCGCCCGCGCCGAGGGTGGTTTGGCAGATCAGCCGTTTCACGCCCGTGCTTTCCATCGCCCGAATAACATTGCGAGTACCTTCGGAGCGCACTTTTCCTTGCCGACCCGCGCCGAGGGCACAAAGTACAGCATCCTGACCGCGCACGGATTTCTCAACGGATTGAAAATCAAGCACATCGCCTTGACAAATAGTGAGGTTTGGATGGCGCAAATCGTTTAGTTTGTCAGCATTTCGTGCAAAAGCCGTAACGGTGTGGCCTTGTTCGAGAGCCTGTTGGACAAGTTTTTGGCCGATGGTTCCAGTGGAACCGAAGATAATCAGTCGCATAGTCGTTTAATTTTGCACAAAGGTATCGACGCGGCGAACGGGCAAAATAGAACGAAACCGACAGGCTCAAACGGTCATCTGACTGAAATTATCGACGACTTCCGTGGTTTGCTTCAAATATTGGGAAGGCGCGAGGCCCGTAAACGCTTTGAAATCCCGCAAAAAATGGGATTGGTCGGCGTAATCGTGATTGTAGGCCACATCGGTGAGTTTTTCAAAACCTTTGTGGCGAATTTGTGTTAGCGCATTTTGAAAACGCTGGATACGCAGGTACAACTTTGGCGAAATACCGATCTGCTGCAAAAATTTTCGTTCCAGACTTCTTTCTGATAAACGCAGCGTTTGTTGTAATTCCTGCACGGTCATTTTACCTTGTTTCTCGGCTATTTTTGACACAGCATAATGCGCAACGTCGTCTGATTTTGAGCCATTGTTTTCTAGTAGAAAAAACAGAAATTCATGGATGATTTGGGTTTGTTGACCAATAGAAATACTATTAAAAAGTCGGTCGGATAAAGAAAAACCGTGCTTTCGGGAAATGTCATCCAAATCAATACAGGAATTAGTAATTTCAGCAGAATCTATTCCAAAAATCGTGCGCAAAGCGTGGGGCTGAAAATAAATACCCATTAAATCCAGACTACCCGAAGTTGTAATTTCAGAGTAGCCTGTGCCTTGTCCGTATAGAAAAACGGCGGGCAATTTCTTGTCAAACTGCCGTAGCGACTCGCTGTTTGCTTTTCGGTGAAAAATCAAACCGGGCAAGCCATCCGCAACGGTGCGGAAGGTCTGCTGCGCAGGTAAAACCGCATCATTTTGCACGAGCCAGCAACTTTTAATCAGTGGCCGTAGCCGTTCAGGTGACGCAAGGGTTTGAAAATTCATAAATCGTCAGCGGTTGGACAAACAAGGTTGCAAATTAGTAGTTTTAAGGCTTGGGGGAAATAAAATTTCCGACTGATAGCAGCGAAAGCAGTACCAAAATACTGTTTTTACTTGACCGCAATTAGAATATCCACCTCCGCATCTTCGGGATTTTGCGCTTTTTCACCGTACATTTCAAAGTCAGCGGTATAAGCCCTTGGAATATCGGATTGCCAGATTTTGACCCATTCCTCAAAGACTACGCCCTGCAAAATACTACCTTTCGCGGTACGCTGGGTATAATTTCCAGTTTCAAAAGTCTTACCGACCATGCCATCTGGAATGATCTCTAAATTGGCGACTTTGCAACCAAGAATAGTGGTGTAGGGGCGCGTGTAATCTTTTTCGTAATCTGTATAAATGCAGAAAATTGTCTGGTCTATTTTGTTTGGAATTTTGTCAAAAATCCTTTCCGATAAAAATCTGCTCCATAGTGCGGGTATGTCAGTACCTGACTGTCCGTTTTCATTGGTAGTTTTAACGGCGATGCCAATGACGCTGAATTGATTGATGGTTTGAATATCCATTGTTTTAATAAAAGTGAAGAAGATTAAGAAAAATTTGATTAATTGTTTTAGGAACGCATGAGAAATAAGTTGTAAACATGCATCACTGGAAATGTCATCCTGACGCAGGAAGGAACTGGCCGGGCTTTGTTGATCGTCAACCACTTAACCAGTTCCTTCCTGCGTCAGGATGACAACATGGAGTAGACACATTGCACTCACTTATTCCTTATTTAAAATTATTTTGTTCATTTACAAATATTTGCTAAATCCTTTTGAATAATCAGCATACGATTTATCCCAGTCTTGCTGCTGTATATTTATGGCTACTGTTATTTCCGGTAATTCTGCCGTCTCAAAAGTACTATTTAAAAATATTTTAGCATCATCTAATGCTTTTAATACATAAATGCTCTTCTTTTTCTCGAATTTACTAGCCCACCATGTTTTATATATGTTGGTGGTGGCCAGTTTTTTATCCAGTTGAACCACTAGTCCTATACTAAGCAATTTTGGAAGCGAAGTAGCCAATTCCTCATAGGTTAATATATCATGATTGACATAGTCCGCATACGCAATAATATCTCTTAATTTTGCGCCAACTTCCGGCTTTTCGGAGGCATAAATGGAATGTAATAGCCAAGTATCTTTAAAATCGAAGGTCATTAAAAGGAGGTTGAGGAGTTGAGAATGTTGAGAGGGGTTGAGTTTGTCATGTCGCAACGCAGTGTAGACATCTACACAAGCCAGGATAATTGAAATCCATCGTCTTGGCAACATCTAGAATAACGGGGCTTGTGAAGATGTCTTCGTTTCTCTGCGACATGACAAATGTTCATGTCAACCCCTTCGCCCGTCCAGCTTTCCAGCACCAGAATAGTGACACGGCAGCTACCAACAAAAACGCCTCCCGCAAGCCCAACGCCTTAGCCAAAAAACCCAAAAATGCTGGCCCAGCCAAAAAACCAGCCATCGCAAAGGTATTCATCGTGGCCAAACCCACGCCCGGAGCCAGACCTGGCACCCGCGACGCGCTGCCATACAGCACTGGCGCACCCAGCGACACGCCCGCACCCACCAAAGCAAAGCCCAGCAAAGTCGTGAAAGTATAAGGCAAAATTACAGCCAGCAAAAACCCGGCTGCCACCACTGCACCGCCCACTTGCAGCGCGCGCCGACTCCCATGACGGTGGATCAATTCGTCGCCGGTAAATCGCCCGGTGGCCATCCAGAAAGCGTAGGCGGCAAACCCGTAGCCGGTGAGCCAGGGCGCGGCTCGCACGACATCGCGCATGTATACCGCTGCCCAATCGGCCATCGTGCCTTCGGCGAGGTTGGTGCACAGACTCAACGCGATGAGTCCCCAGAGCAGGCGAGTCGGCCAAATGAAAGCCGCACTTTCGCCCTGCGTTTCGATTTTTTCTTCGGGAATGCTTAGAATGGTGTTGCGCACCCCTATGCCAACCAGCAGAATCACCGCCACCGCTACACTCATATACATGGGTGCCGAAATCCCCCAACCCGTAATCATGCCGCCCAATGCCGAACCCGTCATGGCCCCCAGCGACCACATTCCGTGGCAAGTGGACAGGATACGAATGCTTTCCCCGTTCTCGATGGCGGTGGCGCAAGTGTTCATCGCCACATTGAGGATGGAAAAAAATAGTCCGCATAAAAACAGGCTGACGGCCAGTAAAAACACCGTTGGAGCGACGATGGGCAGCAAAAAACAAGGAGCAGTAATGAATAAAGATAAAATAGTGGTTTGGCGCATTCCGTAGGTGCGAATGAGCCAGGCACCGAGTAAATTAGCGACCGTAACGCCCAACGGCAGGCAAAACAACAGCATCCCTAATTCCGCCGCATCCAGTCCAAATTTGGTTTTAATGTAGGGAATCAAGGCTGACCACGAGCCGTACAGCAGCCCATCCGTGGAAAATATCAGCCCAACGGCGCGGCTGCGGGTATGTTTGAAAAAATTAGAAAGGGAACGAAACAAGAACATGACGACAGGAAGATGTGACTGGGAAACCGCAAAATTACGGCAACTTTTTTGCTGGCTATCCGCTAAAAAGCCCGTCCTTGCGCCCCAACATGGAACTGGACCCTAAATTCGAGGCTTTCGCCAATCGGCTGACCAAAGTGCATCGCCACATCGGCAAATGGGCGCGGAAGCAGGGCATCACCTGCTACCGGGTCTATGATAACGATATGCCGGACTTCCCGTTGGCTATTGATGTGTATGAAAATATTGCGCACGTGGCCGAATACGCCCGCCCACATGGCATGGAACCGGACGAACACGCGGAATGGCTGGAAGGCTGCTTGCAGGTAATTGGCCAAGTGCTCGATATTTCGCCGAAGTTGATTTATTTGAAATTCCGCCAGCGGCAGTCGGGATTGCAGCAGTACGAGATTTTTTCGCGGTCAGGTTCGGAATACATTGTGCGCGAAAATGGTCTGCGTTTTATCATCAATCCATCTGATTATCTGGACGTAGGTTTGTTTCTGGATCATCGCGACACTCGGCAGTTGGTGCGCACGGAAGCCGCTGGAAAACGAGTGTTGAATCTCTTTTCCTACACGGGTGCTTTCTCCGTGTATGCTGCTGCAGGAGGAGCCGTTTCTACCACCACGGTCGATATGTCCAATACTTATTTGCAATGGGCCGACCGTAATTTGGCACTAAATGGCTTTTCTGGACCTGCGCACAGCCTCGTACAAGCGGACGCGATGCAATGGCTTGGCCAACCTTTATCCGAGCAATTTGATCTGGTCATAGTCGACCCACCGACGTTTTCCAATAGCAAGCGTATGGTGAATATCTTCGATGTGCAGCGCGATCACAGTTGGATGCTCAACCGGATTTTAGGACTGACTGTACCAGGCGGAACGGTGATTTTTTCGACTAATTTCCGGAAATTCAAACTGGAAGCAGAGGGTATTCGGGCTACTGAAATTAAAGATATTACTAAGCAAACTATTCCGAACGATTTTACGAATCAGCGTATTCACCATTGTTTCCGATTGACGAAGTAAACATAACTCATAATTCATAACTCTGACGTTTTCATGAACAAGCATTTTTCTGCACTTTTACTAGTGCTTTTTCTACTGCCTGCCACTGGATTTTGTATTACGAATTACAGTATTGGTGATCAATTAAATGTACTCGCATCAAGCGGGCTGGTGCTGCGCGAAACAGCCAATCCAAAAGGCCAGAAAATCGGCACTATTGTGTTGGGCGAAACGGTGACGGTATTGAAGGAAAACTTCAAAAAAGTGCCACATTCAGTGCTGGAATTTACAAATTACAACATCCGGGGCTACTGGGTGCAGGTAAAAACCGCTGGTGGACTGGAAGGGTACGTATTTGATGGTTATCTCTCGCACTATAAAGCGCCCGGTACTTTCTCCATACCAGAAGGTGGAGCATTAGATACGCTGTCGATGATTGAACAATACATGGGTGTCAATTCCGAACTGCGTGGTCCGCGTGTTACTTTGCCCAAAGAACCTTATCGCTATGAGCACTATAAGCAGGCTTTTAAAAATAATGCCGAAGTAGAAGCAAGCAGCGGCGAAGGCGGTGCCTGGTACAAAGTTTCCTTTAATAAAGGTACTAGTCTGGAAGAGGGTTACTTGATCGGAAGATTGTTGTGGCTGGAAGGCAAGGGGAAAGCCAAATTGGAAAACGGCATTATTACCGTGGATAATGACACGGAAACCCAACAAATACTAGTGGTAAATAAGGGCGGCACTATTATTCTGACCATGAATGTGGCGGACTAGTATAGAAACCAGGAAAAGGCAAATATAATAACAGGAGTCATCTCGAACATTCGAGATGACTCCTGTTGTTACAATGCTAAAGGAATTCGCTGATTATAGCAGCCTATTCTCTTTCTCTGTTATCGTGCGTTTTGTTGTCGGTGGGGGCCTTTTGATCGCCTGTGCGCTCTTTCTTGTGCATTTTATCCCCTTTTTTCCCTTGGTGGGCATCATGCTTTTCCTGTCTTTTAGCCTGCATTTGGTCGTATTTTACGGCTTGTTCCTTCGTGAGCACAGACCTTTGGGCCTTCATCCGCTCTTCGCGCATTTTGCCCATTTCTTCTTTGCTGGCCGTACGTTTGTCCCGCATTTTCTCGTCGTAGCTGCGGTCGGTCTGCTCGAATTTCGTTCTTTGCTCCGGCGTTAGGTTCAGCTCGTGGGCTACTTGGTCATAGCGTTTTTGCTGACGCTCTTCATGCGTCATTTTTGGCTTGGGGGTGGGTGCCGCCTGAGTGGTTTGGGCGTATGCGGAAAGGGAAGACAATATGGCTACACCAGCGATCAGGGCCATCCGAAGAATTGATTGCAATTTCATAGTTAGTTATAGTCCTTGTTTTTATGAATCAAAGAACAAAAACTTAGACTGCAAGAAATCACTTCGGTTTCATCCGGGAACCCTTAAAAGCATGTTAATGTTTAGTTACAAACGAGCAATAATCGTCTGGTTGCCTTTCACTTGCTGGTTCATCGCCACTTCGATCTTGGCATCGAGCGGCAAATAAAGGTCCACGCGGGAGCCGAATTTGATAAAACCCATGTCGCGGCCCTGTTCCACTTCGTCCCCTTCGTGGATATACCAGCGAATCCGCTTGGCCACCGCTCCGGCGATCTGGCGCATCAGGATTTCAACGCTGCCATTGTCGTAGACCACCGTAGTGCGTTCGTTTTCGGTGCTGCTTTTAGGATGCCAGGCCACCAAATACTTGCCTGGATGGTAGCGGAAATAATTGACCACACCGCTCACGGGATTGCGATTGACGTGTACATTGAGCGGCGACATGAAAATGGATACTTGCAACCTTTTGTCCTGGAAATATTCATTTTCCATTGCTTCCTCAATAACACAAATCTTTCCATCGGCGGGCGCGTACACCAGATTGTTGTCGGCAATGTGCACCATCCGCACCGGATTGCGGAAAAATTGCAATACCAGTCCGTACATAATCACCGAGGCCACGATTGTCCAGGGCAAAAAAGTGGAGGCCATGCGCCCCACCACTATGTTCAGGAGAAGGAAGCTCAAAGCTAAAATAGCCAACAGAATCTGGCCTTCTTTATGGATACGGAATTTCATGCTTAATGTTGAGAATGTGGAGGGGTTGAAAATGTTGAGAACTCCACAATGGCGCAAAAGTAGAAATTTTGCGCTCCTTTTTTCACTATTTTACGACGAACGAAACGTCTTGGCGTATAACTTATAACCCATTAACCTTCACTTTTTTTTCTTTTTCTTCTCCTTCCATTTTTCCGCTTCCTCTATTTCCTGCATCACCGCTTTCCATTTATTGGGTACATCTTCCGTCAGTTCAATCGTCTCGGCGTATTCGCGCTTGCTGACTTCCATCACGAAAACAGGCTGCGTCAAATAAGTCTCAATTTCATCCAACATGGGGCGTTCTTCCGGGCTGCAAAAAGAAATGGCCTGGCCTTTATTCATGCCGCGCCCAGTGCGACCCACGCGGTGCACGTAGTTTTCGGCCACATCGGGCAAGTCGTAATTAATTACGTAGTCCACATTGGCAATGTCAATCCCGCGCGCGCTCACGTCGGTGGCGATGAGGATACGTACCTCGCCCGCCCGGAATTTTTCCAGCACAATTAGGCGGTCGGCTTGCTCTTTATCGCCATGCAGGGTTTGGGTGGGAATACCGACACGCTCCATGGCTTTGGCCACGCGTTCGGCCCGGACTTTGGTGCGTACAAATACCAGAATTTTGCTGTGTTCGTATTGATTGAGCAGTCGTTCCAGAAAGAAACGCTTGTCATCCATTTCTACGAAAATTACGCCGTGCTGGATGTTTTTGGAGACGGGGTCTTTGGGCGAAACTTGAATGCGAATGGCATTGTGGACCAGCGAATAAGCCAGTTTCTTGATCTTTTCATTGATAGTAGCCGAAAAAAACAGCGTTTGACGCTGACGGGGAAGGTATTTTATCAAATCCTCAATATCCTTGATAAAACCCAGATCGAGCATGTGGTCGGCCTCGTCGAGTACGAGGACTTCTATGTGTTCCAGATGCAAATATTTTTGGCTGACTAAATCAAACATCCGACCCGGCGTAGTCACTATAATATCCACACCCTGTTCCAATCGAGCAATCTGCGGGCCTTGCTCCACGCCACCAAATACGCAAAACGTCTTTACCCGCGTGTGGCGACCCAGTTGATCGAAGACCCCAGTAATTTGTATCGCCAATTCTCTGGTCGGCACCATTACCAGGCATTTAATACCAGCAGGCCGGGAAGACGCCTTGCGCACGTGCAACATGTGCAGGATCGGGATAGCAAAAGCAGCCGTTTTACCAGTGCCAGTCTGTGCAATGGCCAGCACATCTTCCCCTTTCAAGATGGCCGGAATAGATTTGAATTGAATATCGGTCGGCTTTTTGAAGCCCAGTTCCAGCAGGTTGCGTTTGATCTCCGGTGCAATGCGATAATCCTCAAATTTCATGGTCAGGCCCGTTATTGAGGAGCAAAGGTAAGCAAAAGGCCGTAGGCAATCCGCAAAGGGCAGAAGGGTAAGCGGCAGAGCCAAATCTATTATTGTCATTCTGCCGGAATCTGTCCACGTTGCGGCGCACTGTAGCGTGGACAGATTCCGGCAGAATGACAAAAAATTACATCGTCAAAGCCTGTACTCCGACTGGCGCCATCAGCCTTGCCTTCATCCAGTCATACGCATAACCGGCCACTTCTTCCCAACCCGATTGGCCGCAAATCCAGTGGCCACGGTTGGAGAATTCCTTGAAATCCACCACACTATGTTCATCGGTATAAGCATCCGCGTTCTTTTTATTCAACTCTGGCGGAATGATTTCATCCTTTTCTCCGGCGATAAAAAGCAGTGGCGCATGCACCAAATCCAGGTCTACTTCACCCACTTCCGTCAGACAATCGCGCAGCATATTCCGGCTGTCGTGCGTAGCGGTATGCGCGTACGCTTCATCGGATTCCATCTCGCTCATCGTGTTACAAAAGTTCTGGTGGAAACCTTCGGGAGTCATAATAAATGGATCGTCGCCCTTGAAAGGATTCGCGATACTTGCGCTATTCCTAAAAAATCCCCAGTCGAAAGCCAGCATCCGGTTGGGAGCCACCGAATCAATGCAAACACCCGCTTTGCCCAAACCGCGATTGATGAGCACCTGCACAATGAGGCCGCCCACCGAGTGACCGATCAAAATCGGTGCTGGGCTTTGCGCCTCCACATAAGCCGCAAACTGGTCAATGACTGGCTGGAGGTGCAAATCGCCAAGTTGCGGCGGAATATTATCGCGCAAATCGGCGGGTTCGCCCTCGTGGAATGGCCACGGAATGGCAGTGCAATTGTAGCCGAGTTGCTCAAAATACTCGATCCACTTGGCCCAGCTCTTGTCGTTCTGGAACATCCCGTGGATGAAAAGGATGCTGTCTTTCATGGTGTTTGTTTTTTTGTGAAAGGAAATGGGGGTAAAAAAGGTGTGCCAAGAGGGTAGGGTTAAGTTTTCGGAAGGATTTTAAAATGACTGAATAAATATCTGCGAAATTAAAATGTTACCCTATTTTTGCTCCGAATGCCTTCAAAATGCTTGTATACATAGACACCATTGTTTCACTAATAACTATAACTCCTAATGAAAAAAATAACTAAAGAAGAACCTAAAAAAAACAATTTCATGGCAAGAATAATTGGGCTGATCGGAGAAGATATTACAAATTGCTGGCTTGCTAATCCTAACTGCGAATATGAAAACTACGGTAGGCCAACAATTTCTTTGACGAAAGATCAAAAAATTGTAAAAGCTACGCTGGACTTTTTAATAAAAAGAAAGAAAGGACCTAGTAAAGATCATATCTACCTTGTTGAGCAAAAGAATTTCTTCGCTCATTATAAAGGGAATCTTAGAAAAATTGATAGTGCTACTGCATTCTCTGAGAACTATAAAAAATGGTCAGATAGGAAATGTAAATCTACCCCAGCATGGGAAATTTTTACTGAATTGTCGAATAAAAATCGTGATGAGTATACTTATAGTATTAAAACAAAGAAAGGTGAATCTGTGCATACAATAGATAAAATTGATGGTACTATGTTGATTTGGTATGATGTAAGTGAAGACAAAGCTGTGAAAGATAAGTTTATAGACGACAATGGATTCCATGATGTTATAGGATTGACTTCGATGGTGAACGATCTTAAAAGATGGAAAGATTCAAAGTTTAAAGAAATTATTTTGGACAGAGAAAAATGGATAGAAGAAATTCTTTCTGATTTTAAATAGATTTACTTATGATGTGCTTTCTGCCACGCTTAGTAAAATTCTATAATAATTAGATTAAAATCAAAAGATGCATAAGGAATCATCACAATCACATCTATCATCTTGAAACCCCTCATTTCAATGAGGGGCCAAACCAACCCACCAAAACCATCTATCTTCTTTACAAAACATCCACATCAAGCGCGTAAATGCTGATGTTTTGCAAAGAAGATAGATGTGAATCGTTCTATTTCCCTAGCCGCCGATTAAAAGTCGGCGGTTACAAGATGGTAGATGTGTTTTGTATTTCCTGTCGGACGACTGTGATGAAACACCCACCCAATTTTTCCCCATTTCCACCTCTCCACCCACCATTTTTATTTTTTCCCCTATCTTTGCCCGCCCAAAACGGCACTAATCACTCCTTCACCCATTCACGCAGCATAGAAAATGAAAGTAGCAGTCGTGGGCGCTACCGGCTTGGTCGGCTCAAAAATGCTCCAAGTGCTCGAAGAGCGCAACTTCCCCGTCACCGAACTCCTGCCCGTCGCTTCCGAGCGGTCGGTCGGTAAAATGATCCAGTTCCGGGGCGAATCCTACCCGATCGTCAGCATGAGCAACGCCATCGCGCAGCAGCCCGATGTGGCCATTTTTTCCGCCGGGGGCAGCGTGTCCAAAGAGTGGGCACCGCATTTCGCCGCCGTCGGCACGGTCGTTATTGACAACAGCAGTGCCTGGCGCATGGACCCCACCAAACCGCTCGTGGTGCCGGAAGTGAACGCCGACGTACTGACCAGCGCGGATAAAATCATCGCTAATCCTAACTGCTCGACCATTCAGATGGTGGTGGCCCTCAAACCTTTGCACGATAAATACAAAATCCGGCGCATCGTGGTCAGCACCTACCAATCGGTGACTGGCACGGGCGTGAAAGCCGTAGATCAAATGATGGGCGAGCGCGCTGGCCTGCCCGTGGATCGGGCCTATGCCCATCAAATTGACATGAACCTGATCCCGCAGATCGACGTGTTCACCGAGAACGGCTACACCAAAGAAGAGATGAAAATGGTGAACGAAACCCGCAAGATCATGGGCGACGACAGCATTCGCGTGACGGCGACGACGGTGCGTGTGCCAGTCATCGGCGGTCACTCCGAAGCGGTAAACGTGGAGTTTGAGCACGAGTTTGACTTGGCCGATGTACGTGCGCTTTTGGAGCAAGCTCCCGGCGTGGTAGTTGTGGACAATGTGGCGGAACAAAAATATCCGATGCCGCTGATGGCCCATGATAAAGATGATGTGTTCGTCGGTCGCCTCCGCCGCGACGAAACGCAGCCCAAAACACTCAATATGTGGATCGTTTCCGACAATTTACGCAAGGGCGCAGCCACTAATGCCATACAAATCGCGGAATATTTACTCGAAAAAGGAATTTTAGAAGTAAAAGCCGAAAAATCCATGTTAACGGCATAGGTTTGCACTCTCAAAGATGTTGAGAAGGTTGAAAATGTTGAGAATGTTGAGAAAGGTTTAAACTGCTGTTTCAAATTATTGACTTTTGGCACTGCTAATTTTTCTCAACTTTTTTCTCAACCTTCTCAACCTTTTCTCTCAACCCTTCTCAACAGTCAGTAATTGTAACCGTACGAAATGAAGAACAAGATAGCCGTTTGGGGAACCAACGCCGACAACGAAAAAGTCCTGATTGCACTGGAATTACAGGCCGATGCCAACAAAGTCCTGCTGTACACCTTCCCGGAAGCCATCGTCACCGAAGATTTTGTAAATTCGATGATGCAAGACTGGCGCAATGGCAAGGAAGTCGCCTTTCCGGAAGGCTACACCACGCTCGAACGCGAACTTAGCGTGACTGAAAATCTCCTGCCCGACGACCTGAAGCTGGAGCGCGGCGACTTGATCCAGCGCGCCCAGACCGAGTGGCATTTTGCCGTGCTTTCTTCCAAACTCCACGTCGCTTATCAACAGGAGTTGGCTGAATTCAAGGAAAAAGTGCAGAGCCTGACTACCTACGACGGCAAACTGTGGGACAGCCTGCGCGCCTTTTGGGATAAGGTGCAAAACCAATCGCGCGAGCGCAATCTCTTCCGCGAACACGCCGACAGCCTGCGCGACAATATTAATCTGTTGTTCGAGGAATTGAAAAAAATGCGCGCCCAAGTGCAAAACGAACTCAACGCCGCTTCATCCGGTGTATATGAGGAATTTAATAAATCGCTGGACGATATCGAAGCCCGCATTGAGGCCGGTGGAGCGAAACTCAACAGCGTGTTTGACGATCTCAAACAAATGCAACGCCGCTACCGCGATGCCCGCATGAGCAATGAGCACCGCAACAAACTCTGGGATCGGCTCGATGGTGCTTTCAAAAAGGCCAAAGAACGCAAGTTTGGCCCCGCTGCCAATGAAGGTTCCGTGGTGGAACGCCATGACCGCCGCCTCGGTGGTTTGCTCGATGCCATGCGCCGTATGGAAGATAGCGTCCGTCGCGATGAAGAAGATTTAACTTTCCAACGCAAAAAAGTCAACGACAGCGAAGGCCAACTGGAATCTCAAATTCGTTTAGCCAAGATCAAAATGATCGAGGAACGCCTGAATTCCAAGCGCGAGAAACTAGCCGAAATGAGTGCTACCAAAGCGGATGTAGAACGGCAGGCGACAAGTGCCAAGGTCAAAGAAACCAAACGC
The DNA here is from genome assembly GCA_965249785.1 of Saprospiraceae bacterium. GTDB lineage: Bacteria > Bacteroidota > Bacteroidia > Chitinophagales > Saprospiraceae > M3007. Next base: position 12,760 of record CBDFMU010000027.1, on the reverse strand, counting down.
GTCGAAAAAGAAACCGAAAGACAACAATTTGCGGCCGCCAAAGAAGCCGCCAAATCAGAAATAGCCGCTAGCATTCGGTCAAAACCAACTGCTCCTGAAAAGGAAGAGAGTCTGCTCGAATCAATGGGCACCACTATTGGCGACCTATTAATGGATGCCCTCGACACGGCCAAAGCAGTCGCCACGGTGGTTGTTGATAAAGCCAGTGATGCTTATGAGGCTGCCAAAGACAAAGCAGGCGATGCTTATGAGACTGCCAAGGATAAAGCGGGAGACGCTTACGAGGTAGCCAAAGAGCGGGCCAGCGATGCGCTCGACACGGCCAAATCGGTAGCCAGCGACGCAGCTGTGAAAGCAGGCGACGCTTACGCCGTCGCGAAGGACAAAGCAGTGGATGCCCTCGATACTACCAAGGCCGTGGCCAGCGTAGTAGCCGAACGCGCGGGCGATGCTTTTGATGACGCTAAGGAAAAAGCGGGCGACGTATATGACAAAGCCAGCGAAGTAGTGTCTGGGGCTTACGCTGAACTCAAAGAAAAAGTCAGCAATCCGCAGGAAGAAATCGCCGATGTGGATACAGAAATCAGCAAACAGGCTCATGCCGCAACAGAAGATACTATGGCACAAGAAGATAATCTGGAAGAACCGCCAGGCGATGAAACCCCCGGTAATGAGTCCACTGGTACCCCTGTCCGCGAACCTAAGTCAGAGCCGACCTACCCGGCAAATGCTCCTTCCAATCACCCAGTGACCGAAGTGGACGAGCCAGTCGAGAATCCTAAACCTCCAATCGGTGAAACCTTGCCTAAACCTTCGGTAGAAGAGCCGGGTGAGCAGGATAAGAAAGGAGATGCTTGATTTTCAGTTGATTTTCAAGGTTTTATAATTAAAAATGAGCCATTCCGGATTTTCGGAATGGCTCATTTCTGTTAATTATTGCTCGGTTTTTCTCCGCATATCAAGTTGCATCGTTTGCCTTTTTGTCCTTTTTTCGCTTATTCTTTCTCCTCCTCCAAATGAAACCGGTGAAAAATCCGATGAATCACCGGAGCCAGCGCAATACCAATAGTACTGATAAATACCACACCGCTCACCAGCGCATAAATAGAGGCAAACCATTTCCCAGTATTCGTCGGGATAACATTAGTTGGCCCCATCCCCGATAAGATCATCGAAGCATTCAGCAGACTATCTATCCAGGAAAAGCCACAGGTAGCATAGTAACCCAAAATGCCAATAGCAAGAAATAAAGCCAGAATGATCAACCCCGCCATTACGTTGGTCAACAGGCGGGCGCGAAATTTCTCTGGCGATAGTAGTGCCTCTTTTTTGTGTTCAAAATGCAAAAGACGACGTGTAATCATGTTGGATAAATTACTAATGTGATGACTCTCCAGTCAGACGGAGGGTAAACGATTGGGGCAATTGGTCAGATTTTTGTTTCTTTGTTCCATCTTTAATCGTTCCTGCCGACGCTAAAATACTTGGAAAGCCCGAAACCGGGTCGGAAAATTGTTTTTCCATTTAAAAACATCCAACCGCGTCATGCCCAGCGTCAAAAATGCGAGTATCGCACCACCCAGTCCGGCCTACCTGCGTCGGCTGTGCGCGCACCTACAGCGCAGCATTTTCACCGACTTTGAGCAAGCGCGCGCTATGCTCAATGAACTGGCCATGGCTATGCACCCCGGTTTACCCTTCGATATCCGGCTGGCCTACCACCGCAGTGCGGCTTTTCTGGAAAATCAGTGGCAACGCTGGGAACCCGCGCTGGCGCACGCCCGCCAGGCCATCGCTATTCTGGAAAACCTGGCCGACGCGCCTGCTTTGGCCGAAATGTGGGCCGATGCCAGTGCGGTACAGGTCAATCAGCGCGCCTGGAGTGCCGCCCAGGTAAGCCTTGATCGGGCCCACCATTATCTCGATCCAAACAGTCCACCACGGGTGCGCGCCAACGTGACGTGCCGCGAAGGTTTCCTGCATTTGCACCTGGGCAATCTGAACCAGGCATTAGTGTGTTTTCAGGAAGCAGAAAAAGACCTGATGGGCTTGGATGCTTCTGCCGAACGCAAGGATTTTTACCTGCTCACCCTTGTATTGAGTGGTCTTGGCACTTTGTACGAGCGATTGGGCGATAAAGAAAAAAGCCTGGATGCCTTCCGTCGGGTATTGCCCATTGCGGAGGAACATCATCTGCGTCCGCGTTTACCCTGGCACTTTTTGCATACCGGGCGCGTCGCTTTGGCACTGGATAATGCGGTACAGGCTCGCGAACATTTTGAGCGTTCGCTCCAGTTTGCTGGCGAAGGGGAAGAAGAAGTAAAGACCTTGGCCCTGGGAAATCTCGGCATTTTGGCTTTTTTGGCCGACCGACCAGACGAAGCATTTGTGCTGTTTGCACGGGCCGCCGCACAATATGAACACCCGGATAGCGAGGATGATTTCACTAATTTATCCAAAATAGAAAGCTGGCGAGCGGGTGCTATGCTGCGTAAAGGAGACCGGGAGCAAGGACAAAACCATCTGGAAAAAGCCTATGAATATGGCATGCAAGGCCGTGATATTCACCATTTAGGACAGATTTGTTTGAACTTAGCCCAACTCTTCGTGCAGGATGGACGCTACGAAAAGGCGTATTTCTACCAACATCGCGCCACCCAACTCACCACAGAACACTACGAGCAGCTCCGCGACCGTGACCGGGAGGAACTGGAAGCCCGCCACCTGATCGAGCGGAGTCGGCAAGATGCGCAGATGGCCCGATTACGGGTGGCGAGTCTGCAACTGCGCGCCCTCCGTGCGCAGATGAACCCGCATTTTATGTTCAATGCACTGAACGCCATTCAGGGACTGGTCACTTCCGGGCGCAATAATGAGGCGGAATCTTATATCGCTAAATTCGCCAAAATGATGCGCCAGACCCTCGAATATTCCGATTTGGAAGTGGTGCCGCTGGAGCAGGAAGTAGAATTTCTGGAACGCTACCTGGATATTAATCGGAAGTTGCGTTTTCGCGATCAACTGGATTATCAGATCGTCGTATCGCCGGAATTGGAACGCCTCGATATTTATTTGCCCACCATGATCCTGCAGCCTTTCGTAGAAAATGCGGTCGAACATGGCCTGCGTCCGCGCTTGAAAGGCAAACTGCGTATCGAACTCAGCCTGGGTAGCGCGGATGGCACGTTACTATGTGTTATCGAAGACGATGGCGTGGGCTATCTGGCCGGACGCGCCAAACAGTCTGACCAGATGGCTTTTCAAAAACACCGGTCGCGCGGTATGGACATCACGCACGAACGATTGGCGCTATTGCACCAGTTGCAGCGCAAACAGGAAGGGCAATTCGTGGTTATTACTGATTTGGGAGAACAAATTGGGAGTGCCGTTACCGGCACCCGCGTGGAGGTTATTTTGCCGATTATGGAAGAAGAGGGACTTTGAAAAATGTTTTGATTGACGATATAAGATTGACGAATTTCGATTTTTGATGTACTTATGAGGCGGCGAAATACAAAAAATCAGGCCTCGTTGTGGAGTTTGTAAAAACATCAAAAATCAACAATCATGTAATCTGCATTCGTCAATCAAATTTTGATGTGTCGTATGGGCTTGGGAAAACTTAATAATTTCTTCATCCCTCCGCAAAATCAGCCCAGCAGTTCCACGTACTTTTGCCGCGTTTTACTTTCGGAAATCAAACCTTCCCTGCATGGCTTTTGCCTTTATTGCTGATTTATCTACTTCCGCGGCCGTTTTGCTCATCATTAGCCTGGTCGCCATTTGCGTATTTGAGGCTATCAACGGCTTCCACGATACGGCCAATGCGGTAGCGACCGTTATTTATACCAAAACCCTCCCGCCCAATGTTGCGGTGGTGTGGTCGGGAATGATGAATTTTCTGGGCGTATTTTTCGGCGGCGTTGTCATGGCCTGGATACTCGGTCTATTCGGCGCTGGCGACGATTCGCACGGAGGTATAGGCGTGGCGATGGGCATTGTAAAACTGATGCCGCTCAACGAAATGATGGCCACCAACATCAGTGAGACTATTTCGCTCGTGCTGGCTGTATTGCTGGCATCCATTGTCTGGAACCTCGGTACCTGGTACTACGGCATTCCCTGTTCCAGTTCGCATACCCTGATCGGGGGCTTATTGGGGGCAGGTTTTGCATTTTCTACCGTCCATGAAGCTGCGAAAGTGAACTGGGGAAAGGCCAGCGAAATTGGTAGTTCACTGCTTATTTCGCCGCTTTTTGGATTTAGCCTGGCCATTATATTGATGTATGTGCTGCGCACTTTTATCAAAAGTAAACGCATTTTTAAGGAGCCAGACCCGAAGAAACCGCCCCCATTCTGGATCCGGGCCACCCTGGTGCTGACCTGTACGCTGGTTAGTTTTTTTCATGGTTCCAATGACGGACAAAAAGGGGTCGGCTTACTGTTAGTGGTGATGATGGCTTTTTTGCCTACGCAGTTTGCACTGAATAACCACGTCTCTCCCGCACAGTTGAAAGAGGCAGCGGGCAATATCGAACGGACACTGCTACAAGCGTCAACTACGGCGCCAAATCCAGCCGTGTTGGAAGGATTTTCTAAGGAAGCACGCGAACTTACTAATACAATTGACACGTTGCACTTGCAAAGTAAAACCGCCATGCTTGAATTGCGCAAAAATATTCAGCATTTGAATGGTAGTCTCAATGGGGCTATCAATGGGGGTATTATTGGGGATAAAGAGACCAAAAGTGCGGTGCGCAGCCAAATCCGGCGGTTGGAAAGTGCCTACGAATTTGCTCCAACCTGGATGATCGCGATGATTTCTATCTGTTTGGGCATCGGTACTATGATCGGCTGGAAGCGAATTGTGATCACTATTGGGGAGAAAATCGGAAAATCGCACCTGACTTACGCGCAGGGTGCCAGTGCCGAATTATGTGCTGCGGCTACTATTGGCGTGAGTACTGGCTTGGGTTTGCCGGTGAGTACTACGCACGTGCTATCGTCGGGTATTGCGGGTACGATGGTTGCCCAGGGCGGCATCAAAAACTTGCAGAAAGGCACGATTCAGAATATTGTGTTGGCCTGGTTGCTTACTTTGCCGGTGAGTTTTGCTCTGGCGTTTGTGTTGTTTTTTGTATTGCGGATCATTATTTAAAATAAAAACCACCATGGACAAACTAACCGTACAAAATACTATTACGATCAACGCCACTCCTGCTAAAGTATGGGACGCGTTAGTCAATCCCGAACAAACCAAGAAATATATGTTCGGCTGCGAAACCGTTTCCGACTGGCAGCAAGGCGACTCTTTGTTGTGGCGCATGGAACATGAAGGGAAGGAATTAATTGCCGTAAAAGGTAATATAGTAGAAATTCAACCAGAAAAACTACTGGTTTATACGGTTTTCGATCCCAATTCTACTATGCCCGATAGTCCTGAAAACTATTTGACGGTCACTTATGAATTGGTGCCTGAAAATGGACAAACCGTCTTGAATGTCACGCAAGGTGGTTTTGAGACGGCCGCAGAGGGCGAAAGACGTTATCAGGAAACCTACAATAATGGCGAAGGCTGGAACCCAATTTTGGTGGAAATAAAGAAAGTGGTGGAAGGGGGTTAGATAGTTGAGGATGTTGAACAGGTTGAGATTATTGAATGTCTAAAATTTTGATTATCAACGAATTATATATTAATACTGTTCAAAACCACTTTTGTTTATTAACCCACAACTTTATTCGTGGGCTATAAGATGAGGCATTAACTAACCGATTTATCGGTTTTTATCTTCTGCTGCACTAGTAAAACCGATAAATCGGTTTTTCGCACGACTTTCCTCTTATTATCCCACGACTAAAGTACGGCTTTTGCACTGGGTTGCTTGACATATTAGTTAATCCATTTTGCAGTAAGGCATAAGTGTAGCATATTTGGGGAAAAGATTAGATTGTGATGAACTTTTTAGTCTGTATTCCCTAGTACGCCACCCATCATATTAAAGGATTCGAAGAACAACAAGGGTTAGTCATCTCTTTTAAAAAAGATGATTTGCATGACACGGCCCTGTTTCAGCATAAGTAATCGCACCAACTAGCACGCCAGTGGGATACTGCGCATCCACCGCCACCGATAGCCCATCGAAACCTTCCATCAAGAAGGCAAAGGCGAGGGATCGGACCAATATTAGTTGTGGGACTTTATGGCGGTTAAGCCCCATATCGCTTTTGTTTCCACAGCCTTCACGATGGTAAGACGAGCCACCTACGACGACGCACTCCCGTCCACGTTTCGACAGCGGCTCCAAATAGAGCCGAATGGCACACCCCCTTTTTTGCGACGTTTACTGCAACTCGTCCCATATTGAGGGGACAGTGAAAAAGTGCCCCACTCCGGTCAGTTCCTTTGCAGTCACCTGCGTAAGGGCAGTGATTGGATTAACCAATACGTCAATGAACATCTATTTATTAAGGAAAAACGGTCGATTTTGCCCGTTTTTCCTTCTTGATGACCCCGTGCAAAAGCCGTATTAAAATCGTGGGTTGAAAAATTTGGGATGACTAATGTTCATTTTATTACACCACCTTTTTCGGCGGCAAATCAAAAGCCACCGGCTCATCCTGAAAGCCATGATGGTTGTGCGAACCATCGCAAAAAGGCTTGTTGCCCGACAGCCCGCAGCGGCAGATAGAGACGACCGTGCGCCCCATCAATCCATACGCATTTCCCAGTGGGTCATTAATGTCAAAATCGCCTTCTATGCGCAGAGGGCCGTTTTTTAAGACGGTGAGTTTTACTTTTTCCATGATTGTTGTTTTATTATTTAGAAAGGTAGAGAAGAATTAAAAAAGGTGGAGGCATTTAGAATTACTAGTAATTATTATAGTCGACGCAAAGTGGTTATGAACGAAAGTGAAATGCAACGTGCTAACAATCAAATATCTCAACATTCTCAACCTCTCAACGCCTACTATTAATCAATAACTAATAAACCAATTATCCAATAACTACTTACCGCGCCACATATTGCTCGTCATAAAATCGCTGATATTCTCCCGATAGCACATGATGCAGCCATTCGGTATGCTCCAAATACCATTGCGCCGTCTGCCGAAAACCTTCTTCAAAACGAATAGAAGGTTCCCACCCCAATTCCCTTTTTAGTTTGGAAGCATCTATCGCGTAGCGGCGATCATGGCCGGGGCGGTCTTTTACAAAAGTAATCAACTGTCGCGCCGTACCAGCGGGGCGATTCAGGAATTCATCCAAAATATCGCATAGTTTTTCTACTAAATCAATATTTTTCCACTCATTGTTTCCGCCAATATTATACGTCTCGCCGGAGATGCCCGTATGGAAAATCACGTCAATCGCCGCAGCGTGGTCTTCCACCCAAAGCCAGTCGCGGGTGTACTTTCCGTCGCCATAGATGGGCAGTGGTTTTCCTTGACGAATGTTATTAATGACTAGTGGAATTAGTTTTTCCGGGAATTGGAAAGAGCCGTAGTTATTGCTGCAATTAGACAGCACTACTGGCAAATGATAGGTATGCCAGTAAGCTCGCACAAAATGATCGCTGGCCGCTTTGGAAGCCGAGTAAGGCGAGCGCGGATCGTAGGCCGTTTGTTCCGTAAAAAAACCTTCCTCACCCAGCGAACCATATACTTCATCCGTGCTGACGTGATAGAAACGCTTGCCTTCCAGGCGACCCTGCCAGGCATTTTTGGCCGTATTTAATAAAGTAACTGTTCCCAACACATTTGTTTCCACAAAAGCCAGCGGATTAGCGATGGAGCGATCTACGTGACTCTCCGCTGCGAGGTGAATCACGCCATCGAAATCGTATTTGGCAAATAATCCTTGCAAATACTCCGCCTGATTGATGTCGCCGCGCTCGAAATGGTAGTTGGGCGCATTTTCTACGTCGCGTAGATTTTCGAGGTTGCCTGCGTAGGTGAGCGCATCCAGATTGACGATTTGATAAGTTGGGTATTTCTGGACGAATAAGCGCACTAAGTGCGATCCGATGAATCCGGCGCCGCCGGTAATGAGGATTGTTTTTTCCATAAGTTAATAGAACGATGAACTATAAACTATGAACTAGCTTATAGTTCATACATCATAGTTTACACTTAATTTAAAACGTAATACATATCAATTTCTCCTTTATTCTTGGCGGCTATCTTGCCTCGATATTCGCAATTAAACTGCGATTTAATGACTTGATAAGCCGTGCCGGAAATATTGATTTTCCCGCCTTCGCCCGCCTGTTCCACGCGCGCGGCGATATTCACCGTATCGCCCCAAATATCGAAAGCGAATTTCCGGGAACCCACCACGCCAGCCACTACCGGACCGCTATGAATGCCAATACGGGCATCGAAACGCGGCAGGCCCTGCTGGTCGCGGGTAATATTCCAGACGTGGAGCCAGGATTGCATATCACGGGCGGCGTTCACGATGTCGCGCAGTTGGGCACCGCCGCCGTTGGGCAGCCCACCCGCACACATATAAGCGTCGCCGATGGTCTTGATTTTTTCCAGGTTATATTTGGAAATGATCTGGTCGAAAGACTTAAAGCAGGTATCCAGTTCGGTGACTAATTGTTGCGGACTAAGTACCTCGGCAATGCGGCTAAATCCCACAAAATCAGCGAATAACACGCTCACATCTTCGTACAGACGGGCATGAGTGCGACCCTGTTGCTTGAGTTCTTCGGCCACCAGAGCAGGGAGAATGTTGAGCAGGAGGCTCTCGGAACGCTGCTGTTCTTCACGGATAATAGTGTTTTTCTCCTGCATAATCCGACCGTTTTGCCGGGCGCGCACGAAGAAATAAAGCGATCCGGCGGCGAGCAGTAGCAGTGCCACGATGGCTCCCCAATAAAAGCGGCGTTGGCTTCTGGCCTCGCTGAGCGCCAAATCCGAGTTGAGGAGGGACAGTGAATCGAGGTTGGAACGGTAGCTCATGGAGTCGAGCAGAGTACGCTGCTGCATGAGCAACATGGCCGATTTCATCTGCGAATCCGTCATTTGGCTGATAGCGGCTTCCTTTTGGGCCAGCTGGGCCTGGAGTTCTTTGCTCTCTTCCAATAAGGCCAGCTGCTTTTTTCCTGCATCGCGGCGTTGGCAGACATTACTTCGGTCTGCATTTTCCGCAGTTCCTGCTTCGTGACGGGCGCATCGGGCGGACTAGGTGGGGCAAGAGCTACCTTACCTTGCAAACGGGCAATTTCCCCTTCGATGCGCAGTGCGTCTTTGTCGCGGCCTGCCCCCTGAGCGATGCGATGCAAGTTGTCGAGGTTATCAAAAGCCAGCGTTTTGTCGAACTGGCCCATGTCGTGTAATATGTCCAGGCTTTGTTCGAATTTGCCACCGGCTTTGCGTTTGCCAGCGGCCAGCATTGCTTTGCCCTGGCGATTCAGGGCCACGGCGCGGAGCGCAGGCTGCTTTATTTTTTTGCACAGTTCTTCCCCTTCCTCCGCCCAATCGGCGGCTTTCTCCCATTGACCAGCCTGATAATTGGCCTCCGACAGGGCAATCAGCACCCCTACCCGCGCAGCTCCAGAGGCGGATACCAGCCGTTCCTCCAGCACCCGGATGCCTTCATTTTGCGCTGCCATTTCCGTTGCTGTTGCGAGGATCAGCCACAGCATTGCTGTTATTTTCCAATTCATATTTTTGGTTGGTTATCGGTGATTTGGAATTGGTTTTTTGGCACTTAAAACACTTTAATTCTACTAAACCGTCTGCATTTTCAAAAAAACCTATCGCATATACATTAGAGTTGTCAGTGGGCATTTATAAGCCCGTAGGGCTGACATTTTGGTAAAAAAACAGCATCCTCCCCAGAAACTTTGGAACCGCTATGCGGTTTGTGCTAAACAGTTATTGATCCTGATGAAAAAGATGGGTACACAATAACAACTATGCTGCCACAAATTCATAACTCATAACCCATAACTCCCTTACTGCTCCAGACACTGCGCTTGTTGCATCAACAAATCCACATTCTGCACCTCATAGTCTTCATAGCCAGTGGACCAGGCAATGCGAATCTTATCCAAACCACTCGTGCGCAGTTTTTTCAAAATTGGCCGATCAAGTGGATATTGTCCCCGAAAGTAAACACCTGCCCCGTTTCATCGGGTGTTCCTTCACTCAATTCCTGGTTGTGTACATCGAAAAGAACGCCATCCAACGTGCGTAGAGTGGCCAGACTATTTTTGGACAGGTTGCCAAATGCTTTGTGCACATTCGGGTCGCGGATGGTAAAAGTCAGCAATAAACTGGTGTTTTGGCCGGTCGTTGTCAAAGCGGCTTCGCAAATAATGTTGGCGTTGCCTTGCAGATAACTTTTCAGCACTGGATTGGTGTAACGAAATAACTCGCCTCGCGCGGCCTCGCGCTGAGTTTCCCCGCTGAATTCATCGCGCCGATTCATCGCCAGTGCGCAGGGTGGGGTAGGCGGGTGCAGCATTACGTCCGCCTGAACATTATAAGTTTTGTATTTTTTAGTCGGTGCTTCGGGCTTTTTATCTTTTTTTGGCACCTCCGCAACAGCGGGAGTGGTAGTAGTATCCGTAGATGCAGGCGCAACAGTCACGGCTGGCGGCTCTGAAACGGGCGATGGTGGCACCAGCAAAGGGTACATTTCGGTCAATTGACGCTGTAATTTAGGCAGACTTTTGCGCCGGGCAAGGCTGTCCATATTCACGGTACTTTCGGCGAGCGCGAGGTTTTTCTCGGCTTGTTTGGCGTTTTTCTGCGCCATTTTTTCGGCATTTTTAGCGGAGCGCAGGTTCTTTTCCTGGGCCGTAAGCTTGTCTTTAGGCGCGGTCGTGTCGGCTTTCAGGGTCGCTAATTCGCTTTCGGCAGTGGTGCGCACGGACTGAACATTGTGCCATTGCAAGTCGGCCAAAGTGCGCTGTGTGGTCGCTATAATGACGAATTGCTGGGCAAAATTCACGATTTCCGCTTCCGGCAAACTATCCAGCGGTGGCAGAGCAGGCACAGGTACTTGCGCAGATAACAAACTGGAAAAAAGAAACAAGACCAGCGAAATATGGACGGCGGAGTGCAGAGCGCGAAGGACAGAATTGGGCATAGAGCAGAGAAAAGGTAATTTTGGTATAAAAAATAGCGCAGGATGGGTCAACCGAAAACGGAATACTTTGATTTTGCCTTCCTTCGCTGCAAAAATAAGGCTGCGCCGGGCATTGGCCAGTACTTTTCCACACTACTTTGAATCAATTCGTTTATTCATGAAACTGCTGCTCTTCCTCCTGCCTGTCGTTACGGTTATCGCTTGCACCGGCCACTCGCCGTCCGCTACATCTTCCATGAGTTTCAAAAAAATCCCGGTGACCTATCCATTTAGCCGCAAAGACACGACCGTTACCGATCAATATTTTACCCAAAAAATCAGCGATCCCTACCGTTGGCTGGAAGATGACCAGAGCGCGGAAACGAAGGATTGGGTGGCCAAACAAAATATCGTCACCCACGGTTATCTGGAACAGATTCCTTACCGGGCTAATATAAAACAACGGGTAGAACAGATATTTAACTTTGAAAAATACGGTACCCCCGTTCAAAGAGGCGGGCAAATATTATTTTTTCAAAAATGATGGCCTGCAAAACCAGAGCGTGCTGTACGTGCAGGACGACCTGAACAGCACGCCCTAAAATGGTGCTCGATCCCAACACATTCAGTGCCGACGGCACGGTTTCGCTGGGCGAGTATGACTTCTCGAAGGACGGGCATTACCTGGCTTACACCATCTCGAAAGGTGGCTCCGACTGGCGCACTATCGTTGTAAAAGACTTGAAAACCGGACAACTGTTGCCCGACCAGATTGAATGGGCGAAATTTACTGGCATTGGCTGGCTGGCCGATGGTTTCCATTATACCCGCTACCCAACGCCTACCAAAGGCGACGAACTCAAAGCGGCCAACCAGTTTGGTGCTGTATGGTTTCACAAACTCGGTACGCCCCAGTCCGCTGACCAACTGGTGTACAGTGATCCACAGCACGCCGACCGGATGTTTGGCGGCTCCACGACCGAAGGACGAGCGTTTTCTCTGCGTTTCCGGCAGCGAAAGTACCAGCGGCAATATGCTGTTTTTCAAAGATTTAAGTAAGAAACAGAAAACGTTTACGCCCATCGTCAGCACCTTTGAAAAAGACTTTGGCGTGATCGATAACATTGACGATAAACTGCTGATCATCACCAATAACCACGCACCGAATCAGCGTCTTTTGTTGGTCAATACGGAACACCCGGAAGAGGCGAATTGGCAGACTATTATCCCGGAAGATACCACTGCGGTGCTGCAAAGTGCGGTTTTGTGCGGGGGCAAAATCGTGTGTTCCTACCTGCATAATGCGTCCAGTTCGCTGCGGGTCTTTGATTTGCAAGGCAAATTGCTGAAAGAAGTGCAACTGCCCGAAATCGGCACCGTCGGTGGTGTAAGTGGCAAGAAAACAGAGCAGATGGCCTTCTTCGCGTTCACCTCGTTTTTGCGGCCCACGACCATCTATTCGCTGGATATGAACACGCTGGAAACTAAGGTATTCAAGGCTCCGAAGGTTGATTTCAACCCCGATGCCTACACCACCGAACAGGTTTGGTACACCAGCAAAGACGGGACGCAGGTGCCGATGTTTATTACCCGCAAAAAGAATATTGCTTACGATGGGACTAACCCAACGTTGCTCTATGCCTACGGCGGATTCAATATTTCTATTACGCCCGCTTT